>NZ_LPNP01000001.1:0-1006 GCF_019266045.1 Rhodococcus sp. MH15
TGCGCTGTTCCACAAGGGCAAGCTCCTCGAACGACCCGTCGAGATCACCCCGGAACCGTCACCGGACACGCCGGTATCCGAGGTCGCCTGACACACCTTAATCCACAGAATTTGACGATTCCTCAGTCGCCGCGCGAAAGGGTCGATCATTCTTTCGGCCATCGGAGAGCAAGCTAAAATGCGGTCAACTATCCTCAATCTTTCATGAGAGGTCATGGCATGTCCGCAGTGAACGGGGCCATCGTGTTTTAAGTCTTGTTGCCCGTGACGTGGGCGGATAGGACGATGAGGAACATGGCTGGACGGAAGAGGAACTCCGCAGAGGACATCGCGCGCAAGTTGCGCCGAGCAGACGAGCTCACCGCGGCGGGGAAACCCAGGAAGAGATCGCCGGCGAACCCGAGGGGTGTCGGCAGCGCCGTACTGGCGTAAACAGTACGGCGGCATGGATACCGACGCAGCGCAAGAACTCAAGGAATTGCGGGGGCAGCAGGGCAAACTCAAACGACTCCTCGCCGACGCCGAACTGGAGAAGGACGCCCTGCGGGAGGTCGCAAAGGACGCTCCTATAGACGTCAAGGGGTCAGTGCGCGGCAGTCACGTCGGAGTGCGGTGGAGACTTCTCGGGCGAGGTAGCGCTTCTGGCAGCGGATAATTTCGGGCATCGATTTTCCCTCTGACGTGCGACGTTGCACGTAGGAGCGGGCGTTGTCGCTGTATCGGAGGCGGACGATGGCGCCGGTGTGAAGTGCTTGGTTGGCGCGTCGGTCGCCGCCACGATGCAGTCGGTGACGAGTGGTCTTTCCTGATGAAGCGGGAATCGGTGCTACTCCGCAGAGGTGAGCGAAGGATGATTCCGATTTCAAGCGGCCCGGATTGCGGAGAGGAATCGTCAAATTCTGTGGATTAAGGTGTGTCAGGCGACCTCGGATACCGGCGTGTCCGGTGACGGTTCCGGGGTGATCTCGACGGGTCGTTCGAGGAGCTTGCCCTTGTGGAACAGCGC
>NZ_LPNP01000002.1:0-1038 GCF_019266045.1 Rhodococcus sp. MH15
CCACAACCTCGCCTACCGCCTGAGCGATCTGAAGATCCCGGCCACCTTCGACTTCAAGCCGACCGGCACCCACTCGTGGGGCTACTGGCAGGACGATCTCCACAACTCCTGGCCGATGCTCGCTCGTTCGATGGGCATCTGACCGAAATCGTTCCGACTCGACCCCGCTCCCTGCACTTCCGGGAGCGGGGTCGAGTGCTTGTCTGGGCCGATTCGGGGGTTAATTTGGGGGTTAATTCCGGGGCCAATTCAATTGTCAGGCAATCGAATCGCGTCACTTTCTGCGCCCGCTCTGCTTTACTGACACATAACAAAAAGTGAACCTGTTCCAGTAAGGGCTCACAGGCACTTCGATCCGTTCCGGATCCGAAGACATTCAGGTGGAGGATCCGAACGTATGCGTGCTCGAATTTTCAAGCGTGGCAGTGTGATCGCAGCTCTCGCAGTGGCCACGGTGCTGCCGATGCTGATCAGTCCGGCGACAGCTTCTGCGGGCGGTGACACGTCCGGATCGCACGTCGTGAGCAACACCAAGACCGGCGACCGCAAGGTCACCATCTCGGTCTTCTCCCCGGCGATGGATCGCAACATCCCGCTCGAGGTCATCCTCCCCGCAGATGGCAGCGAACCCCGCCCGACGCTCTACCTGCTCAACGGTGCAGGCGGCGGCGAAGACTCGGCGACCTGGCAACGCAAGACCGACGTCATGAACTTCTTCCAGGACAAGAACGTCAACGTCGTCACTCCACTCGAAGGCGCGTTCAGCTATTACACCGACTGGGTGAACGACGATCCGGTTCTCGGTCGCCAGAAGTGGCAGACGTTCCTCACCAAGGAACTCCCGCCCGTCATCGACGCCGAGTTCAACACCAACAAGGTCCAGTCGATCTCCGCGATCTCCATGACCGCGACCTCGGTCCTCAACCTCGCCATCGCGGCTCCCGGCCTCTACAAGGGCGTCGGGGCGTACAGCGGATGCGCTGAGACCAGCACCCCCGTCGGTCAGAGTGCGATCGAACTTGTCACAGGTACCCGCGG
>NZ_LPNP01000003.1:0-1060 GCF_019266045.1 Rhodococcus sp. MH15
ATCGCACAGGTCGATGCCACGATGAAACGAGGATCGGCAACAACTGACCTCGGAATGCCTGGATTCGGATCGATCTCGGGAAGGACTTCCACATGATTACCAAGCTTGAATTCTTGTTCAGAGAATCCTGCAGTTTCGGGCCTGCGTGGACCGACGACTACGACGGACCAGGCGGCCACGATGGTTGCGATTCGCGCATTATCTGCACGCAGTTTTGACATATCTCAAAACCTCGCTGGTAGGGGCTCCATCGTTCGATGTCGACGGTGTGAGTTATGTGAGTGACGATGGTCAGGTCGTGTGACGGTCGACCGATTCGACCGCACGGATAGGGACGATGGCATGTTCAATCACGCATGTGGCCGGTTGATTGGGTTCGGTGGATGTGTAGCACGACTGGTCTGATGTCGGGTTTTCCCGACATCATCCTCATGAGTTTTGTTGATAAGAGTGTAGATCCTCTGCACTGCATATGATTTAGGAGTTTCACGTTGCATAATCGCTTGGTGCGTTCCCGTTCCCTCCTGGTTGCCGTCACTGCCCTTGTTGGATTGTCGATTTCCGGTTGCAGTACGACGTTGGCGGATGTGATCCCAGCAGGATCGTTGTCTGTGGAGAGCTCTGTCGGTCAGCACGATGTTGATGTGGCTTCCTCCGTCGCGCTGTTGGAGACCCTTCCGGTGAAGGGGCGTGCTCCGAAAACTGGTTACAGCAGAGATCAATTCGGTCAAGCTTGGTCTGATGATGTCGATGTGGAGTTCGGGCATGACGGGTGCGATACGCGCAATAATCTGTTGGCTTCGCGGCTGACTGACGTGGTCTTCAAAGAAGGAAAGAAGCAATGTGTCGTTCTCTCTGGCACGTTGGCTGATCCTTACACTGGAAAGACGATCAATTTTGTTCGGGGACAGGATACTTCGACTGCCGTTCAGATTGACCACGTGTTATCAGCAGCTTTGTCAAGGAGTCTTCCTCTTTCTGCTGGTCACTATGTCGATGACATGCCGCTCACTGCTGTGGTGGCCTTGTGATGCGCCAGCGCGTGACCGGGGTCGCGGCG
>NZ_LPNP01000004.1:0-1129 GCF_019266045.1 Rhodococcus sp. MH15
GAGGAATCGTCAAATTCTGTGGATTAAGGTGTGTCAGGCGACCTCGGATACCGGCGTGTCCGGTGACGGTTCCGGGGTGATCTCGACGGGTCGTTCGAGGAGCTTGCCCTTGTGGAACAGCGCACCGGCCCGCACCAACGCCACCAGGTGCGGGGCGTTCACGGCCCGCCAGCGGGCCTGGGCGGCCTCGATCAGCTTGTAGGCCATCGCCATCCCCGCCGCCCGCGACCCCGGGCCCTTTGTCACCTTGGTTCTCAAACGCACTGTCGCAAAAGTCGATTCGATCGGATTTGTCGTGCGCAGATGCACCCAGTGCTCAGCCGGATACCGGAAGAACTCGAGCAGCACGTCGGCGTCGTCGGTGATCTTCGCGACCGCCTTCGGGTACTTCGCGCCGTAATCGATCTCGAATGCCTTGATCGCCACCTGCGCCTTGTCGATGTCCTCGGCGAGGTAGATCTCCTTCATCGCCGCCAACGCACCAGGATGAGCCGACTTCGGCAGCGCAGAAAGAACATTCGCCTGCTTGTGAAACCAGCAGCGCTGTTCCCGCGTTTCCGGGAACACCTCGCGCAGGGCCCGCCAGAACCCCAAGGCACCGTCACCGACCGCCAGCACCGGGGCCCGCATCCCACGCCGGCGGCAATCCCGCAGCAGGTCCGCCCAGGACTCGGTCGATTCCCGGTACCCGTCGGAGAGGGCGACGAGCTCCTTACGGCCGTCGGCGCGGACACCGATCATCACCAACAGGCAAAGTTTCTCCTGCTCGAGACGCACTTTCAGGTGAATACCATCGACCCAGAGATAGACGTAATCCGCCTCCGAGAGATCCCGGGCGGCGAAGGCTCTCGCCTCGTCCTGCCACTGCGTCGTGAGGCGGGTGATCGAACTGGCCGACAGGCCGGCACCGGTGCCGAGGAACTGTTCGAGGGCGGGACCGAAGTCGCTGGTCGAGAGCCCGTGCAGGTACAGCAGCGGCAGCACCTCGGACACCTGCGCGGATTTGCGGGCCCATGCCGGCAGGATCGTCGAGGAGAACCGCCTACGTTCACCGGTGTCGGGGTCGACGCGCTTGTCATTGACCCGCGGCGCCTTCACCGCCACCGCGCCGGCGGCGGTGACCACCTCG
>NZ_LPNP01000005.1:0-1143 GCF_019266045.1 Rhodococcus sp. MH15
AGGAGAACCCCTCATGTCCACACCCGCATCACTTCCGTATGCCTTCGTCGCCAAGATCGTCGCGGCCGATGGACAGCACGACGCGCTCGCCGATCTGCTCGCCGGCGCTGTCGCGCTCGCCAACGAAGAAGTAGGAACGATTGTCTGGTTCGCGGTCAGGACCCACGCCGACACCTTCTGGATCTTCGATGCATTCCCCGACGAGGCCGCTCGCGACGCCCACGCCAACGGCGCCATCGTCGCAGCCCTGATGGCCAACCAGCACCTCCTCGGCGCAGCACCCGAGATCCTGGCGGCCGACGTCCTCGCGTCCAAGCTCCCGTAGTCCGCCAACGCACGAGACGATCGCGCCCCGCCGAGCCGTCGCCAGGTCGCGACGCAACGCCACGCTGCGTTGCCGAGCGGTGCGAGGCCTATCGGCACACGGACAGGATGCCGGCCGCGAGCGCTCAGCCGGCGAGGGTTCCGTCGCAGAGGAGAGCGACGTCGGTGTCGGGCAGAGCCGTGAGGCCAGCGCATCGCGCGACCACCAGAACCGAACCGCCCCTGCCCTGCGTTTGTGCAGGTCAGGGGCTGTTCGCCGGAGCCGCCTGTCGGAATCGAACCGACGACCTAATCACGTCGGCTCTGCGTCTATCGCTTGATGCGCCCACTGGGCGAACGAGCCGCTGACCTGCGCAAACGCCGAGCGTGGGGGACGCCGCCATCCGGTGGTGACCGACGACGACCGACCAGTACCGACCGTTTCACCGGAGCTCGCGGCGGCGTCGAAGCCGAGCAAGCTCCATTCCTTTAGCTCACCGCGCCCTCCTCCTCACCGGTCCCGTCGTCGTCGAAGACGTTTCAGGGGTCTTCTCAGATGAGGGTGTAGGTCGGCCGGGCGCGTCGGTCCGCAGATAGACGTCGAGGTCTCCCGACGACGGAGGTTCCTACGCCATCCATCCGAAAGACCTCGACGTGTCCGACGCTACCCCGCCGGCCGGCTTCGGCCGCCCTGACCTGACCGCCTTCGCTCGACTCGACGGCCTCGGTCTGAGCGTGACCGGGCAACGACTTGAACCGGATCGTGCGGTCCTCGCGTGCCGCGTGGTGGAACCAGATCAGTGGTGCCGACGGTGCGGCAGCGAAGGCGCTGCTCGTGAC
>NZ_LPNP01000006.1:0-1264 GCF_019266045.1 Rhodococcus sp. MH15
GGGTCTGCTGCACGATCAGGTGACAGGTTGAGTCACGCAGCCTGAGTGGCTGGTGTGGTCATGATGGTCTCGTATTCTATGGGGGTCAATCGGCCGAGCCCGACTTGGCGGCGTCGGCGGTGGTAGGTCCTTTCGATCCAGGTGACGATCGCGATCCTGAGATCGTCGCGGGTGCGCCAGGGGCGGCGGTCCAGGACGTTCTTTTGCAGTAGAGAGAAGAAGCTCTCCATGGCGGCATTGTCGCCGGCCGCAGCGACGCGGCCCATCGAGCCGACCATGTGATGGCGGCTCAGAGCACGGACGAATTTTTTTGATTGAAATTGCGATCCTCTGTCGGTGTGGACCACGCAGCCTGCGACGAAATCTCGGCGGGCGACGGCGTTGTCGAGCGCATCGACCGCGAGCCGGGACTTCATCCGATCGCTGATGGAGTAGCCAACGATCCGGTTGGAGAATACGTCTTTGAACGCGCACAGGTAGAGCTTGCCTTCGCTCGTCCAATGCTCTGTGATGTCGCCCAGCCACAGCTGATTCGCAGCATCGGCGGTGAAGTTGCGTTGGACGTGGTCGTCGTGGACCGCAGGCCCCGGGCGCTTGGCTTTTCCGCGTTTCTTGCCGAACACACTCCACCAGCCGTTGTTCGAGCAGATCCGCCACGCTGTGCGCTCGGCCATCACCTGGCCGGCGTCGCGAGCCTCGTAGAACAGGAACCGGTAGCCGAACTCCGGGTCGTCCTTATGGGCCCTGAACAGAGCGTTCGCCCGGTAGGCCTCCGCGAGGTCGGCATCGGTCACCGGGTCAGCCAGCCACCGGTAGTAGGGCTGGCGAGCGATCTCGAGTACCCGGCACGTCACCGTGACGGGAATGCCGTCCTCGGCCAGCTCACGAACGAGCGGGTACATCATTTTCCCGGCAGGTTCGCCTGGGAAAGATAGGCGGCAGCACGGCGCAAGACTTCGTTCTCCTGCTCGAGCAACCGGATTCGCTTGCGCAGTTCCCGGTTCTCGACCACGTCCTCACCGGTAGTTCCTGATTTGATTCCGTCCTCGATATCGGCCACTTTCAGCCAACCCGTCAGGCAGGATTCACTGATCCCGAAGTCGGCGGCGATCTGCTTCAACAGCATTCCGGGCTCGCGACTGCGGGCAACCCGAACAACGTCCTCACGGAACTCTCGGGGATAGGGCTTCGGCATGGTGCACATCCTTCCAGCGGCACCTCTCGGCACCACAGATCAGATGTCACCTATCCGTGCAGCAGACCC
>NZ_LPNP01000007.1:0-1350 GCF_019266045.1 Rhodococcus sp. MH15
TGAATCGCCCTGGGTCTGATGGAGGCTCTGGCTATTTGATTTCAACCAAGGCCTGCTCACCCTGCTCAGTAGCGTAGAACGTCTTCTCGTACTCTGCTGGCGGGATGTCGCCGCAGTGACCATGCAGCCGCCTGTGATTGTGCCAGTGCACCCACGACAGTGTCGCCAGTTCCACGTCGTCGATGCTGCGCCATGGACCAGGATGCGTTGGGCCGTAGATGAGTTCGTACTTGTAGTAGCCGTTCACGCTCTCGGCGAGAGCATTATCGTAGGAATCGCCCACGGTCCCGATCGACGGTATTGCACCGAGTTCGGCGAGCCGTTCGCCGTAGCGGACCGAGGTGAATTGACTGCCCGCATCGCTGTGGCAGCGCAGCCCGGTCAACCGTGTGCCGCGACTGAAGCGGGCCATCTCGATGGCGTCGAGCACTACCTGGGTGCGCATGTTCGCCGCGACGCGCCAGCCCACGATCATCCGAGAGTAAGCGTCGGTGATGAAGCAGACGTAGCCCATTCCCGCCCAGGTCGGGACGTGGGTGAGGTCGGTGACCCACAGTTGGTTCGGCTCAGTCGCAGTGAAATCCCGCCCAACCAGATCGGGGTGCCGATCCGCCCCGGCCGTTGCTCGGGTGGTACGCACCTTCTTCCCTCGCCGCACACCAGCGATCTGCTCGGCACGCATCAGCCGCGCGACCTGGTCACGGCCGACATCGATGCCCGATCTTCGGGCTGCTTTCCACAGCTTCCGCACCCCATATACCTGGTAATTCTCCTCCCACAACCCCCGTAGCGCCGGCCGCAACCGGCTATCGGAGACCGATCTAGCTGACGGCGGTCGGCTTTTGGTGGCGTAGTAGCTGCTCGGAGGTATCTGCAAGGCCTTGCAGATACGCTCGACCCCAAGCCTCCGACCCGCGATGACATCGCCGCGATTGGCATCGATGAACGCGGTCATCTCTTGTGCTGGCGGTCGAGCTCCGCCCCGAAGAAAGACGCCGCACGCTTCAATATCTCGTTGGCGCGCTGCAGTTCTCGGATTTCCTGCTCGAGTTGCTTGATCCGATCGGCCTCGGCGGTGCTCACTCCCACAGTCAGACCGTCATCGATATCGGCCTGCTTGACCCACGACCTGACGGACTCGACCCCGTAACCCAACTGCGAGGCAACCCGCGCTGTCGTCCCATGCTCGGTCCCCAGCTCGGCCCGCAACGCCCGGACCATCCGCACCGCACCGGCCTTCTCCTCCGGCGAATACCGCCGCATCGTCGGCCTCCCTGACACCCGTTCATTCGGCATGCTTCCATCCTCGTTTCCAAGGCCAGAAGTCTCCACCGAACCCAGGGCGATTCA
>NZ_LPNP01000008.1:0-1370 GCF_019266045.1 Rhodococcus sp. MH15
CGGGACTGTAAGAACAACGGTGTAACTCTGAAAGGAGATACGCCACTATGACTGATGTGATTGATCGTGAGACAGAGACGAACTCGGCTCAGCCGGGTATCAGCGATGCGCGGCTCAAAGAGCTGGTCGAGCAGGCGCGAGCCGAAGGGCTGCAGTTGACCGGAGATGGTGGATTGCTGTCGAAGCTGACCAAGCTAGTCGTGGAGTCCGCGCTCGAAGGCGAGATGGACGACCACCTCGGATACGGCAAGAGCGACCCGGCAGGGAGGGGCAGCGGCAACTCCCGCAACGGCAGACGAGCCAAGAACGTGTTGACCGAGGCCGGCCCGGTCGAACTCGAGGTGCCCCGTGACCGGGATTCCTCCTTCGAGCCGAAGATCGTGGCCAAGCGGCAGCGTCGGCTGTCGGGCGTGGAGGACATGGTGATCTCATTGTCGGCCAAGGGTTTGACGACTGGTGAGATCGCTGCACACCTGGCCGAGGTGTACGGAGCCGATGTGTCCAAGCAGACGATCTCGACGATCACCGAGCGGGTGATGGAAGGCATGGCCGAGTGGCAGAACCGGCCGTTGGACCCTGTGTACCCGGTGTTGTTCATCGACTGCATCCACGTCAAGATTCGCGAGGGCAACGTCGCTAACCGGCCGATCTACGTCGCGATGGGGGTGACTGTCGACGGCACCCGCGACATCCTCGGATTGTGGGTCGGTGAGCACGGCGACGGGGAGGGAGCGAAGTACTGGCTTCGGGTGTTGTCCGAGCTGAAAAACCGTGGTGTGCAGGATGTTCTGATCGTCGTGTGCGACGGTCTCAAGCATCTACCTGACTCGATCGAGCAAGTGTGGCCACAGACCATCGTGCAGACTTGTGTGGTCCATCTTCTCCGTAACACCTACGCCTATGCCTCCCGCAAGGACTGGTCCGATATCGCCAAGGACCTCAAACCCGTCTACACGGCTCCGTCGGAGCAGGCCGCGCTCGACCGATTCGCAGAGTTCAGTGACAAATGGGAGAAACGCTATCCCGCGATCATCAGGCTCTGGACCAACGCCTGGGCTGAGTTCGTGCCGTTCCTACAATTCGACAACGCCATCCGGCAGGTCATTTACACGACCAACGCCATCGAGAGTGTCAACGCCCGAATCCGCAGGGCTGTCAAGGCCCGTGGACACTTTCCGACCGAGGCCGCGGCCTTGAAATGCGTGTATCTGGCCATCATGAGCCTCGATCCCAAAGGTACCGCCCGCCAACGCTGGTCCAACCGATGGAAGGCAGCACTGAATGCCTTCGAGATAACGTTCGACGGACGGCTGTCTGCCGGACGAAAGTAGTTAGAAATCAACCAATTACACCGTTTTCTGGACAGACCC
>NZ_LPNP01000009.1:0-1451 GCF_019266045.1 Rhodococcus sp. MH15
ATTGGGCTCAATCGGTGGAAGCAACATTCGAGGTCAGGAGGGTGTTGTGGGCAGACCATCGGATTGGGTGCGGGAGGTGACGGGCAGGGCTCCGATGAGGTCACCCGGAGCGCCGGGCCATCCTCGGTCGAAGGAACGAGATTTTTGGGAGCAGATCAGTACTGGCAAGCTTCCCAGGGAAGCCGCTGACGCTGTCGGCGTGGGACAACCGGTGGGCCAGCGGTGGTTCCGGCACGCTGGCGGGATGACGCCGTATTCATGGCCCGCGCCGGCAGGCAGGTACCTTTCTTTGGCAGAGCGTGAGGAAATTGCGATCCTGAACGCCACCGGCCACGGAGTGCGCGCGATCGCGAGTGCCATCGGGAGGAGCCCGTCGACGATCTCGCGGGAGTTGCGGCGCAACGCCGCCACGCGTGGAGGCAAGCTCGACTATCGCGCCAGCGTGGCGCACTGGAAAGCCGAGTTGTTTGCCCGCCGCCCGAAGACCGCCAAGCTCGCGGCCAACGAGCGGTTGCGCGAGTACGTTGAGGACCGACTCTCGGGCCGGATCACCATGCCGGGCGGCGATGCTGTCGCCGGACCGATCGAACGGCAATGGAAGGGCTTGAACAAGCCGCATCGTCAGGACCGCAGGTGGGTGAAAGCGTGGAGCCCCGAGCAGATTTCGAACCGGCTTCCGATCGACTTCCCCGATGATGAGTCCATGCGGATCAGCCACGAGGCCATCTACCAGTCCCTGTTCATCGAGGGTCGCGGCGGCCTGCGCCGCGAACTCATCTTGTGCCTGCGCACCGGCCGTGCTCTGCGCATGCCGCGGGCACGAGCGAAACGTGCTGCCTGGGCCCACGTAAGTGCGGACGTACTGATCAGCGAGCGCCCCGAAGAAGCCGACGACCGTGCGATTGCCGGGCACCACGAAGGTGACCTCATCATCGGTGCGGACAGGTCCGCAATCGGAACCGTCGTCGAGCGCACAACCGGATACACCACCCTCGTGCACTTGCCACGGGAGCGTGGGTGGCGAGCGCAACCGATCACCAAGAACGGGCCGGCACTGTCGGGATACGGAGCGGTGTCGATGAACAGAGCGTTGGCACAGGCGCTGGCGTCGATGCCCGCCGAACTCAAACGCTCGCTGACGTGGGACCGTGGGAAAGAGATGTCCGCGCACGCCCAGTTCACCATCGACACCGGGCTGAAGGTCTACTTCGCCGATCCACACAGTCCGTGGCAACGAGGTACCAACGAGAACACGAATGGACTACTGCGCCAATATTTTCCGAAGGGGACTGATCTCTCGCGATGGAGCCCCGACGACCTCGCGGCAGTCGCCCATGCTCTCAACACCCGACCACGGAAACGACTCCATTGGCGAACCCCCGCTGAAGCTTGGGACGAACACCTACGATCGGTTCAACAGCAACGTGTTGCTTCGACCGGTTGAATACGCC
>NZ_LPNP01000011.1:0-1562 GCF_019266045.1 Rhodococcus sp. MH15
ACGGAACACCGCAACCTGCAACGACGGAACCGGCAACGCCCGACGATCCAACTTCCCGTTCACCGTCAACGGAATCGAATCCAACACCACAAACGCCGACGGCACCATGTACTCCGGCAACAACGAACCCACACCGGTGCGGACATCGTCGACCGAAACGCTCACACCCGCAGCCGGAACCACATACGCCACCAACCGCTGATCACCCGGAGAATCCTCACGGACAACCACCGCCGTCTGCGCCACCGACACATCCGCCAACACCGCAGACTCGATCTCACCGATCTCGATCCGGAAACCACGGATCTTCACCTGATCATCCGCGCGACCCAGATACTCCAAATCACCAGCACTGTTCCACGACGCGACGTCACCCGTGCGGTACAACACCTCGCCGGCATTGAACGGATTCGCCACAAACCGCGTCGACGTCAACCCCGCCTGACCCAGATAACCCCGAGCCAACTGAACACCAGAGACATACATCTCACCCGCGACACCAACAGGCACCGGAGCCAAACGCGTATCGAGCACGAACACCTGCAGACCCGAAATAGCCTGACCCACAACACTCGCCGACGCATCCGCCGCCAACGCAGCATCCAACACACGATGGCTCACATGCACCGTCGTCTCCGTGATGCCGTACATGTTCACCAACGTCGGCGCGAAGTCACCGCGGCGGCCGTACCAATCCGACAAGCGACGCAGCTCGAGCGCCTCGCCGCCGAAAACAACCCACCGCAACGACAACTCAGCAGCCCGACCGGATTCCGACGCCAACCGATCAGCCTCGGCCAACTGATAGAACGCCGACGGCGTCTGATTGAGCACCGTCACCCGCTCAGCAGCAAGCAACTCCAAGAACTGCTCCGGCGACCGCGACGTCACATAATCCACAACCACCAACGTGCCGCCGTACAACAGCGGACCCCACAACTCCCACACCGAGAAGTCGAACGCATAACTGTGGAACATCGTCCACACATCGGATTCGTCGAACCCGTACACACTCTCAGTATTCGCAAACAACTTCGCCACCGTCGTGTGCGGAACCTGCACACCCTTCGGGCGACCCGTCGAACCCGACGTGTAAATCACATACGCAACATTCGACGACCGCAACGGCGCAACACGATCCGCATCCGAAACCACCGAACCATCGAACTCCGACACATCCACCGCGTCGATATCAACCACAGGCAAACCAGCGGGCAACACCAACTCACGCCCGGACCACGAAATCGCAGCCACCGGAGCAGCATCAGCCAACATGAACTCGACACGATCAGCCGGATACGACGGATCCACCGGCAAATACCCCGCACCGGACTTCACCACCGCCAACAACGCCACCACAAGATCCGCCGACCGCGGCAACGCCACCGCCACCAACGACTCCGGACCACAACCCTGAGCAATCAACCTGCGCGCCAAACGATTAGCCCGCACCGACAACTCACCATACGACAACGACTCGCCACCGAACCGCACCGCAACCCGATCACCAAACCGCGCAGCAGCATCATCGAACCACGCCGACAACGTCGAATCCACACCAC
>NZ_LPNP01000012.1:0-1578 GCF_019266045.1 Rhodococcus sp. MH15
ACGATTAGCCCGCACCGACAACTCACCATACGACAACGACTCGCCACCGAACCGCACCGCAACCCGATCACCAAACCGCGCAGCAGCATCATCGAACCACGCCGACAACGTCGAATCCACACCACTGTCGACACCCGTGTCGCTCCATGACAGAACGCGATCCAACTCACCGGCGGTCATAACATCCACGTCGCCAACGGCAGCGGCCGGATTCGCGACAACGCCACGGAGGACGGACACGAACCGATCAGCGAACTCGGCCGCTGTCGACGCGTCGAACAGATCCGTCGCGTAGGTCAGGGTGCCGGACATACCGGCGTCAGCGGCTTCTTCAAGTGTGAATTGCAGATCGAACTTGGCCAGTGCTGCGTCGAATTCCACAGCAGCGGCGGTGAGTCCGGGCAGTTCGAGAGCACTCTGTCCAAGGTTCTGGAACGTCAACGCCACCTGGAACAACGGATGACGAGCCTGCGAACGAACCGGATCGAGAACCTCCACCACACGCTCGAACGGAACATCCGCATGCGCGAACGCCTGCAAATCCACCTGACGCGCCGACGCCAACAACTCGGCAAACGACATCGACGGATCAACCTCGGTACGCAGCACCAAGGTATTGACGAACATACCGATCACGTCATCGAGCTCGGCTTCACCACGACCCGCGATCGGGGCACCGATCGCAATGTCGGTCGTCGCGGACAGTCGTGCCAACAGCACCGCCAGAGCCGAGTGAATAACCATGAACGGAGTTGCGTTCGTTGCCTTGGCCAGTTCGTCCAGCTCAGACCACAGCTGCGGTTCGATGGTGAAACTGTGATTGGCGCCGCGCCCTGAAGCAATCTCGGGACGCGGACGATCACCAGGCAGATCCAACTGCTCCGGAAGATCAGCCAACGCATCCGACCAGAACGCAATCTGCTTCGCGATCATGGACTGCGGATCGTCCTCGGACCCGAGAACCTCACGCTGCCACAACGAGTAATCGGCATACTGCACCGGCAACGGCGTCCAGGTCGGAGCCTGGCCGTTGGTTCGGGCGTAGTAGGCGGTCATGACGTCGCGGGTCAGCGGGCCCATCGAGAAACCGTCGGTCGAGATGTGATGCATCACGAACGACAACACGAAGTCGTCATCGGCGACCTGAAAAAGCTTGGCGCGCAACGGAACCTCGACAGTGACATCGAAACCCTGGGCGAAGAACGAATACAGCTCCGCCTGGATTCGGTCGTCTGTGACGCGTTCTGCGCCGAGATCGATCGAGACATCTTCTACCGAGCAGATCTTCTGGTAGCCGACGCCGTCGACCTCGGGGTAGACCGTGCGCAGAACCTCGTGGCGGCCGATAACGTCGTGAACTGCCGAATTCAGGGCCGCCAGATCGAGCGCACCCGTGAGCCGAACGGCAACAGGGACATTGTTGACAGCAGAATCGGTGTCGAATCGGTTGAGGAACCACATGCGCTGCTGCGCCAACGACAACGGAACCCGAACCGGACGCACCTGCGCAGTCAACGCCGCACGTGAACCGCCACCGACATGAGAACCCAAACGAGCAGCCAACGCCTCCACCGTCGA
>NZ_LPNP01000013.1:0-1963 GCF_019266045.1 Rhodococcus sp. MH15
ACGACGCACCGCCGTGGAAATCTGGAACGTTCACTACAATTATCATCGACCGCATTCAACACGCGGAGGACGACCGCCCGCCGCTTACCGCCGGCACCGCGTAACTAACGTCCGTTCCTCATACAGCTAGTTCTTTCGGGGACCCAAAATCCTGACGCAAACTGTGTGCCTCTTCGAAAAGTTGAATGGCTGCATCAGGTTCCGTGATCTTCAACAAGGTCAACCCGTAGTTGTCCAGCGCGTAACACAGTTTCTGATTGATGGGTTGCGCGCTTGCCCGTGCAGTTTCGACGGCCTCGTGCAACAGGTCCCTGGACTGGGTCAACTCACCACGCTTACGATGAATCACACCCATATTGGCTAAAGAATTTGTTTTATAAGCGACCGCTTCGGCGTCGCCTCTGGCCAGTAAGGCGGGATCTGCGAGTAGCTGATTGTTGAGCGCGAGAGCCCGTTCGAGCCGCCCTGTTCGCCTCATGAACTGGGCGAACTCCGTCAATGCCTCGGGATCCCCGTCCTTAATTGCATGAGAGAAGGCCGCTTCGGCCTGCATCAGGTGCCCAGCCGCCGCGTGCCTCTTGGCAGTCGCGAGGAGTTGCATCGGTGTTGAGTCCGAAAGCTCATGCATCGGTGTTGAAGCCGATAGCTCAGCTGGAGTCATCTGCGCGGGCAACGTGATCGTCTGTGGAACGCGAACTCCAAGCGGTTGAGCCGCCCATTCAACGAGATTCCGCGTGATGACGCCCGACAGACTGTCGTCCGAATCGAACGTATCAAACAACAAGCTCTTCGACTGCTCCAAGCGGTCACGAAAGTCCATCACCTTGCAAAGTTGTGGGCCTGGGTCACGGAGACGGCCGGCGTCAATCGTCTTGAACAGAACGAGGAGATCACGCATGCAGGCATCCGATGATTCCAACAGCTCAAGGCAGCGATGGAACTCCTCCTCCGTACCCGACGAATAGGGCCCGTCGAGGCTTGGAGGAGAGCCCCAGTGATCTCCCAACATCAAGATCATGAAATCGCAGTCGTCGATATACGGATTAATCCTCGCTTGCGGCCTTCCGACACCCGCGGGGAACTGTTCCCAACCTCGGACGAGAAAGTGAACCCGGGCGGGGTTGGCTCGTTCCTCATTGAACGCGGAGACGGTCTTTCGACAAATATCCCGTTCGTGTGCGAGGTTCCCCGGCGACGCCAAGAAGATCGGACGACCTGAAAGCTCAATCGGCATAAAGCAACCCTAGCGGTGGCACTATCATCTGGATCGGGTACGGGGTCGTCGATATACAAAGCACCGGCTCCGCCGAAGAAGCCTAGCTTCGTCATCTCTTCGTGCTATGTGGTGCCACTCCATAGGCTGGGCAGATGCAAAAATTTTTGAGACGCTTGGGCGCTGTGACTGCCCTGGTCATCGCTGGCTTTGTGGGTGGAATATTCGGCGGTATCACCGTTCGGGGTGGCTGGAATACGCAGGTATTTGGACCGCTCTCCGCATGGGTGGCAGCATCGGTCACCCTCATCGCCGTAGTGGTTGCCCTCACCTCGTCTCGGAAGTCAATTGGGATTGCTCAGCAGTCCGCAGTGATCGCGGAGAGGTCGGTGGAAACTGCGGAGACACGCGCAATCCGCGAACGCGAGTTCAACCATCGCCGAGATAACACGAAGGCCATCGCAGACATGTGGGCACAGATTGGATCAATCCGACCGGCCCTGGAGCGCTCCAGAGACGCAGCGAGACGCGGTGACAAAGACGAGTTAAAGACCTCAGATTCACTTCTGCGGGACCGGATCGCCGCGGCTTCCGGTGCGGTCTTCTACGCAAAGACTGTGACTTTTGTCAATGGCCACGAAGTTCTCCCCGTAGGCGGCCAGTAGTTCTCCCCGCTGGTGGCCACGGGTTCTCCCCGGTGGCGGCCAGTTGTTTTTCCCCACCCGCTTTCTGATTTGGGTTAGCTGAAGG
>NZ_LPNP01000014.1:0-1996 GCF_019266045.1 Rhodococcus sp. MH15
GCACCGCCGTGGAAATCTGGAACGTTCACTACAATTATCATCGACCGCATTCAACACGCGGAGGACGACCGCCCGCCGCTTACCGCCGGCACCGCGTAACTAACGTCCGTTCCTCATACAACTAGCGCACCCCTTGCTGAGTTGCCGAAACTACGACTTAAGTCGGAACAATTGAGATAAATCACGAAAACTGGCACGAGTTCTAAAACACTGTCTACGGTTACATCCACATCGTGATCGCTCGGCCCTAGATCCCGTCCTTCGGGTGACGGAAATTCTTACCGGCGACATGCGACTGTCCGTTACGAAGGAGTGGGAAATGTTAGTTCCGTTCTTGCAGGCGATTCTGAATTTCGCCTACGGGTCAATCGATGCCGGTGGGGTCGTCATCGACGGGCTCACTGGAATCTCGAGCGAATAGGAGGATGCGAGATGAATTCATCTGATCTGGGTTCGGTTTCGGCACTCTTGCCCATGATGCTGACTGCTTTCAAGTCCATCATCACGATGCCTGTTGCGCTCTCCGTGGACTTCGGTCTCGACGTCCCATTCAATCCGTTCAAATAGTTTAGGAGGGTGAAAATGGGTTCCTTGGAAGATGTTTTCGGTCTTTTCACCGGGTCACTTTCAGCGATCCACGTCAGCTTCTTCGAGATGCTGACTGCATTGTCGAGCGACGGATGGGTGAAGGAATGACTTTCCGATCCAGCAACTCGCAGCTTAAGGAGGTGAGTATTTAATGCTTTTTTCCTTCTTGAGTAATGCTCTGGGTTCGCTTCGAGATGTCAGCGGCTTGGCGGTGATGGGAAGCATGATGATTCCCTCGTTCAGCGCGGAATAACTTGATATTGCGGGTCGGCTCGTCGATAGTTGACGCACCGGCCCGCATTTTCTGTTGCGACAAAGATTTGAGGAAGCCGATACCCCGGATTTGATCCGAGGTATCGGCCTGTGTTCAGCAGAAGAAACTGAGCGGACTGATTGCCGCGTTCTCCCCGAGTTGGCCGGCATCTCCGACGTTGCCGGCGGCGACTGACAGATCTCGAATGGAAAAGATCGCGTCCATTGTCAGTTCGGACTGCAACTGATTTGGATACTCCGATTGATTTCAAGTGTCCTGTGCAAGTTTCTCTTCAGTAATGCGCGGTAGCGTGATGCGGACTCGTAGATCAGTTTGGTGGCCCGCTCTGTCCGCGAGATCGTCGTCAGAGAGACGTAGAAATGATCGACTGCATGACAGCCCCCTTGGGCCGGAGCGGCCGAAGACCGTCGGCACTCTGAGCTGACGGCGGATCGACGAGCAGCAGGTAGATTTCACGGGCAGTGTGATGTTTGAGGCATCGCTGGATCTTCGCCGTCGATTCCGTTCCACTGGCCGACGCGCGACGTAGGTGCGCTATCGCACGTCGCTATTGGTGGGATCATCGCGATCCGCCAGAGCGCATTGTTGGCATGACGATCTCCGCCGCGGTTGAGGCAGTGGCGAATGTGTTTTCCTGAGGAAGCCTCGATCGGAGAGACCCGCACAGGACCGCGAACGATGCTCCACTGCGTAGTCTTTAGGAATTATCGCCTGTGGTGACGAGCAGTGTGGATGCGTTGTCGACGCCGACCGGTGCGGCGAGCAGTACAAGGTTAACTTGGCGCACCAGATCGGTGAGTTCGCTTCAAAGCCGGTTCATTTTCTTACCCTGAGTGATCACCTGACGGGACAGCAACCGTAGCGTCGATTTGGTTGCCTCCCGAGGATCAGTAGGTGCGCCCTATCCGACTCGCACCATCGAGCAGTGGTGTGACATGGCTGCGGTTGTCATAGATTCGAACTGACCACGTAAGTCGCGAGGAGCGCTGAAGATGACATTGCGTAGCGAACTAGTTGTTGCGGGTACGGACGTTGCTGACGCGGGACTGAAGTAGACGGGCTGGTCCTCGGCGCGAGAATGGGAATTGCGAAATAGCCGTTCTCGACCAAGAAGGACCAACCCTGTGACACACC
>NZ_LPNP01000015.1:0-2033 GCF_019266045.1 Rhodococcus sp. MH15
CGTTGCCGGGACCGAATCTGACTCACAGCAGGTGGGGAACTATCTGGCCGTACGCGGGGAGAAACCATGGCCACAAAATGCGCCATAAATGGCCGCCAGTGGGGAGCTTACGATGGCCGTCGACACTCCTCAGCATCGCGCTGCGAAACACCACGCACCGCCACTGTCATCGTTGCAGTCACGGTCACCTCTACCTCCTGGTCACGCTCACGCCCTCGCAACCCGTTCTCTTCCATGAACCGATCGAATTGCTCGCACAAACTGTTGTCATCGGCCCATTCGATCGCCAGATCATTCAAGTTCTCGATCCACTCCTGATGCTTACGCACGGACTCACCCTGCGCACGCTCCAGAACTGCGCACTTCTCACGCTCGGCTTCCAACTGCACCACAACACGCTGAGCTTCATGCACAGGGGACACGTACTGCCCGAACCACACAGGCGCACACCCAGGCGCTACAGCTGCAGCACGGACCTCTGAAGGCCGCACGGAACCTGCCCACGCCGACAGCAACTTCCGGCCTGGCACAGCCAACTGCGGAGAAACCAACACCACCCTGCCCGACTCCGGCGTGGAAACATCCGCGTCAATAGAAAACCACCCTGCAGCCACCACATCGCCGCTCTCATCAACTACCTCGGACCACGCACCCTCGGAGGGAAACCCGGACACCAACGCGGCGGGCATCACCTCAAGCACCTCCACTCCATCGCGCACAGGAGCCGTCACAGCAGAATCCGCACGCACGTCGAGAACAGTCATCAGAAAACCACCCTTTCCAGGTGATCGAATCGGCGGGCTGGTCAGGCGCCACCACTAACAGGACTCCACAAATCTACCATCAACATCTCCAGCGGGCAAAGATCCGACGATTGAATTCCGTTGTTGTGCAACATATGTCGTACACACTTCGAATGCACTTGCAACTCCAGATGCCCCTGCCCCTCGCTGTGCCGGGGGCAGGGAGATCTGGAGCGTCCCCACATCTCAAACTGGCGGTTTTACCGAACACGATCAGTCTGGCTTGACCGAAGTAATCCACCTCCAGTCCGCAGCATCGTAGATAGACTTGAAACAGCCGATCCGAACATTAGGAGCAGGTCATGAAGCCGTTCGCGGAGAAACTGACAGAGCCAATATTTCTGCACCAATGGCCACAGATTGAATGCCCCTATTGCAACGTCGGCGCACTCCCACTCGAGGAGGACAGGGTCGTGCTGAACCGGGATCCCTACTTCAACACCACCGAGTTCGATGTCAACGATGGCGAACCCGAATCGATAGTCGGAACCTTTGCCGCGCAAACAATCTGCACTGCGATCAACTGCAAAGGCACTACTCTCGTATACGGCGACTTCACCGTTCATGAAGTCAGCTCATTCAGCAACGATCGACAGTTCGAAACGAAATATTCTGTACGCGGGTTTTATCCGCCGATTGACGTTGCTGAGACCGCCGGTGCAGTGCCTGACGCAATCAAGGCAGAACTCTCTCGAGTAGGTTCCTTGGTTTGGAATGATCCGCGAGCCGCAGCGACTGCCCTGCGCGCAAGCATCGAGATTCTCCTCGACGAGCAAGGTATCCCGCGGCTATCCACCAACAAGAACCATGCACCCCTGTATCTGAGCACTCGAATAGACAACTTCCACGAAGCGCACCCAGAGGTCGACGTCAAAGACTTGCTGGACGCCGTCCGCATCGTTGGAAACTCGAACACTCACGATTCATCCCTAACTACCGCCGGCGATCTCCTCCGAACCATGGAGATTGTCGAAACCGCGCTCGACCATCTCTACCCCGCACCGACACCGTCCAAATATGCCAACTCAAACATCGAAGCGAAACGGATCATCGCAGAAGAGCAGCAGCGAAAAGGTCGTGAGTAGAGCATCACTCCGTCGACCCATGAGGAATGATCGAAACCTGTGGATCCCGGGAGGACGCACCTTCCCGGATGATGATCTGTACACGAACAGGATTCTGATCAAGTCCAGCGCGCCAACGCTGGCGGGAAGGTACGCCCGTGCTCAC
>NZ_LPNP01000016.1:0-2065 GCF_019266045.1 Rhodococcus sp. MH15
ACAGAGTGGACAAACCCCGGCCAGTGCACCACGAAGGAGCAAAGCGATTCATGAGTCACACGGCGTTGTAGCGACGACACCTATCCTGTCAGCCGGCCCCGGGCCGGCCACTACAAACACTTACATGCGATTCAATCACACGCAGTTGGTTGATGATTTCGACCGGGTAACGGCGGCCTTAGTACGACAGCGTTCTTCAAACAATGTGACAGTTCCCAGCGGCCCGATGCGCATTCGACCGCTGCTGGTCTGATCAGTTCACTGATCAGACCAGCAGCGGCCTCTCACGAAAAATCGAGGCTGACGCCTAGACCGCAGGCTTCTCGACCGACTGGTCTGCAGAACCGGTGCCGAGTGTGGAAATTAGTTCGACGACTGTTTTGACGATGCTGATGACGTCCCCAACTGAACCCATGACTGTCTCCCTCTGTGTGTTTGATTCTTTCTGTTGGTTGCGCGAAAGACTGTCCCTTACATGCATTTTTGGCCGCATAGAGCACAATCTTCAATACGCGCAATCCAGAGTGTAGGCCGCTGGTTCGGCATCGGCATGAGGGTCGGTGAACCGCTCACTGAAATGATCCTGGGGCAACCAGATAGCTGTATTTGACCTGGAAGGAAAAACAGACAGTATGTACTGCGCATCTTATGATTAGCCAGCCAAGAAACTAGTTGAACGGAGAGTGAGCGACATCACATTTCGGGCTTGATGGCGTTGACCTGACGTGAGTTTCGATTCGGCCAGTATGCCCATCGAGCAGATGGGAACCCACCCCCCCATAAGTGAATCTGCGAAAGATGTAGATGTCCCTTGCGGATCGATCCGCAAGAGCGCCGCGCCGAACCGCGAAGAGAGCGCACGACCTGCACGCTCGGCGGGATGCGGAATTCGAGCATGGAGACGAGGCGTCAGTGACGGCGGGGCGCGTGACGGAGGACGACGTTCTCCAGGCCCGCCTCAACGAGTTGTACGGCGCGCCCGATCGGCGGCTCACGAACGCTGCAGTGTCGAAAGGTGGCGCGCGGCGCATTCCGGATTTCCGCACCGTACCCCTCTCAGTTGCGTACCGGGGTCCGCGAGAGCCCGTCAGATGAGGTGGAGTCGCGTTGGCACTCGATTTTTGTGCACGATACTGCTGAAATGGCGTCGCGATTGCAGTCGGGGTGGCATGACCCCCGTGAAGTGACCCGTACGCTATGAGAATCCTTCCGCCCTGCTCAAGGGCATGAAAGGCTTCATCTCATGGCTGGACGTAAACGACACACGCCCGAACAGGTCATCCGAAAGCTGCGCCACGGCGACGAACTCGCCGCCACAGGTGGCAGGTCCCCGATAGTCGGACCACCGCGCTTTAGAGCCGCGGTTTGATTGGTTTCAGTCGATCTCGCACCCATCCACCGGTTGGTGGGTGTGGGAGCACTGGGCAGCGTACTCGGCCGGCGTGAGGTAGCCCAGCGACGAGTGGCGGTGCCGATGATTGTGGTCGTCCTTGAAGTCCTCGATCACCACTCGCGCTTCGAGCAGGCTCGTCCAGTGGTTGCGGTTCAGGCACTCCTTCCGAAGGCGGTTGTTGAAAGATTCGATGTGCCCGTTGTTCCAGGGAGTTCCCGGCGGGATGTACGAGATTCCCACACGGTTCACGCAGAACTGGTGTAGCGCACTAGAAATGAATTCTGGCCCGTTGTCCATCCGTAATACCAGCGGCGGCCCGCCCCACAGCGCGAACGTCTTGCCTCGTTCCTCGACCAACCGCTGCGCGGGGATCGAACGCTCCACGATGTTCATCAGCGACAGGCGCGTGTGCTCGTCGATCATCGATGCAATCTTGACGGCTTTGCCGTCGACGGTGGAATCGAACTGGAAGTCCATAGCCCACAACACGTTCGGGGCGTCGGCTTCGGTCTGTGGGCATGAGCTGACCCCGCCTCGTTTGCGTGGAGAGGAATGATCGAAACCTGTGGATCCCGGGAGGACGCACCTTCCCGGATGATGATCTGTACACGAACAGGATTCTGATCAAGTCCAGCGCGCCAACGCTGGCGGGAAGGTACGCCCGTGCTCACG
>NZ_LPNP01000017.1:0-2336 GCF_019266045.1 Rhodococcus sp. MH15
CCGGACTCTCCGACCGCGTTCTCGCGGCGGGATTCCCGGTAGCCGAACCCTCCGTGATGGGGTCGGCGGATCGCAGAGGAGTCGGTAAGACCGACGATCTCGACGCCGCTCGTATCGCCCGATCAGTTCTGTCTGTCGACATCGATCGACTGCGTCGACCACGAGCGGACGGATCGCGAGTGGCGATGCGCGTTCTCGTGGTCGCCCGAGAACAGATGACGTGTGAACGGACGCGCACCATCAATGCGTTGACGGCTTTGGTTCGCACCGTCGAACTTGGTGTGGATGCACGAAAATCGTTGACATACAGTCAGTTAAAGGAGATCGCAACCTGGCGGGCTCGGTCCGAGGACGCCACCACTGCGACGTGCCGAGCAGAGGCCGTGCGACTAGCCAAGAGGATTCGTGCGCTCGATGCGGAGTTGGTTGACAATCGAAAGTCTCTCGACGCATTGGTGAAGACCAATGCGCCGGAACTGACTGCCGCGGTCGGGGTCGGGGCAGTGGTTGCAGCGACTGTCCTGATCGCGTGGTCACATGCAGGTCGGGTGCGCTCCGAGGCCGCATTCGCCTCGCTCGCCGGGACCTGCCCGGTCCCGGCTTCATCAGGTAACACGGTGCGCTACAGGCTTAATCGGGGCGGTGACCGCCGATTGAACAGAGCACTGACCACGGTTGTGATCGTGAGGATGCGGGTTGATCCCCAAACTCGCACCTATGTCGAACGTCGACGAGGAGAAGGCCGCACGACCAAGGAGATCATGCGATCCCTCAAGCGTTACGTCACCCGGCAGCTGTACCGGACACTTGCCACTGCACACCCAATCTTGGAGTCTTGACAGATATAGAAGCATCCCGGCAAGTCCGGAGACTGAACCGTGCCGGGTTTCTTGCCGCTCCTATGCTGGCGACATCTCCGGCTGGAGAATCGATAGTTGAGAGTAATAGACGGCTTCGAACTCGTCGGGAGTGACGTAGTTCAAGGTGCTGTGCAGACGGCGGGTATTGAACCAATCCACCCATTCTATCGTCGCGAATTCGATGTCGTCGATCGTCTTGATCGCCCCTTGCAGAAACGGACTGCTCTTGGAAACTTCTTCTGTCTTGAACAGTCCGATTGTCGACTCCGCAAGGGCGTTGTCGTGGGCGTCGCCGACGCTTCCAATTGAAGCCGCAATCCCTTCCAGTGCAGCCGTTTCCGCGAAGGAAATTGATGTGCACTGATTGGGCTCAACCGGTGGAAGCAACACCTGAGGCCAGGAGGGTGTTGTGGGCAGACCATCGGATTGGGCGCGGGAGGTGACGGGCAGGGCTCCGATGAGGTCACCGAAGAGCGCCGGGCCATCCTCGGTCGAAGGACCGAGATTTCTTGGGACCAGATCGCCACAGGCAAGCTTCCTTGCGAGGCTGCTGACGCTGTCGGCGTGGGACAACCTGTGGGCCAGCGGTTGTTCCGGCACGCTGGCGGGCTGAGACCGTATCCATGGCCCGCGCCGGCAGGTACCTCTCTCTGGAAGAGCGTGAGGGCATCGCGATCCTGCGCGCCACCGGCCACGGGGCGCGCGCGATCGCGAGTGTCATCGGGAGGAGCCCGTCGACGATCTCGCGGGAGTTGCGGCGCAACGCTGCGACCCGGGGCGGCACGCTCGACTACCGTGCCAGCGTTGCGCACTGGAAAGCCGAGTTGTTTGCCCGTCGCCCAAAGTCCGCCAAGCTGGCTGAGAATGAGCGGTTGCGCGAGTACGTCGAGGACCGCCTTTCGGGCAAGATCACCCTGCCGGGCGGCGCTGCTGTCGCCGGACCGTTCGAACGGCAATGGAAGGGTTTGAACAAGCCGCATCGTCAGGACCTCCGATGAGTGAAAGCGTGTAGCCCGGAGCAGATTTCGCACCGGCTGCCCATCGACTTCCCGATGACGAGTCAATGCGGATCAGCCACGAGGTCATCTAAGCCTGGATCCACTGACGAGCCTCTGAAAGTCAATTCGAATCGAAGACAGCGGTGGCGGCGGGTCTGCGGATCGGGATACCCGCGTTTCTCAGCCATGTGGTCAGGGAACCATGGGATATGCCGAGATCGGCGGCGATCCCGGCTACGGTCGCGCCGTCGGTATCGCAGTACAGCGCGACGCAGTCGAGCTGTACTGGCATGGCCCCGTTCACTGGGGACATGCCAGTGACGCAGTCGCCGATATCGCTACGGAAACCGGCGTGGAGGAATGATCGAAACCTGTGGATCCCGGGAGGACGCACCTTCCCGGATGATGATCTGTACACGAACAGGATTCTGATCAAGTCCAGCGCGCCAACGCTGGCGGGAAGGTACGCCCGTGCTCA
>NZ_LPNP01000018.1:0-2425 GCF_019266045.1 Rhodococcus sp. MH15
GTGTGTTGTTTCAGATACCGCACAGTGGACGCGTAGCTTCTTTGTGGTAAGTCCTCGGCCTATTAGTACCAGTCACCTGCATGCATTACTGCACTTCCAGTTCTGGCCTATCAACCCGGTGGTCTGCCGGGGGCCTTACCCCCTCGAGGGGGTGAGAAACCTCATCTTGGAACAGGCTTCCCGCTTAGATGCTTTCAGCGGTTATCCCTTCCGAACGTAGCTAACCAGCGGTGCTCCTGGCGGAACAACTGGCACACCAGAGGTTCGTCCGTCCCGGTCCTCTCGTACTAGGGACAGCCTTCCTCAAGTTTCTAACGCGCGCGGCGGATAGAGACCGAACTGTCTCACGACGTTCTAAACCCAGCTCGCGTGCCGCTTTAATGGGCGAACAGCCCAACCCTTGGGACCTACTCCAGCCCCAGGATGCGACGAGCCGACATCGAGGTGCCAAACCATCCCGTCGATATGGACTCTTGGGGAAGATCAGCCTGTTATCCCCGGGGTACCTTTTATCCGTTGAGCGACACCGCTTCCACTTGCCGGTGCCGGATCACTAGTCCCGACTTTCGTCCCTGCTCGACCTGTCAGTCTCACAGTCAAGCTCCCTTGTGCACTTGCACTCGACACCTGATTGCCAACCAGGCTGAGGGAACCTTTGGGCGCCTCCGTTACATTTTGGGAGGCAACCGCCCCAGTTAAACTACCCACCAGGCACTGTCCCTGAACCAGATCATGGTCCGAGGTTAGAGGTCCAATTCGATCAGAGTGGTATTTCAACAACGACTCCACGATAACTGGCGTCACCGCTTCACAGTCTCCCACCTATCCTACACAAACCGAACCGAACACCAATACCAAGCTGTAGTGAAGGTCCCGGGGTCTTTTCGTCCTGCCGCGCGTAACGAGCATCTTTACTCGTAATGCAATTTCGCCGAGTCTACGGTTGAGACAGCTGAGAAGTCGTTACGCCATTCGTGCAGGTCGGAACTTACCCGACAAGGAATTTCGCTACCTTAGGATGGTTATAGTTACCACCGCCGTTTACTGGGGCTTAAATTCTCAGCTTCGCTCCCGAAGGAACTAACCGGTCCTCTTAACCTTCCAGCACCGGGCAGGCGTCAGTCCGTATACATCGTCTTACGACTTCGCACGGACCTGTGTTTTTAGTAAACAGTCGCTTCTCACTGGTCTCTGCGGCCCCACCCAGCTCAGACAGTAAATGTCGTCACCAGACAGGGCCCCCCTTCTCCCGAAGTTACGGGGGCATTTTGCCGAGTTCCTTAACCATAGTTATCTCGATCGCCTTAGTATTCTCTACCTGACCACCTGTGTCGGTTTGGGGTACGGGCCGTGTGAAAGCTCGCTAGAGGCTTTTCTCGGCAGCATAGGATCACTGAATTCGCCTCAATCGGCTACGCATCACGTCTCAGGCTATGTGCGACCCGGATTTGCCTAGGTCACGCCCTACACGCTTACACCAGTATTACCACTGACTGGCTCAGCTACCTTCCTGCGTCACCCCATCGCTTGGCTACTACCAGATCAGGTCCCATGCATCCACCAACTCGAGACCCGAAGGTCTTCTCGTGGCTTCAGGATGGTTAGTATCACTGATTCACCATGGGCGCGTTCACACGGGTACGGGAATATCAACCCGTTGTCCATCGGCTACGCCTGTCGGCCTCGTCTTAGGTCCCGACTCACCCTGGGCGGATTAACCTGGCCCAGGAACCCTTGGTCATTCGGCGGACGAGTTTCTCACTCGTCTTTCGCTACTCATGCCTGCATTCTCACTCGTGTGGCCTCCACGGCTAGGTCACCCTGCCGCTTCCATGGCCACACGACGCTCCCCTACCCATCCACACACCTGCCAGAAAATCCTTGGATCAACTGGGGGCTATTGCGTGAATGCCGCAGCTTCGGTGGTGTACTTGAGCCCCGCTACATTGTCGGCGCAGGATCACTTGACCAGTGAGCTATTACGCACTCTTTCAAGGGTGGCTGCTTCTAAGCCAACCTCCTGGTTGTCTTCGCGACCCCACATCCTTTTCCACTTAGTACACGCTTAGGGACCTTAGCTGGCGATCTGGGCTGTTTCCCTCTCGACTACGAACCTTATCGCCCGCAGTCTCACTGCCGCGCTCTCACTCACCGGCATTCGGAGTTTGGCTGATTTCGGTAAGCTTGTGGGCCCCCTAGACCATCCAGTAGCTCTACCTCCGGTGAGAAACACGCGACGCTGCACCTAAATGCATTTCGGGGAGAACCAGCTATCACGGAGTTTGATTGGCCTTTCACCCCTACCCACAACTCATCCCCTCAGTTTTCAACCTAAGTGGGTTCGGTCCTCCACGACGTCTTACCGTCGCTTCAACCTGGCCATGGGTAGATCACTCCGCTTCGGGTCTAGAGCATGCCACTACGA
>NZ_LPNP01000019.1:0-2548 GCF_019266045.1 Rhodococcus sp. MH15
AGGCGGCCGGACCAGCGCTGGGACGAAAGCATTCATTGTGGGGCCTCCTCGATCGAGCCGACAACCGACATGATCAGCCTGACACTGGATGCGTCAGATCACCCACATATCATGATTTTCTTCGCGGGGGAACTCGACCCCCGCAACCGATGATCATCGCTTTCATAGATTCGTTGCGTGCCAACGGTTCTGCGGTCGAGTCGATCTGTCGAGTCCTGAGCGATCAGGGCTGCAAGATCGCCGCGAGAACTTATCGAGCATGGCGAGTACGCACGCCGGCTGCGCGCACCGTCTCCGACGCCCACGTCATCGACGCAGTCAGGGAGGTCGTGTGGAACACCGACGCCGACGGCCGGCGGAAGATGACACCCGAAGGGCTGTACGGGAGAGTGAAGATGCGCGTACATCTGGACCGGACCGCGATCCCCGGGGTGTCCTACGGTGCGGTCGATCGTGCGATGAAATCGCTCTGCCACAACGGAATTCGACGAGCGAAAGGAATCAGAACAACCATCCGATCGGCGGACGGCGTGCGAGCGGGCGACCTGCTCAACCGACAGTTCCAGGCCGAGGAACCGAACCGAGTATGGGTCACCGATTTCACTTACGTCCGAACATGGGCCGGGTGGGTCTACGTGATGTTCATCATCGACGTGTTCTCCCGGCGGATCGTCGCCTGGCATGCCTCGATGTCGAAGACCGTGGACCTGGTGACGATTCCGCTTCGGATGGCGCTGTGGCAGCGCCGCCGTGAGGGCCATCCGGTGAAAGCGGCTGAGCTGATTCATCATTCGGACGCGGGCAGTCAGTACACGTCCGTGAAGCTGACCGAGAAGTTGGCACTCGAGAACATCGCGGCGTCCATCGGATCGGTCGGGGACGCCTACGACAATGCCCTCGTCGAGTCAGCTAACGGGTTGTACAAGACCGAGTGCATCCGAACGACGATCTTCCACTCGGGGTCGTACAAGACGGTCACAGACGTCGAGTTCGCGACCGCTGGTTGGGTCGAGTGGTACAACGTCAAGCGCCTTCATTCCAGCATCGGCCACATGCCTCCGATCGAATACGAAACACTCCACTACGCTGACCTCACCACCGAGGATCAGCCCCAACTGGAGGCGGCACAGAACCTAGGGTGATTCATCTTGCGGTCACTCATCCACTCCGGACAGCTCCAGAACCGGATCAACGCACTCTAAATCCGGAAGGGCCGGAAATCCGGAAGGGCCGGAAAACCCCCGCAACGAGGCGGTGGCCTTGATCGCCTGCAGGTACCGGTCGATCGTCGCACCGCTCATCGACTCCAACTCGGTCCGCACCGACGGGCTGTAGTGGCCGCGACCGTCGACGAGCTCGCCGTGGGCCTCCAGCGAATCCAGCAGCAGGACCATCTGCGCAGCCAGATACGGACCACAACTGCCCCCGGACAGGACCCACAGGTGTTTGAGAACCTCGCGTGCGTCGGCACTGTACTTCCGGGGCCGAGACCTGCGCCGATCCATCCGCACCACGTTCGGCGCCCGCGAGCCGGCCTCCACCAGAGCATGCCTGGCGCGGCTGCGGGACAGACCGGTCAGCTCGCAGAACTCATCGAGCATCCGGCCCTTGTCCTTCTTCGACGCCGCCAGGTACAGCTTGGCGTACTTGCGAGTGACCTCGACCACCGTCGACCTCGACAGATCCGACCCCATCCGCTCATCGTCGACCCGGCCCCGGCTTCGCGGCTACCAGTACGTGAGGAACCAAGTCCCGTTCGCGGCTGACATACGTGATGATTGCCGAGACCTTGTCAACACCGGCGACGAACCGGCACCATGAACCCCAGTCGAACACCGACACGTGAGCCTGTATCCCGAACAACACATCACCCTGTACGCGGACACGGGGCCGATTGTGCGACCGGGTGATGTCCAGGTCGCACAGGAGTGAGGCCAGCGGTTTCGAGGTCATCGCCGCGCCCCCGTCGGCGTGGAGATATCCCGGTGCTCGGCCTTGCTCGGCGATGGCGTCGGCGACCAGGTCAGCGGCTAGTTCGCCGTCTCCGACGGTCTCGATGCACCAGCCCACGACGTAGCGGGAGAAGATGTCGATGACGACGTGAGCGTGGTACCAGATGCCCTTGGTCGGGCCCCGCATTTTCGTGATATCCCCTGGAGGACCAGACGTCATTTTGCCTGGTAGTGACCAGTTCGGGAATCTTGCGCGGTGGATGGGTGGCGTGCCGGCGGCGCTCACCGTTCATCCGGTGCGCGGCCAGGATCCGGTGCAGTCGAGCTCGCGGGCCCACACCTGGGCCACGGACAGATCGGCGTAGCCATCGCTGGTGAGCACCTCCAATATCGCGGCGCGCTCGGCGGCGGTGAGCTCGGCAGGATGGCGGGCTTTGGGGTGTGGCCCGTACGGGCGCAGAGTCGGGTTCGCCGAGGAATGATCGAAACCTGTGGATCCCGGGAGGACGCACCTTCCCGGATGATGATCTGTACACGAACAGGATTCTGATCAAGTCCAGCGCGCCAACGCTGGCGGGAAGGTACGCCCGTGCTCA
>NZ_LPNP01000020.1:0-2580 GCF_019266045.1 Rhodococcus sp. MH15
TGTCAATGGCCACGAAGTTCTCCCCGTAGGCGGCCAGTAGTTCTCCCCGCTGGTGGCCACGGGTTCTCCCCGGTGGCGGCCAGTTGTTTTTCCCCACCCGCTTTCTGATTTGGGTTAGCTGAAGGGCTTCACCCCCTTGCCGGTGGTGGCTTCGGTGAGGCGGAAGGAGTCGCCGTCGGTGACGACGACGTGCGCATGGTGCAGGAGCCGGTCAACGGTGGCGGTGGCCAATGTTTTGGGCATGATCTCGTCGAAGCCGGAGGGGTGCAGGTTGCTCGAGACGGCAATCGCTCGGCGTTCGTAGGCAGCGTCGACGAGGCGATAGAATCCTTCGGCGGCGTCTTCAGAGACCGGGAGCAGACCGATGTCGTCGACGATGATCAGGTCGGAGCGGATGATCCTCGTCAGGGCTCGGGCGATGGAGTCGTCGGCACGGTGCCGGCGGACCAGGGCACCGAGGTCTTCGATGGTGAACCAAGACACCGCCAGCCCAGCTTCGACTGCGGCCTGCCCGAGTGCCTCGGTGAAGTGAGACTTGCCAGTTCCCGAAGGCCCACAGACGCAGAAACATTCACGCCGCCCGACCCACTCCAGGGTGCGGAGCGCGTCCTGGGTGGCGCGGGGAATCGACGATTTCGTTTCGTCCCAGTCGCCGAAGGTCTTGCCGGTAGGGAAACCCGCGCGTTTGCGGCGAGTGTGCAGGTTCGCCCGGTCCCGGCCGGCGGCTTCCTCAGCGAGGAGAACCCGCACGACTTCGGCGGGGTCCCAGCGTTGGGCTTTCGCGGTCGGGATGATATCGCTCAAGGACCTGCGGATATGGGGCAGTTTCAGGCGTTTAGTCAGGTCGATCGCCTCGGCCAACGGGTCGCCGTTAGCGCTGGTAACAGTGCGCAAAGGGGTGCTCATCAGGCGTCATCGCTTTCATCGTCAGTAGTGGCTGGGCTGGCCGGCGCTGGTGTCTGGCCGAAGGTGGACCAGGCGGCGGTGCCCGGTTGCAGAGTGTGGTTCTCGCTGCGACGGACCGGATCAGCGTGTTCGTGGGTGACTTGGTAGTCGAGGATCGAGATCAGGTCCCGATCGGCGAACCGGCCGGTCATCGCCGCCGTCCCCAACGCTCTGTCGACTGCGTCCGGGGAGTGCAGCTTCGAAAGGTCCACGGCCTCGGCCATCTTCGCCCTGATGCGGCGCGCTCCCGCGGCGGCAGCCTCGACCAGCCAGCTGTTGGCACCCTGGCCCAACTGTAGGAAGGCGAGCTCGGCGGCGGTACGAGGCTTGGGCACCCGGTCGGCGGCGTCGCGGTCTGGGCGGGGTGGGTAGTGGTCGTTGTCGAGGACCGGTGAACCGGGTTGGCCGCGGCGGTGCCGCGCGACTTCGACTGCACCGCCATCATTGTCGACGGCGGTCACGATCAGCTCCTCACCATGGAAGCGGGCCCAGACCCGAGTGTCGATCAACGTGTGCGGCACCGAATACCGCACCCCTTCCACCGAGATCGTCGACTCCCAGTTCACCCGCCGGGTAGTGCCGAACACCGCGGTGAACGGAGATTTCGGCAGCGGATGCAGCCGCTGCAACTCTTCGGCCAGCCGCTCGACCGGCCGCCGCCGAGTAGAGCTGTGGACGCGGGTGTTGACGTCGGTGCAGAACTGCCGGCAAGCCGACTCGAGCTCACCGAAAGAGTGATACTGCTCGCGCAGGTTCACCTCCTTCGGCAACAGGTCGGCTTTGGCGATCCGCACCGTCGCCTCACTTCCTCCCTTCGACTCCGGATCAGCAGGTAAACACGTCCGCAGCGTCGTGCCGTAATGCCGTGCCACCTCCACGATCTCCGGATTGCGGACCGCGATCCCGGCCACGTGATCGATCGTCGCGGTCTTCTCGTTGTCGGTGAGGACATAGACCGGAACCCCGCCCAAGCGGCGGAATGTCGCATCCAAACACGCCGCCACCGTCGGCAATGTCTTGTCCCAGATCGGGATCACCACCCGAAATCGCGACCACGCCAACCATGCGCAGAACAACGTCGTCTTCCGGCCGGAAATCGTTGGCCCGTCACCGAAGTCGTACTGTACCCACAGCCCAGGTTCGGTTACCCACGGCCGATACACTCGCCGCCGACCAGCCCGAAACTGGGCCTTCGCCTCCGCGACCGTCCGGCGCGTGGTCCGCTCACCGCCGGTGAACCCCAGCGCGACGATCCGTTCGTGGATGACATCCGCGCGGACCTTGCCCTGCGAGCGGACCACCAACTCCTCGATCTTCGGCAGAAAGTCGTCGATCGCCCGCGCTCGATGCCGCCGGCGGTCCGGCGGCTGCCCCGCAGCGCGCATCTGCACATACCGGGCCACCGTGTGGTGATCACACCCAGCCAGCTCCGCCGCCGCCCGATAACTACCCGTGAGGTCGTACGCCTCCAAAATTTCCATGATCTCCCTGCTCGATTTCATCCACCCAGCGTTGCCGGGACCGAATCTGACTCACAGCAGGTGGGGAACTATCTGGCCGTACGCGGGGAGAAACCATGGCCACAAAATGCGCCATAAATGGCCGCCAGTGGGGAGCTTACGATGGCCGTCGACA
>NZ_LPNP01000021.1:0-2675 GCF_019266045.1 Rhodococcus sp. MH15
GCGCGCGGTGACCACCACCCTGGCCGAGCTCAGCGGAGAGGACGAGCGAGCGTGAGGATCAAGTGGCGACTGCGGATGGCCGCGGCCCAACGCGAAGTGTGGACCGGGACCGAGCTGCGCAGGCTGCTGGCAGACAAAGCCGGGCTGGAGATGTCGGCGGCGTCGGTGTCGGCGCTGTTCACCAAGGAACCCACCCAGATCAAGATGACGACGCTGATCGCGTTGTGCACTGCCTTGCAATGCACTCCGGACGACTTGTTCGAGATCGACACCACTCCCGTCGAGCGTCCTGCCGAGCCGCCGATCCGACCGGCGCCGACGCAGCGCCAAGCCGTCAACGCCCGCGGCCGCTCGCTGCCGCCGATATGACACGCCGACCTGGAAGTCATTGCAGAACATGGGTAAACGCCAGCGTGACTGTGTCGAGTGCGGCGGACCGGTGGGCATCATCGGCCAAGCAACCGTGCCCTGACTGCAGCCGCAGTAGGGTGCTGGTCGTCGAGACAGGTCGTTGCGTGCTTTGTTCCCGCCGGTGCGCGCAGTGCGATCACAAGGTCCGCTTCGCGGAGGCCGTGTTGTGCCGGGGCCGCGGCCTTCGGCATGACCGCCGAGGCCGCCATGATCTACCTGGCAGACTTCGTCGACCCGACCCGACTGCCGAACCCGTGAAATTTCGGCGCCACTACGCACAGATTCGCGCGAACATGTGCGCTTTCCCGAACGGGAGGTTGGAGGTGACCATGACCGAGCCTTGCTCGTATCGGGAGGCGATCAGCTGGAAGAACAAGTTCGCCGCGTCCTGATCGAAGGGGTGTATCCGACCTCGTCGATGATGATCAGCTTGTAACGACGGATCTTCTTGAGTTCGGTTTCGAGTTGCCCGGCATGATGCGCGGTGCTCAACCGAGTGATCCAGTTGCTGGCAGTGTCGAAGAGGACGGAATATCCGGCGTAGGCGGCTTTGACTCCGAGTCCGATCGCGATGTGTGTCTTGCCGATACCCGGGGGTCCGAGCAGGATGACGTTTTCCGCTTTGGGAACGAACATGCCAGTCGCCAAGTGCGCCAGCACATCACGTCGTAGCGACGGTAGGTGGTCGAGATTGAAGTCTTCGAGTGTTTTCACTGCTGGGAAGTGCGCCGTGCGGATTCGCATGATCGTGCCCGCCGACTCACGATCGGCGAGTTGGCGGCCCAATACTGCTGCGAGGTATTCCTCGTGTGACCAGTTCTCGTCGCGGGCGTGATCGGCGAGCTCTTCCCATACTCGTCCGATCGTCGGAGTCTTCAATACTCTTGTCAGATATGCGATCTGGGACGGCACTCCGTCCGCTGGCGGTGCCGAGGCGGCTGCCTCGGCGGCTTTCTTCTTGGTTGCGGTTGTCATGATGTGGTCCTCACTGTTGTCGGGGTGGATTCGAGATCGACGCCGAACAGAGCGTCGTAATCTGGCAATGCCCGCAACGAGACGGGGTGCCCGTCGATGTGCCGGCGTGTGGCCGCTGCCGTGCGGCGGCGCCGTTCGTCCGCCAGTCCGCGGCGCAGTTGCGCCGCAGTATCGACGTGATCAGGATCGGTGACGACCACGTGTTTCGCCCATGAACGGTCGTGGCGGGCAACGATCTGGTCGTTGCAGCGGGCCACCACGCGGGTGGGGCTGGCGCTCACATCGACGAACCGGCCGATCACTCGTGGATCGATCGAATAGTCGGCGCCGTCGACACGCACGTAGTAATCCCGCGCCAACCGGATCCGGTGAGTGAGTCCGATCGCCGGAATGACCGGTGGCAGTTCGATCATCGCCGCCACGTCGGTGGCGAGCAGATCGACAGGTCGGCCACCGATCGCCCGCACGGTGCGAGTATTCGCTCGTGTGAGCCAGTCACGGAGTTGGGCGTTGAAATCAGGCGGTGAGGTGAACGTCCGGCCGGGTAGAAACGAAGTTTCCAGGTAGCCGTTGGCGCGTTCGACCATGCCCTTGTACTCCGGGTCCCGCGGTGGAGCCAACTGGATCCGAGTCGCTAACGTTCCGGCGAACGCAGCAGCAGGTGTGGTGATCTTCCCGGTGCCTCCGATTGCTGATTCTCGGTCCCACACCAGCGTTTTCGGGACCTTACCCAACCCGGAGATCAGTTCCCACATCCCAGACAAGAGTCGCCACCTTGTCTGGACGGGATCATCACCGCCGAGATGAACCGCGAGTACTCCGACCGTTGGACAGTTCCAAACGAATGAGACTCAACTCATAATTGCACCTCAGGCTGCGTCCGGTGTTACGCCAGAATGCGTCCGGTCCGGACAAGACTCTGAGTCTGTTGAGCTGCAGAAACACATCGGTAGGGCATTCTCGGTGCGCACTCACCCTTCTGATTAGCCAACAATTGGCTCAGCCTGACTCCAGAACGGATCGGTCCCGGACGCGGCGCAGACATGTTCGGCGCTGTGCGCATCGAACCTCGCCCTTCACGAGCAGCGGTCCACATTGTCCGTTCTTCACATGAATTTGCAGAGAGGTGCGCCGATGACCGTCACCAGATTTGAGAGCGTCCAGGGAGGAATGATCGAAACCTGTGGATCCCGGGAGGACGCACCTTCCCGGATGATGATCTGTACACGAACAGGATTCTGATCAAGTCCAGCGCGCCAACGCTGGCGGGAAGGTACGCCCGTGCTCAC
>NZ_LPNP01000022.1:0-2713 GCF_019266045.1 Rhodococcus sp. MH15
CATTACGGTGTGTCACAGGGTTGGTCCTTCTTGGTCGAGAACGGCTATTTCGCAATTCCCATTCTCGCGCCGAGGACCAGCCCGTCTACTTCAGTCCCGCGTCAGCAACGTCCGTACCCGCAACAGCTAGTACTTAAGTTCCACAGAAAACGCTCGACAACGACGCCTATCAGTACCGCGCACAAGTGAGATCCCCATTTTCGTTGCGTTCCATTGTCCACGGGTGCAGAGTTCAGAGGCCAATGAGGCTCGATGAACAGTGGTTCGATTTCGACACACAGCTCCCCCACCTCACCGCCCAGTGCCATGTCCAGGTTCTTCGGCGAATGAAACTGCCCCGCTACTGGATTATCGCGAAAGTCTCTGCACGTTCGTTTGTCGAGTACCTCTCACGAGTCGACTCAATCCGCCAGCGGCACTACAACAGTCACCCAGTATCCACACGGTCGATTACCCACGCTCTCCACGAGCATTCGCGAAGACTCCATGACGATCACCTAGCCCGCTCAGGATTACTCAAACCGTTCGGCGCGTGAACGGCAGCATCCGACAGGTCCGCGCATCACCCCGCCTCGCCGACCGAAGCCGATGAATGCACCCACCGAACGAGAGAAACCTCGCCGGCCGATCGGCGGTATGGCAGCATTCGCCACATGACTAGCGAACGGATCGAAGTACAGCGCACCATCCGTGCCGACCCCGCATCGATCTTCGCGGTCCTCTGCGACCCTCAGGGGCACGTCGCCATCGACGGATCCGGAATGCTGATGGGCGCAGATGGCGAACTCGTGACCGCGACCGGCGACGAATTCGTCGTCCACATGGATCGCGAAGCTCTGGGCGACCTACCCATGGGACAGTACGACGTCACAGTGACGATCAAAACCTTTGTTCCCCAACGCGAAATAGCATGGACCATCCTCGGAACTGTCCGGCCTCCAATCGGGCACGTCTACGGATATCGGATCGAGCCGGCCGACGACGGCCACAGTTCCCTCGTGACCTCGTACTACGACTGGTCTGACATCGGACCCACCTGGCGGCAAGCAGGAATCTTTCCCGTCATCGCCGAAGGATCTCTCAAAGCCACGCTCGGTATCCTTGCACGCACCGTAGCCAGAGGTTATCCGCGCTGACCCCGCCCGAAAGCCCAGTATCGGGGCCGTGATGCTCCTCTTCCGCGAGCGCGCAGCCACCACCGTGACAATCGCAGCACTGATCGCCGGTGCCGTCGCAACCTCATGGATTAGCTCAACGGAATCTTCTTCCCCACAACGTCTCCGGTGAGTGCAATGTCCTACGTTGCGCTCACAACCATCACGCCGGCCCTACCGCCTGTTATCTGATGGGGCGCCGAAGCCACGCTGACGCATCCCAGCCGCCACCTCACCCGAACTTGCGACGAGAGGCTGCCAAAGAGTGGTAGACGAACCTCCACTGCAGCCCAACACGCCCGGCTTCCCCGTCACGAGGCACGGGTCCATCAGTTCATGAAGACCACGCCGCACGACCTACACTAGAATGCCGAGAAGTTTTCTGCGCGTTCACTTTTCGAGCAGTGATCACGAATCGACTCGACCCGCCAGCGACACTACATCAACCACCCGATATCCACACGGCGAGCGCCTACGATCTCAGGCCTACACGCCCCTCCAGGCATGGGCCCGCACGATCCACCACGCCCGCCCTCACCCCCGCGGGATCGCGTACCGCGGTAAATTTCCCGGTGCACTGTGCGGGGCGCTGCTCGAACAAGCAGCAGACCCTTCCCACCCGTCCGGCGCCATTACTGCCACCGTCCCGTATTGAAATCGCACGCCGAATCGACAGCGCTGCAGTCACACTGGGGTTTAACGCCGTCTGACCCGGCAGGGTTGATCGCTACAACATTCTTCGACCTCCACGACAGATCACAGATATCCGGAAGTTTCTTTTGCTCCGGAGGCGACGCAGAACCACGGCAGCTTTCACGCAGGCGCCAGAAATCGGGCCCGATTCGCGCTACCGTTCTAGGCTATGGGGACCAGCTTCCACGGACCGAACCCGTGGCCACACATCACTCGCGCGATCCGCACGCGAGGCCCACGCTATGCCGCTGTCCCCTATCTCGGACACCTTGCGCCCGAACTACTTCCACTTCGCAGTGGAGACCTTCTGATCGTCAATGCTTCTACCGCGGCGATCCGCGCCCACGCCACTTCACCTGCCGTTCTTGCGCACTACCTCAGCAAGGGCGTTCGCATCCTGTCGTCGTCAACACTGCACGCCAAGGTCATCGTGACGAACCAACGAGCTGTAATCGGCTCGCCGAATGCTTCCGAAAATTCCACATTCACCCATGAAGCGGTCGTCATTTCCGATGACCCCCAAGTGGTTGCCGACAGTCGCGCGTTCGTCAACAATATCGACGAAACCACTGCTGTAGAACAAATATTCATCGACAACGCCGCGCGCGAATGGGCGATCGGGCGTGCCGTACCCATACCTGGCATCACTGGCCGAATGCAGAACCTTGACAACGACTTTCCTCTTGCTCCGACCAACCGAGTATTTATCAGGCAAGTCAGCGATCACGAAACCCGTCCCTCGGGTCTGCTGCACGATCAGGTGACAGGTTGAGTCACGCAGCCTGAGTGGCTGGTGTGGTCATGATGGTCTCGTATTCTATGGGGGTCAATCGGCCGAGCCCGACTTGGCGGCGTCGGCGGTGGTA
>NZ_LPNP01000023.1:0-2788 GCF_019266045.1 Rhodococcus sp. MH15
GCGCTGTTCCACAAGGGCAAGCTCCTCGAACGACCCGTCGAGATCACCCCGGAACCGTCACCGGACACGCCGGTATCCGAGGTCGCCTGACACACCTTAATCCACAGAATTTGACGATTCCTCCCGACGCAGTCAACTTCGACCACAATTTGAACGATCACATAAACGCAGCATCAGGAGTTGGTTATGGCTGGTGAGACCTTTGTATCGTACGACGAGAGAATGGCGAGACGCCTCTTCGAGGAAGGCTGCCGTTGATGCGGATCGCAATCAACAACGCAGTGCCCGGCATCGACGGCGACCTGCGGGGCGCCCGACCATCTCAGGCCACTGCGGATCGGCGCACGCACGGCAGGTCCGGTGCGCGGCGTCTGTCAGTTGTTCGTTTCCGCGGTACTAGCACGACAAAGCGGACATGACCGCTGCCGGAGAAGAAGCCGGATTCGATCTGGACCTCCACGTGTAGGGCAACGCTGAGACCTAAGGCACTGATTAGCTGGGCCGGGAGAGTTTTTGGGCAACTTGGTATTGCTAATCGTCGGCGGCAACGACATGACCCGGGATTCAATGATCGGCGATGTTCTGGCATTGAACCGGTTCCTTGATCAGCCGTTACACTCTAGTCATGGTTGTCGAGCCCGTCCGGGTTTCCTTTCGTCTGCAGCTGCGCGCTGAAGCCTTGCGAGCAGCTCAGGAGTTGGCCATCGAGAAGGGCTGGGAGAAAGTGCGATTCAGTGAAATCGCCGCTGTGATTGGCGTATCCCGGCCTACGTTGTATCGCGAGTTCGCGAGTAAAGCTGCCCTCGGCGACGCACTAGTCGTGCGCGAGACTCACCGCTTTCTGGATGGAATCCGGAAGGTCCTCGACGCAAACGCAGCCGACGTACCGACGGCCATCACGGCAGCCGTTCGTTACACGTTGGACGAAGCCGTTGAAAGTCCCCTGTTGGGCGTCCAGCTTGGCCGTTCGGATGACCTCACCCGTATGGGCACTGGGGTGTTGCCGTTACTCGCTACATCGACGAACATGCTGAAGTCCGCCACCGAAGAATTGGTGACGTGGATTCAGACCCATCTCAGAGGTGATCGTGCTGCCGACGTTGTCCCTGCGGTCGATGTTTGGATCCGCCTCACCGTCAGTCATCTGGTGCTCCCGGGTTCTATGGAACGCTGCAACCAAGCCGTAGCAGACCAGATTTCACTCTCGGTGCTCCGCTACCTTGGCCTTCGGTAGAACGAGCCCGCAGAGTAGGCTTCGTAACCTTCGTAGACTGCGATACTGGGTCGTGTGGCGTCGTAGCACGGTAACGAGATGTCGACAATGGTAAATGGGCATTAGTCCCTCCGCCAGTCACGATTTTTCGCCGCATGACATCCCGCGACAGCTGTCGTTGTGTGGGAAGGCGGAGCACACTGGTGCGCTCGTGTCGACATCGTGTGGCGGAAGACCGAATCGAACGCAGCGTTCTCTCTCTTCACCTAACATTCGCAGGAAAGTGGTTTGCTGGGGTCCAGCCTGAACACTCACTTCGATGGCCGCGGCATCAGAGGTAGGCCAAGTGGCTTTGTCAAACCATCGCCCTCCTATGGGAGGGCGATTCAGTGTCGCCGGAGCGGCGAGTACATCGTATACCGGGTCCCGCTGACGGGTATAACTGGTTTCCGCTGCGCAGACGTGCGTGTGGGAACGGAGAAAGTCACGCTACCGCCAACTGACCCATAACTTTATCCGAATGGGTCTGCTGCACGGATAGGTGACATCTGATCTGGCTTACCTTCGGGGTGGCCTGGAAGGATGCAGCTATGCCGAAGCCTTACCCACAGGAGTTTCGCGAGGATGTAGTCCGGGTGGCCCGCGGCCGGGAACCGGGTGTGACGATCGATCAGGTTGCCGCGGATTTCGGGGTGCACCCGATGACACTGTCGAAGTGGATGCGACGAGCCGATGTCGATGACGGTACGAAACCCGGGCTGAGCAGCATGAGTATGGCCGAGAACCGGGAGTTGAAGAAACGAGTTCGGCTGCTGGAGCAGGAGAATGAGGTGCTGCGGCGAGCTGCGGCGTATCTGTCGCAGGCGAATCTGCCGGGAAAATGATGTACCCGCTCGTGAAGGAGCTCGCCGTCGACGGAATCCCCGTCGCGGTCTCGTGCCGGGTCTTGAAGCTCTCCCGCCAACCGTACTATCGGTGGCTGCGTGATGCGGTCACCGAGGCAGATCTGACCTGGGCATATCGGGCGAACGCGTTGTTCGATGCCCACCGGGACGACCCTGAGTTCGGGTACCGGTTTCTCGCCGACGAAGCCGAGGCCGCGGGTCAGGTCATGGCGGCACGGACGGCGTGGCGGATCTGCTCGGATAACACCTGGTGGTCGAGGTTCGGCAAGAAGCCTCGCCGACTGAAGTCGGTGCGTTCCGGGCCGGCCGTGCACGAGGACCTGGTGCAACGCGAGTTCACCGCGCAGCGTCCGAACCGATTGTGGCTCACCGACATCACCGAGCACCCCACCGCTTGGATTCCAGCAATCGTCGCAACACTCGTAATTACGAGACTTCCAGTAAAGCACTCAGGCGCTCGGCAGGGGTGTCCCAGTCGAGCGATTTCCGGGGTCGGTCGTTAAGCTCCTCCGCGACGGCCAAGAGTTTGTCGACGCTGTGCGCTTCCAGGTCGGTACCGCGCGGGAAGTATTGGCGGAGAAGCCCGTTGGTGTTCTCGTTGCTGCCGCGCTGCCAGGGAGCGCCCGCGTCTGCGAAGTAGACGTCGAAGTTGGTCGCGGCGGCGAATGCC
>NZ_LPNP01000024.1:0-2956 GCF_019266045.1 Rhodococcus sp. MH15
ATCATGATATGTGGGTGATCTGACGCATCCAGTGTCAGGCTGATCATGTCGGTTGTCGGCTCGATCGAGGAGGCCCCACAATGAATGCTTTCGTCCCAGCGCTGGTCCGGCCGCCTGGCGAAATTCCACGACTCGGCGAACCACTTCTCGATGAATACCTACGCTTCGTCGCTGCGAGAGCACGAACCAACACCCTCCTGGCACAGACGTTCGACCTGAAAGTCTTCTTCACCATCATCGGCAAGGAACCGACGCAGGTGAGCACCAGCGATGTACTGGCTTTCATTCAAGCGCAACGACTTCCACGCAAAGAGAATGTGGTCCGCCTCAGCGACGGCGAATCGGGACTGGCCACCTCGACCATCAAACGTCGACTGGCGTCGATCTCCGGCCTGTTCTCCTACCTCCATGAGCGTGGGCTGGTCGAGAAGAATCCCGTGCCGCGAGGCCTCTCGACCCGGTCAGGACGCTCTCACGTTCGCGGGACCCCACTGATCAGAGCGCCGCGGCGCCTCCCACGGGTACTGAGCCCCGACGAGGTCAACGCACTATTGGCCGCGCTACGCTGCGAACGAGACCGGGCGATGGTCCTGTTGATGCTGTTCGGCGGACTACGCCGATGCGAGGTGCTGGGCTTACGGATGCCCGATGTCCGACCCGGTGAGCGACGAGTGTTCGTCGCCGCCGGCAAAGGCGGCCACCAACGCATCGTCCCGGTCGCACCGACCTTCTTCGAAAGCCTCGGCCGCTATCTCGACGCCGAACGCCCGATCGACAGTGCCACCGATCATGTCTTCGTGGTCCTCAAACGTCCCAGACGCGGCAACCCGCTTTCCGCGGCCGGTCTCGATGAAATTCTCTCCGGCGCCCGAGTTCGAGGCGGGTTACCTCATGCGACATGTCACGAACTTCGACACACCTGCTTCACCCGACTCCGCGAATCGGGGATGGCGTTGGAGGCGATTCAAGCTCAAGCCGGGCACGCATCCATCGAGTCCACACGCATCTATCTGCATCTGGCCAACGACTGGCTGATCGGCGAGTATTCCAAGGCGATGGACATTCTCGACGGCATCGCCGGTGACATCCCTGGAGATGCGAAATGAGCGTTCCGACAGACTCTTTGAGAAAACCTGAGTCAACCGCGGCCCGCACATACGTTCACGCGGTCACCAATGCACATGCCCACCGAACCCGACTCCGGGCTGTCCTGCGGTTCGAGGACAGGTTCGGTGATCTCGGCGCATGGAACGCGCTACCGGTGTCGGCGCGCATGGCAGCTCCCGACATCGTGCGCGCGTTCGTTGCCTTCGCGGCCGTCTTCGAGTCGGTGGCCGTCGATGCGATCTATGTTGTGCAATCATCATCGAAATGGGGCGCCCATCTGGCCGAACGTGAACCCGTAGCTGCTTCCACATTCCGCACGCAGGCAACAAGTTTGGGATTCTGCGAGCGCGAGGCAGGGAAGATGTGGTCCAAACTCGCGCAGATCTGTGTCATCGCCGGCGCCACGACCGAGGCGCTCACCTCGGCGGAGTATGTCGCGGCCCGGGCCCAGTTTCATTCCGCCGTAGTCGCCAAGGTCGGGCGTGCACCGAAATCGTTGAACGCGCCACTCTTTGGGCTCGATGCGCTCATGTTCCATCGCGGCCAAGGACCCCGGCCACATCCGCGCAAACGCTGGGCAGCACGATCGGTGCCCGAGATCGGTTGGGACCGCGCCGAGGAGTGCGCGCCCGTCATGGTCGCTACGATGCGCCGTTACCTCGACCAGATCGGCATCAGCCTGCGGGTCTCGTCGGTGGACTGCATCGAGACCACACTGCGCCAGTTCGCCGGCCATCTGGCCACCACCAGCGACGTAGTCTGCGTCGCCGACATCGACCGCACCCACATCGAGGCCTACAAGACCTGGTTGGCGGCACGGCCGGGGTATCGCAAGAACACGAACCTGTCCAAGACCACCATCGGCATGCGCATGGGGCACCTGAGCGCGTTCTATCAACGCATCATCGAATGGGACTATCCTGATATCCCTGCCCGAGCGCCGGTCTACTCCTCGGACCGGCCGATCAAGGACAAGCCGCTACCGCGATTCCTCGACGACGGCGCCGCCGCCAAGTTCTTGACCGCAGCCCGCAACCTGCCCGACGAGTTCGGTCGCCTCGCCATCGAAATGCTCTCACGTACCGGCATGCGCAAAGGCGAACTCCTCGACCTGACAATCGATTCGGTCGTCCAGATCGGTTCCGCCTACTGGCTCCGCATCCCCGTCGGCAAGCTCCACAACGACCGGTACGTCCCCTTGCATCCCCAACTCAAAACAATGATCGACACCTGGCTTGAGCACCGACCGGACTGGCAGGACAGTCCGCTGCTCTTCACCGACCGCGGTCGTCCGATCCCGGGCACCCGAATCGACAAGGCAGTCCAATCCGCTGCTGCCGCAGCGGGAATCGGCCACGTCCACCCTCATCAGCTGCGGCACACACTCGCGACGCAGGCCATCAACCGGGGTATGAGCCTCGAGGCGATCGCCGCATTGCTCGGGCACAAGACAATGGAGATGACGATGGTCTATGCCCGAATCGCGGACCGGACCGTTGCCGACCAATACTTCTCCGTCACAGAGAAAGTCGAAGCCCTCTACAGTAAACACGAACCCGCCGTCCTGCCTGCCGAGGACGAGCCCGCCGCGATGCGCAAACTCCGCGCCGAAGCCCACCGGCGGATGCTCGGTAACGGCTACTGCGCACGCCCAGTCGAACTCGACTGCCACTTCGAGTCGATCTGCGAGTCATGCACGTTCTTCGTCACCACCATCGAGTTTCTCCCCACCCTCACCCGTCAGCGAGACGACGCCGCAGACAAGGGCCAGATCGGGCGGCAGAAGGTCTTCGACGGACTTATCCAGCGACTCGACGACACGGGCACTTGACATCGATCACCCACATAA
>NZ_LPNP01000025.1:0-3011 GCF_019266045.1 Rhodococcus sp. MH15
ACCTGGAGGAACCAGTGGAATCCCTTGAAGATCTGCACATACTCCCGCCGAGTCGACGGAGCACGGCCCGCGACTGCGAGGCTGCCAACGACTCGGTCGATGTCCTCGGCGGTGACTTCCCACGCAGGCCGTCCCAGCGCCGTCAGCGTCCGCTCGAGTAGCCCGATGTCGTTGTCGATAGTGACTGGGCTGAAGCCCCGAGCACGCCAGGATGCGACGAAGGCGTCCACGCAGTTACGTTGGAACACAACAGGATCTGACTCGATCGACTCTATCGGAACGACGTTGCCCGGGATCAGCCGCAGACCTTCTGTCATCAGCACACCTTCTTCACACCTGAACGGTTAAGGCAGCACCTAATATAGACCGCTCACAGCTTGAAGAAGGCTGAAACGCGAAAACATGCTGAAGTCCCAGCGAGCTGCGGGTTTCCACGGAGACGAACAAGTGCCAACCCCAGATCGATGGGGCGAAACATTTTCCGACGACGTCGTCGCCGCAGCGATGATCGACCGACTCGTCCACCACGCCGAAGTACTCACCCTCAGCGGCGACTCCTACCGCACCCGATCCCGCCGAGAACTTCTGACCAAGAACCGATCCAACAGGGACTAATCAAAGCCAAGTGGTGAATTTTCGTCCGACGATCACCGATCACTTTTCATCCGACGTTGACATCTTCAGCCATCTCAAGGAGGAATGGTTCTCCCGTCCAGAAACCCGACACTCTCGACGAGTTTCACGAGGGGCTCACTGATTACCTGCGATGGTGGAACACCACCCGCATCCAATAGCGACTCGGCTACCTCAGCCCCGACGAGTACGGGGCGGGCCGGAACGATCGTACATTCCGATCGGGGTAGCTAATTTCGGTCGAGGAAATTCGTTCATGTGTTGTCCGACAACGGTTTACAAGGTTCCATGGGTAGGGTCGGGGCATGCGGTGGCAATGCCGCCATGGAATCCTTCTTCTCAATGTTGCAGAAGAACGTCCTCGACCGTCAACGGTGGTCGACTCAAGAACAGTTGCGGCTCGCGATCGTGACCTGGATCGAGAAAACGTACCATCGCAAACGTCGGCAACGGCGCCTCGGGAAGCTCACCCCGATCGAGTTTGAGACAATCAACCAGGCTTTTTACGCGGCTTGAAGCTATCAACCCCACGTGTCAACTGAAGTGGGTGCAGTCCCTTACGATACGAGGATGATGCCCGAAGAGCATTCCGAACCTGAGTTCGTACCGCCGACGGTGAACGGTTTCAACTGCTCTCGAACAATCGCCGCCGCATGCTACGCACTGGTTTCGGACGTCGATGGCCGAGAAGACCGACCTCTCGAAATCGACGATCGGGCGTATCTCGCGCAGCTCTAACTGAAACCACATCTGACCGATGGTTTCAAGCTGCCTCCACATCTTGTATCTAAACAGCTCATCGCCGGATCGACCTCACGCATTCTGGTTCCCGAAGAGCCGGATTACTACGAGGGTTGCGGGGAGACCGTCGCGCACGCCGGCCTAAGCGGTTCGCCAATCGTCTTTTTCTGCTACTAATCTGCATTCGGATGTGACGGACCAACTCGGACGCAGACGGGATACTGCTGGATTCCACTTTCCGGAGTCGTGATTCTTTCCGCTCTCACTAAGAAAATTCGCCGTGACTTACGCGGTGCGGCATCGCGCAACTAACGTCCGTTCCTCCCCCTGCACCTAGGCGAATGGATCGGCATGAACAATGATCTCTTTACTTGCTCCGAGCCGCACCCATGGGTATTTCGTGACAAAATATGGCGCTTCGAAACTCGTGTAGTCACATGACCATCCGGTCCGGATCCTGCCCGGATGGCCGCTTCATACCTGTTGAACTGGCATTTTTTCCAGTGCGGAACAATCAACTCGCGACACCATGGCGGCGAAACATGTAAGAATGCTGACACGGCGGTATGTATTCACCAATTTATTGGTCGGCTTCCAATTCAGAAAGTTCAGAAGCCTTGGTGCCTTAAGACCAGACACGGGATTTGGGTCCAATATCAGATTCCAACGCAAGGAAGGCGTTTAGATGGAATATCCCCCTGAAACGGCTATAAAAAGTCAATTCCTGGTTGCACTTGACGATACTTTTCAATACCTGGCAAATTCAAAAACTTCGAATTCAGTGCGCGTGAACGGATTTAAGATGATCCTTTCGTACATTCATATTATTGAAGGCAGTCTTTCAAATTGTCACCTGCACAATACGATCGACAATCCCAGCTTCGCGCCAGAAATCGACTCTATAAAATCTCCATCAGGCCGACTCCTCAATGAGGTCGAGCATAAAGGTTCGGTCGACGACGAGAAAATTGTCGCCAAATTATATGACCCGGCCGTTCGAGAGCTACTAGTGAATGCAAATGGATTGTCGCACAATTCCCAGGACTTACTGGAAACAATGGCTGCAAGATTGCGAAACTCTGAACGGTTCCTTGCATCAAACCCAAAGGCCCAATTCACTCCATGAACGATTTCACCAACCCTTAAAGCATAAAAACACTGGAATATAGAGAAATCTAGATTGCCACCATCCTCAACTATCTCCTTGTGCCTGATTTACGAACGGTTCAGCCTTGAGAGGAGCTTACGCATGAAGAGCCCACTAACTCCCAACCCGAGCGTTCTAGCCGCGGTCACCTACTTGTTAAAACAACCGGATGCTGCAAAATTTCGACGACAACATCAAGCCTTAGTCGTCCCAGTTGGCGGCCCTACCGGTAGGCACAATTTCGACTACACGGCGGCAGATAATTTTGCACTACTCTCTGCACAACGGAGAGCAAACGAGCTCGGCGAGCCCGACCCCACATGGATCCAACGAAAGTCGTCTTTCGACAGAGGAATGATCGAAAGCTGTGGATCCCGGGAGGACGCACCTTCCCGGATGATGATCTGTACACGAACAGGATTCTGATCAAGTCCAGCGCGCCAACGCTGGCGGGAAGGTACGCCCGTGCTCACGATAGTGGACTACGACG
>NZ_LPNP01000026.1:0-3472 GCF_019266045.1 Rhodococcus sp. MH15
AGGAAGGGTCGCAGGTTCGAATCCTGCCGAGGGCACATCCATGCCTCAAACCGCAGGTCAAAATATCGATCTAACCTGCACTGCATCCCTCGGTACATACCGTAATATTCGGTGTTATTCGATGTTATTACCAGCAAAGCGTTGAGTAAGTGTTGAGCAAATCGCAGGTGTGCGGAAGCTTGCTGCGACACAAGACGAAGCGTCAACCGTCGACAATCTAGCCACTCGGCGGCAGGGTTAATTGGCATGGATGACGAATTTTGGAACGCCCAGCAATGCTTCGAATACACCGGAGTTCCGAAGGGCACTTGGCTCTACTGGGCCCACATCGGAAAGGGTCCGCCCAGCTTCAAGCTCGGGCGCCGACGTGTCTGGCGTAAGAGTGTCGTTCTCGCATGGGTCGCCGAACAGGAAGCCGCTGGAGCCGAGGACTACAACAACTGAGCAGCGACTCGATTACCCGTTACGAACGGCCCGTCTGGTTTGATTCAGGCATGACAGAACCCCATGACTCCGTAAAGAAGCGGCCAGCGGCCGGCTTCTATCCAGACCATCACGATCCGAACAAGTATCGCTTCTGGGATGGCCAGTACTGGACCGCTGAAACTAGGCCCGCGCCGGCACCAACGGTCACGCACCGCAACACCACAAACGCGTATTACGTCATCGCGAGAGTGATGGGGGTACTCGCAGTCAGTTGCATAGCCGTAATCGCGCTACTGATATTTACCGACGTTCGAGTCGGTGGAACGAACTGCGGATCGGTAATCAATTCGGGATCGGATAGCTCGGTCATGTCGTATGGCGAGGCCTGGATCTGCAAGGCCGCCCGGGACAGTCGGGAAACCTGGAGCTTCGTCGCCCTGGGTGGCTGCGTCTTGTTTTTGGTCCTAGGGGCGGTCATTGGGCGAGCTGGAGACAAAGTTGAGTGAAATCAAGAAGGATGGTCGCCACACCAAACCATATGACTGCGACGTAGACACCAAGTACTTCGCGGAATACATCGCGAAATGAAAGGCGCAACATGAAGGTTGTCGTCGGTTTCGTAGCCGCACTCATCGCGCTCATCCTCATCAAAAACGTGCTCCTCGCGATCGCCGCGAACTGGCTCACAATCCTGCTTGTCTTCGCCACAATCATCGCAATCGTGTTAATAGGGACGTTCGCGAAAACCTTCATCGACATCAACCGTGAAGGACACAAGCTCGCCAAGCAGCAACGCAAAGAACTGCTCGCCAGGGCAGTAAACCAAAACACCGCATATCTGCAAGGCCATGATCGTGGCGTCTACGGGGACTATCCGCCCGCGGAACTTGACTAGACCATGCCTGACTGAGCCCTAACCGAAGCAACGGGTTTCTTCGACACCGTCACGCTGCTGCAGCAGATTTGATGTGCCGCGATCCTGGTTGTGGGCCGACTTGTTGCCAAACGGCTGCTATCAATCCGAGGATCACCAAGGGTGCAGCGAATGCGAGCAATCCCCAGTAAGAGGACCAGTTCGCAAGCCCGATGATCGACAGACTAACGAGCGCAGCGACCGCTAACCAGGAGACCCACATTCGGGCTGCCAATGCCGCCGCCATCGGCGGTGCCGTTAGCAACAGCCCCAACCCGAACAGCGGCCACATCCCCGATGCATGGACGATACGGTCATCACACCGAAAGGAAGACTGACTTTCGCCGGTCTTCGCGCACGACAAAGACACGTCAGACATAGACCACGAGGACCCTACCCACGCAACAAAAGCCAACGCGGCCACGCCCGAGGTCCACCACACTGCTCTCCACACGTCCGCAGCCTAGCCCGGTGCGGGTCCAGCCGTTTCCGCTCGGAGTAGCTGGGATGTGATTCGGAGCGCTCTTTGCCGAATCATTACTCAAATCGAATGCGCGTCTGGTCTCCTAGATCAATGAGATCAAAGATCGTCGTCGCTGCGGCACTCTCGCTGAGCTTCTTCACTACCGGATGTGGAGCGTCGGTCTCTACCGAATCCGAACAGCCTCAAGACTCGGCCGTTCAATCCACGAGTCCGACAACCGAAGCCAGCGCTATTCGCAAGAAGGCGATCGGCGAAGAGGCGGCCGCAGGGTGCGTTGAAGGTGCCGGCAGAGAAACGTGCGACGTTCGATTCACGATCACCTCCATCACTCGCGGTGAATCATGCTCGGCATATTCAACTGGCATTCTGGAGCTGCCGGCGAACCACGAGGTCGTCCGCTTCAATATCGAAGCTGAGACTGCACCTGAATTCAGCTACGCCCAGGCCAACGGCGTGTTGCTCACGCAGTACTGGAGCGTTGTCGATGCGGACGGTTACATGGTGAAGGATCCCGATATCGCTACCGGGTGTGACGTCGACGCAAACGTCGTCTACAAATTCCTCGAGCCAGGTACGAAACAGAGGTCAAGCGTCCCCATCATCGCGCCAGTCGGCGCGACAACGCTGCGCCTCTCAGAGCAGGGCCACGGCTGGGAATGGGAAATTCCTGCAGTAGCCGAGATGCCGCCGACCGCCCCCGCCGCTCCGCCGGTTGAATCCCCCGCTCCGTCCACGGTTCAAGAGTGGACACCAATAACAACCACCGTTGCCCAGAACCCCGTCGACAGTCGCCCCAACCCTTACCCGAACTCGCAGGACTCATTCGGCCGAGATACGGGAACAAGCGGGGCAACCCTGGTCGGATGCGGCGATTGGAGCGAGTATCAACCAGGCACGGGCATTTACTCAGACGGCTCTCTGGACTACGCCGCGCAGTGTCTACCCGGCGGGTCAATGGCGCCAAACTAGGCCATTGACGATTCGAGGCCGCATGCGTTTCAGACAAGCAGCGCCAAAATGATCCAGCCCGCTGACAGAATCGCGAACATCATGCCGATCTGATCGAGCAGACGACGCCGGCCCTCGTTGTGTTCGACGAGCAACGCTGCGATCCGGAATGGCAAACAGAGAACTCCAGCCACCACCGCGGCGATGGCGAGCCACCGTTCGAAAGACACTTCACCATCCCACTCGTGACCGCCCCCGACATTCGCTGGGTAATGGGATAGTAATATATCTGAGCACCCTTTCCTTGCCAGGTCCGGGCGCACGGCTCACCGGAGCAGCAGTCACGCGCCAATCCGGTGAGCCCTCCGTTCTGCGTGACAGCACCTCTAGTTCGCACTGCGGTCCGTCTCGCCTGAAGGCGAAGGAGGCGGCCACTCCCTTGCGATTTCCGACACGGAGACTGGATGACCAACCACAACATCCCCGCCAGCCCACAGAAGAAACAGTGGGCCTGGATCGCCCTGACCGTCACATCCATCGCACTGGCAACGATCGTGGCAGTCGTTTAAGCGCCGATGTCGACGGCCATCGTAAGCTCCCCACTGGCGGCCATTTATGGCGCATTTTGTGGCCATGGTTTCTCCCCGCGTACGGCCAGATAGTTCCCCACCTGCTGTGAGTCAGATTCGGTCCCGGCAACG
>NZ_LPNP01000027.1:0-3635 GCF_019266045.1 Rhodococcus sp. MH15
CATGGTCACTGCGGCGACATCCCGCCAGCAGAGTACGAGAAGACGTTCTACGCTACTGAGCAGGGTGAGCAGGCCTTGGTTGAAATCAAATAGCCAGAGCCTCCATCAGACCCAGGGCGATTCACAAGTTGGCCTGGGGGTCGAAGTCAAGCAAGAGAACCCGGTAGCCGCCGGCAGCGAGTAAGCCTCCGGTGTTCGCGCAGAGTGAGGTCTTGCCCACTCCCCCTTTGCCGTTGAAGAATCCGAAGCAGGCAGGCAGTTGCTGATGAGTGGGTGTCGTTGGAACGGCATCTACAGACATGGTGGTTCTCCCAATGGACGTTGGTTTCTGACGAGTGGTCTGTAAGGAAAGTTAGCAGGGGTCCTGGACAACTCGCGGTATGCCACGCGTGTGGGGCCGTATGTGTTCAGGCATGTGGGTCGGCAAGCGGCGCCGCGTGTAATGCCGCGTGTTTGCATGCCGATGTAATCGCAGGTGAACACGTATGTGAACACGTATGTGAACACGTATGTGAACACGTATGTAAACACGCGTGAGTCGCTGCAGGGAATCACGCGTGAAGAAATGCGGATAATGATGCGTGAACACACGCGGATGAAATGGCGTGTAAAGAAACGTGGTCTTCTGCGTGTTGGACTGCCTGGGGTGATACGGGAGATGAAACGTGGTTCTATGCGTGAGACTCCGCATGATCAGGTGCGGAGTGCACAGCGGTTTGATGTGCGGGTGTACATCCGTGATGTTTTGCGTGACCGCTCGCAGGATGATGTGCGTGCAGAAGGATGGGCTTGCGTGCGGGGTGGTACTAAGGGTTCTCGTACGGCATGTGGTGCGGGTCTACATGCTGTGCCACAGGTGGAATCAGTTGCCAATTGGCGTACGGATCCGCCTGCTTGTAGGCGAGGGTGACCGGGTGCGTGATCAGAATTCTAGAGCCCCGGACTCACTACTCACTCTGCGTGATTCAACATGGCTTGCTTTGCGTGAAGGTGTGCGTGAAATAGCCGTTTAGCTGTACTGATGTGGGGTTCGTCGTGGATCGCCGATGGCGCCACGCTGTGCACGCTGTGCCTTGATGCGATGTCCGAGGCCGGCGACGGTGCGGACATCTGCGGCCTGAGCGATGGCGTCAGCCCGGCGAAATCCGTCGAGTTCGACGGCTAGATCGACCAAAGTGTCTTCGAGGATGTCCTCGGCAGCCGCATATAGGTCCCAGAGCTGCTTGAGCTCCCACGCGCGGATCAGGGGATTAGAGAAATAGAGCCCGTCGACGATCTTTTGCACCCGGGCTACCTGGGGATTTGTGCGTTCGTGCGCCTGCGACCAGATCGAAAAGTGGGAACTCGCCGAGCAGGTGACCACAGTCGTGTCCAGTTCGCGAGCAACTGCGGACCAGGATGTGGTCGTTTCGAGGCCTCTGCGCGCATGTCTGGCGGCCTCGCCGAATGCCCGTTGGCACACTGTGGCGTATGCGGCGGCTGAACGTCGCGCTTGGCTTAGTTCGCGCAGTTCAGACAGGGTGGTGAAGCTTTGGCGTCCGCGAGTGAACTCGGTCGCAGCCAACAGGGCGTCGCTGCTCGTCCATTGAAATCGAGACTGCCTGTATTGGTCGCGGTGCCAGCGGAGATCGTCGATCCATGCCGAGTTGAGCTTGAGGCCCATCTCGCTGCCAGGAACGGTCATAGAACAATGATGACACCACACCGGTGGTGTGTCATCAGTAGTACTAGTTGCGTCCCGACAAATCATGCTTATCGCCTTGTTTGGAACTTGAAGGCATTCCAACGGTCGCATGCCAGTCATACCGACATACCAGCCAAGCGGCTTCGCAAACATTGCCACTCACTTTCAAAGGCGTCCCAGAAGCGTCCCAATGTCGCATAATGTGCCAGTCGAATTGGATTTGATGTGAGGTTGGGACGCTTGTGGGACGCCATGCATATGGTCGTGTGATGGAATCGAGCTTGCCACTTCCGCATATGTAGGCAATTAGGCGCTTACGTCTTGGTCGTATCGAAATGATCCGATAGGTTTCTCTAACGGCTGTGGATATGACTTGGGTGCAAGATTCGCGGGTCTTGGGTGAGGTGTCTCGTCGCACCCGAGCTGTCCAGGGAGGGCTGTATAACTCTCAGCAAGATCACTTTAGGTTTTGAGCGAGCGTGTCTCGTTCCCTGTTCAGTATCGGAGATTGACGTGAGTAGCACGCATAACCAAGGCCCGTCTCAGTCGGCTGGCGGGCACCGACCACTCGCCGGGACCTTCCGTTCGGCCGCGGCCCGATCGGTCGAGAGCATCGCTTCCGCGTACATCGAGGGTGACAACGACGAAATTGAACAAGGGTCGGAAGTACCCGCGCATGTGGATCGCCCCGCCGAGACTGAACCTGCTGGAAGCCAACAAGATCGGGAGTCAATCGACCGTTCCTCTGACCTGGATGGGGGAGGGAAGTCGTCAAGTGTTCGGGTGCCGGCAAGGTGCCATGCGAAGCTCGAGGAGATGCGGGCGAGCACGGGGATGACGAACGGTCAGATTTTCATCGTCGCGATCGAGGAGACTCATGATCGACTGCCGGAACTGCTCTACCCTGGCGGTCGAATCGGTGGGGGATTATTCGCAGCCCGCGGCATTCGCGCCAAAACGTCACGTGACGATAGTGAGACGCAGGTAACTTACCGACTATTTCATGCCGACTTCGACGTGATTGACCACCTTGTGGCGGAACTGGGCGCAAAATCCCGCTCGCATCTGATCGCGGCGGCGCTGACCGGATATTTCTTCAAAGACGACGAGCCCGCAATATGACGAGGGGAGCGACGAGGGCGCCTTCAGCGCTTCTTGTTTGCGAGTACCCAAAGGAAAAGAACAAGCACGGGGGAGAAGGCGACAGGGACGGCGAGTACCCAATGCGTCACTGTCCCTGTCTCCACCTCCCTGTTGATCCAAGTCAGTAGAAGGGCTGCGACGAGCCACAGGAACGCGACGTGGCGCCAGCGCAACCGCCGCAAGAACAGGTTCAGTCCCACAGGCAGTTTCAGTCTCGACATTCGGTTTGGCATAGCTGGCTCAATTCAGTTGGATATCGACCATGCGGAGTCGGTCGCTGGCAGAAAAGTAGGCAAGCGCGTCAAAGCACGCTGCCGCCGCTTCAGCCATTTGGACGGCCCTTCCGCGCGCCCGTACAGAAACACCCCATAGATTGCAGGTCTGTTCAGTGGTGGGCATATGGGTAGGTGGGATTCCCAATGCGCCGGCTGTCAGCTGCCGTGTATCAGAGTTCTGGTGCCATTTTGGGAACAGATCCAGTTGTGAGAACAGGTGCCTGAGTAGCCCTGTGTGTTCCTCCGGATGGAAGCCGCCCGCGATATGTCCCTCAATGCTGCGGGCCAGCGTTGCGAGCGGGAGGGCCGCCGCGTCGTCGACCAAGGCGCCTCCACTGGCCAGCGAGATCTCCCACGATCGCCCGCTGCCTGTGTCTATTGCCGCAATTTCCCGTACCGGGCGCTCGCCTGTCGACGGCCATCGTAAGCTCCCCACTGGCGGCCATTTATGGCGCATTTTGTGGCCATGGTTTCTCCCCGCGTACGGCCAGATAGTTCCCCACCTGCTGTGAGTCAGATTCGGTCCCGGCAAC
>NZ_LPNP01000028.1:0-3849 GCF_019266045.1 Rhodococcus sp. MH15
TTCTCTGAACAAGAATTCAAGCTTGGTAATCATGTGGAAGTCCTTCCCGAGATCGATCCGAATCCAGGCATTCCGAGGTCAGTTGTTGCCGATCCTCGTTTCATCGTGGCATCGACCTGTGCGATCTTGTCCCTGACTCCGGTGTAGCTGACCTGCAGTCCTTCGACTTCACCCAGCCAGCCTTCCTGTTTGGCTTCGATGATGCGGGCTTCGAGGTTGTCTCGGATTTCTTCGAGCCTGCCTCGCTGCGTTGGATCCGGCCGCAGGAGTGAGCATCTGACGCAAGCATGCTCATGGATGCAGGGTGTGCCGAACGACCGTGCGCAGGTCCCGACCGATACTTTCCGCTTCTCGAAATGAGACAAGAACGCATCCCATTCCTCGTCGGTCGGTGTCCGGTATTCCTCACTGGGTCTCATCGAACGACGACGCGCGATGAACGCTCGATGCGCTTCGATCGTTTCCGAGGGGTAGACGGCCTTGTAGCCCATCGTCGTGTCAATTGTCTTGTGCCCGCAAATAACCTGTGCGATATGGGGTGGCAGGCCGTTCATGATCGCGTCGGTGACGAATATTCGCCGGAAGTCGTGGGGCTGAAACATCAACGGATCGCCACTGGCATCGGTGAGAGCTGCCACGGTGAGCGCATTGATGAGGAGCTTGCGGACGAAACTCGGTGGGATCGCTCGGCGTTCGTTTCCGATTCCCCGCTGAAAGAGCAGCGGCATCGGCGGATTCCACAGCTTCTCCTGCGTATCGTAGGCAGCCACGAGCGGTATCGATCCGTTGGGTTGCCGCGAACGCTGAACTACCGCACTGAGGACTTCCGCAAGCTCGGGACTGACCAAGATCAGCCGCTCGGTATCGGTCTTCGATGGAGCTATCTGCAGCAGCGGAACCAGTTCACCGGTACTAGGTAGTCGATATTCGGTGATGCTGTGGTGACTGAGCTCGAGGAGCTCTTCATGACGGATACCGCTGAGCCGCAACACTTCGATAGTGGCGAATGCCCAGAATGCTTCCTCGTCCTCGTAGGTGAGATCGCGGCGAACACCGGTAACAGTATTGTCGGCCCATACGACGCGGCCAGTTCCCCGACGGATCAAGGATCGTCGCAGTTCTCCGTCGGTTCCCGCGATCACCTCACCTGGTTCGGTGTTCTGCGCCGCAACAAGTAGAGCCGCTGCGGCCGCGCGGCGGTCAGCTGCGGACCGAACCAACTGCGACAGGACAGGCAATCGCTCGCGAGTGCGCTGATCCATCCGCGCTTTACGGTGTTTGAGTTCCTTGCCTCTTTTGACCTCGGCGTCGCTGATCGGGCAGGGCGCCACCCACTGCGCCCAGCGTGCCGGATCTTCGACGGCCCAGTGCGCGAGGTCGAGATAGAACGCACGCACTTGCAACAGATTGTCTTTGTAATTCTTTCGGGGCGAAGTTGTTTCGTGCTTTCGTCCCGCCGCGTCGACGGCGGTGCGTGTGATCGATCTCAGGTCGTCCTTCCATGCTCGGGCAACGTCAGGCGGCAGCGCCAGGGTGTCGATACCGGGGGCGAGTGTCTCGACGCGGCTCCAGAACAGCCCGGCGAGTCCTCGGGCACGAGAGTTGAGACTGGTGTAGTCCAGCGCGGGTTGACGCTCGCGCAGATAGTCGATGAGCAGAGCTCGGATCGGTTGGTTCTCGATCGGGTAGCGGTCGACGAGTTGTTCGATCGTCAACTGTCCGACCGGAGCGCCGAACGCACGGATGCTGTGTGGTGCATCCTCGGGAAAGATGCCCATCGCACGTAGTCGCAGGTAGAAATCGATCTTCTTCTGACCGCGGCGGGAGTGCACCTGCGCCATCGTTTCGATCAGCTCCACGCAATCGCCGACAGTGATCTCCGCGACCGTCCCGCCTTTGGATACCAGCAGGGTCGCGATTCTGGTCGCTGCGATTCGTGCATCGTCTCGCGAGGTATCCGGCTGAGTGGCAGCAAGCTCGTCCAACCGCGCGAATCCGTCCGGATCTCGCAGCTTTGCCATCATCGGCGCGAGAAACGGGTGCGCCCGGGAGAGCATCCACGGCAACTGCGGCCGGATCACGTCCAGGCACAGCAACATCAGCAGTCCTGCAGCCAGGTCGTTGCGATCATGTCTGACAGGGCGCCCGTGTCCGGCAATCCATTCCACCGGGAGATCGGCCCAGGAGGTTGTCGCGCCGTAACGAGACCCGCGGATGTTCTCGGCGCCGCTGGCGAGCCACCGGGCTTGCCAGGTATCGCCTGGCACCGAAGCCAACCAGGTCAGTATCTTGATCACGCCCCGGTGCCGTCCGGCTCGGGTGGTGACCGCAGCCTCAGCAAGCACCGAGCAGTTCAGTCGGGCCTCGACCTCCTCAGCAGAGGCAGCGGTGTGCGGCCACCAGAGTTCACCTTCGCGTGGTGGAAACTGTTTGTGCAGTTGGCGAATCCTCGAATGCGGCACCGGTGTGACCTCGAAGCGTTCCGGGCGGGTCATGTGCTTGACGGCAGTGCTCACAACGGCCTCCCGAACAGCACGCTCAACGCTGCCGGATCGTATCCAGGAGCAGGAGGCGGCGACGGAGCCCGCGGATGTTCCCGCTGATCAGCAGTACGAGCGTGGTGGGCCAGGACGCTGGCGATCACCTCGTCCTTATCGGGTGTCAGATAAATTTCGGTCGTCGACAAATGGGCGTGCCCCAACACCTCTTTGACCTCCACCAAGGACAAGTGCGGGTCGTTGGCCATCCGCCTCGCTGCACTGTGACGTAAGTCGTGCAGAGTCCAATCCGAACCGAGGGTAGCATTCGCACGCTCGAACATCCGATGCGCCGCATGGTAATTCAACGGGCGGCGAGGCCTTCGCAGTGTCCACCACAACGGTTGCATCCGTCCGAGTGGCACCTCGCCCCGCAACTGCTCCTGATACAACCGCAACCAGACGAACGCGTCCGCCGACGCGGGTACCTGCTCCACCGCACGTGTTCCCTTGCGCACCACAGTAATCAACTGCTGCCCCGGGTCGACATCGCACTCGCGGACTCCCAACAGCTCCGACGCTCGCACCCCCGATGAAATCCAGAACGCCACCAACGCCCGGTCCCGATCCGACGACAACGCCGCGAACAACTTATCGAACAGATCCTCGGGAATCGCTCGGGGAATCCGCTGCGAGACCCGAGGCCGGTAGCGCCCCACACGCTCAGGTGCCCAATGATCCATCGGATTGTGGTGCGCATGAGCCCGTCTCGACCGGCGAGAGAGATCGAGAGGGAACGGATTCAGAAGCGGGCCAGTCCCCGCGTCCCGATGAAAATCGTAGAAACTTCGCAGCACCGTCTCACTGTGCGCCACTGTCGCCGGCGAGTACCCGGCCCCCAGAGCCGGTTTGCCGGTGACAGGATTCGGCGATGCCGCAGCAGTAGCAGCCGCCTCGGCGCTGGCCGGCACCACTGATCCTTGTCGTGCCTTCGCCGTCAACTGGATCCAACAACTGAAATCGCGGGCATCGACCCGATCGGCACGATCCCACGCCACGTCCACAGCGTGAAGGAACCGCCACCATCTGAGCAGATCCATACCGTACGAACGCACCGTCGCCACCGACCTCCCGGAAGCGATCAGCTCCCGGAAGAACACCTCGACGGACTCCACTCGTTCACCGTCGCTGCCCTGCAAGACGTAAGGCTCCGCCGCCTGACCTGTCGCTATCAACCGACCCACTCGGGCCACCACAAGCCCCGACAGATCTCTCGAACTTTCCCCTTCGCTCATGTCCGCAAGCTACCGACCCACATCGACCCCACCCCTTCAGACCTGCACCATTCGGCATTTAGTTCAGTCAACGGGGC
>NZ_LPNP01000029.1:0-3892 GCF_019266045.1 Rhodococcus sp. MH15
AACCGCGGCGCTCTCCCGATGCTCCGCATCGGGACCGGAAGCGGCTCGCTTCGCTCCCCGCCAGGGAGCCGCTGCGCGGCTCGCGGTGGGTCCAGACAGACTGCCGTCGATCGAGTCGCTGCGCACCTCTAAATTCCTGAATTATATTTGTCACCAAAGGATTTGATCGGAACCGTGAAGTCGGTACCCAAGTACCAAACGAGGCTGGGGAGGGACGGAGGTCGCTCGAAGGTACCCTGTCTCGCGACTACCAACTCATCGTCATCATGCTTCCCATCCTACAAGACCCCACCCCAAACCGCAAAACAACACAGAACCACGAAACGCCGAAATTATCACCACTGCAACAGAATTGGTACCTCTATAAAACATTTCCATGCGTAATCTCTGAAACCGATTATCCACCAACTGATTATCCAAAGTTACTGAAACACAATAACATTCAAAACACCCGAAAATCGACCTTCCCGAGCCCACCATCGGCGCTCCATCCCCTCGGTAGCTGACATATCTACTGGCTCAAGCACCCTAGCCGCGGCGAAAATCCGCCGGCAGTCGACATCGCGTCGACACTCCAGTTCCCGCAACACATCCGGACTCATCCCGATGCAACTCTGACCCCACCTGGATACTGATCGCATGCCGACCTACGACAGACCAGTTTTTAGATCCAAACTTGTAGCCAAAGCTCTGGCGGGCGAGATCCGACAGGACCTGGACGATACGGTCGGCGGAATCAGCTGGTGGGCCAACTACCAGCTCGGGCGCGACACACTCTCCGAACTCTCCCACTATGCCGTCAGTGCAGCTCAGAGTGTCGCAACAAATCTTGACGAAGCCGCACTTCACTATTTCCAGTACCAAGAACGCATACGCGCAGAAGACATCTTCCTGACCCGAAAACTCACCGAAGGTCGCGGACAGCTAACGAAACTCAACGAACGGCAGGAGATCGACAGGCGCCGAGAGGCGGAGATCGGAGCGCACCGAACCGCGTTTTTCCGTTCGATCGGATCCACACTCGATACCCTCGCCGGCGTCACAATCGTAGTGAGTGCCCTGTCATTGAACGTGCTCCGCGCCGACTTCGGGATGCTCTGCACATCCGACACCTCCGACACATACCCACGCCTCACCGGACCGGCGGGCGGAAAACTGCGCAAGGCCCTCGCCACCGACACCTCCGACGGAGCACACGCCCAAGAGACCCTCCTTCGCGGTATCCGTGCAGCTGTCGTTGCCGCTGGTCCTCCCGGATGGGTTCAATGGACGCTCGAAACCCGCAATAGCTTCGTTCACCGATCACAATGGCTGAAAATGACCATGCACGATCGACCCCACCGCACCGCCCCTACCAACTGGATTCGCCCACTTCCACGCACACCAGCCCAAAGTGAAGGCGCAGCGCTCAGAGCCGCCGACACACTGACGGACACATACCTCACCGAAGATGCGCTCGCTTCGATGCACGGAGTCCTCGAATCTGTAGATGCAGTGATCAAAGCCGTAATCGAGCAATGTTCACACCTGTGGACCCGACGACGCGCCAACCCTCACCTACTCGAGCAGCCAGGTTCACAGTGGACAGCGCCTACTACCGCAGCCAGCTTCGACGGATACCACCCCGGCTCCGCGCAACGAGCATTCGACAACGCCGACGCCATCCTCGTGCATCCCACCGAAGGGAAACGTCTACTAACACTCATAGACCCGCAGGAGGCAACCCCGCGTCGCACGAAATAGCGAACAGGCCGTTGAGAGGGATGAACCGTGCCGCCGCTGGTGAAATTCGATCGACCAGCAAAATCGAGCGCAGGTGGTATATTTTCTGGTATGAATTCATACCCGGATCGACAAAAAGTCGTCGACGACTTGGGCGAGAAGTTCCTTGACGCATTCGTAGCGTCCGTGGACAAGGCACGTGCCGATCTGGAAGAGTTTCGCGACTTCCGACCGGAATGGTTCGTCAACTTCTCGAAACGGTTCATCGCCGGTTTCATCCACGAACGCATCTGGGACTCGATGCTGCGCACAGCAGACGAGGGCGACGTCCACTTCAAGGACGACGAACCGACTCGGGAAATCCACATCGGCACCAACTACGTGGTCCGAATCAAGCGCCACACCGAAAACTTGAAGATTACGAGCTACCCGACCACCGGCGCACTCGCATTTTGGACGAACAGTGCCACCGCTCAACTGCCGGATCTCGAATTGTGGAGCCTGGCAATGGGATACATATGGAATCCTGAAGAGGCCGCGATCGGCGACACGATCTTGTCGTTCCGTGACAGCAAAGACACACCTATCTGGTCGATTCTGCTGCACTCGGGCCAGTCCGGTCAGGCCACCGGCATCACGTGGACACCAGTGGACCCGCAGTTGCCCCAGCTCGATCTCAGCGATGTTGTCGCTACGAGCGAAGACACAGTAGAAGGATCATGAACCAGATCGGCGACGTAATCCTGACATCGCGGCGTGCAGCCGGGATGACTCAGGAGGACCTGGCTGAGCAGCTCGGCATCACACAAGCAGCGCTGTCCCGCTACGAAAACAACCTTCGAGAACCCGACAGCGACACACTCGAACGGATGAGTCGTGCCCTCGACGTGTCGGTACCGTTCTTGACTCATGCGTTCAGGTTGCAGGGGGCAATCGCTGCCGACGCCCACATGCGTCGGCAGAAGACAACCAAAGCCTCTGATTGGAAACTGGCAGAAGCGAAGCTGAACCTGTATCGGATGCGTGCAGCATTTCTGCTGCAGCGCGTCCCGATGACGCCGCAGAATCATGTACCGACATTCGACCCGGACGACACGACACCATCCGACGCGGCACGGATACTTCGCGCGCAATGGAAGATGCCGATCGGGGCGGTCCGCAATCTCACCAGATGGGTCGAGTCAGCCGGTGTCATCGTCGTCGAACAAGACTTCGGTACGCACCGCATGGACGGGTTGTCGCAATGGGCAAGCGACTATCCCATCATCATGCTCAACAGCGCACTGCCGGCCGATCGCAAGCGGCTGACACTCGCACACGAACTCGGGCACCTGGTTCTGCACAACACGTACATCGATGCCGACATGGAAGCTCAGGCGAACGAGTTCGCGGCCGAACTCTTGATGCCGGCGCACATCATCGAGTCCGAATTCAGAAATCTCACACCCGCGAAACTGCTTGCAATGAAACAGGTGTGGGGTGTTTCAATGCAGGCGCTCTACGAGCGCGCATACCGCATGGGCAAGGTCAGCACAGACGATCGCCAACGCTTCTACCGTTCGTTGAACGCACGAGGATGGAAGGTGAACGAACCGGGAACCGACAAAATCCCGCCAGAAACCCCGGAATTGGCGCGAAGCATCGGAGAGATGCTGATATCGAAGGCCGGCCTGTCACGAGAGGAAGCAGCCGCCCTCATCGGCCATCGAATAGCGGCCAACGAAACCGTCTTCCTCTCCCCCGAAAAACGCTTGCGCGCCGTCTGATCGCCGACGTCAAACTAGCTACCGCAAACGGGTATGGCGATCGATTCCGTCGGCGCGATCGGGAGCGGAACCAGAGGGCGCTCGAACATCATCTATTCAGCCATACGGTTGTTTCGGTGATGGCCGGGTGCCGTTCTTCTATTCGATCCGAGAGACTTGTAGTCCGCCATCGTTGAGACTCTCGTACAAGTCCTCAATTTTCACCTGCCCGCCGCGCTCGTCGCATTGTGTGAAAATTATTCGTTGCGCAGCACGTGAGAGTCCGACAAAGAAAGCTGATGAGGAATCGTCAAATTCTGTGGATTAAGGTGTGTCAGGCGACCTCGGATACCGGCGTGTCCGGTGACGGTTCCGGGGTGATCTCGACGGGTCGTTCGAGGAGCTTGCCCTTGTGGAACAGCGCA
>NZ_LPNP01000030.1:0-3929 GCF_019266045.1 Rhodococcus sp. MH15
ACCGCACCGGCCTTCTCCTCCGGCGAATACCGCCGCATCGTCGGCCTCCCTGACACCCGTTCATTCGGCATGCTTCCATCCTCGTTTCCAAGGCCAGAAGTCTCCACCGAACCCAGGGCGATTCAAAGCGCGGTTCGGCCCCATACTCGAGAAGTAGTATCCCTCGTGCCGTTCGCCTTTGCCGGCTCGCCGTGCGCGGCCCGCCTAGGTGTAACTGACGAACACTGTGGGCGGGCCATCCGGCGAATGGAGAACTCCGTCCACCCGGACAGGAATCGGCGGCCCTCCCAAGTCTCCGGCAGTCCGGCGCCGAATCTCGTCGAGAATCTGCTTGTTCGACAATTGCTGCAGCGACTTCCGTGTGGGCGACAACGGCCGGTTCTCCTCTTCCGTCATGAACCCGGCGGCGATCAATCCTGCACAGGCGCATCGAACAACGCTGCGACGCGCCGCAGCACCTGCGGGGTCGGGGACCGCGAGATCCTTGTCCACTGACGCATCTGGGATGGATACACACCGAGCGCCCGAGCTGCTTCCTCTGGACTTTCATAGCCGCGGGCCACGATCTGGTCTCGAACCCAAGCTGCGAATCCTGAAGCCTCGGGCGTTATTTTCCCACGGAATCTCTGAACATTCGCGCAGCGAAACAGTTCGAGAGTTTCGCGCTCGGATCAGTTATCCCCATGCGCTGTCCATGAATTGGGGATAGTTCAACACTCAAGTATCTGTGACTCCGCGAAGACTGGTATCGGAACCCTCGGATCCGTAGATTTTCCTCGGCGGCATCGCTCGAACCCCCAAACTTCGAGTATGGCGTAGCCCTGCCGACGCGATCCCCCGGACAGTCGGCAGGGCACCACAAACGGTGCGCCGCTTCCGCCTCGGTTCTCGGCGCACCCCGGGCCGCCAGCGTGCTGATCACACACTCGCTGGTGGCCCTTCTAGCAACACCCCTGGATTTCGAAAATGCCCGACGAGATTGAGGTTTGGCATTCCCCTCATGCGGTATACAGCTGCCGCGGCAGCTCGATGTCGGTAACACGGTCAGCCACGCTGCCCAGTCCCGAGCTGGCAGCTCTCGCCTCGACTGCGCCGACTAAGATCTTCCGCGGGTCGGGCCCCGGACGCCGAGAGTTGTAGTAGCTGATGAAAAACGGTGCATACTGCACGCAATGCCGACGCTGCAGCAGTGTGGTTTACGACGGCCCATGGATCTCGCCGGCCGAACGGCTGAGACTGCAGCAAGATCACCGAAGTTCCTGCCCTGCGGATGTCATTCCGATCCGAGAGTCGCTCTCGACGTCGCCTGGGGTTGCCACTGCGAACTCAAACATCACGCGCCCCGCCGAATTGCGACAGAGGGCGAAGTCGGAGATGAAAAGGCCCCGAGGTTACAATACGGCTACCGTTGCAGGTATGGTCGGATTGTAAACGTATAGCGATGCTGTTGTTCGTTTACCAGCCCTGACGGTCCCCTATCTTGTGTGGCCGTCAGGGCTGCCTTGCTACGGAGCGCAGAACGCCGAATCTAGTTACCCTCGGCAACTACCTGCGGCAGGAAGCCCGTCGTGTCTAACACACCTCGAAACGGAGATGTCGTGAAACGAAAAGCACTGTTCCTCATAACCGGAGCTCTCGTCATCGCCTTCGTAACCCGATCACTCGGATCACTGGCCGCGGCTCAGCCCTTCGGCGTACCTCTCGGGCACCGCCTCGTCCGCTGAAGACATAACAGAGCCCACCCACGCAGCTTCGGCCTGCCGACAATCCTGCTGACTCTGTTGAGGCCGATAGTGCGGTCGTATGTTGTCGGATCGTGCGTGCCTGCGGGGATGCTCGTTATAGAGGCTGTCGGTGCTGAGATTCTTTGCCCCGGGTACCACCGAAAGAACTGCCGCTTCGAGCGGCCACTTGCCGAGAGGCGCACGACGGGCACGACCCTGTGAAGTCGCTGGACACCCTTTTCGGTGCCGGCGGTTTCGTCATATCCGGGGCGGTCGGTGTCGCCCAGGGCCCGAATCGGGGTTCGCCGGGTGACCTGGGTCGTTCGGTGAGAGCGAAAGGAGCGCTGAGGGCTTCACCGCCCGGATACCTTCGGTGGATGCGATCGCCTGACTTCTGCAGCTCGTACCGTCGCTGTATCGACTCCGTATCGACGGTGGGTCGGCGCACCTGCTCAACTGCTACCTCTGGCTAGACGAAGACGGCGTGACGCTCGTCGATACAGGATGGCCGGACAGCGCCGCCCTGATCGGACAAACACTGTCCGCGCTCGGTAGGGACGGCACAGACGAGAAGCGGATCGTGCTTACTCGTTTCCACGACGATCACGCAGGTTCCGCCGCCGAGATAGCGACATGGTCCACCGTCGAAGTTGTAGCAGGTGCAGATGATTCAGCATTCGTATCCGGCACCGAGAGCGGGCCGATTCCCCAATTGACAGATCTCGAGCGAACGATCCACGCCGACAGCAACAAGGCGCCGCACGGTCCTACCTGTCGTGTGGACCATCAAGTCCGAGACGGGGACGAATGGGACTTCGCGGGCGGGGCCCGTGTCATCGCGGTACCAGGGCACACCCCGGGAAGTATCGCGCTGTGCCTGCCAAGCCCCGATGCGGTGCTCACCGGTGACGCAGTGGCCGAGTTCCACGGAGAGGTGATCCTCGGCGTCTTCAACACCGATCGCACGTGCGGCCCGCTCGCTCTCGAAACTCGCCGCCACGAAAGCACACATCGCAGGCCTCGGACACGGTGAGGCCGTACTCACAAGCGCTTACAAACGGATACAGTCCGCGACCAATCCGTTCGCCGCTGACGCCATGTTGGAATGAAGGAAAGTGCTCCAACGCACGACGGGCACCGACCCGGTGCAGCCGCTGGACGCCCTTTTCGGTGTCGGCGGCTTCGCCATGTCCGGAGTGGTCAGTGGCGACCGGGGAGGTCGACCTCGCGGATATACAGTATTCGAAAGGTGCGCTGTATTCCGGCCGACGATGGACACTCAATCCTGCGCCAACGTAGTCAAGACCGAACTCAGTCGACAAAGATGCGAATGTCGTCGGAATCGACTCGACGTCGACGAGGGGTGAATCATGACTCAATCGGAAACGATGTGCGAGCCGATCGTGATCGGACTCCTCTCGCCGTTTCTGCACGAAGACGCGGCCGGGAGGTTCGCCCCATGAACACCAGATTCGAGCAATGGTCGGCCCACGCGCGCACTCCCGAGACGCGGACACGCATCCGCCGCCTGGCCGTATTGGAGCGCATCTTTCATGTACTGGGCGTCGTCGGCGTGTGCGCGTTCGTCGTCATGCTGGCCATCAGCTGGTACATCACCATCTCCGGGGAGGGTCCGTGGTGGATCTGGTTCCTGGACATCGGAGTACTGCTGGCGTCGATCTTCCCCTACTTCATGACGCTGGCCAGACTCGAGACGGCGATGTACGCCGACGGCGAGGAGTCGGTCGGCACCATCACCTCAGTGGTCATCGACCCACACAACATCTCCGACAGTGAAGCCAGCTACCACATCACGACTACGGCGGAACACCCTGAAGGTGGCCACATTCGACGTGTCACAAGCGTGCCCACGAAACCCAGACGCGGGGACCGGGTCCGCTTCCGCCACAACACCCGAAAACCCGACGATCTCCACGACATCCTGTACATCGGATTCGAGGAAAACGATCCGTAGACTCGCTCCCGACGACCAACCGCGAGCAGCAACTGCGAATGCGGAACCCCATCTCACTTCCACAAGGATCTCAAACCAGCACCCGAACCTAAAAGCGAATTCAGGTGGGTCTGCTGCACGATCAGGTGACAGGTTGAGTCACGCAGCCTGAGTGGCTGGTGTGGTCATGATGGTCTCGTATTCTATGGGGGTCAATCGGCCGAGCCCGACTTGGCGGCGTCGGCGGTGGT
>NZ_LPNP01000031.1:0-4188 GCF_019266045.1 Rhodococcus sp. MH15
ACAGAGTGGACAAACCCCGGCCAGTGCACCACGAAGGAGCAAAGCGATTCATGAGTCACACGGCGTTGTAGCGACGACACCTATCCTGTCAGCCGGCCCCGGGCCGGCCACTACAAACACTTACAGATGCGTTTCAGATCTTCAATTGGGTGCAAGCGAGGTTCGTTGTCGTCGAGTTGAAGGTCACCAGGTTTGAGCCGGAGTATGTCGGGAAGCTCGGGTTCTATGTTTCGTGGATCGACGACAACCTACGCAACAAGGACATCCACGCACCGACTGTGGGAATCTTGCTCTGCGCCGGCCGCAACGACAACGTCGTCCGGTATTCACTTGCCGGGACAACTGCACCCCTCGCCGTAGCCGACTACACCTATGAGACTCTCCCCTCCCAGGTTCGCGATCTCGTCCCTACCGACGACGAGATCGCGGCAGCTGTGGAAGCCACCGTCTCCGAACTCGACTCCCAACTGCCCGTCAAACCTGACAACTCCGGCTGAGAGGCGCCATTCGATTCCGAATCTGGCCGACATATCCTCTGGTGCCGAGATCGCTACCGGTGTTTCGCACGAGGGTCTGCGAACGAGATGCCTGGTCCTGCCCGGCGCGAGGGGGCAGGGCAGTTCTATGTCCAGTCGATGTGGACGGATTCGATGGAATCGAAGTGAAATCCGAAAGTGTCGCCGTACTGGTCGAATCCCTTGTTTTCAGGGTAATCCATCGTGGCGTGACGTTCGAGGATGGCAACCACCCGGGCATGATCGTCGCCTGCCAAAGCCATGGCGAGTTCCCATGTTTCGTCGAGACTGAAGGGACTGTCGGAGTTCGCGAAGTCGAGGGTACGCACTCGATAGTCGTAACCTTCTTCGGAACCGTTGCGGACGGACACTCCCCCGCGGACTCGGATGGTGGCCTTTTTGGGTTGCCCGTCGGGTCGTAGTACGCCGGCGCGGTCCATGATGTCGCGAGCTTTGACGTTCTTGAGTTTCTTTTTCGCGTCAGCGCGCAGTTCGTTCGTTTCGCCGGAACGGTAGCGAGAGACCGCTGATCGTGAACGGCCGATCTTCTTTGCGACAGCGTCGATTCCACCGAGGCGTTCGATGGCGGCTCGCCGCCTGGCGCGTTCGGTGACGTCGGGGTGCGGGATTCGTCCTTGCTGCGCCCAACGGCGCAGTGTTCGGTCAGAGGGTGGCTTTCTCCCGGCGTCGACAGCTGCTTGCCGTAGGCCTTCTTTGCCGATTTCCGTACGGAGCTGGCGTACGGAGACTTTGCTGGTGAGTCCGGCTAATCCCCCACTTTTGACCGATTTCGATTTTTCGATACCGCTTGTTGCTGCTGTCGAGACGGATACGTTGAGTCCGTCCAAGCCGACGGTCTTCTGTGCGGGTTTGGTTGATCGTGGTTTCGGAAGATGTAGGGCCACTATATGTTTCCTTCATCTTCGTCGGTGAACGCAGCTTTGAGTGCGAGGTTGATCTCGTGGGTGTCGCGGGCGTCGGTCAGCATGACGGTTATGTTTTCGGTGAGCGGGGCGCTCTTTTCCAGAGTCATTTTCCCGAGTGCGTCACTCTCGTCTGCGATGTCGATGCCCGGGGGCAGGGGGTAGACCCAGGAGTCGGTGACGGTGCGCAGTGGCCAACGCCCGGTTTCGCGTGCGATGCGCATCGCGACGCGGCGGCCTCGCCAGCGGCAGTGTGCGATGATCGCTGCTCGCCAGAGCGGTTGGTGGTGGTGTTGCATTTGTTTGGCGGTCCACATGTCGGGGTTGACCATTCGGCCGATGTAACCCTTGTAGCAGGCGCCGATGAACCGTTTCATTGCTGTGTCGCCGGTGTCGACGGCAACTTTGCGGGCTTCTCGCAAGATTTTCGCCCACTTGTCGAGGGCTCGACCCTGTTCGGGGTAGACCCATGCTTCTGCGATGTCGAGGTCGTCGAGTTCTGCGCCGATTCCGCCATCGGCGATGGACGTTTGAAGTGCATCGAGGCTGACGGTGGTGATCCAGGTCTGCACAGGTTGGTCGGCGAGCATGTGTGGGTGAGGCAACGGTAGAGCGGGTGGGAGCGCCAGCATGTCACCCGGTGGGAGGGTTACACGCCAGAGTCCGAACGGGGTTTTCGATTGCCGCGCGGCGTCGAGCGCGTTCTCGCCGCGAAGATGTCGAGGTTTTCCGTAGCCGAATTCGAGCATGCCAGCGGAAGCGAGGTACGCCGCTCGTTGGTCTATCGATACCAGTTGTGTTGCATCGGAAAGTTCTTCGAGGTGCGGGATGCGGGTCCATCCGAGGGCAGGTTCGAGATCTCCGCGGGGTTCGCCGTCCAGCGGTGGGACCGGTCCACCGACGGTGACGACGATTCCTTTACCGCTGCGGGTGCGGTCGCGTTTGATCTTGTCGACGATGGCGGCGCCGGTGCGTGCTGGAGTGGGACCGGGTAGCACGCCGAGGTGTTGTGCGCACCAGGCGAGCCGGCGTCCCAGTTCGCGGGCAGCGGGGAGGTCGTCGTCGGGGAGGTAGGTTCCGGCGGTGGGAGATCCGAGGATCCCCATGTCCCCCACGCGATTGCCCCATCCGAAGTCTTTGTTCCAGTAGGTCCACACGTAGGGTTCGATGAAGATGTCGACCATGGATGTGAAGTTCCCGGTGGTGCGGGAGAGGTGAACGACGTGGCCGGGTTCTCCGCGGAGTTCCCATCCTGCGGTCAGCATCGGGGTCAGCGTGGCGTGGAGGATCGCGGTGAGTTCTTCGGCAGCGCGGGTGCGCAGGATTTCCATGTCGTCGACGTCGTCTTCGCTGCCTGGGTCGATGATCCATCCAAGCATGTCGCAGGCTTCGATTCCGACTATCCAGATCTGCGCCGGTGCGCCCAGCGGGGTGAGGGTTGCCCATCTGATGAGTTTGTCGAGTTTTTCGATGGAATCTACTGGGCCGGTGAGTGTATGGCCAGAGGGTGTGTAGGTTCCAACCGCTGTGACAATGACGGCGTGGCCGTCTGCTGACTCGCCGGCGGGAGGAAGAGCGGCCGGTTCGGTTGCGTCGAGCTCGGACGCGTGGGTGGGTTCCGTTTCCGGCTCCACGTCAGCGGCGGCCTTGACTTGGGGCACAATTGGTTCGGTGTCCGAGACCGACGACACGGGCGACATCGAGTCCTCACCGTGACGATCGGCATCGGTGCTTTCACCGGTTTCTGGTTCGACGTCTGCCTCCGGGGCGGCGTGATCTGCTACATTCGGCGATGTGGCGTCCAGGCCGGCATCGGAATCCAGGGCCGCGTCGTCGAGCGCGAAGAGAGCTGGTTCAAAATCGAGCTCAGAACCATCCCCCTGAACTTCGGGCACCGGAGGAGGATCGAGGTCGAACATGGGTATCTGCTCCCACTTTTTCGCCGCCATCACTGCCCCGTCGTCACTGCTGGTGTCTTCATGATTCGAGGTCGAACGCTGATCGCAATGCCCTTGTCAACAACACTTCCTGCGCCGGCAGCAGAAACCCCCGGTTCACACCGAGAGCCGACACCTGGATCGTCGTCAACCCATCACAATCGACAACAGATCCGTCCTCGACGCCGTTGCCTTCACCCAAACTCAGCTCCGTCGACAACCCCCGCCCCTCCGCACGAATCGGCGCAACAGTAACCGTCCCCAGATGAGGCCGAACCAACTCTCTCGTCAGAACCAACACCGAAGAAACGCCCGCGCCGAGCTGCGCATCGTGGATCGGGCGCACTCAGCTCTTCTTCCCGTGCGCGGCAGCGATATTCACATCGCCGCCTGCGCCGTCAGACAAGATCTCCACGTCACGGACCGCCAACTGCCGACGCTGCTCACGCTCCAATGCTCGAAGCACGACTTGGGCACGGCTTTTCGCGCGCCCGCCGCTGACCTCACCGTCGAGAAACGCCACAATGCCCTCGGGCAGCCGTACCGCGATCTGCGTACTCATAACCATCATGATACCGAATTGGGATGCAAACCGGTACCGGCCCCAAATCCATTCATCTCCTTGCAACCACCGCCCCTGACACTCCCGGTGCCGGGGACTCACGCCACATCCCACAGAAATACACTCGCGCTGCGCGCTCCCCTCTTCCACTCACCAATGGATCGAGGTGAGGCCGGGCGCTGCGCGCTCCCCTCTTCCACTCACCAATGGATCGAGGTGAGGCCGGGCGCTGCGCGCTCCCCTCTTCCACT
>NZ_LPNP01000032.1:0-4830 GCF_019266045.1 Rhodococcus sp. MH15
CACGTGTTATCAGCAGCTTTGTCAAGGAGTCTTCCTCTTTCTGCTGGTCACTATGTCGATGACATGCCGCTCACTGCTGTGGTGGCCTTGTGATGCGCCAGCGCGTGACCGGGGTCGCGGCGGTAGCTGCGGCGTTCGTTGTCACTGTGTCTGGTTGCTCGGTCCTTCCCGCTGATGGTGGGTCGGTATTCGCCGCTCCGGTGTCGGGAACTTCTGCGCCTGGTGTGCAGGTCGATGAGGCACTGTCGGCGCTGGATCAGCTTGCGGTGAAGGGGCGTGCGCCGAAGACGGGGTATGCGCGCAGCGAGTTCGGGGTCGCGTGGACTGATACGAACACCGTTATGTGGGGCGGGAACTCGCTGAGTACTCGCGAGGACATATTGTCCCGTGACCTTGTGGACGTCACGTGCAAGGTCCGCTCGGGTGTGGTCTCGCCGCCGTGTGTGGTGCAGTCGGGAGTTCTTCACGATCCGTATACCGGGACGACGGTGAATTTCGTTCGTGGGGAGACGACTTCGCCGCTCGTCCCGATCGAGCATGTCGTCGCTCTTGGTGATTCGTGGCAGAAGGGCGCGCAGCAGTTGTCGGCCGCCGAGCGGATCGATCTGGCGAATGATCCGCTCAATCTCATCGCTACCACGCAGGCTCCGAACTCGGCGAAGAGTGATTCGGATGCCGCATCGTGGCTGCCGCCGAACAAGGCGTTCCGTTGTGCTTATGTGGCCCGTCAGGTCGCGGTCAAACTCCGGTATCGACTGTGGGTGACCCAGGCGGAGAAAGACGCGATCGCCACCGTCCTGTCGACGTGTCCCGGACAGGCGCTTCCCGCCGATGCCGAGGCAGCGGGTCGTGTTTCGTGAACGAGCGGCGAAATCGCTTACCCGCAGGGCGCTAGCCGGAGTCGGTGAATCGTCGCCGCAGCGCGAGGTTCTCGCCGTGGGCGACCGCGAGCGCCGTGCGCAGCTCGCCGACCTCTTCGGCGTGCCGCCGTTTGAGTTCCTTGAGCTGCGAGGACAGTGCTCTGACTGCGGACGGTGCAGACTGCTGTCCGGGTTCGGTCATCTGTTCCGGAGTTGTTCGGCGGTGCGACCGCCTGGTGCGGAGGTCGTTGATCTTCGTGCGCAGGTCGGGCTGGTTGTAGAGGAAGTCGGTGGAGACCTTGGCGCGGCGAGCGACGGCCGCGAAGGTGACCGGCTCGCCTGCATTGCTGAGTGCCAGCAGCGCCGCGTCCGCGCGGGCTCTGGTCTCGGTGTGGCGCGCTCGCGCTGCGGCGGTGAGGTGTTCGGGCACGGGCTGGTTCTCCTTGCTCTAGATGGTGGTTCCGGGGCCGCGAACGGCCTTGTCGGTGGCGGAGACGTCGTTGATCGAGAGCAGGATCCGGTTGAGCGAGTCGACCTCGATTTGGCGGCCGTGCAGCCAGATGTTCGTCTCGTCCATCGGGGCGCCGTACTTCGCGGTGAACACTGCTTGCCGGTGTTCGATCAGGGTTTCCGTGTCGGTGAGTTGGGTCCGCAACTGCGGGGCGTGAGTGGAGTCGGTGACGAATTTCGAGCAGGACAGGCAGGCGTTTCCCTTATCGCACAATTGTTTCGGTGGGAGCGTGCACCAGCCGTTGGGGAGGATGCGGTCGGCTCGCTTGTCGAGCTGGATCAGGTCGTAGAGGTCGGAGCTGTCGATCGAGGCGGTGCGGCCGTCGCGGGTGACTTTCTTGTATCGGAGGAATTCCTCCTCCATGGTCTGAGCGGAGGTCACGGCGTAGTGCAAGGTCATGTCCGGAGAGATGTGTCCGAAGTAGCGCATCACGACGTGCAGCGGCACTCCGGCGTTGATGAGGTTGGTCGCGGCGGTGTGCCGGAAGCGGTGTGTCTTGGAGACCGCGACCTGACGTCCGACGGAGTCTCTGATGTTGAGCAGGCTGGTGAGTCTGCTGAACCGCAGATGCATTGTCGGAAGCGGGTAAGGCTTGTCGCCCAGTCGGTTTCGGGTCGTGCGAAGGAACAGGTATTTTGGCGTGACGTCAGGGTTTCCGAAGTGTGCCATCATTTCTCGGGCGTGCTTTTGTTGGGCTCGGATGATCGTGACGATCTCCTCGTCCACGGGGATCGTGGGTGCGAGGTTCGATTCGATCTTGGTCTGTTGATACCGCATCCGGGCGACGAATCCCGCGCTGTCAGGATCACTGTCTGTGCGCGTGCGCAGGATCGGTTCGAGTGGGTCGAAGTCCATCATCAGCACCTCGTTGGCGCGACGTCCGGTGCGCAGCAGAAGCATCATGATGTGGAAGGCTTGCAGGTCGCCGAGTCCGCCCTCGTTCACGGGCTGTGCGAGCAGGCCGCTGCCTTCGGCGATCTGCGCCATGACATCGTCTTCGAGGACCATGCCGTCTGCCTTGACGTTGGCCAGGCGGGGCTTGTCCTCGGGGCGGAAGAGCACGCAGTGCTCGGGTCGCAGAGTGGCCCAGGCGCTGATGCCGAGTTCGGTGGCGGCTTCGTCCCGGTGGTCATACATGAACTGGTAGAACTGTTCGATCGCGGTCATGATCTGGCGGCGTGGGTTCGTCGCCAGCGGCTTGCCCGCGCGCGCCCCGGACTCGATGCGGTGTGCGAGGAGCAGGTCGCAGAAGCCGCGGATGAAGCCCCGCAGGCGGTGTGGATCGGTTGTCAGGCACGGGCCCTGATCGGCGGTGGTGTCGATGTAGCGTTGCAGCCATTTCAGAGCGTCCAGGCGCGATTTGATCGTGCTCCACGAGTACCTTTCCGTGGTCAGGCCCGCCGAGAGCCAGTACTTCGCTCCCTCGCGCAACCACATGCTGGTCAGGTTGGTGAAGTGCATGGTCGTGCGACCTTGCGGTTCGTGGTCGCGTTGGGGCACCCTCGGGTCGAGGCTGGGGTTCCAGACGTTCAGCTCCCACCACGGGCCGCGGTGATAGGCGTATCCGAGCACGGCGGCCATGTGCCCGAGGCGGTAGGTGCCGCCTTTGAACGCAGACTCGCCGATCTTCTCACCGCGCATCTGAGCCTTCCGTGCGGATCTCACCCACTCGTCCGGCGAACGGTGCAGCAGCGATTGCGCCGACCGGCACTCGTCGTCGTGATGCATCGCGGCGCGCAGCAGGGTGAAGACGGCATTCGTCTCGATGACGCGGACGAAGTGACCCAGCTCGATACGCCGATGAATGATCCAGGCGATTTCCCAGGTCATCGGCTCCGGCAAACCGCGGAAGTTCAGGTAGCAGGAGGTCCAGCCCCCACCGACGTTTACTTCGCGGATCGCCGGTCGGTAGTGCGCCGGCATCGTCTTCTTGTCGAAGTGATCGCTGCGGCATTCTTCGGGCAGAGAGTCCCAGAGCCTGCGGGCGATGGTGAGGTCGAACATGTCCGCTAGTGCCAAGCCCGGATCGATCTGGTGCAGTCTCTTGGGGCTGCGCGACCAGGACGTGATTGCGGGATCTGTTGCTGGGCTAAGCATTCGGATACTCCCATCCGGCGACGTATTCGCGCCAGTTCGCTACCGAGGCCAGCTCGGCGTCCTCGGTGACGTGGCCGTAGATGTTCATCGTGGTCTGCACGCTCGCGTGGCCGAGGCGGCGACTGACGGTGTGGACGGGGCTCCCTGCCAGCAACAGCGCAGTGGCGTGGGTGTGCCGAAACCAGTGCGGTGTCATCAGGTTCGGGAAGTCGTTGTCGCGGTGCTTCATCGAGCGCAGGTGCGCATAGACCGACTCGGTGCGCAGCGGCGCGAACAGCGGGTTCCGCATCACGTTGCAGAAGATGTAGCTGCTGTCCCAATCATCGAGGGCCACATCGGCGCCTCGATCGCACAGCCACCACACGTAGTCGGCGTAGAGCCGATCGAGCCGCGACCCGATGTGGACCTCGCGCTCCCCGGACTTGGCGGACAGGCCGTGCGGGTGCACCCTGCTCACGATCGCGACCCGGGCGCTCTTGCCACCGATCCCGGTGATCCAGTCGCGGTGCTGCAACGAGAGGGCTTCACCGATCCGCATGCCCGATTCCGCCAGGACTGCCCACAGGAACCGATATCGCAGGTCACCTCGCCACTCCTCGAGCACCGGGTCGTAGCTGGCCTCGGCATCTTGGAGGGCGTCGATCGTGGTCGGCGTCAGAACCGGGATGGCCTTGCGGGCGGCGCGGATTCGGATAGTTGCGCGCTTCTGCGGCGCTCGCCTGGCCACGTGCTCGAGGAACGAGAGGTAGCGGCCCGATCGGACCTGGGCTTGCTTCCACAGGAACGGCGCAGCGTCTGTTCCGCTGTCGGCCTGGTAGCGGTAGAAACTCATCACCGCGCGCATGCGGAGGTTCACCGTGCTGTCGCTGAGCGTCGGTCGGGGGCGGAGTTCGCGGACCGGCGAGTCCAGCTCGCCGTAGCGCAGGGCAGAGATGAAGTCGCCGAAGTCGTGCAGCTTCACCGCATCCCACGATGTGCCGGTCACTTCCAGGAACGACCACCACTGGGCCAGGCTCTGTGCGTAGGCGCGGGTCGTGTTCGGCCGGAAGTCGATTTGCCGCCCGTACTCGAGGTATGCCTCGACCGGCTCAACGAGACCGAACGATCTGTCGATCACCGTCCAGGTCGTTGCACCGTCGCTGAGAGTGACACGTTGCGCTGTAGCCATCAGCCCGCTCCCGTTCGCCTGAACTCGAAGCTACGCCCGACCCTGCCTGATTCGATGCACCCGAACGGTGCGTGTCGGCGGTGTCATCGGCGTACCTCGCTGCCTGCAGATAACACCGTCGCCCACATATCCCGAATCCGTGGAAGGAAGCCCAGGATGATGTCAACGGCACTACCTACTAGCTACGGATTACA
>NZ_LPNP01000033.1:0-5770 GCF_019266045.1 Rhodococcus sp. MH15
AGGCACACTTTGTTGATGCTCAGGGCGGGGACGTTCATGGGGATGCCGGCGGCGACGGCGGCTTGGCGGGCGGGCATCTGGCCGGCGCCGGCGGTGAGGACCTGTCCCATGATGACGTAGTCGACTTGTTCGGGTGCGACTGAGGACTTGTCGAGGGCGCCTTTGATGGCGATGCCGCCGAGGTCGGACCCGGAGAGGTCTTTCAACGATCCGAGGAGTCGACCCATCGGGGTACGAGCTCCCGCAACAATCACAGAACTGGTCACGATTTCCTCCGGCTGCAAAAGAGAGATAGTCGTCGGTTCCGTGCGGCCTAAGAGCCAAGTCACATCCCGACGTGTACTCCTCAAACGGTAGCGCTACCGTGAAAGGTATGACACAGACCTCCCCCAGTTCTGCACTCGCACCTTTGTCGTCCGACCTCGTCGTCGCGATCGATCACGTCGGGATCGCGGTGCCCGATCTCGACGTGGCAATCGAGTGGTACACGCAGCACCTGGGCATGGTGTCGACCCACGAGGAAATCAACGAATCGCAGGGCGTGCGTGAGGCCATGCTCTCCGTCGTCGGCTCCCCCGCCGGATCCACTGCCGTTCAGCTGCTCGCGCCTCTGGACGAGAACTCGACCATCGCCAAGTTCATCGACCGAAGCGGCCCCGGCCTCCAGCAGCTCGCCTACCGGGTCACCGACATCGACGCCATCTCCGCCGAGCTTCGCGACCGCGGGGTTCGGTTGCTGTACGACGCTCCCCGACGCGGTACGGCCAACTCGCGCATCAACTTCATCCACCCGAAGGACGCCGGCGGCGTCCTGGTGGAACTGGTCGAACCCGACGCGAGCCACTAGCAGACCCGACTCCAGCTCGTATGCCAGGTAGATTGTCGCCATGGCATACGAGCAGGACCGCGGTTCGATCCAACTTCCGTTCCAGATCGCACGGAAGGGATACGACCGCGACGAGGTACGTAACTACTTCGAGCGATTCGACGCGGAGCTGCGAGTTACCGCGGCTGATCGTGATGCTGCCGCTGCGCAGGCCCGTGACCTCGCCAAGCAGCTCGACGATGCACGCGACGACATCGACGACCTCCGCAAGGACGTAGACCGCCTCTCGGTACCGCCCACCACTGCGGAGGGCATGAGCGATCGCATCAGCCGCATGCTGCGCCTTGCCTCCGACGAGGCCTCGGAGGTGCGCGCGAAGGCCGAGGCCGACGCAGCCGAGATGACCTCCATCGCCGAACAGGACGGCGCTCGCCTACGTGGGCACTACGAGTCGCTGATCGCCGAACTCGAGGACCGTCGCAACGCGATGGAAACCATGCACGAGCAGACCATGGCGCAGGCCCGTACCGAAGCCGCCCGGATCGTCGAAGCCGCGCAGGCCGAGCGGGATCGACTGGCTGCCGAGTCCGAGGCCAAGCGCACTCAGATCCGCGAAGACTTCGACATCTCGATGTCGGAGCGCCGCGCCAAGGTCGTCGCCGCCGTCAACGAGTTGGAGTCGTCGAGCAAAGCAGAGGCCGAGCGTCGACTCGCCGATGCGTCGCACGAGGCTCAGCGCAGGCTGCAGGCCGCCACTGATCAGTCCGAGCGCAAGATCGCTCACGCGAAGGAACTCACCGAAGAACTGCGCGTTCTCCGAGGCCGAATCCTGGCTCAGCTCTTGGGCATTCGCGGACAACTCGATTCGGTTCCGGCCATGCTCGCATCGGTCAACCGGGAGAGCGAACTCCTCGATGCACCGCCCGCTCCGGTCATCGTCGAAGCCGAGGAAGATCTCGAGATCGAAGACAAGAAGGCCGACGCAGATAAGGTCGACGCAGATCCGGTCAAATCAGAACCGAGTATCGACGAAGACGACGTTCTCGAGGACTCGGACGAGACGAACACCGCCGAGATCGACACCCGCGCCGTCGAGCAGCGAGCCCAGTCCAGGAACTGATCGACGCTCAGGACCACCGTCTGGTCAGGCTGCGCGTACCGCGGCCTGACCAGCATCCGGTATGCCAGTGTCGACGCTCGTTCGCGCCGCCCGGTTCCGAAGGCCACGTCACCACGTGAGCGACGCCGGGTCTGATGTCGTGATCACAACCGGGGCATCGATAGAACTTCGTCGCGTTGGAGCCGGGTATCGGCCTCACCATGTACATTTCACCGCCCGGACCGGGTTCCTCCCGGACCAGCGCTCCGCCGAACAACACACCGCTTGGTGACGCCGACTCCGCGCTCGAATCCCGCGCACGCCGAGTATCCGTTCGACGGGATTGCTTCGGCGAAGGTTTGCGGCGCGGCATGGTTCGAGTCTAAACAGCGTCAGAAGAGGCGGAACTCGGTGCTTTCGGTGCCCCGCAAGGCCTCGTAGTCAAGGACCAGGCAACGGATCCCACGGTCGTTGGCCAAAGTCTTTGCCTGCGGCTTGATCTGTTGCGCTGCAAAAACTCCCGTGACCGGCGCGAGCAGCGGATCGCGGTTGAGCAATTCGAGGTAGCGCGTCAACTGCTCGACGCCGTCGATCTCGCCGCGACGCTTGATCTCCACCGCCACCGATGCACCGTCCGCGTCTCGGACCAGAAGGTCGACCGGCCCGATGGCCGTCATGTACTCACGCCGCACCAACGTGTAGCCGGGGCCGAGTGTCTCGACATGCTCCGCCAGAAGTTCTTGAAGGTGTGCCTCGACACCGTCCTTGATCAATCCCGGATCGAGACCGAGTTCATACGACGAATCGTGCTCGACCTCTTCGAGAGTGATCCGCAGTTCCTCGCCCGCCTTGTTGGTGACGACCCACAGGATGTCGTCGCCGTCCCCGGTGGTCTCGACCAACCAGCACGGCGGACTCATCCAGTTGAGCGGCTTGTACGCCCGATCGTCGGCATGGATACTGACCGAGCCGTCGGCTTTGACCAACAGCAGTCGTCTTGCGGTAGGGAGGTGGGAGGTCAGGCGTCCCACATAGTCGACACGGCAACGAGCAATAACTAGGCGCACCGGACCACCCTAAGCGATCATTACGACTACTCTCGACACACTATGCAGCGAAGCCGTGTCCCGAGTGCGCCCCTGGGGTCGTGGCTGCTCGGATCCACCGACGAAAGCCCCAGGCGCCGCCGAATCCGCGTCCAGGCACTACTCACCGCGCCCCTCCTGGTCACAAACCTGATCGGAGCGGTACTGGCGATCGTGCTCATCGGATTCGTGGTTCCCGGACCCGAGATCATCCACCCCGAATTCGCATGGATCAACTTCATTGCCGTGCCCGTCTTCATCGGGTGTGTCTTTCTCATCGGACTTCTGTGGGGCACCAAACGGCTGATGCGGGATCTTCGATGGGCCACCGAGGATCACCCACCGACAGAGCAGAATCAACGCGCGGCGCTGCGCGGGCCGTGGCGACTGACCCGAGTGCAAGCCGCCCTGTGGACGGCCGCGCTCATCACCTTCACGACAATGTACGGAATCGTCGACCCCGATACCATTCCGAAAGTTCTGTTCACCGTGGCTTTCAGCGGTATCACCACGTGCGCCTTCTGCTACCTGCTCAGCGAGTTCGCACTCCGCCCGATTGCTGCGCGTGCACTCGAATCCGGAGCACCCCGCAAGGCTGCCGTTCTCGGACTGACCGGCCGGACAATCCTCGTCTGGCTGCTCGGAAGCGGAGTCCCCGTCACCGGCTTGATGCTCGTAGCGGTCTTCAGCTTCATCCGGCCTGCTTCGTGGCAAGCCCTCGCGACCGCGATACTCGTCATCGGCGGGATCACTCTGTGCGTCGGACTCGGGCTGACATACATCAACATCCGGTCCGCCGCGGCCCCCATTCGGTCCGTGCGACGAGGAATGGAACAAGTCACCCGTGGCGACCTCACCGCGTCCGTCGTCGTGTACGACGGAACGGAACTGGGACTACTGCAGGCCGGCTTCAATCGCATGGCCGAGGGTCTGCGCGAGCGAGAGCGAATACGCGACCTCTTCGGGCGCCACGTCGGACACGAGGTTGCCGCAAACGCGGTTCGCCGAAACCCGGAACTCGGTGGTGAAGAACGTGACGTTGCCGTACTCTTCGTCGACGTCATCGGATCGACCACCATCGCGGCCACCAACTCCCCTACGGCGGTGGTCGCTCTACTCAACCGTTTCTTCGACGTCATAGTCGACGAGGTCGACGCACACGGCGGATTCGTCAACAAGTTCGAGGGCGACGCAGCGCTGGCGATCTTCGGAGCGCCGACGACACTCGACGATCACGCCGGCAGCGCACTCGCCGCTGCCCGCAAGATTCAGCAGCGCCTGCGTGCCGAGATTCCGGAAGTGAGCGCGGGAATCGGCGTCGCCGCAGGTGTTGCCGTAGCCGGGAACGTCGGTGCGCGAGAAAGATTCGAATACACCGTCATCGGTGATCCCGTCAACGAAGCGGCGCGACTGTCCGAAGTTGCCAAGACGGTTCCGGGTAACGTCGCCGCATCCGGTCGGGCTGTGGCTGCCGCTGACAGCGCCGAGGCTGCACAGTGGTCGATCACCGAGAACATCACCCTTCGCGGCCGCCTCGAACAGACCGAGCTCGCGATTCCGTGCGACGCCCTGGAGTCCGAGACCAGCCCGTCAGACTCCGTGCCCGTTCAGCCCTGACCCCAACACCCCCCTGAGCGAACGGCACGTTCGGTCGATCCAAGGCGATCAACGCCACGTTCGCTCGATGACTTTCCCGCTTCCCAACGGTCTATATCGAAACAGCGGAGATCCGACGACACCTGGGAGATGGGTACGACTATGAAACTGACGACCTTTACCATCGTCACTCTCGACGGTGTGATGCAAGGACTCGGTGGTCCGGACGAAGATCGCCGTGGCGGATTCGAGCGGGGCGGCTGGTCCGCGCCATTAGTGGACACCGAAGCCATGGATTACCTCGTCCAGGTCTACCAGCGAGCTGACGCGTTCCTGTTCGGGCGACACACGTACGAGATCTTCGCCGGCTATTGGGGCGCGTTCGAGAATCCCGACGTCAACCCCATTGCAAGCGCTCTGAATTCGCGGCCCAAGTACCTTGCGTCGACGACGCTCACCGATCCGCAATGGACGAACACGACAGCCCTTTCAGGTGACACCGCCATCGCTCTCGGCGAACTGACAGCCAGACCCGGCGGTGAGCTTCAGGTGCACGGCAGTGGCAACCTGTGCCGCTGGCTTTTCGCGAACGATCTTGTCGACGAGATGATCCTGCTGATCGTTCCGGTGGTGGTAGGCCAGGGCACGCGGCTGTTTCCCGACACCGGACCGGACATCGCACTCGAGCTGGCCGAATCGCGAGCCACATCAAAGGGCGTGACGATTCAGAGGTATCTGCCGGCTGGCCGGCCGAAGTATGCGACTGCCACCGCCGACGGCATCGACTGATCCGGGCAAAGCGCCTGTCGTCCTCAGTCGTGTTCCCGCCCCTGATGGTGTGAACGTACCGTTCCCCTCGTCCAAGAGGGTGAGCGTGCCGTTCACTCGATCCCGGACGCGGTGGTGAGCCCACTGTGCTCCCGCCCCTGATGGTGTGAACGGTACGTTCGGTCGATCTGAGGCGACGAACGTACCGTTCACTCGAATCCGGGGGGTGCCGGCGGGGGTGCTTTCGGGTGTTGGCGGGGTGGGGTGTTTTGGGTACGAGAAAGCCCCCCAACCAGTACTGGTTGGGGGGCTTCTCTAATGTGTGTTCGGCGGTGTCCTACTCTCCCACACCCTGTCGAGTGCAGTACCATCGGCGCTGAAGGGCTTAGCTTCCGG
>NZ_LPNP01000034.1:0-6275 GCF_019266045.1 Rhodococcus sp. MH15
CGAGCATCGAACTCCGCATACGACAACGACACACCCTCGAACGAGAGCGCTACCGCATCCGGAGACGCCGCCACCTGCGCATCGAACCCGTCCAACACCGACACACCCGCAACCTCACGAGCCGTATCATTCCACCCCTCGAGCACCAACGAACGCTCAACAGAATCCAAAATATCAACGTCACCAACACGCACCGAAGGATCGGTGGCTACGGAGGAGAGCAGTCGAAGAACTCTGTCCAGCAACGCAGTTGCGTAGTCGGCATCGAAGAAGTCCGGTAGGTACCGCAGCGTCAAGTGCAACTGCTCGTCGAGTGCGATCAGCAGGGTCAACGGGTAGTTCGTGGAATCGTCCGAGGCAATGTCGTCGATCATCATTCCGTCGAGAACATCCGCCTGTGCGGCGAGGCCCTCACGGTCGACCGGGTACGACTCGAATACAACCAACGTGTCGAACAGTGTTCCGACGTCCGCTGCTTTCTGGACATCGGTCAAACCGAGATAGTGATGATCAAGCATTCTCGCCTGCTCGATCTGGACCCTGGCAACCAATTCTTCGACGGACTCCGCGGCGTCGAGGCGCACCCGCACGGGGAGGGTGTTGATGAACAACCCGACCATCGATTCGACGCCGGTGAGCGCCGGTGGCCGGCCGGACACTGTTGCACCGAAGACAACGTCGTCGGTTCCGGTCAACGCACCGAGCAGGACCGCCCACGCGCTCTGCACGATCGTGTTGGCGGTGACCCCGAGTCGTGCGGCCAGAGCGGTGAGCGCCGCGGTTGTCTCCGACGACATCGACACGTTCAGCTTCTGTGACAGCGCGGTGAATTCCTGTCCGCCTGTGACCTGAGCAAGCAGCGTCGGCTCTTCGACGCCGGAAAGCACATCCGCCCAGGCTGTGAGTGATCGATCACGATCCTGATCGACAAGCCACGCCAGGTAATTGCGATAGCTACGCACACGCGGAAGAACCGAGTCGTCACCACGCGTCGCGTACAGCGCCAACAGGTTCTGCAAGAGCAGTGGCACCGACCAACCGTCGAGAATAATGTGGTGATTCGCCACCACCAAGCGATAGTCCCCCTCCGCCATGGTGACGAAGGTGAACCGAATCAACGGCGGTGACGCCATGTCGAAGTGTGTCGCCTGGTCAGCCGTCAAAACTTCGTTCAGAGCTGCCTCACGGTCGACGGCCGCAATATCGCTGAGATCGATGTTCCGCCACGGGACTGGAACGTCTTCGAGGACTATCTGGACCGGCGTTCCGTCGTCGTCGGCCGTGAATGCCGTTCGCAGGTTCGCATAACGGTCGATGATTCCCTGTGCTGCAGTGCGCAAGCGGTCGGCATCCACCTTCCCGGACAGAGTGAGAATCATCTGCACCGAGTAGAGGTCGACGCTGGATTCTGCCAACATCGCGTGGAAGAGCAAACCGGACTGCAGCGGTGCCAGGGGCCAGATGTCGGTCACCGTACCGAATCGATTCTCGAAGCCGTCGATATCTCGTTGGCTCACGGAGACAAGCGGCACGTCGGACGGTGTGAGTCCACCGGCTCCGACGGAGCGAGAATGCTCCGCCAGGGCAGTCAGTGCTTCGACCCAAATCTGTGCAAATGTCTCGACACTCTCGCCGTCGATGGCACCGACGGGGTATGCGAAAGAGGCCTCCAGAACAGCACCGTCTGCGCCGTCGTTGACGATCGCATTGATGTCGACGACCTTGTTTGCGGGCATGTCGACGTCTTCGGGTGCCGACACGTTGGCGAAATCGCCGGCCGGCAGCCACCCGAGTCCCTCGACGCCTGCCGGAAGATCCTCGGCGACAACTCGTCCCAGGTAGTTGAAGCTGACCTGTCCCCCGGCGAAGCGAGAAAGCACTGCGCGCGTGTCTTCGTTCAGGTAGCGCAGCAGTCCGTACCCGACGCCCTTGTCCGGGATCGCCAGAAGCTGTTCCTTCACTGCTTTGATCGCGCGTCCCGCCGAATCACCTCCGGCGAAAGCGTCACCCAGATCTACCTCGGAAAGATCGAGACTGATCGGGAAGGCAGCGGTGAACCAGCCAACGGTCCTTGACAGATCCGCGCCAGGAATCACGGCTTCTTCGCGACCGTGGCCCTCGAGTTGCAGCAAGGCAGACGTCGAGTCGATTCCGGCTCGGCGACGCCACTCGATCAGCGCGAGTGCCAGTCCAGCGAGCAGGCCGTCGTTGGCGCCGCCGTTGAAAACCTCCGGCAGCGTGGTCAACAGAGTCTCCGTCACCTGAGTGGGGACCGTCACGCTTATCCGCTGAACCGTTGCCGCAACGTCGACGGCAGAGTCGTACGCCCTCTTACCCAGCACCGGGTCCGGTGTCTGCAACACCTTCCGCCACGTATCCAGCTCGGCCACACGCGAATCCCGATGGGCCTCTTCGGACAAAGCATGAGCCCAGCGTCGCATCGACGTACCGGTCGGCTCGAGAGCAACATCCCCCGTCGCTCCGCTCGCCCCGGCCATCTGAGCCGCAGCCGACACCAGATCCGGAACGATGATTCGCCAGGAAACCCCGTCGACGATCAGGTGATGTGCAGCAATGATCAAGCGCCCGGTGCGAGTGGGACCGAAGTCGACCCACACGAACTGAACCATTACGCCGTCCGCCGGATTCAACCGGCCGAGAGCCTCGTCGAGGCCCTTGGAAGCCGTGAGAACAATTGTCGACTCGTCCGCAGCCGCGTCGACATCGACGCGGCTGAGCAGATCCTCGACGTCCACGGTTCCGGGCTCGGAGACCGACATCCCCCATCCGCGACCGTCGGAGATCAGCCGCGAGCGGAACATGTCGTGGTGGTCGACGACTGCGGCGAGTGTTCGCACGATGTCGGCTCGCTGCACTCCGAGTGGAAGCTCGAGAGTCATCGTCTGTGTGAATCGGTTGTAGCTGCCACCGCGCTCGACCATGAATCGTTCGATCGGCGTCAACGGCATCCAGCCGACTCCACCGCCCGGCAACTCCTCGAGCACCACCGCGGCCTCGACGTCGGCGGCATACTTCGCCACTTCGGCCAATGCCGCGACAGTCTTGCTCTCGAAGACGTCACTGGGTGCGAATACGACCCCACGTGCCTTCGCACGAGAGACGAGTTGGATGGACATGATCGAGTCGCCGCCCTGAGCGAAGAACGAGTCGTCGGTGCCGATGCGATCCAGGCCGAGAACGTCCGCGAAGATCTCGCTCAGGATTTGTTCCATCTCGGTGACCGGGGCGCGGAATTCCTTGGTCTCGAAAACCGGTGCTGGGAGCGCTTTTCGGTCCAGCTTGCCTGCCGGACTGAGCGGCATGTCCGAGGAGACCATGACCGAAGCCGGAACCATATGGGCCGGAAGGGTTCTGGAGACGAATTCGATCAATTCCGCCGAAGTGACCGAAGCGTGCTTTCCGGTGAACACGTACGACACCAGCGCCGGGGCACCCGACGGCAGGGTCGTACCCATCGTCGCAGCGAACTCGACCTCGGGGTGTGCCGTCAGCGATGCATCGATTTCGCCCAGTTCGATACGGAAACCGCGAATCTTGACCTGGAAATCGTTGCGGCCCACGTATTCCACGGCGTAGGTGGAGGGTGCCGTTCCAGCGACCCAGCGCACCACGTCACCGGTTCGGTACATTCGCTCGCCCGGATTACCGTGCGGGTTTGCCACGAATCGATCGGCACTCAAGCCTGGACGACGATGATAGCCGCGGGTCACCTGAGGACCGGACAGATACAGCTCGCCCGAGACTCCCAGTGGAACTGGATTGAGTCGTGTGTCCAGGACGAATGCGGCCATGTCACCGATCGTGGCGCCGATGTCCATTCGGTCACCGGGCAGAAGCGGAACGCTGACGTTCGTCACGATCGTCGTCTCGGTCGGGCCGTAGACATTCAGGAATGTCCTGGGAGCCGAAGCCGACGCGGCCGATCCGTCCCCTGTCGTCCACTTGCTGATCAGTTCCGGCGAATACGCTTCGCCACCCACGCCTACCACCGTCAGGTCGTCCAGGCCGCTCGGGTCCATCGACGCCAGGGCAGCGGGTGTGATGAACGCATGCGTGACTCGTTCGCTACGGAACACCTCAGCCAGTTCGTCGCCGCCGTACACGCCAGGCGGGACGATGACCATCGTCGCGCCGGTGGCCACCGCGAGGAACAACTCGAGCATCGACGCGTCGAAACTCGGTGACGCGAAGTGCAATGTCCGCGAGGTGGGCTTCACGAGGTAGTGCGCGGCCTGCGTGACACTGAAGCTCGCCAGTCCCGCGTTGGTCGCGACAACGCCCTTCGGCAGTCCTGTCGTGCCGGAGGTGTAGATGACCCAAGCCGGATGAGCAGTCGTCAGTGGACGGACACGTTCCTCGGCATCTATCGGCGCTCCGGACACTCCGGCGATCATCTGTTCGCCGAGCGGTCCGTCCACGACCAACCACTCGACGTCGTCGGCGAGATTCGGACGTTCGACGTCGAGGGTCAGGCCAACCTTCGCACCCGAGTCGCTGAGCATGTGCGCGATACGGTCTGCCGGATAGTGCGGATCGATCGGAACGACCGCTGCCCCGGTCTTCGACACTGCCCAGACCGCGAGTACCGATTCGACGGATCTCGGAATCGACACCGCCACAAGATCTTCAGCCCCGAGACCACGGTTGATCAAAACGCGGGCCAGCTTCGACGACCACTCGTCGACCTCTCGATACGTCATGGACCTACCGGCCGCGGCCTGCGCCGTGCCGGGGTAGCGCAAAGCGACGTTGTCCGGGTAGCGCGCAGCAGCGTCGGCAAGAATCTCGGCCAACGGCGCCTGCGCTACTCCTGACGAAGCCCTTTGACTCGTCAGAACCTCACGCTCGGACGCGTCGAGGATTTCGATGTCACCCACTGAAGTTGCGGGGTCCGTCGCAATTCCGTTCAGAATGCGCATCAATCGTGCGGCGAATCCGCGGACGGTCGATTCGTCGAACAGATCCGTCGCGTACGTGAACGTCGCCGACAGCCCTTCTGATACCTCACTGATCGTGAGCTGCAGGTCGAACTTGGCCACGGTCTCGTCGATTTCGAACTCGGCCGCCGTCAGACCGGGCAGAGCCAACGAGTTCTGCCCCAGGTTCTGAAATGCCAATGCCACCTGGAACAGCGGGTGATGTGCCCTCGACCGAACGGGATCCAGCACTTCCACGAGCCGCTCGAACGGAAGGTCCGAGTGCGCGAACGCCTGAAGGTCGGTTTCCCGAGCCGAGGCCAGAAGTGTTGTGAACGCCGCCGACGGATCAACCTCGGTACGCAAAACCAGGGTGTTGACGAACATTCCGATCAAATCGTCGAGTTCGGATTCACCTCGCCCGGCCATCGGTGCACCGATGTTGATGTCCGTTGTTCCCGACAGACGAGCGAGAAGCGACGCCAGAGCCGCATGGACCACCATGAACATCGACGCATTGTGTTCCCGGCCCACGCTGATCAGCCGCTCATGCAATTCCTGACCGATCGAGAATTCGAATGTCGCTCCCTGACCGGAGAATACCGCCGGCCGAGCCCGATCCCCCGGAAGATTCAACTGTTCGGGCACGCCGTCCAGTGCTTGCGCCCAGTAAGTGATCTGTTGCGCGATGACGGACTGCGGATCGTCCTCGGACCCGAGAACCTCACGCTGCCACAACGAGTAATCGGCATACTGCACCGGCAACGGCGTCCAGGTCGGAGCCTGGCCGTTGGTTCGGGCGTAGTAGGCGGTCATGACGTCGCGGGTCAGCGGGCCCATCGAGAAACCGTCGGTCGAGATGTGATGCACCACGAATACCAGAACGTGCTCGTCGGCCTTGATCTGGAAAAGCTTGGCGCGCAACGGCACCTCGGCCGTCACGTCGAAGCCTGCCGCTACGAAGTTCGTTACCTCGGAAACGATCTCCGAATCCGAGACCGAGGTTGCCGCGAGGTTCACGTCGACATCAGCCGGTGCAACGATCTTCTGGTAGCCGACGCCGTCGACCTCGGGGTAGACCGTGCGCAGAACCTCGTGACGGCCGATAACGTCGGCGACCGCTTGCTCCAGCCCCAAGACGTCCAGTTCTCCGGTGAGAGTTATCGCAACCGGGACGTTGTTCCCTGCCGAGCTCGTATCCAACTGGTTGAGAAACCACATGCGCTGCTGCGCCAACGACAACGGAACCCGAACCGGACGCACCTGCGCAGTCAACGCCGCACGTGAACCGCCACCGACATGAGAACCCAAACGAGCAGCCAACGCCTCCACCGTCGA
>NZ_LPNP01000035.1:0-9483 GCF_019266045.1 Rhodococcus sp. MH15
CACCGCCGTGGAAATCTGGAACGTTCACTACAATTATCATCGACCGCATTCAACACGCGGAGGACGACCGCCCGCCGCTTACCGCCGGCACCGCGTAACTAACGTCCGTTCCTCATACAACTAGTGGCGGACATACCCGCACTCAGCAACGGACCCCGAGTCGTGCGCGCAGAGCGATACGACGAAGTAGGACACCTCTAATTCCCTCGCCGGAGGCTCGGATCATCTCACAGCGTGAACTAGTGCGTTGATCGTTACCCGTTCCTCCAAGGGCGTGATGAGAACTATCTGCGTCGGGTCAATATCGGAGATCGGGCGATACGATGTCCTGTCGAGAAAATGCGGCGACGAGGCTTTCGGCGGTGACAGCGACTACATCGCTGGTCGCGACGACTTCGAGCATCTCCTCGACTCCGTGCACTAGCGGACCGTAGGTAACAGGGCTTCCATCCGGGCGCGGATCGACTGACCACCATCGCCGCCAACCCTCCGGGACATTATCGGTATCAACCTGAACAACCTCGGCCAGATCGGACGCTTTCAGTTCACTTTTCGCTGCGAGGCGATGATTGGCCGACATGGCCAGGACTCGCTGTTCGGTGAGGACGGGAAATGCGCGAATGTGTGTCGTATCCAACGGTGGGCGTGCAAACACGACATCGACGCGGCCGTCGAGGATGGCGAGGACTTGTTCACCCCAACCCACTTGGACGAGTTCAATTTTGATACCGGGCACAGCATTTCGCAGTTTGTCCAAAATCTCGCGAGTGTGAGAGCCTGCGACTGTGGCAAAGAATCCGATCCGAATCTGTTGTTGTGCAGCGCGGCGATGCCGGCGAACGACACCGATTGCTTGATCATGCACGGACAGCAAATTGATGGCCATGGGAAGAAACTCTGAGCCCGCATCGGTAAGCCTCGCGCCGCGATGATCCCGCTCGAACAGTCGTACACCGATCTCATGCTCTAGTTTGCTGATCTGCTGGGACAGTGACGGCGTCGCGACGCGCAGAATTTCCGCGGCCCGTGTGTAGGTGCCGGCCTGGGCGAGAGCAACGAAGTAGCGCAGCACCCGAGTATTGAGGTCAGGGATGGATTGCACGCTATCGTCCCCTACTGCGGTTGAAGTGGCACGTTAGTCGAAACCTAACGACCCTGTGAACTCTGGTCATGGACGTCTCCTGTGCGCCGAGGCAAGTTTGTCAGTGGAATGTGACACCCCCCACAGACAGGCTAATCATGACACTGAGCACAGACGCCCGAACCCATCAGGGCCCCAGCCCGGCCCAACCGGCGGTTCCCAACGAGGGTTCCGACATCGACCCGGCACAGAATCCACCAGTTGCCGAAATCTTCAGTCGCGCAGTTGGGCCCGTGACCGAACCGACCAACAGTCTGGCTTCGCGGGTCACAAACTGCGACAGCATTTCGTGGACCCCGTTTCCGATGCCTGGAACCTCGTTCAAGCTTCTCAACATCAATGAGACGACTGGCGCCACCACCATTTTGCTGTACGTCTCCGAAGGGGCTGAGGCGCCGTTGCACCGCCATCTCGGCGGTGCGGAGGCCTACAACATCTTCGGCACATGGGCATACGAGGGAGAGGTCGACCCAATCGGACCGAACTGTTACGTATACGAACCCGCCGGGATCGTGCACCTGCCGAAACAGGAATCCGAATCGTTGATGTTGGGGATCTTCCACGGGCCGATCGTCGGGTACGACGACGACGGCAACGTCGCCGGCATCATTACCGCAGACTTGCTGTGGGATCTCGCCGAGGCCAACGGCGCTATTGCTCACCTACCGGCCCGCACCGGCCGCTGACAAAGGGGCCGAGTCCATGACACGACTGGCGGGAAAGACCGCATTCATCACCGGAGCCGCTCGATGAGTGTCTACACCTATCCGTCGAAGAAGGCGTTGCTTTCGATCATGGCGAAGGTGCGGGCACTGACAAAGAAGGCACGTCATCAAGGCTTGGCTGATCTCCTCGGACGCCTCAATCCGGTGCTCCGAGGATGGTGTGCGTATTTCCGTCACGGTGTGTCGAAAGCGACCTTCGGGTACCTCGATTCCTTTGCCTGGCATCGGGTTACCCAATGGCTGCTCAAACGGCACAAACGGATCACGTGGGCGGATCTCTATCGGCGTTTCCTGACCGGCAGGCCAGGTAATCGTCCGCAAGAGAACGGGATCATCATGTTCGATACCATGAATCGCACCGGCGAGTCCGGAGACTTTGATGTGCCCCGAGTTTTCCGGAGTTCGTTTGTTTTACTTCAGGCATTGATGCACCCGAGAGAGGTTCACGATGCCCCGACGTTATCCGCCCGAGTTCCGCCGGAAAGTTCTCGATCTGTTGAAGTCAGGACGCACGGTTGCCGAGGTCGCCGCAGGTCTCGATGTCACCGAACAGACCATCTACAACTGGCGTAACCAGGAGCTCATCGATTCCGGACAGAAGCCGGGGCTGAGCTCGATCGAGAGCGCCGAACTCGCCGCCGCCCGTCGTCGTATCGCCGAGTTGGAGACCGAGCTTGCCATCGCCAAACGCTCCACGGAACTGTTGAAGTCGGTGGTGCTCCCAAAAGGCGGTTCGAAGCGATCGAAGTGATGACCAAGGAAGGACTACCGGTACAGACCTCATGCCGCGTTCTGGAGGTGTCCGAGTCCGGTTTCTACGAGTGGCGCAATCGCCCGCCCTCGGAACGCTCATTGCGACATGCCTGGCTGACGCAGCTGATCACCGAGGTTCACACCACCTCGCATGGCACCTACGGTGCGCGGCGCATCCACGCTGAACTCACCCTTGGTCACGACATTGCCGTGGGACACGGCTGCATCGAAATGTTGATGAGAACTGCTGGTGTGAAAGGACTTCCGGGAAACAAACGTGCGCGTTCCAAGCATCAGACTCCGACCGCGAGCGATCTCGTGGACCGCAAGTTCACCCGCGACGAGCCGAACAAGCTGTGGGTCACGGATATCACGGAACATCCCACCCCTTGTATTCCAGCAATCGTCGCAACACTCGTGGTTACGAGACTTCCAGTAAAGCACTCAGGCGCTCTGCAGGGGTGTCCCAGTCGAGTGATTTCCGGGGTCGATCGTTAAGCTCCTCCGCGACGGCCAAGAGTTTGTCGACGCTGTGCACTGCCAGGTCGGTTCCGCGCGGGAAGTATTGGCGCAGTAGACCGTTGGTGTTCTCGTTGCTGCCGCGCTGCCAGGGAGCGCCCGCGTCTGCGAAGTAGACGTCGAAGTTGGTCGCGGCGGTGAACGCGCGGTGTTCGGCCATCTCGGCGCCTTGGTCCCAGGTCAGTGTTCCCCGCAGTGATGTGGGCAGGTGACGGACGGTGGTGATGAGGGAGTCTCGGACGGCTTCGGCAGTCCGCTCGCGGCCGAGGTGCCCGAGCATCACGAAGCGGGAGGAGCGTTCGACTAGTGTCGCGATCGCCGATCCACCCAGCGCGCCGATGATGAGATCACCTTCCCAATGTCCTGGAACTTTTCGCGAGTCGACCTCCGCTGGCCGATTGCTGATGGAGTTCATCGGGTCGACGAACCGCGGCCGGCGGGCATCGGGCTGCTTGTGCGGTTTGCGTGCAATTCGACCGCGGCGCAGTTGCTTTCCGAGTTCCCGTGTGAGTTCGCCTCGGGCGTGGACGTAGATCGCTTGATAAATCGTCTCGGTGCTCGCACGCATCTGCGGAGTGGTCGGAAAGTCCTTGACCAATCGGTGACTGATCTGTTGCGGCGACCACCTTTTCGCCAGTTTCCCCTGGACGTAGGAACGAAGCTCGGCATTGGCAACCAGCTTCGCCTGCCGCGGCCGGGCCCGATGCTTCACGGACAGCCGATGCGCCGTATGAGGCATATATCCCCTCACCGAGACGGTGTTGCGCTTGAGTTCTCGGCTGATCGTCGACGGTGCGCGTCGCATTTCTGACGCGATCGCCCGGATCGACAACCCTGCGCGCCGTAGATCCTGCAACTGCTCGCGTTCGAGCAGGCTGAGGTATCGGGGATGGATGATCTTCTCGACGACGTTGAGGTCGACGCTTCCGCCGATCGCGCGGGTTCTTCGTTCTGGCACTGCTGATCGACGTTTCACGGACGGGAGCCACCGGTTATCAGTGCGCGGATTGGCTCCGAGCCGAACGCTCGATCGACGTCGGCATGAGCGATCATCGACGCATTCTCGCGACCGTCTCCACCGCAGACGATCGCGAGACCACCCGAAGACTGCTGGACGGCCTCGAAGCTCTCTGCGGCGCAGCACCAAGTTTCCCCGACACCCCCCGCATCGAGCTACCCTCTCCTGCGAGCCTTCAACTCGAAACTGTGTCATCGCCACGCGAGGCATTCTTCGGCCGAACAGAAATGGTCCCCGGCGCACACGCTGCGGGACGTATCGCCGCCGAGCAACTCACCCCGTACCCACCCGGAATTCCGGTCGTGGTGCCCGGAGAGCGCCTCGACGCGGACGTCATCGGCTACCTTCAGTCCGGACTGCGCGCGGGTATGGCCGTGCCCGATGCCACCGACTCCTCACTCGATTGCTTCCGGGTGATGGTGTGACGTGCTCCCGATTCGATCGTGCGCCCCCTGGGATCCGCTAGATTCGAGGAATGTGACGGTGTTGATGGTCAGTTGCCAGGTGTCGATAGTGCCCAACAGGAAGAACGACGGAGCCCAGAGCACCACGATTATCACGCACACCACGAAAAACCATGCCTGTGAGGTGCGTGCACTGACGTAGGTGGCGAACCGGTCGAAGACGGAGAGTTTCGTCGATACCTCGGATGGAAATATCACGTCCGCTTTCTCCGACGAGTTCTCGCTCGTTGCCTTCTCTTTCCCGCCGTTCATCTGATTGTCCTCTCGCCGGAACATCTTCCAGTACCGCTCACTATCGCCCCAGGGCGCTTGTCCCCTACGTCTATATCGCCGCCCATCCGGTCCACCAACCCGGGGTGGCCCTGGGATCGTCAAATCTTGCGCTACAGAACGTAGTTCAGGAGTTGCTGGCGGCGGGTCGGACCGGCACCGATTATGCATGACAGCCCAGACATGCGACCGAGTGCCGGTCCATGCCCGACGGCGAGCCCACCAGCTCCGACGCGCAGCATCCGCGCTGCGCCTGCGCTCGGTGGTGATGCCCAGGCAGTTCGGCGGGCAAACATCGCTGCACCAAGCCCAGGGTTGGGCGAGGAACGAAAGGGACATGCTGTACCGGACGACATGGGCGTGGGTCCGACGACGAAATCCGTTGCGCTGCAAAGGGTGGAAGGATTCCTCTATCGCCGCGACGGCGAGTGGAAGCAGTCGGATACACCGCTACGAACCCGGCGCCATCACCCCCACCACGAAATTGCGTCTCTCTCAGAAACATTCCGGCGATCGGCCTCATGTCGCTGAGACGTTGGAAGCGCTCCGCACTTCCGGCGGCTCGTTCAGCAGCCCGCACCGCATCGTCGACACTAGAGGAACGACGCGCTCGGTGGCGATAGTCGGCGAACGACTGGTCGACGAGTCCGGCGAGATCATCGGCAGTTCCGGCTTCTACGTCGATGTCACCGAAACTATCGATGACACGGTCACGGAATCGGCGAACCGGGCATTCAACGTCCTCACCTGGCATTCGCAGGAAACACTCGTGAAAGTTCGTGATGTCGCAGAAAAGCTCCTCACGGGGCTGGCAACGGACTTCCACATGCCCGACGCCGTACCAACACACTCCGACCACGCCCTGCTGGGTCTCTGACAACGGCGTTAAGCTCGATGTTTGGCGGCACTTCAGTTGGGTAGCTGAGTGCTGATCATCCTTCTCGAATGCGGCTACCAAGATCCCACCAATGGGGTTGGCTGCATCCGATTAAGTACAGGAGCAAATCTCACGTGACGTCCTTCGCGCGGGCGATCGTTTCCCCGGTCGCCGTTTCACCTTCACTGTCCGTCTCTGCATCACCGGATCAACTGCCGGTGCTGCGATCGCTGGTGCGAACCGTGGCCGCGCACTATGCGCTCTCGTTGGACGCGTTGTCCGATCTCGTACTCGCCGCCGACGAAGCAGCGACCATCCTCATCGGCCACGCCCTCCCCTCCAGCACCCTGACGTGCACGTTCGGCGACGATACCGCCGCTGCGCAGGTGATCCTCTCTGCGGCAACAACGGGTCAGATCACCACGAGCACTTCGTCCTTCGGGTGGCGCGTCCTCGAGACCCTGGCCGACGAAGTGGTCCTCGAGGAGCTCCCGCCCACCGCACCCGAGGAGAAGTGGGCTGTGACAATCACACTGACCAAGGTCTTGCAGGCAGATTCTTGATCCCGCACGCGGAGGAGAGCAACGAGTAAGCGCCGGCCACCGGACAGTTGGTGTGTCTCGTCGCCGTAACCGACGACGCGTCCGATCACGAGTTGCCTTGTACCGGGGTCAACACGAGTCCACTTTTCTTGGCATCCAGCTCACGCTGCGACGGCGGCCTCGAGCGCTGCGAGGGACTGCGTCCGTCGGAGCGCTTTGAGCGATTGTGCGAGCAGTCGGGAGACATGCATTTGCGAGAGACCAACCTTCTCGGCAATTTCCGCTTGGGTCAGTTCGCCGAAGAATCGGTAGAGCACGATTGCGCGTTCTCGTTGAGGAAGTGCGAGTAGTGCCGGTCGGAGCGTTTGTTGGTTGTCAATGCCTTCGAGGGCAGAGTCGAAGTCTCCCAAGGTGTCTGCGATCGTCCGTCCGTCGTTGACGGTTGCGGCATCGAGGGACGCCGCGTGATAGGAATCGCCGGCGGCGACGATCTCCGCGATCTCGGCAGGTTCCACTTCGAGTTCTTTTGCCAGTTCCGGCACGGTGGGTTCGCGTCCGAGGGCTTGGGTGAGGGAAGAGCGGGCCTTGTTGAGCGCGAGATAGTTTTCCTGCAACGAGCGCGGAACACGGACGTCCCAGCCGCGGTCCCGGAAATGTTTGCGCACTTCACCCACCATCGTCGGAATCGCGAAGGCTAGGAAGTCTTTGCCCTTGGCGAGATCGAAGCGGTTCACCGCACTGACCAGACCGACGCTGGCGGCCTGTACGAGGTCCTCGTGGGCTTGTCCGCGACCGCGGTATCGCAAGGCGATGTTCCGGGTCAGTGGTAGACACGACTCGATGATCTGCGCACGTAGACGCTCGCGGTGCTCGTCGTCATTCGGTATTGAAGCCATCTGTTCGAAAAGGGCCGCAAGGTGCGTGTAGTCGGCGTCTCGCGTGTGGGTGCTCATGAGAATGCCAATCCTTTTCCCCTTGTCATCGCCCTGGCAGAGTGCCTAGGGACAGTGGCCCCTCGCTGAGGTGAAGACACCGTCGTGTTGCCGGAACGGCGTACAGATCGTGTTGCCGACATCGTCGCCTCCTTCATTTTCGGGTGTTGATCGGCAGAACGCTCCAGAAAACCATCGCCGCGGCCCGAGCGACCACAGGCCCGGAGAGCGGCCCCAGCGCCGGGCAGGTGATGCCGTCGCCGTCGCGGGCGGTGGCCATGGCAGTGGTCATTCACGCTCCCGAAGTGCAAGTGCTCCAGCATGCATCTAAGTAATTGACTGTCATAAATCTATATCAGCCGATGCAGATAAAAGGCAACAGGTGAAACAGTGATCGACCCACAGCAATACGACTTCCGGGCCCAAACGTGCCCACTTATGCACGAAACCAGCATGCGCGGAATCTTTTCGGCTCCTTTCCCGGCTAGATCGGTTTCGCACGTCAGATGAAATCTGTGGCGTCGGAGATCAGGTTTTAGGTGCGGGAGGGCGGGGGGACGACGCACCAACATGTTAAGGTCGAGAGATATTCGGCTGGGTTAAAGGAGAGCGCTGAGGCATTGAAGGATCCAGCGCACGCCCACCGAGGGGTCTACGGAATTTCCGTGATGTCGGAACTGTCCGGAGTCGGCCCACAGACATTGAGACTCTACGAACGTCGCGGACTGTTGACCCCCGCACGCACCAGTGGCGGGACGCGGCGTTACAGCGCGGCGGACCTCGACAAACTGCGCCGTATTACCGCGTTGATCGGCGACGGAATCAACTTGACCGGAATCGGTGTCATTCTCTCACTTGAAACCGAGAACGCGATCCTGGCTGAACGGATCGCTCAGCTGAGCGAAACGGCCGTGGACACACCACCGGAAGTCACGCCCGAGACTGTTCAGCCCAGTTCGCGGGTGTAACGAATGCTGCCGAATTCCGCGTCGGCAACGACGATGTTTCCGTCAGATTCAAGCTGTTCGACCGCGGAGTCGAATGCGTCGATGAGCCACGGCTTCTTCGCCTCGCCGAGCAGCGTGTCCGTACCGTCGTCGCCGGTTTGAAAGATACGCACCAACCAGGATTCGCTGGCGTCAGGTTCGTCCCATAGTCCTCGCGGAGCGTTCGTGGCCAGGACGTAGCGGTTGTACTCGAGGTCGACACGAATAGCGTAGTGGCCGTCCACATTCACGACGTTGGCAGGTCGTTGGGACGCCGCGGCCAGTGCAGTCAATGCGTCGTCGTACATCTCGGAAAACTTCTTCGTAAGAGGCATGCCGTCCTACCCGTACTCGACACCGCCATGCACCGGGCACGGCGTAAACGGTCAGTTGCCCCGGCAACGACCGGAACTGAAATGCATCCTAACCCTGCGCAACTCACCCCATTGGGGGCATCCCACTCGGTGATCAACACCGATCGAGCCGAATGCCCGTATGGGTCCAAACACTGTCCGAAACTGGACACCGATCTCAAGACCAAGCTCGGCGTCGCTGACGCTGGGATACCCGAATGCGATCACATCGCCGGTGTGCCGTCGAAGACCACCTCGCCGGCTACGTCGACAACCTAACCATCCTCGCGGTGAGCGATGGCCTGACCCGGGTGGATCACGTGCTCGATGGCCGTCGAACGATCATGCCCCACAGCACCGCGGTATAGGTGAACTCCGGCCTCTTCTCCCTCACCGATAGGAACCAGTCCACTAGTGTCCTCCTCGTCTCCGTCTTATGCGACCTGAGCAATTTTCTTCCGCTTCGTCAGTGTGTCCACTCACTCAACGGCAATCGCCGTGACCCGAACATCGGGCGACTGAGATTGTTCGACGAGGATTGTTCGATGAGCCCCCCAACGGGGCGCTCCGGCCGCTCAGTCGAAACGAAGCGCGGGTATTCACTTAGAGGACGAACGAAGAACTCACTCAGCGTCCCCTGAGTACGGTGCCAATCGATCCGGACTACGCCTTTGGTTCTGTTTCGGCGGTCTACTTCTCGACCAGCGCCCGGGAAGATCGCTCAATGACCCTCTTGGTCGAGAAGTTCGCTGCCTTCCAAACGCTTGACCCGCCGATGTTTGAATCGCCCTGGGTCTGATGGAGGCTCTGGCTATTTGATTTCAACCAAGGCCTGCTCACCCTGCTCAGTAGCGTAGAACGTCTTCTCGTACTCTGCTGGCGGGATGTCGCCGCAGTGACCAT
>NZ_LPNP01000036.1:0-12706 GCF_019266045.1 Rhodococcus sp. MH15
ACCGCCGAACACACATTAGAGAAGCCCCCCAACCAGTGATGGTTGGGGGGCTTTCTCGTACCCGAAACACCCCCACCATCACCCGAAAGTACCTTCGCCGGCCCCCGACTTCGAGCGAACGGCACTGTCGTCGCCTCAGATCGACCGAACGCACCGTTCACACCATCAAAGGGGCGGGCACGCCGCCGGCACCCCGGCATGGAGTGAACGACACGCTCACCCTCTTAGACGAGGGGAACGGTACGTTCACACCATCACTGAAAAGCGTGCGCGCACCACAAGTCTCGTCAGTCGAAGGTCAATCTCGACACCAACCTGCCACGGAACCCGTCGAGCGTGGCTAGGCTCGGAAGAGGTGCCCCGTGTGATCGGGCCCACCTCACCTGTGCACGCGTGATGACTACGGAGGCTTCGATGACCGATATTCTCGACCGCACCAAAATCTATGTTGATGGCGCCTGGATCGAATCCACTGGCAGCGGTCGGATCGACGTTCTCAATCCGGCTACGGAAGAGCTGATAGGAACTGTCGCCGAAGGCACTGTCGAAGATGTCGATGCGGCCGCGAAGGCAGCACGAAAGGCTTTCCCCGCTTGGTCTGCACTATCCGGCGGCGAGCGAGCCGAATATCTTTCCAAAGCCGCGGCGATTATTGCCGAACGTACCGATGATCTTGCGGCGCTGGTTTCGCAGGATATGGGCATGCCGATCGGATTCGCGAAGCCCGTGCAAATCGGAATGCCGCTCGCGAATTTGAATGCATTTGCCGAATTGGCTCGCACTTATGATTTCGACGCTCACGAGGTCGGGAATTCGCTGATTGTTCGCGAACCTGCGGGTGTTGTCGGCGCGATCACTCCCTGGAACTTCCCGCTCCACCAAGTTGTCTTGAAGGTTGGCGGTGCGCTCGCGGCGGGCTGCACCGTGGTTCTCAAGCCCACCGAGGTTGCGCCACTCATCACGTACGCTCTCGCTGACATCTTCGACGAAATTGGTTTGCCTGCAGGTGTATTCAACCTGGTAAGTGGCTACGGCCCGGTAGTGGGTGAAGCCATCGCCGGCCACCCGGAAGTCGACATGGTCTCCTTCACCGGGTCGACTCGGGCAGGCAAGCGAGTGGCCATCGTTGCCGCGGACACCATCAAGAAGGTCTCGCTGGAGCTGGGTGGCAAGTCGGCGAACGTCATTCTCGACGACGCCGATCTCGAAAAGGCTGTCACGGACGGCGTCGCAAAGTGCTTCATCAACTCGGGCCAGACCTGTTCGGCGCTGACGCGTATGTTGGTTCCCGCGGAGAAGGTGGATGAGGCAGCGGCAATTGCTGCTGCGGTCGCCGCTCATTTCCCGGTAGGTGATCCGACTCAGCCGACTTCGGTGCTTGGTCCTCTGGTGAACGCGAATCAGCTGGGACGCGTTCGCGGATACATCGAGAAGGGTGTGTCGGAAGGTGCCACCGCGGTTGTCGACGGTCGCGAAACCGGTCTGGCCAGTGGATATTTCGTCGGTCCGACGGTGTTCGCGAACGTGACCGAAGACATGACCATTGCGCGCGAGGAGATCTTCGGACCGGTCCTCTCGATCATGGGCTACAAAGACGAGGCCGACGCAGTGCGGATCGCTAACGGCACCGAGTACGGACTGGCCGGTGGCGTTTGGTCAGGTGACCCCGATCGCGCGGATCGCGTCGCACGGCAACTGCGTGCCGGGCAGGTCGAGGTGAACGGCGGCGCCTTCAACACGAATGCTCCGTTCGGTGGGTACAAGCAGTCGGGCGTCGGGCGCGAGGCCGGCACGTTCGGGCTCGAAGAGTTCCTCGAGATCAAGGCGATTCAGAGATAGTTTGTTCAAGAATGGCGATGCTCCCGTACCAAGTGCGGGAGCATCGCCATTTTTGTACCCGGATCAGGACTTGGCGGCATCCAAATGCTGAGCCGAGATGTTCGCCAGATGTGTCAGGTCCGAGGCCACGGTCGCGAACGTGTAGCCCTCCCCGAGCCGTTGTGCCGCAACCTGACCGGAAGGTGTGTGGATTCCCGCAGCGACTCCGCTGACGGCGGCAGCTTCGCGCACCCTGGTGAGCGCTGATTCGAATTCCTCGGCGACGTCCGGATCGTTGGAGTGCTTACCTCCGACGGCGATTCGTAGGTCGGACGGCCCGACGTACACGCCGTCCAATCCGGGCACTGCGCAGATCTCTTCGACGTTCGCCAGACCCTGTGGGGTCTCGATCATCGCAAATACAACGGTGTCGCGGTTCGCGTCGGCGGGAACGGGGCCGATACGGAGTTGCGAGCGCATGGGTCCGTAGGAGCGGATGCCGAAAGGCGGATACTTGGCGGCTGCCACGGCGGCCGCTGCCTCTTCGGCGTTGTTGATCAGCGGAACGATGACGCCCACAGCGCCCGCGTCGAGTGCACGGCCGATGGGTGTCGGATTGTTTGCCTCGACGCGCACCATCCCGACGGTGGACGGTGACGAGTCGATGGCGGTGAGCCCGGCGACCATCCCCGAATAGCCGATCAGGCCGTGCTGCATGTCGAGGGCAATGTAGTCCCAGCCGACGTGCGCGATCCATTCGGTCGAGATCGGGCTGTCGATGACGGACCAATATCCGAGTATGCGTTCGCGTCCTCGGATGCGTGCGGCGAATTCCTGTGCTGACATAGTGAAGAACTCTTCCTGATGAAGGTCGGGTGTTTCAGCGGTTGTAGTTGGGCATGGGGCCTCGTAGGGCGGCACCGACGAGATCACACTCTTCGACGGTCGAGGCGTCGAGTGGACCTCGCCCGATGGCCGCGATATTGGATTCGAGGTGCGTTACTTTGGATCCTCCGAGGAGCAGCGATCCGGCGACGGGCTTGCTGACCAGCCAGCGCAACGCAAGCTCGGTCAGGGAGATGCCCGACTGCTCTGCGATTGCCGTCAGTTGAGCGATCGCGTCGAATATCTGTGTGTTCCAGTATCGCTCCTTGTACATCGACGCAAGACGTGAGTCGCCGAATCGGCCGTCGGCGGGACTTTCCTCGAAGGTGTGGCGCCCCGTGAGCAGGCCCCCACCGAGTGGGTTGTAGACCATGGTGGTCAGTCCGGTCACGTCCGCGAATTCTGCGTATTCTTCTTCGATGCGACGCGCGAGCAAGTTGTAGAGCTGCTGTGCGACGATCGGTCGGGGAGCTCCGACTGTGTCTGCGGTGTAGTTGATTTCACTGATTTGCCACGCTGCGAAGTTGGATACGCCGAGTGTGCGGATCTTGCCCTCGGCAACCAGTTCCGCGACGGTGGTGAGAGTTTCGGTCATCGTGACGGTTCGGTCCGGCTGATGGAGATAGAACAGGTCGACGTAGTCCGTGTCGAGTCTGCGCAGGCTTCCTTCGACGCTTGCTCGGAGCCCCTCTGTCGAGAGCGGGCTGTTGTCGCCGGCATCGGGATGCGGCATTCCCGCTTTGGTGGCCAGAGTGACGGAATCGCGTCGGCCGTGGAGCAGCTTTGCCAGCATGCGCTCGGACTCGCCGCCCGCATAGCCGTTGGCCGTGTCGATGTGAGAGATACCGGCGCCTAGTGCTGCGTCGAGCATCGATCCGGCGCCCGATATGTCGACCGTGTCTCCGAATGTCATGGTGCCGAGCACCAGTTTCGGAAGCTCGAGTGGGGCGGTCATCAGGCAACTCCTCGTGATTCGGTCTGCTTGGCTAGCAAGTTCTTGGACAGGGCTGCCACCACGTGGCGTGGTTTGATGCCGACCATGGTGGTGGGATCGAGAGCAGCGCCTCGTAGTGCGCGGGTGTACGGCTCGCGCGGACTGGCGAGAACTGTGTCTGTGGAACCGGATTCGACGATGGTTCCTTTCGACATCACGACTACGGTCTCGCTGATTTCTCGGACGACGCCCAAGTTGTGTGAGATGAAAACGTACGTCAGACCGGTATCGGCCTGAATTTCACGTAGGAGCTCGAGTACCTGCGCTTGCACCGACACGTCGAGAGCGCTGGTCGCTTCGTCGCAGACCAGGATCTCGGGTCCGCTGGCAAGTGCACGAGCAATTCCGATGCGCTGACGTTGGCCTCCTGAGAACTCCGCCGGACGCCGGTGTAGTGCCGAGCTGGGCAAGCCAACGCGATCGACGAGTTCTGCTGCTGCCTTTGCACGTTCAGACTTGCTCCGAACACCTTTGAGGCGCAGTGGTTCTCCGATGATGTCCTCGGCAGTCAGATGAGGGTCGAGCGATCCGTACGGATCTTGGAACACCATTTGAACGCGAGAGCGGTAGGGGCGCAGCGACTTCTCCGACATCTGCGCGATGTCATTGCCGTCGACGAGAATGCGTCCACTGGTCGGTGTGAGGAGTCGGACGATCGATCGAGCGATGGTCGACTTGCCACATCCGGATTCGCCGACGATGGCCAAGGTCTTGCCCTTTTCCACCGAGAAGCTCACAGCATCCACGGCTCGGAAAACTCCGTCGGGAACCGGATACTCGACCACGAGATCTTCGACGGCGAGAAGTGGCGTTTCGTGGCGGGTCATGCCGAGGCTCCGATCTGTGTTGAACGGGCGGGGTCGCCGTCCCAAGGCCCCAGTTGAGGTATGGCGTCGAGAAGCTTTTGTGTGTAGGCGCTTTGCGGTGAGTCGACGAGAACGTCGGCACTACCGGTCTCGACAAAACGTCCGTCCTTCATCACGTAGATGCGATCGGAGACCAACCGCGCAACTCCGAGATCGTGAGTGATGACCAGCATTCCGATGCCGGTGCGCTCCTGCAACTCGAGCAATAGATCCAGAATCCCGGCCTGAACGGTTACGTCCAGTGCGCTGGTGGGTTCGTCGGCCACGATCAGTTCGGGGCCGGCAGCAAGAGCGCCGGCGATCAGGACGCGCTGCAACATTCCACCCGACAGTTGATGCGGGTACTTGTCGAGTTGCTGATCCGGATACGGAATGCGTACCTGCTCGAGCAGTTGCACTGCCCGCTCGATTTGTTGCTTCTTCGCGGTCACACCGCTGTGGCGCACTGCTTCTCGAAGTTGGCTGCCGATGGTGTGGACGGGACTCAGAGCCGTCATCGGGTCCTGGGGGATGAGCGCGATGTGTTTTCCGCGAATATCGTTCAGGATCTTCGTGTTTCCGAGAATGTCCTGACCCTTGAACACGGCTTTCCCGGAAAGAACCGCAAGATCGTCCGGAAGCAGTCCGAGAATCCCCATGGCTGTCGTCGACTTTCCGGAGCCGGATTCACCGATGATGGTGACGGTTTCACCGGCGTCGATGCAGAAGGACACGCCGTCGACGGCTCGGATGACGGCGTTCGCCGTGACAAGTTCGATCTGGAGATCGTCGACCCGTAGTAGATTTCCCATGTCTCACGCCTTCGCTTTCTGGGCGCTGCCACGCCCGAACAGGCTTGCGCCCAGTCGTTTCGAACCTGCAGGACGATCGCGCAGACCATCGCCGAGTAGGTTCACTCCGACGACCAGCAGCACGATCATCAGACCGGTCAACGTGACGATCCACCATGACGTGGTGATGTAGTCCTGGCCGTCGGCGATGATTCGTCCCCAGGTAGCGAATGGACGTTGCGGTCCGGCGCCGAGGTAGCTCAACGAACTTTCCAGCAGTACGGCCTGCGCGAGCAGCAGCAGGACGACGAGCGATGCCTGCTTGACGATGTTGGGAATGACGTGACGAAGCAGGATGGCCATGCGGGTAAGTCCGAGGACTCGAGCTGCAGCTACGTAAGGCTTTTCGCGTTCGACGAGTACCAATGAGCGAGTCAACCGTGCGACTTCGGGCCACTGTGCGATCGCGATGACAAACGTGATGACGGGAATGGACGGGCCGAACAGCGCAACAACGAGAAGCAGCATCATCAGCAGAGGCAGAGAAAGCTGTGCTTCGAGTAGGCGGGAGATCACGGTGTCGACCCAACCACCGAAGTACCCCGCGGCGGATCCGGCGACGATGCCGATGACGCCGGAGACGATCACGGCGAGAATACCGATCGTCAGAGACACCTGGCCGCCGTGCAGGATCCGTGAGAGCAGATCTCGTCCCAACTGATCGGTGCCGAACAGATGGCCGTCGGTGAGGGGCGGTAGCCGTCGACTGCTCAGGTTGGTCTGGTTCGGATCTGCAAGGGGGAGCAGCCCGGCCAATGCAACAGGAAGAATCACCAGGAGCGCGCAGATCGAGCCGGCCCAGATCTTGACTCGGCTGTCTCGCTTACGGCGCGTGGCTCCGGCGCGTGCGAAGTCTGCCTCGGTGACCGCGCTGGCGCGTGGAGTTGTTGGAGGTTCCAAGACGGTAGTCATCAGTTGGCGCCCTTTCCGAGTCGCACGCGTGGATCCAGGAGGGGGTAGAGGAGGTCCACTGCCAGTTGCACGAGCACTGCGAGAACCGCGGTGACAAGCACGGTGGCCTGGATGAGCGGGTAGTCGCGAGTCTCGAGTGCGCGGACCACCAGCGAGCCGACACCAGGCCAGGCGAACACGACCTCGACCACCACGACGCCGTTCAGCATTCCGGCGAATCTGGTGCCCAGCGCGGTGACGATCGGAATCGCCGAATTACGCATCGCATATCGCCAGGTGAGTTCGCGTTCCGATACTCCGCGAGAGCGTGCGACCGTGATGTACGGAGAAGCGAAGGCCGAGACCATTTCGCGTCGAACCATCCGGGAGATCAACGCGATCTGAAGGATGGCGATGGTGACGGTAGGCAGGATCAACGACGGCCATGTGGTGAAACCGGCTGCCGGGAGTACTGGGATCAAGACCGCGAAGATCGTCACCAGCATCAGGCCGCTCCAGAACTCCGGCATGGACTGCCCGCCGACGGCTACGACGTTCGCACCGAGTTCACGTCTGGTGTCCGCGTGACGGGCCATCCACACGCCCAGCGGAATCGAGAGCACGGCGGTCAACAGAATGGAGCTGACGGCAAGGGTGATGGTGTACGGGAGACGGCCGAGGACAACGTCCATGGCCGGCGCCTGGAACGAGTACGACGTGCCGAGATTCAGGTGGACGAGGTCCCACAGGTAGATCAGGTATTGGGAGAACACCGACTTGTCCAAGCCCATGTCAGCACGGATCTGTGCGAGATCCTCGGTGCTGGCCAGCGGTCCGGCCAAGGCGTAGGCAGGATCGCCGGGTGCCATTCGGATCAGGACGAACACTGTTGTGAGCGTGAGGAAGATCGTCAAGGCGCTCTGTGCCAGACGTTTGAGCACGTATTTGACGGTCGGGTTGATCCTTGTGCGTCGACGCGGAGAGATTCCGAGAGCGGTTTGCGGTTTCGGAGCGGTGAGAGTCATCGCCTCAGGCCTCCAATCGGACGGCGCCGAGGTCGTAGGAGTTGATTGGGGTCAGTGAAACATTTTGTACACGAGTGCGTTTCGCAAGGAGTGCGTTGGGTACGAAGCTCCACAGGCAAGGCCAGGTGTTCCAGATGTCTTGTTGTGCGGCGTCGAGTAGAGCGGCGCGCTTGGTCGGGTCTGGTTCACTGGATGCGGCTTGGATCTTCGCGGTGATTTCGGGGAAGACGTACCCGTGATAGGTGTCGCGAGTTGCTTCCTTCTCCGCTGTGCCGGCGTACATCCCCTGCAACGTGGTCAGTGCAAGTCCGGTCTGGTTGCCGTAGCCGTTGCCCAGCACATCCCAGTCGCCGGTCTTGCCCTGGCGCCAGGACGAGATGTCACCGCCCGGTTCGAACTGCTGGAGTTTGACGCGTACTCCCACGGCCTTCATCATTTCGAGTACCGATTCCATCACCGAGACGTCGTTGGTGAACTCTCCGGTTTCCCAGATGAAGGTGAGTTCGAGGTCGTCGGCGCCTTCGGCCTCGAGCATTTGCCGCGCTTTCCGTGGATCATATTGGTAAGTGCCGGTTTTCACGGCTCCGTCCAAGGTCGACGGTGCGGGGCCGGTGGCCGGGACTGCGGAACCGATCAGCACGTCCCGAGCGAGTGACTCACCGTCGATGGCATACGTGAGAGCTTCTCGGACACGCGGATTGGACAGTGGGTGATCGGCGGGCTTGCGGAAGTTGAAGAACAGTTGGTTGATGCGTGTGCTCGGTACTGTGTCCACCTGGACACCAGGCAGATCGGCGAGTTGTTCGGCGGAATCGGGACTGATCGAGTCGATGACGTCGACCTCGCCGCTCCGAAGCGCGACGACGCGGCCGGCCTCTTCGGGAATGAAGCGGACCTGAACACGACGAACGCCGGGGGCCGGGCCCCAGTAGTTGTCATTGGCGACAAGTGTGTAATCGCCGGTGCCCCGGTTCGATTCGCTGACGACGAACGGTCCCGACCCGATTCCGCTCTGCAGTTCGTTGGGTTCGTTGGCAGCGGCCGGGGTGATCAAGATGTTGGACATGAGCGAGTCCAGAACCGGCACCGGGGAATTCGTCCGAAGGATGAAGGTGCGATCGTCGATGGGGACGACCGTCGGCCACTCGGGGAACTGCGGTGCGACAAACGATCCGCTGACCTGCTGGTACATCTGCATTGCCGTCGTGACGTCGTCGATCAGCACAGGTGTGCCGTCGGAGTAACGGATGCCCTCGCGGAGTCGAACCGTCCACTCGGTCGGGCCGGTCGATTCGAACCTGTCAGCGAGAACGAGTTGCGGTGTCAGATTGTCGCCGATCCGGGTGAGACCTTGTCTGACGCCACGTTGAGCCGTGACTGCTGCGTCGAATTGATTGAGTTTGTTGTCGAGGCTGACGAGCGAGCGGTTGAGCCCGAGCACCAGGGTGTCCTGTGTCGGTTTCCCGGTAGGGCCGGCGCACGCGGCAGTCGTGCCCAGAAGCGTTGCGCCACCGATCAGCCCGGTGAACTGCAGAAAGGATCGCCGGGAGAGCTGTGGTGTTCGCAAACGAGTATTGGTCATCGGTGACCTTTCGATCCTGACGGGGCAGCGTGGGGGCGACGCTCCGAGCGGACTGTTGGTGAACAATCGCGTCGGGCTCTCGCTTGTAACTCAGCTCACAATGGCACTGTTGCGCACTTCGCGCAAGTCCCGTAACTTCGATTGCGTACTTCGCGCATCGGTTGCGATGCTGTGCATACTCGATTCAGACCGAAAGGGGGTCGAGGAATTCGATGAAACCACTGGTAATCATCGCTGATGATCTTTCCGGAGCAGCGGAGTCGGCCGCAGGATTTCTGCTCCGCAGTTCGGGCATATCGCTTCGGCTCGGCCCAGATGCGCCCGACGGATCAGGAGTGACGGTTTTCGATCTGCACTCACGGCGATCCGACCCCGCCAGAGCCTCTCGGGACGTGAGATCAGTTCTGCAATCGTCTGACGGCTCCGAGATCGTCAAGAAGATCGATTCCCTGCTCAGGGGCAACATAGCAGCGGAGGTTGGAGAACTCTCCCGCGACGGATCTCCGGTCATCGTCGCCGCCGGACTGCCCAGACAAGGGCGCACGGTGCAAGACGGCGTGGTGTTGGTCGATGGGGTTGCGTTGCACTCCACTGACCTGTGGCGCGCGGAGTCGAAGCCGACTCCTCGGTCGATTGCAGAGGCGCTCGGCCCGTCGGCAATCACTTCTGGCGTATCGCTGGATGACATTCGCTCCGGGCGTTTGAGCCAGGTTCTTGCGTCGATCTCAGAAGCCGGGTCGGTGGCGATCTGCGACGTCGAGACCGAGAGTGATCTGGAACTGATTGTGGCTGCAGCACAGGAGGTTCGGGGTTCTCGATTGGTAGGAACCTCGGCGCTCGCGATGGCAGTGGCACGACGAAGAACCGTGCAGTCACCCGTCGCGTGCCCATCTCTTCGTGTTTCTCGATTTACCTTGGTCGTCGTGGGGACGGCGGATGCGTCTGCCGGGGACCAAGTGGCATTGCTTCGGGATTCAGGGGCGCACCATATCGAAGTGAACAGTGCTGAGCTGCTGGCGCATTCGGTCGATCCGCTTCCGATTCTGAACGCACTGGATCGCGGAAACGTCGTGGTTTCGGTAAGTGGACCTGTCGTGCCTGCAGAATCCGTCCACCTCGTTTCGGCTCTCGCCGATCTGATCGCTGCCGTCGATGCAGGATTCTCCCACGACGATTACCCGATCGACCTGGTACTTACCGGTGGCGAAACCGCGCGCAGCGTTCTCGACCGCCTGCGGGTCGACACGCTGTCACCGATTTACGAAATCGAACACGGCGCCGTACTTTCCGTCGATCGAACCGGACGGTACATCGTCACGCGGCCAGGCAGTTTCGGGAATGCACACAGTCTTTTCTCCATAACGAAGTTTCTCGCGCAACCCACCCCGGTCGCCGCTCCGGACAGTCCGCCTTCAGTTACTCCTTCAGACAACGAGGTCAATCCCATGTCAATCGAATCCACTCCACTGCCGCTGATTGCTGTCACGATGGGCGACGGCGCCGGCGTCGGACCGGAAGTGATCGTCCCCGCACTCCTCGACGGTGAAACGAGAAAGCGTTGCCGCCCTGTTGTTGTCGGCGACGCGAAGCGTTTGCGATTGGCTGCCACGGTGCTCGGAATCGACGTCGACGTGGTCGCGATCGAGGAGATCAAGGATGCTGAATTCATCGATGGACGGATCAACGTCATCGACCTGGACTTGCTACCCGAGGATCTCGCCTGGGGTGAACTGTCGGCAGTCGCGGGGGATGCGGCCTATCAATATATCCGCGTCGCAAGCGAACTCGCCGTACGCGGTGAAGTCCAGTCGATCTGCACGGCGCCGCTGAACAAGGAAGCGCTGCATGCGGCAGGACACATCTATCCCGGACACACGGAATTGCTTGCGCACCTGACCGGTACCGAGGAGGTGTCGATGATGTTGTCGACCCCCAAGCTCAAGGTGATTCACGTGACCACTCACATCGGACTGCTCGATGCAGTTGCCAGGATCGAGCCCGGCCTGGTCGAGAGGACCATTCGTCGAGGTCACGAAGCTTTGGTGCGCACGGGCAATCCATCTCCGAAAATCGGCGTGTGCGGGATCAACCCGCATGCGGGGGAGAACGGGCTTTTCGGGTACGGAGAGGAAGAGCAGAAGATCATTCCCGCCGTCGAACTCTTGAAGGCAGAAGGAATCGACATCCACGGCCCACTGCCGGCGGACACGGCATTCTTCCTCGCTGGACGTGGGGACTACGACTTGATCGTTGCGATGTACCACGATCAGGGGCACGGCCCGGTCAAGGTTCTCGGGATCGAGGCCGGCGTCAACATCACCGTCGGGTTACCTGTCATCCGTACCTCCGTCGATCACGGAACCGCTTTCGATATTGCAGGTAAGGGCATCGCCGAGGCCGGTAGTATGGTCGAAGCGCTGCGGCAGGCGGCCGAATTGGCAACCAGCACATTCGTTTCCAAGTAAGAACCACGGTTTGTAGGGGGAGGAGCGATGGCCATCCGGGAGTCGGAGGCGAGGCGGTCGGAGATTGCGAGGCTCGCTCGCACCAGCGGTCTGGCCAGTGTCGAGGATCTGTCTGCCCAATTCGGGGTGACTGCATCCACGATTCGTCGCGACCTGAGTCAGTTGACTGCCCAGGGAGTAATTGCTCGAACGTACGGCGGGGCGATTGCTCTCAACCCTCATCCGGAATCCTCCTTGCGTCAACGCGCAATGGAGGGATTCGACGCCAAACGGGGCATCGCCGAATGGGCTGCTGAGCAGGTTCGGCCCGGGGAAACCGTACTTCTTGATGCAGGTACCACCGTCGGGGCGATGGGAGAGTTCTTACGTCACGTGACGAATTTGACGGTGATCGCTGCAGGGCTTACGGTGCTCGAGGCGTTAGCCGACGCTGATGGTGTTCGAGTCGAATGTCTCGGGGGGACCCTGAGGCAGCTCAGTCAAGGATTCGTCGGGCCACTGGCGGAAGCGTCGCTGCAGCGGGTGTCGTTTGACAAGGCATTCCTCGGTGCCGATGCAGTTACGGCTGACCTGGGTATTTGTGAAGCTGAGCTCGATCAGACCCGGCTCAAGGAAATGATGATCGAACGTGCCGGCGAGGTCTACATCCTCGCCCACTCCGCCAAGCTCGGTGAACGTCCTTTCCATGCGTGGGCGCCGATTCCGCCGGGGGCCGTGCTGGTTACCGATGCTGCAGTAGACGCAAAGCAAGTCGCGTTGTTCGAGGATGCAGGTATCCGAGTCCAAGTGGTGTGAGTTCCCGCTGCGTGCCGATCCGGGCACGGTGTCCGGCGTCACATGATGTCCGAATTCGTGAAAATCGACTGAAACGGGCAATCTTGCTGGGGAAATGGATACCTCTGAGTCTCTGACCTGTGGATTTGTCAAAGACTTCGGCGGACGCGTAACTTATTCCAAGTCAGAGCGACACGGACACCGACTCCCGCCTTCACGGCGAGTGACACGAGGTTGTACGAAGTGCCTGACCAAATTTCGAAGTAGTTTCCATCGTGTATGGTTGTGCTTCACCTCCAGTTCTTCCCCGAATGTTCAGCGGTTTGCGCCGGTGACCAGGTTGGGATAGGCTGGAAAAGTTGCCCCGGAGCGGCGGCCATAGGGTCGTGGTGATGGTGTGTGCGTGTTCTTTGAGAACTCAACAGTGTGTCGATGAATGTCAGTGCCAAATTTTTTTTGGTACTTCACATCCGCGAATGATCAACCGCCTCTTGGGGTTTGGTTGGTTTGTGTGTGGTGTGAGTATTTTTCGTCGGTGATTGTTCATTCTTCCGTCTGAATGGTTGCCGACACATT
>NZ_LPNP01000037.1:0-12983 GCF_019266045.1 Rhodococcus sp. MH15
ACCGGCCTTCTCCTCCGGCGAATACCGCCGCATCGTCGGCCTCCCTGACACCCGTTCATTCGGCATGCTTCCATCCTCGTTTCCAAGGCCAGAAGTCTCCACCGAACCCAGGGCGATTCATTTCAGCGATTCTTCGTGGAGCCTTACACGTATATCAGGGGTGGGAGTTGGCAGTCGGGGCGATGTTGTGGGGCGGGTTTGCTGTTTTCGCGTACTACCGTTATCGATCGCTCTTGGGATTAGTTGTGCCTCACAGTATTTTCAATCTTGGCGTGGCGGCGGGTTGGATGGGACAGCGATGGTTGGTCGTGGCCGTCGCGGTCGTAGTGGTCGGCTTTGCTGTTGTCTACATCGCAGAGATCGAGAGGTCGCGCGGTTCTCGTTTGGGCACTGAGGGTGGGGTAAACGTGGGCGATCGGCAATCGCGGTCAGTTGTGTTGACCGGTGAGCCTTAAAGGCCAGAAGCATCAAAGAAGGCCCTGTTCGAGTGCGTGAACAGGGCCTTTTGCCAACTAGATGCATCGGAGGATTCGTACGGGTGGGTCGCGGGACCGTGCTCAATGTCTGTCTCTGCCCATATCGTTGGGGATATGACGGAGAATCGAAGCTTTCTTGATCGTCCGAAACCGTGGCTGGATGCTCCCCGCCCGGGGCCGACTGTCGTTGTCGACATCGATGGCGTCGTTGCGGATATGCACAATTTCGAGGGGTTGATCGCCGCGCCGTCATACGCCGATCGAGATTGGAAGCGGTTTCATACCCATTTCGGTGAAGCTTCCCTGAACCGCGCAGGCGGAAAGTTGGTTCGGGCGCTCGACAGTGCAGGTTTCACCATTGCATACAGCACAACCCGCTTGGACCAGTTCAATCGGACATCTGATCGGTGGATCCGGGCGAAGTCGTTGCCGCCCGGTCACATCGAATCACGGAGCTTGTGGGTGGACGGAACTGTGCGGCGGGCGCTCGATGTCAAACGACGGCATTGGTGGCGATGGGAAAACCACTACGCAGAGACGAGCCCGATAGTTGCCTGGATCGACGACGAACCAGACGCAGTCGACGCGCTTCGGGGGGAGGGTTGCCCGGCGTGGTTGTTCTCGGAGCTCGTCGATCGCCTCAAAGTCGGCGATGTGGTTCCAGCGCTTGCGTCCGGACCGGAACCCGTCGATGTTCTCGCCGCGAGGAAGACAGAGGCTTTGCCGCTGTGGGAGGAATTCGACGAGCGGTTCAAGGTCAAACACGCGCGGTGGCAGAATCGGCACGCGGAACGAATGCGGAGTCGCCAACAGGATCAACGGGTTGTCGGCGATGGAGCCGTTCGCGTCTGAGCCATTCTTTGAAGGTGGCTCACCGCATCGACGATGGACATCGATGCGGTGAGCCGGAGCACACTACGCCAGCAATGCGCCGCTGACGATGCTACTGCACCCCTGCTTGGAGATGCGGAGATTAGGCTCAGCCGCATGACCCTCTGGTTCTTGCGCTCTCGATCCAACAAGTACGCGGTAAGAGTAGACACCGCCGCCGCGGCTGCGGATCTTCGTGGGCGAATGCGCGCTGTACGTGAGATGAGTTCTCCTGCAGGAAGTGTGGACTGGGAATCGGCGCGTGAGATCGCTGGGAAGTGTGATTTTCAGTTCGTGGCGGCCGCCCGGGCGCTTCCCTTTCTCGAGAGGCGCTTGGCGTTGGCGTGGGAGCGGTCGCTGGTCATGAGTTGTTGGTATGGCCGAGGTAATCGACACGGTTTCGAGCTCCTTGAGGAACGCGGCTTTGCCCTTATGGCGATGCTCCCGGAAGGGGCTGAAGCGTCGGTCTGTCGCGAGTTCGTCGATGCGGTCGTCCATCGCAACGAGATGGGCTCCCGCGTCGATGGGGTAGGCGAGTCGGTGGCTGCGGCGGAGCTCGCGCTGGTCGAAGTGAATCAGAAAGCGTTGCGCCGACGAATGAAGGACGAGCGACAACTGATCGTGCTCGAGAGCGTGATCGGTGGCCAGTCCGGACGGATCGGTCAAAGCCTGCGGCATTATGTGCCGTGGCTCGACTTCGCGTGTGAGTATCTCGAGGATCCACGGGAGGTTCAGGAGCTGGAGATGCTTGTCGCTCGTTGGCGCATCGAGCGTTCGAAATACGTTGTGGAGAACCCGGATTATGCACACGTGCGGATTGTCGACGTGAAGACGGCGCAGGGCGGACCGCACCACAGAGAGGGCATGTAGATGAGTACTGAACCATGTCGAATCAGCGAAGGCAGCGCTCTGCACGCCGATGACCCGGATCCGTTGCGGCAGTACTGGTACACCGCTGATGACCTGGTGGATATCTTCGGTTACCGGCGGGACGCCTTGGAAGGTTTGTTCGGTGAAGCGACGCCGGGGCCTGGCGGGTTGGTGGGGTGGACGACGTCGGTGGTGTGGAAGATCGAGAGTGAAGTGATTGTGCCGGCGGTGGAATTGTTGGCGTCGAGTTTCCGCGATCAGGAGTCGATTGATCTCACGGTGTATCGGTCGTCGGCTGGCTGAGGCTCTGCGATTAACTGCCGCTTGCGGGGCCTTACATGTTGAGCTGGTTGGCCAGTCGACTGATCGGGCGCGGTTCGATGCTCAGATTCTTCGACTGAGGAACTCCGATGATGTGCACTCCGGCGCTGGCGCGGACGTGTGCGTCGCCGTTGATGGAGACAGAGGAAGTGTCTGTCGCTGCGACGAGAGTGTGGCCGGCCGCTTGGACGTGGCACTGGGAGTGGGCGAAGACGACAGCCTGATCTTCGGCGCGAATCTTGGCGTGATCGGTACCGACAATGTGGCTTTTCCCGCGTGCTTCGATGGTGACGCCATCGAATGCTTCGACGTGCGCGAATTCGTAGGCGGTGACACGGGCGCGGTGGGAGGCCTGTAGGAAGCATCGACCGGCGGCAGCGATGGATCCTCCGCTGATTCCGGCACACGATTGACCGATGATCTTCACATCGACTCCGTGCGGGACATGGCCGAGGTCGAACCACAGGTCAGGGTCGGCGTCGATGATCAGTCGTTTGGCGCCGCTGCGGATGTGGTGGGTGTATTCGCTGAAGGTGTGAACGATCAATGCTGGACGGGAGGAACGTGCCGGCTGGAGTCGAGCGCGGTGGTGGGCAGCTTTTCCGATGGGGGCGTTCATAGGGTGATGTTGCCTCTACTGGTGAGTTTTCGAGTGGTTTTGGCGGCGGCGAGTCCGGTCACGATGCGGGAACATCGTCGTTCGAGAGCAGCGCGAGCGGGTTTTCAGGCATCTGAGATGTGCGGTCAGTGATAGTCCATGGCATGGACAGCGCACGCCCCAGCGGCTAACCGATGAGTTCGGAAGCCCGCGCTGTCCGGTAGAGCGGTTAGGGTCGGGTTCTGCCTGTGACCACGGGTGATGGACGCGCTGAAGGAGCTTTTCTGAGATGGCCGAATCGAATGTGGAGTCGGAGAATACTGCCGACGGTGCTTCGACTTCTCTCTCCGCGGAGGAGGCCGAGCCCACAGCGTCCGGCCCTGGTCATCGACCGGGGCTTGTCACCGCCGCCGACGCAGGAAGGCGGAAACCCCCTCTCTCGACGTATCTGCCGATCCTGGGTGTCATTGCTGTGAGTGTGGCGGTGTGGATCGCTGCTCGCTGGGCGTTCGGTCGTCACGAGCAGGCTGGTCTGTGGTCGGTCGCCGCGTTGGCTGCTCTGGCTGGGGCGGTGGTGAGCGTGGCGGTGCGTCCGATGATGGCAAGTTTGTGTGCACTCGTGCAGATTCCCGTGAGGCCGACCAGTCGCCCAATCGTCCCGGCAGTGGCAACAGCAGGATTGTGGTTCGGGGCGGTGATGGCCGCCGGAGGCGACGCGATCTTGCCGGCATGGCTCACGGTGGCGGCTTTGTCTGTCTGGGCCGCGTGGATTGACCACTTCACCTTGCGGTTCCCCTTGCCGTTGATCCGTGCAGTCACCGCGGCGGGTCTGCTGCTCGGCGCGATGGCAGTGGTGATCGATCAGGACCCTGCCGCGGGTCTTCGTGCTGTGGTGGCCGGCGCCGCGATATTCGCCAGTTACCTGGTATTCGCGATCATTACGCGCGGTCACCCCGGTTTGGCGGATGTGAGGTTGAGCTTCATTCTCACTGCAGCTGTCGGATGGGTCGGTTGGATGAACGTGGCTTCGGCAGTGCTGCTGCCGAATATCCTGGCGGTAATAGGGGTGGCGGTAGCCAAGGTGTTCGGAGGCAGAAAGGTCCGGGGTGTGGAGTTCGGGTTCGCTCCGTACCTCGTTGTCGGCACAGCACTCGCTATTGCCTTGCCCGCGGGCTGGTGGATGTTGTGAATCTGACGCAAATGCGGCCGTACCGAGGAGAGGAACTGGACAATGCGCTGGCGCCGGCGGAATCGTTTTCACTCGCCGAACCGGGTGGAAATGGTGGATGAGTTACTCGATCACGTTCACCAGGTCGCCGAACGCACTCTGCCGGCATCGGATGCTCCGGGATCGGCCGGTGTGCGGCGTCTGCATGTGGTGTCGACGATGATCCGTGAGCTGGAGGAGGACATGCGCACTGACAACGCCATCGGAAGCACGACAGTCGAGTCGGTCAGTTTGGGACAGTTCTACGTGATGACCGCACACGGATGCGCAACACGCCTCGCTGCGGATCTCGATGCGGAAGACACTCCGGAGCGCGATGACGAAAGACTTGCCGCATTGGATGAATTTCATGCTGTTCAAGCAGCCACCGGGATCACCGTCGACGTTCACCGGATGCCTACTTCTCCGGAAGGGATCAAGGTTCTGACGGAGTTGGTACGACGAGCTCACAGCGGCGACATGACGCCGGCGCATGTCGAGAATGTGCGTGAGGTCGGGAGATTCGGTGCACTTCTTGACGTCCCTGTCCCTGATCGGGACATTCGCGGGCTGGTCGCGCACTTCGAACGCGTGGCGGGCAAGTCGTCGGGCCCGATCGGGCTGCGGATGCCGGTGGTGCGTGCCCGTGTGTTGGTCGCGTTCTTCGAGCGGTACGCAGCCAGACTGACCAAGACTGGGCAGGACGCGTTGCCGGCGCCGCATGTCCTCGAACACGCGACAGTGTGTGAATTGGCCGAGCGCGCAACGTGGCATCTCTATCGAGTCAGAAGCATCCGGCGGTAGTAAGTCGTCTTGAACCGGGATGAATATCGAATGGGGAAGTGGAGGAGAGGAAGAGGATGGACGAGAGAGCTAGGGACGTGAAGTCAGGCATCGTTCACACCGAACTTCCGTGTGAGTTCTGCGCCGAGCACCCGCAGTACTTTGCCGATGATCCTGTCGGTTTCGTGCGCGCAGCGCGGTGGGCAGCGGTCGTCAAAGACTGTTGTCATGGCAACGCCCCCGTGGACTACTTACTCTGCGACGAACATTGGGCCATGATCCGATTTCAGCAGTTGCCCGGCCAATGCCGCCGATGTGGGCGTATCGCCTATTCGGTAGCCGATATCGTCAGCACCGAGATTCCACTCGGCCGGACCGCTGAGGGCGTGTGGCCGTTGGTAGGACGTAACATCCCTGTTCCTCGATTCAGTTGAATGGGTCCCGCGACAGACTTTGTGAAGGGTAGAAAAAGCAGCGTGTTGATCATGGCGCTCGGAGAAGGTCTGACGCAGGGGCAGGCAACGATCATCGCGGCGGCGATCGCATTGGGTGCGGCGAGCATCGCGTTCTTGGGGATCTTCGTGAAGGCCCGATCCGACAGAGCGTTGCATCAGGCCACACTCGGTGAGGATCGCGCAGTTCAGCGCCGACAGCAGGTCACTGAAGCTCTCTTGTCCGCACTGGAGGCTATGAACCGGGCTGCTGAGTTGGTGTCGAGTGATAACCCGACCATGGAGCGGGACTCTGATGCCTACCGTGACCGCGACAATCGCTACTACGCATGTGTTTCTGCGACGTTGAAACTGCAGATATTGGGGCTGGAGGATGCGCACTTGGAGATGTCCAAGTTTACGGGTTCGCTTGGCCCCCACTGGATGCTCGCTGACGAGGAAGGCATTGCGAGACCACACCGGGACACGTTCGGAATGATCATCCAAGCAAAGGCGTCGTTGCCGTATACGTTCAGCAACACGCTGGCGCAGTTTGATCAACGGGCGTTGCAACACTGACTGCGAACGGATTTGGCGGAGCCCGAATGAACAGCATTTCGCACCCGACCCGGAGACTGAACGCGGTGTCGACCAAGCAGAACAAAATGGGGCTGCATCCCGTGCGGGTACAGCCCCATTCTCGTGTTCTCTTGACTACCCGTTACTGGCGGCAGGCGGATTTTCGTAGTGGACTGCCAAGCTGGCGATCTCCGATCCTCGGAGTACCACCCGCTGCCACTGCGCTGGCAAATCGCTCAACTCCCCGCGAGGATTCTGCACGGAGAGCGGTGGGCAGAGCACGATCTCACGGTCAGCGACTTCCATATCCGGGGAGAAGGCGCCCACTCTCCCGTACCAAATGGCTCCGCTCTCCAATGTGGCCCGAACATGGACAGCCGTCGTCGGCGACGGTAGTTCTTCGCGCATCAACTTCGCCCAGGCAGAGGTGTACGTAATCTTGGCCGGGTTCTTCCGGTTGACGTACGCGAACGCGCCCCACGCGGCCAACATCGACACTGTCAGACCCAGCACCGCGGCGATGGAAACGGCGATAATGTGTCCTGTGATGTAGCTACTTCCACCTCGAATCATGGCGGACAAGTCTGGCATCGGATGCCAGTTGACGCACCTGGCCAGCCCAGCGAGCGCAAGCAATACGACGAAGGCCACGGCACTGCACACGGTTGAGACCAAAGCGATTCGACCGATTTCGGTGAATGTTGATTCCCGGCGCCGAACAGCCTTTCTCGCGGTGAGCTGGTCGTACAGCAAGCCTGGCGCCGCGAATACAAAGAACGCCAGGATGCTGAACCACGTGTTAAGCGTCATGAGTAGTCGTCAAAATCGCCCACAATGTCCGACAGTGGCCGACGGGGCGTCCCGTCCTCTGGCGTTTCCTGCTGCTGAACGGTTACCTCTGCAGCGGGCACAGGCAACGAATCGAGGGACTTTTCGACGTAATCGGCACCTGATTGGTCGGCGGTCGAGAGTGGTTCGGGTTTGGAAGTGAAATCGGGAGACGATGTCTTCTCTTGGTCAGTCATGGATTGTGTCCAATCGCTCGCGTACCGGCGTCTTTACCGGTCGCTGTGAGTTTCAGTGTGCACCACAAGGCCGACACAGACGGCGACCGCCGATGTGGAGTCGGATGTCGCGTGGGCAGGGAATTGTTTCTTCGCGGCAGGTCGAAGTTCCGAGAGGGCAAGGACTGTCCTGTGTTGTGTCTAATGTGGTGCGAATGTCAGAGACTCCCGACTTGGTTGCGCAGCGCAGACAGTTCAGCCAGAACGTCCTCAAGAGCATGTTGGACAGCTTCATTGCGCCCGAACTCAAAAAGCGCGATCTCGACACAGACCCCACTTCGATCGACCGATTCCTCGTGGAAATCCAACCGGGCCAACCAGATGCGATTGTTCGGCTGGGCGAGGAAGCATACGTAGACGTTATTTGCGACCGCGACGAGGTAGAGACTCACATCGTCAACATCAGACCTCAAGAACAAGCCGTCCATCCCGACAGTGGGTGGGTTTGCTATCTGCGAGTCGAGGAAGGTTTCGTTCTGCACTTCGACTTCCGCCGGTACAAACCCCGTGCCCAAGGTCTTCTCGTCAAAGCGCAGCAGTTCCTCGATGTCGCGATCGCCAGCGAAGCCCACCTTTCGGTGGCGCTCGACAATCTGCACTCGGCAGCGGAATTGACCGTTCAGGCCCTAATGCTTCTAGAAGGAAACACCACCCAAAGTCACCAAGAAAGGCGCGCGTGGCTCAAGCAATGGACGGACCATGAAAACAGTCCCAAGGAACACGCTGACCTCGTTGCTGACTTGGCTTCCAAGCGCAAAACTGTCCGTTACGGAGCTGAAACGCCCAGACTCAAACCTGGACGCTTCAAGAAGATGTGCACTCTGGTTCAACAGATGATCGACAGCTCGGAGGCTCGATTCGGCCCAAATTCGCCTACCGCGCGTTACACGCTTGCGGAGGATCTCGATCCTGCCGAAATAGATTGATATAACTCCTCTTCATGTCGTGCGAGGCTTCGTTCAGAGACGAGGATTCCCCCTCGCCTGTGGGCGAGTTCATTAGAACTGCTCACCGACGGCCCGGCCGAGGGATCCGCCATCTCGGACCGATTCCTTTCGACAGCCAACCCGTCGAGCGCGCTTTCCCACTAGACCGGGCTTGAAAGAAGGACGGTTCGGAAAGGGACAGCGCGGTGGTTGGCGCTGTCCTGTCCAGGTTCGAACCTATGGTCCTCCCACATGCCGTTTGGACGACGAGGAGTGAACCTGATGACTGTCGAGATTGTTCGTATTCATCCGACGGAAGCGAAGAAGATGCGCCGGCTCCACCGGCACTGGTCGCCGGGCACCGACGTTCCCGCGGGGCTTGGGGGCGCAGGAACGGTGGGCATTGTCGCATCGTCGGAATATCGGCAGCTCGGGTACGCGCTGGCATCAGCGCCTCATGGGCTGGTTCGTACCGCGCGTGAAGCAGGTTGGTCTCCGGAGGGTTGTGAGCGGCTTGCTGCACAAACCCGCATCGTCGAAGCTCTCGTCGTCAACCCGGATGTTCCCGACGCGACCACTGTCCGGGCCGCGCTGATCGAGCGGTTGATCGCCGAGCTCACCGACGACACGGCAGGCAACGGTCGCTTGTACGGCTCGACGGAGGACCTTCCGGAACGGGTGCAGTTCGGGCGCGAGTTGGGCTTCGAGGTGAGAGAGCCGAATACTCCGACGTGGGAACATCCGGGGTGCCGCACATTGCGATACAGCGGTGAAAGCCCCGGCTGCAGACAGTTCACCAGGACTTTGGGCGGGCCGCTGTGAACCGCGAGGAGGGCCGCTCGCGGACGCTGGTTGTCGCGGACGGAACCAGACTCGCGGTCCGCGAGGTCGGATCCCGAACGGCGCCGCTGACGGTGGTCTTCGTGCACGGCTTCTGCCTACACGGCGGTGCTTGGGAGCCTCAGCAACGCTCTGTGAGTAGGCAGTGGGGCGAGCGGGCGAGGTTGGTGTTCTTCGATCACCGAGGTCACGGTGGCTCAGGGGGTGCCGATGCCGGCACCTACACGATCAGCCAGCTCGGGCGCGACGTCGAGGAAATCATTGGTGCGGTAGCGCCCACCGGACCCGTTGTCCTCGTAGGTCATTCGATGGGAGGTATGGCGGTGTTGTCGTACCTCGCACAACACGCCGATTCGACATCTCGTGTGGTCGGGGTGGGGTTGATCTCGACAGCCCTGAGCAACGTCGCTGGCGCCGGCATCGGGCGCGCGTTGAATACCCCGGCAGTCTCACTGCTCGGCGGTGCGTGCGCGCATGCACCAAGGTTGGTGGGGCGCAGCTGGAGTCTCTCGCGACGGCTGCTGACGCCCGTCATCGGCGCGACCTGTCCCATGGCTCCCGGCTCGGGCCTCCGAGCCGCAGCGACGTCGTACGAGATGGTCCACTCGACACCGATTGCGACGGTGGCGGCATTCTTGCGGGACCTGCGTCTCTACGACGCGTCTGCCGCGGTGGGAGCGCTCGGGCGAATCCCGGTATCGATCATGTGCGGAACCAGAGATCGGGTCACTCCGATCCTGCATTCACAGCAGCTGGCCGCGCTTTTGCCGAACGCCGAACTCGTTGCCGTCGCCGGTGGCCGCCACATGGTGGGTCTGGAACAGCCACAGGTCGTCGGAGAAGCGCTCGATCGGCTGCTTGTCCGTGCGCAGACCTATCACCGGGAGCATTCACCTACAACGGATCTGGTCGGAGCGTGACGTGAGCGTAGATAGTGCAGTAACCGCAGTGCGGTCCATGATCGCCGACATCGACGTGGATCCAGAGAGCGAAGAATTCTTGTGCGCGCTCGACCGGTTGTGGGAGCAGATGCTCAGCGAGCGCGTGGCGGAGATCGTCGGGCTCAGGCGTGAGCAGACGTGGAGTGCTGACGAGCCTGGATGGGAAGGAAATTCGTCGCTCGACTACTACCCTCGGCGCGATGTGTGGCGCACGACGGTACATACCGGTCGCACCGCCGGCGGTGAGGAGGTGAAGATTCCGCTCGCTCTTCTCGCGCCGGTTCTGATCGGACTTGTCCCGGTTCTTGCGGGCGTGACTGCGCCGGCTAACCCATTCGTCGCATTACTTGTCTGCATTGGTCTCGCCGCAGGGATAGAGGCGGTGGGGTTGTGGTGGTGGACCCGCCGCGATCCACTCCGTCTGAGTGAGGAGGACAAAACCGAGATCGGCGTCGCTGTGACAGCTCTGCAGACGTTGATCTCAGCGGGCGGAGCGCATGTCGAGCTGCGGTTGGCGTTGGCGGCATCGGCACTCGTCGACGAGATCCGCACCGTCCCTGTATGGGCCAGTGAGGATCTCGACATAGGCCGCATACGCCTGAATCTCGACGAGCAACTGGCCGAAATTCTCGCGCATGCCGGTGAACTCGCCACAGTGCGAGCAACTTTGGGAACCCCGGCGGCGGGTAGCAGCCCGCAAGCCCTCTCAGCGAGGGAAGCTCACCTGGTGAGCAGCCGATGGCTCGAGCGGGTCGAGCGTTCGCTGCTCACACGTGTAGCTGCGTTGTGGAGCTATCGTCGCCATCTGCTCGAGCTGCAGGAATCGATCGCTGCCGGTGAATCTCTCGACAGGATTCACGACGGGGACCAGGCCATCGAGGGCCTTCTGGTCAACTCGGCCGGCGATGATTTGGCAGCTTCGGCGATAGGTCAGTTGGCGATCGACCTCACAGACCTTCGGCGCGCACGAGAGTCCGCGTTGGCGGAGCTACGCGGAGAGCTCTCCGAATTCGAGGAGCGGGACTGATGGGGAGAAGTCACGACAGGATCAGTCCGGACCGCGGTAACGGCGTCTTCGACCCAGATCGGGGAGAGAGCGACATCGCCACCCGCAAAGAAGGTGCCTTGATCTCGGAACACGCGTATAACACTCGCGGCGACATTCGCAGCGGAGCACGCGAACTCGACCATGCGACAGAGAACTTGCCCGGCCTCACCCGTGCAAGTCGAGATCTCAACCGGGCCTATCCACGCCCGACGCCGGCACCGATCGAGAACCACAGGTTGCGCCGAGAACTGCCGGCCGCGATCGAACTGCGTCGCTCGCTGTCCGCGCGGCAGAAAAACGCACGCTCTGCCACCAAACGGCAGGTGCTCGATTCGATGCCGCAGGCGCAGTACAACGCCCTGTCGGCATTGACGTCGGACCCGAACACTTGGAAGGAAACGAACAACGCGCTTTCTGCGGTTGCCGGCGATGCCGTTGAACTCGACGACAACCGGCGTAAGCAGGTGCAACGTATCGACCGCGCCATCCAGAGGTACGAACGTGAATCCGGCCGCGGACATCTCGTCTACACCTCCGTCAGCGTTCCCAATGCTGTGGTCAACCCGGCGGACTTGCCTGCCACGCTTCAACCCGGCACGGTGCTGTCCTTCGACCGGTTCACTGCAGCGACGCACTCCTTACACGAGCTCGATTCCACCACTCGCCCGACAGATGTCGTCTTCGAGATCTCGACAGAACGGGGAATGTACTACGGGCAGTCTTCACGGATGAACAACTCACATCATTTGCTTCCGAGAGGAATCCAATTGGACGTGGTGGGTGCACATTTCGCGCCGTACGAGCGACCTGGACAACAACCTGGCGAACGCCTGATCGTGCAACTGACTGACCACAGACCCGAAAGAGAACAACGATGAGCAAAGACCAGACGTCGCGCCGTCGCCGGCCGGACCTGACATTTCATCCTGACATTCTCGGGATCCCGGCACAGTTCCGAGTCGTAGACACCCGCCGAGCGGAAGAAGCTGGCCCCGACACAGCCGGTGACGCAGTCCGCGATATCGGCGCGCAAGAGAACTGAAGGGCGCACACAAAAGAAAAGTCGGAGGCCACCACATGGTGTGCCCCCGACTCACCCGGTGCATTCTCAGTGCCGCCGACACTACCCCACGCGATCGACCAACTCGGCCAGTCCTGCCATTCGCCGGTGCCGAATCGGGGCAGGCTCTTGAAACTTGTGTACCAGAGCGCCGGCTGAATTTCCCGGGCTGACGACGAAATGAAAGGAGCCTGAGCTGCAGGTTCTGTACGGAGGTGCGTGCACGGCGTCATCCAGTCCAGGTCCGGAGTTAGCGTGCGGCGATGCCGGACGCACCGCATCGGCTCGCCAGGAAAGGGAGAACCATGACCACGCCGATCGAACCCCCCGATACAACTGTCGCCACGCTCGCCGCACGAGCCAGGGAAGCTGCCACCGCAGCACGAAACGCGGCCGAAAAGGACGAGCAGGGCAGCTCCGAAACTCAAGGTGACGAAGACAGTGGACGACTGATTGTGATGCTCGACGAATACCCCGCGTTTGCTCCTGCTGCGGATCCGAGCGAGGTGGCCTCGAATTTCTCCCGCAGAGTCAGCCTTTCGTCCGTCGCACCTAACGCCGCCGAATTGATGTGGCCGTCAGCAGAGGCGAAATGATGATGAGGCGCAAGGTCGCTACGTGTGTTGCCGCAGCGGGGCTTATGGCCGCGGTCTCGGGGTGCGCGGCGGTTGCTCAGGGCGGCCCCTGGACGGGAATGGAGACGAGTGCACCTGCTGCACCTCTCGTGGTCGCACAACTGGCCGACGAGTCGACACCTCGCCTCGACGAATTGCTCGGATCGGTGACTGTCGTCGACAAGTTGCCGAACATCCCTGGTTACGAAAGAGGTTGCGGCACAGGAGAAGCCCCGTTGACTGAACTAAATGCCGAATGGTGCAGGTCTGAAGGGGTGGGGTCGATGTGGGTCGGTAGCTTGCGGACATGAGCGAAGGGGAAAGTTCGAGAGATCTGTCGGGGCTTGTGGTGGCC
>NZ_LPNP01000038.1:0-13663 GCF_019266045.1 Rhodococcus sp. MH15
CGTTCGACTAGTGTCGCGATCGCCGATCCACCCAGCGCACCGATGATGAGATCGCCCTCCCAATGACCTGGCACTTTTCGCGAGTCAACCTCTGCCGGCCGATTGCTGATCGAGTTCATCGGGTCTACGAACCGCGGCCGACGGGCATCGGACTGCCTATGTGGCTTGCGCGCAATTCGACCGCGGCGCAGTTGCTTTCCGAGTTCACGTGTGAGATCGCCTCGGGCGTGCACGTAGATCGCTTGATAAATCGTCTCGGTGTTCGCACGCATTTCCGGCGTGGTCGGGAAGTCCTTGACCAGTCGGTGACTGATCTGTTGCGGCGACCACCTTTTCGCCAATTTCCCTTGGACATAGGAACGAAGCTCGGCATTGGCAACCAGCTTCGCCCTCCGCGGCCTGGCCCGATGCTTCACCGACAGCCGATGCGCCGTATGAGGCATATATCCCCTCACCGAGACGGTGTTGCGCTTGAGTTCTCGGCTGATCGTCGACGGTGCGCGTCGCATCTCCGACGCGATCGCCCGGATCGACAACCCCGCACGCCGTAGATCCTGCAACTGCTCCCGTTCGAGCAGGCTGAGGTAACGGGGATGGATGATCTTCTCGACCACATTGAGGTCGACACTTCCGCCGATCGCGCGAGTTCTTCGTTCTGGCACAACATCATTGTTCTTTACGGGGTACCGCACCACCCGGCCGTCGGGATAGACACGCCCTCGGTTGATGATGGTGATGCCTTTGTCCCAGTCGGTCGCCGATCGGGCATCGGCCCCGACGCGAGCCCTCGCCTCCACGCGCGTGAGTCCCGCCGCTCGTAGACGTAGGAACTCTTCACGCCGCGGGTTGACCTTGCGTGCCTCGCTGGTCGATATTCCTGCTTTCCGCGCCCATACATGGGCTGTTGGCCGATGAATCCCCAGCTCATGAGCAACAGTTGAGATGATTTGCCGCTCGCGAACGAGCCGCAAGAACTCAGCTTTGAGTTCCGCGGGGTAGGTGCGCGGCGCGGCCCGCGCCATGGTCAGCCCTGTCTTCCGCAACCAGTTGTAGCCTGCGTCTTCATGAACGCCGACTGCACGCGCTGCGGCGCGGACCGTGCCACCTCTATCGAGTAGTCGGAAGAATTCTTCCTTCTGCTGATCCGTGTACTTTTTGCCAGCCATTGCAACACCTTCCAGTAGGTGTTGCGACGATTGCTGGAATCCAAGCCGGTGAGGGGAAGCTGTATCTGTGTGCGATCAAAGATGCCTGCGGTAATCGGATCGTCGGATACTCCATCGACTCGCGGATGAAAGCCCGCCTGGCGGTCACCGCTCTGAACAACGCCCTCGCTCGCCGCGGCGACGTCACCGGATGCGTGGTTCACTCGGACCGAGGCTCTCAATTTTCGTCCCGAAAGTTCCTTAACGTCTTAACTACTCACGACCTGATCGGATCGATGGGCAAAGTCGGAGCCTGCGGCGACAACGCTGCAATGGAAAGCTTTTTCTCGCTGTTGCAAAAGAACGTCCTCGACCGTCAGGCCTGGGCGACCCGCCAGGAGCTCCGAACAGCGATCGTCACCTGGATCGAGCGGACCTATCACCGCCGCCGACGCCAGGCCGCCCTCGGCCGATTGACCCCCATCGAATACGAGACCATCATGAACACACCAGCCGCACCGGCTGCGTGACTACAACTGTCACCTATCCGTGCAGCAGACCCAATCTTGTTTCCTTGTGATCGTGGCCGATGCGTATGCCGTCATCTTTGGCTTGAAATGCGCTGCGACTCCCGCAGCGTCTCGTATTCCACTGTCGGACTTCCACGGTCCGCTCCGAGCAGATCATGTTCTTGTCGCAACCCGACGCATCCGCGTGAGTAACCTCAGGGTATTTACAAAAACAAAAAAAGGTAACGATTTGAGCAAAAGGTGGTATGGTGAACATCACACGCACCCTCGTGTGGGCGGGAAGCATGCCTCGCAACGACGAGTTCGGCTGAGAGGCGGTCACCCCCGATGACTTGTTTGACGGGAGCGGTGACTATCGCAGATTGAGCGTCCCTGGTCGCTCGCGACCGCGCATTACCTACAACGAGATTGGTGGAGGTTCGAGATGGCTGTGTTCAAGAATGAGGACGAGGTTTACGCCTACATGGCCGGGATATTTCGGCGTGGCCTGGAGATCGAGGGGCTGGCGGACAAGCTTGCGGGCTCGGGGGTGGTGTTGCGGGTGTATTACACCGATCCGGATGCGGTGGTGACGGTGGATATGCCGAACAAAGTGGTGGAGACCGGAGCTTCGAGTACCGCAGTCCCCAATGTCGAACTGTTCATGTCTTCGGACACCGGGAACAAGTTCTGGCTAGGGAAGGTGAACCTGACAATGGCGATGGCCAAGGGAACCGTGCGCGCAAAAGGGCCGGTGCCCAAGTTGCTCAAACTGATCCCACAGGCCAAGAACCTGTTTCCCGAGTACAAGTCGATGTTGCAGAGCGAGAATCGACAGGATCTCATCGATGCGTGACTACCGATCGATGCGTGACTTCCGCTTGACCGCTGACCGCAGGACGGTGGCGCGATGAAAAGCACCATGCAGGACGTTCCGCTGACCGTGTCGTCGATAGTGCGGCATGCCTCCAGGATTCATGGCGAGCGTGCGGTGTTGACCGCGCGTGGACCCGGGCAGATCTCCCGGGTGTCGTACCGAGAGCTGGGCGAACGTGCGGCTCAGTTGGCTAATGCATTGCGCGCGATCGGGATTCGTGGAGATGAGCGCGTCGCGACCCTCCAATGGAGTAACCAGGAGCATCTGGAATGCTATTCGGCGGTGCCATCGATGGGCGCGGTGCTGCACACGTTGAATCTGCGACTGCCGACTGAACAGCTGACGTGGATCGCAAACCATGCCGACGATCGGGTGGTCATCGTCGACGGAACGGTCCTTCCTCTCCTGGCGTCGGCTCTTCCCTCGATGACCTCGGTTCGCACGGTGCTCGTCACCGGTACTGGCGACCTTGCCGCTGTTGAGGGGTGTGGAAAGGACGTCCTTCGGTACGACGATGTGGTCGCCGCCCAGCCGAGCTCATTCGACTGGCCAGACGTCGACGAACGGTCGGCCGCTGCGATGTGCTACACCAGCGGCACCACCGGCCATCCGAAAGGCGTTATCTACAGCCATCGTTCGACGTGGCTGCATTCTCAGGCAGCGTGCGCCTCGAATGCGCTGGGCATCGGTCATGACGACACGGTATTGACGATCGTGCCGATGTTCCATGCCAATGCGTGGGGACTGCCGTACGCGGCGATGATGGCAGGCGCGCAGATGCTGCTGCCCGACCGCTTTTTACAGGCTGAGCCGTTGGTGGAGATGATCGAGGCAGCGCGACCGACGATGGCGGGAGCGGTCCCGACGATCTGGACCGACGTTTTGCACTACCTGCGTGACAATCCAGGCCATGACGTCAGTTCGCTGAAGATGGTGGCCTGCGGGGGTTCAGCCGTTCCGCGGTCGTTGATAACCGCTTACGACGAGCTGGGTATCCGCATCGTACAGGCATGGGGAATGACCGAGACCTCGCCGCTTGCTGCAGTCGCGCTCCCGCGGGACACCGACTCACCGGAGAGGTCCCTTCAGGTACGCGGAACCCAGGGCAGGGTGGTGGCCGGTGTGGAGGCCCGCATCGTCGACGACTCTGATGCTGAGCAGCCCTGGGACGGAAAGTCGGTGGGCGAGATTCAGATTCGCGGCCCATGGATCACCGGGTCGTACTACCAGCATGACAGTGCGGCGGTGACGCCGGATGGATGGTTGTGTACCGGAGATGTTGGCGTGATCAGCGCAGATGCGTTCATCACTCTGACCGACCGTTCCAAGGATGTCATCAAGTCGGGAGGTGAATGGATCTCGTCAGTCGAACTGGAGAATGAATTGGCCGCTCATCCTGCGGTGCGCACCGCCACTGTGATCGGTGTGCCAGACGATAAGTGGCAGGAACGACCGCTGGCAGTGGTTGTCCTCGATACCGGACGCACCGTTACGGCTAGGGAGCTGTCGGGATTCTTGCGCGACCGTGTGGCCAAGTGGTGGCTACCTGAACGATGGGCATTCGTTACTGAAGTTCCACTGACCTCGACAGGCAAGTTTGACAAGAAGAAGTTGCGGCGCCAATACGCCGACGGTGACTTCATTGTTGAGACGCTCGACTGAATCGGCCTTCACGGCAACCGAATTATTGATCTAAGGAGAATCATGAAGACACGCGCTGCTGTTCTCTGGGGCCTGGGAGAGAAGTGGGAGGTAGAGGAAGTCGAGCTTGATCCGCCCGGCCCCAACGAGGTGCTCGTCAGGCTGACCGCGAGTGGGTTGTGCCATTCCGATGAACATCTCGTGACCGGTGACTTGCCCTTCCCTCTACCCGTAGTCGGCGGTCACGAAGGCGCCGGCACCGTGGTGGAAATCGGCGCGGGAGTCGAGGATATCGCCGAGGGCGATTCGGTCATCCTCACCTTCCTTCCGTCGTGCGGGCACTGTTCCTACTGCGCACGCGGTATAGGGAACCTGTGCGACGCAGGCGCGGCCGTCATGATGGGACCCCAGCTCGATGGCACCTACCGCTTCCATGCACGCGGCGAGGACATCGGCCAGATGTGCTTGCTGGGCACCTTCTCGGAGTACACGGTCGTGCCGAGGGCGTCGCTGGTTAAGATCGATACAGGAACACCGCTGGATAAGGCGGCGTTGATCGGCTGCGGCGTCACCACCGGTTACGGGTCGGCGGTGCGCACAGGCGAAGTGCGCGCCGGGGACACAGTGGTCGTAATCGGAGCCGGCGGTATCGGCATGAACGCGATTCAAGGCGCACGGATCGCCGGCGCGTTGAACATCATCGCCGTCGACCCCGTGGAATTCAAAAGGGAGCAATCCAGCGTGTTCGGCGCGACGCATGCCGTTGCCTCGATCGACGAAGCGTGGGCGCTGGTCAGTGACATTACTCGCGGCAAACTCGCCGACGTCTGCATCTTGACCACGGATGTCGCCGAAGGGTCCTATACTTCCGAGGCGCTATCACTCGTTGGCAAACGTGGGCGAGTGGTTGTCACCGCGATCGGGCATCCCGAGGAGACCACTATGTCGGGCTCTTTGTTGGAGTTGACACTCTACGAAAAGCAGATCCGCGGTTCCCTGTACGGCTCGTCGAACGCTGCGCATGACGTCCCTCGCCTCGTCGAACTGTACAACGGCGGAAACCTCAAGCTCGATGAGCTGATCACCCGTGAGTACACTCTCGATCAGATTAACGAGGGCTATGAGGACATGCGATCAGGCCGCAACATCCGAGGGCTCATTCGATTCTGACGCCACCGCGGGGACAAATTCCCGCAGTCAGTGGTGAATGTCGGGTGGCGGAGCCCAAATAACGGCGAGGTTTGCAGATCGAGTACTGCGCCGTGGAGCCCTCACCGGCTTAGGGGCATTTCCGTGAAACTCGCCCACAAATGCAACGACTCCGGCAATACCTTGATGGTGACCGGCCGATGTCGTTCTAAATCTCCCTCATGAAGAAAGCCTCGGCTGTCGTGGTCGGCGCCGTTGGGACCCCGATTCGATGATGTCTACCCGTTTACCAGAGAAATCGCCCGAGCTACTAGAAAGGCAGTTGACATGCCATTACAAATGGAGGCGCAGGGCGGCAGGCGCGACCGCAAGCAACTGCTCGACGAGGTCCGACGTGTCGCAAATTCAGGCCGCACACGGGATCTGCAGTGGCGACTGGACCAATTGACAGGGATCGAGCGACTTTGTTCCGAACGTGAGAGCGAAATCGCCTTGGCGTTGTCCAAGGACCTAGGCCGCTCTTCTGTAGAGGCATGGCTCGGCGACATCAACGCCACGAAGACTGAAGCCCGCTACGCGCGGAAGCACCTGAAGAAATGGATGCGGCATAAGAGAGTGTCGTTGCCGCTGAGTCAATTGCCCGGTCGCGGGTGGGTGCAGTACGACCCGTTGGGCGTCGTCCTGATCATCGGACCATGGAACTATCCCCTGTATTTGAATCTGGGTCCCTTGGTGGCGGCGGTGGCAGCCGGCAACTGCGCAGTGATCAAGCCATCCGAGCTTGCGCCTGCAACCTCCGAGTTGCTTGCCCGGTTGGTGCCGCAATATGTTGATGCGGAGGCGGTCCGCGTTGTCGAGGGTGACGGGGAGACGACTCAGGATCTGCTTTTCCAGGGTTTCGATCACGCCTTGTTTACTGGAAGCACCGAGATCGGTAAGAAGATTATGGCCACTGCCGCGCTGACGTTGACTCCGGTGACGCTCGAGTTGGGCGGGAAGAGCCCAGTCGTCGTGGCAGCCGACGCCGACATCGACGTCGCTGCGCGTCGGATTGCGTGGGTGAAATTGCTCAACTCTGGACAAACCTGCATCGCCCCGGATTATGTTCTGGCTGATAAGTCGATCGTCGACGAACTGGTGGAGAAGATCGTCCAGAACATCGTCCAGTTCCGGTCTGCCGAAGAAGAGTTCGCGCTGCCGATCGTCAATGCACGGCAATTCGACCGCTTGGTTCAACTACTCACCGCCACCCAGGGCACCATCGTCAGCGGAGGGCACTTCAACCGAGACAGTTTGCGTATCGAGCCGACGGTCATTGTGAATCCGCCCGACACCGACGCGATGATGGCCAGTGAAATCTTCGGCCCTGTGTTGCCAATCCTCACGATCGACTCGATTAGCGCAGCTGTAACCCGTATTAACGCCGGCCCGAAGCCATTAGCACTTTACCTATTCACCACTTCATCGCAGCTAGGTCGTGACCTGATCGACCGCATCCCGTCCGGTGGTGCCGTCATCAATCACGTCGCATTGCACTGCTTAATTCCGCAGCTGCCTTTCGGTGGTGTCGGTGCCAGCGGCCTCGGCGAGTATCACGGCAAATGGGGGTTCGAGGCTCTCAGCCACCGCAGAGCAGTGCTGTCCAAATCCACCAAACCCGATCTGCGTCTGATTTATCCACCGTATACTGAACGTACGATCAAGTTGCTACGGAAACTTCTGTGAACGGGTTGGTGCCCGCCGTTCGAATGACCCCTGTTATCGCTGATCCTGAAGGTTTTCGGCGCCGGGGGGACCTACTTTTCGTCAACCAAAAGTGGGGAGCCGTAAATCAAATGGCATCAAGGCTCGGGGATGAGCGAATTCTCGGATTGAGCGTTGCGAGTTCAGGCTCGCTAGGTCGAACTGGAATGACTCGTTGCGTGAAAGCTGGAGGAGGCACGCCCGCATCATTGCGTTTCATTTTCCCCCCTGAGTCGAATTCACAACCATCTGACTCTGGCGAACATAGCCGACATGGTCAGTTGCTGTCAGAATTTAAAATCCCATCAATACGCTGCATCAGGAGTTGGTTATGGCTGTTGTCACTTTTGTCTCTCGCGACGGCGAGGAGCGTGAGGTGTCTCTCGAGGAAGGTTCGTCGTTGATGCAGATCGCAACCAACAACGCGGTGCCCGGTATTGATGGCGACTGTGGGGGTGAAGCCGCGTGTGGGACCTGCCATGTGATCGTCGACCCGCAGTGGTCCGAGTTGGTCGGACGTTCAGGATCGGAGGAGGAGGAGATGCTTGCGATGAACCCCGAGCGTCAACCCACCTCCCGATTGTCTTGCCAGATGCTCGTTTCGGCGGCGTGGGACGGCTTGATTGTCCAGACGCCAGAATTTCAGATGTGACCCACGAGAGTGACGGATAAGACGTAATGAAGGTTTCTGAAGTGATCACTGACAAAGTTCAATCTGCCATCCCGATCGACCTGCAAATCCGCGGCGCACACCTGTACGACAGGACCCGACGTTGGGTGACCGGATCGAACGGAAAGAAGCTGTTCGTAGAGAGCCCAATACCACCGGTCGAAGACGTCGAGCTCGCTGACATCGACCTCAGCAACCCGTTTCTCTATCGTCAGGGGCGTTGGCAGTCCTACTACGAGCGCCTACGCAATGAGGCGCCGGTGCACTATTTACCGGACAGTCCCTTCGGGCCGTTCTGGTCGGTCACGCGGCATGCCGACATAATGGCCGTCGACAAGGATCATGAGTCATTCTCCGCCGAGCCGCTAATCGTCATCGGGGTCCCGCCGCGTTTTTTAGATATCACAATGTTCATTGCGATGGATCCGCCCCGCCATGACAGGCAGCGGGCCGCCGTCCAGGGCGTGGTCGCGCCGAAGAATCTTCGTGAGATGGAGGGGCTGATTCGTTCGCGAGTCCAGGAGGTGCTCGATGACCTGCCAAGGAATGAGCCATTCGACTGGGTACAGAACGTCTCTATCGAGTTGACCGCTCGAATGCTTGCAACCCTTCTCGATTTTCCATACGAACAGCGTCATAAACTCGTCGAATGGTCAGACCTCGCAACCTCGATGGAGCAGACCAACGGCGGCCCCTCAGACCTCGACGACACGTTCGTCGGTATGCGCGAGATGGCACAAGGTCTCAGCGAGCACTGGCACGACAAAGCGGCCCGGACCGCTGCCGGAGAAGAACCAGGGTTCGACCTGATCACCATGCTGCAGAGCAACGCCGACACCAAGGACCTGATCAGCCGACCGATGGAATTCTTGGGCAACCTCGTATTGCTGATCGTCGGTGGCAACGACACCACCCGCAATTCGATGAGCGGCGGTGTTCTCGCGCTGAACCGGTTCCCCGATCAATTCGAGAAACTCAAGGCCAATCCCGACCTGATCTCCAACATGAACTCGGAGATCATCCGGTGGCAGACACCATTGGCCTACATGCGACGAATCGCCAAGGTCGACACGGTGCTCAACGGGCAGTTCATCCGGAAAGGCGACAAGGTCGTGATGTGGTACGCGTCGGGCAACCGCGACGAACGCGTGTTCGACCGGCCCGACGACTTCATCATCGACCGGGCCAACGCGCGCAACCACATCTCTTTCGGCTTCGGTGTTCACCGCTGTATGGGTAACCGGTTGGCCGAACTTCAGCTGCGGATCCTCTGGGAGGAATTGCTCGCTCGTTTCGAGAACATCGATGTCATCGGCGAACCCGAATACGTCCAGTCCAACTTCGTGAGAGGGATCAGCAAGATGACGGTCCGCCTCACCCCGAAATCCGACGCATGACCGCACAGCGCGCCGTCATCATCGGGGCCAGCCATGCTGGGGCTCAACTCGCAGCCAGCCTGCGCCAGGAACGTTGGACCGGAGAGATCGTCCTCATCGGCGATGAATCAGCGCTGCCGTACCAACGCCCTCCTTTGTCGAAGGCTTACCTGGCCTCGAAGAGCACGCTCAAGGACCTGGAGATCCGAAGCGTCGAGTTCTACAGCAAGCACGGGATCCAACTCCTGGACGCGACTGTAGAGGCGATCGACCGCTCAGCAGGAAGCCTTTCGCTCAGCACTGGCGACGCGTTGACCTATGACAAGCTCGCCTTGTGCACCGGTGCCCGCCCGCGGCGGCTCCCTACCCCGGGGGCCGACCTGGCCGGCGTCTACTACCTACGCACCGCCGCGGATGTTGGGTTGATTCGAAAGGCCGCGACCCCCGGACGTCGAGCCGTGATCGTCGGCGGGGGCTACATCGGCCTAGAGACGGCCGCCTCCTTGCGTGCACTGGGTCTGGAGGTCACCGTGTTGGAGGCGACCGAACGCGTCCTCGAGCGGGTCACCGCTCCCGAAGTCTCCGCATTTTTCGACCGAATCCACCGCAGTGAAGGGGTCGATATCCGCACGGGAGCCCTGGTCGAAGCGCTCACCGGCGATAGCCGCGTCCGCGAAGTGGTCCTGGCCAGCGGCGAATCAATCCCTGCCGACCTCCTCATTGTCGGAATCGGCGTGGAGCCCAATGTCGACCTCGCCGCCGCCGCGGACCTTGCTGTTGACAATGGCGTCGTCATCGACGACCACGCCCGGACCAGTGATCACAACATCGTGGCCGCCGGGGATTGCGCCAGCCACGACATGGCCCGCTACGGACGTCGCATTCGCCTGGAGTCCGTGCCGAGCGCCGCCGAGCAGGCCAAGGTCGCTGCCGCGACCATTTGCGGAAAGCCTAAGGAGATAAAGGCGCTTCCCTGGTTCTGGTCGGATCAATACGATCTCAAGCTCCAGATCGCCGGGCTCAACACTGGGTACGACGAAGTCGTCCTCAGCGGAAACCCGACCCGTGACCGCGACTTCACCTGCTACTACCTACGCAGTGCAGAGCTGATTGCGGCGGACTGCATCAATCGTCCCCGCGACTTCATGTTCAGCAAGCGGGTCATCTCGCAGCAGCTCCCCATCGACCGCGCCGAACTGTCACTCGCCGGTGCAGTGTGAGGCGACTCTGCCTTGAGCTCGATCGATATGACGTCGGCGAGCGATACGCAATTCGAAGGACGAACAGGTCCAAACCTCATTCGGCGCGCCCACTAACGAAACTGCGGCTTCTATCGGCGGCTCGCGAATCGACCCTTCCCTCCGAGCTTGAGCTCGATCCAACGAGACCCGCAACAGTTCGGTGCCAACTGTGGGCCACCACTTCAGTGTTCGTAAGCAACGTCGACCCATGGGCTACGCATGCCCACTTGGAACGAATCCCTGGCAACTGACTGGTCTTCGACACCCCCACGCCCCGCCACTCGGAAAGGATCGCATATGCCGCACAAAACCCTCATCGAGGGCTACCCCCATCAGATCGGGGGCCACTGTGGTTCAGGCGCGATGCGAGATCTGCTGCACTGGCACGGTCTCGGGTGGGATGGACCGCCCAGCGAGGGGCTGACATTTACCCTCGGGGGTGCCTTGGGGTTGTCCTATCTTCGATCGAATGCCCTCGTTCCACCGCTTTATCTGGTGGGACGAGGTGCCGACTTCGAAGTCGACCTACCGCGCCGACTCGGCGGGCAGGTCGAGGTCCTAACCACCGACGATCCAGAGGAGGGATGGTCGTGGGTCCGCGACGAAATCGACTCCGGTCGACCAAGCCTGGTGTGGGGCGACATCGCCGAGCTACCGTATCTGAGGGTCCAGATGAAGATGAGCCGCCACGACATCGTCGTGATCGGCTACGACGAGGACGCGGGCGTAGCGTTCGTCGTAGACAACGACCGGGCCGAGGTGCAGGAGGTTCCCTTCGACTCGCTGGCCCGGGCCAGGTCTTCGACGTCGTTCCCGCAGCCAACGCGCCACTGCACGTATCGGATTACCTGGCCGAGCGACCTTCCCGTGATCGGTGACGCTGCAGCGGCAGCGTTTCGGCAGTCTGCTGATAACTTGCGTCAGCCATCAGGGGCAAGAATCGCCGATATCCCCGCATCGAGCGGTGCTGAGGGGCTGGCAGCCGCCGCAGCGCTGGCAGCCGACGTCCACACCTGGGCAGACCTTCCTGACGACGAACTCGAGATCCTACTGTTCGGTCTCGGCGCGTTCATCGAGAAAGCAGGCACCGGCGGCGGGTTGTTCCGACGCTTACTCGCCGAGGGGTGCGCCGAGGTCGCACGACTGACCGGCGACCTCGCCACAGAAGGCCTCGCGCAAGTCGCCGACCGTTGTGCGCAGGCCTGGACCGAGACCGCGCGCGCTTGCATCCAGCGTGACGTTGACATGCGAGCTCGCTTGAACGCGGTTGTCCTGTCAGCTGGTAGATTGCCCGGGGCCGAAAGGGATCTTGTCGAGGCTTTAGAGGTTGCGTCCAGCTCGTTGGTAACTGAAGACCGCTAACCACGTTCGTCTCGTGAAATAGATCAGGTAGCTTGTTATGTAAGCCGAAAGTTGGTGCAGAGAAGGGCATTACACGGAGAGTGCGTTTCATTGCGGTGGTACTAATATCCGTCAAAAGAGAATGCTGGTGACAGATACATGATGGGCGCGAAACTCGTCGAGGAGACTGACACGATGCGGCTGATTCTGTGATGATGCTCAGACGACGCTTTGATAAAATGGGGGTTGCCGGTGAAGGAGATCCGCTTGGTGACCGGGATCGTCTTGATGCCGTCGACAGGCTGAACCCTGCCTCAGTGGGTTGGTCGTGACAGAACCGCTTGAAACCTATCAAGATTGTTCCGAAGGCCAGGTTGAGATCGCGCTCGTGACGGACTGGTGGAGTAGCTTCGAGGAGCGGCGAGACACACTGGCCGATGGCGACCCTCTCCCGCCTCACCACCCATGGTGTCTCGGCTGTGGCCCGGACAACCCCCACGGTCATCATCTACTGGCGCGACGTCGCGGCGACGGCGTCGTGGCGGAGCATGTGTTCGATAGTCGGCATCGAGGTGCTCCGGGCATCGCGCATGGGGGAGCTGTGGTCACCGTGCTCGATGACATGGTGGGAATGCTTCTTTATGTGATCGGGGACATGGCGGTTACACGTAAGCTCGATGTCGAGTTCCTCGCGCCGGTTCGCCTGAAAGTGCCCTATGAGGTAAGTGCCACGCTGAAAGCGCGTGATGGACGCAAGCTGCACGTTGCTGCCGAAGTTCGAGCGCAAGGCGCCGGAGACGTAGTGGCCTCCGCCATTGGCGTCTTCATTGTCGTAGATCTGGCGCACTTCATCGCTGCGCTTCGACCCGAATCGCTCTAGTGTGTGTGCGCCCGTTAGCCAATCGGGGGTCACGCGCCGAACGACCATAGCGCATAAGGATCGTGGCGCCGAGGCGGTGGAGAAGTTCGTGAAGGTCAGCCGCGTGAAGGTCCAATCGAAGGGGTGGGCAGTAGCGTTATAACATTTCTGGAAGGCGAGTAGGCGGCCGGCCACCTCGTCGAGATCGCAGAAAAGTCGTCGGGCGTGAGGGCCTTTGCGCTGCACAGCGGTGAAGTAGATTTCGACCTGGTTCAACTACTACGCATGAACGGGTAGATGGATCATGCGAGCTGTACTGGCATGTCCCCAGTGAACGGGGCCATCTTGTTTTAGAGTCTTGTTGCCCGTGACGTGGGCGGATAGGACGATGAGGAACATGGCTGGACGGAAGAGGAACTCCGCAGAGGACATCGTGCGCAAGTTGCGCCGAGCAGACGAGCTCACCGCGGCGGGGAAAACGCAGGAAGAGATCGCCAGCGAGCTCGAGGTTTCGGCAGCGACGTTGTACAACTGGCGCCGCCAGTACGGCGGCATGGATATCGACGCAGCGAAAGAACTCAAGGAATTGCGGGAGCAGCAGGGCAAACTCAAACGACTACTCGCCGACACCGAACTGGAGAAGGACGCCCTGCGGGAGGTGGCGAAGGGAAAATTTTGAGCCCGGCTGACAAGCGGCGCTGTCGACATGCTCGTCACGACGATGAGAGTGTCGAAGCGGTTGGCCTGCAGAGCAGTTGGGCTTGCCCGGTCCACCTACGCCCGTACGCCGATCGCACAGACTCCCGCCGACCCCGATGCGGTCCTGAGAGCGATTCTGCGTGACTACGCGCGAACACACCCGTTGCATGGCTTCCGTCGCGCCTGGGCGCATCTGCGACACGATCAGGCGATGGCGGTGAACAAGAAGAAAGTGCACCGATTGTGGAAAGAGGAAGGTCTGCAGGTGAGGATCTACCATCCACGCAAGGAGGAATCGTCAAATTCTGTGGATTAAGGTGTGTCAGGCGACCTCGGATACCGGCGTGTCCGGTGACGGTTCCGGGGTGATCTCGACGGGTCGTTCGAGGAGCTTGCCCTTGTGGAACAGCGCA
>NZ_LPNP01000039.1:0-13783 GCF_019266045.1 Rhodococcus sp. MH15
CGCTGTTCCACAAGGGCAAGCTCCTCGAACGACCCGTCGAGATCACCCCGGAACCGTCACCGGACACGCCGGTATCCGAGGTCGCCTGACACACCTTAATCCACAGAATTTGACGATTCCTCCCCGAAGACAACGCCGGAGGGCGTATTCGGCCACCGCACGATGACTACGAACGGCACGAGGACAAGAGCCATCACCACCACAGACCAGTCGTTGACTGCACCTGCGATCAATGCCGGGGTCTATCTCGCTAACGGTGTTTCGGCCGGTTTCCATCAGTAGGTTTCCGATCCCGGCCACCGATCGGCGAACGTGATCGCAAACGCGTTCAGAGCAGGCTTCCACCTCGTAATCCATCGTGCCTGGCCCTTGCCTGTCGGGTCCAGTGACCGCGTCACCAGATCGAAGCACTTGAGCGCAGCAGCCTCGGTGGGAAAATGCCCACGAGCCTTGACAGCCCGCCGGCATCCGGCATTCAAAGACTCAATCGCATTGGTAGAGCACAGCACTCGCCGTATCTCGGTGTCGTAATCCAGGAACGGGATGAACTCCTGCCAGGCGTTGTTCCACAATCGGATGATCGCCGGATACTGCTTGCCCCAACGGTCAGCGAGATCCTCGAACGCCGCACTCGCGGCGGCCTCAGTCGGGGCAGCGAAAGATCGACTTGAGATCATGTTTGAGCGCAGCCCAATGCTGCCGCGACGACAACTGAAACGTGTGGGGTCGACCCGAGGCGCGGTATCGGGATTGCTCCCGGTCCGTTTCCTCGGGCCGCCCGCCGAACCCGGCGTGCGATTCTCACCGCACCGGGCTCTCCGCAAGGGTTGTCGGTCCTGTCTTCTGAGCGTGGATCAGCCACGGGTTGGGGATACGCGCCCCGCGGTATCGGTAGCGTTTGATCGTCACCGTCGCGGGTTGAAATAACGTGATCCCACCCGCTTCCGGCCACCATCGGCCGGAGCCATAGTAGTGGCGAATGATCCAGTACGCCTTCCGGTTCGGATGTTTCTTGCGTAGCCAACGCCAGACCCGCCACCACAGGTGGTGGTTGAGCAGGCCGAACGCATGGGCCGACGCGCCGTGCCGGAAATAGAACGCCCAGCCGCGAGTGATCTGTCCCAGAAGTCGGAACATATCTTTCGCGGGCAAGCTGGTGGTCTGTCTGCCGGTCGCTGTCGTGACCTTACGCCGAATGGTGTTCATCGATTTCTTCGACGGATAGGTGTAGATCAGTTTCCGGTCGCTTCCTTTCTGTCGGTGCCGCTGGATGCGGAAACCGAGAAAATCGAAGCCCTCGTCGATCCCGACCACTTGCGTCTTTTCGGGCGCCAGACGGAGCCCGACCGTCGCAAGCACGGTCTCGATCTCGCCGTAGAGATCCTCGGCTTGCTGCCGGGTGCCGAACACCATGACCACGAAATCGTCTGCATAGCGGACGGTTCGGTAGGTCGCGGCGCCTCGGCGGGTGGCACGCCAGCGTTGGGTCTGGTTGCCCATGGCCCGCCATCTTTCCCGGAAGTGCTCATCGAGGACCGACAAAGCGAGGTTGGCCAGCAGCGGGGACAAAATCCCACCCTGGGGAGTGCCGGTGGTGGTGTCGCGGACCTCGTTCAGCTCGTCCAACAGCCCCGCTTTCAGAAACGCCTTGACCAACAGCAGGATTCGTCGGTCAGTCACACGAAGCCGCAACCTGTCCATCAGGGCCGGGTGCGAAATTTCGTCGAAACATGCCGCGATATCGCCCTCGAAGACCTGCTCGTAGCCGCGTGCGGCGTAGAACCGGATTTCCTCGATGGCGTCCTGACATCGACGTTCCGGGCGGAACCCGTAACTGGACGGGTCGAAATCGGCCTCCAGAATCGGCTCCAACACCAGCTTCAACGACGCCTGCACGACGCGGTCACGAAGAGTGGGGATGCCCAGGCGGCGACGTTTGCCGTTCGCCTTGGGAATCGACACCGTCCGTACCGGCACCGGACGAAACGAGCGGTCCTTCAACGAGGTCCGCAGTTCGGTCAGGAAACCGGCCACGCCGCGCTCGCTGTTCTCGACCGACCACGCGGTGGCCCCGTCGATCCCAGCCGTCTTGGCGCCCTTGTTCTCCCGGACCCGCGTCCACGCCATGACGAGGAACCCTGGGTCCACCACGAGATTGAACAGATCATCGAAACAACGACCAGGATCGGCCGCCGCCCAACTGTGCAGTTTGGTCTGAATCCCCAGTACCCGCTGACGCACCGTGTACGGACGTTCCAGCAGTGCACCGATATTCACCGGCGCCTCTTCCGGCATGACAACTCCCATTCTGCTTCACTTGCTGCCGCCCTTCGCCCTGTGACCGGCTTTCCCGGCCTCCGACTACTACGACGACTCCGCCCCGCCCCGGCCCGATCGGCCGACAGCGGACCCAACCCGACCGCCCGCACTGGATGCGCGGGAAATGTGGTGGGACCGAGACGGTTCCCGTGTTCACCTGTCACCGCTCGACGAGTCCGGTGCCCAGCTATACCCCGGCGGTCGACGGGAGTACGCCGCAGACTTTCCTCCCGACCTGCCCACACCGACGGCTTCGGTGCAGACGGGCGCCATCACCGCAACAATGATGACGCGCACCGCATCCCGGCCCACATCCGCCAGATTCGAGCCGGTTCTTGTTAACGAGGCGTCAAACGCTGATTCCTCGCGTACACCCTCTCGTCTCGCTTGCCGAGCCCGCACCATCTGGCAGTACTAGTACGTCCCGGCTTTGTCGGGGCTGCTCCCAGCTCCACCGAACCGCTACGACGGCCCGGCGACGAAGGTTTCCCACCTCCGATCGGTGAATCAGGCGCCTCACGGCGCACATTGCGGATCAAATGGATTACACACGTTTGGACAGTGGCCGCCGGCCACACATTCTCGACGACCTCCGGTAGACCTTTCAATCCGTCGCAGACCAAGAAGAACACGTCCCGGGTGCCCCTGTTGGGGATGCCCGTCAGCACGGACATCCAGAATTTCGCGCCCTCACCGCCGGTTCCCGCCCACAATCCGAGCACGTCGCGGTGCCCGTCGAGACTGACGCCGATCGCGGCGTAAATAGGCCGGTTCGCTACCTGCCCGTCGTGGACTTTGACGACGATTGCGTCGATGAAGATCGCTGCGTATACCTCGTCGAGTGGTCGGGCAGACCAGTCCTGCACCTCCTCGATCACCTTGTCGGTGATCCGTGAGATGGTTTCTTCTGAGACAGATGCGCCGTAGATTTCGGCGAAGCGAGCGGAGATCTCACCGGTCGTTAATCCTTTGGCGTTGGGCGACAACACGATCTCGTCGACCCCATTGAGGCGTCGTTGACGCTTCTTGACGATCTGCGGCTCGAACGTCCCTTCCCGATCACGAGGGACCTCGATCGGAACATGCCCGGTCGCCACGGTCAACACCGTTTTCGACCGAGTCCCGTTGCGGATGTTCGTCGACTCCCGATCGGGCGGGGCTTGGTTCTTGTCGTGCCCGAGATGCTCGGTCATCTCCTCGTTCAACGCGGTTTCCAGGACGGTTTTGGTGAACTGCTTGAGCAGACCGTCCGGGCCGGCCAGCGATAGACCCTGCTCCTTCGCCAACCTGACCAGCTCCGCGGCTTCCGAGGAGGGCTCGGCCCTCTTCTTCGCCCGCATCTTCCAGTGTCGTCATCTCGGCACCTCCTCGCTGAGCATTCACTCAGCGTCTCGGGCCGAAACACCGATTAGAGACAGTCCCACCCCAACGGCACACCCAGTATGTGTGATTGATGGTGTTCTGATCCGCTTTTGCCGCTGGCCAGTGAGTTTGCAGGTAAGGCCAGGGCCAGCGTGAGGTCACGTCACCGCGCGTGCGCGGATCGTGCAGCGAGAAAGTCGTCGACGAGTTGTTGCCGTTCAGTGGATCCTGTCGGCGGGAGTCCGGTGAGTCGGGTGAAGATGATGGGTCCGACGAGTTGGGTCAGGGCAAGGGCGGTGTCGAAGTCACCGAGCTCTTGCTGGGCTTGGGGGCCGCCCAGGATCTGGTCGAACGGTTCGCGGTACTGGTTGACCACCCGCGCGCGCAGGGAACTGACCGGGTTCCGGTCCTCTTCGGGATGGGATGCCGCCCCGGCGGTCTCGGGTTGGACGGACCCGAGGGCAAGCCATCCCAGCATCGTCAGTTGGGCAGGGGCTTCCTCGATGAGCTTGGCCTGACGGTCCAGCAGTTCGATCAACTGTTCACGGATCGTTCCGGACGAGGCCGGTGCGGTGACAGGGGGCAGCAGACGTTCGAACGCCGCGGCCAAGAGTTGGGTGCTGTCGGTGAAGTGCCGGTAAAGGGTGGTCCGCGCGACCTTGGACGCTTTGGTGACCGCGTCGATCGTGACGGCATCGATTCCGCCGGTCGAGAGCAAGGATGTTGCGGCGTCGAGCAGTCGTGCGCGTGAACGCGCCTTCCGTGGATCCACGAGCCGGTCCTCGTTGTCGACCAGGTTTTGGATGATCATTTTCTCGCTCACCTCGTCATTGTGCCCTTCAATCAGGCGCAGACACTATCCTCTCCAGCCTCATTGTGCTACTGATAGTAGCGAATCGATACCAGCCGTATCGATATGTGGAGGTGGCGTATGGCTTCGGGCGATCGGGTGCTGCTGTCGCGGGCGCAGAAGTGGACGTTGGTGGTCTCGTGCTTGTCGGTGGCGTTGGTGGTCGCGTCGATGGCGGCTCTGTATACCGCGCTTCCGGACATTGCGGTGGCGACCGGGGCCACTCAAACCCAGCTGACCTGGGTCGTCGATGGGTACACGCTGGTGTTGGCGTGTCTGGTGTTGCCCGCCGGTGCGCTGGGTGACCGTTACGGTCGGCGGGCGGTGCTGATCGTGGGGTTAGCGCTCTTCTCGCTGGCCTCGGCGGTGCCTCTGTTCGTATCGACCCCCTGGTGGTTGATTGCGGCGCGTGCCGCGGCCGGGTTGGGGGCAGCGTTCGTGATGCCGTCCACGCTGTCGGTCCTGACCGCGGGATTCCCCGAGGAACAGAGCGGGCGGGCGGTCGGGATCTGGGCGGGGGTCGCCGGGTCCGGGGGCCTGCTGGGGATTCTCGGGTCGGGAGTGCTGCTCGACTACTGGTCGTGGCAGTCGATCTTCGTCGGTCTAACCGGGACGGGGGTGTTTCTGCTGTTGTGTGCCTTCACCATTCCCGAATCCCGCCAGGAGAATCCGCCGCGGATGGATGTGATCGGGTCGGTCGCGGTGGTACTCGCGATCGGACTGGTGGTGTTGGCCATCATCGAGGTCCCAGTGCGTGGTTGGTCGGATCCGGTGGTGGTCGTCGGATTTGGTCTGGGTCTGGTGGCCACGCTGGTGTTCGTAGTGTGGGAGTTGCGCGCGGATCATCCGTTGCTCGATGTGCGGTTCTTCACCAGTCGGGGTTTCGGGAGCGGATCGTTCTCCATCACGATCCAGTTCCTGGTGACGTTCGGTGTGTTCCTCGTCCTGGTGCAATACCTGCAGTTGATCTTTGGATACAGTCCGCTGGGTTCGGCACTGGCCTTGGCACCGATGATGGTGCCGCTGGTGCTCCTCTCGGCGATCTCGCCGTGGATGGCGACCCGGCTGGGGTTGCGGTTGGTGACGGTGACCGGTCTGCTCGCCATAGCGGTGGGGTTCTACTTCATCAGCCGGTTGGATCTGGACTCCACCTACCTCGACGTGATGTGGCCGACGCTGATCATGAGCGCGGGACTGGGTCTGACCGCGGCGCCGGCGACGGCGGCCATCGTGGCGGACACACCGATCGAAAAGCACGGCGTCGCCGCGGCGGTCAACGACGCCACGCGCGAGATCGGTGCGGCGATCGGCATCGCTGTCGCCGGCAGTGTCCTGGCCGCCGGCTACAGCCACAACATCGCACCGGCGATCGAGCGACTCCCTCCCGACGCGCGGGGGCCAGTCTCGGACTCACTCGCCGGTGCCCTGGAGGTCGCCGACCGGGCCGGACCGGTCGGCGAGCAGCTTGCGGACTTCGCCAAGTCCGCGTTCCTGCACGGCGCCGAGCAGTCCGCGATCGTCCTCGCACTCATCGCGGCGGCCGGTGCGGCGATCCTGCTGTTCTGGGCGCCCGGCCGGAGTCCCCGACCCCTGGACACGGACACATCGAAGAAACCGGCTGAACCGGGCCAGTGCAGTCGATCCCGCGCCCGCCGCTAGCCAACACCATCGAGAAGGGACACCCATGACCCAGCTACCGCTACCGCCGCACTCGCCGACCTGCATGGGGTGCGGGCCGGACAATCCCGCCGGCCTGCAACTAGAGGTGTTCCGTTCCGGCGAAGAGGTCTACACCGATGTGACGTTCGACGAACGTCACATCGGTGCGCCAGGCCTCGCGCACGGTGGGGCGGTGGCCACCGCCTGCGACGACCTGTTCGGCTTCACCCTCTGGATCGCCCGCACCCCGGCGGTGACCCGAAACCTCACCGTCGACTACCTCGCCCCCGTCCCACTGCACCGGCCCCTGCGCATCCGGGCCCACATCCGGGAGATCGACGGCCGCAAACTACACCTCGAGGCAACCGCCACCGCCGATGACGGCACAGCATTGTTCACCGCGAACGCGGTCTTCATCGCCGTGTCGATCGAGCACTTCGCTCGACACGGCACCCCCGGCACCGCCCAGCAACTATTCGACCGCCTCACCTTTGCGCTCGGGGACGACGGGCCGGAGAAATCGTCAACGCGCCCGCCGGACCGCTGACGCGACCGAAAGAAGCGCAAGACGCGGACCTGTCGTGGTCGCTGCCTGATTGTCCGCGAAGCACCCCGTGCGCCGGACAAACTGGAAGCGATCTGGGCTTCCGTTGCCAGCCCCCTGACCACCATTGCCCGGGTCCGGCGCCGACGCCTCCCCACGCCTGTTTGATCTCGTTGAGGCGCATCGCATTCTGCAGGTTCGGCAAGCTGGACTTCAATAGGTGTTCTGGGCTGACTTCGCCACCTGAAACCAGCTGCTAGTACCAGACACCGGCGAGCGCGCGCCCGATCACCGACATCACCGCCCAGAACCCGATCGTGATTGACCTCGACGCCACCCTCGCCACCGCACATTCGGAAAAGCGAACGCGGCACCGACCTACAAACAAGGATTCGGATTCCACCCCCTGTTGTCGTTCGTCGACCACGGTCTGCGGGAACGACATCGAAGACCTGGCCCGAGCCCGCGAGTCAAGTCGCCCCAGACCAGACTCGGTCGACCAGAGTCAATTTCGTCGCGAACCCACGACCATCCCTCCTCGGGGTCATCGGTGGTTAAGAACCTGGTCCTGCCCACCGAGCCGGCTGGGTCATCAACAAGAAGAAGGTTCAACGGCTTTGGCGTGAGGAAGGGCTGCGGGTGAAAGTCCGCAAGATCCGGAAACGTGCCGGCGCCTCGACCACCCCGATCACCGAGGCAGAGGCGCCGAAGGTGTTGTGGGCGATCGACTTCTAGTTCGATTCGACGACGGACGGGCGGAAGTTCAAGATCGCGTAAATGGTGGACAAGCATACGCGTCAGTCGGTACTGAACATCGTCGAGCGATCCATCCCGGCAGAGGATCTCGTCGCAGCGCTGAAGAAAGCGTTCGCATTCTGGGGCGCACCGCCACAGATACTTCGGTGCGACAACGGCCCGGAGTTCATCTCCGAAGCGCCGAGGACGTTCTGCGAAGATCAGGTCGGTATCGGCTACGTTCCACCCGGTCAGCCATGGAAAACGGGTACATCGAATCCTTCAACAACCGTGTCCGTGACGAATGCTTGAACATGAACGAATTCCACAGCCTCCTCGAAGCCCTGCCAGCCGTATTCACACGCATTGATTCTCTGATTTGATCCGTGCCCCCAATAGTGCACCAATGTTATGAGAGCTGAGGATACGGTTGGATGTCTGCCCAGAGCTTCTCATACTCCATCGGGCTGAGGTTGCCGAGATAGCTGTGGCGCCGTTCGGCATTATGAAAATTGTCGATATGATCGGCCATGGCTGCCGTCAACTCCAGCGTGGTCGACCGCTTCTTCGTGTTCAGCAATTCCGTCTGCAAACGTCCCCAGAATGCCTCCATGACAGCATTATCGAAGCAATCACCGACCGTCCCGAAAGACTCGAGCAACCCCCACCTCCGCAGATTCTCACCGAACCCCCACGACGTGAACTGCGGACCATGATTGTCATGCAAGATCGTTGCCTCCCAACGGATCCGTTCCTGCGCGGCCATGTTTACCGCATTGTTGACCGGCGCCGTATCAGCAGTCGAGGAAAAGGAACGACCCACGATCATCTTGCTGAAACAGTCCAAAATCGCACAGCAGTAAACCTCTCCGTCCCGAGCGGGATGCTCCGTAATGCCACCCGACAGGGAGGGCGGCGTTGACGTTCAGTGCGAATTCCAGGCCCGGGCGCGCTCGGAGCGATCGCCAGCACCGAGGACGCGACTGCCACGATCGGACTGACCGCCGTGGTAGGACAAGTAACATTCCTGCGGTCCTCGCCTGGATCTCGAGGCAGAATCACGTCATGTACCCCCGGGGGTACAGTGAGGTCGATGCCGTTCCGATGCGAGCGGCCCCACGACACAGACAGGAGTCCGCAGTGGATTCATCATCGGCATGGGACGCGCGCTACAGCAGTGTCGAACATCCCTGGGGATCTGCACCGGCGGCTGCTCTGTCCGCGAGATTCGCCGAACTGACACCCGGGCGCGCGGTCGATCTGGGCTGCGGGGACGGCCGACACGCCCGATGGTTGGCCGACTCCGGTTGGGCGGTCGATGCGGTCGATTTCTCCTCGGTGGCAATCGAACTCGCCATGAGCGGCGGGTCCGATAAATCGATCAGGTACAGCGTTGCCGACGCCAGAACCTGGGAACCGAGCGGGCCGGTGGATCTGGTTGCCATCGGATTCCTGCATCTTCCGGTCGACGAGCTCGTTGCGGTCATCGCCAGCGCGGCAACCTGGCTTGCACCGGGGGGGGAGGCTGCTGTATCTCGGACATGCGCTCGAGAATTTCACTCGCGGTGTGGGCGGTCCACCGGACCCATCGATACTGCCCGATATCTACGATCTCGCCCGGGCAGCAAGCGGACTGCGGGTTCGTGAGCTATCGCATCTCGTACGGCCGCAGGGTGATAGCCATGCCATCGACATTTTGCTGCATGCCCAACCGTGGTCCGGCTCACCCCACCGCAGCCTGATGGACCGAGTCCGCGAATGAGCGACCACACAGAACCGCTGCGCGTGGTGTTCGCGGTGAACACCACACCTACAGTCGTCGTGTCGGCAATCCACAATCTTCGTGCTGCTGCATCCGAACCCGTGGCGATCGAAGTCGTGTGCTTCGGGGCAGGCCTCGATGCCGCCTTGGGGTGCTCGGATGTCTCCGTGGAGATGCGCACACTGATCGACTCGGCAGCGATCACCGTCACAGCGTGCCGAAACAGTCTGAACGGCCGAGGACTCGGCGATGACGACCTGTTGATGGGAGTCGACGTGATCCCGGCTGCCGTCCTGCATCTCGCCCAACGGCAGCGGGACGGCTGGTCGCAGCTCTACTCGTGATTCTCCGACTCGATGTCTGCGGTGCTGCGACCACGTACGATCCGGACCGCCAGGATCGCGATGATCACCAGCACTCCGGCGAGCAGGACAGCCACGTTGGACACCGAATCTGCGACCTCGCTGATCCACACCTGCAGCGAATACTGACTGTCGACGCCCATGACGCCGCCGAGGTTGGCGGTTCCTTCCGTGAGCAGGAAGAGAACGCCGATTCCGATGAAGATCAGCCCCGATATCAGCGACGTGGTGTGCGTCTTCAACGGTCCTATGCTGATCTCTTTGCCGCGCAACCAGGTTCGTGAGCCCAACGATAAACGGTCCCACACAAGCGCGAGTACGAACAGCGGGACCACCATGCCCGCGGCGTAAAGGGCCATCAGAATTCCGCCGTACACCGCCTGTCCACCGGCCACTGCGACGGTCAGGACTGCGCCGAGTAGCGGTCCGGAGCAGAATCCGGCGAGCCCGTACACCGCACCGAGTGCGAACACCGACCCGACAGACGACGCGTCGATGCGGGCGGCCGCTCGCTGAGCCGATCCCAGCGCGAATCCGCGACCGACGATGATCATCACCCCGAGTCCGATGATGATCAGTCCGCCGATCATGGTGGTGATCTCGCGGTACCGGGTGATCGCCGAGCCGAGGGCGCCGACTCCGGCTCCGAGGGGAACCAGAACCGTGGCAAGTCCGAGGTAGAACACTCCTGTGCGGCCGGCGAGCTTGCCCGCCCCGTCGAATGCGTAGGCGAAGAACGAGGGCAGCAGCAACGCCGAGCAGGGGCTGAGCAAGGCCAGCAGTCCGCCGAGAAATGCTCCGAGAAGTCCGATCTGAGACATTCGGCGGCCTACGCTCCGGCGGCGGTATCGATCAGATCGACGAAGGTCGACAGCGGTTGCGCCCCCAGTACCGGATCGCCGTTCACCGAGAACGCCGGTGTGGCCGGTATACCCAACGACTGTGCCTCGTCGGAATCGCTGGTGATCGCGGAGTCGAAACTCGTTCCGGTGGCTTCGGTGGTGAAACGCTCGAGGTCCGGGACGCCGGCTTGCTGTGCATAGGCTTCGAGCGCCTCGATCGTCAGGTCGGCATGACCGGTCTCGGGCGCACCGGCGTACACGGCGTTGGTGAATTCCCAGAACTTGTCCTGAGCCGCGGCTGCTCGGCCCGCGCGGGCGGCATCGAAGGACTGTTGCCCGAAGATCGGCAGATCGCGCCATTCGATACGCAAGGTGCCCTCGTCGACGTAGCGGTCGATCAACTGCGGTTCGGTCTCGCGACTGAACTGGGCGCAGAACGGGCAGCGGAAGTCCGAGAAGGCGATCATCACCACCGGCGCGTCGACGGCACCGATGGCCATCGGATCGTCGACGGTGCGACGCGAGAGATCGCCCAGCGGGCCGGTTGCAGGTGTCGTGCCCACCTCCGGTTCCGCGCTGGAAGTCGCTCCCGCCGTCGCCTCGGGTTCGTCACTGTCGTGCATTCCGACCACCAGAACGCCGACGAGGACGGCGGCGACCAGTACCGCGATCCCGAGAAGCCAGGTGTCTCGACGGCGGGTGGATCGTGATGACGAAGTCATGCAATACCTTTCGGTAGTCACGAATACTGACAGCTATACCCTTGCGGGTATACTCTTGCAGAGTAGTGTCACTCACACAACTACGAACTGTAGGAGACCCATCCGATGCCTGAGCCTGCCATCTCCGAACGCCCTGACGTCGATCCCGACGGTCGAGCGCTCACCGAGGCCGGTCTCTACAGGCGGTGGGGGCTGCGTGTTCTACGTGGAACGCTTGCCGGGATCGCCACCGTGCTGGTCGTGGGTATTCCGACCGACATTATCGACACCCCGATGTTCGGACGAGAAGTTCCGGTCCGCGCGTGGGAACTGCCGGTGCTGCTGGCATCTGCTGTCCTGACCGCGGTATGGTTCGGCATCGACAAGCCCAGACAGGTCGAGCGAACCGGTACCCCGGCCGCACTCGGTGTCGCGCTGACTTTCTTCGCGGTCGGATGCCCGGTGTGCAACAAGCTCGTACTGCTGGCGCTCGGCACCTCGGGTGCGTTGGGGCTGTGGGCGCCGATTCAACCGATCCTTGCTGGAGTATCACTGACGATGCTGGCTGCAGCCGTAGCTTTTCGGTGGCGTCGGCGAGACTGCTCCGCAGGGTCCTGCGCGGTGTGAGCCGACTTGTCGGCTCGTGCCGTACTCGACATTTCTTGAGGCAGACAAGGACAATTCCGACGATGGAGAATCGAACATCATGACCGAACTTGCGATCAGTATTCGACTGGACATGCCCTTCGCGGAAACCGTGGACGCGACCCGTGAAGCTCTCTCGGAGCAGGGATTCGGAATCCTGACCGAAATCGACATGCAATCCACCCTGAAGGCGAAGATCGATGCCGACATCGAGCGCTATGTCATTCTCGGTGCCTGCAATCCCCGGCTGGCGAAATCTGCGATCGACACCGACCGCCAGGTAGGACTGCTTTTACCGTGCAACGTCATTGTCCGCGCTGACGGGGGAAGCACGATCGTCGAAGCGATGAACCCGCAAGTGATGGTCGGACTGTCCGACGCGCCCGGACTCGCGGATGTCGCCGACGAAGCCACAGCGCTGCTGCACGCGGCCATCATGGCACTCAGTGGCGAAAGCTCCTCTACCTAGATGCGCATGTGCCGTATTCGGTTGGTGAGTGCGGCGGGTGGAGCATGCGCGGTGTTGATGCTCTGCGCATGTGATGCGTCCTCGCTCGTGAGCGCACACGGGTCGATCACCGGAGTGGTGGAGAACCCGTCGTCGTCGCAGCTGCTGTCGCCGCCCGGCTTCGGCGACAGCCCACTGTGGTCGGTGCCCTTCGTCTCGAGACCCCATGTCGTCGATGACGGATTCGTCGGAGTCCTCGACACGGCACCGTCATCCGATTCGGCAACGGTGCAGGTCGTCAGCGACACAGGCTCATCGCGGTTCGAGGTCGACGTACCGAAGAACCGCACGCAGTTCGCGGTCACCACTGCCCACGATCGCGAACTACTGATCACGGAAGACGTCGACCCCTCTGACTCCGGGCACGCTGCCTCCCTCACCGCTCGCGACACCCGAACAGGCGAGGTCGTGTGGGGCCCGGTCGGTAGCGCCGGGTGCCTGACCGGGACCGGGCTGCTGATCGATGCCGGATGCAGTAGCGAATCCGCCCCGCCGGAGGCCGCGATATCTGCCGCCGACGGGCACACCACCTATCTGAGTGGGGCAGTGTCCGAATCCGGGGGTTACGCGGTCGTCCGCGATGGTGATACCGCAGAAATCGTGACTGTCGATACTGGCAACACGGCATGGTCGACCGAGACAGTGGCACCACCGCCCGCCGCACTCGCCGGTAGCGCACGGTTCGTCCAATCGGCTGGTAGTTCCGTCGTCGTGGCATGGACGGTCCCTACCCGCCCTGAACCGATCCAAGCGGTCTATCGCCTCTCGGACGCCGGGATCCGTTGGGTCAGTGGTGCTCGGACCCCGATGGCGGTGACAGCCGATGCGGGTAGCGGATCGACGATGATCACCACCGGGGACCTCGGCGACGACGGAATCGCCGTTCTTTTTCCGCGATACGGCAACCGAGGTTTCACAGCCGATCAGTTTCCCGGTGCCGATCGTTTCACGCTCGTCGGCGGAATCGTCTACGGTGCTTCTGGTTCGGCCGTGACCGCTATCGATGCGGTCACCGGCCGCGTGACAGGCACATCACTGGGCGAGGCTCCGGTAGCGATGACACCCAACGGTGTTGCGCTCGCCGCGGACACCGACGGATACACCGCATTCAAGGTGATACCCCATTTCTGAGGTCGGCGGTCCCGAGATCGAGTCCTCCTCCTCAGGATGCCTTGGGCCGTCCTCGCAGTTCCACGGAGAACAACGGGCCGAGCAGACACACGTTGACTACTCCGGTGAGGACGAAGACTGCCCCGATCACTCCTGCCAGAATGCCGACGGCACCACCGACGGAGAAGGCGAGCGTGATGAGGGCGATACCCACGACGATGCGCAGTACGCGCCCGGCTGTGCTGCGCATGAAATCGACGAGAGGAATCGTCAAATTCTGTGGATTAAGGTGTGTCAGGCGACCTCGGATACCGGCGTGTCCGGTGACGGTTCCGGGGTGATCTCGACGGGTCGTTCGAGGAGCTTGCCCTTGTGGAACAGCGC
>NZ_LPNP01000040.1:0-14198 GCF_019266045.1 Rhodococcus sp. MH15
CCAACGACATCGGACTCCGACACCGCCACCGGCGACAAATCCAACCGCACCCGATCCGCAGACAACACCTCCTGGAACCCGACACCGTCGACCTCCGGATACACCGTCCGCAAAATCTCATGCCGCACAACAACATCCGACACCGCAGCGTCCAACGCCGCCACATCCAACAACCCCGACAACCGAATCGCCACCGGAATATTGTTCGCCGACGACAACGTATCGAAACGGTTCAAGAACCACATCCGCTGCTGCGCCAACGACAACGGCACCCGCTCCGGACGCACCCGAGCAGTCAACGCCGCCCGCGCACCCGAACCAATCTCCGACTCCATCCGCGCAGCCAACAACTCCACCGACGACGCCTCGAACAACACCCGCACCGGAACCTGTGCATCGAGCGCCTGCCCCAACCGAGCGGCCATTCGAGTAGCAATCAAAGAGTTTCCGCCGAGTGCGAAGAAGTCGTCATCCAGACCCACTCGCTCGACCCCGAGTACCGCCGAGAAAACAGAAGCGACAATTTGTTCTACCGGCGTGACCGGGGCCCGGAACACCGCAACCTCGAACACCGGCTCCGGCAACAACTTCCGATCCAACTTCCCAGACGAGTTCAGAGGCAACTCGTCCAAGACCATGATCGCGTTCGGAATCATGTAGACAGGTAGCGATTCAGGAAGCGCGTTCCTCAAGACTTCTACGTCGATCACAGAATCCGGGACCGCGATCACATATGCGACCAGCTGATCGCCCATATCGGTGGATGCCACAGTGACCACACACTGAGCTACCGTCGAATGCGCCAGCAGAGCTGACTCGATCTCACCCAGTTCGATCCTCTGACCACGGAATTTGACCTGAAAATCGGTACGCCCGACATACTCGAGTTCGCCTGCGGTGTTCCACCACACCAGGTCCCCGGTGCGATACATCCGACTGACACCGGGATTGATTTCACCGTTCGTGTCGCTCGCCTCCACAAATGGGTTCGCGACAAAACGATCACTGGTGAGATCGGGTCGCGCGACGTAACCGCGCGCCAGTTGATCACCGGCCAGATACAGCTCACCCGCAACGCCTACCGGCACCGGCTGCAACCGACTGTCCAACACGTAGACCTGCGAGTTCCACTCGGGCACCCCGATCGGAATCCCTGTTGATTCCGATCCATCGACCTCGTAGTAGGTGATCGAGACCGCAGCCTCGGTTGGGCCGTACACATTGTGCAGGCCTGCAGACGACACCTGAGCGAATGCACGCACCGTCTCGACCGGCAATGCCTCACCGATCACGAATACGTCCCTCAGTGACACCAATGCGTGTTCCGGAACCGAAGTCGCGAAGACGGTCAACATCGATGGAACGAAGTCCGTCAGCGTCACCCGATGATCTTCGATCAGACGAGCCAGATACGCGGGATCTCGATGGCCGTCGTGAGATGCCAGCACCACTCTCGTACCGGACAAAAGCGCAGTGAAGTATCCCCACAACGAGACGTCGAATGTCGTAGCAGTCTTCTGCAAATAGACGTCTTCTGGGCCGATGGCGTACTGATCCTGCATCCACAGGACCTGGTTCACGATGGCGTGATGCGACACCGCAACGCCTTTGGGCTTGCCCGTGGAACCCGAGGTGAAGATCACGTAGGCGGCATTCACATCATGCAGACGACCGCGACGATCAGCATCGGAAATGACTGAAGCCGAGTAGCTCGAAAGATCGACATTGTCGATCAACAGCACGTCGGCGCCGTTCGGCGCTACGAAAGCGTCCCTCGTCGTCGACAGCACACAGACTGGATCGGCCGTCGTGAGGATGTGCCCGATTCGCTCGGCGGGGTGATCGGGATCCAAGGGCACGTAGGCTCCGCCCGCGGCGATCACCGCGTACATACCTACTACCAGATCGAGCGATCGACGCATCGCCAAGGCCACCAACGATTCGGGCCCGACACCATCTTCGATCAGCTTGCGTGCCAATTTGTTCACACGTTCCGACAACTCGCCATAGGTCAGCGACTGGCCGTCGAACACCACGGCAACAGCATCGGGTGCCAACGCAACGCGAGTGTCGAACAGCGAAGCCAATGTCTCACTGTTCCCGACGTCATGTGCGGTGGAGTTGCGCGCAGTCAACAGCGACTCGCGCTCGGCCTCGTCCAACAGCTCGATGTCACCCACGGTGATCGACGGATCCACGACCACCTGTTCGAGGATCCTGGTGAACCGATCGGCGAATCCACGAATCGTCGACTCGTCGAACAGATCTGTGGCGTATGCGAACTCGGCGAACATGCCGTCTTCGAGCGCATCTTCGACGCGGGGAGCGAGAGTAAGTTGAAGATCGAATTTCGCGATACCGGCATCGAACTCGACGCCTGAGACTTCCAATCCCGAAAGCTCCAAAGCATCCTGCGACATGTTCTGGAAGAACAACGCGACCTGGAACAGCGGGTGATGTGCCTGCGATCGGGTGGGATCGAGCACCTCGACCAGCCGCTCGAACGGAACATCGCCGTTGCCGAGCGCCTGAAGGTCTGTCCTCCGCGTTGCCGAGACGAGTGCACTGAACGAACTGGCGAGGTCAACAGGAGTCCGCAGGACCAGTGTATTCACGAACATACCGATCACATCGTCGAGCGCCTTTTCGCCTCGCCCTGCAACCGGAGTACCGATCACGATGTCACTGGTACCGGACAACCTTGCGAGAAGCACGGCGAGGGCCGAATGCACCACCATGAACAGCGATGCGTTCCGCTCGCGTGCGAGTGAGTCCAAGCTCGACCGAATCTCTTCGCTGACGGAGAAGCGATACGTAGCGCCACGATTCGAGGCGACGACCGGGCGGGATCGGTCAGCCGGTAACGCAAGCACTTCCGGAGAATCACGGAGGACGGAGCGCCAGTGGTCCAGCTGAGCCGAGATCAACGAATCCGGGTCGTCCTCGTCGCCGAGGACCTCCCGCTGCCAGAGTGCATAATCGGCGTACTGCACCTCGAGCGGAGTCCAATTCGGAACGCCGTTCGAAACCCGAGCGGTGTAGGCAACCATGACATCCCGAGTCAACGGGCGCATCGAGAAGCCGTCCGCTGCGATGTGGTGCACAACGAAGGCCAGAACGTACGAATCCTCTGCAAGTTCGAACAACCCGACTCGAACCGGAACGGTTGACGTCACGTCGAAACCCTGGAGCGCGAAACTCAGAAGTTCGTTGTGAATATGCGAGGCGTCGATGACCTTCGGTGTCAGTTCAACCGGCACCTCGGACGATGGGAGGACTACCTGGTGTCCTTGTCCACCTTGCTCCGGATAGACGGTCCGGAGCGACTCGTGGCGTTCGATTACATCAGAAATCGCATGCCTCAGCGCCGAAACATTCAGGACGCCTTTGATATTCAATGCGATTGGAATGTTGTTGACGGCAGAATCAGGATCGAAGCGGCTGAGGAACCACATTCGCTGCTGAGCTAGTGAGAGTGGGATCAACGCCGGCCGTGGGCGGGCCACGAGCGCGGTCCTCCCTCCTGCCCCTGCGATCAACTCAACCTGCGCTGCCAAACCTTCGACAGTCGAAGCATCGAACAACACCCTCACCGGAACCTGAGTGTCGAGCGCTTGACCTACGCGAGCCACCAACTGCGTTGCGACCAAAGAGTTTCCGCCGAGCTCGAAGAAGTCGTCATCCAGACCGACCTGTTCCAACCGGAGAACATCTCCGAAGACGCCGGCCACAGCGATTTCGGCGACACTCGACGGTGTCCGAAACTCGCGCGCCACGAACACCGGATCCGGAAGAAGCTTCCGATCCAACTTCCCCGACACACCCAACGGCAACTCTTCCAGCACCATCACCACCGCCGGCACCATGTAACCCGGCAGACGACCCGCAACAACTCTCTTCAACTCGTCAACGTCCACCACACCACCAGCGGCCGTAACGTACGCAACCAACACATCCTCACGCACAACCACAACTACCGACGACACCGACTCGTGCTCACGAATCACCGACTCGATCTCACCGAGCTCGATCCGCAAACCGTGCAACTTCACCTGAAAGTCACTACGCCCGATGTACTCCAACTCGCCCGACGCAGTCCACCGCACCACATCACCGGAGCGATACATCCGCCCACCATCACCCGAGAACGGATTCGCCACAAATCGATCCGACGACAAATCCGGCCGACCCACATACCCACGAGCCAGCTGAACACCCGCCAGATACAGCTCACCCGCAACACCTACCGGCACCGGACTCAATCGAGAGTCCAGAACAAACACCTGCGTATTCCATACCGGAGCACCGATCGGCACCCCCAGAACATCCGCCGGCACCACCTCGTGGAACGTCACATCCACCGCCGCCTCGGTCGGACCATACAAATTGTGCACCCCGACACCCGGCAACACAGCCCACACATCGGCAACAACACTCGCCGGCAACGCCTCACCTGACGCGAACACCCGAGTCAGCGAAACACACGCAGCCACAGACGAATCCGTCACGAAAACCTCGAGCATCGACGGCACGAAATGCACCGTCGTCACACCCTCCCCCACAATGACCGACGTCAAATACCGCGGGTCACGATGCCCATCCGGCACAGCCACCACCAACCGAGCACCAACCTGCAACGGCCAGAAAAGCTCCCACACCGACACATCGAACGTGAACGGCGTCTTCTGCAACACCACATCCGACGAATCCAACCCGTACTCGTCCTGCATCCACGCCAACCGATTCACAATCGCCGCATGCGAAACCGACACACCCTTCGGACGCCCCGTCGACCCCGACGTGAAAATCACATACGCCGCATTGCCCGACCGCAAAGGCGAGACCCGATCGATATCCGAAACAGAGTTATCCGAAAAACCAGACACATCAACAACATCAACCTCGACCACCGGTACCACACCGGCATCGAATCCAACGTCAGAGGTACTGATCACGCATACCGGCGACGCCGACTCCAACACGTACGCATTGCGCTCCGCAGGCTGATCCGGATCCACCGGAACATACCCACCGCCAGCCTTGAGCACGCCGTAAACCGCAACCAACAAATCAACCGACCGACGTACCGCCACACCCACCAACGACTCCGGTCCCACACCCACCGAAACCAGGTACCGGGCAAGACGATTCACCCGCGAATCGAACTCCGCATATGACAGCGAAACACCCTCGAACGACACAGCTACCGAATCCGGCGACGCCGCAACCTGAGCATCGAACACGTCCACCAACGACACATCCGCAACCTCATGCGCAGTGCCATTCCACGACTCGAGCACCAAAGATCGCTCACCCGAATCGAACATATCCACATCACCAACCCGAACCGAGGGATCGGCAACCACTGCTTCGAGAACTGAAATCAACCGCTTTCCGATTGATTTGGCAGACGACTCGTCGAACAGGTCGGTCGCATAGACCAGTGCGACGGTCAAACCACCGACCTTGTCCGCGGTATCAGATTCCCACACAGTGAATTGGAGGTCGAACTTCGCGGCCGACGACTCTACGTCCAGTCCGGAAATGCGCAGTCCCGGAACCTCCAGACTTTGCTGCATGCTCTGTCCCAAGTTCTGCAGCGAGAGCATCACCTGGAACAACGGGTTCCGTGCCTGAGACCGGGCGGGGTTGAGTACCTCCACCAGTCGTTCGAATGGCACATCGGCGTGCCCGAAGCCGCTGAGGTCGGATTCGCGCGCCCGCGAAATCATGTCCCGTGCCGAAGCTTCGAGATCAACCTCCGTGCGGAGGACGAGTGTGTTGACGAACATTCCGATCAGGTCGTCGAGAGCTTGATCGCCTCGACCGGCGACCGGAGTGCCGATCACGATGTCCGAAGTCCCCGACAACCGCGCCAGCAGAATCGCCACGGCACTGTGCAACACCATGAACAGAGATGCGTTGTTGTCGAGCGCAATTCGATTGAGAGCCTGGTGGAGATCCGGCTCGATCGTGAATGTGTGCCCGGCTCCCCGGTTCGACGCGACGCGCGGGCGCGGGCGGTCCGACGGAAGATCGAGCTGATCGGGGATACCGGCCAACGCGTGGCGCCAGTAGTCGACCTGGCGAGTGATCAGAGAATCCGGGTCGTCTTCACTGCCGAGAACCTCGCGCTGCCACAGTGCAAAGTCGGCGAACTGTACGGGCAGCGGAGCAAGATCGTGCGAAATTCCCTGTGTCCGAGACACATAAGACGAAACGATGTCCTTGGTCAACGGTCCCATGGAGAACCCGTCACCGCTGATGTGATGGACGACGAACACGAGGACGAATTCGTCGGCGGCGAATTGGAAGAGTGCCGCCCGAATCGGAACCTCGGTGGTCACGTCGAATCCCGGAGTCACGAAGTCGGTCACGCGCTCGACGATCGCCGACTCGTCCACCCGTATGGGAGTCAGGTTCGGTACCACGGCTGCAATGTCGACCAGGCGCTGATATCCGACGCCGTCGACCTCCGGGTACACAGTCCGAAGGATCTCGTGCCGCTCGATCAAATCCTCGAGTGCGCCTTGCAACGCATCGACATCGAGCGCTCCGCTGAGCCGCAGCGCGACCGGAATATGGTCGACTGCCGATTCTGGTTCGAATCGATTGAGGAACCACATGCGCTGCTGTGCCAAAGACAGCGGAACCAACTCGGGGCGCTCGCGAGGGATCAGGGGAACGTGAGCCTTGCGGTCTTCTGAGATTTTCGCTTCGTCGATGAAGACGGCAAGTTCTGCGGCGGTGGGTGCGTCGAAGAAGTTGCGCATGTCGATGGCGATGCCGTGTTCGGCATTGATCCGCGCAACCACGCGAGTGGCGAGCAATGAGTTGCCGCCCAGTTCGAAGAAGCCGTCATCTGCCCCTACCCGATCCTGCCCGAGTAGATCGGCAAAGATCGCGACCACACCGGCTTCGGTGGGTGTCGCGGGCTCGCGATACTCAACCGTCTTCGACGCGAATTCGGGTGTGGGCAAAGCCTTTCGATCCAGTTTGCCGCTGGCGTTGAGCGGAAACTCGTCCAGTTCGACGAACATGGCAGGGATCATGTAGTCGGGTAGCCGTTCGCCAAGCGACGACGTCAGATTCTCAGAATCGATACCCTCGGCGACGATGTAGGCCACCAAGTTGTCACCGATCGTTTCGTCCGAATGGACGATCACCACGGCTTGGGAAACACCTTCGCAATCGAGCAGTGCCGCCTCGATCTCACCGAGCTCGATGCGCAGACCGCGGAGCTTGACCTGAAAGTCGGTGCGACCGATGTATTCGAGCTGACGGTTCGCTCCGGCACCGCGCCAGCGCACCAGGTCTCCGGTTCGGTACATCCGGGATCCGTCAGTAGCGCCGGGCCGCGCCACGAAGCGGTCTGCCGTGAGATCGGGACGCGACACGTATCCCCTGGCCAGCTGAATCCCGGCAAGATAGAGCTCTCCTGCTACACCCGACGGCGAGGGCCGCAGCGCATCGTCGAGCACCAGGAGCTCGGTGTCCGCAACTGCTGCACCGATCGGCACCGACACCTGATCCTGCTCGCCGGTTTCGTAATAAGTCACGTCGACGGCGGCTTCGGTCGGGCCGTACAGGTTGTGGAGTCCAGCGCTGCTGACCTCGCGCAGCCGTGCCGCCGTTCGAGCCGGCAATGCCTCACCGGAAGCGAACACGTAGCGAAGGGTTTTGACCTGCGCAACAAGGGGTTCGGCGACGAACACGGCGAGCATCGACGGCACGAAGTGCACCGCCGTCACTCCGCGCTCGATCATCGTGCGAGCCACGTACACCGGATCACGATGTCCGTCGGGTTCCGCGATCACCAGCGATGCACCGACCTGCAGCGGCCAGAAGAACTCCCACACGGACACATCGAAAGTGAAGGGTGTCTTCTGCAAGATCACGTCGTCGGCAGTGAATCCGTACTCGGTCTGACGCCATTGCAGGTTCGCGACGATGGCACGGTGAGAGACTGCAACGCCTTTGGGGCGTCCGGTCGATCCGGACGTGAAGATGACATACGCAGTGTTGTCCGCGCGCAGCGGCGCCAACCGGTCGGCGTCGGTGACAGTTGTCTCGGCACGACCCGACAAGTCGAGGGTGTCGACGTCGAGCGTGGGCGTGCCGTGCGGCAGCACCACGGCATCGGACGTACGTGTGAGCACAGCCGTGGGCTTCGCGATCTCGAGTACGTAAGCGAGACGGTCGGCAGGATGATCCGGGTCGAGTGGAACGTACGCGCCGCCGGCCTTGACGATCGCGTACATCGAGACGAGGAGATCGATCGATCGACGCATTGCGAGACCGACGAGGCTGTCCGGTCCGACACCTGCCGCGACGAGTTCACGGGCCAGGCGGTTCGCCCGCGCGTCGAACTGCGCGTAAGTGAGCTGCGTTCCGGCGTAATCCAGCGCGAGCGCATCCGGCGTCCGCTCGACCTGCTCGTCGAAGAGTCCTGCGAGGGTCACGTGTGCATCGGACTCCGACGCGACCTCCACGATCGAAGTGCCGTCGGTGATGAGACGGTCGACCACCGCGCCGAGACCGTCGGCCTCGCTGCCGATCAGCTCTGGCAGCACCGTGGAAACGACAACAGGAACCAGGGCATCCGCCCCCAATGCCCCACCCATCGCGGTGTCGAGAGTGACCAACTCGTCATTGAGTCGTCCGTAGCTGATTTCGGTTCCACCGTGGCTCAGAGCCACACGATCAGGATCTACCGCCGCAACTGCAGCCACCAACTTCGGCAGATCTTCGATCGTCAGCGACTGCGGTCCCGGAATACCGACGGACATCTACACTTCCTCCAACTGACTTTCGTGAAGTGCGCCCCGGCCGAGCACAGCGTTCTGCTCGGCCGGGGGCGTTCACTGGGCAAATACTGAATGTTACCCGGCCGTACCCCCACGGCCCGCTGACACCGACTGTGCGTCAGCTATCACCGAGCTCACAAGTGTGGCGAGACCGTCGACGCCAAGTGCCGGCAGGATGCCCGGAACAAGTCCGGCGAGCGACACAGAAACCAGAGCATCGGGGGCGAGAGCAGCCCCCATGGCGGTACGCATGGCAACGAGCTTGGTCGACAACTCACCGAAGGTGACAGCCTGATCACCGTGGGTGAACGCAATTGCCTCAGGATCGGCGGCCGCCGCTGCGGCTGCCAGTTCGGGTAGGTCTGCCGCGGACTTCGGCTCGGCAGCGCTCGCTTCCTCGCGTTCCTGCTCGGTCACGATGTCGATCGTGCGAATCACGACCCCGGGATCGGTCACCAGTTCTTCGAGCACCCGCCCGAATCGCGCCGCAAAAAGCGCGATGGTCGATTCGTCGAACAGGTCGGTCGCATAGGTGAAACGCATCCTCAGCCCGGACAGCACCCCGGCATCGTCGAATTGCTCGATACCGGTGAGCTGCAGATCGAACATCGCCTGGTCGAAACCGTTGTCGACCGCAGAGAGCTCGAGGCCCGGGAGCTGGAACGTACCGAGAGCCATGTTCTGGAAGGTGAGCATGACCTGGAAGAGCGGCGAGTATGCGTGAGAGCGCTCTCGCCCCAGTTCGTCGACCAACCGCTCGAACGGTACGTCGGCATTGGCGAATGCCGACAAGTCCTTGTCCTTCACGTGTGCCAGAACGTCGACGAACGTCGAAGCAGGCGCGATCTCTGTTCGCAAGACCAACGTGTTGACGAACATCCCGACAAGATCGTCGAGCGCCCGCTCACCTCGACCCGCGATCGGCGTCCCGATTGCGATGTCGTTCGATCCACTCATCTTCGCCAGCAGCACGGCCAGGGCAGTGTGAACCACCATGAAGACTGTCGAGTTCTGCTCCCGTGCGATCGTCGCGAGCCGGTTGGTGGTCTCGGAATCGACGGCAAACTCGAATTCCGCACCGCGCATGCTGGCCCGCGCCGGCCGCGGCCGGTCGGTCGGCAGTTCCAGAAGCTCCGGAGTGCCCTTGAGCTCGTTCACCCAGTACGCGAGTTGACGGCCCAGCTGACTGTCCGCGTCCTCCGGCGATCCGAGGACATCACGCTGCCACAGCGTGTAGTCGGCGTACTGCACCTCGAGCGGAGCCCACTCCGGCGTCTCCCCGCCGGTACGTGCGGTGTACGCAACCATGGTGTCTCTGATCAACGGAGCCATCGAGAAGCCGTCACCGCTGATGTGGTGAATGACAACGACGAGGACCCGCTCGGATTCGTCGACCTCGAAGAGACGGATTCGCAACGGAACGGCTGTCGTGACATCGAAGCCCTCGCGAACTGTGTCAGCCACCTGCTCGGCGACCGACGCTTCGTCGGTTGCGATCACTTCCAGTCCCACCGCCGCTGCGGAGCGAGGCAGGATCATCTGAACCGGTCCGTTGCCCCGGTCCGGGTATACCGTCCGGAGCACTTCGTGACGCTCGATCAGATCCGACACCGCTGAGTGAAGTGCGTCGACATCGAGTGCGCCGGACAGCCGGATCGCGACGGGGATGTTGTACGCACCCGAGGTCTTGTCGAACTGATTGAGCACCCACATACGTTGCTGCGCCAACGACAGCGGAATCTCGTGCGGACGCACCTGAGCCACCAACGGTGGGCGGCCACCAGATCCCGCGTGTTCGAGAACCCTCGACGCCAATGCCCCGACAGTCGACGCCTCGAAGATCACGCGGACCGGAATCTGCGCGTCCAACGCCTCACCCAGCCTCGACACGACCTGCGTCGCGACGAGAGAGTTTCCGCCGAGCTCGAAGAAGTCGTCGTCGAGTCCGACCCTCGCCACACCGAGTACGTCAGCGAACACACCCGCCACGATCTCTTCGACGGGGTTGGTCGGCGCACGGAATTCGGTCGCCTCGAATTCGGGGTCGGGCAGGGCTTTGCGATCGACCTTGCCGTTGATGTTGAGCGGTAGTTCGTCCAAGACCATCAATGCCGCCGGCACCATGTAACTCGGCAACTCAGCCACAAGAGTCCGCTTCAAGGTTTCGACATCGATGCTTTCCCCGCTTTGAGGAACGACGTAGCCGACAAGTCGATCACCGGTACGCGCATCCGACTTGGCCACCACCACCGCGGAGTCCACGCTGGCCTGCTTGCGAAGAAGCGCTTCGATCTCACCGAGTTCGATGCGGTAGCCACGGATCTTGACCTGGAAGTCGGCGCGCTCCACGTAGTCGAGTTCGCCGTTCTCCGTCCACCGGACGAGGTCGCCCGTGCGGTACAACCGCGAACCCGCGTCACCGAAGACGTTGGCCACAAATCGTTCCGACGTCAGATCCGCGCGCCCGTGATAGCCGCGAGCAAGCTGGGCACCGGCGAGGTAAAGCTCCCCGGTGACTCCGACGGGGACCGGATGCAAACGTGTGTCGAGCACGAACACCTGCGTGTTCCATTCGGGGGCACCGATCGGCACCGAGGTCGTATCGTCCGAGCCGACGACGTGCGCTGTCACCGAGACTGCGGCCTCGGTCGGACCGTACAGATTCACCAACTGGGCGTCGCTGAGTTCTGCGAACTCGGTCGCGGTCGCGGCCGGCAACGCTTCACCGATCGCGAGCACCTGACGGAGGGATTCCGGAAGACGATTTTCGGACGCCGACTGCAACATCGCGAGCATCGACGGCACCACGTGGAGCGTCGTGACCTTCTCCCGAGTCATCAGGTCGAGCAGGTAGCTCGGGTCCTTGTGACCTTCGGGTTCGGCGATGACCAGTCGTGCACCGGAAGTCAGTGCCGACCAGAACTCCCAGACCGAGAGGTCGAACGTTGCCGCGGTCTTGAGCACCATCGCATCGGATCGGTCCAGGCTGTACTGATCGCGCTTCCAGAGAATCTGGTTGACCACCGCCTGATGCGAGATCGCGACGCCCTTCGGTCGCCCCGTCGATCCCGACGTGAAGATCACGTAGGCGGTGTTGCCCACTCGCAGTGGAGCAATACGATCCGCATCGGTAACCGTCGCTCCCGGGTAGGACGCGAGATCGATCGTGTCCACCTCGATCACGGAATCACCGAACGCCGGATTCTTCGCAGTGGTCGAGGCAGTGAGGACGCAGACCGGATCTGCCATGGTCAACACGTACTCGATGCGGTCCGCCGGGTGGTTCGGATCGATCGGTACGTATCCACCACCTGCCTTCACCACCGCGTACATGGCGACCAGCAGTTCGACCGATCGCTCGATTGCCAACGCGACCAACGACTCCGGACCGACACCGGTTGCAATCAGATGGCGTGCGAGACGGTTGACACGTGCATCGAACTCGGCGTAGGTCAGCGACGTGTTCCCGGCGATCACTGCCACCGCACCCGGGTTCGAACCGACCTGCTCGTCGAACAGTTCGACCAGAGTGACTCCCGGGACGGAGTGATCGGTCTCGTTCCAGCGGTTCAGGATCCGGTCGCTCTCGGACGAATCCAGCAGCGCGAAGTCGCCGACGGTCAACGACGGATCGGACGCGATCTCCGCGAGCAATCGCACGAATCGATCGGCGAAGTCCTGCACGGTCGACTCGTCGAACAGATCATGCGCGTAGCTGAACATCGACGTGATGCCGGCTGCAGATCCGTTCGCGTCGTACCGATCACTGACGATCAACTGAAGATCGAACTGCGCGACCCCGTTGTCGATATCGACGCCCTTGACGGTGAGCCCCGGAAGCTCGAGCCCTCCGGTTTCCATGTTCTGGAAGAGGAAGCCGACCTGATAGAGCGGATGACGAGCGGTCGAACGCGGTGGGTTGAGCACCTCCACGAGTCGCTCGAAAGGAACGTCCGAATGTGCAAATGCTTGAAGGTCGGTCTCCCTGACACGTCCGAGCAGGTCGAGGAACGGCGCGCCGCTGTCGATCTGCGTACGGAACACCAAGGTGTTCACGAACATGCCGATGAGATCGTCGAGTGCCCGCTCACCACGTCCTGCAATGGGTGTACCCACCGCGATGTCCTCGGTTCCGGACAGTCGAGCCAACAACATCGCGAACGCAGTGTGCGTGAGCATGAACAGCGTCGAATTGTTTGCCCTGGCAAGACCGCTCAACCGAGCATGCAACTCTGCATCGATATCGAAGTGCAGGTAACCGCCGCGGAAGGACTGCGTCGCGGGGCGCGGCCGGTCGGCGGGAAGTGCAAGCTGATCAGGCAGCCCGGCAAGAGCATTGCTCCAGTACGCAATCTGCTGCGAAGCAATAGATCCCGCGTCTTCCTCACTGCCCAGCACCTCTCGCTGCCACAGGCTGTAGTCGGCGTACTGAACGTCGAGAGGAGCCCAGGACGGTGTGTACCCGGCAACCCGCGAGGCGTATGCGGTCACGACATCCCGAGCGAACGGTGCCATCGAGGAACCGTCGGCGGAAATATGATGAATCGCGACACCGAGTACGTATTCGTCGGAAGCCAACTGGAACAACCGGATACGAATCGGAATCTCGCGTGTGACGTCGAAGCGCGTCGACGCCAGCGCGACCAACTCACCTTCGAGTTCGTCCACGCCAGTCGGTTCTGCGACGATTTCGTCCGACCAACTCGACACGGGCTTGACGACCTGCACCGGACCGTCTCCGATTTCCGGGTAGACGGTTCGAAGTGATTCGTGCCGCCCGATCACATCAGAAATCGCCGCGCTCAGCGCCGAGACGTCAAGATCGCCCTGAAGGCGCAGCGCCATCGGGATGTTGTATGCCGCTGCACTCCCGTCGAATCGGTTGAGGAACCACATACGCTGCTGCGCCAACGAAAGCGGAATCCGCTCTGGCCGCTCGACCGCGGTCAGCGCGACTCGCCCACCCGACCCGGTCCGGCTTTCGGCGTGCGCTGCGAGATCCTGCACCGTGGATGCTTCGAACAGAACTCGAACCGAAAGTTCGGTGTCGAGAGCGTCGGCGATTCGTTTGATCGTGCGAGTGGCGTTGAGAGAGTTGCCGCCGAGCTCGAAGAAATCGTCATCGAGACCCACACGATCAACACCCAACACCTCGGCAAACACCGACGCAACGATCTCCTCCACCGCCGTCACCGGAGCCCGGAACACCGCAACCTCGAACACCGGCTCCGGCAACAACTTCCGATCCAACTTCCCCGAAGCATTCAGCGGCAACGCATCCAACACCACAAACTGCGACGGCACCATATACGACGCCAACCGCTCCCCCACACCCACCTTCACCACATCAACATCAACCGAAGACCCCACCGCAGCAGTGACATACGCAAC
>NZ_LPNP01000041.1:0-14545 GCF_019266045.1 Rhodococcus sp. MH15
CTTGTTCGTTCACGCGACAAGGCTGTTCTGAACAGTCTGACGGAGGCAACCACCAGTGCGTCGTGGCGTGCACGTGAAGCTGCCGCGATGGCCGTTCAGGCGATAGGCGACACGGATCCGCAATTGTCGGCGGTGCCGGGAAAGCCAGGCAGGCGGTGCGCGTAAAAGTCGCCGAGTTCACCGCCTTCGGCGGACTCCGCCGAAACCCGCGGCCGGGTGTCGGTGAGCGCTTTGTCCAGCAATACGTCCAGGCGGTCTGCTCGGGTGGTAGGAGCGAGCGTGAACGAATTTTGCTCGCAGTCAACCGTTTTCGGTGAACTGCGTGATGTCGAGTTCGTAGCCGGCGCGGCGGGCGAGTTCGGAGAAGAACACGAATTGTGTTCTGGTGTTTCCTTCTCGGAAGTTATCTGCACCCTCGTTTCAGGTGTACATCATGTGCGACACAAGACCATTGACTCCTTGAATAACTGTGGTGGACCGATTATCTTGTCTTTCCAACCGGAACGACATGCGGCGCCATTTGGGAAATCGTAGAAAGCGGACCAGACAGCATTTTTCCGTCAACCAGTTGAATCGTGTTGATTGACGCGATCGCCGGGTTGATTACGTCTGGGAGGAGCGTCCGAGGCGCTGTTGGGCGCTGACCACGAGTTGATGGCTGTTCCTTTGAATCGATTCGGTAATCGCAACAGGTGTCAGTATCTCGCCGGTTGAACTATCGAGAATCGGATGAAAATTGGGGAAGTTCATATAGGTGCGTTCGATCCATGTGCTCAGCTGTCGATATGACTTGTGTAATTTGTCGAGATCCGCACGTACTTGCGGATCTGATACCGTCCACATCGCTTCCAAAAAGATGTCTTTCACTGATGCTGCCAGTTTCAGCGCGTTCTTTTGGACTGCATGAAATTCGACAAGTTTCTCGGCGCGCATCGCGCTCACACTGTCGTCTGGTGCATCTGAATCGGGGTTAAGCGAGTTTGTGTTGGCGGCCGCATCTGCCTGTGCGTAGTCGTACCATCGGTCTGTGATCTCGTTGACGAGTTCATTTTGCGCGCGCAGGCTTGACCAGACGTTTCCCACCGCACCGAGTTGTTCTCGCCGACTATCTTCGGCCAGTTGGATGCCTAGTGACCGCATCGCTGAGCTCTGGGCTTCTCGTGACATCTTGACGGCGAACCAGACTGAAGTAGCTGTCACTACGCCAGAAAACCAAGCGCCGCTTGCGGCCCAACCGCTGGCGGTCCAACTTTTGGGATTCAGTTGGGGCCAAATAAGGACTCCAACCGCTGCCGATCCTGCGATCAGCACAAGCACGCAAGTGCCGAGCACGACAAGTTCGATCGCGCGAATCCCGCCCGGTGGGTTTTCAGTTGCTGGTGCCCTGTGTTGTTTCTCGTTCACGTTGGGATGGTAGCGATAGTGCAGGATTCGCCGGCAAACACCATTGGAAAGCTGAATTTCCTGACAGGATGTGGATCATCCAGAACGACTTACCGTTATTCAGTGGCAGGTTTTGTCGGTTACCCTGCTGTACGTCGGAGTGGCGATTAGCGGCGTTGAGTTTGCTCAACAAAATAACTGAATCTATGAATCAGATGTGGCGTCAGGGTCGTGTGCAGTATGGAGTTCAGGCGTGAAGATGTCCAACCAGTAGGTCGAGTCGATACTCTTCCTGTAGGTCAGGACCAGGTAAGAGCACCAAGCCGCGAACCAAGAGTGGAAAACCTCGCTGGATCCCAAGGCAGAACTCAGTTCGGAGAGTCCGACCCGATAAAACGTACGCTGGAAGTCCTCGTGCACTTGTTCAAGGTCAAGCTCCTTGAACGCCGAGGCCAAGCTCATCCATTCGCCATAGGACGGGCGCCAATCGTCGGGAAGGATGGGATCCTCCCATTCCGACGTTTGCGAGATCATCCCGGACCGCTCGGCGCAACATTCCATCCACCTGATCCAGACATAATCCCAGTTGCCGCGAGTTAGACCGCCTTGCCGTAGTACATGTGAAACGGATCAAACTGGGCGACGACGTCGAGGCCAGGGAACCGAATCTCGATGTTCTCAATTGCGGTGATCGAGGGAACCCAATCGAACGGTAGAAACTCAGGCTCGCCGAAGGCGGACCACGGCAGGGCGGCTGTCTCTGACATGTTGTTGGTTTATCAGTCTCGAGCCAGCGAAGTTGAGAAATGGTGCTGATTGGACCCCAAGTTCAGCGCCTGGTGAAAATATCAATGAGATTTGTGATTTTCATCGATCTGGATGCCGAGACGTGCGGTGCGCAGGATTATCGTCCGACGACTTTTTTGCGAGCAATTCGATTCGGTTCCGCGAAGGCGTAAGCAGTGTGCCTGCCGCCGCCGCAGTTCCCAGTTTCCGCTCTCTCGGGTCCCAACTACCCCTGCCTTGGTGGCGAGCTAACTCCGGCAAGCGGCGGTGACAAGCAAAAAAGTCGTGTGGCTGGCCCAGCTAACAGTGAGCGCATTGTGACTGCACCACGAGCGCCCGGCTCCAGCTGCGGACAGGGTTGCGAGCGCGCCGTGCTCAGTTCGTTGCAGACTACGCCGCGCCCTCCGAAGGCTCGACAACGTGCCATCGCACGGAATCCCAGTACCATCCGAATCCGTCCTCTGCCATCAACCACAGATGCGTAATCTCCGCCGGCAACGTAGGTTCGCGTGGAGGGAGCTGACGCGCCCGTAAAGGTTCGGTGTACTGCTGGTAGTCATTTGAGAACGCCGTGCCAACCACTGGTGAAGGTACCTTCTCGATCCGGAGGAAGAGACCACCATAGGGTTGGTCGTCCCGCAAGCCCACCTTCCGACGAATGCCCTTCTGATCCTTGTCAGAACGAGCGAGCCATTCTTCGACCATCACCAACGTAACGAGAGGATCGGTTGGCCCGACAGTGCCCCACTGGAAGCTGCACAAAACCTGAGCTGGACATGGGTCGCGATGGCGCTCCACACTGATCACACCGCCCACTTCCGCCAGCTGCAGCGCGAGCTGTTGAAGGTGGGGGTCCCTCTGGTATCCCGGCCTGAGTGTCTCAATGTCCTGCTGCTCGAGAGCCCTGAGAGCCGGCACCAATCGTTCCCGAACCGGCTTCAGTCGCGCCCCATAGGTGAGAAAGACCAACCACGTTCCTTCCAACGATGAATCGTCAAATCCATCGCCGAGTTCCTTTTTGAAGGTCGCCTCACTTTCCTTGAAGTCACTATTAGTGATCGTGCCAACTTCCAGGATTCCCAACTGTTGTCGGGTAGGGTCAGTAGAAGGGCGATCGAACACCTTGTAGTCGACCATCTCGTTTACAGACCCGTCGTCATTGAGATCCAACGTTACGTGAGCATGCGCCTCGACCACCGATCGTGCCCACATTTCCTCGCAGGACTCGCCCTTAGCTCGCCTAGCTTGTCGGACCATCTCTAGCTCCTCCGTCGTTCTACTCCTCCAGCGCCTGGGACGGGATTAACCACTGCCCACGCAGCGGAAATTGAGAAAACCCGCCATCCGAACGTCGAACTACTTAAGTATTGATTGCGCACATAACCACCTCTTAACGAGCTATTCGCGTGAAGAGTTCCCCGAGCACGGGTCCATTGATGCATCTACTGTCGGTGCCTCAAATACTGTTATGTGCTCGGCCATAGCTCACCGAGGGCTTCGGGCTGCTGGACGCGATGTCAACTGCATTGGCATTAACGAAGTGTCGATTATCGAACTTGCAACGTGACAGTTGGCAGTGGGATAAGGCAAGTTGGTGACTGCGCCCCCGCGAAACGCCTTCACGAAGACAGCACTCACTCCTCAGTGTTCCTACAAACGACGCCGCCCCGACCCTCAAACGAGGCGTCGGGACGGCGTGTGTCGTGCAGGATTTGCTAGTCGCGCACTTCAGCGTCTTCGAGCAAGGCGTACAAGGCCTTGAATACCGGCTCAGGCGTTATTCCATAGTCCAGCCGTTCGATGGTCATATCACCCTTATGAAAGTAGGTTTCGATCACAACGATGCCGCCGTTTTCCACAAATACTGGCAGGGAGGAGTGGCCGCCTCGCCGTGGAAATTGATGCGTGTAACCGGCATCCCCTGGTCCAAATGTCTCCATCAGCTCGAAGACCGGATGGAAGCCCTCGTAAAACCGCTCGGGATGCATATCGGTGCGCTCACTGGGCGATAGGGGGCGGCTCGTTGGCGGCCCCAATGCCTCGAAAAGGGCATGCATAGCCGAAAGAATATGACTGTTGTCGACCACGTTCTTGCTCCGAACTCAGGTAGGTGCCTCAGTGACATAGCGTGCACGGCCACGACAATAAGGACTTGGGTCACTCGCTACTCTATCAAGCAAGACCCTCAAAGCGCGAAAGCTCTCATCGAGAACGAAACCGCCCGACCCACACGAAGGTCGGGGGAAGTCACTGTGACCCACCAGCATCAGCCGTCGTCACGCGCGTGACGGCAGAGAACCGGGGCGTGAGACTGTATTGCCATGACGCACCCGTCCGACTTTCCCGACTGGGGACACTTCCTCGAAGCCCAGGGGGTCGACTTTCGTCTGGCCTACTTTGACCTCGCTCGGGCCTATGGAACCGACTTTCTCGACTTCATCTGCGCGTTCGACGGCAAGTGGGGAATAGACCACTCTATTCCCACTGATGCGCAGCGGTCCGTGATTTCGGAAGCCCGTGCACAGATGATCTCGATGCAGGAGATCGCCGACAGTAATGACCGACGGATCACCACTGCCCGGCAGCTTGCTGGATATGTCGCCGGCCTCGGAACGTCGCGGGCCAACGACTGGCACCAGCGCTGCGGCGGCCGGGTGCCGGAAACTACCGATGATGGCACAGTCGAGGCCGCCTTCCGGATTCTTGCACGCGACTTCTTGGGATTTCGTCTCCTAGGAACCACGCACATCGCCGCAGTCCTCGACGCGCACCCCATCGCCGATTCACTCTTCAGCCGATTCACCGATGACGAGCCACTTGGGCGAATGTTCAAGGAGGCCGTCGCATGCTCCACCGCGACTGGGCTCGAAGCACAGATGGACAAGGAAAACCCGCGTTGGGCCGCTCTGTTTCCTCTGTGGTCCGATGGAAACCGCTCTACGCTCAAGTTTCACGACATCCCGGGCGACATCCTCCACAGTGCAGTAGTGACTAAGTATGCAGCCAACGATGCGGTCGAGGCGGTACAGAACTCCACTGTTGCGTTGCTGGAACTGGCTCGCAATCTGTCCGCCGGTGAAACCGTCTCAACGGCCACCTACGTCGGGTTGGCAGGGCTCAGGCTGGAGGACAGCGTCGAGGCAATCGGACTCGAAGGTATCCGACTTCGCCGATCGACGCCTCTCGACCCTGGATGCCTGAATGGGACAACACAGATCTGGATGATTGCGGAGATCGACACCGAACTGCGATACCTTGACAACAAGGTCCAGCCCTTCAATCACCACGACGCTCTCGATATCACGTTCGTTGGGCGTTCCGCCGAACATACCGAGATAGTCGAAACACACCGAAGATTTTTAGCGTCCCAACTTGAGCGTCTTCGATTTTCGGTTCTCCTGTCATCGGGTGTCGACGACGCACTCGCATCGAACGCGACGTTCACGATGATCGCGAATCCCATGACCGGGACGGCAGAGCCCTTGCAAACCAACCTGCCTCACAATTCATCGGCACACGAACTCGACGGCAAGATAGCAGATGCGTTGAGCATCTGGTTGCCGAGAGTCATGGCCATGCCTGAGTATCTATCCCTCCCCATGCGAAGGCTGCTGCGAGCCGCCGCGGAACGCGATGACCCTGTCGATTCCTTGGTTGACGCGGTCGTGTGCTGGGAGGGATTGTTCGGAGCGACCCCTGAGATTAGTTTCCAGGTGACCGGTGCGATGTCCGTGCTTCTCGAACCTAGCGACATGGCCAGTCGCGAGGCTCTTTTCAAGGAACTACGCGACATATATAACAGCCGCAGCAAGGTAGTCCACGGCTCAGTCGAGGTTGGTGCGAGGAAGTTCACGCACACCGATGCTGTCAATCAAGCGCAACGAACAGTCGCTCTGGGAATCGCGGCTTTCCGCGCAGTGCTCGAAAGTCCACACCTAACGAGTGAGTCAGAATCCAGATTACGTAGTCGCAGGGTTCTCCTGGGATTCTGATCGGACACGACGTTTCGATCACATCCACCAGTCGAACAAGTTGACGGTCGTCTGACGCTAACCAAGATCAGCGGCATCGTGGTGCGTCGACGACACTGTCCACGACAGGAACTGCAGGTACAGACCGCATCACCGATGAATTGACTAGAGATAATTTTCGTTGTGGATGGTGTTGATTTCTCCCCAGTGTTCGACGAGACCGGTGGGAATTCTTCGCGGTTTCGGCCGCGCAGGCGATCGTGTTTGGCGAGTCGACGAAATTGGAGGTTGGCGGCATCAGGCATGGCCGGGGCTGGGTAGTAGCCGTAGTTCACCATGGGCGCGAGGATCGCCTGGCGGGTAATGGCCGACGGCGGGTCCGCGCTTTTACGCATCTCGCTGGGCGGACCCGTGCGTTCTTCTCCGGCCCAGTCGTACACGTCCTGAAGAGTGCTCGGTGGATGGCTTTGAGTTGGTTGTGTCGAATGAACCGCGAATGAACCGCGAATGGGGTCGAGTTGGCTGCGACCAGGCGCACAGACGCGGCGCGCTCTTCGAACAGCCGGAGCTTGTCGGGATCTGTGGTTCCGTAAGGTTCGGTTGCGCTGGTCAGTTTGTTGCGTAGAACAGTTGTTCCGGCGATGTAATAGTCATCCCAGGAACGAAACCGTGGAGTTTTCCGCGGCAAGGGAAGTCAGTACCCCAGTTCGCGGCGAAGCGCGGCGACTTCTCCTTCCTGAGTGCGAGTTCCGGAAGCGACCCGGCGAGCGGCCGCTTCATCGGCCGGGGTGAAAGTTCCGCCGGCCAGGCGAATTCCCGCTGCGGCGAACTTGACGGATTCTTCGATGTCGCGAGAGCCGGATTTGCGTGCTGCGGTCATGGGCGCCCCTTGCGTTCGTTCAATGCTGCGGCGGGGGCAAGTTCGACGGCTTCGTCGCCGGTGATTTCTCCGCGTAGTTGTCGGCGTCCGATGGCGATGTCCGCGGCGGTGGGCTCCATGCCCGCCATGCGGTGACCGGCTGTGGCGGCGGCGATCGCGCGGTCGATCTGGGCTTCCGTCAGGCGTGGCTGCGGGTTGGATGCGGTGCTCACCGGTGCTCCTTCACCGTCGCAGGGGACAGTGCGGTCACACAGAAGGGATCTATTCACTATTTTACCTGATCATTGCTATTTTCCGGCGGCATCCGGGCCCCACGGAGGCAGTCGGAACCGGTTCCCTGGCTGTTCTGGCGGAGCTCGTACGGGCGATGTCAGTGGAGCAAGGCAGAATGCCATGAGAAGAACGTGAATATGCATTCGCATGGGCGGGTGGAAGGAGTCGCACGTGGGTGACCTGTCGCCGATCGAGCCGGACGGGCTGGGCATCGAGGACTCGATGGAGCTGATGGTCATCGACGACGAGCTCGGTACCGCGCTTGTCGGTACCGAAGATGCCATTGCGGCCTTTGCGCTCGAGTGGGACACAGCGCTCTCACCTGTCCCGATCGACTCCGGCACAATGTTGCCGAAGATGGCCAGTCAGGCATTCGGGGGCCGCGCGGTCGGAGCCGCATACGCGGTTGGCAAGCGATACCACGAGCTGTTCGCTCGGCCGAAATCCGGGGCAACCGTCACTTATCACAAGATGGTGCGTAATCCACAAAGCGGCAAGATCATCTCCAACGCGCGGATCGCGAACCCCGGCGCGATGGTGGCGGGGGTAGGACCGCAGATGGTTGCGATCGCCGCGTTAGAAGCGGCGATCAGCGCCCAGTTCGACCAGGTCCATGAGCACCTGGACGTGATCGAAGACAAGGTGGACGAGCTACTCCGATTGGCCGAGGCTCATCGGATCGGGGACGTGTACGGACAGCACCGTCTCCTCTCGGCCAAAGTGCGGGACCTGGCGTCGGGGCATGCATTGACCAACACAGATTGGTCATCGATCGCCTCGCTGGGGGCAGATTTGGAAGTCGGGATTGAGAGACTTCGGGTCCATGCCGTCAAACAGTTGGAAACGCTGGACGGACGCGCTGGCCCAGGCAAGCGATCCGAGCAGCTTGAGCAGCTGTTGAACAAAAACAGACTCGGAGAGACCCTGCAACTGCTGGTCGTAGCCCAGAAATCACTGTTTCAGTGGCACAAGCTCAGGCTGGAACAGGTGCGAAACACTGAGCCGCAGCACGTGGACCAAACCATTACCAGCGCGCGCACAACCCTTCGCGAGCAGCACGAGGCCGACATACAGCTAGTTACGCGGATGCGAGAGGTCTTGGAAATTAATGCCGTGCTGCGCCTGAGCGAAGCGCATCACAAGATTGCCGCCCGCGGTCTTGGCCGGCACCGCGACGCGCTGCGCGAAATTCTGGATCAGTTTATTCAGGCTCGGAACCTGCAGATTACGCAGTGGGACAGCCCGGAACATGCGCGGATCGCCGATGTATTCGTCGCGGCGAAGGACCGGACGTCTGAAGTATTGACGTCCGGGCGACGCCAGTTGGCACGAGGTGCCGCCAACGTCGCCGCGTGGGCCGAGCCCGAACCGAAGGAACCCAAGGACTGCTGACAGCGACCATGCGAACCGTACGGGAAGAGCTCAGCTCCTCGATCTAGTTACGTAGGAGTTCCGTGCGGCGAGTCCGCCGGGACAGTCTCATCGCCGGCCCATGAACGTCCCGCTCGATGTTCAGGCACGTACTTCCAGCCCAGTTGGCCATCGACCGACGAACATCGATCGTCGCCGGAATCGGAGTCGGAGTCGGAGTCGCGCCACTCTTCGGAGCACAACCTGCCGTTGCTTGTCGCGATCGACGTGGTATTAACGGGGGTCTTACGAGATCCTGTCAGGCCGGCCCGTTGTTCAATAGCGCGTTCGGCACGGCCGCCGAGGCAGGTCGGTGGATTATTCAGACTTGGTGTTTCACAAGCCGTTTCCGCTGGCCCGGGCGATCCCTAAGGCGCCTTCGAGGGGCACGGAGCCGGATCCGTCCCGCGGAGTAGCGGCGTGTCGCACCCCCGGAAGCGTAGATTTTCCCCTCGACGATATGTCGGCCACCCAGACCCCAGCCGCTTCCCGCCTCTCGAGCGCACCGCTCCTGTGCACAGCGCCTGCACCGTAACGCGCCACTATCAGGTGCGATGGACGAAGTAAGGCAGGGGAAGGAGAGACATATGATCGGGCGCCTACCTGATTTTCCCGAAGAAGTTCTGTTCTGGTACGCATTCTTGCTGCCACTGGCCGCCTGGTGGAATCCACTCTGAGGAGACGAAACGATGATCGGATACTTACCTGACCTGTTTGTCATTCCTCCCGTCTGGGGGTGGGCCAGCACAGCCTGGAACGCATTTGCCACATGGTGGAATCAGTTCTGACTTCGCTTGATCACCATCAACTCCGCCGAATTATCGACGTCGAACATGCCATGAATCAAACCATCCGTTGGTTTGCACGGTGATACCAAGAGGTCAAGAGAGGATGTGCGGGTCTGGAAGTCGGATGATTCAAAGCGTGGGCCGTGCTCTTCCTGGATTCTTCCTGGACTTTGGCGTGATGGGCGGTAGAAGACCGGGTTCGTCGATTCGGCTGCGGCGGACGCTCTGCAGGTAGTTCAGGTACGGTTTTCGAGTTTGTCCGCCACTCGTTTGCCCAGAAGTTTGTCCACGGGGTGCCGATCGATCTGATTCAGCGTCAAAGAAGACTCGGGGTGGGTCAATCGGGTCACGACCTCGGTCGATGGCTCCGGCACCTCCAGCGCCACCTCACGTGCTTCGACGGAGTCGATATTCTCGTACACCCAATCGTTCGCGTCGTCTTCTCGACCGAAGTCCGCGGTCAGGAACCAGTTGGCGAGGAACATGCGACTTTTCGGCAGCAGCGTCCACACTTTTTCACGGTCGATCGCAGCGCGTGCACCCGGTCGCATGACGGCGAGCCATTCCAGTGCGCCGCTCGACGCATTGCTGACCCGCCAGAATTCCCAACCATCTTTAGCCACGTACGTCACTTCCTCGTTCTGGTCGGTCCACTGGGTTCGCCGAAGACTTATCTTGCCGCACCTTCATCATTGCCGCTGGCGAGGGAACGTCCTTTGCGATGCCTCCTGCGGCATTGATGAATTGGTTTGATACCTTTCGCAATGTCGGCGCACCTATACACAATGCAAGCCGGCCCGACGGTGTCGGAGAGGTGTGAGAGCATCCGATATGGGCCGACGACGGAAGAACAAAAATTCGGTAGAGCCAAGCGAAAACAAACGCCAAAGGGTTGCACGTGCCGAGTTGAAGCAGGTGGAGCAGTTCTTACGAGCTGCGACCGACGTCGCATCTGCTCGCCCACTCTCCGAGCGTGAGCGCGAACTGGTGGCCGAAGCTCGTCGACTGCGCCGGCAACTATACATGCGGCTAGGTCCGAAGCCTCTTCCTGCGGCGAAGAAAATTCCGCATTGCGGAAGGCCAGCCCCGGCCGGAGGAATCCGCTCTGTCGTTTCCGGCGGTCTGCCCGGAACGGGTAAACGCCGATAAACAAACGGCTGGCAGTCCGCAGGGCACACCTCCTACTGTGGTCCCGGTCCGCCCACCGGTCGTCTGTGACACGTAAAGTGCACTCGCACTGCATGAACGGCACTGCGCAGGTTCCGCAAGATCGCCTGTCCACTCGCCGACTTCCAGAATCACACCGCCGTTGTGCGAATCGCGTTCGACCGGGAAAGAGAGCGTCGCCCAGTGCAGCACTCAGCGTCGACTCCGGTGCGCGACTTGGTAGCAATACGCCTCTGCGACAGCGTATACCATTGCTGCACAGCACATCTCGCAGTCAGTTTATGTGACATCATATAAGTTGTTGACGATAATGATGGGGAATTTTCTGGTGCACGGATCGATCGCCGCACAGGGATTCGGATGTTTGGCGTGCCGCGATGAAGTGTCTGCATGTACCCCCCAATTTCAACCTTGCGACCGCCCTCGAAAGAAGACCCCGGATACACGACTCGACAACGTGAACTCGTCGACGAAGTAGAAACGACGCTCGGCTGGGATAAACCAGCCGAGCGCCTGCACGATCTACCTCGGTCCGCAAACTGAGACCACCCGCGTTGCAACTCCTGTCAGAGCCTCGTCTGTGGGAAGTTGCTAGTCCGAGGATGAACGCTATCCGCGTGTTTCAGGTGTCAACTCCCGAACAAGATGGCCGCGCTTCCGCTTCCGGACCCGAGACCATCCTCAACCCCATCCTCTGGACCGAATGAGAAGACAGGAGTTGATGTCGAAGCCGAGTCGACCACTGTGACTGGTACCGATACAGAACGCCCACCTGGCTGTTGGACGATCAGATGATGATCGCCGAGGTCAGCATCGTCCGGAACACGTACCAGCGCTGTCGCATTTCCGTTCTCATCGGTTGTGAAATTGCCAATCACCTGGGGTGTCGAGGCGAAGAGCGCCAAGCTGGGCTGATTCGCGATCCAGCCTCCCACCGAGAACAAAATCTCCTGCCCTCGTTGCAGCAGCGTCGGAGTGCGCTCGACTGAGGGGAGGGTGTAACCAAGATCCCGCATTACGCGGAAGGCGCCACACTGGTAGAGCACCACATTCTTTTCCCCGTTGACTGGGCAGGTGATCTTCGTATCTGGGGAGCCGTACGATCCGTGGATTCCTTTCCCGAACACGACATCCACGGGAGGATTGCAAATGATGTCCCCACTCAGGCAGAACGAACTGACCACGTTCGGGTGAGACGAGAGATAATCGCTGATGTCCGCGTCACCGTTGGTAACACCCGCCGCGACGACCCCGAGAGCCTTGTACGACGTTCCCTCGTGCCGCTCACCGGCGCGGCCGGGGCGGAGGTTGGGGTCACCGAAGTACACGACAGATTTGACGAGTGCGAGTTCCGGTGCCGTAACAGCCTGCTTCTGCGCTAGGTATCGATTGACGACATTTGCTCCCTGTGAGTACCCGGCGAGGACGATGCGTGCACTGTTGCTGCATTTCGTATGCAGTGCTGAGATGATCCGTCCCAGATTCGATGCACCGATGTCGACGGACTCCCGGTAGTCGTTCGTGTAGTAGCCGATGCTGGCCCCCACGCCGATGGCGGGGTACGACACCGACATGATGTTGAAGTCGTAGTCGACGGACTGTTGACGTTGTAGGAAGCCGAACATCGGCGCGAGGCTCTCACCCATACCGAGATTGACTGCCCCCTCTTCCGTGTACGGCTTGTTCGTGCGCGCGTGCGTCCGGAAGTAGGAAAGATCAAGGCTTTGTGGTGATTCGCCCGAGCCTCGAACTCCGATGAAAGTAGGTGAATCGCAATCGATGTCGCTGCGGATCTCTGCTGATCCAGTGGTGACGGCAGCTGATATAGCGTCGCTGAGTTCCGTGGTGTTCGTCGCTGTGAAGTATCGCCCGCCAGTAGCTTCTGCGATGCAGCTGAGCTCACTTTCCGCTACATCCGGGGCGTTGAAACCGACTGCGTGGACGCGGAAGTCGATGCCGAGTCGGGTTTTGAGTTCAGCTGCGACCGCGCAGGGATCTCCGCAAGTGCTCTGGCCGTCGCTGATGAGGATGATGGTGCGATCGCCTGTGGACGGGAGATCCCCGGCCGCTGCGCGCAGAGCGTCTGGTGTGGGGGTGGTGCCTCCTGCTGTGAGTTGATTAGTGGCGTTGTTGAGTTGATCGCGGTTGTCGGTTGCCACTGGAACCAGCAACTGTCCACCGTTACCGCAGTCGCCCGCAAAGGAACGCAGACCGGCAGCTTGTCCCGAGGAGAGTGCTCCAATCCCGGCACGGAGTGCATCCTTCGCTTGCGCCAACGGTGATCCAGTCATCGACCCCGACGTGTCGACGACGAACAGCACGCTCGACGTGGTCTCCTCTGCCTGGGCAGTTGGTGTCGAAAACAAGCCGAATGTCAGAGCGAACGCCGCTAGCGCGGCCAACGCCGCATGGCCGACAGTTCTCGGCGCGAGCGGTCTTGCACGCGAAACCGTCTGACCTCGTGTATATGACATTCCGTTCCTCTCGACAGCTTCATTTCGATCGCCGACATGCTCGTGCGTTGCGCAGCATGTCGGTTCTATCAATTACGACACGGAGCTGTCTGTCAGTCGATCGGAGTACATGTCTGCAAGCAAATAAAGAGACAGTCGGCATCGCAGTGTTCCCTCGTGCGCAACTCACAACGTCTCGCGATGCCCTGGTGTCAGGGGACATCGCTCCGGCCATACTCGGCGAGAGGTACGGATGATCGGTTACGGCAGCCTCGATCGCGGGAACAAGATGTTGGCGCCCTTCCGATTTCGCCAGATACGTCACCGCGCCGTTGTCGAGGCAGTCCAGGATCGTCGCTGCGCATGGAGTAGACGATGACGCGGTATCCGGCGTCGGTGAGGGTGCCGACCGTGTCCAAGTCGGGAGGCGGCGAGCCGTCCCTGAACTGCAAATCCAGCACCACCGCGTCGATACGCACGCCCTACGTCTGCTCGATCGCGCAGAAACTCTGTCGGGCACAGGTATCGTCCGGCGACCGCGATCGGCGGTGTGGCTCCCGTGCATCAGGAGACGAGGCCTTCGTGCACTACGTCGTGGTCGTCGATCAATGCGACAGTGACGTCGGTCAGATCGATGCGGTCATTGAATCGGTCCTCTCTTGCGGGCAACTCGCCCTCGGTTGACTGTGTTCACAGCGCAACGTCCGACATCGGTTCGGCCCGCGCCGATGCCGGAACGGCGGTGGCCCGCACCCAGATCAGGCCCTCGTCGAATTCGACCCGCACCTGAATCTCGGTCGTCTCGACCCATTCGAGGTCCTCGACGTGGGTGGGGTCGCAGTCCGGCGACGACGCTGATCTGAAGCTGCGGGTCTCGGTGACCACGATTCGGGCATGCGCTCGGGCGGCGGGGACGACCAGAGCGGGGACCTCCAACAGGGTGGTGCGTACGTGAGCCTCTACCGGGGACAGGTTCGGTGGTATCTCACAGGGTCCAGGCGAGTCGGCGCACAGTGGGAGTGTCATTGAATTCGGCTGAGGTGATGGCATTTTCGGCGATGCCGATGATGGCTGGGTTTTGCGCGCTCAGCGCTTCCGCGTATCCGGTCCTTGGCGTTACTCATGCTGCATCCTCGGTTCCGATTTCCAAAAGCTCTTCTACTGCATCGCTGTAGGCGGTGTTCGCTGCGTTGTCGATCGGGAGGCTGAATTCCCGAGCGAACTGCTCGCGCCGGCCGACTGTCGCTTTGAGGATGTGATCGCCTGGCTCAGTGTTCATTTCGCGGAACACTTCGTTGGAACCGGCGTTTCGGTGCGATCGCAGCCGTTTTCCTGCCGCGAAACATCGTCCAGATCGGCGCTGAGGACGGCGCGGCGCAGGAGACGTCCCTCCTACCTGCTCACTGATCGGAAAGGCTGCGCGTGTAAATCCGC
>NZ_LPNP01000042.1:0-14920 GCF_019266045.1 Rhodococcus sp. MH15
TGCGGGCAACCCGAACAACGTCCTCACGGAACTCTCGGGGATAGGGCTTCGGCATGGTGCACATCCTTCCAGCGGCACCTCTCGGCACCACAGATCAGATGTCACCTATCCGTGCAGCAGACCCGGTCGATCAGGCAGTCACGGACCTCACCGAGAAAATTGCTCCAGGTTTAATGCTGCATGGGACCGTTGACGTGGAGCGAGTACGGAGGAACCTTGATGCGGGCGCGGTTCAGGCCCAAGCTCGATAGAGCTTCTCGGCATTCGATGTACGGATGGTCGATGATCTCGGTTCCGTCGACGTCGAGGACGTCCCCGCGTTGAGCACACAGCACGGGACCCACTTTCCGCGCGGACCGGCTGGATGACTGACAGATCCACGATGATCTCGCCGGGGGCACCGACAACCCAGCGCAGCATCGAACGCGAGTTCTGGCGAGGTAACGACGGGCTTCACCTCGGAGTGCGCAGCTGAAACGGTGGGCGTGTCTCCTGGGTCGGAGCCCATCGGTTCCGGCAGGGTGTCGGAATGTCGATGACCGAATTGACCGATCCGGGTGGGCAGTACGTGCCGTGTCCTGAGCTGGAGCAGCTAGCGATTCCCGCGGCACAAGATGTTTGCGTGCGTGAGATCGCGCGCAGTCTCGGCCGGGATCCGTCCACGATCTCGCGTGAACTGCGGCGCAATGCTGCCACACGAGACGCCAAGCTGGAGTACCGAGTGTCGGCGGCACAGCGGAAGGCTGAACTGCTGGCCTGGCGGTCATCCGAAACGGGTGACGCCTTATCTTGGCCTCCCTGCAAAACTGGCTCGAACACAGGGTGTCTCGACATGTTAGGCGATCAAGGTGACTGCTCCGATTCGCTACCAGTTTCTCATTGACGGTGACGTGTTGACACGGGTGAGCGGCATCTTTCCCAATATGCACGTGACACCAACCTCCAGCGGATGTACGAGCCTGCACGGTCCGATAGCCGACTACGTCGAAATGAGGAGCATTATGGCTCGATTGGACTCGTTGGGGCTGACCATCGCCGAATTACGCAAGCTCCCAGACTGATCGGCGCTCACTCGACTGACTGGTGAGCATCCGACACCAAGTGTCGAAGCTATGGCATCGAGGCTTTTGCCTTGTTCACGGAGGGCGCGAGCGAGTGCGGAGCGTGTGGGGTCATGACGGTGGGCGGCTTCGAGGCGGCGTGGGCGCGTTCGACGATCATGCGCCGTTCCATTTGGGCGAGAGCTGCCATGATGCGAAAGAGGAATTCGCCACCTGCGGTGGCGGTGTCGAATCCTTCTGCGAGGAAACGGAAGGCAATGCCGCGTTCACCGAGGTTGTGGACGGTGTCGATGACATGGCGGACGGACCGTCCGAGGCGATCGAGTTTCCACACGACGAGAACATCGCCGTCATTCTCGCGTAGGTAGTTCAGGCATTCGGTGAGCTGGGGACGCTGCGTCTTGGAACCGGATTCGTAGTCGGTGAAGATGCGGATCGCGCCGGCTCGTCGGAGTGCGTGCTGCTGCAGTTTGGGATTTTGTTCGAGATCGAGATATTCCGATTCGAAATACGCGAGTGATAAATTACCTTGTGGCGCAACTATTTCCAACTCGACGAGGACTTCGCACGCCACGCGCGGACATCACTAGTCACCCCGGAACCCCCGCCAGCACTCCTGACACACAGCGAACAGAAAGTACTGCCAAAGCTCACCTCTGGCGATACCACCGAAGCCATCGCCGCTGACCTGTTCGTCTCCGTCAACACCGTCAAAACCCACCTGCGCGGGATCTATCGAAAATTCGACGTCAACACCCGCCGTGATGCCGTCCTCGTGGCACGCCGATACGGCCTCGTCTGAACCGGACACCAGACCTCCACCCCACCTGCCGAACCACCACTGCACCCATCGACTAAGCGCCCCGCGCCGAGCAACACGCCCCCTCCAGTGCTGCTAGATTCCATGCCACACACACCTACCACGCGACTGAGAGTTCCTGCTGTCACACCTGCCCGTTCGGGCTAGGTCACATACCGCGCAATCGTCGACAGACCTCGACCACCGAACACATGATCTAGGCGGGCGTGATGTCGCCCAGCTTCCACGTTCGATCGAAATATGGTTCGAGAGGTCCGTAGAAGCGGAAATACGAGAACCAGTGCCGGCCCGCAATGGTCTGAACCCAATTGGATTCCTTCCCATCCGGAGCAGTCGGTCCATAGAAAAGATCTACCGAACCGTCCTCGTTGACAACAAGATCGGCATCTCGCGAGCCGCGGTCGCCTCGGCCTTGTTCGTTGTCGATCAGGCAGCGGGTGTCTACCGAGTAGACCGTCGCAGACCAGAAGAGTTTTGCCGGGGCATCGGCAGGTACGTGGAGTGTGTAGCTGTTACCGCCGTCCAACCAATGGCCGTCCGTGTCGCAATAACTGCCCAGATATGCCTGACCGAGTCCAGGCGTCGTACTCTTCATCGCCTCGGACAAGCTGACCGCCTCGTAGAACCACGACGCGCGTTCGTAGAACTCATCGTAGTTGCCGCCTCGCTGAGCGGAGTTGTCCAGAACAATCGCCAAGTCCCACTGACGATCCGGCCAGAAGCGCGAACCGGGGAACCGTTTGACGAACGCATTCGCCTGAGCGAACACCTCCCCCACTTCGACTGCCCGCTGCAAGATCTTCCGCAAGCGATCGTCCGGGGCAAACGGTTTGCCCCTCTCTATCCCCAGCTGCCGAAGCCACGCCATCGGGAAGCGGTCGCGCTCTTCGACAGGCTCGTCCTGCACGATCTCGTGCAGGAGTTCCCAGTACCGAAAGTCTCGCGGTTGAATTCCGCTCCAGGGCTTGCCGTCCGGTGAGACCAGACGCGTCGGAGTCGGATTCTCACGATCGGAGTAGGGGTACACCCGGACGGCGCCGACCAACTCGCCCGAGCGCGCCGGGTCCGGATCGAGCGTGCGGAAGCCGAACATGATGTGCATCATCGGAGAGCGGACAACCGTGTATTCACCTGTGTCCTCGGCACTCTGGCCTGGGCCGACTACCAGGGTCTTGCCGCCCTTGCCTGCATCGGGGCCCATCTCACCGAGCACCGCGAATTCTCGTTGCCAGAAATCTGCGATGCCCCCGGCGGTCGGCCCCGCCGGCAACTCGATTACCAACGGACCCGTTGTACCGAGATCGAAGAAGTTCAAGATGTACGGCGTCGTCGCGTTGGCGGTGATCAGGCCCAGTCGGTCACGATAGGAGCGGTAGACGACGATATCGGATGCAGTTGCTCCGAAGATGTTGGTATGCACGTCCATCCACTGCGCCCAGGATACGATGGGGATGGCCCACAAGTACGCCTGCACCGCAGTCTGGAAGTCGAGTTCGTCGAACACCGTCGCGATGTGGTCGCGAGCGGGAAGCTCTCCGTCCCTGGGGACAACTCCGGAGGAATACGTCAATTCGATGTCGGCCATACCCAGATGGTCCGGAAAAGAACCACGCCGCGAATCACCCACACCGGGTGAACCAGTAGTTCAGTGCGTCCAGTCCAGTGCCGGCATGGCAGCGTTCGGAGCCGAACAGCTTCTTCGCGGAGACAAAATATGCCTCCAGGGACGAATGAAAGTCGAGATGATCGCGCGCGAAGTTGGCGGAGACGGCGACACGAACAAGGTCCCGCCGACCCGGTGAAGCGCCAACGCGTGACTCGACACCTCCGTCGTCACCGAACGTACCTGCCTTCTGACGACGCCAGCGAGCGCACGGTGCCACTTCCGATGCCACGGGTGTCGTGCGCCGCGCCGCTCGGGAGCCGTCAGGGCCTCGATCGACGATGCCGCTCGTCAAACCCGTCAGGTGACCGGCACCGAGGTCCAACGGTGCCGTCGATCCTACGGATTCGTCGACTACGTGTTCCACATCAGACGGCGAGTATCGGAATCAGGTGCCCCAAACCGAGTCGGAGAGTGGAAACTCGGTAGCGCCGAAACTATCGCCTCGTACTTCAGCGAAAACGCTGTCTACCAAAATATTCCGATGGAACCGATAGTCGGACGTAGCGAGATTTTGAACTTCTTGGAGGGTTTCATTTCAACCTTCGGAGGGATCGAATTCATTATTCACAACCAGGTTGCCGATGGTGCAAGGGTTTGCAACGAGCGAACCGACCGTTTCCATCTGGGCGACAAGCACGTTGTCCTCCCCGTCATGGGAATCTTCGAGATCACCGACTCGAAGATCGTGGCCTGGAGGGACTACTTCGATCTTGCACCGATCAACCAACTACTGGCTGGATGATTGCAGCACCGTGCGAAGGTGAACCCTTCCGGCAGTACGGCAACGGCAAAGTTTATCCGGTACGGATGACGCCCCTCCCCCATCATTCGACAAAGATGTACGCGAGGTGGATCGTCATTGATCCCATCCGATGATCAAATTCACTAAGCAGCGGCACACAGACATCGAGTACGCGGATTCATGAAAAAATACAGGCTATGCGCACAGGATTCGGAGCGTGGATTCGTGATCAGATCGATGCTCGGAGATACGAGAGCACCGAGGGCGCTGCGCGGGCGCTAGGGTGTATCTGTCGTTGTTGCGTCATTGGGCAACGATCGTGCGATCACCGTCCCCGCAGGTACTTCGGCAAGTCGCAGCACTGTTCGATGCGCCCATACAAGAAGTGCTGATCGCCGCTGACTACATGACCGAAGAAGAGAATCGCCCTCTCTCCCCGACCAGGATGTCGCTGCAACAAATGTCGAACAAGCAAATCCTCGACGAAATACGCCGCCGCACAGTAGGAGACACTGGAGGACCCGCTATTCCAGTGCGAGTGAACGGAGCACTTCACACCCCGGACGGCTGGACCAGCACACCTTAGGCGTTCCACCCGTCGGTTCGGTCGCTGTATCGAGACAAATCACTAGCAAGCCGCGTCGTCCTGCCGCTTGTCAGACGCACACTCACTGCCGCGCTGGCACGGGAAACAATCAGCGAGTGGTGCAGACTACGTGAGTTCTTCGGCAACCGCGCCCCGACGATCGAGGCGATCACCCGGTCCCAACAGCGCCAAGTTACTGCAGATCGAGGTGCAACCGCAGCGCATCCTCGAGCGCGGCGAAAGTTTCCGTCCCGACCTTGCCGACCGGTTCAGGATCCAGACGCCGAACCGATACCGACCGTACCTGCTCCGCTTGCGCTTTCGACGCTCGCGCGAAACCTGACTCGTCGGACTCGACAATCACCTGAAACGGAAACACGTGCGCGGTATTGGTAGTCAACGGAACCACGGTGATCACGCCCCTGCCGAGATTTTCTGCAGTAGCGTTGGCCCGGTCGTTGCTCACCACCACCGCCGGTCGTCGTTTCGCCGCTTCACTGCCCTGCGCGGGATCGAGATCCACCCAGTGAATGTGCGCGCGGCGAATCATTCCGTGTCTGCCGTGACAGCGTCCCACACTTCATCTACGTCATCTTCGGCAAAGGCTGCAGCGTAGTCACGTTCGAGTCCGGACGTCGAGAGTAGGCGGAGTGCGGCTCGAATTCCTGCCGACCGGCCACGAAGTCCGTGATCACGCACATACTCGTCGAGTAGATGTGCATCCTCGTCAGGCAGACTGATGGTAAATTTCGTGGTCATACTTTAAGCGTACCAAAGTATGATCTGGTGGTCACCGCGAAAACGGCTACACCGCCTCACCAGTAAGAAAGAGCCCATTCAAAGGAAGCAACCACCCCGACGCGCTTCCGAACCTCACAGCTACCCGGAGTTGCCGTGCTGATTTGATGTACCTTCACGGTCAACAACCCTGCGATCTGGACGAGCACCGTCGACATCATTCAGGGGGTGACCCAGGGCCAGATCGCTGGCGTTTCGGTGATAGCGATCCGCGACTGCGCTAGCGAGGTGGCAGAAGTTGATCCAGAAGAACCTTGGCACCGGTAAGCGACAACGCTCGATTAGCCCGGCGCAACTCACGTAACGCGGCCAAAGGTTGCTCCGAAGCAGAAATTCCCTCTTCGCCCGTACGTCTACAGCCCAACGCGTTCCGGCTTGGACCGTTTCATGCTTGAAGGCTACCGCCCATTTTCCGGGAGCGCCTGACGCATACTCCGCCCTTGCAGGCTCGGCGCTGAACAAGTCTCAGCCGACCGACGGCACTTCGGTGATGGCGTCGGCGGTCACGAGCATGTCGATCTCGACGAGGTTGGTTCCGCCGGCATCGGTGGCGCGCACAGGTACCCCTGCCAGAGCCATTGGTCGTCGTGCATTTTCGCCCAGAATTTCAATTCAGATAGCGAATTCCATCGAAACTGGTTGTTACACAGTCACTTAAGAAAGAGAACTGACACAACTTGAAAGTTACCGGTGAGATATTTCCACTGTTACCGATCGCCATCCGAGCAACAAACCACGGTCCATCGGATCCCCGTCGCATGACGAAAGACGTGCGGGCCGATCCACATGATCAACTGTCTGCGCCGCCTCGGATGTCGCCGCGGTGCAGGGACGCGAGTTCGGCGAGGTGAGTTCCGACCCGATCAAGCGGGGACACCGACCGTGACGAGATCGCGAGAACCTCGTCCTGCACCCACCCCACCGTATAGGTCGGCGGATGCACACAACGGCCCAACGTGCCACCGTCGACCACGTCCAGCACCCTCGCCTCGACAGCAGACCCACACCACCATCAAATGCCGAGAGCTGCGTGCATGGTGCGATATTGAGCGTCCCTTTCGCCCTTCCGGACTTACCCGTGGACGTGCAGACTCATACAGTTACTGTGGACGCGTAGTCACACTTAGTTTACTGTGGGCCCATCTGAGATAGATGCCACAAAGGAGCCCGAAATGCAGTTCCTAACACTTCGTCGCACGCGGCGTAACGCGCCATCGGTCCGGTTAACTCCGGGGCGCAATACCGTCAACGAACATCGCGATTACCACGACACTCTGCGCACACTGTCCGAGGCATCCTCGACAGGGCTCCACTTCGAGGCGTTCAAAGACATCGCCTGGAATTCGCCCGAGTTCGCCGCCCCCGCGGACGACCCAAGATGGACACTCCCCGCGGTCGACCCCTTGTCCCACACCGACTGGTACCGCGCGCTCTCAACCCACGAACAACGGCGGGTTGCCCGGATTCGGCTCGCGTCTATAACAAAGACCGGCTCCCAGTTCGAACAACTGCTCCTTCTCGGCGGTACCCAGTTCTTGATGGGCCTGGCGAACGAGAACCCCGAATTCCGCTACTTCATGCACGAACTCACCGAAGAGACACACCACATCCAGATGTTTCAGGAGTTCACCAACCGGGTGGCTCCGGAGGTCCACGGTGCCCCAACGTGGCTTGTCAAGGCCTTCCCCCTGGTCGGTTTACTGGGATCGCTGTGGCCCAGTTTCTTCTTTCAGATCATCCTCGCTGGAGAGGAGCCGATCGACCACATCCAGAAGAGCATCATGCGCGGCGGTGGCATTCACCCGCTCACCGACCGCATCATGCAGATCCATCTCGCCGAGGAAGCACGTCACATCGGGTTCGCCCATGCATGGTTGCGCCATCACGCTCCACGCATGAGCCGATTCAACCGCCTCGCACTCGGCCTCACCACGCCTGTAGTCATGCGCATAGGGTTTTGGTCCATCGTCGTCCCGAGCCGGCAGGACGCGACGTTGCTGGGTATCCCCCGCAGTGTTCTGCGCGAGACCTATTCGATGCGCAACCCCGATTTCCGGCGACTCCTTGCAGAGTCCTGCGCAGACGTCCGGAGCCTCGCCGACGCCAACGGAATGCGCACCCGGCTCACCCTCTGGTCCTGGCGGCTTACCGGAACCGACGGCCGGCTCTCGCGTTACCGCAACGAGCCGTCGAGAGCCGCGGCTTGACGATCTGCAACCCACGACGCAGCTGCCCCTGTCCCACTTCGACAGACAGCTGCGTTACCCGCTCACCGCAGTCGAGGGACTGGCGCACAGATATCAGCGCGCCAACCACAGGCCCACACCCGAATCGCCCCGTCGAAGTGTAGTAAGCGCATCCATCGAGGCCGAACCGGCGACATCAGTGCCGCCGGAGACGCAACATTTCCAATGACGTAGCGAATTCACTTTTGCTACTGCAGGTTTCGGTACAACGTACTGCGAGCGACGTTCAGCACTTCCGCGATTCGGTCATGGATACGCCGTCGGCCTTCATCTTTGTCCGGCAATAGAGTCACAGGCCGACCGCGCCGAGCAGAGCTTCTCCTGGATCGACGACGGCAACAACGGCCGCGACGAACAGCAGCGCCATCGCAATGGTCATCACAGCACCGAGCGATCCGAGGGCGACGAACATCCGACGGTGGGCACCGTTTGTCGTGTTCGACGACCTGTAGCGTCGGAAGGCGATGACGGTTCCGGTTGCGACTACAGCGATCACCCCGGCGGTAGCGACAATCGCCGCCCAGTTGTAGTGCTCGACCTGTGTGAGCAACTCGAGCAGTGGCGGCCCGGAGTCTTCGCTCTGCACACCGTTCTCGATCAGAGACTGCGCTGTCTGCCCGTCCGCGTTGTCAGCGGAGAGCATCGGAAGCAGCGCGACTACGGGTGCGACCGTCGACTGGATGTTGAGCACAGCCACAAACACCGAAAACAATGACAGCACAGTCGTAGTGGCCGCCGCGACCACGCAACCTACGCCGGCCGTCAGAGATCTCTGCCACAGAGTCGCCGCGAGCAGACCCAGAACCGCGGTCAGCAGCACCGAGATGACGATCTTGATCGCGTGCCACTCGAACCAGTAGTCCACCATCTCCGCCAAGCCGAGAGGATAGGTGCGGACTCTGCTACCCCAGTAGTCGACCAAGCCGCGACCGAGCAGCTCACTCATGACGGATTGATCCTGGAACTGCGGATAGCGTCCGCGTAACAACGCGGCCGGGCCCAGAACGAACGCGGCCACCAACGCCGCTCCGGCGCATGACAACGCAACGATCGACCAGCGGCTGCGGTTGACGGACGTACTCATTGACGGCTCCCTTCCGGGAGAGAGTCAATCAGCAGGTACGCGGCTGCACATCCATCTGCAGTACTACATCTGACGAACGAGGTACCAGCTCAGGATTCGATGCTCTATCGACAGCCGCGCCGGACTCTGGCAATCATCACGCACGGCCAGGATCAACCCTGCACCCGCGATGAAGTTGGATTCGGCAACCCCATATCTGCATCGACCACGTTGTTGTGTATCATTTTGCCTCCACGTCCCCACTGGACGCAAAACATGAGTTGCTCCCGCCGCGCCCATCCATACCGCCGCAGGAGGCGACCGTGATGCGATTGAGTAAGCGCCAAGAAGAGATCATCGAACGGGTCGCCGAAGGCTATTCCGGTAAAGTAGTAGCACGCTTACTCGGAATTTCACCCGAAACCGTGAGTCCCACCTTCACGCATAATCGATCGAACGGTCTGCAGGAATGCAGGTTTGAAGCGATCAGCGCTATTTGCGAACATCGAGTTGACCGCCACCGTGCAGGACACTGAAAGCGTCCCGACACTCGGAACTCGCCCGTCAATCGTTTCGTCACAGCCGCGGCCGACCATTTCTACCGAGCACTGAGCCACAGAGTTCCGAGAGTCACAGTCGATTCGGATCGATTCGTAGGCCGACTACGATCTTCATCTCAACAGGGCCAGCGCATCACTACTGGTGAGATGATGCATGATCGTGGATGGGCAGTAAGGCACTGAGGTTCTCGGTGAAGCACTAGAAGGTGATCAGGGATTTTCACCGCCGTGGAGAAATACTATGAGGGATCGGGCGGGTCCTCGGCCAAACGATCATGTGTTCTTTGAATCTTCCTGTTCAGGCAGCAACCTGTCCCGGGGGACGGTTCGCGAACTGTACGCCGCAGCCACACCAGCATGTAGTTCACTTAGTGCGGGTGTGTCTGTGGCGCAACTACATTCCGGGTCAGGGAGTGACGGTGATGCCGGGCGCGGAGTTGAACTTGAGCGCCCCGGTCATCTTCGCCGTTCCGGCTCCTGCTGCCGGGCAGGATGCGCTTCCCCCGTTGGAGGTGAAGTTCACCGTTCCGGTGTTGTTGGCGGTGACGGTATGTGTTGTGTTGCTGTAGGGCACGGGACCGGCAGTGCTGGCGGTGACGTCGATGACGCAGCTACCAGCGACTACGTGAGCTCCACCGTTGGGGATTTTGATACTTCCCATCGGTGATCCACTGTCGGCGTTGACGTTCAGAGCCCACGAACCGGCCGTGGTGATCGTTGCCGGCACACCTTCGAGGTCACATCCGGACAGTCCCACGCTCGCGATGTTGATGTTGATGCCACCCGTTCCGGAGTTCACGTTACCGGGCGCCGCAGGGGTGGTTCCGGTTCCGCTGACGCTGGTGCAGTACAACTCGAGACCGCCAGTTGTCAGGAAACTGAGCCCACTGCTGGTGGCCGTCACCGGAGTGGCTGTGGCGGGGCTGATCGTGGTGGACGCTGCTGCGATCCCGGATGCAGCGATGGTCAATGCGGCTGCGGCCCCGACGATCGCGGGGGCCTTGCCGAGCATTGTGCGTAATGACATGTGATGTGCCTTTCTGTCGAATACCTTTGGGGTGAACCGTCAGTCGAAAGAATTTCAGGCGGGTGTGATCTCTACCCGGCGGCTCCCATCTGCGCCACAGCTGCAGGTTCGGTTGCCTGCGCAGCGGAAGCTGCCGGCGGTCGTACCTTGCGCGCGGCGACGGTGTAGACGTCGCTGGAAGTGGTCAGAGAGTTCTTTCCGCTGGCCGAGGGGGTTCCTGCTCGCAGGTTCACCGCCCAGTTGAGTGCACCGAAGACCCCGCACCCGCTAGCGGCGGGAGCTGCGAAGAGATTGTCGGTGTGCTGAACGGCAGGGAACACTGCTCCGGGATATTCGCCGATGGGCTCCGAGGGCGGGTTGCCGGTGGTCGTGAGGTGGAGGTTGATCGGGTTCGCCGTGGAGCCGAGATAGCAGTTGTTACCCAACAACGAGTTCGACAGTTTCAGTCGTACCGGCATCGTCAGTTCTTGATCGAGCACCTTGATGTTCGGTAGCCCAACAGCTTCGACTGTTGCGGTGATCTGGGTCAGATTCAGTGGAGTGTCGATTCCGATGGCGCCACCCGGGACGGAGATCGGGTTCGAGTACACGCCGTTGCGGCCGTCCAGCTTGGGGACGAAAGTTTCGACGAAGCTGCCGTCGGGTTGGGTGGCGTACTTGACTCCGCCGGCGATCTTGAGTCCGCCGTCGGGTACGGGCACGGTCAGTCCCCCGATTTTCATCGAACCGCCGCGCACCACAACAGTCGCGCAGGTTGCGACATCGAGGTCTTCGACGGGGCATGACGACCACCCGTCGAACGTCAAAGGAGTAGCGGCGGGTGTACCGGACGAACCGAGCGAGGAATTCTCCTCAGCAGTAGCGACGCCTCCTCCTATCAATGCAAGGGCTGCAGCGATTGCCATCGTGGGGACAACTCGGGTTCTCAAGGCATTCTTGGACATTGGGCTCCTCAGGCATGGAATCGACGCACCGAAACATCACTCGTTTTTGGTGTGTCGCGAGTCACATCTATGCGCTCGGAGCGAAGGCTACCGACCAGTAGTACTCGAAGTCACACAAACCGGAGAAAGTTCAACCCTTGCGGGGACGCGCTCGTACTTTCGGTGGCGTTTCACCGGCGTTCAGCGGGGACTTTCGACTCTGTTCTGCCGTTGTGCGAGTACGAATGTTCCTTCTGTATAAGCGTTTTTCCCCGCGTGCAGAACCCTCGATCTGATTCCGGACACAGTCGTCGCCCTAGAGCTCAGGAGCGTTCGCCCTTGTCGGTGACGAACAGAACGACGCCGATGGCGCCGCTGAAGCGCTCACGGACGCGGTGCGGGTTGCGACCGTGTCACCGATACGGGTGAACACCTCCATATCTTCCTGCAAGGAGGCATGGGTGGTTCCGGCGCACAGGCTCCATCCCAGACCGTGTGCGGTGAGTGTCGGTGAGTTCCCCTTCGGGATGGCGGTCTTGACGATATCGCTGATGGCGTCCACCCGATGCGCAAAGTCGACGGTGGGGTCAAGGTGAGTTTCATGCCGCCCGCAGATTGGTGGGTTCTCGACGATCTGGTGCGCGAGGGGTGAAGAACGTTGCCAGCTGCTCCCCTGCTGCACTGCTCATGCCGGCCGTTGCTCCGCCGACGGTTTCGTTGACGGAGCGGTGCCAGTCCAAGATGAAGTGTTCGGCGATTGCCCCTTTGATGAAAAGTGGAAGTAGACAGCGTCTTTGGCAAGGACTGTACAGCCGCCGTTGCGGTGTCCTCGTTTCGTTCCGCTTCCGACAACTCAGCAATATTGTGGTCGTTCTTTCGCGGGCGTGAGGGTCGCGGATCGGTTCCAGCTGACGGTCGGATCAGGGGCAACACTCTTGCGTTCCCACTCTCCGTGTCGTTTTCACGATCGAACGGCAAGCGGCTTAGTCCATTCCGACTTCCGTTACCAGATTGCGATTTCGTACGTGAATGCCAAGGACCACTGCCGGTGGTGTGATCGCTGTGGCCGCTGCAATAGCGGGCGCGAGGGGGTTGAACCCGAGACGTCCCCCACCGTCGAGGAACTCTTGTGCGGCGATTGATGCGCAACAGGAGTGGAACGCGTTTCCGCGGATGCGGATCACGACGACGGCGAGTGCGATGCAGAAAACCTCGGTCCCATGTGTTCGCGTTGAGCTTGCTGACGGTGACGATGGCGAAGATTGCATTCACAAATTTTCGGCGAAAGTTCGCCGTTCGTGGCGCACAGTCGATATCGATCCAGGCCTTCATGGAAAAATACTGGCCATGCGCACAGGATTCGGAGCGTGGATTCGCGGCCAGATCGATGCTCGGGGCTACGAGAGCACCGAGGAGGCTGCGCGGGCACTAGGGGTGTATCCGTCGTTGTTGCGTCATTGGGCAACGATCGTGCGGTCGCCATCCCCGCAAGTTCTTCGGCAAGTCGCAGTGCTGTTCGATGCGCCGATCCAAGAAGTGCTGATTGCCGCCGGCTACATGACCGAAGAAGAGAACCGTCCCCTTTCCCCTACCAGGATGTCGCTGCAACAAATGTCGAACAAGCAAATCCTGGACGAAATACGGCGCCGCACAGCAGGAGACACTGGAGGTACCCCAATTCCAGTGCGAGTGAACGGAGTACTTCACACGCCGGATGGCTAGGGCAGTACATCTTAGGTGTTCAACTTGTTCGAACGGGCCCTGCAGTGGACCGACTATCATCGAGTCGCGTAATCGCGCCACCAGCCATACGCACTCGCTACGGGGAACCACGTGGAGGGTGGTTGGACAGCCTGGTGTCTTCGGCGACCGCAGTCCTACGTAATCGTCCCGCTCCCTAGGCACTCAGTCGCTGCAGAGTGAGGTTCAACTGCAGCGCCTCTCGATCGAGCGGAAGGTCTACGTAGGCCTCACCCAATTGGGCATCCCGCAACGTCGACGCCTGCTCCACACCAGGAAATTTACCGAACTCCGCGACAATCCGCTTCCGACACAGCTGCCAGCTACCGAACTCAGGAGAACTCCTACGAGTTCGTGCGGAGAAGCTTCTAGTCCGCGGCAGCAAGATTTTCGTCGTTGGCGAATATCAGTCGCCCGTCATCGAGTGCGATCGCCCACCGATGCACGGGAGCCCAATCTCGCCCCACCGATCCGGAATCGATGACCATGTCGGCGTAGTCCTCAATGACCACGCCCGTACATACCGCGCTCCCCTCGGTCTCGATTCCAGGCGCCGTAACACTGACCCTGGAACCCACACTTATCGCACCGCTCGTTTTGCCGTTGTTCTCGGTCATGCATCTGATTCTCGCAGAGCAACTCCGCAGTAATTCACAGGGCCAAATATCCCGCGCGTGTCGACACAGTTGACGTAGACCAACATTTTACTGTCCTGTTGCCCGAGAAGAAGGGACGTCTAAGTCGCCATTGCATCGACTCGTCGAGGATGCATTGCAACCTCTTCTCGGATATCGCTCACAGGCGCGTTGTTAGCCGAAGCTACTGCGGGTCGTCGGCGAAAACCGGCATCCTGGCCACTTCGCCGGTCGAGTGTCGTGGCGTCGAGCAGCATCGAAGTTGATTTCGCACCAACGCTGATACTTGGCGTGCTGGAGCGGGCAACATGGCGGGAACGAGCATCATTGTTTGTCGTTCGCCGCCCCCGAGGTTGAACTGGTTGTTCATGGTGTTCGAAAGCCGTTTCGCGTTCGACCGGACAATCCGCCCACGCGCAGTCAGTCGCTGCCCGTGCTGTCCGCAACGAGATCGGGAGGCGCCGGTCTCGAACTCGTCGTGTTCGAGGGCGCAACGTCAGTTGATGCGGGTTTACCGTTTCGCGCAGAATGCTGCTGCGCTGAAGGTCGACGCTTCACTCGTTGCCATCCTTTCGGTTGCTTTTATCACCGGCACAAGTACGAGAGATCCGGCAAGACACCGAACCCCAAAGCACACCTCGCTGCGACAGTCGCCGCAAATTTCGTCAGTGACTGATCGGTCATCCCAAAAGTGCACTGCGAGCGGCGGAAATGGTGTGCGGCAACCAGAGTGCTTGAACGGGCACCATCGGCGCATCGCTCAGCCCCAGCACGCTCACCCTGCCGCCCAACGCTTGACCTTCTGGTGCGGTGACAAGTGCGACGTAGTCGTTGCCCACGACAGCTGTCACGGGGGGCGTCCCTTGGATTGGGTTCACAACCAGTGTTGGCTCGAACCCAGCTCGCCGACAGGCTGATACGAGGAAATCGGGTCTGCTGCACGGATAGGTGACATCTGATCTGTGGTGCCGAGAGGTGCCGCTGGAAGGATGTGCACCATGCCGAAGCCCTATCCCCGAGAGTTCCGTGAGGACGTTGTTCGGGTTGCCCGCA
>NZ_LPNP01000043.1:0-14956 GCF_019266045.1 Rhodococcus sp. MH15
CATTACGGTGTGTCACAGGGTTGGTCCTTCTTGGTCGAGAACGGCTATTTCGCAATTCCCATTCTCGCGCCGAGGACCAGCCCGTCTACTTCAGTCCCGCGTCAGCAACGTCCGTACCCGCAACACCTAGAGCGCGTCGCGCATATCCTCGACGAACCCTCGATGGCGGTGATCCGCAAGCGGTACCTCGACATCGAACTCGGACCGCTCCCGATCTCGGTTGATCTCGACATCATCGGGAGCGTGCGCCGACTCGTCGGCGGCGAAGAGGTTCTCGACTGGTGGCTCGAGGACGCGGCAGAGAAGGCACGTCAGCGGCGCACCCGAAGCAGTCAGGAGAGCCTGCGGAACCCCGCAGGTGCGTTGCGGTTGTCCTGGATGCAGCCGACACCGGAACCGCTGTCTGAGGATGAGCTCGAAGAACGAATCGAACGTTGGGAACGTCGTGTTCGGCTGACCTGGCCGGAAGCGGAAGATCACCTCGCGAGTACCGCGTGGCCCGGTCTGCAGTTCCGCCTTCGTAACACTGGAGAAGTGTTCCTCAACGATGTTCAGGTGATCATCACGATCAGTGGCGTCCGCGGCCTGCAGTACTTGCATCGTGACCGATTCGATCAAGCCAAACTCTTGCCGCCCGTCATACGGTTCACGAACACGGTGCGGGCCTTATTGCGCTTGGTCGCCGCCGCAGCCAATCGCAGATCCCCCAGCCCTCGCTTGCTGCCCGAACCCGCTCCGAGCGGCGGTACCTCGCCGACCAGCAGACTCGCGGCCTCATCGAGCCGCATGCCGGTATAGACGAGAAGGTCCGCGAACATCGCGTTGCGCTCACCATGACGGCCTCGCCACGCTGGATCAGGCCGCCCGTCCGGCAACTCGCCGCGCAACCCCACATCCCGCCACAACAGGTAATCCTCGAAGGCGATAAACCGGATCGGCTCGGCCTGCCGGTCAGGCTCCTGCTCGACGTTCACCCGTACCCGCTTCAATCCCTGCGGCGTCATCACCGTCTTATCGACGTAGCGAAACGGCGCAGCCGGCAACAGCCCCTCATACACCGCCCAGGTCGCCCACTTATCCAACGCCGCGATCGATCGGCGCCACGTGGACACCGAGACCTGATGTTCCCCAGGCGAATGCAGCCGGACCGCCTTGTAGGCCCGCAGATCCGCGCCGTCGCACTCCCAAATCGTCTTGCCGCCCCGCGACGCGTGCAGGAACCGGCAGAACAGCATCACATCCCGCGCGTACGCCGCGACGCTGTTCGCCGCCGGGACTCCCCAGCTACCCAGCTCCCGGAAGAACCGGTTCAACTCCACGTCATAACCCCCGGACGGCCCCAGCACGAAAGGCAACCCGTCGCGCACGCCGGCCCGGTGCAACACCCCGCTCGAATCCGCACCCAGCGGCCCCTCCGCCGCCCTGCTCCCTTCGGTGAAGTGCAGCTCCACCATCCCATCGCCCGCGCCGAGCCCCCCGCCGCCGCCCTCGACCGCAGCACCCACCAGCTTTGCCACCAACACCCTCCCTGAGACAGCTCGCTTGACCACATAAGGATCACGAGCATGAGACAAGATCAACAGCAAACGTAAGCGGCGCCACGCACATCCTGCTGCCCACCGCCCTGCAGGTACGCCGGGCCGACATCACCGAGGTGATCGGGACTGCGTTGGCCCCACAATCAAACGCGGCGGCGTCCGCCGCGGCGGCGAGCACGTGGTCGAGGTCGCCGTCGACGGCGAGTTGAGTCAATTCGGCGAGGGCGTGTTGTTCGCGGGCCCGACCCGAAGTTACTGCTGTGAGAACGAAGCGAGCAGAGGCTAGCAGCCTGCTTTTGTCAGCGGACCACACCGTATATTGAAGCGTTCGCGCAAGGTGTCGAGGGTGTGGCGGTGGTGTTCGCGTTCGCGGCGGTGGGTGAGCATGAACCGTGCAGTGCTGACCATGCGGCGTGGCAGGGGATACCAACGATCCAGGTCGAGTCCGCAATCGAGGAATACCTTGGTCGGGACGCTGTCGGCGATGAGGCTGAGGTTGTGCTCGACGAGTGACAACATCGCGTATGGAAGAACCGTTTTCGATTTCTTCCGCAGTTCCTGGAGATCGAGCTCGTACAACGGGACGTTCCTGATCTTGTCCAGGAACAGCAGGTGCGGAAGGAAGTAGCCCGTAAGCGATGTCAGGTGCATTGTGGCGGACCGGGGTTGGATGGAGAGCACGGCACCCTTGTCCGAGGCATAGGGTTCGTAGGGGTGGTCGTTGTGCAGGACGTATCCCGTGCAGTTGACGATCCAGCTGCCCGGTCGGACGGCCTTGGTGGACCCGCTGCGGAGTACCAAATCGGTTACGCCGTCGCGGTCGACGACATCGACGAGGTGATCCATGATTATGTCGTTCAGGCCGGCAGCGATCGTCGTGTTCTCCGCTTCGGACAGGTTGCCGAACAGGTAGTTGCCGGTGGTGGGGGTCAACCACGTGCCGTAGCCGGCGCGGAACCAGTCCCCGACGTCGGTCTCGTTGGTCCCGTCGAAACGCCGGGTCGCTTCCTGCGCGAGACCGCTCACGGGCGTTCCGCCCCACCATCGCCGGGCTCCGGCGGGGAAAAGACGATCGCGGGAGTTGAAGTACGTGCCGGAACCCGCCACCAGATTAACTTCACGGCCGGGGTATTCGGTGACGAGCGTGTGCGCGGTGTCCATGGCGGTTTTACCGCCGCCGATGATCCACACGGGGGCGTCGCTGGCTCGCATGTCGTCGCCGCGCATGTCGCAGAGGTCGGGGGACACCGATCGGACACGCGTGCTCGAGATCTCCAGCGGGTCGTTTGCCACGATGCGTAGGCCGTAAGCCTTGATCAGTTGTTTCGCGTGCACGACCAGACGCCGGCTGTCGGAAGACTTGCAGGTGATCCGCACCATCGCGTCGGATTCGTCGTCGGATTCGAGCGCCCAGCCGAAGCGCTCCTCGACCCGCACCCGCTGTTTGATGATGTCGAGGCAGTGGTCGAAGTGACCGAGAACCTCATCCTTTGTCGCCAGGTAGGACCGATCCTGCCCGAGCGTCCACTTGATGTTCCCGGCGGTGAACAGTCCGTGGGGTTGGTGCAGTCGCACGTAGGGACACGTAGGGATAGGTGTCGACCCACATGCCCCCTACTCGTTGCCGACGGTCGACCAGGATGACCTTCTGATCGCGTTCCAGGTATCGGCGGGCGACGAAGAGGGCGTTGAGTCCGGTGATACCGGCTCCGACGATGCAGACGTCGCAGCTTTCGACCGCGCCGTCCTCCTCGGTGGCAGCCGATGGTTGGGATGCGGGCACTGGCCGGCCTTTCTTCGCGGCCCGGCGACGACGGTGCCGGGGCAACTTGTTGTCTGTCGGGTGCTGCAGGGTCGGATAGGGTAATCGGCTACTCGATTTCCACCCATTCTTGCTCATGGCGTAGACGGCGTCCGTGCTGCGAAAGACCGTGTCGATGTCGTCACCTTACTGAACGCGGCAAACTGGAAGCTGGGAGAATGTGGCGTGACCACCCCAATGCCGTCGTACAAAGGCCACCGCTACCCGGTCGAGATCATCAACCACTGCGTGTGGTTGTACTTGCGGTTCCCGCTCAGCTTTCGTGAGTCGAGGAGATGATGCTCGAACGCGGTGTCGTGGTCAGCTACGAGACGATCCGGCGGTGGTGCACCAAGTTCGGACAGGCGGCCAAGCGGTTCTTCCGCAAGTTGCTCAAGGGCCTTCGATACGTGCCGCGGGTGATCATCACCGACAAGCTCGCCAGCTACCAGGCGGCGCACCGCGAGATGCTGGCCTCGGTGGAGCATCGCCGGTCGAAGCATTTGAACAATCGATCCGAAACTCGCATCAACCTACAAGGCAGCGGGAACATGCGATGAAGCGCTTCACATCGCCCGGGCACGCGCAACGATTCCTGTCCGCTTTCTCGGGCATTTCACCGCATTTCCGACCCCGTAGGCACAGACTCTCGGCGACCGAATGGCGTGCCGAGATGACCGACCGCTTCGCGGTCTGGCAGGAAGTCACCGCGATCGACTCCGCCGCCTGAGAGTGAACGGCCCGGCGGTGTCCCCGTAACATCCTGCTCCAAACCAACTGCGCCGCTTTACTCTTCTATTAACGTGACAGTGCCTTCGCCGTGGCAACAGAGGACATCCGATGTTGCGATGCCCGCGTGCATCCATAACGTTACGACCGCATCATCCACACCGTCCGGCTGGCCAGTGTGGGGTGTTCATGGGACTGGGGTATCGACCCACTCCCGGTAGAACGGCGGCATCTCGGATGCCTTTCCGCGGAAGCTGGGTGGGCGCTTGTCGAGGAAGGCGCGCACGCCGTCGGCTCCGTCGGCGATGCTGGTGTAGAACATGGCCAGGGAATCGACGCGATGAGCTTCTACAGGGTGCGGCGCTGCGGAATTGCGCAGGAGCATCTGGCGCATGAGTGCGACCGATACCGGGGACCGGTCGCGTGTCCATGCGTCCGCCAGGGCCCGTGCTTCACCGAGCAATGTATCGGGCTCATGGATGGCCTGTGCCAGCCCGGCGTCGTGGGCGGAGTCGGCATCGAGGATCTCTGCCCGGTACACCAGATCCAGTGCTGCGGGCAGGCCGATGAGCCGGGGCAGGAACCAGGTCGAGCACGCTTCCGGCACGATCCCGAGCTTGCCGAACACCAGCCCGAACCGCGCCCTGTTCGACAACAGACGCGCGTCCATCGCCAACGTCATGGTCGCGCCGATCCCGACGGCCGCGCCGTTGATCGCGGCGATCACCGGTTTCCGGCAGGCGTGGATCGCAAGGGTGACACGGCCACCGGTATCGCGGATCCGGCGCAGCCCCGGATCGTCGAGATCGTGCATGTCGGCGAGGGACGGCGTCTTCGATTCGTCGAGGCCGAACACGTTTCCTTCGCTCGCCAGGTCCATGCCGGCGCAGAACGCGCGTCCCTCACCGGTGACGATCACGGCCCGAACCGCATCGTCGTCGTTCACCGACACGAAGGTGTGCTCGAGTTCGTCGGCCATCTCGACGGTGAACGCGTTGAGATTGTCGGGACGATCGAGGACGATGGTGAGGATACCGTCCTCGATCTCGTGGCGGATGGTCGTGTATTTCATGGCTGCTCCTGCCTGCATGTCAGGTGAGGTCGGCGGCGATCTTGCGGATGGCGGTTTCCGCATCGCTCACGATGTCCGAGATGATGGTCTTGCAGGGCAGGACGGCGTCGATGAGGCCCTGGGACTGGCCCGCCCACCACATTCCGGCGTCCATGTCGCCCTTCTGCAGTACCTCGGTGCGGCCGCGTGCCCCGGATGCGAGGTGTGCGACATCGGCGAATTCTGCGCCTGGCCGGGCCGAGAGGGCTGCGATCTCCTCGGAGATCGCGTTCCGGGCCACACGAGCGGTGTTGCGGAACTCCCGGAACACCAGGATGGTCTGGCGTTCGTCGTTGGCGACGATCTGGGCCTTGACGTTCGGATGCACCGGGGCTTCGTCGCTCGCGACGAATCGGGTGCCCATGTTGATCGCGGATGCCCCGAGGGCGAGTGCTGCTGCCAGCCCGTCTCCGGTGGCGAATCCACCGCTGGCGATGATCGGGATGTCGAGTACGCGGGCCGCGGCGGGGATGAGGATGAGGCCGGGGATGTCCTCGTTGCCGGGGTGGCCGGCGCACTCGAACCCGTCGATGCTCACCGCGTCGACGCCGATCGACTGCGCTTTCACGGCGTGTCGGACGGCTACGGCCTTGTGGATGACCTTGATCCCTGCGGCTTTGAACGCGGCGACATGCTCGCGGGGATTGCTGCCGGCGGTCTCCACGATGGTGATGCCGCTGTCGATGATTGCGGCACGGTATTCGTCGTACGGGACGGGAGTGACCGTCGGGAGAATGGTGAGGTTGACGCCGAACGGTTTGTCGGTCCTCTCCCGACATCGGGCGATCTCGGCTGCGAGCGCGTCGGGGGTGGGCTGAGTGAGCGCGGTGAGAAAGCCCAGCCCGCCGGCCTCGGCGACGGCGGAGATCAGCTCCGCGGTGCCCACGCCGGTCATGCCGCCGCACACCACCGGATGCTCGACACCGAAAATCTCGGTGAAACGTGTATTCAGCATCGTCACGGCCTCCCGGCATGAGGAACGTCGACCGTCGTCGAGAGAACCTTGGCCTCCCGTGCGGCGCTGCGCTTCGCCTCGTCGAAATCCGGTGCGACCGACAGGAACAGGGTGCGCCCGTCGTCTCCGCCGAGGGCGACCGCGAACACGCCCAGCGGTGCGGTACTCACCTCGTCGAGGACGGCCCCGCCCTCACCCAATCGGACGGCACGTTGGTTGACACAATCGGCGATCCACACCGCGCCTTCGGCGTCGAGGGCCTGACCGTCGGGGGCGATTGTGCATGCCGCGAGCCGCTTCTCCACGTTCGGTTCGTCGCCAAGGTCGCCAAAAGAAGCGAAATCCTTTCGTGCGCCGAGTGTTCCGTCGCTCGCGATCTCGAACTGGGTGACTCTGTTGCCGAACAGTTCGTTGACGTACAGGGTCTTTCCGTCAGGGGATATGCACATGCCATTGGGGAAGGACAGCCCGTCTGCGGCCACACGGGACGTGCCGTCGGTGTCGACGAGGACGATGACGCCGTTTTCGTGGTCGGCCCCGCCCATGAGATCGAACCCGAATTCGCCGACGTATGCCTGTCCGTTCGCGGCGACTACCATGTCGTTGGCGTATCCGCGGCAGTGCTCGGAGATGTCGGCGTGCTCGACGAGTGAGCCGTCGGGGTCTCTGCGGAGGACTTTTCGGTCTTTCATTGAAACGACAAGCATGCGACCGTCAGGAAGCCAACCGAGGCCAGAGGGCTGGTTCTCGACGGTGCAAACCCGTTCGACGGATCCGTCGGTGTTCACGACGTTGACCGAGTGCGTGTAGAAGTCCACGAACCACAGCCGGTCTTCGTGCCAGCGGGGTCCCTCGGTGTAGGTGAAGCCGGCCGCGATCTCGGTGAGCTGACGATCGGACATGTCGGTACCTCTCTTCCTGATTCTTCTACCCAATCGCTGCGGCGATTGGAGACTGAACGACCCTTGCGGGCGTTGTGAGTCAGTCTCGACATCCGCAGGCCGGTGCGGGTGTCCCACAACGCAACAGTGGGGAGTCGGATCTGGCCGCTGTCGCGAATTCGGACGGTCTGCGGGGCGATTCGAGTTGAACACTGGTCGTACGCGCACCCACCGGACTCGGAGGAACACCGCCATGCTCACCACGATGATGGACCGACCACTGCTGATCAGCTCGCTGCTGTGGCACGCCGAGAACGTCTTCGCCGACCGGGTCGGGGTCTCCTGTGACGTGGGCCGCGGCGACCGGGAGTTCACCTACCGCGATCTCGGCGCGGCCAGCCGCCGGTTCGCCGGCACCTTCGAGAACCTCGGAATCCGATTCGGGACGAGGGTTGCCACGCTGGCGTGGAACACCTTCGAACACCTCGTCGCCTACTATGCAGTCCCGGGGTGCGGGGCGGTCTTGCACACCGTCAACCACAGGATGTCGTCTGATCACATCGCCTATACGATGGCCACGGCCGACGACGAAGTGGTCCTGATCGACGCCGACCTGCTGCCCGTGCTCACCGAAGTCCTCCCACGTCTGCCGCGCATCCGGCACGTGGTCGTCTTCGGCAACCTCGTGGGCATTGATCGCTCAGTGTCTTCGCCGGTGACGTGGTGGTCGTTTGATCAGCTCCTGCACGATGCCACGCCAATCGACGAGTTCTCGGAATTCGACGAAACCACCGCGTCTACGATCTGCTTCACTTCCGGTACCACTGGGTTGCCCAAGGGCGTGGTGTACAGCCACCGCAGCACCGTGCTGCATGCCCTGGCGATCAGCGCCTCCGGTGGTGTCGCGATCGACGGATCACTCTCGTATCTGCTGGCTACGCAGATGTCGCACGTCAACAGCTGGGGCGTTCCGCACGCAGGTGTGTTGCAAGGGGCGCGTCTCGTCCTCCCCGGACCGCACCCGTCGCCCGCTGAGCTGTTGCGTATCACCACGGAGCAGACGCCCGACGTAGTTGTCGGCGCACCGGCGGTCGCGGCGCTCATGCGCGAGCGGTTCGACGCCGATCCCGCCCGCTACGACCTCGGGAGCGTGCGCACCTTGTGGCTGGGCGGTCAGGTACCGCCGTCGGGCCTGGTGAACTGGTGGGCCGAGCACGGGGTATCCACCGTCAACGGGTGGGGTATGACCGAGACCTCGCCGATGGGAACCTTTAGCCACGTACCTGCGAGTCAAGGACGTCCGCTGCCGCTGTTCCAGGTGCGCATTGTCGACGAGGAAGGCCAGAGCTTGCCGTGGAACGGGTTCACCACCGGTGAGCTCGAAGCCCGCTCGCCATGGGTGACTGGTACCTATCTCGACGACCGTGCCGCCGACGCCTTCGACCACGGTTGGCTGCGGACCGGCGACGTCGCGGTGATTCACCCCGACGGCCAGGTTCAGATCCACGACCGCGTCAAGGACCTCATCAAGAGCGGCGGTGAGTGGATCTCCTCGATCGAACTCGAGAACCAGTTGCTGCTGCACCCGGCCGTGCTCGAGGCCGCTGTCATCGCGGTGCCGCACGAGACGTGGCAGGAACGCCCCGTCGCGTGGGTCCGGCTGACCGAGGAGACGACCGACGACGAACTGCGAGCCCATCTGGCGGCGACCCTGCCGAAGTTCTGGCTTCCGGACACGTTCGTGCGGGTGGACGAGGTCCCCAAGACGTCGGTGGGCAAGCTCGACAAGACGCGGATGCGGCAGCTGTGGAGCCAGAACGCGGAGGTGTAGCGTTTCGAGACACCGACGGTCGGTGTGATCCCGGTTACATAATGGGTGTACTGGCTGCAAGATTTTTCCGAGGTGGTGATGTGTGGTGAGCGACTGGATCCGCGCGCGGGTGGATGATCGTGGCATCGAAGCGCGTGAGGATGCTCCGTTGGGGCTGCGACCGGAGATCGAACAGTCGTGGCGCCGGTGCCGCGCGATCGGAGCGACACCGGATGGCTCAGGGCTGCGGTTCGTCGACGACACCCGCACCGACTCGAAGCTCCTCCGCGCGGCCCGACCTGTCGTGGATCGGTTGGCCGAGCAGCTCGCGGAGGTGCCGGTGACCATTCTGCTCGCGGATCAGAACGCTGCCATCGTAGATCGCCGAGCGGGGGTGAGGTCACTGCTCGGGCGTCTCGATCGAGCCCAGGTTGCGCCAGGCTTTATATTTTCGGAACAGTACGCGGGTACCAACGGCATCGGTACGGCGCTCGAAGAGCGTAAGGCATTCCGGGTGCGCGACGATGAGCACATGCTCGAGTCCCTGCAGTTGCTGGCATGCGTCGGCTCACCGATCGTCGACCCGGTCTCGCGCACGGTGATGGGCATCCTCGATATCACGTGCAACATCGATCAGGTCAGCGACCTGATGGCGCCCCTGATCCTCTCCGCTGTCCGGGACATCGAGGAACGGCTCTTTGCGCAGTCCGCGAGAAGCGAGCAGGTTCTGCTGCGCGAATACATGCGAAGCAAGCGTCGCGGCAACGCCGCGGTGGTGGCGATGAGCCGCGATACGGTGATCGCGACTCCGACGGCGTCGCGGCTGATGGACTCGACCGATCAGATGATGATCTGGGACTGGATCAGCAGCCACTTGAGCGTCAGGCAGGAGTGGGAAGGTCCGCTGCGTTTCGCCGAGGGCATCGATGTGCGCGTTCATGCGCGGCGGGTGAGCGAATCGGGAGATTCGCTCAGTGCGATCCTCGAACTGCGTCCGATGGCTTCCTCCGCGCGTTCCCGACCTCGGACGGCCGTAGCTCCCGCGTCGCATCGGGGTCCTTCCGTCGAGCCCGTGGGGCGGATCGTCGGCCGTAGTCTGGCCACGTACCGGCTGCAAAGCCGCATCGACGAGATCGCGGGCACGGTGGGTCCGGTCCTGGTGACCGGCGAGTCCGGGGTCGGCAAGTCGCATGTCGCCCGGCACATCCAGCAGCGGTGGGGGCACGGTGGCGAGGTCCTCGTGATCGACGGTTCCACGTTGACTCCGACCGCTGTCGCGGACCTGCGCGCACGCCTGTCGAACAATGCCCCGTGGATCGTCGAGCACGTGGACGAGGTACCGGGCGACGCGGTCGCTCCCACGCGCCGGCTGCTGGACGCCGCCACCGAGATGGCTGCGCCGTTGGTCGCGACTGCGACCTCAACCACGCCTGCCGACAGTCAGCAGGTAACCACCCACGTGCGCCGAAGCGTGTCCGTGCCTCCGTTGCGTCAGCGGATCGAGGACCTCGACGATCTCGCCCGTGAACTCCTCGCCGCGCAACTCCCGGGGCGTCCCACCCCGCAACTGCAGCCGGCCGCACATCGGGCTCTGATCGCCCACCACTGGCCGGGCAATGTCCGAGAGCTCGATGCCGTGCTGTCGACGTCGGTGTCGCGGTCGATGGGGTTCGACATCCGCCTCGAGCATCTGCCCGGCGACTATCGGACACTCGGGTCGGGACGGCAGCTCAGCTCCCTCGAACGCAGCGAGCGGGAAACGATCGTGCGTGCACTCGATGAGGCCGACGGCAACAAATCTCTTGCTGCGGATCGGCTCGGGGTCGCCCGGTCGACGCTGTACCGCAAGATCCGCGCACTCGGCCTGGAGAGCGAACGATTCGGATCCTGATCTCCCGAAAGTTACTGTCGCATATCGGGACATCCCACCGGCAGTAGCCCCGGCGACGATGGGTGCAGGGCGGGAGACCTTCGGGTTACCCGGCTCCTGGCGCCTCCCTACAGGGTGGTGGTGTCGACGATCCGAAGGGATGGCCAACGATGAAACGTACCGTGTACGGTGATGACCACGAGGCCTACCGGGACTCCGTCCGTCAGTTCCTCGTGCGATATTTCGAACCGCTCGCCGAGGATGTTCTTGCCGACAAGGCTCTGCCCCGCGATTTCTGGCGCGATGCCGGCAAGCACGACCTGCTCGGACTCGAGGTACCCACCCAATATTCGGGTGCCGACGCGGGCGACTATCGCTTCAATGCAGTGCTCATCGAGGAACTCGCCAGAGTGAATGCGGCCCTGGCGTCGAGCGTGAGTATCCACTGTGACGTCGTAGCGCCCTATCTGGTGCAGCTGACCACCAACGAACAGAAAGCCCGATGGCTACCGGGCGTATGTTCGGGCGAGGTCCTCACCGCTATCGGGATGACCGAACCCGGCGGAGGTTCGGATCTCGCTTCCCTCAAGACCACCGCCATACGCGACGACAACAGCTGGCTGCTGTCAGGCACCAAAACATTCATCACCAACGGGTATTCAGCGGACCTGGTGGTGATCGCGGCGCGGACCTCCCCGGAAAAGAAGGCCAAGGGCATCACGCTCTTCGGTGTCGAGACCTCTCTGCCCGGCTTCGAGCGGGGACGCAAACTCGACAAAGTCGGACAGGATGAAGCCGACACAGCGGAACTGTTCCTCGACAACGTGCGGGTCACCGACGCAGACGTGATCGGTGAACTCGATCGCGGCTTTGCCCATATGATGTCGTTCCTACCCCAGGAACGACTGGGCTGTGCCGTCGCGAATCTCGCCCACGCCGCGCAGATCCTCGTCGAGACCGTCGACTATTGCCGTGAGAGAAAGGCATTCGGCCAGACGATCGGCTCCTTCCAACACAACAAATTTCTGATCGCCGACCTGGTGACGCAGATCGATGTCACGCAGGCGTATGTCGATCGGTGCGTCGAGGCGCACTCCGCCGGCGAACTCACCGCCATCGATGCGGCGAAAGCGAAGTGGTGGACCGCCGACACTCAGAACCGAGTGATCGATCACTGTGTGCAGTTGCACGGTGGCTACGGCTACATGAACGAGTACCGGGTGGCGCGGGCGTGGCGGGATGCGCGGGTCTCGAGGATCTGGGCCGGCTCGAACGAAATCATGAAGGAACTGATCGGCCGCAATCTCGGATTCTGAATCCGGATAACCCTCTGGCAGTGCATATATGGAGAAACTCTGAGGCTTGGCCGTGATCCGATTTCGGACACTTCACATCACACGATCACTCCTAACGTCATTGGTGTCCGGGCGGGAATACCCGCCCGGGAAATCTCGAGGAGAACGACATGACGGCATCACAGGCCGACACGGCCACCCGCACCGGCTCTCATTCTGACAACAACGTGCTCGACGTTCTGATCATCGGCGGAGGCTTCTCCGGCCTATATGCACTGGACCGGCTTCGCGACCTCGGCTTCACCGCGAAAGTCTGGGACGCCGCCGGCGGGCTCGGCGGAATCTGGTGGTGGAACTGCTATCCCGGCGCCCGCACCGACAGCACCGGCCAGATCTATCAGTTCTCACACAAAGACCTGTGGAAGAACTACAACTTCGCCGAACTGTATCCAGGTCACGACGGAGTTCGGAACTACTTCGAATACGTCGACTCCCAACTCGATCTCACTCGCGACATCGTGTTCGATACCTTCGCCGAAGCATGCACGTGGGACGAGGACACGAAGCAGTGGACCGCGAAGTCCGCGGACGGCAAGGTTCAACAGGCTCGTCAGGTGATCGTCGCCACCGGATTCGGTGCCAAGCCGCTGTATCCGAACATCGAAGGGCTCGACTCGTTCGCCGGCGACTGCCACCACACTGCCCGGTGGCCGCAAGGGGGCGTCGACATGACCGGCCGCAAGGTTGTCGTCATGGGCACCGGCTCCAGTGGCGTGCAGGTCGTCCAGGAAGCCGGTCACGTCGCCGAACATGTCACGGTGTTCCAGCGCACTCCAAACCTGGCGATCCCGATGCAGCAGCGTCAACTCAGCGCTGAGGACAACGAACAGTTCCGGAAAGGACTGCCCGCGCGGTTCGAGGCCCGGTACAAGGCCTTCGCCGGATTCGACTTCGATTTCCTATCACAAAACGCCTCCGACCTGACCAAGGAGGAACGCGACGCCATCTACGAAAAGATGTGGGCGCAGGGCGGTTTCGAAATGTGGCTCGGAACTTTCCAGGACATTCTCGTCGACGAGGACGCTAACCGTACCTTCTACGACTTCTGGCGTAACAAGGTACTCGAGCGCGTCACCGATCCGATGAAGGCCGCGATCGTCGCGCCCGAGACACCCCCGCACCCCTATGGTGTCAAGCGCCCCTCCCTCGAACAGGACTACTACGACGTCATCAACCAAAGCAACGTCGACATCATCGACTCCAACATCACCCCGATCCGCAGGATCCTCCCCCACGGCATCGAAACCGACGACGGCGTCATCGAATGCGATCTGCTGGTGCTGGCCACCGGATTCGACAACAACAGCGGCGGCATCATGGCCATCGACATTGCCGGCGTCGGCGGACTGACCATCCAGGACAAGTGGAAGTCCGGAGTCGACACCTGCATGGGATTGTCCACCCGCGGATTCCCGAACATGATGTTCCTCTACGGTCCGCAGAGTCCGTCGGGCTTCTGCAACGGCCCCACATCCGCCGAGTATCAAGGAGAGATCGTCGTTGAGTTTCTGCAGCACCTGCGCGACAACCGCTTCACACGGTTCGAGAACACCGAGGCGTCGGAGAAGCAGTGGCGCGCGCACGTCGATGACCTGTTCATCAACTCGATGTTCACTAAGGCACGCTCCTGGTACTGGGGCGCCAATGTGCCCGGCAAGCCGGCGCAAATGCTCAACTATTCGGGTGGTGTTCCTCAATACTTCGCGCGATGGGACGAAATCAAGGCCGACGGCTACGACGCCTACGAGACAGATTGAATGGAAAACGAGGAAGCCTAGGTGTTGTGGTTCTGGACGTTGATGACACGGGACTGAAGTAGACGGGCTGGTCCTCAGCGTAAGAACGGGAGTTGCGACACAACCGATCTCGACCAAGAAGGACCAGCCCTGTGACACTCCGTATGATCCGCCGACTGAGGCTGTATGACGATGTCTCGTTGTGCGATGACCTGGAACTCGACCGACCTGCGAGATCGAGGTCCACATGCCCGAGAGAATGTCCCCGCCCTGCCTCGACGGAATCATCGATGCGGTCATGAACCGTGAAAACGCCAACGTCATCACCAACACAGGCAAGATTCGATCCTGCCCCGCTGCAACCGGGATCCTCGCCTCCGGGAACCAGAGATCGCATTGGGTGAGTTGGCCCGGCTCGTAAGTGATTCGGTCGGCGGGATCGATGCCCTGGTACTCCGGCCGAATCTGTCGCACCCGATCCTTGAGTGTGGTCAGCGAATGTTCCCAGCCGATCCGTTCGGCGATCACCGTCGCCGGCATCCGCGGATACTCGGACAGCAGTTGCCGGATCTGTGGCTCGACTCCATCGGCGAGTGAGCCACGCGGACCACGTTCCCGGCTCGGCGGGCCCTGCGCGCGTAACGCGGTCCGCACGGTGTTCCGGGCGATGCCCATCCGTCGTGCGATTTCCTTGATCGGTATTCCTTCGCTGCGATGCAGACGACGGATTTCTGCCCAATCCTCCACTGATATCACCCTCCTAGCATCGGAGAGGGGTCAATCCCAATCCGTCGCTACGGGGTCATTCTTAAGGTTCTGGCCCACTTTCCGTGACGGCTCCACCTTGTCGCTGCGTGTCGTTCGGGCCGGACGTGGATCGTGCGGGAGATGATCGTTCCGGTGTTCTGAGAACTGTTGTGACCTGCGCGTACTTCTTCCGCATCTGTCAGGGGTCGACATCGATTCGGTCGATGCGACCGCAGGTGGAGTCCGTATTCGTGCGTCGCCGTTGTCGACGTCGGCGAGCTGTCCGACCTGTGGTGTTGGGTAAGTCCCCTGGGGTGGTGGACATTCGGTGAGACAGCGTAGCCGCAGGTGGGGCGTGTCGTTCCGGTTCTGTGGGTGGGCCATCGCGTAGTGATGAACGAGTTACCTGACCAGTGACTCGAC
>NZ_LPNP01000044.1:0-15549 GCF_019266045.1 Rhodococcus sp. MH15
TGCGCTGTTCCACAAGGGCAAGCTCCTCGAACGACCCGTCGAGATCACCCCGGAACCGTCACCGGACACGCCGGTATCCGAGGTCGCCTGACACACCTTAATCCACAGAATTTGACGATTCCTCCGCCGACGGTCATCCCGGTGCACCGCACCGATGTGCCGGCGCCACGGTCCGGTCAATCGGTCGTAGTGGCTGAGATCGAAACCATGAACTCCAATCAGATCCCGAACCACCAGACCTCGTGACGCATCGGCAGCCGCAATCCGGCTCACCCCGTGCCCCAATCGGCACGCCACATTGAACGCGGCCAGGAACTGATTTCGGCGTCCAGATTCGACGGCAACCGAACTCGCCGCGTCGATCGCCGCCGGCCACGCGAATCCAGCCCACCAGCCAGCATCGACGGCCTCCAGCGAATCGACCATCCGATCTTCACTGAAGTCTCCGGCCACAGCCAGCGAAACCATGTCCGCCCACTGCGGCCCGAACAATTCCGCCAGCGCCGCAGAGTCCGTGCGAACAGCCGACAACACGGCGGCCCGCTCGGAATTTGTTTCCGCTGGGCTGCCTTCGAAGAGGTCGTCGCGGACACCACCGCGCACCTGCCACCGATACAGCTCCTTGACAAGCAGATACTGCCATCAGGACTCAGCGCAGCGCTCGAGTGCCGCTCCCACCGTCACACCGCCTCCCTCCATATCGGCACTCCACCCACTAGCAAGCAGATAGGCCGCAGCGCGAGCCGGCAGAACACCCAACGCCACCCCCGCATCCACACCGGACTCGGACTCAGACAAGACAAATCGGGTCACGAAAAACACCCCTTCCGGGGATAGACATCAGCGTGATGGTCAGTCACGCCCTGATAGGACAAGCACCAACAGACTATCCACAACACCCGACATCCACCATGGCGGGGACGGCACCACCACCGCAGGATCACCCGACCACACCGAAAACAGCACCCGCGCCGTGATCGGGTCGGCCATGATCTCCGACCCCGGCCACCCCGTCAGCGACGGAGCGGGCGGACGCGGCGGTGACGGGACCAAACCGGAGGGGGCAGCGATATCCGACGACGAGGCAGTAATGCGCATGACGAATCAAACCTTTCCTGAAAGAAGCCTCTGAACTGGCTATTTACCCACGGCAGGTATGCTGCCGGGTTCCTCTGCGCCCGCTATGAGCACGTCCAACGGCACTTCACGCCGGGAAGGGACGGGCGTCTGCCCCGTCGAAAGCCAGGACCGCCGACCTCGGTAGAGCCTCCAATACCGGCCACGACCAGCGCGCATCGCGAAAGGTGACGCCGCTTGCGGCATCAACACCACCGACGCATCACTCGGCGGCGCATACATCCCCACCGAACCGAGTCCGAGAACCAACTTCCCGCCGACAACCTCGGCCTTAGTGACCTCGACGGTGAACTGCTCGAACGGTCGCCGTCGCGGTGTACCGACCCACCCGGTGACAGCAGATCCGACCCGAAGGCGTGAATCCAGACGCTCGCACGTCACCGACAGCGACCCGTTGCGCCGACGTGAACCCTTCGGTGGCGGCGTCATCGATGCCACACCTACCGCGACGTGGCCGGTGTGCAGTGCGCGCTCGCGCCACATCGGATCATCGAGCAAGGCTGATGACATCACATCTGCTGCGTCACAACGACTTCGCAGGCCCATCGCGGCGCTGGCCGTGTTGTCGGGACGTGACCAGTCGTGACCGTCCACCAAGGCGGATTGCGCCCGAGAAAACGAATACGCATCGTCTTCACCGATCGCAGCGAGCAGCGGCAATAACCGGCCACTGCCGATCGCACGCGCCCACTCGTGCATCCCGGCGACACTCTCGCCGGTGATCTGCAACCACGTCCGCCACACCCTCGCCGACCGCTGCGCTTCCGGCACCACTCCGAGCACGTAGCGAGAACTCGACGCGGCCGGAAGATTCACCACCGCCGACGTGCCGGGATGATCCGCCCGATCCGCCCACCACCCCACCATCGCGGCACTACCGGAAATATTCGGGTCACTGTGGTGAGCGTGCGCCCGCGCCAACCCCACCAGCGCCGGAATCGTGCCGCCGTCGTCGGTGAGCAACATCGCCGGGGCATCCGCCGCCAGCGTGCCGCCCAACCGTGCCAGCAACGCCAACCCGGCCTCATCGCACGCGGTTTCCTCGCGTCCACCGAACGCCGCAGCGGACACGCTCACGCTGCCGCCGCGTGCGCTCGCACGCACCGCCAGCGCCGACGCTGACGGGGTGAACGTGGTGTGTGCGAGCCGAGCAACGGGGCGCCCCGTTTCGGCAGCATAGAGACGCTGAGCCAGATCGAACCATTCCACGCTCACGACACGTCCTCCGCCTGCTCGCACGCCAAGACCACCGGATTCGCGGCGCACTCCCACCCCGCACGCAAGGCCCGCGCCGCCGCATCCTCGCCGGTACCGGCGACCACGCTCGCCACCTGATCCGGCGCGTGAGAAGTCCCGGTCAACACCTGCTGCGCGTACCGCAACAGGTCACCGCTCACCGAGTTCACAACGCACCGACCGGGATCTGCACACTCGACGCCCATTCCGGGGTCCGCGCCAGTGCGCCGTCGTTGCCGATCACCGCGCACACCAGATGCGCCCGCGACGGCCGATCCGGCCACGGCGTATCCCCGTCCGTCAACACGATCACCACGTGCGGGGCAGGACGGGCCGCGTTCGCCGCGTCGATCCCGACGCGCATATCCGTACCGCCGCCGCCCACCAACACCACATCGGCCACCGACCGCACCGCCTGCGCAGACGTCGATTTCGCATCGCACGAGAGAATCCGTACCCGCTCCCGCGCTACACCGCCCGCCCGCAGCACACCCGCCACCTCACCCATCGCCGCCGACAGATCACCCGCCGACATGGACCCCGACGTGTCGATCACAATCGACACCGTGATCGACGGACCCCGCATCGCCGGGACCACGATCCCCGGCACGCTGCGCCGCGACGGACGCGCATAGCTGTAGTTCGTCCGCCCCGACTGATCCGCCAACGCGCGCCGGATCACCGCACGCAACACCCGATCCCACGGCACGGTCGGCGGCGCGAGAACCTCACCAGCCCACCGCGCCAACCCTGCCGGTGCGCTCCCGCGCCCCATCCCTTGCGCCGCCTGCACCGCCCGCGCCACATGACGGCGCACCAGATCCGCTTCCGCGCCGTCCAACCCGTCCGCGACCTCCCCCGCTGCCGCGCCCAACTCCCCCGGCACCGGCGCGCACCCCGCACCGGACCCGCATCCCACATCATTCTCGTCTGGAAACTGTTGTCCCGTAGCCGGATCGATCAGGTGCGTGTAATAGTCCTCTGCGATCCCGCCGTCCTCGCACCCGAACGATTGCGGAGTGATCACCCCGTCCGGTAACCCGACGCCCGCCGCCAGCAAGTCGTCGTTGATTTCCGCGTCCGCCGCGTAATTCCACGCCACGTGCTGGACCGGCTTCGGCAAGGACTGCCCTCGCACACCGTGCGCCCGCAGCAAGTGCCCGACCTCGTGCAGCAACACCGCACCCGCCACCGGCACCGGCCACGCACCCGCCCCCACCAACAACGCCGGATCGAGATACAGCCGCCACTGCGCATCCACCGCGAACGTGCCCAACCCCGGTGCAGCAACAGGCCGCGCTGCGAACAACGCCCGCATGAAATACGGCATCTGTTCGGCAGAAACCAGCCGTGCCAGGCGAAACGCCCGCAACTCATCGCTCGCGAGCACCCGAACACCGCTCATGCTGCCGCCTCCATCAGACCCGCAGCGGTCAACATCGGAGCGAACCGACGGGCAGACGCCGGGACAGTCGCCTTCGCCGGTCGCGCCTTCGCCAGCGTGCGCGCCGCCGCGCCCGCCACGTCCGGTGCGCCCGCCTCCGCAGCCGCGATCAGCGGACCCCACGCACTGCGCCAGGCCTCCACCGTGCCGCGCCCCACCGCCCACGCCGTGACACCGGACAACACCGCCCACACCAGATCAGGACGCGACTGCCAATCGAACGCCGACTCGGGATTCTCCACCACCGCAACCGGATCGGGCAGATCGGCGCTACGTCGCCACTGAAAAGAACTCCACGCCCGCGCCCTCACCGATCAACCCGAACACCGCCGTGTTGATCGCCGCGTTGTCGTCCTCGCGCAAATGCGGCAACACCGCCGCCAACATCGACCACGTACGACGCGACGGCCACGCGCCACCGGTCTTCGCCGCCGACGACGGAAACGCATCCAACGCATCAGGATTGCGCTGCACAAAGCCGGTGATCGAACTGCGCACCAACACAGGCCCGCTGCTCATCGGTGGCCACCGCACGCGAGGCAGGCGGCGCACCCCACCCCGTCGCCATACCGTCCAACCACTCATCGACAGACGGCGTGAACTCCACATGGCAGAACCGATTCGCCAACGGCGCTTCCAACTCGTACCCACCAGCAGCGCAATCGACGAGGATTCGCCCCCGCAATCACCCGAGTCCCCTTCGGCAACTGCACATCACCGACAGTCAGATCCAGCGCCACCGCCAACATCGCCGCCTGGACAGCAGGCGGACTCGTCGTCAACTCGTCCAGAAACAGATACCCGCCACCACCGGCCACCAATTCCTTCGCCCACGCCGGAGCCTCCAACGTCACGCCGTTCTCCCGCACCACCGGCAATCCCGCGAAATCCGACGGCTCACGCAACGACCCCAACACCGTCTTGCACAGCACCCCATCCGCCGCTGCCAACCCACGCACCAAACTCGACTTGCCCATACCCGGACCCGAAATCAACAACGACGGCACCCCCGCCCGCCCATTCGCATCCAACACAGTCACAGCAGTAGCCAAATCAGCCATCAGAACGCTCCAAAAAAATCGGCACGATGGTCAGTCGCGCACTCAACAGGACACCTCGAATTATACGGCCTGAACTGCGCAAATGACGGATTCTGTGGCCTCAAATGACCCCGCCCCTCGCCGTGCCGGGGGCGGGGCGAGGGGCCGGCCGACCGGCCGACTCTCGCCCCTCCGTGTGCCAGATCGTGTCGTACACACCTGAGATAGTGCGGAGCTGCGAAACATCGCAGAATACGAGAAAGAGATTCACACATGCAGGTCGGCGATCACGTCCGGATCCACACCACCGGTACGTCGGTGTTCTCCATCATCGAGATCGATGAAGCCGCGGGAAAGGCCATCGTCGAATCCGTGACAGACGCACCGGGAAAGTACCCCTGGCCGACTGACTTGACCAACCTCGTCGCCGCTAGGAATCCGCAGGACTGATAGAACTGCATTCGATCGCACATCAAATAATTGCACGATGTAGTGCTGTTATTGCCTTATATGGTCTCGAATGCGACCATATAAGGCATGGATGAGATGACGGTGCACGATGCTGCCGCTGCACTCTCGGTGACCGAACGGCAGGTCACCAGACTCGCTCGCGCCGGTTCCATCACCATCGCCCGCGAGGTGGGCAATTCTCTCCTGCTCAACAGCGCATCCGTCCATCGGATGGTCCAGAGCTCCCGCCATCCCGGACGCCCATGGAGTCCCGAAGTTTCCTGGGCAGCCCTGGCCTTGCTTTCCCAGTGCAAAGTCGACTGGATCGCTTCTCCGACACAGATCACCCGACTCAAACATCGTTTACGCCGGTCATCCGCGGCAGAAGTTGCCTACCTCGCCAGAAACCGCGCCACCACACACCACATGGAGACCTGGGGGGAGGGCGACGTAGATGTCCTGATCAGGGGCGGCTACCTCGCCGCCACCGGTACCAGCGCGATCATCCACGTACCGAAAACAGCGGCGCGATTCGGACTGTCCTCCGCGAGACACGGCAAAGCCGACGGGTACATCGTCGACGACGACTTCGACGACGTCGTAGAACAATTCGGAATGCTCTCCCAAAACGGAGATGTCACCCTCCGGGTCGTTTCCGCCCTGAACCCATTCTTCCGCACGGCGACGCTTCCGATCGCGGCCGTCGCCGTCGATCTGATGGAATCACTCGACACCCGCCAGCGCAGCGCCGGCACGCGCGTACTCCAGGAGCTACTCGATGACTTCCGTTGAACGTCCCGAGTGGACTATTCAGGCGCCTGCCGGCGGGTGGGCTACACCGTGGCCGCAAGCCGCGGAACTGGCCAACGCGATCCCGTCCGAACAATGGACACTGATCGGGGGGCTGATGGTGCAGCTGCACGCAGCGAAAGCAGGAGTGCCACTCAACAGACCTACCCTTGATGTCGACATCGTGCTGCACATAGAAACCGGCGCAGCCGTATTCAACGAAGTCAAGAAACAACTCGAGGATCTCGGCTACGAACTCCGCTGGTCGCTCCAGGACGACGACCCCATCCACCGGTTTACACGTGGAGGAGAAAAGACGCCCGAGATAGTCGATGTGATGGTCGCCGACCATCTACCACCGAAGCATGTCCCGAAGCTGAAAGGGCACCCGGTCTTCCAGGTCCCAGGTGCCACATCTGCATTGCGGAAAACCGTGAACTGCACGATCGAAATTGACGGGGTACCAACCCGTTTGAGCCTGCCGACCGTTCTGGGGGCTCTGATCCTCAAGGGGGCAGCTTTCATCAGTGACCGCAGGGACACGCAACGCCATCTCGATGACGCTGCGATCCTCGCCAGTGCGATTGGCAATCCGATCGTCGAACGTGATGTGACGATGACGGAAAACGACCCACGCAGACTCGAGAAGCTAGCTGTGGCACTCGAAAACCCACAACACCGTTCGTGGCAACTCGTCCCGGAAGGGCGTCGAGATCGTGCGTACAGGGCGCTGATGACTATCGCTAGCAGGCCAGAGAACCCCAGTTCAGGTACCGCGCAATAGCCGAGCGCCACGACAGAACTTGGCTCCAAGATCGTCTTCGCTACTCACACAGTGAGCGAGAACGGCAGGTTGAGCGTGTGCCGGCGGAAACCGTGCATGTACGGCGGCCGCAGACCCGTGGGTCCTCGGCCACCGGTTGCCACCGCGGTTCCGTGCAGGCATCCATCCGGGGTTGGCCGACCGAGGCTGCCATCAATATGGAGATGCCCTGCCGACCAGCCAAAAGACTCGTCGAGAGGCGTCACTTCCCACCGCAGAACTCGACCTTCGCCCTGACTACGTTTCTTTCCGATCGCGGCGACACCGTGCAGGATCGCCATGATCCGGTCATCGTCTCCCACACATTGCCATGTCACGGTGTCGGTGCTCGTGACCAACAACGGCATGCTCCGCGACCGGTACGGGCCTTGCCTTTCCGAGACGACGCCCGGGAGATCTGCCACGAGATCTCCGAGCGCCGCATGATCGGGGCGCCCCGTCCAGTAGCGCACCACTGGATGGTCGACAGGTTTCTCGGGATACGCACAAGTAGCTGCCCAGTGCCACAGGTCTCCGCCTGACAGTTCGCATCGAGCCAAGGGCAAATCGAGGTCTACAGGGTCCACGTCCGCTGCCAGCGCAGCTACGTCCTCGCCTCGATCGCGCTTGCCCGCCTTCTGGTCTGCCCATATTTCTGCGGCGAGTAGTCCGTCGAGGCTCACTCCCCACGGTGCGGCGTGCGCGATTCCGTGGGCGAGTCTCGCTTTCACCAGTAGCGGCCTCATCACCAGTTCGCCAGAACTTCCAGCGCGTCGTCTCGGACACTGCGCAGATGTTCGCGCCAATCCACCGCAGATGCTGTGGTGCCGGCTGTCGTCGATCGCGTGGATTCGACGCGAACCATCCCGTGGCCGATCGACAATCGCCCACCGAGTCGTCCTGCTGCTGTGAATTCGGCGAGGACGTCCGTGAAGAAGGCGATCTGCAGATCGGTGGCTCGGGTGAGGCGGATCCAGGATTCGAAGGTGGTTCCCGCAGGTAAGGTCTCGACTTCGTAGCGCATCAGATGGGAGCCGGTCGCCGAGTTCTCCGCGTCGGACTCTGCCGCGGCGGTTGATGGGAAGTCTGCGGTGTCCGAGTCGTCGAATCGGCTGTACCGCTCGATGCCCAGCAGCTCGAACTGGCTCAGTAACGGAAGCTTCGACGGTCTGGACATGATGTGTTCGGTCTCTTTGACCCGCGGTACGACTTTCCCGATCTGGGCGCGGCCCTTGATCATCGTGGAGCTGCTGTTACCTCCGAAGACGCCGATCAGGGGGATGAGATTTCGTGCATGCTCGAGTCTGCTTCCGGAGAGGGGTTCGCCCTTGGTTTTTCGTAGCGCTCCTCCGCTACGGAGGGTGTGGGCCGCCGGCAGCGACAGTGTGCCCTCGTAGTCGAGCACATCGCGGAGGAGTTCCTCACCGATGCGTCGCAGTGTTCCGCGGAAGGAGTTGCCGGAGATGATCGGAACGAGCTCCCCCGTCCCGTCGAGCTGGATTACTTCTTCACGGCGAAAGAGGGCCGTGGTTGTCGAGGTGCTGTCGTCTTTGTGCGAGATAGACGACAGTGCATAGATGTCCAGATCCCAATGCACAGTGCTGGTCATGGTGATGTTTCTCCTGCGTTGTCGCGCTGCCGCCGGGTGTGGGTTTGGGACTCTCGGTATGCCGTCGCAACGATCTGCGTTCGAAGCACCAGCGCCCGAGTCGATTCGCGCATGATTGCCAGCACTGGCTTCGGTGGTTCTCTCAGTAGTTGCGAGAGTTCGAGTCGCTGCGATGCGTTGGGTCGGGATTCGAGCTTCTCCGACACGATGCCCCACCATCGGTCGAGATCGGCGCCGCACCGGTAGGTGGCGAGCCGGACACGATCGGGGAGGTGGTGTTCCCAGTACACGGCTCGGCGGGATGCTACCCATCCGTTTTCCCAGTCAATTCCGTAGTGCAGCAACAGAAGTAGTCGTTCAGCGGTCGAGTGAGCCCCGGTCAGTGCGGGTAGTTCGGGAACGGAAGCAAGCCATTTGTCAGTGGAGGTTGCCACTACGGTTCCTTCCTGTTCGAGGAGGAGGCGCGCAGGGCGAGTTCCCACCATGGGGGTGCCGCGCGCCATCGATCAAGTTCTGCCCAGTCTTCGAGGAGTCCCGTCCACCGTGCGGCAGGAAGTCGGCGCATCATCGCGAATTGCGGTGCGCTCGCTGCCAGCATCCGCTCTCCGAAGCCGTCCGCGCGCAGGCGGCGCATCGCAGCGAGAGTGTGTACATCGTGTTTGGTCCAAGACAACGAGATGTCGTCGACACCAATTTCGCCCCACCGCGCATGAGGGAGAAGGTGTTTGCGACGCATACCCACTGGCACGACGAGCGCGTGCGCGGAGGTTAACGGTTTCCGTAGGCGCGCTCCGAGTTGTCTCGAAGTCAAAGTTTTCAGTGTTGGTGGGCACGCTCCCACCAACTGGATGTTCAGACGCAGTGCTGGGGTGCGGTAGACCCACGCGCAGACGTGGCACATCCCTTGCGCGGCGGGCGAGGACCACCCGTCGAAGGCAGTGAATGTGCGGGAAACGACGGAGCTGACAGAGATGTTGCCGGGGCTCTCACGCCCGCAGCGGGCGCAGGGGCCACCGCAGCGGCGACCTTCGACAGGTGGGGGATCAACTGCCCTGTGTGCGGCGGTGCACACGTCTTCGATGCTCACAGCGTTCGAGTCGGTCATGCAAAGCAAGCTATCTGCGGCACATGACATTACGAACACCGCGCACATTACGGCAGTGGATGATCAGCAGCTGTCGAGGCCGCCAGCGTCGGTTTCGTTATGCGGGTCCCTTGTTCACGAAATCGTCGGCGAGATCCGCCGCGAGTTCGAGGTACGCACGTTCGGTCTTCTTGCTCAGCAGCAGCAGGTCGATCGGGCCGCCTTCCCCGAGGTGTTCGTCGAACGGGATGATGCGGACCGCTCGTACGCCTTGTTGGCGGAAGACGTCTTCGAGCTGACTCAGGTCGAGTGAGGAGGATCCCGGCCGTGTCGAATTGACTACCACCACTGCCTTTTCCACCAGGCGTTGATGTCCTTGCTCGTTGAGCCATGCCAAGGTGGAGACAGCCGATCGTGCGCCGTCTTGGGCGGTGGGGCTGACCACGACGACTGCATCCGCCTCGTCGAGGATACCCTTCATCGCTGAATGCATCATGCCGGTTCCGCAATCGGTGATGATGATGATGTAGTGCACTTCCAACGTTTTGAGCGCGTCGAGATAGTCCTGCTCGTTGAAGGCTTCGGAGGTGGCCGGGTCAGTTTCGTTGGCGAGGATTTCCAGACGACTGTCCCCCTGAGAGGCGTAGTGCCTCACATCGCTGTAAGTGCGGATGTGGTGATCTGCCAGCAGGTCTCGAACGGTGTATCGGTGCTCGCGATGCTCGCGATCGGCAAGGGTTCCGGCGTCCGGGTTGGCATCGATCGCGATCACACGGTCACCTCGTAGCGAGGCGAACGTCGACCCCACTGTTTTGGCTGCAGTTGTTTTTCCCGCCCCACCTTTGAGGGAAACGAAGGCGATTTGTACACGCCTCGCGAAGGCTGGTTGATCCGTTTGACCAATTCGAGGTACTCGAGCTCTGCCTGCGACTGACCCGGGTTGACCTTGCCCCCGGTCAATTTGAACAGAAAGCGGCGGAAACCTTTCGCCGGCGGGCGCTTCGCACGACGGATGATGTCGAGGTCGTCGATAGTGCGCCTCGGAGGGGTTGAGGATCGGAAACCAGAGGCGATTCCGGGGTTGACCTGACGCGGTTGAATGGCAGGTCCCTGCGGCGGTGCGCCGTTGTAGTGCTGTTGACCGTATTGGCCTACCGCTGGCGCGGCCGGCTGAGCGGTGGAATGAGGGTGGGTCTGACCCGCGCTCAACGGCTGCTGATACTGCGCGGTGTGAGAACGCGGTTCTTCAGTCTGCGGGGCCGAGGCGTTGTATCCACCAGTGCCGCGAGATCCTTGAGTGTCGACGCCGGCGCCTTGAGCAGGAAACGCTGTCGTCGGCGGATCCCATGACGGAGCTGATTCGACTGCGGCGTTGGGCGCACTCGACGAAGTGGTCGGGGGTACAGGCTGCGAGCTCGCCGGCGGCAGGTTCGAGGGCGACACGACCCGGACATTTGCGACCCGCGATGGACCAGGCGGAACCGGCTGTGGGTGCGCAACAGGCGCTTCCTGATTCAGGGTGGAGTCAACGTGGCGGGTGGACGACGGGCTCCTTTGCGCTGTCTCTGACTCCGCGTGAACACTCCGGATGTGATCGAGCGGATCGGGCGTAGTCGGTTGCGGCTTGCTCTGACGCGCCTCCTGCGGGGCGATCGGCTGCCAGCCGCCGTTTGGCCGCAGGCGCTCCGGCTTCGGTTGCGTGCGTGGGAGCTGACGGGACGAATGGCTGCGCTGGGGGTGCGGCGTCGACTGGCGATGATCTCTCATGCGGATGTGGTGCGTGACGTGCGACGCGGTCTTCGGTGTGAACTTGATGGCCGCCGCTGTCCAGAGGGTTCTCACCGTCATCGGCGCTGGCATCGAGCCATGGTGGCAATTCGGGATTATTCTGGTCGCTGGACATGGTCCCCCACTTTCGTTGGAAATTCGTTTTGGGCGATTTTGGCGAACGTATCACCGACTGGATACACGACGAGCAGTCAATATCTGCTCCCGTCTCCGGGATTCACACACAGATACGCGCTTCGCACGAAGCGGAGAGACTGCCGATAGGGTTGAAACCCTCATGAAGGGAACAGGATGAGTGCAACTCCGGATGGCTTGAACATGGCCACGCTCAATGCATTCCGCCCTATCCGGCACGATCTGGAGTCAATACGAGCGAAAATCGCTGCACACCTCGAAGATAATGACGGCTACGTCGCGTTCTCCGGCGGTAAGGATTCGCTTGTCGTGCTTCACCTCGCCCTTTCCGTGGAGCCGAATGTTCCCGTCGTCTTCTTCGACTCCGGAGCGGAGTTTCCTGAGACGTACGAATTCGTGCAGCGAGTGGCACAGGAATGGAAGTTGAACTTTCAGGTATATGCGGCAGAGCCCCCATTACTGGAAATGCTCTCCCGCGACGGGGGTTGGCAGCACGAACGCGCGGCGGACTACCCAAAGTCCGTTTCACTGCACGAATCATTGATTGCTGAGCCAGCTCGTCGCGCGCACGCCGACCACGGGCCAGGCGAGATATGGGGCGTACGCGCCGACGAATCTGTCAAAGGCACAGGTCGATGGTCGCTCTATCACAGCAATCTCGCGCTCGAAATCGAACGAAACTGCCGAACGTGTTGTGCCACTAAGGCGGAGCAACGCCAGGCACACGGTGGCTTGATCTCGCGCGCCGACGGAACTCGCGTGATTGGGCCGGCCTGGGATTGGAGCCGCGACGATGTCTGGGGCTACCTGGCTCGACACAAGCTGCCGGCCAACCCGATCTACGACAAACTACGTGGTCTCGGCGTCTCCGACGAAAACTTGCGGGTCAGCCATCTCATCGACGGGCACTTCCTCGAACAAGGCCGGGTCACGTGGCTACGACGCGGATGGCCGACATTGTTCGAGGAAATCGCCGATGCACTTCCCCGTATCCGCGAGTACATCTGACACCTAAGTGTGAAGCGGGTGTTAGTCGCCGATCTTGAACGAGTTTTGGGCGGAGTCGGTGCATTGGAGGTAGGACTCGGCATGGGAGCGGCCGTCGACGTACGGCCAGTTGCAGCGCCATCCTTCCACTGTGGCGAACCGCCCTTGACCTTCGATGACCACCGAAGTGTCATTGAGGTATCGCTCACTGATTGCAAGGGCCGTTGCGCACTCGACAGATCCGGTTAGGACGATCACTGGTTGGACGGCGCCTGTGGCGTGGGGGACGACTGTCCCACACAGGTCGCCAGCAGTTGCGGCGGACGCCGGCGAAATTCCGGGCTGAACCGGCGGGGCAGTACCTTGCTGGAGCTGCGACGTTGGAAAGGGATCAGCAGTTCCGGTGGTGATGCCCGCCTGTCCTCTGACGTCCGTGACGCCCGCCTGAGTGGGTGCTGTGCCGGACGTCGACGAGGCAGACGATTCACTGGTGGCGCTTGTCGTCAACGACTCGTTTTCAGATCCCGAATCGGTACACCCTGCAACTGTGGCCGCGGTCATTGCTGCAATCGCGATGATGCAGCGTCTGGTCGAACGTCGTTTCACAGTGTTCTCCATTGTCTCGTGCTGTTGATTAGTGTTGTACAAGTGCACTTTTCAGTTGCATCCTCTGCCCTACCTCGGTTAGAGTCAGTGCACTGAGATTGCACAGTGAGAGTCGGAGGCATCACCCTTTGGGTGGCCTCCGATTTTTCTTTGCGCCGGCAGTGTTGTTATTTTCGGGATGCTCGACCGCCGAATCGCCCGAAGCCGGTTCTACGAGGCTGAATGTCGACTTCCCTGCCAGGATCTCGGGGTGCATGAAGATTTCGGGGCGGCCTTGTGCGTCTGTGTAAGCCATGCTGAACCTCTATTTCTCAAGTCGCTTCGGTTGTCGTGATCTCGCGCAGTTGCACGACGATTCTTTCGCCAGGCGGCTGACCAGGCCGTTCGTAAGGGGCGTTGTGTATGGCGACGACTTCGACATGCATTCCTCGGGGCAGCACGTGCGCGGTGTTGTTTCCGCTATCGGATTGCCCCAGGTACATTCCGCGACTGGTTTCGATCTCGAAGGCAACGTCGTTGGGCCCGCGGTGTGCATCCAGTTCGTGAAGTGTGTGAGTGCCGGCCGTGAAGCGGTCGAAGGAAATCACCGCGCCTGGTTGCAGATTCGATGGCCAATCATGCTGCCCCGCTATCGGATGCGGCATCGTGACTTCGGTGTAGACCAGATGGCCTCGACCTGTTTTCGACTCCGCTGATTGGATCGCACGGTCGATCCGTTGGACCTCTTTTCGCTGTTTATCGTCAAGCAGAACAGCGTCACCGTTGACTCTCGACAGAGCGGCATTCGTCTCAGCCCATGTCTTCGGGTCCGACACCAAACCGTTCAACGCCCGATGTTGTGTCCCGGGCATTGTGTCAAGGACAGCACGTTTGGCCACCGATCGCGCTTTGCGTTGTCTCGAACTCAAGTTTTTGCGGAGCTCGATCTCACCGGGCAAGTTGCGGCGCAATCTCGCATCTGTGATCGGGGCAGTTCCCGGCCGAGGAAATGCGCGGTTGAGGTCCTTCGAAGCTCGGGTCAGGCTCATCCCTTCGGTGGCCGAGTCGAGGTTCCGTGCGGAAGCTCTTTCCTTCTCTCGCTCCGCATACCGTTGTTCCGGGATGACGAGAGCTTGCTTCTTCGTCGCTATATTCGAGTTTCCGCCGTCGACATCGACGACACCGGATACTCCGTCAGGGTTCGACCTGGTGTAACTGCGAGACATAGGGGTCCACTTCCTCGAACGAGTCAACTCACGCCGTTTTGCGATGCGGAGTGGGAACTTGAGTCCCCAAGGTCATCGCAGTGTCGAGGACGTCGGAGATGTTCCTGCTGGTTCGCCCGCACATCGCGCATTGGGCGGGAAGGTGCTGGGTGACGAGTTCCACGAAATGTATGTGGCACACCAAATGCGGAGTCGGGGTCCACCCGGCGCAGCAGTCTCTCAGAGTAAGAGCCCACTGCGCCGGACGGATATGAGTCACGTCGACGCCGGCTTGTTTCTCCAGTTCGCAGCTGGTGCAGCTCGGGAGGACACGTACGACCGAATCGATATCGAGCGGCGAGTTGTGGTCCATCATGAGCTCCTCTGTTCTGCAAAGCTGGCAGGCGATTTAGTCGTTGGTACCGGCGCTGCTGGGCTGTTCACCGGTGTGATTCGGTGATGCGGGCGGTGCGGCCTGGGACGTTGTTTCGGCGGCGGCCGGCTTCTGTCGACGAGCCTTCTTCTTCTTCTTCGGCGCCGAGTAGCCCATATCTGTGAGTTCACGCGCTGTCCAGCCACCGGAAATGGCTGTGTCGTATGCGGTTTTGATCGTGTCTTCCGCGCGCGCGTGCTCTGCGTCAAGCGATTCGAGTTCCTGGGCGTGCTTGGCAAGGAGAACCTCGCGCTGATCGAGTATTTCCTGCGCAGAGGCTTGCGCCTCACCAATTGCTCCGACAAGCGATACACGTGCCTGAAGAGCTTTGTGTGCCAGTGCCTCAGCGCTCTTGCGTGCTGTGTCCACTGCCTTCTTGTTGGTCGGTGTGGGGCTCATCTGTCATTTCTCCTTGGTTATTTCCGGATCTAGACCGCACGCAAGTGAAGCGCTGTGGAGGTCACTGGTGGTGACGCTCAACGCGTAGTCGCGGGCGACTGTCAAATAGCGTGCCGCATACTCGCATCCGTACGCCGTATTGGGGGGCATCCATTCATCGAGTCCTTTGTCGGATTTCTTCCCGTTGGTCGGTCCGTCCACGGCCATCAGGTTGCGATCGATGTCGTTGGCAAACTGGATTCGTTTGTCGACCGTCCAAGTCGAAGCGCCCATTTTCCATGCTCGGGCAAGGGGATACACGTGTAATCCGTAGCTAGTAGGTAGTGCCGTTGACATCATCCTGGGCTTCCTTCCACGGATTCGGGATATGTGGGCGACGGTGTTATCTGCAGGCAGCGAGGTACGCCGATGACACCGCCGACACGC
>NZ_LPNP01000045.1:0-16765 GCF_019266045.1 Rhodococcus sp. MH15
GTGCGCTGTTCCACAAGGGCAAGCTCCTCGAACGACCCGTCGAGATCACCCCGGAACCGTCACCGGACACGCCGGTATCCGAGGTCGCCTGACACACCTTAATCCACAGAATTTGACGATTCCTCGGGTTCGCCTGCCGGTGATGGGTGGCCCGCGACCGGCCGACCAGGGCAAATGCCCGCACCACACCGAGCAGCGCGGTCAGCCGGTCCACGGTCTCGGCCTGCCAGGTGCGCCAGGCCGCCCGGCTCACTCCTTGTTCTTCCTGGAGAGCGCTTCCAAGAACGCGACACCTTTTCCCATGACCTCCAACGCGGCATCACGATCGGCGATGACCTCGTCCTTTCGGGCAGCATCCCCCTCGAGCTTGCCGATCTGCTTTTCCAGCTCGGCGATACGCGCCTGCTCCGGGGACTGACCGGCTCGAGGCCTCTTCTTGGACACGGTGCCCAGTGTTCCGGCTTAAATCTGGGCCCGCCACTGCTTGACGCTGGACTCATAGAGGCCCTCCCGGCGCAGCACCCGGCCCTTCTGCCCGGCCGGGGCCCGGTCGTACTCGGCGGCGATGCGCCGCTTGTACTCGGCGGTGAACGTCCGCCTCGTCGGCCGCCCGGTTCGCGGGGACTCAACCGTCTCCTGCACCGAGGTCGTCGGCGTGGTCCGCGAGGCCTCCATGGCCGCGTCAGTGGTCGCAGTGATCGTCATGCGAGCGTCTCACCTCAGTCTGGCGGATAGGGAACAGCGGCACCAGGCTGCCCTCCACGATGATGCCCCGATCCTCGGCGTGGTTCCCGATGTAGGCGAGCTGCTCGGCGCTCAGACGAGGGTTCAGCGTGTGCAGCACCGCGCCCATCGACGCGACGGCACAGTAGGCCTCAACGTGCTCCTGGTTGTTGCACATGAGCGTGGCGACGCGCTCGTCGCCAGCGACCCCACAGGCACGCAGCGCATGCGCCCACTGGCAGATCGACGTCACACCTGCGCGAACGTACCGATCTTGACGCTCCCCTCCGGCTGCAAGGTCCGCACCCGCGCCGCGCCGTGAACGCTCGCACCGTGGCGCAGGATGGCTGCCGTCGTGAGCTGGACGTTCGTCATCGTGCTCTGCATGGTGTCCCGTCGGTGGTGGGTAGCGAGCCGGTGTCGACGGCTCGCCGATCGGGTCGGACGGCCCCGTGGTCCAGCTGACGCTCAGCTCGGTGCGATACCCAGTAACGCTTCTCTGCCGACGGGGAGTCCCGGAGAGAGCGTCCGCTTGCTGAAGGCGAAGTCGCGCGGCCGGTTGACGCAGTCAGCGGCAATGAGTTCCCCTGCGCGGAAGTAGAAGCAGGTGAAGTCGCGATCGCGATCACAGCTCGGGTCACCACTGAGCAAGACCTCGTCGTAGCCGGTGTTCAGTCCCGCGATCTGGAGCTTGAGATCGTACTGATCCGACCAGAACCACGGCAGCGCCGCGATGGTCTTGTCCTTGCCGCACATGGTCGCCGCGGCGACCTTCGCCTGCTCCACCGCGCTCGGCACGGACTCAAGTCGGACGCACCGCCCGTACCTCGCCATCACGTGGCTGGTGCAGTCGCCCGCGGCCACGATGTCGTGATCGCTGGTACGGGCCCGGTCGTCGATCACGACGCCGTCGTCGACGAGGAGACCCGCGGCGGCAGCGAGTTCGGTGTTGGGCTGGAGCCCGACACCGACGACGACGAGGTCCGCTGGGACTTTTTCACCACCGGCCAGCCGGACCTCTCGGACCCGGTCGTCGCCACCCAAAGCCTCGACGAGCGCCCGGGTGCGGACGGTCACTCCCGCGTCGCGGTGGACGCGCTCGTAGAACGCCGATACCTCCGGGGCGGTGACCCGCTCGAGCACACGGTCGGCGGCCTCAAGAACGGTGACGTCCAGTCCAAGCGCACGCAGGGAGGCGGCTGTCTCCAGTCCGATGTAGCCGCCGCCGACGATGACCGCTCGCCGACCCGGTTGCGCCGACTCTCGGATCTGCTCCACGTCGGAGAACGTGCGCAAGTAGTGGACGCCCGGGAGGTCGGCTCCCGGCACGGGGAGTCGCCGTGCCCGGCCACCGGTGCACAGCGCCAGCTTGTCGTAGGACATGCTCTTGCCGCCGGCCAGCATCACCCGCCGCTCTGTGCGATCGATCGACTCCACTCGCGCATTGACCAGCTGGATCTGCTGCTTGGCGTAGAAGTCCGCCTTCCGGATCGCCAACTCCTCCAGCGTGCTCTTGCCGGCGAGGTAGGCCTTGGACAGCGGCGGTCGCTGGTAGGGCAGTGCGCCCTCGTCACCGATGAGGACGATCTCGCCGGCCCAGCCTTCCTGCCGGAGGCTGGCCGCCAGTTGAGCCCCCGAGTGACTGGCTCCGACCACGAGCGCGGTCCCCTGCGTCATGCGTCCTGCTTCGGGGTCAGGCGCACCATGAGCTTGCTAATGCCCCTGACGAAGTTAGACTGCACGTACTCCGGCTCACCGACGACCTCGATGTCCTCGAACCGAGGAAGCAACTCCTCCCACAGGATCCTCAGCTGGAGCTCAGCCAGCCGGTTGCCCATGCACCGGTGCACCCCGAACCCGAAGGAAATGTGGTTGCGCGCGTTCTTGCGGTCGATGATCAGCTCGTCAGGTCGTTCGAAGACACGCTCGTCCCGGTTCCCCGAGGCATACCACATGACCACCTTGTCGCCCTTGCGAATGAACTGCCCATTCAGCACGGTATCCTTCTTCGCGACCCGGCGCATGTACGCCAGCGGTGTCTGCCAACGAATGACTTCCGAGACCATGTTCGGGATCAGGTCCGGATTCGCCTTGAGCTTCTCGAACTGCTCAGGGAACTGGTTGAGCGCCAGCACACCGCCGCTCATCGAGTTGCGCGTGGTGTCGTTACCGCCGACGATCAGCAGGATCAAGTTGCCCAGGAACTCCATGGGGCGGTCGATTAAGTCCTTGGTGTCTTCATTGCTCTGCAACATCGTGATCAGGTCGAATCCGGGCTCCTCGCCGGCCGCGAGCCGAGCCGCCTTGTCGTGCCAGTGCGCACTGAGCCCTCGCGCCGCGTCGACGAAGCCGCGGAAGATCTCGTCGTTGTCGGAGGGTCCGCCGTTGGCCTGCTCCATCGCGGTGGCGAGGTCGGACCACTCGACGAGCTTGCGTCGTTGGTCGTAGGGGAAGTCCAGCAGCGTCGCGAGCATTCGAGCGGTCAACTCGATGGACACCAGGTCGACCCAGTTGAACGGCTCACCGATCGGGAGTTCGTCCAGCACCTCCTGGACGCGCGAGCGGATCAGGGCCTCCATCTCGCGAAGGTTCTTCGGGGCGACGACCCCTTGAACGGCGGCCCGTTGCGCGTCGTGCTTGGGCGGGTCCATGGCGATGAACATCGCGACATCCATGAACCGGGGTGGTTGGCCGATGATGATGAAGGGCTCGGCGGAGAAGACCTCGTGGTTCTTGTCGACGGCGATGATGTCGGCGTGCCGTGTGACCGACCAGAAGGGACCGAAGGGACTGTTGGGCTGGTAGTGCACGGGCGCTTCGTTGCGCACACGCTCGTAGTACGACTTCCACCTGCCCTGGCGGTACAGGAAGGGGTTGCTCAGGTCGATGTCAGCGAGCTCGACCTCGTCCACCGGCGGGATCGGGGTCTCGACGAAGATCTTCTGCCCGTTCGTTCCGGTCACCCAACGACGGGTCTTGTCGTAGAGATGGGCGCCCCGGATCTGCAGCCCCATCGGGAGGGTCGACTGGACCTTCTCGCTCAGCGTGTCTGCAATGCTCGCAATCATCGATCCACTTTCCTTTCGATCAAATCTGGAACTCGGGCAGCTGAACGACCAGGCCGTCCCACTCCTGCGACACCGCCATCTGGCAAGACAGCCGGGAGGTCGGCTGCCGCTCAGGATTCATCGACAGCATCTCCTCCTCGACAGGTCCGGATAGACCCACCTTCTCAGACCACTGCGGGTCGACGATCACGTGACAGGTGCCGCACGCGGCCTCTCCCCCACAATCGCCGTCGATGCCCGGCACCATGTTGTCGACCGCGACCTGCATGAGCGACCGTCCCTCGTCCAGGGGCGCCTCATACTTCTCGCCGTCGTAGGAAACAAAGGTGACTACACCCATTGGCTTGACTCCTCACGATCGAAAACGTGATGAAAGCGTAGCGACTACGCAGGGGGTATGGCTATGATCACATCAGTCAGAATGTTGTGATTTCGGCTCAAGGGGTGCGTGCAATGCGTGTGTACGAACCCGGCGTCCCGCCTCTCGCGTTCGCGCAGATGCTCAACAGCTCCGTGATCGACAGTGAAGCTGCCGCCCGGTTCCGCACGGTGATGGCGCGGGAAGGGACCGACGAGACCGCACTTCTCGCCCGGGACCAGCAGGCGCCGGTGCGCTGGTTCCGAGAGGTGTACCCGGACCTCGACAGCGCCCAGGCGACCCAGTTGGGTTTCGCCTTTGCCGAACACTCCCAGCTGACCTCCTTCGGGCCGCTGAGCGTACCGCTGGTGAGCGCGGGCTCGGTCGCAGAAGTCGTGGAACTGCTCGCCTTTCTGCCCTTGATCTCCACCGCCCTGCACCCCCACGTCCACCCGAACGGAAGTGGCCTCACCATCGGGCTCACTGCACACACCCGCGACCCGGACTTGGACCGCCTCGTCATCGCCTACGGCGGGTCCACGGTGCTGCGACTATTGGACCTGCTCGCAGGGACCCTGCCCTCGGTCACGCTGTACCTGGAGTGGCCAGCGCCGGCGTCTGCCGCGGGGTGGGCGCAGTCCCGAGGTGGGCGCGTCGTCTTCGACGCGCCCACCTCGTACGTGCAGGCCCCCCAGGACGCGCTCGAGGAGGTGTGCCGCTTCGCAGACCCCGTTGCTTACCGCGTCGCGATCGCGGACCTACGCACAGCACTCGAGCGACACCACGGCACGATCTCCTTCGCAGAGCGAGTGCGGGTCCTGCTCGAGGAGGACCCCGGAGAGGCTCACAGCGCCCGTGTTGCTGACAAGCTCTCGGTCTCGACCAGCACCCTGAAGAGAAGACTCGCCGAGGAGGGCACGACCTTCCGTGACGTCCGCGAGTCCTGGCTGCGCGAACAGGCGATCGCACGCCTGCTCGACCCGACCGCAACGATCAGCCAAGTGGCCGCGGATCTCGCGTACAGCGATCTCAGCAACTTCTCACATGCCTTCAAGCGATGGATAGGGCAGTCCCCGAGCCAATTCCGGCACACGAAAGGCCGGGTGCGCAGGCGAGGCATGCCCAACGTGTAGCAGGCCCGACTTCCGACGAAGCCTGTGTCAAGCCCCGGGTTTTGTAGAGGGTGGTTATCTGGCGTCGACGAGGTCGTCGACGGGCTCTGCTTGGGGTTCGGCCGCCGCGTGCTGAGCTTCGTATTCGGCCGGCGGGACGTAGCCGATCTCGCCGTGAATCCGTCGATGGTTGAACCAGTCGATGTACTCGGCGACAGCGATCTCGAGGTCGTCGATAGCTCGCCAGGGCCCCTTGTGACGGTTGCGGACCAACTCGGCCTTGGACAGCGAGTTGAACGCCTCGGCCATCGCGTTGTCGTAGGAGTCGCCTCGTGAGCCCACCGAGGCGACCAGGTCCTGTTGGGGCTGGTGCACGAGTAGGTGACGTTGATGATGGAAGGGCCTCGTTGCCGACGCGTGTGACTCTGTAGGTGACTGACGGCCGCAGGGCTTGTCTTGCAATTGATCCGTCCGCGCGCTGGTGGCGGTGGCGCTGTCCGATGCATGTCGGCCAGAGGCGAGCATGACTTCATACGAGCCTGGTCAGCCCCGTCAACGTCTTGTCTGCCCGACCTCTGGCCGATGTGCCCTCTGGAGGAAGGCACGGCTTCATCATGACAACATTTCTCAACGAGTCCACAGCTGCTGTCCACATCGTTGCTGGAGTCGACACGCACGCCGATAACCACCACGTCGCGGTCCTCGACTTGAGCGGCAGGCGGCTCGGCGATCGACAAATTCCAGCGACCGCTGCCGGCTACGACAGGCTCCTGACCTATCTCGGGTCGCTAGGAAACATCCAACTCGTTGGGATCGAGGGCACGAGTTCCTATGGCGCCGGACTCGCCCGACACCTCAGGGAGCGGCGGGTCGATATCCGCGAGATCATCCGTCCCCGACGCTCGCAACGACGACGTGGGAAGTCCGACCCGATCGATGCCTATGCTGCTGCGCAACAGGTACTGGCCGACCCGGAGTCGTTACCCGCGGCTAAATCTGGCGACGGTCTCGTCGAACAGGTCCGTGTGTTGCTAACCGTTCGCCGCAGCGCCGTCAAAGCCCGCGTGGCCGTGATCCGCCAGATCAAGTCATTGCTGGTCACCGCCCCGGAGGAGATCCGAACGCGGTGGTCGAGAGTCAGCGAGCACGATGTGATCGCGGACCTCGCCGCTACCAGGCCCTGTGCCCCCACCGCGTCGGTAGATGCCGCAACTGGCCACGCTCTTCGGCGTCTGGCGCGTCGCCACCGATACTTGACGAGCGAGATCGAGGAGCTCGAGGAAGACTTGCGGGAGCTTGTCTCGACTGTGGCTCCCGCAATGATCGCCACCAAAGGGTTTGCCGTGATCACCACGGCTACGCTCCTGGTGACCGCAGGCTCGAATCCTGAACGGCTTCGATCGGAATCCTCGTTCGCCGCGTTGTGCGGAGCCTCACCGATTCCCGCATCCTCGGGAAAAACCAATCGGTTCCGACTTAACCTCGTTCCAGCGACGTTGAGGTCGGCGCGGCCTGATCTTCGGTGAGTTGCCGTGGCCGGATTGGTGGCGCAGAACGCGGATATCGGCGATGGTCTCGCCACCACCGGCGAGCATGACCGCGACATCGGTCAGCACGCGACCACGGTCGTGGATCGGGACGGACCGGCGGCGTGCCATCGCCTTGGACAGTTCGGCGGTCAGGCCGACCCGATCAGCCAAAAGGCGGGGAGCGATCGTCCCGGCGTGAGAAATCACCCCGACATCACAGGCGGAGAACGACAGACCGGCCGACCACGAAGTACGCTTCACCTACCGAGTGCTTTCTGCTTGAGAACCTGGAGCTTTAGACAACTCCCAGTTTCCCCTGCTCAGGAAGCACTTCGGTCTATTTCGGCCCAGAAAACCGAAGATCCCCATGAAACACCGAGGCTAGGATGAAGTACATGGCTAGCTCTCAGCAACGCGTCGTCAGTCCCTACCCCCACCGCCTGGGCGGTCACTGCGGCTCCGGCGCAATGCGGGACCTGCTGGAATGGGCCGGACTTGGGTGGAACGGCCCTCCTGACGAAGGACTCGTCTTCGCACTGAGCGGCTCCCTGGACCTCGCTTACGTCCGGGACACCGAGCTCATGCCCCCGATCTACCTCGTAGGCCGCGGAGGCGACCTGGAGACAGACCTGCCGATGCGCCTGGGGGCAGCGGTCTCGGTGCACGCCACCGACGACCCGAGCGAGGGATGGGCTTGGGTGCGTGACTCCATCCAGCGTGGCCGCCCAGCCCTCGTGTGGGCGGACATTGCAGAGCTGCCATACCTGCGGGTCCAGCTCCAGATGAGCAGGCACGACATCGTGGTCATCGGGTACGACGACGAGCATCAGATCGCGCACGTCGTCGACAACGACCGCGAGGACGTGCAGATGGTGCCCTACGACGCGCTGGCCAAGGCGCGGTCCTCGCAGGGCTTCCCGGTCCCGACGCGTCACACCTTCTTCGACATCGAGTGGCCCCAGAAGCTCCCTGACCTGACGGTCGCCAGTCGTGCCGCGTTCGCCCAGGCGGCCGCTGCCATGACCGCCTCGGACGGACCGTCGATCGTCTCTGGCAGCGACACGGCGGTCGGAGCCACCGGACTCGCCGCCGTCGACCTGTTCGCCGACGACCTCCCGCGATGGCCCGAAGTATTCCCCGACGACGTGCTGCACCTGCTCCTCCTCGGCCTGCGCGCGTTCGTCGAGAAGGCAGGTACCGGCGGCGGACTCTTCCGCAAGCTGCTGGCCAGCGGCGCGCACGACATTGCCCGGTTGACCGACGACTCTGCGGCCGCCGCAGTGTCCGACAGTGCCCGTCGCTGCGCCGCGACCTGGTCGCAGGTCGCCTCCCTGGCGCGCAGCAACGGGGCCCCGGCCCGCGAGCGTGCCCGGGAAGCAGCCCGGGTCGCCGCCACACTCCCAAAGTTGGAGCGGGAGCTCGTGCGCGCGCTCGAGGCCGCCGGGGCTGCCACGAACACTCGGGCGGTCGTCTGGTGAGCGGCCAGCACGAGCCGAGCGATGCGGTGGCGTCCGGCTACTTCGTCGATAGCGACCACCCGGCAATCCGTCGGTTCGCCTCATCGGTGGTGGAGGGAGCGGACGACCCACACGAGCGTGTCCGGCGGATCTTCGCGGAGGTCCGCGACCGCCTTCGCTACAACCCGTACGGTGTCACGCCCGATCGCGACCACTACAAGGCCAGCTCTATCTTGAACGGCGGCCCCACTTGGTGCGTGCCGAAGGCGGTGCTGCTCACCGCCAGTTTGCGCGCGGTCGGGATTCCGGCCGTGCTGGGTTTCTCCGACGTGCGCAACCATCTGAATAGCGAACAACTGCTGTCGGTGATGGGCACCGATCTCTTCGTCTATCACGGGTGGACCGCCGTCCACGTCAACGGTCACTGGCACAAGGGCTCGCCGGCCTTCAACACCGAGCTGTGTGAGCGGTTCGGCGTTCCCCCGCTGGACTTCGACGGGACCCAAGACGCGCTGCTCCACGCCGCAGACGGCGCCGGTCGTCGACACATGGAATACGTACGAGAGAGAGGGACCTACCTCGACCTCCCGTACGACGACATCATGCGGACCCTGCACGAGACCTACGGGCCCGGCCTGACGCAGAGCGGCACCTCAGGACCGGTCCGCCAGGATCCCGCCTTCGAACCGTGAGAGTCGGCATCGGCGACCACGCCGTTCGATCGATGCCGCCACGGGCACGGTTCACCGATCCGCCGGGACCCCTGCCAGCTGATCGACCATCGCGGTGATGGCGGCCTCCAACCGCCGACACCCTTCCTTCACAGCCCAGGTCTCCCCCAGGTCGTGGAGGTCTTCGAAGGGGACCGGGGGCCCGACGACGAGACTCACCGGTCGACGCCAGCCCAGGCGAAGACGCCCACTGTAGGGAAGGAGAATCTCCTGCGCCCCCCACTGCGCCACCGGGAGAAGGGGAACAGACGCCGCCAAGGCGATGCGGACGGCGCCGGACTTCATCGCTATGGGCAGTCCGTCCTCTCGCTTGGTGATGGAGCCCTCCGGGTAGACCAGGACCAGTTGACCTCGCGCCACGGCTTCCACGGCCCTGCGATAGCCAGCCTTTCCAGCCGACCGGTCGACCTCGACGTGACCCGCGGAGCGGAACCACCACCCCACGACCGGGACCGCGAAGAGGCTGTCCTTGGCCAGGAAACGGGGCACCCGTCGCTGGGCGAGGATCATCTCCGCGACAAGCAGGGGGTCGATGTGCGACACGTGGTTCGCGGCGAGCACCGCTCCGCCGGACCTTGGGACGTGCTCGACACCACGCCAATCCGGGCGACGCAGCACGAGCAGGAACGGCTTGCACACCAGGAGCGAGAGCCACCACGCGAAGCCCCTGGGTTCGGCACCAAGCCGTCGATCGGTCCTGAGCACCTCTCGGATCACCCGACGAGTGTAGACAGATGCCGGGTAAACGTCTGGATGGAGACAAACTAGACTCCATTTCACCGTCCGCCTGTCCGTCGTGACCCTCGAGGAGCCGATCATGAGCGACCTTCCCGCCACTTTGACCGCGCAGCCGAACCGCGAATCATGAGCAGCCACCACGAGCACGGTCCCGTTGCGCCGACGACGCTGGAAGCGTGGATCAGTGCCATGTCGCGACCACAGCCATCCGAATCCGGCCGCCTTCCCTCACACTCCCCCACCTGCGCGGGATGCGGCACGGAGAACCCCGCCGGGCTCGCTCTGCAGGTCGACGCCACCGAGGACGGTGTGTATTGTGTGCACCGCTTCGACCACCGCCAGGAGGGTGCGCCAGGGATCACCCACGGCGGTCTTGTGGCCGCGGCGTTCGACGACCTTTTCGGCTTCCTCCTCTACCGCGTCGGAGAGCTCGCCGTGACCCGGTCACTGACCGTCGAGTACCTCCGGCCGGTCCTACTGGGGACCGACTACGAGTTCACCGCCCGCGTCCGCGACCATGCGGGACGACGACTGCACGTGGACGCCGAGGCGGTCGACCAAGTCGGCGACAAGGTCGCCACCGCGCACGCAACGTTCATCGTCGTCGACCTCAAGCACTTCGAGCAGGGCACGGCCACGACCGGTCCCTGACATCCTCATTCCGCTACGAACGGCTCCAGCTCGACCGCAGGGTCGAGCGGGATCCCGTGGCCGGCCAGCGCATCCCGGAGCACGAGGGTGACGTGACCAGCGAGCCGTCCGACCATGACGTCCAGGGACTCGTCTCGCTGGTCGAGCCACCAGATGACGGTGGCATCCACCATCCCCATCACCCCGACCAGGATGCCTTCCGGAAAGCTCGCCACACCCGATTTGGTGTACCCGCGGGCAGCCGCAGCGATCTCGTCGAGGAGGCGCGACCGCCCCATCCGGGCACGATGCAGGGTCCGACTCTGCCCACGGGCTGCCAGGAAGCGGTAGAGATGCGGATGCTCCTCGGCCCAGGTGGCGCAGGCGCGCACCAACCCCTCGACGACCTGCTGAGGTGTGCCTCGTCGGGTCAGGTGCGGGCGCACCCGCGCGATCAGGTCCTGCGCTGCTCTCCTGGCCACCTGGTCGTCCAGGTCGTCTCGGCTGGTGAAGTTGCGGTAGACGTGCGGCCTGGGAATGCCAGCCCGCTCCGCGATGAGAGCGGTGCCGACGTCGATCCCGGACTCGTCGATGACCTGCTTCGCAGCCTGGACCACGCGCTCGCGCTTCTCGTTACGAGCCAGCTCGTCACGCGACGACCGCCGTCGGACGGTCGAGTCAGCCCATCGTCTCACTTCCACCACCCGCGCAGCCTACAGGCGCGGCGCGACGACTCAGCTCGGTGCCGCACACGCCGAGCAGCGCCCGACGCCGACGTGGGACACCTTGTACCCAGGACGGCGGCCGTGGTCTGATGGGGGTACACCCTGTACCCAATGATCCGGAGGCTCCCATGACCGCTCGCCGTTCCCCGTGGATGGACGACGACCTCAACGACCTGCGTGACCTGGCCCGCACTTTCTGCGAGAAGGAAATCAGGCCGCACATCGAGACCTTCATCGCCGACAAGCACGTCGACCGGGACCTGTGGAACCGCGCCGGAGCGGTGGGTCTGCTGTGCCTCTCCATCCCCGAGGAGTACGGCGGCGGCGGCGGGACCTTCGCTCACGAAGCCATCCTCATCGAGGAGCAGGCGCGAGTCGGTGACAGCTCGTGGGGCGCCTCCCTACACAACGGCATCGTCGCGCACTACCTGCTCGCCTACGGCACCGAGGACCAGAAGCAGCAGTGGTTGCCGAAGATGGCGTCCGGCGAGGTCGTCGGAGCGATCGCGATGACCGAGCCTGGTACCGGTTCGGACCTGCAGAACATCAAGACCAAAGCGATCCGGCAAGGCGAGGAGTACGTCGTCAGCGGCTCGAAGACCTTCATCACCAACGGTTCTCAGGCCGATCTCGTCCTCACCGTCGCCAAGACCGATCCCGACGACAAAGCGGCCGGGATCTCGCTGATGCTGGTGCCCACCGCGGCTGAGGGATTCTCGAGGGGGCGGGTCCTCGACAAGATCGGCATGAAGGGACAGGACACCTCCGAACTCTTCTTCGACAACGTCCGCGTCCCCGCCACCAGCCTGCTCGGTCACACCGAAGGACAGGGCTTCATCCAGCTGATGGAGCAGCTTCCCCAGGAGCGACTGCTCGTCGCCGTGTCGAACGTAGCGGCCATGGAGTTGTGTCTGACCGAGACACTGCGCTACGTGCGCGACCGCAGCGCGTTCGGACGCCCGATCTGGGGGTTCCAGAACACCAAGTTCAAGATGGCTGAGGTTGCCACCGAGGCGCGGGTCGCGCGTGCCTTCGTCGATGAGTGCATCGAACTGCACCTCGATGGGGAACTGGACATCCCCACCGCAGCCATGGCGAAGTTGTGGTGCTCCGAGCGGGCCCAGCGAGTCGCCGATGCGTGCCTCCAGCTGCACGGCGGATATGGCTACATGAACGAGTACCCCATCGCCCGCGCCTGGGCCGACCTGCGCGTCTCCCAGATCTACGCGGGGAGCTCGGAGATCATGAAGGAGATAATCAGCCGCTCCTTGTGAGCCCCTCCGCCACCGAACATTCCGGGCTCGGGGCGGGTTCCCGCGACGGGCGTCGAGCATCGGCGCGTCGACTCCCGTCGCAGCCTCGGGGATCGAGCGGGGGCACAAGACGCGGCCGCTGAGGATGTTAGACGTTGCCGACACGTCAACGCGCCCCAGGGCAAGAGGTCCGTGACCAGCGCGCCGCCCTCACCGACAGGGTCCGGCTCGCCGCGGACACCCCCACGTCATGCTTCTGTCAACCGCGGGTGAAAATTGACCCCTAGGTGTACTGACCGCGGACGTTGTGTCACCGGTCGGCATGGCGGGCTGACATGAGGGAGACCTCCGTGTGAGGTGTGAAAGCGACCAAGCAAACAGGCTCTTCGCATCTGAGTGTGGGGTCAGGCCCGTAGTCCCCCGGCGATGAGGAGCATGCGGAGGCGGTAGTTGTCGCGGTTGCGGTAGCCGCGGGCCAGGCACCGGTGGAGTTCGATGAGGCCGTTGATCGCTTCGGTTCCGCCGTTGTTGGAGCGGTCGGTGGTCCAGTACGCGAGGAAGGAGTCCTTCCACTTGCGGAGCGTTCGTCCCAGTCGGGCGATCTCGGGAATCGGGCACGACGGCAAGGTCGCGAGGGTCTTCTCGGCAGCTTTACGGGCCCTTCCGGATTTAGAGTGCGTTGATCCGGTTCTGGAGCTGTCCGGAGTGGATAAGTGACCGCAAGATGTAGTGCTTGAGGTTCCGGAAGCCCAGGGCGATTCCGCGGAGGTGTTCGAGGCGGCCGTTGATGGCCTCGACGGGGCCGTTGGAGGCGCCGATGTCGAAGTAGGCGAGGATCTCCCGGTGGCGCTTCCACAGCGACCGGCCCAGCTGGGCGAGCTCGGGCAATTCCTTGGGCACCCCGGTTCGGATCGAGCGCAGGAGCTTGTACATCGCGATCTTGCCCTCCCGCTTGCCCGAGGCCTCGTAGGCGGTGATGAGTCGCTGGTAGACGCCGTAGGTGACCTCCACCGCCGCGTGCGCATCATGGGCGGTGAACGCTGTGAACAGGCGGACTTTCTGCTTGTCGGTGAGCAGCTCGGCCCGGGTGTTGAGTGTCCGGCGGATCCCATACAGCGGATCGCCGCCGCGGCCCCGGTGCCCGGTGGTGGCCTGCTGGATGCGCTGGCGGCAGACGGTGAGCTTGTCCGCGGCGAGGTGCACGACGTGGAACGGATTCATCACCGTCCGGGCAGCGGGAACTGCCTTGGCTGCGGCGGAGTGGTAGCCGGAGAATCCGTCCATCGTCACCACCTTGACCCGATCCCGGAAGTCCTGGTCACGGGCGTCGAGCCACTCGGTGAAGACCTTCGCCGAGCGGCCGGCGATCATATCCAGCAGCCGAGACGGGCCGGTGCCGTCCACTACAGGGGTCAGGTCGACCAAGACGGTGACGAACGACGAGGAGCCGTCACCGCGGACGTGCTTCCACTTGTGCTCATCGACCCCGAGGACACGCACGCCGTCGAAGTGTCCGGGCTGGCCGTAGACCATCGTGCGGGTCTCGGAGACGGCAAGGTCGTTGACCAGATCCCAGCCCAGCCCGAGGGCCTTGGCCACCGCCGAGACGCTGGTGCGGTCGATCGCCAGACGCTGCAGAATCCAGCGGGTACAGCGGCGTGTGGTCTTGGCTCTCGGCTCGGCCAACGACGGCATGCGCTGCTGGAAGATCCTCGTGGCGCACTCGGTGTTGTCGCAGGTGAAACGCGGTACCCGCACATGCAGTCTGGTGGGGTGACCCACGATCGGTAGATCGGTGACTCTCCGCTGGATGTGGTCCCGCAGCCGGCCCGCCGCCCCGCACTCGGCGCACACCGGGTCCAGTGTCGCCGGGGAGCAGAACAGGTGCGTGAACTCGTCGGCCACAGCCGCGTCGGTGATCGTCACCCCCAGTTCGACGGTGCGGCAGATGGTGTCGGCAAGCAGGCTGGCGGTAGCGTTCAAAACGGGTCCTGGGGTGTTCGATGCGAGGCGAGAGAACCTGCATCTTCACACGCCCCAGGACCCCTACATCTTGTGCCTCACCGCATCACCGACGAACCCCAGCTACGCACTCCGGATCCGGAAGGGCCGGTTTCGGTACGGGGTGCTGCGAGCAATGTTCAACACTTCTGCGATTTCGGTCATGGTACGCCCTCGCCGCGCATCTTTTTCGCCTGCCGCTTTTTCGCGGCCGTCAGCGAAGACGGTCGGCCACCGACCCGGCCGCGATCACGAGCCGCCGACAGCCCGGCGATGGTGCGTTCGCGGATGAGGTTGCGCTCGAATTCCGCTAGGGCGCCGAAGATGTGGAAGATCAGCTTGCCGCCCGGCGTGGTCGTGTCGATCGCTTCGGTCAGGGATTTGAACGCCACTCCGCGGGCCTCCAGCTCTGCGACGGTCCCGATCAGGTGTGGCAGCGAGCGGCCGAGATGATCAAGTCGCCAGACGACGAGCGTGTCTCCCGAGCGCAGGGCGTCCATTCAACGCCGCTAATTCAGGGCGATCCGTCTTCGCGCCTGATGCCTTGTCTGTCCAGACGCGAAAACAGCCGGCCGCATTGAGTGCGTCCAGCTGTAATTCCGGGTTCTGGTCGGCGGTCGATACCCTCGCGTAGCCTTGTGACTCTCGGAATTATTTGGCACGTTCTTCCCTGAATTATTTGGCACGGTGGTAGCCGTCAGGCACTCTCACCTTGGGATCCTCGGTCGAGTAGGAGGCGGGAGGTATCTCGGGCCTCTCACTGTGTTGAGATCCGCCATCCCGGCATCCTCAGAGCCTCCGAACAACTCCTCGACGCGGCGACTGTTCAGAAAACCACTGATCAACTGCCACAGTTCATCCGCGAATGCCGGGGCTTCTGGACCGACCAAGCGAAGCAAGAACACGAACGCGTCATCATCGTCGAGCGCGGCCACTATGCCGTGCTCGGCGATCGCCCCCGCATCATCGGGGTACACCCCACCCAGGAACTCCAGCCCATGCAGATAATCGTCGAGGTACCTGTTCGGGCGCATCCCCTCATTCCTCCATCATGTGAATCGCCCTGGGTTCGGTGGAGACTTCTGGCCTTGGAAACGAGGATGAAGTCATGCCGAATGAACGTGTGCCAGGAAGACCGACAACGCGTCGGTATTCGTCGGAGGAGAAGGCCGGTGCGGTGCGGATGGTCCGTGCACTGCGGGCCGAGTTGGGGACCGAGCACGGGGCGGCGTCGCGGGTTGCGTCGCAACTGGGGTTCGGGCTCGAGTCGGTACGGGCGTGGGTCCGTCAGGCCGATATCGACGACGGCACCAAGCCAGGGGTGAGCACGTCGGAGGCTCAACGTATCCGGGAGTTGGAGCAAGAGAATCGAGAGCTCAAGCGGGCCAACGAAATACTGAAGCGTGCAGCGTCTTTCTTCGGGGCGGAGCTCGACCGCCAGCACAAGAGGTGACCGCGTTCATCGACGCAAACCGCGACGATGTCGTCGCAGGACGCCCACTCGGGGTCGAGCCCATCTGCAGGACACTGCAGATCGCTCCGAGCAGTTACTACGCCGCCAGGTCACGATCACCATCGACGAGGTCGGTAAAGGATGCCCGGGTGCGGCCGGCGCTTCGGACGTTGTGGGAAGACAACTACCGCGTCTACGGGATCCGGAAACTGTGGAAAGCCGCCCGCAGAGCCGGACTCGACGTCGGCCGTGATCAGGTCGCCCGCCTGATGCGCGCCGAGGGCATCGAAGGTGTCTGCCGAGGTAAGAGGGTGCGGACCACCCGCCCCACCGCCGGCATGGGTCGACACCCGGACCTGGTCGGACGAGATTTCACCGCCACTATGCCGAACCAACTGTGGGTTACCGACCTGACACACGTGGCGACCTGGGCAGGGATCGCGTACGTCTGTTTCATCACCGACGCTTACAGTCGGATGATCGTCGGCTGGCGCGTCGCACCACATATGCGCACCGAGATGGTCCTTGATGCGATCGAAATGGCCCGATGGTCACGCGGAACCACCTTCACCGGGCTGCGGTGCCACAGCGATGCGGGCAGTCAATTCACATCCCTGCGCTACGGCGAACGCCTCGCTGAGATCGGCGCGACCCCATCGATCGGGACCATCGGCGATTCCTACGACAACGCTCTCGCCGAGACCGTCAACGGCTACTACAAAGCTGAACTGATCTACGGACCAGCACATTGCGGACCATGGAAGACCACCGTCGATGTCGAACTCGCGACCTTGTCCTGGGTGTATTGGCACAATCACCAACGCCTCCACGGCTACTGCGACGATCTTCCACCAGCAGAGTACCGAGGAATGATCGAAACCTGTGGATCCCGGGAGGACGCACCTTCCCGGATGATGATCTGTACACGAACAGGATTCTGATCAAGTCCAGCGCGCCAACGCTGGCGGGAAGGTACGCCCGTGCTCA
>NZ_LPNP01000046.1:0-18656 GCF_019266045.1 Rhodococcus sp. MH15
CCCCACCCTCACCCGTCAGCGAGACGACGCCGCAGACAAGGGCCAGATCGGGCGGCAGAAGGTCTTCGACGGACTTATCCAGCGACTCGACGACACGGGCACTTGACATCGATCACCCACATAAGTTGTCGCAGCTTTGAGGATGGCGACGTCCTCACGCAGCTGCTTGTTCTCGGCCTTGAGCTTTTTGATCTCCGCCGATTCCTTCGATTCCTTCGAGGTGGTGCCCGAGCGGGAACCCGTGTCGACCTGAGCTTGCAGAGCCCAGCGCCGCACCGTCTCCTGCCCGACGCCGACCTGCTTGGCGATCGCCTCCGCCGCGGCGGTCACCGAGGCGTACTCCGCTCAAACCGTCACCACCACTGCGGCGAGTCGCAGATGGGTCTGGATCAAGCCGTCACAGTGGTCTCGAATCAAGCTGTCATAAACACGACTTGCCGGCTCCAGTTCATCCAGCGCCGTCAACGTGGTGGCGCATGACGTGAGCATGTGAGTGGATCGTCAGTCGGTCGTTTACAGGTCTTCGTTCTCGTTGCAGAGCACGCGGAAGGCGCGGTGGTGGTCTTCGGGGAAGACGAGGACTTTGCGGGCGATTCCGGGGCCGGACAGTTCGGGGCCGGAGATGGTGCTTCGGATTCCGTGCTTTGAAAGTTGTTGTTGGACCAGGCCTACGGAGCTGTCGTTGTAGAGGGTTGCGGCTGCGACGAGAAGTCCGTAGTCGGCGGGTGTGCGGCGGTCACTGCGGAATTGAGGCATGCTCTCGCTCCAGGGACGTGTGGTCATCGCTGCGGAAGGTGAAGTTCGGGTAGTCGGCATCGGCCTCGTCCGCGAGAACGCGCCGGTAGTTGCCCAGACCGGCGAAATAGAACAGGGCCCGGCTGGTTTTTCCTGGAATGTTGGCGCCGAAGATCCAGGAATGGGCTTTCGGGAACAGTGATGCGTTGGCGATGTCGTCGCAGAGTTGCGCCCATGTACGTACGGCGGTCTCGTCGGCCTCGACAGTGGCCGAGCCTTGTGTTTCGGCCTGGCGGATCAGTTCGGTGATCCATTCGACCTGTGTTTCGATTCCTGGCGGCAGGTTCGTGAAGACGCTGTTGGGGCCGTAAACCATGAACATGTTCGGGAATTGGTGCGTGGCGATACCCAGGTAGGCCGCGGTGGTCTCGTTCCAGAGTTCACTGATCGGTGTTCCGTCGCGTCCCGTGAGGTGCATCTTCTTGTATCCGGCGTCGAAGCCGGTGGCGAGTACGAGTAGATCGATCTCGTGTTCGGTTCCGTCCGCGGTGACTACTGCGTTCTCGGTCAGCCTGGTGATCGGGTTGTCTTTGATGCTGACCAGGGAGACGTTCGGCCGGTTGAAAGTTTCGTAGTATCCCTTGTTCGCGATGGGACGAGTGGCGTAATACCCTGAGGGCATGAGCTTTCGGGCTGTATCGGGATCGTCCACGATCGCGGCGATCTTGTCCCGAACGAAATCGGCTGCGGCCAGGTTCGCCGCGGGATCGAAGATGATGTCGTTGAAGGTCCCGAACATGAAGTGGAAGGCATTTCCGCGTTGCCAGCTTTCCTCGAACACACGGGTTCGTTCCGCTTCCGACACCGACGTCGCCGAGACCGTGCTCTCTTCGAATCCGCATCCGACGATCGAATTGCGGACTTGGTCCCAGATGGCGTCGTAGTTGCTGCGGCACCGGTCGAGGTATTCCTGATCGATCGGGCCGTTGCCGGAGGGGATGCTGTACTGCGCGGTGCGCTGGAACACCGTCAACTGCTGGGCGGTTTCCGCGGCGGTGCAGATGAATTGGGTGCCTGTCGAACCGGTGCCGATCACGCCGACTTTGCGGCCGGCGACGTCAAGCCCCTCCGGCCAACGACTGGTGTGCACTACCTGTCCCGAGAACTGTTCGATACCAGGTATTTCCGGTGTGTTGGGTTCGGAGAGCACCCCGAGGGCGGTGATCAGGTACTTGCTCCGATAAACCTTGGAGGAGTCGGTGCGTACTTCCCACCGTGCCAGGGAATCGTCCCACCGTGCGGAGGTGACAGCAGTCTCGAGCTGGATGTCGCGGCGTAGGTCGTGGCGATCGACCACGGCATTGAGATACTCGAGGACTTCTGCTTGTTCGAGATAGCGGTTAGTCCACGACCATTGCTGAAGCATCTCCTTGTCGAAGGAATACCGGTAGACGAACCCTTCGCTGTCCGACTTCGCGCCGGGATACCGATTCCAATGCCATGTGCCGCCGACACCGTCGGCTTTGTCGAAGCATCGCACTGCGAGTCCGAGTTCGTTGCGAAGTTTGTGCAGGGCGTAGATGCCGGCGAATCCGGCGCCGATGACGATCGCGTCCAGTGACGTGTCGGGTTCCATGTCAATCCTTTGTGTAGGACGAGTGTTTCAGGGCTGAAGTCGATCGACGGTCCACCCACGTGGGCCGCGTTCGTAGAGCAATCGGCGGTGTAGGCGCGAGTGGTCTGCTGCCCAGAACTCCACGCGATGCGGTTGGAGTTGGTAGACGGCGAATCGGTGAGGGCGGGCGATATCGGTGTGTTGGCCGAGACTCTCACTGCGTGCGAGCAGCACTTCGGGGTCGCCGAGATGCAGACTCTGATGCGAGGCCGTCGACATGGGTTTGAGGGGTTCGGCGCGCTCGTCCCACACTTTGTCGGCGATCGCGGCGCTGAGTTTGAGTACGGGACCGGAGATGATCAGTTGACGGGCGAGTTCGCGCCAGTAGAACAGGCCACTTGCCCACGAGTTCGTATGCAGATCGCGTGCTTTCCTGCTTGTCGTATGCGTCGAGAAGGACAATCCGCTAGCGGAAATGTCGGTGACGGCGACGGTGCGTTGAGAACAGCGGCCGACGCTGTCTGTCGTGGCCAAGGACAGCGCGAGTGGCTCACGGACCCCGGCGATCTCAGCTTGCTCGATCCATATCTGGAACAGGTCCAGCGGCGTGGGTGGTGGATCGGAATATTCCAGGAATGGGCGAGCGGTTCCGGTGATGGTTTCGTATTGGCTACTCATGGTCGGTGCCTCGATCGGATCCGAGGTACAGGGTTGCGTGCGCGATGGTGATCGCGTCGCCTCCGACCAGTGCGGAGGCGAGCTTGCCGGTGTGAGGATCGATGTCGGCGCAGGCGTGCATCACGGAATGTCGTCCGAGTTCGACACCTTGGTGGATGCGGAGGTCATGGCCGTATTCGATCCGTCCGTGACGCGCGAGGTGGATGGCGATCGGGCCGGCGGCTGATCCGGTGGCGGCATCTTCGACCACCCCGTAGGCGGGAGAGAACATCCGGTTTCGCCAGACCCCGTCGAGGTCTTCGGCGATGCAGTTGATCGCCATGTTCTCGAACTCGGACAACGCACGGTGGTCCGGGCGCAGAGCAGAGAGCGCCTCGATGCTCTCGACGGTGACGATCGTGTGGCGTGGGCCGTTGTCGTAGGTCTCGATCGGAAGTGCGCTTGCGTCGAGCCCCAAGGCTGCCAACAGTGATCTCTGTTCGGTGTCAGGCATTGGCGACCACGTCGGGAGTGGTTGCTCCATCGTGACGCGGAAGTAGTCGTCGACGGGCTCAGCTGTCATCGGGACCAGACCCACCGCGGTTTCGAACGCGAGCTCCTTCGCACCTGTCTGAGCGGCAACAGCGGCAGCGGTACCGAGGATGGGGTGCCCGGCGAAGGGGAGTTCGTTGACGGGGGTGAAAATTCGAATCCGCGCAGTCGATTCTGCCGAGTCGGCCGGCAAGACGAAGGTGACCTCGGACAGATTCAACTCTGCGGCGATTCGCTGCATCGTCTCCGTCGCGAGCGAGTCTGCGCCGAAGAACACCGCGACCGGATTACCGCTGAGAGGCGTACTGGCGAACGCGTCGACGACGCAGTATCGGAGAGTGCGCCGAGAACTCTTGGGTCGATGCTCGATGGAGGCGTGGACCTCGAAGTCCTTGCGGTGAGCACGTTCTCGTTCGAGGAGTTCGACGGCCGGCCCAGCCGGGAGCTTGCCCGCCGGGCGATCGTCATCCCAGAGCAGTATCGCTCCCCACCGCCGCGCTCCTCGATCGTGGATCCAGTATTTGGCAGCCAGACCGGGCACCGAGCGCCACGCCTCGACAGCTGCGGTGTCGGTCAGTTCATTGAGGTGGGTCACTGACGGGTCGTCGTCTGCCTGGAGGTCCCACACGATGTATTCGAGTTTCACGTCGAGAGCAGCCTTTCGGACATGAGAGCGAGGATGCGCGGCCCGTTCACGGTCAGGATCGACTCGGGGTGGAACTGAACGGACGCGAAGTGAGGCCCTTCGAGGGCGTGGACCGCTCCGGTGGCGGTGTCCGCGGAAACAGTGACCGGGCCGACGCCCGCGACATTGATCCGACCGGAAGCAGTGCGTGCTTCGAAGGTGTTGTAGAAGCCGACGTTCTCGCTCTGTCCGAAGATCTCGACGCGCGCCTGTTTACCCTGGTTCGGCTCAGCTCTGCGGGCGAGAGGGAGACCGAGACGCGAGGCCAGGATCTGATGGCTCAAGCAAATCGCGAGGAACGGACGCTGTGTCGAGAGCAGGTCGTCGATCTGTGTTCGGAGGTGCACGATCTTCTCGTCATCGACATTTGTGGGATCACCGGGCCCCGGCCCGACGATTACCAGATCGTGGTCACTGGTGGTGTACATGTCGTCGAATCGGCGCACGGTGACCGTCAAACCGAGGGAGCGCAGCTGGTGGTCGAGCATCGCGGTGAACGTGTCTTCGGCATCCACGACGAGCGCCTTACGTCCGTCCAGTACCCGGGAGCGGACGTCGTGGGAGTAGTTCGGCGACCAGAATCCTGCGATCTGGTTATTGCGATGCGCCAAGGCGGTGGTGATCATCGGGTGGCGATTCCAGCTGGCATGGGGTTTGCTGTGCCCGAATGCCGCGAGAACCGACTGCGCCTTGGCGTGGGTCTCGTAGACTTCGGCCGCAGGATCGGAATGCCGAACCAACGTGGCCCCCACCGCCACCCGTACACGCCCACTGTGCGGCTCGATCGCCGCTGTACGAATCAGGATCGCCGAATCGAGAGTGGGTGCCCCGCCACCGGATCGGGTGATCAATGCCGCCACACCGCTGTAGTAACCGCGACCGGTCGTTTCGTAACGGGCGATGACCTCCGTCGCGCTTTCTACCGGGCTTCCGGTCACGGTGGGCGCAAACATCGTTTCCCGCAATACTTCTCGCGGGTCACGGTGGGTCTGCCCCTCGATGAAGTACTCAGTATGAGCGACCCACGCCATCTCCTTGAGGGCCGGTCCGTGGACTCGAGTCGTGCCGGGCTCACAGATGCGGCACATCATCTTCAGCTCTTCGTCGACCACCATGTACAGCTCGTCGGTTTCTTTGCGGTCGTCGAGGAACTGTTGGACTCCGTCCAGGGTCGGCCCGCCGGGTGGATAGCGGTAGGTTCCGCTGATCGGGTTCATCACGGCTGTGCCGTTGTCGAGTACAACGTGTTGTTCAGGTGATGCGCCGACGAGTATCAGGTCCTCTGTGTGTACGAGAAAGGTCCAGTAGGCGCCGCGTTCGTTGTCGAGGAGTTCCCCGAACGCGGACAGAGGGACTGCCGGGTTGTAGGGGGTGCACTCGGCGGAGAATTCGCGCTTGATCACGAAGTTCGCACCGCGTCCGTTGCCGATCTCCTCGGACACGATCGCGGCGACTTTCCGTGCGTAGTCGGCGTCGGAGCTGTCGAAGTGCCCGCCGGTGAGGGCGAAGGAGCGGCGCGGGAGTTTGTCGAGCACGCCGCTCAGCGGGTAGTCCTGCTGCTCGTCGATGGAAATCGCGAGCAGCGGTGCACCGTCGTCGTGGGCCGGATAGCCACGTTCGCGTATTTGACGATAGGGAAGAAGGACGAATACGTCAGCGGTCGTGGATATTTCCTCGATCAGCTCGTGCTGCCGTAGCTGCCCGGACAACGCGGTGACGGTGCGAGCACCAGTGGCAGGGTCGGTGCGGCAGATGAGGGCGTACACCGAGCGGTTGCCGGCCAGGATTTCGGTCAGAAGGTCGGTCGAGGTCGGAAGGCTCATCGCTCGGTCACCCACTTCGTGGCGACTACCCGTGCACAGCAGCGTGCGGTGTATTCGAGTGTCTGGCGGTGATCTGCGGCCGTGAAGTCGGCGACCGCGTCACCGACGAGGAACACCTCGATGTCGTGGGTGTACGCATCGAGGGCAGTGGCAAGGATACCGACATGGGCGTACACACCACACAGGACAAGTTGAGTGCGTCCGTCCTCACGCATGCGGGTGAGCAGGTCGGATCGGTGGAAAGCGCTGTAACGCCACTTGACGAAGGGCCACGCGTCGTCGCCGAGTTCGAGTTCCGGGACAAGTGCTCGGTCCGCATCGGTGGTCTGCATCCCCGGGCCCCAAAAATCGCGCAACAGTCCGCGATCGGTGACGCTCATCCTGCCCGGCTGCGCGGTGTAAGCCGTGGCCGCCCCTGCCCGCTGCGCCCAGGAATGCAGATCGCGCACATTGCCCACGATCTCCGAACGCATCGTTCCGGGAATGGAGACAGAAAATAACGTTGCATGTCGTGGATGAGTAACGTCGCCTGCTGCGGCCGGATATCCCAGTCCACCAATGCATCCGGCATCTCACCTGGACTGGGCAGCAGGTACGGCTCGACAGTGAGATCACCACTCATGACGGCGTCTCCACTGCTCGGTAATGTCGTGCGAGCATCTCGCCCCAGGCGTGCACCACGGCAGCAGTCTGCTCCGGGTTCAGCCGCGGATCGCACAGTGGACTACTCGGCCGAGCAGAGGCGAGATCTGCACTCGACCAGACGCATTCGCTGACATCGGCCAGGTGGGTGGTCTCGAGATGTAGCCCGTGCACCCGCGTTCCGGTCTGATCGGCAACACCGACGAAGCCCGTCATCTCGTCGATGACGTCGTCGACGACTCGGGTCTTGGTGCCATCCCCTGCACTGAGTGTGTTGCCGTGCATCGGATCGCAGATCCACAGCACACGGTGCCCGGCCGCGCGAACTGCACTCATCAACGCCGGCAGTCGAGTACGGATGTGTTGAGCGCCCATCCGTGTGATCAAGGCGAGCTTGCCGGGTTCTCGATAGGGGTCGAGCCGAGAACACAGCGCTACGAGATCGCCTTCGGTAGCTGTCGGGCCGACTTTGCAGGCAGAGGGGTTGGCGATGTGCGCCAGCGTGGCGACGTGGGGACCGTCGACGTTGCGCGTACGTTCATCGATCCACGGCCAGTGCGTGGAGGTGAGATACGTGCGTTCATCGCTTCCCGAGCGCATCATGGGGTGTTCGTAATCGAGTAGCAGCGCCTCGTGGCTCGTCCATACTCGATCCTCCAAGGCCCGCCCGCGGTTGAAGCCGGCGATGGTGGCGGCGACTTGCTTCGACGTCAGGTACCCCATCAGGATCCGGAGCGGATCCGGCGTCCGGCTGACCTCGTCGCTGTCGGGCAGGTTCACCATGTGACCCCGGTAGGTGACCACTTCGCGATCACCGACGGTTTCGGTTGCCTTGGAGCGAGGTTTGGCGAACTGTCCTGCGATACGACCGACCTGAACAACAGGAAGGCCGGTAGGTGTTGCCACTGCGCCGGCGCTTGCAGTGAGTTGATCAAGCTTGCGGTGGACGTGGGCGGGTGTGCAGTGCGCGGGGTCTTCCGCACAATCGCCCATCTGGAGAACGCTCGCGTGGCCGGCCTCGACGGCACGCAGGCGTCGAGCGAGTTGGTCGGTTTCGACCGGACTTGCAATGACAGTGGTCGTCTCGAGCACGTTGCGCACGAGGTCGAGTTGGGGATGGTCTTGCCACGGCGGTTGGTGAGAATTCACCGTCGACGTCAGTGCTGAGGGGATCACGAATCACTCCGCTAGGTCGGATTGCTGGGGCCGGTCATTGTCAGGTCGGAATTCCCTCGCGGATCACGTTCGGTACCGCTATGCCCAGCGCACGGAACTGCTGGCAGGGATTCATGAATTCGCGCTGCTGGCTGATCTTCCCGTCCACGAAGCGGAAGAAATGAATGAAATGATTCTCGTAACGACCTTCGGGATAGCCGGTGAATCGGATGATTCCGGCGCCGTCGCACTCGACCCAGAAACGATCGGGATCCTGTGTATCGAAGATCTCGATGTTGAACCATGACCAGTCCGGGAAGCACTCGAGCGACCACACGGCATGTTCAGCGAGTCGATCTCTTCCCTTGATCATGATCGGTTCGCCGGTCTCGGTAGTCCACAGGCCGCCCTCGCCGTCCTGTGTGAACAGTTCGTGTCTTCTCAACCGATCGAGGCCCCGTGTCTGCATATAACGAGCGACCGCGCTCCGATTCCTTGAACGTGCCGCTTCTTGCTCGGGGCCGAAAACTTCGTACATCGCATGACCTCTCGGAATGTGCACATGCCTGAAACTCGGAAAATTACTGAGTGGCAACGATTTCGATTCGCCGTGCGCACGATCCGAACGGGTGCGCCGTTGACTCGGTGGTAACTGACGCCCTAACGATGACAGTATGGCTCCGAGATCTGCAACGATATGACGCCTCACTGAAGATGCGCGCAAGCGTTGCATCAGATCTGTGCTCGCGAAAATTGTGACGAATCAAGTGATTACGCGCCAGCGTGTCTGATGAATCACCAATGATGCTCGCGAGGACGGGTATTCGGCGCGGAAAGCTGTCTACGTCTCTCTCGAACCCTAGCCAACGCAGGAACGGCGGATTACCGTAATGGCATGACTGAGACAGTGATTCGTGAAGGCGACAAGGTCGCAACATTCATCAACATTCTGGAACTCAAGGACCCGGCGAAGCAGCAGGACTTGATCGATGTCCTCAACGAGGGCACCGAGAAGGTCATCAAGCACCAGCCCGGCTTCATCTCGGTGAATCTCTTCGCCAGCCGGGACGGTTCTCGTGTCGTCAACCTGGCCCAGTGGAGCAGCCCTGACGACATCAAGGCCGTGGCCACCAATCCCGACGCGCAGGTCTTCGCGAAGAAGGCCGCAGAGCTTGCCACCCCGGCACCAGGCCCCTATTCGGTCGCCTCGGTGACACAGGCCTGATCAAGACCAACATCCACCACAGAGCCCAGGCGGGAACCACCGGTTCCGCCTGGGCCTTCTCTTTGTCGGCACCCGAAAGGACTACAGCGATGGCCAGCAAAGACCTGACCACGACACGCCCCCGGATCAGTATCGCCGGGGCCGGGATCGGCGGATTGTCCGCCGCTCTGGCCCTGCACGAGCGAGGCCACGAGGCTGCGCTGTTCGAATCCGCACCCGAGATCGTTCCCCTCGGCGTCGGGATCAACGTCCAGCCCACCGCGATCGCCGAACTGTCCAGACTGGGCCTGGCCGATCAGCTCGCGAGGATCGGCGTTGCCACACAGGCTCATCGATACGTCGACCATCGCGGGCGGACCCTGTGGACCGAACCCCGAGGAATCGCAGCGGGCCACGACTATCCGCAGTACTCCGTGCACCGGGGTCACCTGCAGATGATGCTCCTCGACGCGGTAACCGAGCGACTCGGGCCAGGAGCCGTGCACTCCGACGCCCGGCTGTCCAACATCTCTGGCAGCGGCGAGACGGCGATACAACTGACCGTCGTGAACTCGGACGGCCGAAGCCGCACACTCGACACCGACGTCCTTGTCGGAGCAGACGGGCTGCACTCGACCGTCAGGCGCTGGCTTCATCCTGACGAGGCGCCGGTCAGCGTCGCGGGAACCACCATGTGGCGAGGATTGGCCGACCTGCCGTACACGTTTCTCGACGGCGTGACAATGATCATCGCCAACGACGGCACCGGCACTCGCCTGGTGGCGTACCCCTGCAGCGAACAAGCGAACGCAGAGGGGAGGACCCTGCTCAACTGGGTCTGCTTGACTCCCTCCGACAGACGAAGCCCGAGCGAAGACGAGCGCACCGGACTCGTCAACGCACTCGCAGAATGGAATTTCGACTGGTTCGACCTGACAGAGTTGGCAGCCCGCTCTCCGCAGGTCTCCGTGTACCCGATGGTCGACCGGGATCCGTTGAGTCACTGGGGCTCCGGCCGGGTGACGCTGCTCGGCGATGCGGCGCACCCGATGTATCCGATCGGGGCCAACGGAGCATCCCAGGCGATCATCGACGCCGGCGCACTGGCAGAGTGCTTCACACGCGCAACCGACCCTGTCTCGGCACTGCGATCCTACGAAGCGATGCGCATCATCCCGACAACAAGCATCGTTGAGGCAAATCGGGCGATGAACGAGTCCGAGAAGAAGACAGCCTCCCGCGCCGGCGATCCTGCCGCCGCCCCAGCCCCGCGCCTTCGTGAAATCACCACCGAATACAGGACTGTGGTCGACCGCTCCACCGCACGGTAAAACCGGCAAGAAGGACTCGACGTACGGCCAGCCGTGACCATGCCGAACTGCGGGGCGCCCCTGATTCCAGGAGCGCCCCGCGGTGTCGTTTGCGTGCGGTTAGTCGGCCGATCCGGTGATCTGACGTTGACTGAGAGTGGCAAGAAGTTCGTGCTCGGACTCTTCCTCCGCGCGGCTCAGTGCTTCAACTTCGTCCTCAGGGTCCGGACCCAAAAGTGAACCGGGATAGGGTCGTCCCGCGGCGCCGAGCTTGTTCATCCGCTTGGGAACTGCCGCTCCCTGATATTCCAACGCCTCGCCGTCGCGTCCGAGTGGCTGATGCGTTTCCAGATAGGCCCCTGACGGCAAGCGTTTGATGATGCCCGTCTCGATACCGTGCTCGAGGACCGCACGGTCGCTGCGCTGCAGCCCGATACAGAACCGGTAAGTCACGAAATACGCTATCGCAGGCAAGACGATCACACCGATTCGTCCCGCCCAGGTCATCGCGTTGAGCGATATGTGAAATTTCAGCGCGATGAGGTCGTTGACACAGGAAATCGTCAGCACGACATAGAAGGCAATCGCCATTGCCCCGATTGCCGTACGCACCGGAACGTCGCGGGGGCGTTGCAGAAGATTGTGATGGCTGTCCTCACCGCTCAAACGCTTTTCGATCCACGGATACGCAATCATCAGGACGAACACCGCACCCATTGCGAGTGCAACCCAGAATGCCGAGGGAATGGTGTACCGGTTGAACAGATAGATCTCCCAGGCCGGGATCAGGCGCGCTATACCGTCGGTCCACATCATGTAGAAGTCGGGCTGGGAGCCTGCAGAAACTTGCGCAGGGTTGTATGGGCCCAGAACCCAGATCGGATTGATCTGCAACAGGCCACCCATCACGGCGAGTATCCCGAAGACGAGGGCAAAGAAGGCGCCCGATTTCGCCGCGAACACCGGAAGGATTCGGACGCCGACGACATTGTTCTCGGTGCGTGCAGTCCCCGGGAATTGTGTGTGCTTCTGGTACCAGACAATCGCCAGGTGCGCTGCGACAAGAGCAAGGATCAAACCCGGAAAGATGAGCACGTGCATGACGTAGAGCCGCGGGATCAGCAACGTCCCCGGGAACTCACCACCGAAGATGGCCCAATGCAGCCATGTACCGACGACGGGTATGGCCATCGTGATTCCACCGAGCGGCGAGCGCAATCCGGTACCGGAGAGCAAATCATCCGGCAGGGAGTATCCGAAGAAGCCCTCGAACATCGCCAGAATGAGGAGCAGGGATCCGATCACCCAGTTGACTTCACGGGGTCGGCGAAACGCACCGGTGAAGAAGATGCGCGCCATATGCACGATCATCGACGCTGCGAACATCAGTGCGGCCCAGTGGTGAACCTGGCGGACGAACAATCCTCCGCGCACTTCGAAGGAAATATCGAGTGAGGTTTCGTATGCACGCGACATCACCACCCCGTTGAGCGGTTGGTATGCCCCCTGATAGATGACCTCGGCCTGTGAGGGGTCGAAGAACAATGTCAGGAACACGCCTGTGATGAGCAACACCACGAAGCTGTAGAGGGCGATCTCGCCGAGCAAGAAGGACCAATGAGTGGGGAATACCTTGTTGATCTGACGGCGTAGTCCTGGTGCCAAGTGAAAGCGCGAATCGACCTCATCGGCCTGCCTGCTTGCGACCCTGCTGACGAGGGAACTCACAATCGCCTCCCGAAAATTGGAGCGAGATGAAAGCGCCGACTCTCTGAAACGAGACATGAGTCGGCACACTGGAATCCGAAATAGTCTTACACCTTGTAGTACTGCCCGAAACCGCGTCGTCGCATCACTAAAAAGGTTCGCGAAAAGTTCGGCCAGAGTGTCGATTTCGGCTTCCTGTCGTTCGACATATATAGAGTGAGTTGACTCAACTGAATACGAAAATAGGGGAGCGGTCATGCCGGAATACCTGCTGTTGGTTCACGAAGACGAAGAACAGATCGAGCGATGCGAACGAGAAGATCCAGGAGCCCTCGAAGCGCGTTATCAGGCATTCCTCGCCGATCATGCCGATGTGGTCACCCAATCGCGGAGGCTGCACAGCTCCTCGTCCGCCACCAGCCTTCGACGCGGCGACGGGGACGGGGTCACCATCATCGACGGTGTGTTCGCTGAAGCGAAGGAGGTGATAGGCGGCTTCTTCGTCATCGAAGCGGACGATCTCGATGCAGCTCTGGTCATTGCCCGAGAACTGCCGGCACCTTTCGGGGGAATCGAAGTACGACCGATCCGCGGAATCTGACCGGGCGTGCAACAGATGGATCATGGCAACAGGGGGACCGAGCTGATGCACCAAATTGGCGTTCACGCTGCAATCGCTGATGCGCACCGAACGGGATGGGCATACGTTCTCGCCGCCGCGGCTCGAACGACCCTCGATCTCGATCTCGCCGAAGAATGCGCGCAGGAGGCCTACGCCTCGGCTTTGACCAACTGGGCCGAACATGGTGTACCCGAGAGCCCCGTGGCGTGGTTGACCACTGTGGCGCGAAGAAGGGCCATCGATTTCATCCGGCGTCGTGAGTTGCTCGACACCAAGCTTCCCCTGCTCATCGTTGGCGATGCATACAACCTCGACGACCAAGACATCCCCGACGACCGACTCAGGTTGATCTTCGCCTGCTGTCACCCAGCATTGCCCGTCTCCACCCGCGTGGCCCTGACCTTGCGGCTAGTCTGCGGGCTCTCCACCCCGGACGTTGCAAGGGCCTTCCTCGTATCGGAATCGACGATGGCGGCACGCATCACCCGCGGCAAGAAGAAGATTGCGACCGCCGGGATCCCCTACCGCGAGCCAGCCGCCGAGGAACTCGCCAGCCGGGTGGACGCGGTTGTCGACGTGATCCACCTCGTCTTCACCACAGGCCACACCGCCCCCTCCGGATCGGAACTGCAACGACGAGATCTCGCTGAACGCGGGCTGCACCTTGCCCGGTTGCTGCACGAGCTGCTACCACACCAATCCGAGCCGACAGGGCTGCTTGCACTGGTCCTGCTGACCGATGCCCGCCGCGAAGCTCGATCCGACAGTGACGGCCAACTGCTGCGACTGAGTGAACAAGATCGCCAACTCTGGGACCACACAGCGATTCACGAGGGCCTCACTCTGGCGCGCCACGCGATGAAACAGCGTCCCCCGAGCCGCTACGCGCTGATGGCAGCCATTGCCGCAGTGCACGCCCAAGCCGGTAGGTGGGACGAAACCGACTGGATCCGGATCGTGGACCTTTACAACCAGATGGTGGCTATCTGGCCCTCACCGGTCGTTGCGCTCAACCGTGCCATCGCCATCGGTGAAGCCTTAGGCCCCAAAGCAGGCCTCGCGGCGTTGGATCCTCTCGGTACCGATCACCAACTTTCCGGCTACCACTACCTGCCCGCAGCCCGAGCCGACATGCACCGCAGGCTCGGCAACATCAAAGAAGCTCTCTGCGCCCTCGACGAAGCCCTGATCTTGGTCGAAAACGATGTCGAGCGACGCTTCCTCGAACAGCAACGAAAAATTCTTTCGGAAACTGTCGATTCGGGACGTTCGGTATCCGACAACTAGATAGGAGGACAGATCCAACACAGGAGGGGACCTGAATGTCGGTAACGAACAAGCGCGCACAACCCGCACGCGGGCAGGGCCGCCAGCGCATCGTCGAAGACATCGCCCTTGCCTACGCCAGCGCGGACAAGCGAACCAAAGGTGTACTTCTCGACGAACTATGCGCTCGCACTGGATGGCACCGAAGCCACGCTCGCCGCGTCTTAAAATGGACCACCACCCCCAGAGCCGTCGACCCGCAACCTCGATCACGGCTCAAGTACAGCCCGGAGACGGTGGAGCTCCTTACCTGGTGCTGGAAACTTCTCGACATGCCGACCGGAAAGCGGCTCGTCCCAGCGCTTCCCACGCTCGTCGGCGCACTCGTCCGCCACGGCCACCTCACCCCGCAAACGACAACTACAGAACAGTTGTTGAGCATGTCGTCGGCGACTGTGGACAGAACCCTCGCCGCAGAACGTGCACGCAGCATCCACCCGAACCTGTGCCCGTCACATGCGCTCGTAGCCGCTGACGCCCCGATCCGCCGTCTCGTCTCTCAGCCCTCAGCGGCGCCAGGACACATCGAAGTCACGATCCACCACCATGGAGACAGATCCCCGATCGTCACCCTCACCAGCACGGCTACCGCCACGCGATGGACGACGTACCGTTCCTTCGACTACCGCAAAGACGATGCACTGGGCGCGGCGCTGACCTCGATCGGACACGACCTTCCCTTCGCAATCGAAGCGTTGACAGCGACAACATCCGATGAACAACTCGCCGCACGGATAGAGCGCTGGTGTGTAGAACAGAACGTCGACTTCTACCTGCGCTTGGGTACAGCCCACACCCCGAAAACCGGTCAAGCCCACGACATTCCTGCACCCACCGAACACGGCACCAGTGACGCGGCCCTCGCACTCCTCAACGAGATCTGGCGTGCACGTGCAGGATTGATCAACAACTTCTACTGCCGGCAATTCGATGCACGCGGAACCGTCACCACGGCCACACCGTGGCAGATGGTCCAAGCCCACCCACTCATTGCCGATGAAGACAAAGCGATCTTCCGCGACGAGCACAACAACGCTGATCCGGTCCAACTGAACTGCTGCCTGGCGGCTCTCTCCGCGCGCTACACCAAACTGCACCAGAGGGGGGAGATGTGCTCGCCGCTCAAAGCAACGGACCGATCTTCACGCCTCCAGCGACCCGATGGCACAGACGCTGGAGCGCAACTGACCCAGCTGCGGCCGAACTCCACACTGACACCAACGTCGCTGACTAGCCGAAGTCGCTGGAGTTGCTTCTCAGGCCAAGACGGCCACATCGCTTGAAAGGCAGCCGCTGCTCGACGGCGGAGGTCCTCAACAGTGGCAACTCGAAGCAATGAAAAATATTTCAACACAACACTACTCAGCGCACGACACCGACAATGGAGTGGCATCGCTCATGCAAGAAGTGGCAGTCAATCACTACGGGGACTGGTCGCATTGGAACTGGCTGGGATGGACCGTGCTACTGGTTTTGACCGGCGTGCTGTTCGTCGGGGTCGTCACCGCGATCTTCGTTGCGATCGACATCGATCGCACGCCGTACCGCGACAGCGAACTGGGCTGCTACCTCAGCGCAGCCCTCTTCTCCGCCGCCGCGTTCCTCGGATTCACCGGTACCCTGACATATTTCGTACGCCACCTACCCGGAGCAGGTCAGTCCCTACTCGTCTGCTTGGCAGCGAGCGGCACTGTCGTCCTCGGTCAGTACCTTGTTCACCGTTCATTCGCGGACCTCGTCACGGGTGAAAGTCCGAGCGAATGGATTTGGAGAGGTTCTTCGATTGCGGCAATCGCAAGCGGTGTAACGGCATTCGGATACGACGGCCTCAACCGAATCGCTTCATGGATCCCTTCATCCGTGTCATTCGTTGTCGCGCTCATAGTGGCAGGGCTACTCACGGCGTGTGCCCACGCGGTAGGAGAGCGGTCCACCGCCGGATGAAGTCCACGTGGACGCTCCACGGGAGGCTTGAGTACGGCGTCACACACACGGCTGGACTCGGGCAGCCCCGTTCGTGCACGCCGAACTGCCATGTAGATGGTGACGTGACCTCGATTGGCGAGCTAGCGTCATCACCGCTTGACCTAAGCTGACGGCGCGGCATCGGCGACTACCAAAGTAGTAAACATCTAAGGGGAACCTGCATGTACGTGGAGAGCGTGACACTGACGAACTTCCAATGCTTTGGGGCGCAGCCCACCACAGTCTCGTTGGACCCGCAGTTAACTGCCTTGATCGGTGCAAACGGCTCCGGCAAGACAGCAGTCTGTCAAGCGCTCCTCCGGTTGTTCGGTGTCACGCAAGAACAACGGCAAATTCAAGTCGAAGATTTCCATGTGCCAGCGGATGAGGAACAGTCCCCACAGGAACGAACGCTGGCGATTGAAGTCATCCTCGCCTTTCCCGAACTCGACGTCGCAGACAAAGCGACGCCTTCAAGTATGACCGCCAGCGTCCCGGAGTTCTTCCGTCACATGGCCGCAACAGTTGACGGCCAACTGAAATGCCGCATCGCACTCCGTGCGACATGGACCGACGATGGTTTGATCGAGGGGACCGTTGAGGACGAGCGCCGTGTGATTTACAACTTCGACGAGGACTATGGCGATAACTGGGTTCCATTTCGTGGAGCTGATCGGAATAGGATCCAAATGGTCTACGTCCCGGCCTCGCGGGACGGAGCTCGACAGATTACAACTTTTTTGCGCGGACGATTGTGGCGTGCGAGCCGCTGGTCGGATGATCTGCGCGGGCACGTTACTGATGCGGCGACCGATTTGCTCGAAAAGTTCGAATCTGAGCCGGCCGTATCGACGGTGGAGGAAGCGCTGGCGAAGCGTTGGCAACAACTGCATCAAGATACGACCGACACAGTTCCAACTTTTGAACCGATCAACCGTGACGTGGCTGCACTGGTTGGGAACGCCGAGTTGATGTTTCGGCCATCGCATACTGGCCGTAAACGTCACGCCCGATTTCTGAGCGACGGCCAGCGCTCCATGCTGCACCTCGCTCTCACCGCAGCGACCCTTGACATCGAATCGAAGGTAGCGGAAGGCGGTCACGAAGACCGTTTCGACCTCTCCGCAGGTACGCTGCCGACATTGACGCTTCTGGCGGTCGAGGAGCCCGAGAATAGCCTGTCCCCCTACTACCTCTCGCGCGTTGTCAGGCAACTGATGGAACTAGGTGTTGTGGGTATGGACGTTGCTGACGCGGGATTGAAGTAGACGGGCTGGTCCTCGGCGTAAGAATGGGAGTTGCGACACAACCGTTCTCGACCAAAAAGGACCAGCCCTGTGACACACCGTAATGCTCCGCTAACCGTGGAGGGAAGACGACGCCTGATCGAGCGGTGTCAGAGCCGTCCGATCGCCCATGTCGCCGCCGAGATGGGCATCTCCCGTCAATGCGCCTCCACATGGGTCAACCGGTATCGCAAGTATGGCGACCTGGGAATACAGGACCGATCCAGCACGCCACACCATCACCCGACTGCCACAGCAGCAGCGGTGGTGGCCGAGATCGAATCCATGCGCCGGACCCGGAAATGGTCGGCCTCGCGAATCGAGTTCGAACTCCGTATGGATGGAACGGTGATTGCGCGTCGAACAGTCACGAAAATCCTGCGAAACCTAGGCCTGCACCGGCGCCGATTCATCGACCCGAACGGCGAGAACAACCGCAAACCGCAGGTCATCGCAGCGAAACGACCTGGCCAGATGGTGCATGTCGACATCAAGAAAGTCGGAAAAATCCCCGACGGCGGTGGTTGGCGTGCTCACGGTCGCGGGTCCGAGCGGGCCAAACGATCCCGGCGCCGGAAATCGAAGAACAAGCAGGCCCGCACCGGTTACACCTATCTGCACTCCGCGATCGACGGGAACACCCGCCTGGCGTACACCGAAGCCCGAGACAACGAAACCGCCGCAACAGCCATCGATTTCATGAACAACGCCCGCGTCTTCTTCGCCGCCCACGGCATCAACCGGATCGAGCGCGTGATCACCGACAACGGATCATGCTACCGGGCAGCAGATTTCACCGCTTCACTCCGCGAAGCTCGGCACTACCGCATCAAGCCCTACACACCGAAACACAACGGGAAAGTCGAACGCTACAACCGCATCCTCGCCGAAGAACTGCTCTACTCCCGCGAATACACCAGCGAGCAGCAAAGGCGCACCGCGGTCGAAGTCTGGAATGTTCACTACAATTATCACCGACCGCATTCAGCACGCGGAGGACGACCGCCTGCCGCTTACCGCCGGCACCGCGTAACTAACGTCCGTGCCTCATACAGCTAGATTGCGCTTTGTCGCAACCGAAAGCGAGTCCTGGCGTGAAGCAGTCGACGCCTATGAAGGAAATGACGCCATTTCGTTATTGACCATCCATCGTAGCAAGGGGTTGGAGTACCACACCGTCTTCTTCCTTGGGCTGGATGATGATCAGTGGTGGTCACACGGTAAGGATCCCGCAGCATCTACATCAGCGAGGAATGATCGAAACCTGTGGATCCCGGGAGGACGCACCTTCCCGGATGATGATCTGTACACGAACAGGATTCTGATCAAGTCCAGCGCGCCAACGCTGGCGGGAAGGTACGCCCGTGCTCAC
>NZ_LPNP01000047.1:0-18852 GCF_019266045.1 Rhodococcus sp. MH15
TGAGCACGGGCGTACCTTCCCGCCAGCGTTGGCGCGCTGGACTTGATCAGAATCCTGTTCGTGTACAGATCATCATCCGGGAAGGTGCGTCCTCCCGGGATCCACAGGTTTCGATCATTCCTCCAATCGACGAACGACATGATCGGTCCTGTCCTGTAGACGGTCTTTCACTGTTGGACGGACGACCTCGCCGATCTGGACAGGTCGGCGAACAGGCGAGCGCCCGCGATGGTGGTTCCGATGCTCTCGGCGACGAGGACTTCGCTGTCGAACTGTCGGTTCAGACCCCGGTTCTCCGCAGAATCGCGGGGGGGTATGACCCGCTCACCAGCCGACGCGGACGACCTCGTGCAGGATGTGCTCGAACGTGCGTGGCGTGGCAGGCGCAGTTTCAGGGCGGAGTCCGCTCTGTCGACCTGGCTCTACCGAATCGCGATCAATCGCGCCCGGGATCTGGCAGCGCGCGCGGATTCGGCGCGCACCGTGCCATCGGGCATCGACGATATCGACTTGCCGGTCAGCCGTCTCGATCATCCCGAGGTTCTCGCCGAGTCGCTGGCCGACGAGCAGACGGTGCGTGCCGCTCTGGCGACCTTGTCCGTCGAGGATCGAATGGTTCTTGCGCTCCACGACGGTGAAGGATGGACCGCACCTCGGATCAGCACGGTTTGCGAGCTCACCGTCGCATCGGTCTACAAGCGGATTCATCGCGCGCGGATTAGACTGCTGCGAGCACTCCCCGCCGTATCCGCGAGCGAGAGTGTCGATTCCGAATTGTGCCGAAAAACCCTGGTCCACGCGTCGGCCTATCTCGACGGTCACCTCGATGTCGAAACATCGACGCGGATCGACGAACACCTCAGACAGTGCCCCCGCTGCCCACCGATAGCTGGGGCACTGGTGGGAATCAAAACTGCACTCGGGCAGCGCCCGTGGAGTTCTGCGATGCCGCCGGACTTCGTCCGTGCCGTCGACACATTGGGCAACACCAACCGGTAGCACGCGGTGGCCATCCGGCCGCCTCGGCCCGGCCACCTGACTTTATACCCCTACGGGTATAGTTGCCTTCATAGTCGAAGAACTTGAGGAGATGCCATGTGCAGAGCTGTCACGTGCAAGAAGTGCGGAAAGACCACCTGGGCGGGTTGCGGCCAACACGTTCAGCAAGTGATGCGGGGCGTTCCCGCGTCCGCTCGATGCAATGGGCACGAGGCCGATCCGAAATCGACCGGATTGTTCTCTCGCATGTTCTCCAAGAAGTAGAGGCAGTACGCGATCTCCACCTGCCCCAGATTGCACGGGCTCGCGGACGCACCGGATGCCGGCGGTCAGGTTCGGTTTTGAGAAGGCATCCGGTGGTGTCGTCCACCGTTGCGACGTGGTCGCGTCGAAGGCATTTCGCACACCGAGCGAGCCTGTGTCGACGTAGACCGGACTACGTCGAAACCTGTCGGATCGTGCAGATGAGTGTCGGCATCACACCACCAACACGGGCATTCCAAGGACCTCGTCCCGAGAGAAGCGATGGCGCGCGTCCAGACTCGGAGCGGTCATCGGTGGTTCGTGGCCCGAACACCGAACGACGGTGTCGTAGCGGTATATCGGTCGGCATCGTTGCGTGCCGAAGCCTCTCTCGTGTCGTCGCGCAGTTGGCCTCGATCGGGCTCGTCAGTGCCGCCACTGCTCAGGTGCCTCGGCGGGCGGAGGTGCACTGCCGACCAGGGTCATCCTCTGACGACGGTCGGGGTCGACCCAGACCGAGATGATGCTGCCGACCACGAGTTGAACTGCCATCGAACGTGATACGTGGACTTCGGACCGATATGTTCCCGATCCTGGAACAGTCACTTTCAGCGCCACGCTCCCCGAACCGATGTCGACGTCCAGGACCACTGCCCACCCTTCGACGACGCCGATCGGTGCCGATGCCGCCCGTCGTGGTGTGCGCGCTGCGAACATCATCGCGAGCAGGAGAAGCACCGCGAACACCACCACCACAGCGGCGGTCACAACTGTCTCAGAACGTGCCGACAGACGCGGAACGAGGCAGGTGAACACCACGATCAGCGCGAGCACGTAGAACCCCATGACGCAGGCAATGGCGTACGACCCTCGGCCCGGCAGCAGCACATTCGCGCCCACTCGATGGCCGCAACGATCTCTCGTCACCGGGTGTCGCTCTCGCTGGCGGTGTCGTGTTCGATACCGTCGGCCACGACTTCGGAGGGGGCCCGGACTCCGGCCGTGTGGCCCATCAAGCCCACGTGCGCCTCGGTGCGCATCCGGTCGACCATGTGCGGGTAATGCAGCTCGAATGCCGGCCGCTCGGAACGGATCCGGGGGAGCTCGGTGAAGTTGTGGCGCGGCGGTGGACAGGTGGTGGCCCATTCGAGGGAATTGCCGCATCCCCAGGGGTCGTCGACGATAGCGAGCTCGCCGTAGCGGTAGGACTTGAAGACGTTCCACACGAACGGCAACGTCGATGCTCCGAGGATGAACGCTCCGATGGAAGAGATTGAGTTCAGAGTGGTGAAGCCGTCCGAGGGTAGGTAGTCGGCGTAGCGGCGCGGCATCCCTTCACTGCCGAGCCAGTGCTGAACCAGGAACGTCATGTGGAACCCGATGAAGGTCGTCCAGAAATGCCACTTGCCGAGGCGTTCGTCGAGCATGCGGCCGGTGATTTTCGGGAACCAGAAGTACACCCCGGCATAGGTGGCGAAGACAATGGTGCCGAACAGCACGTAGTGGAAGTGCGCGACGACGAAGTAAGTGTCGGTGACATGGAAGTCGATCGGAGGGCTAGCGAGCAGTACCCCGGTCAGGCCGCCGAAGAGGAAGGTGATCAGAAATCCGACGCTGAAGAGCATCGGCGTCTCCAAGGTAACCTGCCCTCGCCACATGGTGCCGACCCAGTTGAACAATTTTACCCCGGTCGGTATCGCGATCAGAAAGGACATGAACGAGAAGAACGGCAGCAACACTGCGCCGGTGGCGTACATGTGATGCGCCCATACGGTGATAGAGAGGGCAGCGATGCCGAGAGTGGCGAAGATCAATCCCTTGTAACCAAAGATGGGTTTGCGACTGAAGACGGGGAAGATCTCGGAGACTATCCCGAAGAAGGGCAGCGCCACGATGTAGACCTCGGGGTGTCCGAAGAACCAGAACAGGTGCTGCCAGAGCATCGCTCCCCCGGTCGCGGGATCGAACACGTGACCGCCGAAGTGGCGATCGAATGCCAGACCGGCCAGTGCAGCGGCGAAGGTCGGAAACGCCAGGAGCACCAGGAGTGAGGTCACAAGAATGTTCCAGGTGAAGATCGGCATCCGGAACATCGTCATCCCCGGTGCCCGTAGACAGACGACGGTGGTGACGAAATTGACCGCACCCAAGATGGTGCCGAGCCCGGAAAGAATCAGGCCCAGTACCCACAGGTCGGCACCGACACCGGGTGAATGCAGTGCACTCGTCAGTGGGGTGTAAGCGGTCCACCCGAAGTCCGCCGCGCCTCCCGGGGTGATGAACCCGGCGAGCACGATCAACGACCCGAACACATACAACCAGTACGCGAACGCGTTGAGCCGCGGGAATGCGACATCGGGTGCGCCGATCTGCAGCGGAAGAATGTAGTTCGCGAAACCGTAGGCCACCGGTACCGCGTAGAGCAACAGCATGATCGTACCGTGCATGGTGAAGAGTTGGTTGTACTGCTCGTTGGAAAGAAACTGCAGCCCCGGCACCGCCAATTCAGCGCGCATCAATAACGCCATCAGACCGCCGATGAGAAACAGACCGAACGAGGTGACCAAATACATCTTGCCGATCGTTTTATGATCGGTGGTGGTCACCAACTGGAACAGTGTCGAGCCCTTGGGTTCACTACGCGCCGGATACGGCCTGGCTGCTTCTCGGCGGGGAATCAGTGCGGTCATCGACGATCTCCTCGATCCAGGTGTGGGGTGCGCCCGCAACTGCGTGCGTAGAAAGGGGCTCGGTGGGCGACGCCGGCGTGCATCACAGGGCCATGGCGGATTGGACAGTGACGTAGACGGCCACGACGAGTAGCAGGGCTGCGAAGCTACGGGTGAGTGTGGTGACAGAGACTTTGTCGGTGATGATTTTTCCTGCGAACGAGCCTGCGATTGCCGCGAGAGTGAACGGAACGACGATCTCCCACGGGATTGCGGCACCCGTGCCGAGGCGTTCGGTGAAGGCGCCTGCGCTGGTGATGGAAATGATCACCAGCGATGTTCCGACAGCGACGGGCATCGTATAACCCAGTGCCAGAACCAGGGCAGGGACGATGAGGAATCCGCCGCCCACTCCCAGAAAACCGGTAAGGAAGCCGACGACGAGCGCGGAGGTGACCAGCTTGACCACCTGTGAAGTGTTGATCTTCACTTTCGCGGGCTTGGTGGTGACCGCGACGGCGCTAGGGTGCATCTCCTCGGTCTCGGCCGGGTTCGGCGTCGGTACGTCGGCATCGTGTCCGCGCCGTGTACGGCGCAGCATCGCGCCGGCTGCGACGATCATCAGTGCAGCGAACGCGAGCAGCAAGATCTGCGGGTCGACCGACCGATTGAGGATCGATCCACCGAAAGCGGTCACCGAGCCCAGGATTCCGAACACTCCGGCTGCCCGCCACCGCACGTGACGTGCTCGCGCATGGCTGATGGCCGCGATGATCGAGGTGATGCCGACGATGATCAGCGAGGCGCTCGTTGCCGATTGCGGTTCGACCGCCAGGAGATACACCAGTGCAGGAACAGTCAGTATCGATCCCCCACCACCGAGTGCGCCGAGGGAGAGCCCGATGAGTATCCCGGCGGCGACTGCGATCGCGAGGGTGGCGACCATGTCAGATCACTGTGCCGGGGGTGCCGTCATCACGGACCACGGGGCGGCCGTCTTGGTGCCACGCTTTCATTCCGCCGGTCAGGTTGTGGGCCGTGCGTCCCGCCGCACCGAGTACCGCCGCGGCTTTGCTCGACCGGGCTCCGGAACGGCAGACGACCACCAGAGGCTGGTCCGGGGTGTAATCGGAGGGGTCGAGCGATCCGAGGGGGACGTGTACGGCAGCGGGGGCATGTCCGGCAGCCCATTCGTCGTCCTCGCGGACATCGATCAGGATGGCTCCGGATTCGGCGATCAGTGCGTGTGCGGCAGCTGGATCGGCTGCCGGTAGTGCTCCAGTCATGAAGAACGCTCCTTGGATCGGTGGGTGCTTACAGGGCGTGCAGCGGCATGGCCGGCACGAAGCGATAGCCCTCGCTCGATGAGAACGTGGCCGACACGGTGAACCGATCTCCTCGAATCACTGTGTGCCGTAACTCCACCGGCCGGGAGTTCATGAAACCCAAACGGCGGATCGACAGCGCGGCGGTCTTCGCATCGAGTTCGAGTGCTGCCGCATCCTCTGGATCCGGGACGACGGCAGTGACGTCCTCGCGGCCACCGGTGAGGCGGATGCCGCAGCGTTGCTCGAGCTCGATGTACAGAGCTGTATGAGTGAAGTCTGCGTCCAGGAGGTCGTGTGCCAGATCTCCTGGCAACCAGGCATAGTCAAGCGCCAACGGCATCGTCCCTGCCATACGGATGCGCTCCAGGTAGAGCAGTGGGGCCTTGGGGCCGACCTGCAGAGTGGCAGCGACCGCGGGGTCGGTGCGTAGTTCGAGTGCACGCACCACGCTGTGCTGGGCAACACCCGTGGCTTCCACGGCAGCGAAGAGACTGTAGAGCGCACCGAGAGGTTGCTCGATCACCGGCGGAGCCGCCAGCCGAGAAGGCCGGCCACGCTCCGCAATCAAGATTCCTTCGTTCCGTAAGCGCCGCAGAGCCTCGCGGGTGGTGTGACGACTCACGCCGTAACTCGTGGTCAACGCATGCTCGCCCGGGAACTCGGAGCCGGCGAATTCGTCGTCGCCGATCCTGCGGACCAGATCGGCATGCAGTTGCGCCCACAGCGGCATCGCACTGGAGCGGTCGAGCGCGGCACTGCGATCGTCGTCGACCATCAGAGGCTCTCCTGTCGATCTGTGTGTCGGAATCCGAATTCGAGTCGCCACATGCTGACACTCGTGGGTTGAGTCGCCACATGCTGACGCTCGTGGGTTACTGTACAACAAATGTACGTACATCCGTACGGGCGATCAGGGAGTGATGCTCAGTACACGTCCGAAGTGATCTCCATCGAGGACCTCGGGGACCGCAACTCCTTCCGTCCACGACGGAACAGCCGCCGGCCTCGCAGACCCGTAAACGAGACACCGATCGCATCGAGAAAATTCTCGCCGCGAACTCACGCGCGCCCAGTCCCATTCCGCTCGTATGCCGACCGCTGAACTACCCGCTGCCACACAGGTTTCACCCATCCGCGGTGTCGACGCGCCGAGCACGAAGGAGGCCCTGTTGGAGATCGCGTCGAACCTGGTGAATATGTCGGCGTAGCGACGCAGCATCACGTTACTTCCGAGTCGGTACCGGATCGGGATTGTCGCCTGGGGTCCGCTCCGCCATCGGTGGCTCGACGAGCCTTATAGACAAGCTAAGCAGCGAACCGGGGGCGGACGGTACGACGGGCCCCCTGTTCGGGGTGTGTCCGGTCAGACTGTTTCGAGGTTGTGCTCGGCCCAGGCGGCGTAGCTGCCCTCAAGTTCGACGACATGGTAGCCGGCGCGACGCAGTGCGCTGGCTGCGACCGCGTTGCGGACGCCGCTCTGGCAATAGGTCACGATCGGACCGCCCGTGGGTAGTCCGTCGAGGTTCCACAACAATCGGCCGCCGCTGAGCTGTTCGGAGCCAGGTATGTGGCCGTCGGCGTGTTCGGTCTTGTTGCGCACGTCCAGCACCATTGCCGGGTCGAACGAATCCAGCTCGTCCGCCCCGATCGTCTCGGGCGTCGTCATGGGGAGGCCTCGTAGACTTGTGACGTACCCGGTCACCGTATCGATGCCGACCCGCAGCAGGTGATCACGTAGCTCGTCGGCGGCATTACAGTCCTCGGCGAGCACCACCAGTGGAGTGTCCTCTCGCTCGGGGTCGTAGACCCAGGCACCGAACGAGGCTGCCTTGCTGAGGCCGGGGATGTTGAGCGCTCCGGGGACAGTGCCGACGTGCACCTCATCTTGGCCGCGGGTGTCGAGGAGGACGACCTCGTCGGAATCCAGGGCGCGTGCCAATTCTGCGGAGTCGTACTCGTGCAGTGGAGAGAGTGGCCCGAGAACGACCGGGCCCTGCTTGTTCTGACGCTTCATCCGGCCGAAGTAGGCGTGTGCGTCCGGTTGGCCGTCGAGCATCTCATCGACGAAGCCCTGCTCGTCGTCGCGCTCGACGTACCCGGCCCACCAAGCGAAACGGCGTTCGTAGCCGACGCTGGTCGACGGGAGCGCGCCGAGAGCTTTTCCGCAGGCGCTGCCCGAACCGTGACCCGGAAAGACCTGGATATGATCCGGCTGCGTGACGAACGATCGCTTCAGACTGCGGAAGATCTGTTTGGCACCCTCGAAACGGGTGTCGACACCGTCGGCGGCCTCGTCGAGTAGGTCCGGCCGGCCGAGATCGCCGGCAAAGACGAAGTCGCCCGTCAACATGTATCCCGGAGCGTCGGCGAAGGCACCGTCGGTTACCAGGAACGAGAGGTGCTCCGGGGTATGGCCGGGCGTGTGAACGGCTTGCACGGTGATGTTGCCCAGAGTCAGCGTGTCGCCATCGTGGAGGCGTTCGGCTTCGAAGCCGTACTGCCAGTCGTCGCCGCCCTCTCCTGAGACGTAGGTGGTCGCGCCGGTGGCCTTGGCCAACTCGCGGGTGCCGGACAGGTAGTCGGCATGGATGTGGGTCTCGGTCACGGCGGTGATGGTCATGCCATGCCGATCGGCCAGGTCCAGGTACACACCGATGTCGCGGCGGGCGTCGACCACCACTGCCTCTCCCTTGGTCTGACAGCCGATGAAGTATCCGGCTTGGGCGAGGTCTTCGTCGTAGATGCGTTCGAGAAGCATCGAAATCTCCTTGTCGATCGTGGCGGCGGTCGTGCAGGTGTCAACAATCCATGGTACCCAGTGGGGTATTTTCAGGAGGTTCTGTGCGCCATGGCGCACGGGCCTGATCTCGCGGGTGAACGTGCAGCAGGTCGGCATACCAACGGACACCCAGGGGCATCGCACCCGGCCGATCCAGCGAGGCGCAGCGGACTCACGGCGACACTGCAGCGATCGTCGACCATCACGTCCTCCTCGGGCCGTCTGACATTCGTCGACTCGGGGCGGGAGAGGAAAGTTCATCCGCCTTGAGTGTGGCGTTCGTGGTACTCGGCGACTAGCCTTAGCCCTAATGTACGTACATCCGTACGATCAATCAAGGCGAGGGTGCCTTGCACTTCCGCACTTGCATTTGCACACCAGCTGCTCGAACGCCGGAACGAACTTCCAGCACGACTGCTGTATGCGCAGTACGCCAGCCGGAATGACCACACCTTCGTCATGACCTCACGGCACGCGCCCACACCGACGTCGAGCTGACCCATCCCGCACCAACCGAATCGAGACCGCGCCTACCGAGCTCGTGTCACGAACAGGAGGACGACATGTCCGCGCACACCATCGACCACAAAGTTGCGATCATCGGCGGAGGCAACGCCGGTCTTTCGCTTGCAGCACGTCTACGGCGAGCAGGAATGACCGACATCGGCGTCATCGAGCCGGCAGGGACCCACTACTACCAACCGCTGTGGACTCTCGTCGGTGGTGGCCGGGCCCCGGCCGCGGAAAGTGCGCGCAGCGAGGCGTCGGTGATGCCGCAGGGCGTCGGCTGGATCAAGGATCGAGCCGAGGGGGTCGACCCCGAGGCCCAGACGGTCAGCACCTCCTCTGGAACCACCGTCCACTACGACCACCTGGTGGTGTGTCCCGGTATTCAGCTCGACTGGGACTCCGTGCCCGGAATGACCGAATCGATCGACACCCCGCAGGTCTCGAGCAACTATCGCTACGATCTCGCACCCAAGACGTGGCAGATGATCCAGAAGATGCGTTCGGGCACCGCAGTGTTCACGATGCCGTCCGGCCCCATCAAATGCGCGGGTGCCCCACAGAAGATCGCGTACCTCGCAGCCGACTACTGGCGCGAGCAGGGCGTGCTCGACGCCATCCGAGTTGTCCTCGTCCTGCCCACACCCGGAATGTTCGGAGTGCCGGTCTTCGCCGAGGAGCTCGAGCGGGTGGTAGCGCGCTACGGCATCGAGGTGCGTAAGAACAGTGAGGTCACCGCCGTCGATCCTGACGGCCGATCGGTGACGATCACCGACAATGCTGCAGGAGTGAGCGAAGAGCTACCCTACGATCTCCTCCACGTCGTACCGCGGCAATCTGCACCGGACTGGATCAAGGCCAGCCCCATAGCGGACCCCGACAATCCAGCCGGATATGTACAGATCGACAAGAACACTCTGCGGCACAGTCGATTCGACAACATCTTCGCACTCGGTGATGCCGGATCCTCGCCGAACTCCAAGACCGGTGCCGCAATTCGCAAGCAGGCACCCGTCGTCGCCGAGAACCTGCAGGCGAGCATCGCCGGCCGCCCGCTGACCGCGCAGTACGGTGGCTATGCCTCCTGCCCCTTGACGACCTCTCGGAACACGATGCTTCTGGCCGAATTCGACTACACGATGCAGCCCGCACCCTCGATTCCGTTCATCGACACCACCCACGAACGCCGCGACATGTGGTTCCTGAAGAGGCGCGGCCTGCCGGCGTTGTATTGGAACGCCATCCTCACCGGCCGGGCGTGAGCTGCCGAAAGCCGAGGAGTCACGGCGTCGACGGCGAGCTGAGCACGTACCGCTCGGTGTTCGACGCCATAGAGCGACGGGTGCTGCCCGAGGTCGAGTTCGGCAGAAGCATGCCGATTCTCATCGCCGCGATAGCGACCGCAATCCTGGGGTTCGCGCTACCCCACACCGGTTCGGCGCATGGATATGACGTCTTGCTCCGTACATCACGCGCCGAAGCGGAGTCCGCGGGAGTTCTACCCACTCTGTTCGTCGTCTTCAGCGCCACGTTCACGGTCACGGTGGCCGCAGCCGCTCGCTCACTTCGGCGGTTCCGATGGGCAGGTTTGGCGTTGGCTGGGAACGGAGTAACCACGGTCTTCGCCGTACTGGCAATCTGGTCGAGGCAATCGCTGACGCCCGATGCCGAGTTCGCGGGCCCCTCCATCGGAATGTACTTGGGATGTGCGGCGGCGCTGTTGTCCACAGCGTTGTGGGCCCGTGCGGTTTTCACCCATCCACACGGGCCCCTCGGAGCACCCTCACACTGCTGACGCGAGGTCGGCGCACCGTCGCGGACCTCAGGCGAGGGCGAGAAACAGCTTCTCGAGCTCCGCTTCGCTCATCTTCTCGCCCGTCTCCGCTCCGGTGATGCACTCACGGAGCCCGGTGGCGACGATCTTGAAGCCTGCCCGGTCGAGGGCCTTCGATACCGCGGCCAGCTGGGTGACGACATCCTTGCAGTCACGACCGCTCTCGATCATGGCGATCACTCCTGCAAGCTGACCCTGCGCACGCCGCAGACGGTTCAATACCAACGCGATGCTTTCGGTGTCACCGGTCATGTCGTTCAGTCCTTCGTTCGATGAAACTCCAGTTTACCCCTAGGGGTAAGAGCGGTCATGGTGGCCGAAGCCGGACGGCCTCGGCCACCACTGTGTTGCTCGAGATCGGTGACACTCAGCTGTGTGAGAAGCCGATCTTGGGCAACACCGCTCGTAGCCATGCGGGTGACCACCACGCGGCGTGGCCGGTCAAGCGCAACAACACCGGCAGCAGAACCAAGCGGATGAGAATCGCGTCCAGCAATACGGCGACACCCAGAATGATTCCCATCTCCTTGGGTGGCAGTGGTTCGGCGAGCGCGAACGAGAAGAACACCGCGATCATCACCGCTGCCGCCGCGAAGATCACCCGTCCCGAATGCGCCATTCCGTCGACCTGAGAACCGTGCGGATCACCGGTGTTCTCGTAGTGTTCCTTGACGCTCGACAGCAGAAACACCGTGTAATCCATCGCAATTGCGAAAATCATCGCGAAGAAGAACACCGGGCCCCAGCCGTTCAGGAATCCCTGCGGCGTGAATCCGAGCAGCGACGAGCCGTGACCGTCTTGGAAGATCAGCTTCGCCACACCGAATGCCGCTCCGGTGGACAGCAGGCTGACCACGGTCCCCAGCAGGGCGATCAGCGGTGCCTGCAGCGCGATCAGCAGCAACAGGAATCCGAGCACGAGGATCACCGACACCACGATCGGCAGATACTCGTTCAACGCTGTCTGCAGGTCCAGGTTCTCCGCGGGCGCACCGCCCACGATCGCGCCCTCGGGCAGCTCGGCACGCAAGGCGTCGAGTGTGGTCTCGAGTGCGGGGTCCGACGGATCCACGTTCGGGATGGCCTGCAGCATGACGAAGTCGGATCCGTCCATGGCGGGCATGGGCGGCGTCACCATCGATACGCCGTTCACGCTCGCTGCGATCTGTGCGGTCTGCTCTGCCTCCGACGTGGGGGCGATGATCTGCAGCATTCCTGGTGCGCCTTCACCCATCTGTGCCTGAACCAATTCGTAGCCCTGCCGGACCGGAGCGTCCTCGGGCACAACCGAAATGGACGGCATGGCGACCTTCAGGCCCAGTGCCGGAATCGACAGCGCCACCAGAATCAACAGGGAGCCGATGGCGAACGGCCACGGATGCTTGTGCAGCAATTGACCCCAGGACGCGAATTTCGGCGAGCGATGCACCTGCCGCTTCGCGTACGGGAGGGAGCCGGCATTGACCTTCGGTCCGAGCTTGCCCAGAACTGCGGGGAGCAGCGTGAGGGTGGCAGCGAGAACGAACACCACCGCGAGCATGATGCCCACGGCCATCGTGCGCACCGCAGGTGCGGGTACCAGAAGCACGGCAGACAAGCTGATCAGCACGGTCAGTCCGGACAGCAGGACGGCTTTGCCTGCCGTGTCCATCGTTTCTGCCACTGCACGCTGCGGGTCGATCCGACCGGTGTCGATGGTCTTACGCAGCGCATCCCGGAACCTCACGACGAGGAAAAGCGCGTAGTCGATACCGAGCGCCAGGGCGAACATCATCGCAAAGTTCATCGCCCACACCGAGATCGGCGTGATTTCGTTCAGCAGAACCAAGCCACCCGCGGATGCGACGAGACCGGCCAGTGTCAACAGCAAGGGCAGGCCTGCCGCGACGAGTGATCCGAACGCGAGCACCATGATCGCCAATGTGACCGGCCAGGAGATGATTTCGGCCTTGATCATCGCGTCGTGGTTGGCCTTGTTGAAGTCACTCCACAGCGCCGATGCTCCGGTCGGGTAAACCTCGATCGAGTCCGTGGAGGCTGCGGTCAAGTCGCCCTTGAGATCGTCGACGGCCTTGACCATCTCGTCGGTCGTCCCGTTCGCTCCACCGATGAGAATTCCGGTGTGCCCATCGGCACTGATCGACATCCCCGGTTTCGGGGCGATCACCTCGGAAATCCGCGAGTCAGCAGCCAGAATGTCGGTGACCTCGGAAATGACAGCCGCGACAGCGGGGTCCGTCACCTGCTCGGTGTCCGAGTGCACGACCACCTGTATCGCCGCAGAAGAGTTCCCGCCGAAGTGCTCCTGTGCGAGTTCGCGAACCTGGACCGACTCCGATCCGTTGGATTGCCAACCGGCACCGGCGAGAGATCCGAACACAGACGGGGCAAACGCTCCCAATCCGATGATGACCACCAGCCACGCGGTGACCACCCACTTGAAATTGCCTGCCATGCGCGCACCGAAGCGCGCCAACGGCCCCCCAGTGATCCCTGGCGGCGAGCTGTCTGCAGAACTCTCGTCGGTTCGAACGTCCGTAGAACTCACTGTGTGTCCTTCATGGTCGGGAGCGGTGTCCGAACGGTAGCACGTACCCCCTAGGGTATCTTGAGTGTAGTCTATCGTCTACCCCGTGGGGTATACCAGTCGAACCGCAACATCTCACAGAACCGAGGCTCTCCGCATGTCATGCAACGACACCCTCAACGGACCCGCCGGTCTGAGCATCGAACGCGCTGTTCCCGCACTCGCGGGCACCGTCGTGCTCACCAGCCTCGCGCTCGCCCGTCTGCACGACCGCCGATGGCAAGCACTGACCGCGTTCGTCGGCGGAAACCTCGTGTTCTACTCGGCAGTGGGATGGTGCCCGGCCAGTCTGCTGATGCGGCGATTGGGGATACGTCAGAGCGGCAGATTCTAGGGGCGTCGCAACACGATCAGTCTTTGTTGGTCACACGCAGTGCATGGCCCTGGTCGTAATATCTGCCTGCGACCGATGGTGCCGAAGCCCCGAAGACGCTCGACCAACCCAGACGAGGGGGTGCTCAATCGCTTTCCATCGTTTTCATTTCAGGAGTTGTGAACGACGGTCGAAACCTGGTTCTTACCCAATTTCCGTACGACTCCACCTTCGAGTCGCGGTGCCGTTCCGGTAGGACGTGGATTGTGCGGGAGATGATCATCGTCACTACGGCATTGAAGATGGCGTTGTAGCGACGCGATCACGGCGGTCATAAGATTGGCGATGGACTTGATCCATCACAGCGATGCCAACAGTAAATACACATCAATTGCCTTCACAGAAACGCTTGCGCTGGAAGGGATTGCGGCTTCAATTGGAAACGTCGGCGACGCCTACGACAACGCCCTTGCAGAGTCGATAATCGGACCGTTCAAGACAGAAGCAGTTTCCAAGAGCAGTCCGTTTCCGCAAGGGGCGATCAAGACGATCGACGACATCGAATTCTTGGGCGATGGAATGGGTGGATTGGTTCAATACCCGCCGTCCGCACAGCACCTTGGACTACGTCACTCCCGACGAGTTCGAAGCCGTCTATTATTCTCAACTATCGATTCTCCAGCCGGAGATGTCGCCGGCATAGGAGCGGCAAGAAACCCGGCACGGTTCACAGTCCCAGTAATGTCTACTTATCGGTAACAAGCGAGTGCATGGAGTGGGCATGGGATCTTCACGGGCTGACGAGAACGCGCGATCAGAGTTCGCTGCCAGGTTTGCACTATTGTATGAACTGGCTGGAAACCCGGTTTTGAAGAGAGTTGCTGACCGCGCCAATGCCTCGATCGTCAGCGGGGCTTCCCGCAGAACTGTCTACGTATCTGCGCAGCGGCTTTCCGACTGGCGGGGTGGCCGAAACGTACCTGCCAGATTCGAGGGTTTGTCAGCGGCCTTGCATGTTCTTGTCGCTGCGGCACGCGCACGGGTTCCCGAACCCCCGGTAGAGGGGCTGTACTCACTATCACAGTGGCAAAAGCTATGGATGCGTGCGCAGCGAAGCAATCACGTAGTCACAACTGACGTGTCTCACCAAAGGCGCTTCGCACCTCCAGGGAAACCCGAAATCCCTTGCCCGTACATAGGTTTGGCAGCATACGGACAGGGAGACAGCACATTGTTCTTTGGCCGCGACAAGGCTACAGCGGCACTGATGTCCAAAGCACTCGACGGCGGAGACGATGTCGCACTGACATTTCTGGTGGGCGCTTCGGGGACTGGGAAGTCGTCGCTCTTGCATGCTGGCCTACTACCAGCCCTCAGCCCCAATCGGTCAGCGGTACAGCTGAGTCCTGGCGCAGACCCCCTCGGTGCGTTGGATGCTGCGTTGATGGCGCGACCAGATGGGCGAGTCATCGTGATCATCGACCGTTTCGAGGAACTGTTCACCCAATGCCACCATGGTGTCGTCAGGGAACAATTCGTCGAGCAACTGGTGACACTGGCAAAGGCCCGAAGGTTTGAGGATAGCCCCGTGGATGCAGTTGTTGTTGCGGTGCGCGCAGATTTTTATGAACAATGCTTGAGGATTCCGGAACTCGCCCGGCGTCTGGAACAAGATCAGATGGTGCTGGGCGCGATGACGCGCGAAGAAATAGCATCCGCAGTGATCGGGCCGGCCAAGCTGGTCGGCGTCGACGTCGAACCCGGCTTGGTCGATGTCATCATCCGCGACCTCGGGGTACACAACGGCGTAACTGGCGCAGGATATGGACATGGGGGCGCGCTTCCGCTGCTCGCGCACGCCTTAACAGAGACGTGGAATGCGCGTTCTGCGCAGACCATGACGATTGCCGCCTACGAATCTGTTGGTGGTGTCCACGGGGCGTTGGCACGTACAGCTGAGGAAGTATGGTCGACATTTACTCCTCTCCAACGTCACGCTGCCAGGCAAATGCTACTGCGACTGGTCACGGTGAACGAGGACGGGCCCGACACACGACGCCGACTTGCGCGACACACACTGCTGGAAAGCGTCCCCGACGTCGAGGCCGGACTAGCCGCCCTTGATGCACTAATCGACAGTCGGCTTGTGACATGCGATTCCGCCGGAATCGAATTCACCCACGAGGCTGTATTCGAAGCCTGGCCCCGGTTCGCAGAATGGTTGGAGGACAATCGCGCGGATACAGTTCGACGTCAACGTCTGGACCGGGATGCGGACGAATGGAACCGCAACGATCGCGAAGTGTCGCTTCTCTATCGAGGGCTTCGGCTCGAGTCTGCATTGGCATTGACCAGGGAGCCCTCCGCTAAGTTCGCGACCACAACACGTGAGTACGTCGACGCCGGACACCGTCAAGCCCGTACCGCCTTGTTGCTGAAGCGGTGCATGGTCGGCTTGCTGAGTCTCCTTACGGTGGTAGCGATGGTCCTGGCGTTGACCAGTCATGCCCAACGCGTATCGTCCGACGTTCAGCGAAACGACGCTCAGTTCGCCGAGGTGCTTGCACAAGCCGGGCGCACACAGAACTCCGACCCCTCGTTGTCAGCTCAGGTGTCTCTTGCCGGCTCAGCGTTGCGACCTCTCGACCCGGCCGCACACGCGATGGTACTTGCCAGTCAAAACGCTCCGCTGGCAAGCCCGATGTCCGGACATACCGGAGCTATCTACGACACCGCAGTAGCGGGAAACGGAATTGTGGCCACCGCCAGTTACGACCGCACGATTCGGCTATGGGATCCACTCAGCGGCAAACAATTAGGTGGTCCTCTGGTCGGGCACACCAGCTGGGTCACCAGTGTCGCCTTCAGCCCGGACGGGCACTATCTCGTAAGTGGAGGGGGTGACGGAACTCTGCGCCTGTGGGACGTTCGAGATCCGGACCGTCCCAGTCCACTAGGTTCCCCCGTGGTCGGCCATTCCGGCGCTATTTACATGGTCGCGTTCAGTCCTGATGGGCGCACAATCGCCACCGCCGGAGACGATACGACGGCACGCCTGTGGGATGTGGATAATTCGGCCGCCGTGACGCAACGAACCCCCCCTCTCCGCGGACATGAGGCGCCAGTCCGCACCGTCGCGTTCAGTCCGGACGGCCGTACCCTCGCGACGGGAAGTGATGACCACACCGCAATACTGTGGAACGTAGAAGACCTCGCTGGACCGGTAATCCCGTGGGGACCGCCGCTACGGGTGCACGCCGACACCGTCCACTCCGTGGCATTTAGCCCGGACTCCCGAATGCTGGCTACGGGCAGTGACGATCACAGCGTACGGATCTGGATGGTGGATAACCCGAATACGCCGGTGATGGGGCAGACCCCGCTGATCGGCCACACTGCCGCAATCTGGTCGGTGTCTTTCAGTCCGGATGGGCAGTCGCTGGTCTCGGCGAGTTGGGACGGCACCGCTCGTGTCTGGTCTGTGATCGATCCCGACCATCCCACTGTGCTCGGCGGCCCGCTCGTCGGGAGCAGCGGTGGACTGACGACGACAACTTTCACGAACAACGGAACGAAAGTAATTACCGGTGGTCAGGACGGCCTCGTTCGCGTCTGGAGTTTGCCTAGCGCGGTACTCGCTGGGCACAGCCGCAGGGTCGCCACACCGGCAATCGATCGCAGCGGACAAGTGATGGCCACCGGATCACTCGACGGTACGGTCCTACTCTGGGATATCACAGGAGGACGGACCCCGACAATCCGGGAACGGCTTCGCGCTCCTGACGGACTCGGGATCGAGAACCTCGCTCTCTCACCGGACGGGTCCACTCTTGCGACAGCGGGCCTCGGCAGCACCGGTGTCCAACTGTGGACCATTACCTCAGGCGCAACCGCGGCAGCGGGTCCTGTACTACCAATTTCCGCACGCTATACCCACGAGCTAGCTTTCAGCCCCGATAGCTCCATACTCGCGACCGCCGCAGACGACCAGTCGTTGATGCTGTGGCGTGTTGACGATCCCAGCCGACCCGACCCCATAAGGGCCGCACTGACCGGCCCGTCGGGCTGGATCAATTCCGTCACATTCAGCCCGGGAGGTAACCTCATCGCCGTAGGGAGCAGCGACAACACGGTCCGCATCTGGGATGCGTCGAACCCTGCAATGCCCGTCCCCCGACGGAACGCGTTAGTTGGGCATACCGGCGCTGTGAACTCAGTCGCGTTCAGTCCCGATGGCCAGCTCCTTGCCAGCGGTAGTGACGACCAATCGATCCGCATATGGAGCATCGGGTCAGACAATGACACCGACGCCAACCCGGAAGTCTTAACTGGGCATACCAGTACTGTAAGGTCCGTGGCCTTCAGTGCTGACGGAGAGCACCTCGCTAGCGGTAGCGACGACCAATCGGTGCGAATCTGGGACGTCGATGGCTTACGGATCCGCGGCACGGGGACCTCGATCGTGCCAACTGGAACGGTGCGGTGGCGCGTAGCGTTCGACCCGGCGGGGAGCAGAATCATGGCCGCAGGCGAGGGTGGTGCGATGCGCGCGCTCACCCTCGACGCTGATGCTGCTGCCCACCGCGTCTGCCACGCGACGCGGGGAATTCTCACATCGCAGTTGTGGGATCAGGTCTTGCCCGGCCTCGACTACCACCCGCCCTGCGCCTGAAATCGGGAAGGCTGAGGCGGGTAACTGTGACATGACCCCCCATCAAGTGACCGCATGATCCGTGCCCCTCAAAGTGAACCATCTATATGAGAGATGAGGCAGAGCGGTCCATAGGAGGTCACAGTGCCCAAGTCGTATCCGAACTCAGTCCGGCGACAGATCTCGCACCGTCTGCGAAGTGGTGACACAGTCGCCGATATCGCTACGGAAACCGGCATATCGCCGGCGACGTTGTTCCGGTGGAAAGCCCAAGCCCTGATCGATGCGGAGGTGCGCGGCGGTGTACCGAGCGTTGAGTCCGACGAGCTCGCATCGGCCCGCGCCCTATCGCTGCACTCGAAGCTGAACTCGCATTGACTCGCGATGTGTGCGCCTTGTTCGACGATCAGTCGGTGGCGCCCCCAAAAGGAAGATCGCGATCGTCGAAGGACTGATCACACGAGGACATTCCGGTAGATCGGCATGTCGCATAACGGGTTTGAGCAGATCAACATTTCATGCGGAGGAATGATCGAAACCTGTGGATCCCGGGAGGACGCACCTTCCCGGATGATGATCTGTACACGAACAGGATTCTGATCAAGTCCAGCGCGCCAACGCTGGCGGGAAGGTACGCCCGTGCTGAGGAATCGTCAACATCTGGCCGTCATCGGCCGTATTCGACTCGACCCGAAAACCCAGGTTTACGTGGAGAAGAAGATCAGCGAAGGCCATTCGAAGCTGGAAGCGATCAGGTGCCTGAAGCGCTACCTGGCTCGCGAGATCTACTACCTCCTCAACCCCGGACAGCGAGGAATGATCGGGCGATACGAGCGGCGTCGAGATCGTCGGTCTTACCGACTCCTCTGCGATCCGCCGACCCCATCACGGAGGGTTCGGCTACCGGGAATCCCGCCGCGAGAACGCGGTCGGAGAGTCCGG
>NZ_LPNP01000048.1:0-22954 GCF_019266045.1 Rhodococcus sp. MH15
CTGCGGGCAACCCGAACAACGTCCTCACGGAACTCTCGGGGATAGGGCTTCGGCATGGTGCACATCCTTCCAGCGGCACCTCTCGGCACCACAGATCAGATGTCACCTATCCGTGCAGCAGACCCCTCCGTGCGCATCGCGCCTGTGAAACAGACTTCAACGAAGCATCTTTCGGTCAATCCGAGCGTGAGATACCGACTCGAAACACTCAGACTCGGAAAACCAAGCAGCATGGCACGTGGGGACGTCGTCATCCGCGTCTCCACGGACAACGAATTGTTATTGCCACCCGCTGTCGTGATATCCAACCAGGATCGAATACCGGATTCCCCCAGCCATTTTCAGTTCTTTCTCCGCGTTCGCAACGACCTGCTACCGCTTCCTGTGCCAGACACCGAGAGGTATCTCGTCGAGGTCGGGCACCCCAGCGCACAACTGCGGTCCAACCACTACGTTCGCTCGCTCAGTCTTCGGGCCGAACTGTTGGCGTTGTGGAATCTTTGAGTCCTGAGAAACGAATGTCGACGGAATGCGAAGCATTCCTTCGAGTGCGCGAACAGCGCACCGTCAATACGTCGATCCGAGCAATGTACTCACGGAAGCCGAACGACGCACGACTCTAATGTTCGAATCCGGTGAACGAAATCCTCTGCGCAACTGCGATAAAGAGCATTCCGCGTGACAATATACGCGGATCGACCTCCCCCAACCGAAGTCCCTCACGATTCGCAGGCGGACACGAAGGCACAAACCCTCCCCGCTGGAAACCTACGTTCGGCAGCTGACAGGTTAAGGTGCCTTTCCGGATCTTTCAGGTGCTCCTCTCGACACGTGACCCGAGCCATCGAGCTCGCAGACGCACCATCGACTGTCCACAGACCCCTTTCTCCATCCATCTCCAGGACACACGGCAGCAGCCTGCGGAAGCGCCGTCCAACACGCGGGTTACATAACCCCTCCCCCGCGTTCAGTCGCACATGAACCTCCCCGGCGTCTGACAGCATGAGAGCCAAGCATCTCCATCCGCTCCCGAAGAATCCAACCCGATTCCGACGCTAGACCCATCATCGAACCGCCGACCGCCAACGCACCCAAACTCCACCTTCAGCGAAGCCGCAGCGGTGGTCCGTCAAGCCCCTCCCTGGTCGGGCCGGCGGCGGCCTGTGAGGCGGGCCGCCGCAAAATCCCTCAGAACTCCATGGCAACATCAACCACACGCGACACACCGAACAAGCGCGCCTACCCGTATCAGTTACAGATTGGTTCTAGTCTTTCCTCATGGCACAGCACAACAAGGGACCTCGCGGACACATCGCGACTCGTGCTCCCCTCAAGCAGCACAAGGTGTACGAGGATCGGGCCGCCGAACTCGGAATCCCTGCTGGGGATTACTCCGTGCTCATACTGGCCATCACCCATGGACTGGACATACCGGACTACATCATCGACAAACTGCATCCGGACCAGCTGAGACTGCTTGAGGTCGAGGCCGCTGGATCACTGCGCCGCATCGAGCAGCTTGCGGTCGGCGCATGAACTACCCCTAGACAGCGAACAACCCCCAGGGCTTGGCGGCATCGGGGGCTGTCCGTTTATGCGGTTGTGAGAGCTTCCCAGCTCCCTGACCACCACTAACCCAGTGAAGGAAGAGGCGGTGCTTACTCGATGATATCGCAGAAACGCAATTCCGCCATACTCGCGGACGTATTCGCGGTGTCATTTTTGGCACGTCCAGATCACATTTCGGCTTTCGCGGCGCTCGGATCACACTTCTGCGTCCCGAATGTCCCATCCGAGCAAGCCAGCACCGTACCCATAGTGGTACCGATGTGCGGCCGCCGGATCGAACAGACCTTCCGAACAACCGCGGCCGTGACGCGCGTACAGCGGATCCGCAGACAGGGAGGCCGCCCCTAGCCGACAACGAACGAAGTGCCCCGATACCTAACTAAACAGCGCAGACCTCTTGAAAAGCACAAAGGCCCCCGAAGGGGGTGATTGGGAGCGGACCGCATCGCGGCGAAATAAGGACTGGCAGGTCCTTGACGTCGACTGAGAACTGGCAGGTTCTCCGACATCTGTTCTCGAACATTCTCGAGAGGTGAGCTTCGAAAGTTAGCGCTTTCTCTGCTCGTACTGCATCCCCCTGGAAGGGACTTACCTATGGCAGGTATGTCTCAGGGTAGCGCATACCCTGAATACAGCCCAACTCATTCCATATCACCAACCTTCGGCGTGTCGCGCATCGGCACCCAATCCGCTGTTCCTCAATCGACAGAAGTCGACGAATGGCAAGCGGCAGTCGATGATGCTCTCTCACGTATAGCGCGCCTCGAATCCGCTACACGGCAACTCAACGAGTCCACTTACCAGCGTGGACGCTCTTGGTCCCTGCCTGTCGAACCAACGGAACAAGCACGCGTTCCAGTGTGGACATCACGCAGGGAATGGCTCCGCCAATTCCGGCATCACACCACCAGCCCGGCCGGCAAGGCGTTGTGCGCGCGCAACCTGATCAAGCCCGACAAGGCTTACGCAGTGGCACAAGCTCACGCACATTTCGCCGAATCCCACACCGGCCGCGGGGTCTCCGCAGCGAAATCAACGATCGCTGCCCGGGCCAAAGTCAGCGAATCCTCTGTCAATCGCGCCAGGCGAGTGCTCATCGCGCTGGGAATGGGCATCGAACACGTCCGGGGACGGAACCTCAAAACCCTGGAATTTCTGGCTGCTGAAGCCCATCACGGGGGTCAACAGCACCGCGCTGCATCGACATGGTCACTGTCATCCCCTCGAACAATCGTGGCAACGACACCTCACCGCAAACTCGCCAAGACGCGACCGTCTCGCGCCTCTGAAAGAGCAACCCGCCACAGAGCTCACAACTCTCTGAGGCCCGCCGTCAATCGCGTCTATCAGCCCCACAGCAGTCGACCAGGGCCGATAGGAACTGACACCCTATCTAGTGTTGGTTTTTTATCTTTTGAAGTTCTTCCGTTAGGAAGAACTCACCAACGCGCGCATGCGCGAGCCCAGCTCACAACAAAAAAACGAAGCACTTCTCGGATCACACCGCGGCCTCTGGCACTTCAGAGGACTGCAGCCGAACTCGTCAACCATGCGCCGGCTCTCAGACCGACCGGACATATCGGGGCGATCTGTGATCTTCTCCGCGATGTCAAGATCGATACGACGCGATGGACAGGACGTGACATCGCACAGACGCTTTCCCGAGACACAGCAGACCGGGGGTGGATCTGGCCAACAAGATCAAGCCTGATCTCACCGTTGGCATACCTCAGACGCAGGCTCGATGGGATCGACTGGACCGGAGAATCGCCCAGTGAACAGCGTAAATCGGCCGACCTGGCGCGAAAGAGGGAACAAGAATTACTTGAAAGCTCACATGTTCAACGTACGAAAATGGCAGCGAACCCGGAGCACCGCGCCAAGATCCTAGCCAGCATTCGGGCACACCTGACATGCAAGCAGCAGCATTGAGGCTTTACTGCCCCAATCCGGCCAAGCAATACACGTCCGAAAAACACGCCTCACGATGATCGACAAGCGTTGCCGAGAAGTGTGGCGATCCGTGGCACAGCACCCTGATCGCCACAGGTGTAAATACTCATGGCGACGTTGATCGGGACACAAAGAACCCGGAGGACAACGTTTTGATCTAATACGCGGAGCTCCACAGCCATTTTCGGAGAACTGACCCCGCCCGAGCCAGTCAATGGCGGGCTGGCGGTCCGCTTCTCTGCGCTGGAAGAACGTCGCGCTGGTACGGGTTCAACATCCGAGAGGGGTTGAAACGACAGCCGTTTCCTCCAATGCAGACGCGCCCGTAGGTATTCGGATCGTCTATCGGTCTATCCCTCCGAGACATGTACCTGACTGAGCATCTTTATTTGCGCAGGTAAACGGCTTTTTGTGCAGAGAAGCATGGTGCGATCACTGCGTGTGACGCATGCTTTGCGAGGCATCCTGGTCGCGCATGCCATACATGCAATGCGTGCGTTGCAAGGCATGCATTGCATGTATGGCAGCGCTGTTGCGTGAAACGGTGGGCCACCTTGCGTCGTTCGTAGCCGTCGGCACGGCAGCGCCGGAATCGTGCACGGGATACTTGTAGACGGGAAGCGGTCTCCATCCCCTCCCCCGCTCGGTCGAAAAGTGCGTGTGTTTCGGCGTTGCGATTCATGCGTCGCTGTATTCGAAATGTGCCCACCCACCCGAAAGTTCTGCTCGCAAAGCGGCGAAATCAAGCCTGACGGAACTGATTCATCCCATCCCGTCCCCAAGCCTAATTTCGTCACTGTGACGTAAAGTTAGTGCCTGCTCGGACTCGCTTCGGTCATTGCGTCGCGGCCGAACTTCGACTGATCCGGATCTCCACACGTCCCTTCCCTTACACGTCCGGGTTCACACCGCGACCGACCTTTCGCGCAGAATTTTCGTTTCACCGCAGGCCCCCGCTGTGTCCTGAGATGATTCCGCAATGTTGTTCGTGAGTTAGATGAGCACCCCGACTGGCAGTCAGTCGGCTGTATCTCTCAATAGAATTGGAACCCCCTCCCCTCGGTCAGTGCGGTTGTTCGTCCCACGCATGTCTCAGTTTTTTCACCATCCGTGCGGTTCACGTGAGTCCTTCCTTCTGCCCTGGATGTTCGGACCCCGATGGAATGACATATGTTCTGGCCTTCAAAGGGGTACAGGGTTCTATTGAAGTGCGCCCGGCGCGAACATCAGAAAGTTTCTGAAGTGGCAGGCTGTCTTGCCCGCCTCGCAAGGTTGGCGCGTTCCTTCCATCCGCGGCAAGGGCGGTGCATTGGCGGATGGCTGGGCAGGACCGCTCGCGACGGTTGAGCAATTTGTTCTGTGCGCACAGCGGAGATTGCTGAACCCTATATTTCCGCCTTTAGTCAGTTTGCTGCCCAATAGCGTCCCTTCGACTTCCTGGACAATCTGATCGAGACGCACTGTCACACGTTTCGATTCGTGTCTGGAACGCCTCGCTATCGGGTGATCGTGGCAGCCAAGCTGCTCTTGGTCGGTCGACCTTTTGCAACGGTGTGTGACACTCACGGCAGATGTTTTTCGATTCGTTCGATGGCAATGAGTGCATTGACCTGCTATTTTGTGCGTCCACGCAATGCGTGGTCTGTATGCACGGCATGCATTGCATGCAGAAGTGAAAGAGGTGCGATGCATGCAAGGCATGTCCTGCTAGCAGCGCATGGCGTGCGTGCAATCCTTGCATACCGCGTCATGCATGCTCTGCGTGCGCCGCGAGCGTTGTATGGTTTGCATGCAGAGCAGCGCGTGCGTGCGGAGGTAGCACCGCTAGCGGTGCGTGCAGAGCACGCCATGCGTTGTATGTGATGAGTGCTTGGCTAGCGAGGTACGCATTGTGTGCAAAGCATGCAGGGTTGGCTAGCGAGGCATGGATAGCGTGTCGCGCATGACGTGCACGGGTTGCGGTGAACGCGTGATGAGCATTGCACGCGTTGGACGCAAGGGTTGCACTTGATGCGACTCGTGCATGACACGCGCAGAGTGCGAGGCTTGTACGTCACGCATGACATGCGTGTTATGCTACGCGCGCACGTAATGCACAGTGTGCGTGTGTAGCGAGTAGAGCAGACTTAGCGCGCAATGCATGCAGTGCTTGGATTGCCCGTCACGCACAGTCTGCATGCAGCCCACGTACAGCGTGGATTGCGCACAGCAAGCAATGCACATATTGCATGCAGCGCGTTGTTTACACGCAATGCACGCCTCGCAAATGTCAACGCCCTCGATGAAAGGTCCGCAATGCAGCCACGCAAAATCGCACTCGGCAACCAGAAGGGTGGCGTAGGCAAGACGGCCTCCACTCTCGGGCTTGCCAGCGCCATCACCGCGGTCGGCGGAAAAGTACTTGTCGTCGACATGGACCAACAGGGCAATACGACCGGCGGCCTCGGCGTCACTCTCGAAGAGGGCATGATGACGGCCTACCACCTCATGAACCAGACCAGAGAAGGCATTGCAGCCGAGGCGATCATTGCCACCCCATGGGATGGCGTCGACCTCATTCCCGCAGACGAAGAGCTCGGCAAAATCGAATCGGATGGGTCGAATGACCTGGTGTTTCGCCTAGACGTTGCGTTCGAAGGGCTCGACCTTTCTCCTTATGACGCCGTGCTTTTCGACTGCCCTCCCAATATGGGCAAGGTGCTGTTCGCGGTTCTTATTGCAGCAGATGGCGTTGTCGCCATCACCGAACCCACAATCGACAGTGTCGGCGGCGTTCAGAAGCTCGAAGAGACAATCGACACCGTTCGTAAACGGGCGAACCCGAAGCTGGAATTCGACAAGATCGTAATCAGTCGTAAACGATCCACCGGCGAACATGAGTTCAGAGAGAGCGAGCTACGGGAAACCTACGGCTCACTCGTCGCCAAGACATCGATCCCGGAACTCGCGGCCCGCCAGGACGCGCACTCGAATCGCACTCCGATTCACCAGTTCAAGGGTGGGAAAGCATTGACGCTGCAACTTGCCTACAGTGACTTGCTCGCTGAGTTGCCCATCGTGATCGGAGCCCCGGCATGAGCGTGAAGCGGGAACCTGCCATTCGTAAGACACATCCGGCTGAACTCATCCCGGAACGTCCGCCCAGGGGAGACGCGACCCCCGCGGCACCTGCAGCTACGCCACCAACGCCTTCAGCGGATCTCAGTGCCCGCAAAGATGAGGAGGAGAAGCTGTCGATGACCCACAACACGCGCATCAAACCTTCGACGAAGGATCGCCTTCGGCGTGGCGTCGACAAATTGCGGTACGAGACTGGCGATCGCGAAATCAGCGAGGCATCGATGACCGAGGCTGCGCTGGACGAATACTTGAAGGCCAGGGGACTATAAGAGATTCGCGTGCATGGCATGCACTGCGTGCACGCATGATGGGATGTCTTGATTCTTGATTGTGGAGTTCGGCCCCCAGGCGAGGGCATCTTGTGTTTCGGCTGGAAGACCTAATTAGAGGCGCCTGGCACGACAGCTGAGTAGGCACATGTGGGGGACATTCCAAGGACCTCGATATTGAGAACGGCTGTCGGGTGCGGGCGGGAGGCGAACCGCCGGGGCGGGAAGTCCTTGCTGCGCGCGCAATGCCATGTCCCTCTCATCTGCTGACAGTCCGTTCTGTAGAACTTGGAAGCCTTGGCAGCGCAAAGCCTGGAGCAAATTGCGTGAACAATCCGCTGCAGTCACGCAATTCTCACGCAAAATTGCAGACCACCCCACGTCACTCTGAGATCAACAGGCACGCAGCTGGAACGACATCCCCGACGTGCTTTGAGTGCGACGCAAAAAACATCAGTCGACCCTCGGATACGACCGCTAGAAATCGCTGTCGACCCTCACCGCACGCAACGCCGACGAAACGCAGGAGTACGACCAGAAGAAATCTTCCGAAACCAGGAGGAGTCCCGCCGGCGGCAACCAGCGGGACTCCAGACCGAGAACACCCCTTTTAGGAAGGAAAACCCGATCATGGGTGATTTTAGTCTGCGCGCAGCGCGGATCCAGCTTGGAGCACTGATCGCCGCACTTCTCATCGCGATTTTCATCGCAATCGGGATCACCGCAGGCGCATTTGTCCTCTCCTTCGCGGTCCAACGGGACCTCGCGCGCCAAGGAACCATCCCCGAAAACCTCGCATGGATCTTTCCCGTCATCGTTGACAGTGCAATCTTCGGATCCACCGTCGCCATCGTCATTCTGAGCAAACTGAAGATGCATCGACGCGACAAGTACTTCTACGTTGCTGTTGCTGTTGCGGTGGTCGCGATCAGCATCCTCGGGAACGCCTACCATGCGTTCCACTCCGCAACAGTTGCGCAACAGGTCGTTGCGGCAGGTCAGAGCATCGGCTACACGCCTCTCGACCCGGCCGTTGCTGCCATGATCGCGGTCATTCCGCCGGTGCTCGTACTCGCCTTCACGCACGGTCTGCGAATCCTGATCAAAGCAACGGGTATTGCATATTCCGACTACAAGATCGAGATCGACAATGCTGCCGCAGGTGTGGGTACGGTTGGTACGCAAAGCGTCGTCATGCGCAACGAAACAGCCGTAGGAGCCCAGCCTTCTTTAGGCGTCGTAGAAACGCATGACGCGCCGGAAAGCGCTCCGCGCTCGAGCCCCTCCGAACAAACGGGGTCTTCAGTGGACCCGGAGCCGTCGAACGCAGAGGCGGTGGCGCACGCCGAACTCGAATGGTTCATTGCCACATCGGACCTGCCCGACGCTGTCAAGGACACCGCACGACGCAAGCTTGCAGACCCGACTCTCACCTGGGAGCTGATCGCCCAGACGTCCAACCCTCCGGTTGCAACATCGACCTCGTGGCGCCGATACGAAAAGTTCGATACCGCGGCCCGAGCAGCTGGCTTCGACAATCCGCCGCTCATCGACATGCGAGCCTCCGATGTTCACTTCACCGACCAACTCGTCACTACAACGTGAGTAGCGCCGCAACCTGCCAACGCCAAGGTTCCCGAGCGCCAGGAATTGCATCATCATGGAGGGATTGACCACAGCAGAGTGCCCACAGACTGCAGGTAAGGAACCCGCATTGACCGACCCAGACGACCGACACCACTTGATCGTTCCGCCCGAACCGCGCCAGCGACCCCGACAACAGCGAGCGCACGAGACGAAGGCCAAGATCCTCAAGGCAGCTGCACGCTCATTCTCGATCGATGGGTACGCCGCTACCTCCACGAACGACATCGTTGCGGAGGCTGCCTCCACGAAAGGAGCCGTGTACTTCCACTTCGACTCCAAGGAAACGATCGCGCGAGAACTCATCAACCACTGGTTGACCGCGCTCGGCGGAATCCGACAATCAACCGACGAATCAGCAATACCAGCGATCGAGAAGTTGGCTGCATTCTTCAACGGTTCAGCGACGCTTATAGCCGACGATGCCCTGGCCCGAGCCGGCCTCAGGCTCACCACAGAAGCAGGTCTCGATACCGCCCCACCCGCGTTCCGTGAGTGGGTGGAACTCGTCAGCCGACTCGTCGATACTGCGATCGCAGACGGACAGCTTCCCGCCTCTGCCGCCCAGCGCCTGGCCGCGAATCTGTGCGCGGGATTTATCGGCGCAGTTCAAGTCATACAGGTACTGGGCGACCCTGGAGATTTCACTTCACGCATCGACGACTTAGCGAACGCGTATTTGATTTCAGATGCGTAGTCCGCGCGCTGGCGAGGTCGTGAGTAGGGGAGAGGAACCGGACTCAATCCTCGCGGTGACGTCGCCAACCGTGTGCACGGTGTACTGCTAATTCCTCGACGGTAGCGGAGCAGTTGCGTCGTCGAGAGGAGTGACAAAGTGCCTGACATCGAGAGCCGAATCCCCGAAGTGCTTTGTCTCATAGCGACTATTTCAGCGATCCGAGCCGTACCGACGTGGAGACGTCACCAGCGATGGGACCGTCACTGAGACTGAAGAACACCAGATAGAGATCGACCGATGAAGACAGCGGAAACCGTGTGCGTGGCAAGGTGTGCCGCGGCGGGGCCGCTGAGCACTTCATCGGCCCTTGCCTCCCGTTGAAATGATCGGTTCCAGAACTCGCACGCGATGGTGGTACCAAAACGAATCCCACTTAGGTACCATCAGCATATGAGCACGCAGATCGCGGTACGACTACCGGACGAGATCGTGGAATTTCTCGACGACGAAGTCAGGGAACATCGCGCCGCCTCGCGAGCCTCATTAGTGTTGCGCGCTCTCGAACGGGAGCGTCGCCGTCAGATAGCCGCACGAGACGCGGAGATCCTCTCGGCCGCAACATCCGAACATGATCTGAGCCCCCTCGCTCACCACACCGTGAATCGACAGTCAACAGGCTCGACCTGATGCGACCAATTCATGAAGCCAACCTCGACTCAGTTCGGCCGGTCCTCGTACTCACCCGAGAGATGGTCCGTCCACACCTCGGGACCGTCACGGTAGCGCCCATCACCGGCGAGATCCGAGGACTGTCCACTGAGGTGTCTGTCAGCGCCGCTAACGGACTGTCCGCCGACGCGGTGGTCAGTTGCGACCACATCACGACCATTCCCGTCAGTGCACTCGGCAACATCATCGGTTATCTTCTTCCAGCGCAAGAGGAATCACTGTCCATAGCCGTGCGCGCCGCCTTCGATCTCGAATGATGACGACAGTGAACGGAAAGGATGAAACATGGCGCTGAACAATGGGGAGCAGTTCACGCTATTCGAGCTCGAGCCACCAGAATCCGCTACTCGTTCGGACGAAGTTCCCGAACCCGATCAGCCTTCTCTGTTCGACGTTGACGACACCGCTTGTCTCGAAACGGATTCCGGGGTTGCGGAGCACCCCCGGACCGACGACATCGTCGCCCCTCCGGATGAGCGCTCCAACGAAATGGAAACGGAACCCACCCAGGCGTCAGAACTCGACGCAACTGAACCGGCCGCCCTTCCTCCCGCCAGCGAGGCAGCAGACGGCCACGCCGTCATTGTCACAGCAGCCGGCACCTACACACCGTCTGGCCACACACTCACCGGCCCAGTCGATTCCATCGAAAAACTCGACAAACTCATCAGATGGGCAACGCTCACCCCGCTGGGCGCACCGGCACAGATCTGGATAGTCGGAATCGAAGCCTGCGAAATTCTCGGATGGATCATCGACCCAGGCAGCGAAGACGATGTCGATGACATGGAAATCCTGCGCACCCGCGCTGCCGAAGAACTCACCGCGATCCTCCATGCCACGCTGACCCCGATGCTGACCGCAGGATGGGAACTGCGCGGAGAACCCGGCCACGTTGTTCACCTCTCCCGCACCACCGGGAACTTCACATCCATGGTCGACATTTTCATCGAACCCTATGTGTGGACCTACTGGAACAAAGACTTCGGATGGGGCAATCGCGTGGGGGACATGGGGATCCTCGGATCACCCACCGCCGGAACCTACCTCCCCGACGACGACCTCCCCGCTGCGCGGGAACTGGGACGCCGACTCGCCTGGTGCGCACAACACCTCGGCGTGCTCCCCGGCCCCACCCCCGCACGCACCGGCGCCGCCATCGTCGACAAGATCAAACGCGACCGCACCCGCAGCGGTAAAGGAATCGTCGTCACTGTCGGTGGACCGGTCCCACCGCTGGACGGCGAACCCCGCGGAGATCTCGAACCTGCCGCCGGATGGACCCGCATCCCGGACCTCGAAGAACTCTCCGACGCAACACAACTGGTATCGATAGACCAACGAGCTGCGTACCTCGCTTCCGCTGGCATGCTCGAATTCGGCTACGGAAAACCTCGACATCTTCGCGGCGAGGACGCGCTCGACGCTGCCCGGCAATCGAAAACCCCGTTCGGACTCTGGCGTGTAACCCTCCCACCGGGTGACATGCTGGCGCTGCCACCCGCTCTACCGTTGCCTCACCCACACATGCTCGCCGACCAACCTGTGCAGACCTGGATCACCACCGTCAGCCTCGATGCACTTCAAACGTCCATCGCCGATGGCGGGATCGGTGCAGAACTCGACGACCTCGACATTGCAGAAGCGTGGGTCTACCCGCAGCAGGGTCGGGCCCTCGACAAGTGGGCGAAATTCTTGCGTGAAGCCCGCAAAGTTGCCGTCGACACCGGCGATGCAGCAATGAAACGGTTCATCGGAGCCTGCTACAAGGGTTACATCGGCCGAATGGTCAACCCCGACATGTGGACAGCCAAACAAATGCAACACCACCATCAACCGCTCTGGCGGGCAGCGATCATCGCACACTGCCGCTGGCGAGGCCGCCGTGTCGCGATGCGGATCGCACGCGAGACCGGGCGTTGGCCACTGCGCACCGTCACTGACTCCTGGGTCTACCCCCTGCCCCCGGGTATCGACATCGCAGACGAGAGTGACGCACTCGGGAAGATGACTCTGGAAAAGAGCGCCTCGCTCACCGAGGACATAACCGTCATGCTGACCGACGCGCGCGACACCCACGAGATCAACCTCGCACTCAAAGCTGCGTTCACCGACGAAGATGAAGGAAACATATAGTGGCCCTGCATCTTCCGAAACCGCGATCTACCAAACCTGCACAGAAGACCGTTGGCTTGGACGGACTCAACGTATCCGTCTCGACAGCAGCGACCAGTGGTGTCGAAAAATCGAAATCGGTCAAAAGTGGGGGATTAGCGGGACTCACCAGCAAAGTCTCCGTACGTCAGCTCCGTACTGAAATCGGTAAAGAAGGCCTACGGCAAGCAGCTGTCGACGCCGGGAGAAAGCCCCCCTCGGACCGAACACTGCGCCGTTGGGCGCAGCAAGGACGAATCCCGCACCCCGACGTCACCGAACGCGCCAGGCGGCGAGCCGCTATCGAACGCCTCGGTGGAATCGATGCTGTCGCACAGAAGATCGGCCGTTCACGATCAGCGGTCTCTCGGTACCGTTCCGGCGAAACGAACGAACTGCGCGCTGACGCGAAAAAGAAACTCAAAAACGTCAAAGCTCGCGACATCATGGACCGCGCCGGCGTCCTACGACCCGACGGGCAACCCAAAAAGGCCACCATCCGAGTCCGCGGGGGAGTGTCCGTCCGCAACGGTTCCGAAGAAGGTTACGACTATCGAGTGCGTACCCTGGACTTCGCGAACTCCGACAGCCCCTTCAGTCTCGACGAAACACGAGAACTCGCCATGGCTTTGGCAGGCGACGATCATGCCCGGGTGGTTGCCATCCTCGAACGTCACGCCACGATGGATTACCCGGAAAACAAGGGTTTCGACCAGTACGGCGACACTTTCGGATTTCACTTCGATTCCATCGAATCCGTCCACATCGACTGGACATAGAACTGCCCTGCCCCTCGACGCACCGGGCAGGACCAGGCATCGCGTTCGCAGACCCTCGTGCGAAACACCGATAGCGATCTCGGCACCAGAGGATACGTCGGCCAGGTTCGAGAATCGAATGGCGCCTCTCAGTCGGAGTTGTCAGGTTTGACGGGCAGTTGGGAGTCGAGTTCGGAGACAGTGGCTTCCACAGCTGCCGCGATCTCGTCGTCGGTAGGGACGAGATCGCGAACCTGGGAGGGGAGAGTCTCATAGGTGTAGTCGGCTACGGCGAGGGGTGCAGTTGTCCCGGCAAGTGAATACCGGACGACGTTGTCGTTGCGGCCGGCGCAGAGCAAGATTCCCACAGTCGGGGCGTGGATGTCCTTGTTGCGGAGGTTGTCGTCGATCCACGAAACATAGAAGCCGAGCTTCCCGACATACTCCGGCTCAAACCTGCCTACCTTCAACTCGACGACGACGAACCTCGCTTGCACCCAGTTGAAGAACAGCAAGTCGATATAGAAATCCTGATCACCGACCTCAAAATGGTACTGACGTCCAACAAAAGCGAACCCGTGTCCCAGTTCGAGGAGGAACTGCTCCAGCCGACGCATCAGCGCGGACTCCAGCTCCCGCTCCGCGACACGTTCGGTGATGTCGAGAAAATCGAAGACGTACGGGTCACGCACCAATTGCTGAGCGAGATCGGAATCCTCGGCCGGAAGATGGTCCTGAAAATTCGACGGTGCCGCACCGATCCTGCACCGTAAACCGCTGTTGATCTGATTTTGCAGCACATTGCGCGACCACCCGTGTTCAGCAGCCGTTGATGCATACCAGTCGCGGTCCGACTGGTTATCCAGCTTGTCGAGCAATACCGTCACATGACCCCACGGCAATTGGCCAACAGGTTGTTGGCCAATTGCATCGCGCCCCCAGATGCTCGCCATCTGCCGCATGTACTTCAGATTGGTCCGTGACAACCCACGCATGTCGGGAAAGGCCGATCGAAGATCGACGGCGAGCCTGTCGATCACCTTTGAACCCCAGCCCTCGGCCTCTTGACGCTGCACGATCGCATGCCCTATGTCCCAATACAGGCTGAGCAGTTCGGTGTTGACGATTCGGGTGGCGCGAACTCGCGCTTGCCGAACTTGCGACTTGAGATGGTCGAGAAGCTGGGCGTAGTCGGCGGGCAGTTCGGCTGGAGCATTCACCCATCCATCTTTACCCAGCGCTGCTGGGAACGCCCACCGGACATGCCCCCACTTCTTCACAGGGCGCATTGATCGGAGTGAATACGTCCAGCACCATAGCGGCCCTCACCTGAAATCGGGCGCGTCCGGCCTGTCCGCGCGCGGACAGGTACATCGTGTTTGCTGGTAGAGAAAGGTTCTGATGCCGTTCCTAGGTTCGACCATCCACCGTCCGGTATGCATGCTGATGACGGCAACAGTCGTCGCAGCCTCCATCGCTTTGATGTCGCCGGGCATTGCGTCCGCCCAATCAAACGGATGCTCGAAGACTTTCAACCTGTTCATCCCCGGAACCTGGGAAACCGCAGAAGACGCCGATCCCTCGATCGCGGTCGGTATGCTCAAACCGATCGCCCACAGCATCGCGGACACGAACGGTAGCGCGGCACAGGTCCACACTCTGCCGTACATGGCCCGAGCCTTCGACAACGGAAAAACCTACGCAGACAGCAAATCTGATGGTTTGACGAGGGCGAAGGACGTGATCGCCGAGATCGCAACGAAATGCTCCGACACCAAATTCACCATCACCGGCTATTCCCAGGGCGCGGACATCGCAGGTGATCTTGCCTCTGAAATCGGCAACGGCTCCGGCCCCATCAAGGCAGAGCAAGTCCTCGCGGTCGGGCTTCTCGCCGATCCCGGTTCCGGAACGAACGGCGAAGCAGTCATCGGCCCGAAGCCGTCAGGAAAGGGGATCGCCGATCCGCGGCCGCAGGGCATGGGGAAGCTCTCGGGCCGGGTCGCGTCGATCTGCGATCCGAAAGACCTCTACTGCTCGATCCAAAAAGGTTCGAGCCCGCTGCTCGGATCGCTGGGTTCAGTGCTCACCAAAGCTCCGAGTGCTGGAGTTGACGGCCAGGTAGGCGACAATTCACACCTGGCCACCGCGCTGGCGTCGGATTTCTCCCAAGCCGACCTTCCCAGCCTCGCCACAGCCACTGGCAATCTGACCAGTGAACTCTCGAAGACGGACGGCACAGTCGACCTCGAGAAGGTCGCCTCCAGCGCGAGAACGCTGGCGAACACCATCAGTCCGCTCGCGGAACTACTCGGCTCCGGTGCCGCCAATCCTGCGGCGAACGGGCAGCTCGCTGCAGCTCCCGCCGGATCAGCCGAAAAAAATGCCGGCCACGTTCTAGACAAGGCCGGAGAATCTGATCTCAGCAGTGCGCTCTCGACGGTGACGGCGATCGCCGACACCGCGAGCACGCTCGCCAGCAAGGGCTCCACGACGCTGCCGGCTTCATCTCCGGACCTGACCTCCCTGTCGACCGCTGCTGGCACCCTCGACAGTCAGATCGCCCCACTCGCCACGACACCGAGTGACGTCCTCGGATCTGCCTCCGGAGTCCTCTCCTTACTCAAACCCACAGTGCTCGTCAACCAAGTCCTGGGCGTCGCCACCGGCTTCACCTCCCTGGATATGCCTGCGATCCTGGCGAACCTGAACCTTCTTCCGCAGAAGGTCTCCGCGCTCGACGCCCACGGTGCCCACAAGGTCGCAGGGGATCTGAACAACCAGTTCTCCCCATTGGTGAAGATGGCCGCGGGTATCGATCTGAAATGGGTCTCACAGATTCTGTCGGCAATCCCGGATCCGTCCGGCTACTCAAAAGTGGCGGCGCTCGTCGCGTCGATCCTGGGAGGAGTCGACATCATCAACCTGGCAAACCTCGTCGGCCGGGTGCAGGAAATCGCTTGGGCCGCAGTCGAGAAGCTGCTTCCACCGCCGGGACAGCTCCCCGACCCGCTCGGGGCCGGAGCCGCCATGACCGGACTCGTCCCAGTCGGACTCGAACTCGCCACGGTCGCGGTCAACATGCTCGCCGGCAAAGCTACGAAGACTGATCCGACATTGCTCGGCAAGCAGGCCTCGACGTCCACCACCACTCAGACACAGAATCTGGACCTGCCAGCACTCGCCGGATCGTTGACCACGATGGCCAGCTCACAAGACCCCAACGACCTTGCCTCCTTGATAGGGGAGGGGTTCGCCGCAGCGTCCTTCTTCGCCTCCGGGGCACACCAGAACTACAACTCTCTCGTCGTCGACAACGCTGGCCGCAACGCGATCCAGTGGATCTCGGACTGGCTCAATCTGCAGATCGGACGCGCAGCATGAGCCGGCAACCCGCCCTCACTCCGACATTTCGAAGAAAAGAATCTAACGATCGGCCCCTCCTGGAGGGACGGGGCGGGCACGCGTGGTCAGTCCCCACCGCCGATCGAACCCACCTCCCCAATCTGACGAAGTAGCACATGTCCCAGATGGGGGAGACCGCGATACTGCCGAAGCGGGTGAGTTCGCTGTAGCGGCGGCGTATACGAGTGCGAGCTAGCCGCCATCTTGCAAACGCCGCCTCGTCAGATCGTGGCGCTACCCGTTTGAGTAATCCGGAGCTGGGTAGGTGCTCGTCATGGAGTCTTCGCGAATCGATGCCGAGATCACGTTGATGGTAGACGGCAGCAGCCACACCCTGACGGTCGACACTCGAACCACGCTGCTCGACGCGCTGCGGGATCGCCTCGGCGTGACGTCCCCGAAGAAGGGTTGTGACCACGGGCAGTGCGGATCGTGCACGATCCTCCTCGACGGGCGGCGCGCCGTTACGTGTTTGACGTTCGCAGTGGCACAGGACGGCGCACAGATCACCACGGCAAATGGTTTGTCGGGCCACGACGGTCTGCATGCCGTACAACAAGCCTTTCTCGACCAGGATGCGCTCCAGTGCGGGTACTGCACCCCGGGGCAGGTGTGCTCGGCAGTGGGGATGCTCGACGAGGTGAAGGCCGGGCACCCCAGTCACGTCACAGAGGACCTCGATGCTGACCCGGATCTGGACGACGCCGAGATTCGAGAACGCATGAGCGGGAATCTCTGTCGCTGTGCTGCGTACGGCAACATCGTCGCAGCGATTCGACAGGTAGTGCAGCCGTGATGCCGTTCGAGTACCGACGCGCCGAGGATGTCGACGGCGCGTTGGCCCTGGTGACTGAAAACCCCGGCGCCGCCTTTCTCGGAGGCGGCACGAATCTGGTCGACCGTATGAAACTCGGCGTGACCAACCCACGCATGGTGATCGATGTAAGTCGGCTGCCCCTCGCCGGAGTGGAGATGCTTCCGCATGGAGGAGTCCGCATCGGCGCGACAGTTCGAAACAGCGATCTCGCAGCCCACCCCGTCATCCGCCGCCGATACGCGGTGCTTGCTCGCGCTCTCCTGGCCGGAGCTTCAGGGCAGCTTCGTAATGCCGCGACAACAGCCGGCAATCTGATGCAAGCTACCCGCTGCGTCTACTTCCAGGACGTGACAACTCCGTGCAACAAGCGGGAACCCGGATCTGGTTGCTCCGCCGTCGGCGGCCACGTGCGCTACCACGCAATCCTGGGGGCTTCCGACAAATGCATCGCCGTGCACCCGTCCGACATGGCGGTCGCGCTGGCTGCGTTGGACGCCGTGGTCGTCGTAAGGGACCGCCGTGGCGAGCACAACATTCCTGTCAACGAATTCTACCGTCTCCCTGGAGATTCACCGGAACATGACACAGTTCTGAAACCCGACCAGTTGATCGTTGCAGTGGAGCTGCCCGTGCCTGCACCGGCGGCGCTGTCGACGTACGTCAAGACACGCGATCGCGCCTCCTTCGCTTTCGCTCTGGTTTCGGTTGCCGCTGAGATCGAACTCGAAAACGGTATTGTCGCGGGCGCCCGAATCGCCATCGGAGGCGTGGCGCACCGCCCCTGGCGCGCGTACAAGGCGGAAGAGGTCTTGCTGGGATCCCCGCCTACCGAGGAAGTGTTCGTGCAAGCCGCAGATGCCGAGTTGGCGAACGCGAACCCACAGTCGGGCAATGCTTTCAAGATTCCCCTGACACGCGGCGTCATGGTTTCGGTGCTGAGGTCACTCACCACCGGAGGGCCGACGTGATGAGGATGATCGAACCGGGCTACCTGGGAAATCCGATGGAGCGTCTCGACGGGTCCGCGAAGGTCACGGGGACGGCGCTCTACGCGTTCGAACATCCCGTGGAGAATCCCACCTACCTGCACGCCGTCCAGGCGACGGTTGCGCGTGGCCGCGTCGTCAGCATGAAAACGGAACTGGCAGAGGCACTTCAGGGTGTCGTCGCCGTGATCACCGTTTTCGATGCCCCACGCTTGGCGGATACCGAAGACCGAGAGCTGTCCGTACTCCAGGACCCAGCCGTCCACTTTCGCGGACAATTCATCGGTGCTGTGATTGCCGAAACACCCGAGACAGCCCGTCATGCAGCCGGGTTGGTACAAGTCGAGTACGACGAACTCCCTCATGATTGTGAGCTACGAGCCGATCGCGACGACCTCTACGCCCCGGAGGACGTCAACGGATTCGCGACCGACACGACCGACGGCGATGTCGAGTCGGCATTCGTGGCTGCGGATGTGACGATAGATCAGACCTACACCACTCCACTCGAACACAACAATCCGATGGAACCGCACGCCTGCATTGCAATCTGGGAGGACGACGCCGAGGGTGGGCGGGCGTGCGTCACCCTGTACGACTCTACTCAGGGCGTTCATGTCGTTCGCGAGACCCTGGCGCCCATGTTCGGGCTCGAACTCGAGCAGATGCGAGTCGTGGCGCCACATGTCGGCGGAGGGTTCGGTTCGAAGGGATCACCTCACGCGCACAACGTATTAGCGATTCTTGCTGCCCGCAGGACGGCGGGGCGACCTGTCAAGTTCGCGCTCACGCGGCAGCAGATGTTCGCGATCGTCGGATACCGCACATCCACCATTCAGCACCTGCGCCTCGGTGCGAACTCCCACGGTCTTCTGACGGCGATGTCCCACGACGTAATCGAGCAAACGTCGAAGATCAAGGAATACGCGGAACAGACTGCTGTTGCCACCCGGATCATGTACGCCACGCCTAATCGCTCTACCTCGCACCGGGTTGCAGCCCTCGATGTTGCAGTCCCGTTCTGGATGCGTGCCCCGGGCGAGACTCCGGGTATGTATGCGGTCGAGGTAGCGATGGACGAGCTTGCCGTAGCTTGTGGCCTCGACCCGATCGAACTTCGTGTTCGGAACGAACCCGAAGTGGATCCGGAGAGCGGAAAACCTTGGTCAGGGCGGAATTTGATCGACTGCATGTACGCAGGCGCGGAGAGATTCGGGTGGAAAGATCGGAGTCGGCGTGATGGACGACGTCCGGTGCGTGGTGGTCTCAGTCCGGACGGCAACTGGATGGTGGGTACCGGCATGGCAGCGGCAACCTATCCGGCAATGACGAACCCCGGTTCGAAAGCGCGCATCGTCTTCGGAGCCGATCGAATTTACACTGTTCAGATCGGGGCGGCCGACATTGGCACGGGAACCTGGACCACTCTGACTCAGATCGCCGCCGATGCTCTCGAATGCCACATAGAGGAAGTTCGGCTCCAAATCGGCGACACCACATTCCCTTTCGCCACAGTTGCCGGTGGCTCCGCCGGTATCTCGTCGTGGGGCTCTACTATCGTCGCGGCTGCCCGTCAGTTCCGCGCGGAACACAGCGCCACTCCCCTTGCCGGCGTGGAGACGACAACTGAGACGCCGGAGAATCCGGACGAGGACGTTTACTCCATGCATTCATTCGGTGCTCATTTCGTGGAAGCGCGCGTACATCGCGAGACCGGCGAGATCAGGATCCCCCGGATGCTCGGTGCATTCTCGATCGGACGCGCAATCAATGCAAAAACGCTTCGCTCACAGCTCATCGGAGGAATGACGATGGGATTGTCGATGGCGTTGCACGAGGAAAGCTTCCGGGACAACAGGTTCGGCCACGTGATGACTCACGACTTGGCGAGCTACCACATCAGCACAAACGCGGATGTGCAAGACATCGAAGCCTTCTGGCTCGACGAGACTGACGCACACGTCAACCCGATGGGATCGCGGGGCGCCGGCGAGATCGGGATCGTCGGGGCAGCAGCCGCTGTTGTCAATGCTATCTACGATGCTACCGGTGTGCGGGTACGCGACTTGCCGGTAACAGCGGACAAGGTCCTGTTCAGATGAGTCTTCGGACGACCGTAGAAGGTTAAGGAGCAAGCAATTCTCGAGCATCCCCTCATTCAGCGATGTGAAAGCATAGGCTTGATCACAGCTCTGAAAGGCGCAGTCACCGTAGTCATCGCGTGGGTGATCGCGAACAGCGTCTTTCATAGCCCTGAAGCATTTCTCGCTCCGTACGCTGCACTCTTCATCATCGGGAACACCGTGCGGAACTCGATGCGGGTGGCCGCCCGCCAGGTCAGTGTGGTCGTCCTCGGAGTTGTTGTGGCCGCCGTCGCGGCGGTGACCCTTCCGACCGTCGCTGCATTGGCCATCGCAACGGGTGCAGGAATACTCGTCGGCCGCATTCCGCGGTTGTCGCCTGACGGGATTTGGGTCGCCGTCACCGCCGTATTGGTCCTTCTGTACGGAACAGCAACCAACCCGTACTTGGTGATGCACCGCATTGGTGACGTAGTGCTCGGAGTATTCGTGGGCATCGCGGTCAATGCCGTGTTGGTGCCGCCGGACTATCTCTCCGACGCCAGAGACCTCTTGGTGGCACGTACGCATGAGGTCGCGGACATTCTCCGACAGATGGCCGCGGACGTGAAAGCCATTGCTGGAAAACAGGGTTCATGGCGTCAACGCGCTCTGTCGGTGAACAAATCCGTTGCCGCGGAGACCGCGGTGATGGACGGTGAAGCCAGCCTGGTCGGAAACTTTCGCAAACGTGGGTGGTTGCGTATAGGAGGATCCGAGTTGTTTCGCCCGGCCGCCGAAGCACTCGATCGAGCAGCGCTACATCTCATGGGCCTGATCCTTGCCGTCGAGGACGGCGATTTCAACGAGAACGGGAGTTTGCAAAGTGCCGTCTCGGAGTTGCTCGAAGCGATGGCCATAGCCTTTGCCGATGCGGGAAGAGGTCCGGTGCACGACCCTACCGACCATCGTTCCGTCACGACCTTGCCCCTTGCCCGTGAAAGATTGACCGCACTCGAAAAGCTCGTGCAGCAGGGAACAGTCACAACGTCCGTCGCACCTTCGATAGTTCTCTCCAGCCGTGGGTTACTTGCGGCGCTCGCTGTCCTCGATCGAGAGGAGTACGGAAGCTAGGGGAGTCTCGACCGAGTTTCGACACCCGGCTCACTGGGTAGCAACTCGGGCATGGTGACACACACGGTTGATGCGGGCGACGCGCGTAAGCCTTCCGATCCGACCGACCTGACGGCGCAGTCGTGGAAGTTCGTAGCACGACGTTCTGCCCGAGAGTTCACTCGCGATCAGTGCACCGATCTGGCGGCGGCTTTGACGTACTACGCTGTGCTGTCACTGTTCCCGGCGCTTCTGGCGCTGGTGTCCCTGCTGGGAGTTGTCGGCCAGGGGCGTGCCAGTGTGGACACGGTGATGGAACTGGTAGCCGCTGTCGGACCGGACTCGGCCGTGGACACGATGCGTGGCACCGTCGAACAACTGGTGGCGGCCCCTACCGCCGGTTTCGCATTGATCATCGGTCTCGCGGGTGCGTTGTGGTCGGCCTCCGGCTATGTCGGCGCATTCGGGCGAGCGATGAATCGTATGTACGAGGTGGAGGAAGGCAGGCCGGTCTGGAAACTTCGTCCTCTGCAACTGGTCGTCACCCTCGCAGGACTTCTGTTGGTTGCCGCGGTGATCCTGATGCTGGTCGTCAGCGGACCTGTCGCCAAGGCGCTAGGTGATCAGCTCGGCATCGGAGACGGCGCGGTGACGACGTGGAATATTGCGAAGTGGCCCGTCATTCTGATCTGTGTCGCGTTGGCGGTGGCGGTGCTGTATTACGTGACTCCCAATGTGCAACAGCCGAAATTTCGTTGGATCAGCGTCGGAGCAGCACTCGCTATTGCAGTGTGGATCGTGGCTTCAGTCGGATTCGCTTTCTATGTAAGTCATTTCGGTAGTTACAACAAGACGTACGGATCGTTGGCCGGGGCGGTCATCTTCCTCCTCTGGTTGTGGATCACCAATCTTGCGTTGTTGTTCGGAGCAGAAGTTGACGCGGAACTCGAACGCGGCCGGCAGTTACAGGCCGGAATCGAAGCCGAAGAATTCCTGCGGCTGCCTCCTCGGGACACCAGCGTTTCGGAAAAGAACGCTCGTCTGCACGCACACGATATCGCCGCCGGTCGCGAACTTCGCGAAACGCACGGCGGCGAAGACAACGAAGGGACGTCGACCATGACCGAGCGATCCGATAGCCGGGCAACCGTTCCGAGCACCGCGCCGCCGAAAACTGTCGACACAGAGGGCGTAGACCCGCACGCACTGTCGACCGTACAACTCGTCGAGCGCCTCACCGAGCAGGTGTCCGACCTCGTACGGGCCGAAATGTCGCACGCAGTAGCCGAAGTCAAGACGAAGAGCACCCGGTTCGGTGTAGGGGTCGGTATCTCCGGCGCCGGCGCACTGCTGCTGCTGTACGGCTTCGCGGTACTTCTGGCGGCAGCAGTACTCGGATTGGCCACAACCCTCGAACCTTGGCTTGCAGCTCTGATCGTCGCGGCAATCGTGATCGCCATCGGAGCAATAACCGCACTCGTGGGAGCCAAACGAGCGAAGTCCGCGGCGCCACCACTTCCGGAAGAGACCGTCGAAAGCGTCAAAGCTGACATCGCTACTGCCAAGAAGGGCGTGAAATGAATCGCCCTGGGTTCGGTGGAGACTTCTGGCCTTGGAAACGAGGATGGAAGCATGCCGAATGAACGGGTGTCAGGGAGGCCGACGATGCGGCGGTATTCGCCGGAGGAGAAGGCCGGT
>NZ_LPNP01000049.1:0-23049 GCF_019266045.1 Rhodococcus sp. MH15
CACCACAAGCCCCGACAGATCTCTCGAACTTTCCCCTTCGCTCATGTCCGCAAGCTACCGACCCACATCGACCCCACCCCTTCAGACCTGCACCATTCGGCATTTAGTTCAGTCAACGGGGCCTCTCCCTTCCCACAACCCCTCTGGTAGCCCGAAACGTTCGGAACCTGGTCTACGGCCGACGAGCTCTCGATTAGGCCCGCGACTTTCACCGCGCTCTGTAAAACCTCTGCGCTCGGGACTTGAGGAGGTACAGCAGGAGCTGCGTCCGGATAGGTGGCCAGTGCAACACCTGCCGCGACAGCCGCTCCTGCAACCCATGCCATTGCCTTGGATGTACCTGAGATTTTCACAGTGCCCTCCCCGATCAGTTTGTTGGTTCGGACCATAACGACGACCCAATACACTTTGGACACGTCATTTGTGAAATATAGCCGTTAACCCGCGAAGACAGCAGAAAAAGATCCTCTGAACACTGGCGGTTCAGAGGATGATGTGAGTATGGATCTTGCGGTTACCAGACGAGTTCCGGTTCCATTCAACCGTTCAGGGCGAGGGCTAGCGCACAACCCGCGACAAGACCCGGACCGGCGGCAATTTCTCGCGCTGTCTCGGTTGATCGAGTTATGCGCCTCTGAATGATCGTGCCGATCACCACTGGGAACAAGACGATTACCGGCCAAATCAGCCCGGCAACTACGCTCGGCCAACCCTGATATCCGAGCACAAATCCTAGACTCAGGCTTAACCTGACGTCACCCAACCCCACCCCTCCCCTCGTGGCCCATGCCACAAGCAGGTACATCAGCGCTGTCGCGAAACCGCCCGCGACCGCACGAAGGATCGCTGACGCATCTGAATCAAACAGCCCTGCAACGACAATCAGCAAAAGCGTCAGTGTCGCTGCGGTGTAGGCGGCGGAAGTCGGAATTCGCATCGTTGCTTGATCAACGACCGCACACCACACAGCAATAGTCGACAGTGCCAGGACGGCAGGCAACGCTGCTCCCATGTTCGCGAATTCTGTTGCCAGAAGCCAGAAAACGGCCGTGAAGATAGAAGCAATGTGGGTAGCTGCGCTGGTCACTTCGAAGGGGATGTCCGCATCGCTGCACCACACAGTGACAGCGGTTCGCAAACCGCGCGACGCCATCACGGCGCAGATCAGAGTAATTCCCACGGCAAGTGCGCCAGAAACCACACGATTTTGGGCGTGGAGCGCCTCAGCAGTGCTATCAAGAAGTGTCACGCCTCCCGATGCAAAGAGGACAACGAGAAGAGAGACGAGAACTCGGATGGTGGACAACTGTGGTCGCGCGGCGCTACGCAACATCCGAAACACTCTCGCCATGAGCGGCACTCTTCGTTCTCATTCGAGCACGATAACGGACCAGTCGTGTGTTGGCTGCTCGCTCGTCGCAGCTGAGGACGTCGGCCAGTCGCGCGACGGGCCACTTTTGCGACAGCGCCACCTTCACAATCGCCTCCTGATCTGCGAGGGTGAGATTGATGGAGCGCTCCCCATTCAGGCGACGTTCGACGGCAACAGGATCGAGCGATTTGAGACCTCGGGGACGGTGCGGGCGGGCTCGATAGTCGTCGATCTCATCGTCATCCCACGCCAACGGAGGCGCCCAGCCCTGAACATCGCGCACCCAATCTCGAACTGCGGGATTCGGAGCTTCCGATGTCATCGAAAGCTCGTCGTAGAGACGATCGATCGACTCCCACAACGCAACACGAATCAAGCCCTTCTCGGGCAAGGATTCCAGTACTGCCTGCGAAACACCCAGGCGCTGTGCCAGATCACTGAACGGGAACCCCATCGCGACCAGCGCACGGATGCGTCGTTGCGCACCCACACCCGGAGTCCTCTTCCGATCGTCAGAAGGGTGAAACGTCACGGCAAGCACTCGTTGCGCGACGGATGCATCGATCGACTTTTGTGTTTGCGAACTGATCGTAGAAAGCGCCTTGAGGCTGACCTTCGCCGAGCGCGCGATCATGCGTCGAGTCAGTCCGGCTTCTTCAAGAACTTCCAGATGCCGGCGCGATCCGTCGGAATTGAAAACCGTGGTGGACCTCAGGCGGCGGGAGGTTGTCCTAAACGTCCCGCCGCCGGAGGAGGAGCGACGTGAAACGTCGTCCAACCGGGATCTGGAGTCAGGGGACCAACCCGTTCTCACAGACTCCGGCTCCGCGGACCGGTAAGCCGGCCTGCTCTCCACTCTAGCGGTGGAAGCCGGCAGCGGAAACAGCCCGTCGTCTTCGTCGGTCGGCGAAGTCAGTGTGCACGGTGCAGAAGGCATGCGCGAAACAGCGTTATCCAAGGACATTGGATTCTCTTTTCGGTTGTGTGTGCACGGATGGTCAGTCCGTGTCCCAGCTAGCGATTCGGACGATACCGCAGCGTCGACCTCGTCGTCCAGGTTGACCGATGCGATGCGACCGATCACAACCGATCCCCAGACGCGAGCCGGCGATCGATCCGTCGCTCATGGAGCGCCCGAAGTGCGCTGAATCCGCACACCGATGCAGCGATCAAGACTGCCCCACAGATAACGAGGCGAGGTAAGTCGAGACCACCGATCTGGCCTGGAAACGTCAAGAGCGGCGACTCCGACGCGGCGACAAGGATTTTCCGCTCGACTAGCCAGGTCAGCGAACTTCCCCACCACCCGGGCACGAGCGCGATGACCAGCGGGACGGCGAATGGTGTCAGACACAGCAACAGGAAAATATCCGAGTCCGACAAGGTGTTTCGAGAATTCGAGTTCGTCATGGATTTGTCCTTGTCTATTGAACTGGTTGTGGTTCAGGCGAATTCGAGAGCTCGACGCCGCGAGACCTCGCCGTCCCCTGGGACCGACAGAACGCCTTCGGAGTCGCCGTCACCGCGCCAGGTGATGGCGTAGTGGTCGTCGTCGAATTCGTCCGGGCCCGGGTCACTGTCAACCACGGCCCAGTGGTCGGTGTCCTCGTCAACACAGATCAAGTCGCCTACCTGGATGTCCCCTGGAGAGCTCGCGGCGGGTTCGCTGAAGCCTTCCCAGTCATCCTCGACAACGTCATCGGCAAGCAACTCCGGAACGACAGTGAGTGCGGGCCGGGCGTGGGCAGACTCGGCAGCGTCAAGGAGATCTTTGGTGCGGGGTAGCCGCTTGGAGTAGATTCCGAGAATTTCGAGCGGGGTGGCGCCTCGGGCGCTATCGCGCAATCTTCCTTTGGCGCGCATCGCGACTGGATCGCTGTAGGGATGGTCCTCTGCACGTCCCCACGGCGCCATCGCGTAGTTGTGGAATCTCAGTTCGACTTCTTCCGAGTCGCCTTTGTCGATGTCGACCTCGTCAGGTTCGGGGTCGAGAATCAGCAGGCGCGGATGGCGAGCCACTGCGGGGCGAAGTACCTCGAAAAGCTCGTAACCTTCATCGCCCGGGCCCACCTTGCGCGGATCCGGTGTGCGATACGTCTGGATCTCCACTGCGTCATTCGCGTCGTTGACCGTGGTGGCGCGGCCGCGGCATCCCCGTGGAATTGAAGTGCCGATACTCATCGACTCCCACATCATCTGCGCACCTTGTGGGGAGAGCCTGCCCATGGAGACGCGCATCCGGAAGTTGTCGCGCATGTCGCCACCGAAATATTCGGCGTCCGGGCGCTGGGTGCCGAGAACCATATGCACCCGGGAGGTTCGACCTTTACGGGCGATTGATCCGACCTCCTGCAATGTACGAGGCTTGGTGGGATCGCCCTTGCCTTTGATCATCGAGTACCAGTTGAGAAGGTTGCCGCGGAAATCCGCGAACTCGTCGATGAACAGCACCAAAGGTTCGAAGTCGGTTTCTTGAGCTTCTCCGGCGATGATCGCTGCGTATCGCTCTTCCATGACTTGCCATGCACGATGGATGACAGCGACTTGATGAGCGATCTGTGCCGCAACGATCTGCACGTTCGGCCAGTCTTGGAAACCGAGGAATTCGACTCCCTTGCCGTCTACGACCCATACGATCCAGCCATTGGCCGTGACCTCGGTCAAGACTGTGTGAGCGGTGACTGTCTTTCCTGTTCCGGAGGAACCGACCAGCATCATGTGTGGGTCAACAGCTGGCCGCCAGTACATGACGTGACCGTCTTCGTCGATGCCGTACGGGATCTTGACGCTGTCGTAGTTGATCAAGGGGTTGTCATCGGAAAGAACTGGAGCGGGGTGCCACACGTTCGTCTTGAAATTCGGGCGGACCTCGAATCGAACTGTGTCCTTTTCCAGTTCCCACTTGGCGCGCCAGCGCCCTGACAGCAACCCGGAAACGGTGCGCTCGATTCGGTTGCGATACCCCGACGGCGCTATTTTCGTTCCGACTTCGTGGCTGGCTTCCAACGCACGCAACTCGCCCGTCACTGGATCGAACTCCGTCTTCGTGATCTTGCCGGTGGGTCCGAGCAAGGTCAGAACGGTGCGTTTTGCACGCGCGATGCTGGCAGCTTCCTCAACAGTCTTTTCTTCGCTGGCCCGAGTCGGAACGAAGATGATTCGCCGGCGCCGTGTGTCGTGCTTTTGCAATCGGTACTCGCCCCACGCCTGACCGGAAAGCACCTCGTTGATGCGCGCAATGAAGTGCTCGTCGAGCGACAATTTCGCCGACGCGTATCGGATCACGAGGCGCCCAGGACGCCCAGGCCACCCTCGCGTATCCCACCGGCTGGCTTTGATTGTTTCCCGACTCGGCGCGGCAAGTCCTAGTTGAGGGCTGAGCTGTTCGATCGCACGGTCGACCTCGACGTCACGCATTTTCGCGCGATAACCCAGAGCCCCCACGCCGACTGCCGTCGCGCCGCCGGCTGCGGCGATCGGCACCGCCCACGCACTCTGATCGATGATCGAGGCGAGACTGGCGAACACTGCGCCTCCGGCGGCGGTGATGGCGGCGTTGCGCAACCCGGGGTGCGGGCGAGCTTCCAGTGGCGGGGACTGCGCGGCGATCTGGCGTGCGGAGGCAAGTTCCATCGCACGCGAAACGCCCTTTTCCATCGAGGCGGTCATGCCCTCACCTCCGCCGCGGGAAGGCAATGCACGCAAGATCCGAGGTGCACGAGCGTCGCCGCCGGCACATCCTTCGTCGCTCCGCTGCTCGGGTACGAGCGACTTGCCACAATTCGCGCCGAGTTGCCCGTGACTCCGAACACGAGGACCGAGGTGATGGTCGGTTTCTGCTTCGCATTGGCGATGCTTGTCGGACCCGTTGTGGTCGTCATCATTCGTACCTCCGTCTGGGACGAGCCGGAATTTCGGCTCTCATAAGAGAGGAGGTTCGGATGAACGCGTTCTGTGACAGGTCGGCACAAACTTTTTTTGCCAGCGTGGTCGGCCGATGGTGGACGGTGCGTGGGTCACCGGTGACCTACCGATTGGTGATCGAGGTGAATCTCCTGGTTGAAAGGTTTTCGGTGGACACCCCCTTGACAGGGGAGGTACGCTCCGACGTGACGAGCTTGCGAGGCTAAGGACGGAGCGCATCCCCCCAGCCCGGGGCTATATTGCGTTATTGCCACAACTGCGTCAACGCAGAATCTCTCTCGAATCAGATCCGCCATGACCCCCTTACAGACGCCTTCCAATCGACCGTCGACGGCAAGTCGTGTGGACACATGAGAGAAGGCCGAGGCCACATTCATCGGATGCGGTCTCGGCCTTCTGGTTGGAATGTTCAGCGAGTGATCAGTACGCAGTTTTCATCGGTTGGCAGGTGCTGACCTGCCACCCTGTGGAGCTGTACTCCACTCGAATCGCCAGCTCGAGTCCGGTGTCGTAGGTGGCGATGAAGTCCGAAACAGAAGCTCCGGTGGAGTATTCGGTGAGGTCGACCAGCTGCGCCTGCTGCACCCGACGGATATCTGTGCTCGTGTAGGCCTGCGCCAGATGCGGTGTCACCCACCTGCTCACACGGTCGAGCCAGTCGGCGCCGGGCGTTGTGAAGTCTTGCGCGAAGCCGCGGGCGACCACCCTGTACTGGCCGGCAACTCCCATCGGGGTGTTGTGGTCGGCGTCCGTGCCGTCACCGTGGTCTTCTTCCGCTTCGGTAGGCGGAGCCTCCGCCACGTATGTCGTGGTGGGTGTTTCCGACGGCGGCGAGGAGTCATCTGGTCGAGCGATGACCAGCGTGTAAAGCAGGAATCCGCTGATCAGAGCTATGGCAACGACCGCGAATCGATGTCGGCGTAGTCCGGCAATGATCACCTGTGAGCGTGGTGGTTGCTTCTGCTCGGTGGGTTCGTTCTCCTCGGAGAACTCCTGGTCATCGGGGTTTCCCAACGGTGGCAATGACATCGCGTGCTTCTCTCTTTCAGGGGGTCAGGCCCATGGCTTGCAGATACGGCATCGGATCGGTGCTTTTGCCGTCCACCCGAACCTCGAAGTGCAAGTGATCGCCGGTGGAGTCGCCGGTTGTGCCGACTCCGCCGATTTCCGTTCCCGCGCTCACCTGATCTCCGACCTTGACTTTGATTGCGCCGTCGACTTGGTGTGCGTATCGGGTCTCAGTGTTGCCAGTGGTGATGACAACACAGTTCCCGTAGCCATCGCCGACGTTGCTCGCTTGGGTGACGGTTCCTCCTGTCACGGCGAAAATCGGGGTCCCGGAGGCTGCTCCGAAGTCGAGACCGGCGTGCATCTGCCCGCCCGTTCCGGTGGGGTTGGAGCGGTAGCCGTAGCCGGAGGTGATCGTGTATTTGCCTGGGTCGACGGGTAGTCGCGCGTTTCCGTCACCGATCGCGCCGGCGCCGGGCGCTGCGATCGCGGCATTGCCGTAGACGCTGACGTGGACATGGTCACGGTGGGCGACGGTGTCGGTGCTGTTGCCACCGAGGGGGTAGTCGTAGGGTCCCCAACTTCCGGGTTGCCCTACCGCATCCTGGCTTCGCGTCCAGATTTTCTCGTACCAGATGACGTACTTGACCCCCAAGGCGTCGGCGTTCTTGACGACGAAGTCCGCGATCGCATCGCCCTTGGCTCGGCCGGCGGGGGCGCGGTAGTCGTCGTCGCCCTCGGTCATCATCGCGTCGACGGCGCGACCTTCTTGATGATCCCGGTCGACGCCCGACGGGCGATCGCCGACGTTCGCCCAAGGCCGTTCTCCGAAAGTTTCGGTGATGCACCACATCACTCGGAGGGCGTCGGGTGTGAGTCCCTTTTCGGCAGGATTGTTGGTCGGCGCGCAGTCCATTGCCGCGCCGCCGCCGCACAGGACGTCGGCAACGTCGAGTTCGAAACTGTCGCCTACGTTGATCGGGCTGTCGCCCACGTCCTGCGGTCCGCCGGAGACCGGCTTGTCGTATTGCGGGGGCAGCGCGGGTGCGTCTTTGCTTGCGCCTTTGTTCTCCGCGTACAGACGGCGGGCGATGATCTCGTCGTCGGCGTAGGCGTCGGGGTACAGCGAAACTTGCACCTTCTGCGCGGCAACGGTGACCGGCAACGATTCCCAGCCCGGAACCTTTTTGAGAGCTTCGTAGAACTTGATCGCGGCGATCTGCGGGTTCATCAGCTCGTCCATCGTTCCCCACCAAGGATACTGTTGTTGCAATGGATTGACGCTGCCGTGATCGTTGCCGACGGCGTCGTGCGGGTAGTTCAACGACTTGGCGACATCCATTTGATCGGCTGCCAAGATGCCGGTTCCGTCGTTCGCGTAGTTCTTGAATCCGGATTCTTGGGATGCGGTGGAGAGCGCGACGATGATGCCTTGATCGGAGAAGCCCATCTGTTCGCCGACGGCAATGATCGTGCGGACGATCTCGGTTTGTTTTCCGGCGAGAACGGAGGGGTCGGTCGGTGCCACTTCGGCGCCGGCAGGCGCCGTGACTGCAGGCCCGCCGCAGCTTGTCGAGGCGTCCGATCCGCTGCGGAGCAGCATCATGATCGGGATGGCAACGATCAGGACAGCGCCCATTAGTGGAACGAGAGCGATCGCGATCCAGTGCTTGTAGTTCATTGCCGCCTACCCGGCGGAGTGTCTGGAGGGCCGTACCAACTCGGACGGTTGCGGGCGAGCGGTGGACGGCGAAACCCGAGGCACCGCCGAGGACTCGTTGGTCGACGTCGGTGACTCCGAGGTTCGGCGGGTGGAGCTCTTCTTGGGTTCCGGTAACAAGATCGGCGAACCATTGCTCGTGCGGTACTCGCGGAAGGTGTCTCGTCCGACGTTGGTGGTCTTCGGTGTTGCTCCGCCTCGGTCGCCGCGTGCGGGCCGAGCGGCAGTGGAGACGGGTGCGTTGCTGACCGGCTTCTTGATTCCAGGCTTGGCGACCTGGTCCCGACGAGGTCTGGGTGCACCGGTGAAGACCGGGACGCCGGTGACCTTCGATGCCGCCGCTGCGGTAGCTGAGGACACTGCCGATTTCGCGGCATCCTTGCCCTTCTGCCCTGCCGCGATCGCTGCGGCAGTCGCGGTGGAGTCCTTTTCCTTCGTCTCGGATTTCGCAGCCGGCTCGACGTCTTTACCCGCCGCGCGCTTGTTCTTGACTGCTTTCACCCCTGCGACTGCTGCTTTACCTACGAAGTAGGCCGCAGCGACTCCGCCGGTCGCGGCTGTACCCGTTGCCGCACCGGCGGCTTGTGCTGCGCTGCCTGTGGCTTTCGCTGCAGTTGCGCCGTGGCGGGCCGCCTTGGCGCCGTGCTTGGCGAGCGTTTTTCCACCCTGGTAGACCTGCCGGCCGACTTGTGCTGCTGCGGCGGCGTTCTGCATCGGGCTGGCGACCGGAGTCGACTTGCTGATCGCGGTGGGTGCTGCGCCGGGCCGGGTGGCCATCTTCTGTGCGAGGGTGTCGGAGAGCTTGCGTAGACGTTTGATCCCTCGGCGGAACATGACGAGCCCGACGAGCAGGACGATGTCGACGAAGACGAATTTCTCCATCAACCCGCCGCTCTCCGTATTGAAGAACGATCGCACCACCAGCAGATATGCCGCAACGAAGACCACTGCGAACACCATGATCAAGATGGACATGATGACAGTGGAGGCGGTTTTCAGCAGCGATCCGCGGCCGGCTCCGGGCAAGATACCGAACACGAGGGCGGGGATCGCTTTGACTGCTGACCCGAGTGCTGCCGCTGCTGCCATCAACATCGCCCCTGAGAACAGGAAGGCGAAGAGCATGATGATCGAGCTGCCGGGTACGAGGATCAGGCCGCCGATGACCTGGGAGGGTCCAGGGTTGTCGGCGTAGTCCTTCATGTCTTTCGCGCCGGATCCGTCGCAGTCGGCGATGTTGTCCTTGAGGGTGTCTTTGTCGTTGCCCTTCTTGTCTTCGTGCGCCGAGTCCCATGCCTCGATGCAGTCGGCGCCTGCAGAGGGGTCGCTGTCGATGACTGTTCCGAAGTTCAGTAGTTGGGTGGGTTGGCGAATGAAGCTGTCCGCCAGGCCCGCTCCGATGTCGTTGATCATTTCGTCGGGACTCGAGTTCATGTCTCCGTCGTTGGCAAGTCCCGCGGCGATCTGCAGGCCGGCGTCGCGGCCCTGCATGATCAGCCCGTCTTGGCCGGCGATGCGCTCGATCGGGTTCGAGAGGACACCCACTGCCAGCGCCGCGATCGCGCAGGAGATCATGAGTTCGTAGATGCCGGTCGACCAGCGTCCGCGGATAATCCAGATCGCTACGACGCCCGCTGTCACTGTCAGAAACGTGGTGGTGAGGTTGAACTGTCCGGTGATCGACGTGACCGCATCGCCGAGCGTTCGTACGGGTGCAACGATTTTCGGAAGCCAGTCGAACGACATGCTCCAGGTGATGAACCAGATCGCCGCCCCTGAGATCGCTCGATAGATCTCGAACTGGATCTGGATGATGATGGAGTACGCCATGTAGGTGGGGTGCCGAGCGGAACCTTCGTCGATCGAGAGGTAGTACCGCCATACGGAAATGCCGTGTGAGTCCTTCACCAGCATGAAGTTGAAGTAGCGGTTCTCCGGCGATCGGGATCCGTCTTCAGCATGTGCGGGCAGAGCTGCAATGACCGCGACCGTTCCGATCAAGTGCCAACCGACGACCGTTCTGACTACTGCACGCCGAATTTTCGTTGCCCACAACCACACTCGCAGCCCCTTGGTACGGCGATCGAGTGCTGAGCACACAGGTTGAGGAACCCATGACCAGAGAACCCACAGCAATGCCGCCTTGACGCCGGCGCGAACAGAGAAGACGGTGCGGGACGTGTCGGCAGGCGACATTGCTGTGGCATTCATGCGTCGATCAGCTCCTTGGGCGCCTTGTCCGGCGTCGTCTGGGTTGCGTGTGCGCGGTTCGGCTCCGACGGCATGAGCACCTTGATTCGGCCGATGTTGCCGTAGGCGTCGCGCATGTAGCCCTCCCCACGGCGATGAGGTTCGACGTATTCCGCGCCGGTGGCCGGGTCTTTGCCCGAAACGGGGGACGTCTGTTCGGTGAGTTCTTTGAACATGTCGGGATCGCTGGGATCCAGACCGACGAATGAAAGAGACCGGCGAGCGAGCGTGGCATCTGTCTGGCGCATCGCGAACCGCGTAGGGATCAAGCCTCGCAAGGTCTCATTGCCCAAACCTTCGTCCGGGTCCTGCGATCCGAGCCCGATGTATGCCTGCTCCTTGCGGCCCTCTCGGAGGAAGTCGATGACGATGTCGACGCCTTCCTCGGCGCGCGTCATGCGGTGGCACTCGTCGGCGAGGAACATCGCGGGCTCAGTCGGATTCGCGAAGCAGATCCCGCGGGCGATCAGACCGATGAGTGCATACATGGCTCGGCCTACGCGCTTCTCCAGCCCGAGCTGGCGGAACAGGTGTTCCTGGACGATTTCCTGCTGGCTGGGAAGTTTGACCGTGTGGGTGCGGAAGACGATTGCCTGCGCTGTGATGTCGAGTGCCGGCAGTCCCTTCTCGAACAAGGCCGCTGCATAGGACTTGCGGGCATAGACGCCGAGTTTGTCGGCCAGCTCGATGCGTTGAACGAGGGTGCACTCGTCGCTGCGGAGGTGATCGAGGATGTCCCCGAGGCCGCCGCCGAGCAATCCGTGCTCACCGCGGTAGGCAGGTTCGAGGACGGTGCCGAGAAGGACGCCGAGCGGCTCGTCGGGCTGGAGCTGCAGGAGTGGCAGCAGAACGGATGTCGCAACCTCGGCGCCCTTGTCGGGCCCGAAGATTCGCAGTGGGTCCAGGCTCCACTTGGGATGAGACAGATCCGCGATGACAGCCTCGGCGATGGTGGCGGCCCATCGGGCGTACTCCCCCACCTCGGTGTGGTCGACGACGACGATCTTCCCACCGCGATCGTGGAAGGCTCCGCCGATCCCTTTGAGGAGAACTGACTTACCCGATCCCAGCGACCCGACCGCTGCGAAGGAACCCGAGATGTCGGCCGCGGACTTCTTGGCGACGTCGTGGTGGACCACGCCGATCCGGGCCGAGCTGATGTTCAACGCGAGCAGTGGGCCCGACGAATCACCCAAGTCGTTGTGAACGCAGGGCACGTAGGCGGAGAAATCGGTGGAGGTGGTGATCTGAGCGAACTCTTTGACGATGGAGGGCGTCGATACCCCAGGGTTGAGTGCGCCCCACAGCTCCTCTTGGAATCCGAGAGGGCTGACCAACTTGTAACTGGACAGCTCGAACAGCTTCGCAAGTTGACGCGCATCCCTGAGAGCGACCTCTTCGGTGTGCGCCCCGATGGCGAAGATAGTCGTCGACTGGACTTCGACTTCCATGTTGTCGGCATCCATTTTTGCGGCGTACTCGGCGAGGTCCTCCGCTGCGGCGTGGAGAACCCCGTGCCCATGGGACACTTCGCCCTCGCGTTGGCTGAACTGCTCGTTCAGGTTGATCAGGGCGCGCTTGTTCTTCTTCGACACCTCCGCCGAGGTGCGTATGTGAAGTCTGATGCCCCAATCGACGTCGACGCCGGCAATGGCATCGGCCAGGGCGAGGAACTCGGAGCCGGGGAAGACTGTGTTGCCGGAGGGTGTGTCGGCCAACGCCAAAAGACACTGGTAGTTCGCGGGCCGCTCCTCGAGAGTCCACGGCTGATCGATTTTGAGGGCCTTCGTCAACGTCGGCGCCTTCGATTTCCAACCAGTACTGGGGCGGTCGGTCTGGGCGCCTTCGTCGAACCGGGCGGCAGTAAATGCGGCCATCGGCTTCGTTCCGATCGAGGAATAGGAAAGTGGAACGTCCGAATCCAGGCCGAGCCCACGCTGAAGGCTGTGTTGGTGCAACCAGATCATCTGTGCGGGCGTCGCCGGTGTGGGACGAAAGTAGGCAGGAATGTCGGCGGCGATCATGTTTGCCTGCGTTGTCCGCCTGGCGACTTCTTCCGGGTCCAGTGAGGTTCGCGGGAGTCCGAGATAGTCGGTCAATGTTGTGCGGGCAGCGGACCAGGACGCGGCCGCCTGGTTCTTCCATCCCTTGTTGGCCAGGGGGATGGACAGCCAGTAAATGCGCTTGCCAGGTTGGAACATTTCCAGTGTTTCGATGGTGGCGTCGCACTCTGCGGCCCACTGTGGGTGTGCGTCGAGATCGATTCCTTCTTCCATCCGTGCCACTACCGCCTCGGGATTGAGGCTGGCGCAGATTCCGAGCAGAAGCGCTTCTCCGTCGAGTGCACGCAGCAGCATCTTGTGCATAGACCGTGCAGTGCTCTTGTCCTCAGCGGGCCTGTAGCCGTATTCGATGCCGGTCAGGATGAAGTCTGCCCAGACAGTGCCTGAGCGCGTCCACCGAAGGTTTCCTCCGACAGCTGTGATTGGTTGAAGCATCAGGCCTTCTCTCGGGTGTTGTGCGATGCAGCGGCCATGGCGACAAGACGCTGGACGCTGGTGGATGCAGCGGGTTGGGTGGCCAGTGGAGGCCGGGGAATCGACGGCGGTGAAACTCGGCGGCGCTCCGGGGTGTGGTCTTGAACAGGGGTCGAAGCGGGTTCAGGCTCCATGCGGACCGGGCGAGCTTCGGTGATGTGTTCGACGAGGGGTTGTGCCGCGAGTGCGGGCACCGGAACGACGGTCACCATGCCTGCGAGTGCGTGTACTCGGGGCCTGCGCGGTGTAGGTCCGGAGACCTTCGGCGCTTGTGCCGGCGAGCCGAGCGCTTTGCTCACGCCGGCGACCATGGAGAGTGGATTCCTGCCACCGATGGGGAGCTTGCCAAGGCCCCACGCAGTGACCCCGACGAGTGCGACGAAGACGAATACGTTGCGAATCAGCGAGCCTGTCGCCCAAATTCCTGGTGTCTTCCAGAGCACGAGGGCTACCAGTCCGGCGCCGACGAACTGTGTGTAGCTGTACGGACCGCCGGGGAGCTTCTTTCCATCCGGCGTCATGCCGAGCAGCTGCGGGAACTTTCGTGCGCGGGTGTAGTTCTTGACGACCTCTCGGGACGTTGACTGCGGGTCCGATTCGCTCACGGCGTTCGCACCTCCTTCGTGGTGACTCGCTGTTTGGCTGGGCTCAGGGCTGAGGTGCGTTAGATGTCATGCGGGTCTGGCAGGTTCGTAAATCCGAGAAGGTCAGCACGCGGCTCGGGTGCATCGACGACGATCGAGTGGCCCATGGAGTCGAGTTCGGAGCCCACCTTGTCCTTGACTTCGGTGACGTTCCAGACGATCCACACGAGGAGGCCCGCAACGAGTCCGGATAGCAGGATGGGAGCCATGGAGAATCGACTCTTGACTGCGGTGAAGGCGACGCCTCCGCAGGCGCCGGTGGCGGTGAGGATTCGGATCGTGTCTTGCGTTTCGGTGGCTTTGGTGTTGGTCCATTCGAGGATTCCTTCCGCCAGGAGGTGAGTGTTCGGGTCGAGGAGAAGTGCAGTTGTACTCATCGGGATGCCTTTCGTGGATGTCAGTTGACGGGGGTGGCTGAAGTGGGAGCAGTTGCGCTCGCGGGTGTCGTCGAAGCAGGTGTAGAGGGAGCACCGCTGGCTGCTGTGTTCTGTTCGGGGGCCGGAAGCACCGGACTGGGGTCCATGGCGGAAACCTCCCATCGGCCGCCTCGTGAGGTGAGAGTGAGTGGATATTGGCCAGTTACCGACTCGGTGGCTGTCACCGAAAGTTCGGCAGTGGCGAGCACTCGGATCTTGATTCCGTCGGCCGGCGCTTTGTCAGCAGCCTCACCGGAGAAGTCTCGATCGGAAACGAGATCGACGACCTTGACGCTCTTGTAGGGGGCTGGGCTGATCGCCCGAAGGGAGGTTCCCGGCGCGATGTATCGCGAAATTTCTCCCGTTCCCGCGGACAAAGCTGCAAGGAACTGTTGGACTGCAGTGTTCGACGGATGCCCGGCGACAATGCGGTATTTGTAGCCAAGATTCACGTCGGGCCCGGTCGCAGGCGCCGGAACGGGCGACGGGATTGATGCCGCCCGAGCGCTGCCGTCGTTTACGACAACGGGTACTGAATAGAAGCGTCTCTGCGCGGCTTCGGAGGGTTCTGACACCTGCCGCACCGAGGCCGAGACGATGACGGAGTAGACATCGGACTTGTCGGTAGTTGGCGCACCAGTTCCGGATGCTGCGGCAGATTTCACGGGTGCAGGTTGCAGTTCGACGCTTGCAATTCGTGCGTCGCTGGCAACGAAGAGCGCTTCGGCAGGGAGCTTGATTCCTTCCGAGCGAACGTATGGAGCGAGCGACTTTTCGGCACCACGTTTCGCTTGAAGCCACGTCACGACGAACTGTTGCGCGAGGTCTTCCGCCTGTGCCTGTGAAGCGGTGTTCACGGATGTCGTGGACTTCGGTTTCACCACTGTTGGCGATGACACGGTGAACCCGGACAACACGAGAACGAGGGCTAGTACTCCCGCTCCGATGGCTCCGAAAAGCCCGAACCGGACTAGTTGTGTCTTCCGATCCTGGGTGCGCGCCCACGTCGCTTGTTCGCTCTGTGGTTCGTTGTCGTCGAGGGTGATCTTGTCCGTCCGGGGCTTCCGTTTCATTCCCTTGAAGCGACTCATGAGGAGCTGCCTTCGCTCTCGATGAGCGGCGCGACGATCGACAGAGTCGGCGGTTGCGTTGCAGCCTTTCGGCTCGTGTTCATCCGACCGAGCGCTGCACGTGCGCCAGCGGCAGGCTCGCCCAGCAGGTAGTGGACCCGCGCGCCGGCCTCCGGACTGAGGGGGTGATCTGCAAGCTCCGTCAGCGCGGTCCGCAGTTGTTCCTGTACGGCGAACACCAGACCTGCATCGCGTAGCTGGCCACCGAGATCGTCTGTTTCACCACTGAAACGAGTGAACGGATCTCTCCATGGATCGGTGCTCACCTGCGGGTCCGGCTCGGCCATGTCAGGTCCTTCCTCTCGTCTGGCTCTCGGCAATTTCGAGGGCCTCTACAAGAGAGGAGGTTCGATTTTCGGATTGCTGTGACAGGTCTCGGCGAACTTTCTTCAAAAAGTTTTCTGAAGCAGTTTTCGGTGTCATTGCCAGTCGAAGAACTGCCTGCTCGGGCGACCGCCTGCGCCACTCACTGTGACCGCGTTCACGGCGAATGTGGGTCGATCTGCCTGGCCGTGGCAATAACAGAAGCCCCAATGGCAATGACATACATGCAGGTCACGGCAATAACCCGTTGATCTACTCCTATGCAGACCAATTCCTTCTGCATAGGAGATCGCCGTGGACACGTCCATCCACGCGCACACCAGCGCCACCATTCCCGTCAACTCGACGGACTTTCTCGCGGTCCTGCATCAGCAGTGGGTACGAGAGTCCGCGACGCCTTCTGCTCGTATCGAACTCTCGCAGTGGGTCAACACCCGGCCCGAACTTGTGGGTGCCGAGTCGTTCGCTGAACTGAAGGCACTCACCTTCTGTGAACCGGACGCCGTTCTGTCGGTCCTACTTCACGCACACCAAGCGGGGTCGTCACTGGCGGGCAGCACGCTCATTGAATTCATGCGTCCGAAACTGACCGGGATGCAGAAGTATGCACGAGTTGCCAACGGCGTTTCCGCACGGGCCGCGTACGCAGACCGGACCGCTGCGACGCTTCACGCATTCTGGGAAACGATCTCGACCTACCGCGGGACTCACCGCGGAATCGCGGGGCAACTCGCGCTCAACACCCTCCACAAGATCACCGCCACAACTGCGGTTCTCGACGTCGCTGTCGACGACGCCCACTTCCAGATTGCAGATGCTGAACGGGCAGCGGAGGAGTTTCTTCGGGACGACGATCCCACCGAGATTGATGTCATGGATGTGCTGAATTGGGCCGTAGATCAGGGCACCATTTCGGACTCCGATCGCACACTGATCACCCGGTCGTACATGAACGAAGACGGTGCCGATGTCGCCGCTTTAGCGCAGGAAATGGGAATCACGCACGCAGCCGCACGGAAGCGGTTGAGTCGCGCGATCGCCAGGGTCCGTGACGCCGTGTGCGATCACCTCAACGTCCCAGAACCGAAGATCAAGCGGATCTCCATGTACCGCTCAGCGAAGAAGGACCTTCCCCTCGCAAGTTGAGTTTCACTCCATTCGCGCCCTCAAGACAAGGACACTCCGATGAGTACATTCATCACCGCACGACGAGTCACGGTGGCCGCTGTTGCCATCGGAGTTATGGCAGCTGTCGTCGCGGTTCCCGCCGCGACAGCCAATCAAAGCGCGCCGAAGCCTGCGTGCCCAGACAACCTTCTTCTCGCCATCCCCGGAACAACAGAGACGACCGCGGACGCCGATCCAAACCAGTCCCGGGGCATGCTCAAAAACGTCACGGATCCTTTGGCGAGCGAGTTCTCTACCGCGCAGCTCCAAGTCGAGTACGTGCCGTACATGGCTCTCATCGTCGACGACAGAGCCGACACCTACGGCACAAGCAAGAAGCAGGCAATCGACACCGCTTCGAAGATGATCGCCGACAAGGCCGCCGAATGCACCAACACCAAGTTCGGTCTCACTGGATTCTCCCAAGGCGCGGATGCGGCGGGCGACCTGGCGGCAGATATCGGCAGCGGATCGGGACCAGTCGATCGCGATCGCATGTTCGGCGTCGCTCTTCTCGCTGACCCTGGACAATCCAAGAACGCGGGAAAGAGCATCGGCGCTCCCATCACGGGCGTCGGATTTGCTGGCGCTCGACCGGCTGGGTTCGGCGAACTGAGCGACATCGCGGTCAGCGTCTGCGCTGCCGGTGACCTTTACTGCAACACCCCCGACGATGCTGTCGGGACACAATTCATCGGTGCTCTCGGTTCACAGATCGATGCGCGGGATCCCGTGAAGTCCGTCGCCGGCGTCGTCACGACACTCCTCGGACTCAACGGCGCTCCGTTGACCAAAACTCTCGATGCACTCAACCAGAATGTCGCGAGCGGGAACTTCCTGGCGGTCCCGCAACTCGCTCTCGATCTCGCCTCACAGGTCGGAAATCTGAGCGCCGATGTCGCCGCCAAGACGATCCCCGGTGCGGACATCGCACCTATCACCGCCTCTGTCACTCAGCTCACCGACACGGTCGCCCGGGGTGACTTCCTCGCAGTGCCAGGACTGCTCGCGCAGCTGGCTCCTCAGGTGATCAATTTCGCTACACAGCTCTCCACCGTCATCGGGCAGGTCGTATCCAAGCTGCCGATCAACGAGTACGCAGCCATCGGTGCAACCGTCTCACGTATCTCGGCGAACGCGGCGATGCAGAACTACATTGCACTGCCGTCCGATCTCGGAAAGCTCGTCGGCCAGCTCAACAATGCGGTTCGCAAGACGCTGAAGGCACTTCCTCTCGATGCCTTCCCCATGCTCAACAAGATGGCTGACGAACTCACCCCCGGCAAGGTTCTCGACGAGGTACTGAACTACGCAACGTTCATCGCCAACGACGATCACAACTCCTATGCCAGTACTCCGATCAACGATTCCGGACGAACTGGCGCGGAGGAACTGACGAACAATCTTCGCACTCAGATCAACAACGGCGGGGCAGCTGTCACCGCCTAGTTGCATCAAACTGGTGCTTGCGAGCATTGAGGGTCACAGAATTCGTTCTGTGGCCCTCAATGCGTCTGCGCTACTCCACAGCAGTGAAGAACGGAGGACTACGGCAGCCACGTGATCCCGCCGTTGAGATGAGTCTCAGGTGCGCGGCCGCACCCTGTGGAGGTGAGCGTCCGCAGGGCCTGGGCAGGATCCTCGTCGGCCAAGCCTGCGGGAAGCAGCCCCGCAGAGTGCAGCACACTGTGAAATTCTTGCGGCAACCATTCGGTGAAATCGGTCGGTTCAAAATCTGTGACCCAGATCTGCAGCGAACCTTACTCGATCACCATCGGGTAGACGGTGCCGTGATCGTCAACGAATCCCGCCGCACCTGCAGCGCTACGAGTGGAGAAGATCGTGCCGCGGCGCGGTACACCACTGAACCGTGGGTGTCGATCGAGGAGTCCGAACAGACGTCCCGCGACACCACGAAGAACGAGATCCTCGACATCGAAGTACCCCGACGGCAACGAGGGCTCGAACTTTCCTGTCAGGGTGATGAGATGTCGGCGGCCGCCCTCGATTTCTTCGGGGAGGGGCAAACCGAGGTGGTGTGCTTTCGACGTTCGGAGATGCTCGTCGTCGAGCGCGAGATGGGTGACTGTGTGCCGTGTGATGTGGTCGATGATGTGCATTTCGACCCCGAGCGCAACGAGAACCAGACGTATATTGTCGGCCGCGTTTGCACCGTCGAAACCGGATCGGCTCAGCATGAACCAGTTGTCTGGGTCGTCCCCGCATCGGACCATGAGGTGCGGCACCGAGCCGCGGGACGAGAGGTCGAATCGGTGGAGCGGCTGACCTGACAAGTAGACGAGGTCGCTGGGGTCTGTGCTCGTGATGATCTCCGCCAGCGGACCCGCGGAGAGAACGCAGTCGACGAAGTCATGCGCCGGCAACTGCAGGATCCCTCCATCCTGCTCGTCTGTGATGGTGTAGTCGGCAGCATTGGCCTGACGTCTGAACTCCGTGAGCGTGGTGCGTGCCATTCCGAGATGGCTCGCGATTTCCGAGACTGTGAGTCCACAGTGAGTCACTGCGCGTTCCGTCCAAGCGCCGAGCGCAAGCGTGGCACTCTTGGTAGCTGAAACGGAACGCGATCGTGCGCGAATTCGCGCGTCGATTCTCGCGAGCATGACTGGGCGGGGATCTTCGGGCTTACTCGCCGACTGCGCCGGCGCGGTGGATAGTCGCGAGTCGAGGTGCGGTGGGCGTTCAGATTCACTACGGCGACGCGTCATGATTCGTCCTCGCTCTTTTGATAGTGAGTGGTCGCTCCCCAGGTCTGTTGTCGGACGAAGGAGCACGAAGGGCAGTAGTTTTCACCGTGCGACTGTGTCCATCCATCTGAAGGAACCTCGCGATGCGGGACGTCAGTGCCACAGGCATCGCAGCTCGGCGCGCACTGTGAGAACGTCTCCCTCTGGTTCATGTCCAGGCCCGGCGCAACGGCTGTTGAGGTCGCGCTCTGCGAGCGGGCTTCGTTCTCGACCGGTCTACTGCGAATCTCCTCCACCATGTCTGGCCACGCGTCCCAGTACCTCGAGGGCAGCCCCATCAGGGCTTCTGATGCATCCGCAGACAGCAGATCGGCGGCTTTACGTAGGCCACTGATTTCACACATCAGCCACCGCTCTTGATCAGTTGTCGAGGAGCTGTTGAAATCCGCGTCGGACTCGCCGTGGAGATATTCCTCGCGCAGTGTTGCGTATCGACGGATGATCTTCGCGCATATTGCGGTGCTGTCGGTCATGTACGGACCTTCCTATGGTTCGTCACTGTGACGTTTCGTTGTTTGGGTGGCCGTCCGATCCCCTAGACCGCTGGACACGCTGCACGATCCACAATCCGGTCATTCCGAAAACGACGACTACCAACGGAACGTCGAGGAGCCAGACCGTCCACGACGGCAGGGCGCCATCTCGTCGCCACGACTGGGCCACGTTGACGATGACGACAACGACAAAATATGCGCCGGCGAGGTGACGACCTGCGACCCGAGAAAGGAAGCGCTCAACAGTCCCCTTCCCGATCATGGCTGCGAGCGGATTATCGGGTCGGGGACCACTGACAGCCTGACCGGATGCGGATCGCTCCCCTGCAGCACTTCGACCGCGTTGTACTGATCGAGAGTGTGAAAGCACCCTGCCGCAGCTGTGGCGGTCGTCATCGCTGACGGCTCGTCCGCGTCGAAGTCGATTCCCCACATTCGACAGCACGCCGTGAACGTCGGAATCGATGTCGCAGCCAGTCCGAATGCGCCAGCCGTCAATGCTCCGATGTCGGCCAGGCGTGGATGCCATCGTGGCTCGATATCGAAGCTACGGAATAGTCGGGCGAGAAAATCGGCAGAGTCTTCCGGGGACGTCCCACTGAGGGTGTTGCCAGCCAAAGCCCCCGCCAGGTCGGCGATTCGAGCAGAGAGAACAGAGCGAGTGAGGTCGACACTGTCCGCCAAACCTCGCCGGTAATAGCCATTTCGGCGCAGAACGGAGGGATCCGCATCCGCAAGCTGTTCCTGGGTGAGCGGCACCGTCAAGTCCCAGCGCTTCTCACTGCCAAGGCTCACGGCCGCAACTTCGAGCGCGACGTGTCGCGCCGGGTCGTCGCCTGTCGCATTGACCTGTACGACAACGAGCTCACGAGTTCTCATCGATCCCTGCCGTCTGCATGTGCACCCAGCGCGAAATCCATTCGCGCGGATCCCTTCTGTTGTTCGCCTGTATCGAACTCCGAGAGCAGTGCGCTCAGTCGGGATTCGATGCGACTTTCCCCCATGTTGTTCATGAAATCTTCCTTTTGTCTACAGTCTCGATGTCACCATTCCCGTTGGTAGGGAACCGATCTCCATCTACATGCCCGGCAAGGACCGCGGCACGCAGGAAGGTCGACACGATCTCGTTCGACCCCCGCCCGCCATGGATCACAGATCCAGGCAACGATGCCTGCGCGGTTGACGGTTCCGGTGAGTTCATCGTCATCGACTCTCCTCGATCGTTAACGGACCACTGTGGGCTTGTTCCCCAGCAACCTCTCGAAACGGGACGCTACATCCGGTACAGCACATCTCGAACAAGTCATATTCGGAAAGCGAGTCACGCACACGACGAAAAGGCACGTCGATCTGTACGTTTCATCAGCCCAGCCTCGACCCGCTGAGCGGGAATCCAACGAGCTGGATCCCCGCCCCCTCCACCGACGACATCCAGATCTGCTCTCACCAGAAGCACCATCACCGATGCGTAACGCCAAGTTCAGCCAAATCACGCCTCACGTAACGGACCCGAGTCCCGATACGAACAGCGATCTGATCGACCGAGAGGCCCAGTCGGTGCATACGGGCAACACGTTCCACTCGTGTTTCGGTGACGACGTCCACCAACACTCGTCGGTAACGGCTGACCCCTTGTGAGTCTTCGAGCCGAATCTTCATGTACACCCGAATGCCGGCAGGCTCAGCATCCGGATCGTCGATGATGTCTGGATCCCACCACATCGGCGACAGGTAACCGAGACCGCGGTATCGTTCGCGGGCCAGATCCGACGGGCCGACTCGATTTTCGAGCTCGCGGTACAACTGCGTGACACTGTCTCGGGTGACCGCAGATACTTTCTCGCTGCGAATGATTCGTTGACAACTGGTGTGCACGCCCAGAGCTGCAATGAGATCCTTCGCGCGGTGCCCGTTGGCGAGCAAGGCCTGCAGTCGTCGACGTGTACCCGTCGCATCGACCATTTCGTGTGCCTCGTCCTCGCTGGACATGGCTGTCGGCTCAGAAGAGCCTGACCGGCACCATGTCCGAGCGGACGGCGCTGATCTGCACGAGCTGCCCTGTCTGCGGTGCTTCGATCATGCGGCCCCCACCGAGGTAGATCGCAACATGATTCGCGCCGTCAGCCTGCCAATTCCCGAAGAGAAGGTCGCCGGGCTGTGCGCTGTCCCAAGCGATTTGAGTGCCGACAGTGAACTGGATTTGCGAGGTCCGAGGCAATTCCTTTCCCGTGGCCTGAAATACCGCGAAGCGCACCAACCCGGAGCAGTCGTAACCTGCTGTCGCGCCGCCTGTTCCATCACCCATCGTCGGACCGTCGAGGGCTCCGCCGCCCCACTGGTACGGCAGCCCGAGCGCCGTCAAGGCCGCTTCGATAACTTTGCGGGCGATCTCCACGTCGCGCGGAATGTTCGGATCGAAGACAAGTTCGGGAACCACCGACAACCCGGGAATCAGCGAAGTCAATGGTGGAACAGCAGACGGGGCAGAGGACCCCGGGCCGGCCAGTACGACGGGAGCAACCACGGGAACAACTGGCGCCGGCACAGTGATGGTCGGTTCGAGGCTCTCCACCGGTGCATCAGGCACTGCTGGCTCCGGCGATGTGTCCTGCTGGGGAAGCAATTGTTCTGCGTACGCGGGAATGTCCGCGGGAAGCTGCTCAAGGTAGGGAGCTAGCTGAGCATCCCACCCAGGGGCCGACTGCTCGACTGCTGCAACCACATTCGCAGCAACATCCGCAACGGGCGGGGGCAGAGGGGAACCCTGAACTGCTGCACCCGCGGCAGCAACACCTGCGACAAGAATCGAAATCGGATCGAACGCCATGACAAACTCCTTGGTCCTTGTGCGTTGGTAGGACTCCCAACGCAAACGTCGTGGTGACAATCCGGACGCTAACCGCCGCACATGACACTACGAACATCACGCACATTCCGCTCCACGCTCCTCCAGCCTCAAAATCGGGCTGCTCACGATGTAATGACCCGCAGTCACACTGGCGATATGCCCCACCGACGCGACCCTTCAGCAGCACCTCGGCACCACCACGAGGACCCCGCACAGTGCCCCGTCAAAAATTCTTTCGCAATTGATGTCACAGCAACCCCCACCTCAGACCTCCTCTCTTATAGGAGGGGACGCACAATCACCTGTCCTCAAGCCGGGAAGGGACTGAGGAATGATCGAAACCTGTGGATCCCGGGAGGACGCACCTTCCCGGATGATGATCTGTACACGAACAGGATTCTGATCAAGTCCAGCGCGCCAACGCTGGCGGGAAGGTACGCCCGTGCTCAC
>NZ_LPNP01000050.1:0-27879 GCF_019266045.1 Rhodococcus sp. MH15
TCGACGGCCTCGGTCTGAGCGTGACCGGGCAACGACTTGAACCGGATCGTGCGGTCCTCGCGTGCCGCGTGGTGGAACCAGATCAGTGGTGCCGACGGTGCGGCAGCGAAGGCGCTGCTCGTGACGGACCACGTAGCGCAGATCGTCGCCGAAGTGGACGTGCAGGTCGTCCCATCCTCCGGTGGCATGTGCGCAGAATCCACATTCGAAGTCGACGAACTCTACAAGGGTCAGCTGGGCGTCTTCGGGTCCACGAATGTGGTCGATCTCGGGATCTACGGGAGGTTCCAGCACGATGGGGAGATCGGCTTCGGCCTCACCCAGCTTGGTCGCTGCCACGCGGAAGATCACCGCACCCAGTACTGCAGCCAGCACCATGGCGACGAGCACGCCGACGGTCGCCTGCCCGGCCAGTTCGGGAGATGTGCCGAAAGCCAAACCTATGATCAGCAGCGATACGGTGAATCCCATCCCCGATAGCGCAGATCCGCCCATCACACTGCCCATGCCGACCCCCTGCGGTAATCGGCCCGCTCCGAGTCGGACAGCGATGTATGTGGCTGCTCCGATGCCGAGGAGCTTGCCGAGAACCAGGCCAAGCACAACTCCCCAGGTCACACGGGCACTGAACGCTTCAATGAGCAGTCCGCCACGCAGGTCGACGCCGGCGTTGGCGAGAGCGAAGATCGGTACCACGATCAGCGCGGTGGGTACCCGGAGGTATTCGTGTATCCGCTCGTTGACGGCTGTGCCTTTGGCCAGTCCACGTGATACTGCACGACCTGACGCGGCGCTCGGAGACTGCCAGAAGTCACGAAACAGTTCTCGAGCCGCCTCCACCTTGTGCCGCTGTGTCGGGTACGCGGGAATCAGAAGGCCGGCGACCATTCCGGCAAGCGAGGGATGAACACCCGACTCGATCGTGCTGAACCACAGCACGATCACCACGAGAATGTATGGCGCGGCTCGCCACTGTCGCGCCCGCCCGAGTAGCCACAATGCTGTCAGGCATGCCAGGGAAACGAGCAGTGGAATCAGGCGAATGTTTTCGCTGTATACGAATCCGATGATGGACACCGCGAGGAAGTCGTCGACCACCGTGACGGTAAGGAGAAACACTCGCAGTTGGCCTGATCGTGCGGGCCCGAGGAGCGCCAAGGCCCCGAGCATGAAGGCGGTATCGGTGCCGACGACCACCCCCCAACCCTGCAGGCTGTCTCCGCTGCCGACGATCACGGCGTAGATGACGGCGGGTAGACACACCCCCGCGACTCCGGCGATCACGGCGATACGGGTGCGGGTTCGATCACGTAATGACCCGTGGGCGAACTCTTGGCGTACCTCGAGCCCGATCAGAAAGAAGAAGACGACCATCAACCCGTCGTTGATCCAATGGTGAAGGCTCATGTGCAACGCCACCGGGCCGAGTTCGAATCCGGCGCCTTGATGCCAGAGGTCGAAGTACGCGTCCGAAGCCGGCGAATTTGCCCACAGCAGGGCGGTCACGGTTACCACCAGCAGCAGCACCGCGGAGCCGGACTCACGCCGGAGAGAGGCCGGAGAGAGTTGGAGAGAGTTGGAGAGCTGATTACGCAGGCCTTGGGGTTTCGGTGCCTGTCGTGCCATCGCTAGTTGATCCTTATCGCCGTTCAGTCCAGGCGGTGGTGCGCGGTCAGGTCAGTGTTGTGTGGTGCCGGCGCCTGTGTTTTCCAGCGCCGCTCGTAGATAGGGGGCAGTCGCACTGTCGGCAGTGGCAGCTACCTGCTCGGGGGAACCGGTGGCGACGATACGTCCGCCGTCGGCGCCCGCTCCCGGTCCGAGGTCGATGACGTGGTCGGCCTGGGCGACGACGCGCATGTCGAGTTCGACCATGACGACGGTGTTGTCGGCGTCGACGAGCCCCTGCGCGTGAGCGAGCAGTCTGTCGCTGTCGGACGGGTGGAGCCCAGCAGTGGGCTCGTCGAGGATGTAGAGCGTGTCGCCGCGTTGAGCACGCTGGAGTTCGGATGCCAGCTTGACACGCTGAGCTTCGCCGCCGGACAGCTCGGTGGCGGGTTGTCCGAGTCGCAGGTAACCCAACCCGACCTCGCGTAGGACGGTGAGCGAGCGAAGAACGTCGTTCTCACTGGTGAAGAAGGCGTGGGCTTCGTCGATGCTCATCGCGAGAACGTCGGCGATGTTGCGGTCCCGCCAGGTGATTTCGAGTGTGCTCTGCGTGTAACGAGTGCCGTTGCAGTCCGGGCACGGACTGTAGACGCTGGGCAGGAAAAGCAGCTCGACCATCACGAAGCCTTCACCTTCGCAGGTCGGACAGCGGCCACCGGCGACATTGAAGGAGAACCGCCCCGGTTTGTAGTTCCGTTTCTTGGCCGCAGGTGTTGCGGCGAACAGCTTGCGGATGTGGTCGAACATGCCGGTGTAGGTTGCAACATTGGATCGGGGTGTGCGCCCGATAGGGCGCTGATCGATGGCGACCACCCGACGGAGCCCTCCCAAGGTGCCCTCGATGCGGCCGCGGACCGCGCCCTGATCTCCGGTGAGCAGCAGATCGGTGTCGTCGCGCGGTTCGACGTTGGCATCGGGCGCGGCGGGCCGGCCCAGTTCAGCGTTGATCAACGCTGGTAGAGCCTGGCTGACGAGGCTCGATTTCCCCGAACCGGAGACTCCGGTGACCGCGGTCAAGACCCCGAGAGGGAAAGACACGGTGAGGTCGCGGAGACTGTTGCGCTCGACGCCTTCGACGCGAAGCCACCCGCGGGGGGTACGCCGCTGGCGGCGCACCTGCTCCGACGTGTCGAAGAGATAGCGTGCGGTGACCGAGTCCGGTACGTCGGCCAGCCCGGCGGGTGTTCCACTGTAGAGCACGCGTCCACCGTTCTCGCCGGCACCGGGACCGATATCGACCAGCCAGTCCGCTTCTCGGATGACGGGTAGGGAGTGCTCGACGACGAGGACGCTGTTTCCTCGCTCACGAAGTCCGTGCAGAATTCTCAGCAGCGCCGTCAAGTCGCCGGGGTGCAGTCCCGCCGAAGGTTCGTCGAGGATGTAGGCGACGCCGAACAGCTTCGAGGACAGCTGCGTCGCCAGGCGCAGTCGTTGCAGCTCTCCGCCGGAGAGTGTGGGCGTCGTCCGGTCCAGTGACAGATATCCCAGCCCGAGGTCGATGATGGGTTGGATTCTTTCGAGGAGGTCGTCGAGCAGGCGCCGCGCCGCCACCTGTTTTTCCGCTGACACGTTCGGGGTGCGTCGCACGTCGGGAGCGGCGGTGTGCGCCGATCCTCCCGATGCGACACGTCGTCGCGTGGCCTCGGCTCGTCGGGTTTCGTCGAGAGCTTCTCCTGCCGCCTCGGGTAGCCAGTCGCTGGACACAACAGTGCGCGCGATCTCTGCCAGTCGTGCCAGGGGCAAGGACGCGAACTCGGCGATATCCAGACCCTCGAAGGTGACCGAGAGCGCCTCCGCCTTGACCCGCTTGCCCTGGCACATCGGGCATACCTCGCTGGTGACGAACTCAGAGACCCGCTTCTTGACGATCGAGCTCTTGGTGTTCGCGAAGGTATCGAGCACGAACCGCCGGGCGCCGACGAAATTGCCCTCGTAACTGGGTTCGGTTCCGGCTTTGATCGCTCGCCGAGTCTGTGCCGGGGTAAATCCCGAGTACACAGGAACGGTGGGGCGGTCCTCGGTGAACAGGATCCAGTCGCGATGTTTCTTCGGCAGCTTCTTCCACGGAGAGTCGACGTCGTATCCCAGTGACACCAGGATGTCGCGAAGGTTGCCACCCGGCCAGCCCGGCGGCCACGAAGCGATCGCGCGCTCCCGGATGCTGAGTGTGGGATCGGGGACCATCTTGTCGACATCGACCTCGTAGACGCGCCCGATGCCATGGCAGGTCGGACATGCGCCCTGCACGGTGTTCGGCGAGAAGTCCTCCGCGTAGAGCATCGGTTGGTCATCTGGGTAAGACCCGGCACGGGAATAGAGCATCCGCACGAGACTGCCCAATGTCGTCACGCTGGCGACATTCGATCGAGCATTACCGATGCCTCGGTGCTGCTGCAGTGCAACCGCCGGTGGCAGTCCCTCGACGACGTCGACATCGGGTACACCGACCTGGTCGATCAGCCGACGGGCATACGGTGCCACCGACTCCAGATAGCGCCGCTGCGATTCCGCGAACAGTGTCCCGAACGCCAGCGAGGATTTCCCCGAGCCGGACACACCGGTGAACACCACCAGACGGTCTCGAGGAACATCGAGATCGACGTCGGCGAGATTGTTCTGCCGAGCTCCCCGCACCACGACACCCTGCCTCCAGCGATCATCGGCCTCGGCGAGATGTTCGGAACGGTTTGTCATGCCGGTGACCATAACGAAGGAAGGGAGCCTTGCGGCAGACCCCACAGCACTCCTGGCACACATCGTCACTCAGTTGACACGCAAGGTCACTGACACGTATCGCCACGTGCGCATACGTTCGAAAGGTCCCCCGGTGGCCACGCCACCACAACCGGGTCCCGAATCGCAGCGTGCAGGGATCCCCCAGGTTAGGAGCGACAGCATGGCAGACAGCAACCGCGCAGTGGTGTTCGAGAGCCCCGGCACCATGAAGGTCGAGAAACTCGACTTCCCCAAGCTGGAGATGCCGAACGGACGAAAAGCGCCCCACGGCGTCATCCTGAAAATCGTCGCTACCAACATTTGCGGCAGCGACCTGCACATTTACCGAGGGTCCTTCCCCGTCCCCCAGGGTATGGTCATGGGCCACGAGATGACCGGAGAGATCATCGAGGTCGGCTCCGACGTGGAGTTCCTCAAAGAAGGCGATCTCGTCTCGGTCCCCTTCAACGTCGCCTGTGGACGATGCCGCAACTGTAAAGCTCGCCGCACAGATGTCTGTGAAACCGTCAATCCTGCAGTCTCCTGCGGCGCATACGGTTTCAATCTCGGCGACTGGGTGGGCGGACAAGCCGAATACCTGTTCGTCCCGTACGCGGACTTCCAACTCCTCCGTTTCCCGGACAAGGACCAGGCCATGGACAAGATCCTCGATCTTGCCCTGCTCTCGGACATCCTTCCCACCGCCTTTCACGGACTCATCGAGGCAGGGGCCAAACCAGGTTCAACGGTGTACATCGCCGGCGCCGGGCCGGTCGGACGCTGCGGCGCAGCAGCAGCACGCCTTCTCGGCGCATCCTGCATCATCGTCGGCGACTACTATCAGGACCGACTCGACCTGGTCAAGAACAACGGCTGCGAGACCATCGACCTGAGCCAGGACATCCCCTTGCCCGACCAGATCGAGGCCATCCTCGGTGAGCGCGAAGTCGATTGTGGCGTCGACTATGTCGGCTCCGAAGCACACGGCATCGGCTCGGAGTCCAATCAGCCTCAGCCGGCAGGTGCCATCAACGACGTCCTCGAAGCCACCCGTGCCGGCGGCGCCACCGGCGTCATCGGCGTCTACGGCCCCGACCCTCTGGCACCGACAAAGGCCGAACAGGAAGGCATCTTCCCGCTCGAATTCGGCAAGGCCTGGATCAAGTCACCGCGCCTGTCCGCGGGGCAGGCACCGATCATGCATTACAACCGCGAGTTAATGATGTCGATCCTGTGGGACCGCATGCCGTATCTGAGCGCAATGCTCAACACCAAGGTCATCGGCCTCGACGAAGCACCCGCCGCCTACGAGACCTTCGATCAGGGGTCATCGAGCAAGTTCATCATCGACCCACACGGAATGATTCCAGCCTGAGCACGATCCAGCACGGAAAGCTCACGGTCTGAGCACAATACAGCACGGAATGCTCACGGCCTGAGCGTTTTGCAGCACGCGTAGATTTCCGGCCCTGTGATCGCCCCCCGACTGGCGGACACAGGGCCGGCTCGCTCTCTCCCCGACCCGCAGGACTTTCCCGCGCGGCTCAGTAAACTCAGTGGTATCCGTAAGGCAGGTGATCCGCCATGGCTGATGCAGACGAGCCCTCATTGCCACACTTCGAAACGTTGTCGACCTCGCGGGCGCCGGACGACGGTGTCATCGACTACTGGCGAGAGGCCCGGCGCCATGCCTACGTCGACGTCAGCACCGACCCCGCCGACCCCGACTTCTACGGCGATGTCCGTCTCGGCCGATACACGAACTTCACTCTGTCCACGAAACGAGCCACCGCCGAGCAGACACACCGCAATCGCAGCCGAATCGCCCAAGGGCGGGAACAGGACGAGTATCTGTTCGCCACATTCCAGACGCGCGGAAGTTGCGTCATCGAACAGGCCGGACACACTGCAGTAGTCCCGCCAGGATCCATGGTCATCTACGACAGTTCCCTGCCCTTCGCTTTCCGCGCCGATGCACCCTACGAACAGGTCATCGTCAAGGTGCCCGCCGATCGAGCCTTCGCGCTCGCCGGCATCGACCGGACCACAGACATCCTGGCCACGACCATGAGCTGTGCAGGAGCGATGTCCGCCGTCGCAGCCTTTTTCACCCAACTGGCCCAACACCAAGACAGCGATCCCCACGGCGCCGCACAGCTCGAGACTCACGCCTCTTCACTGGCCACATCACTACTGAGTCTCGTCACACCGGTTCGCTCTGCCGCCGAAATACCCGCCTTCCTACGACGAGATCAGGTTCTGGCCTACATCCATGCCCACCTTGCAGACCCCGACCTCGACGCCGAACGCATCGCCACCGCGATGCGACTCTCCCGCCGCAGCCTCTACCGCCTGTTCCAGGGAACCGACCACACAGTCATGGGATATCTCCGCGCAGCGCGCATCCAGTCCGCCCAGCACCTACTACGAAAATACCCTTCCCGGCCCGTCTCCCTCATCGCTCGACAAACAGGATTCTCCGACCCCCGCACCTTCTACCGAGCGTTCCGCGACACCACCGGCATGACACCCAACGAACACCGAGAACGCCTCGATTGACAACGCACTGCACATATCCGCTCTACAGCTCAACGAGGCCGCCGGACGGGTCAACAACGACCGGCTCGGGCGAATCATGGCCCGCATACGACATGTGGCCAGAAACCTGACCCCAATTGCGAGTCTGAAAACGAAACGCTTCGAACCTCATCATCTGAACACGGACCGTCCCGACCTGCACTTCATGTCCGGAGTACGGGAAATTCGACAAACCGACGATGTGCACACACAGTGGATCCTCGAAATAGCCAGGCAAACACGAGAATTCGACGCCACCATCACCGAACAGCACCCGGACGAACGCATCGCGTGGAAATCGGACGCAGGCCTCGCAGTCCTGGTGGGCTGTACACTTCTCGCTGCGGTTGCGCTGTTGGGGTATACGTGGTGGTCGTGGAACTCTTCCGCACCACGGCGGGCAGAAGACATGGCTGATGATTATGTGTTGACCCACGGGGGTTTCCGAGCCAATTCTGTTGTATTTGAGAGCTCTCGCCGCCGATCCCACGGCCAAAGGAACGGCGGCGCATCGGGACCCTGCCGATGGGTTGGCTCGAATGGAGGGAAAGGCTGCGGACACAGGGCGGTACCGCGTCGGTTTTGACGGTTCGGCTCGTGCTTGGTTCGTGTGAGGATTACTGCTGCCCGCCGGCCTTCTCGGGTGCGAGGGCACGACTGACGGAGGATCTGCCGACACGGAGTGTCGAAGCTATCGTGTCGAGGCTTTTGCCCTGTTCACGCATCGTGCGGGCGAGTTCGGTGCGTTCGGGGGTCATGACGGTGGGCCGGCCGCCGTGTCGACCTTGGCGTCGAGCGGCTTCGAGGCCGGCGTGGGTGCGTTCGACGATCATGCGGCGTTCCATTTGGGCGAGGGCTGCCATGATGTGGAATAAGAATTCGCCGCCTGCGGTGGTGGTGTCGAATCCTTCGGTGAGGGAACGGAATGCGATACCACGTTCGCCGAGGTTGTGGACTGTGTCGATGACGTGGCGGACGGATCGTCCGAGGCGATCAAGTTTCCAGACGACAAGGACATCACCGTCGTGATCACGTAGGTAGTTCAGGCATTCGGTGAGCTGGGGGCGCTGCGTTGTCGAGCCGGATTCGTAGTCGGTGAAGATGCGGATCGCGCCGGCTTGGCGGAGTGCGTGCTGCTGCAGCTCGGGGTTTTGTTCGAGGGTGGAGACGCGGGCGTATCGAGGTGAGTGGCGATGTCCTGGTCATGGGCGGAAACAACTTCGGCGGTGTCCGTACCGGGGGCGGTGTAGAGGGTGTGCAGTTCTTCGCGTGCATCACTGATTCCGGCGAGGGAGTCGTCGAGGGCGGCGAGCATGGTGCGCAGTTTCCGGTCGACGGATTCGCTGTCGCGGCGGAGCTCGGCGTCGAGTGCGCGGTCGACGAAGTCTGCATCGGGAGTGAAGGTGAATGCTGCTGCGGTCATGGTGTCCTCCGTAAGTTGTTAGTTGGTCCGGAAGTGCTGGGTGTGGCTGATGGTGTCTTGCCTTGTGTGGCTCGAAACGAGTGGCCGCCCAGCGCTTCGGGACGCCCTGGCTGCTGATTGAAAAATGTGCTTCGAGCACTGTTTACGGAGATGACGGTGGGGTGTTCCTCGGGCCTGACACGAGTCGGCGACATGGAGGAGCGAATGAGAGAAACTCACACCCACGCATGGGTCGGAATCGACGCAGGCAAGGGCCATCATTGGGCAGCAGTGGTCGACGAAGCAGGGTTGATCGTGTGGTCGCACAAGATCATCAACGACGAGACCGCGATACTGCACGCGCTGAGCGAGATTCTGGCCTTGGCCGACGAACTCCATTGGGCGGTAGATATTTCCGGAACCTCCTCTGCGTTGCTGCTCGCTCTTCTCGCCGCACACGACCAGAGTGCGGTGTACGTCCCTGGTCGCACCGTCAACAGGATGTCCGGCGCGTATCGAGGGGAGGCGAAAACCGATGCCCGCGATGCCTATGTGATCGCGGAAACTGCTCGACACCGACATGATCTGTCTGTGTTGATCCCACCGGCTCAGTTGGCCGCGGAACTCGCGCTGTTGACCTCGCATCGGACCGATCTCGTCGCTGACCGAGTCCGGCTGATCAACCGTCTGCGTGACACTCTCACCGGTGTCTTTCCTGCGCTCGAGCGGGCTTTCGACTTCGGGCGACACAAGGGCGCGTTGGTGTTGTTGACCGGTTTTCAGACCCCGCGTGCCATTCGACGACGCGGACGCACTCGTTTGAGCTTGTGGCTTGGTAAACGTGGGGTGCGCGGGGCGGACGGTGTCGCCGAGATTGCGTGGGAGGCGGCGTCGGCGCAGAATGTGGTCCTGCCTGGTGAGGCTGTTGCGGCGCAGTTGGTGGCCGATATCGCCGACCGAGTCCTCGCAGTGGACGTCCAGCTCGCTCGTATCGACGCGCAGATCGGTGAGACCTTCCGCCGCCATCCGCAGGCTGCGGTCATCGAATCCATGCCCGGTATCGGTCCGATCCTCGGCGCGGAATTCGTTGTCGCTGCCGGTGATATGTCGGCGTACTCCGATGCCGGACACCTTGCCTCGGCAGCCGGTTTGGTTCCGGTCCCCCGCGATTCCGGTCGCCGAACCGGCAACATGCACCGACCCAAACGCTACAGCCGGCGACTGCGGCGGGTCTTCTACCTCTCCGCTCAAACCTCGATCATCAAAGATGGACCGAATCCCGCTTTGTCGAGTGCGCGGTACGTGGCATTGCATTGCACACATTCCCCCTCGTCGGTGATTCTTTATTGATTTCATTCTATCGAACAATGCGATATAAGCCAATACTTTCACGGGCATTTATTCGATTAGTTTCCGCGTTAGCTAATCACATCTTCAATCGTTTTCCGAATTCTTTCACTAATCCAAACCGTGATATACGCAGCTACTTGCATACGTTCTACCTGCAATTTCTCCCCCCTCCCTCGGTATGTGCCGATATTCTGGTCTCGGCGGGAGTGGGTCAAGGTGAGTGTAGGAAAAAATATCGTAGCGCCGTTGTTCGAGCGTGCGAGTGGCGTGTGTGGATATTATTTCTGGAGTGGCCTTGATGCGCGAGAGTCGGGATAGAAGAATGTTCACACCGGGAGCGCGTCGGTTCTTGTCCTTGCGCTTTATCGTGGGTCGTGGCCGGCGGCCGGGTGATTTCTCGCGTGTCTGTGGTGATGCCCCCCCCTTTTGGGGTCTCGGCAACATCGAAAGGTTCCGCTACCGTTTGAACCTACTCTCTGTGAATTAACTGGTCGGTTTCAGCTGATCGGATGGCCTTGTATCGGACAGTCGTTCAGTGGCAGCCATGCGCTCAGTAGTAGCCATGCCGACAAGACACGGAGGTCAGGCGAAAGCACCCGGTCAGATAAGGAATCCCCGTGAAACGTCGCTGTCCCCGATCTTTGAAAGAAGGAGTTATGCCAGATGAGGATTTCTAAGCCGCCCAGACAATGGGTGTATCGCGGGGCTATGACCTCGGTAGCCGCTGCACTGGTTCTGGGTATGACGCTCCCTGCGAATGCCCAGCCCACAGATAGTGGATCGTCCGGCTCGCTCGGCGGCCTTAGCTCCGGGTCGCTTGGTTCCGGTTCCGGCGGCGGCTCGGATGAACAGAGCGAATATCCGCTGATCGGGGCTGACGACCCGACCGACTGGGCACCGGCGAACCTCGAGAACAAGATCATCCCCAAGGCAGATACTGTCGTCGCAGAGCCCGGAGACGTCGTCTCCGTCTCCGGTGAGTTCGGTGAGATCCAGACCGTGCTCTACTTCTCGTCGGACCGTCATCCGAGCGTCGGAGGTTTCTTTGCAGTGAACTCCGGTCCCGGCGTGCCAAATGGCACCGTCGGCAAGGTCGTCTCGGTGGAAGCTGCCGATGGCGGGATGCTGCGGGTGGCGTTAGAGGCTGCCACCATCACCGACGCATACGCGGTTTTCCAGATCAATACGACGGTGCGACTCGAGGATAACGTCCTGTACGTACCGGGCGAAGGCGAGGCTCAGTCGCGGAGCGCCGGGCCGCGCACCGGATTTCCGCTGAGTAACAAGCTGATCTCATGCAAGAACGACAGTGGTGTCGAACTCGCAGTCAACGGGTCGATCGGGAACCTCTCTGCCGCTGTGCAGTTCGACGCCAATGCCAAGTACTCCCGGGTCACCATCTCGAGTTCGCAATCCTTGGATGTGTCGCTGACCGGTAGCGGTTCCGCGAAGTGCGAGAAAGCACCTGTGGGGATGACTCCTGAAGCGATCATCCCGGTGGGTGGGCCATTCAGTGTCAAAGTCGGTCCCGCAATGTCGTTGGCCGCAAAGTTCGAGGTAAAGGCAGAGCTGGGTTACCAGGCAGAGCGCACCGACGGCGTCGAGTTCTCGGACGGGCGCGCACGACCCGTCTCGAGCAGTCGGACCACGTATTCGGATGTCGAGGGCCTCAGCGGCAGCGCCAAGGCCGAGTTCTTCGCCGGCGCCTCCGCGTCTCTCGGCCTCCACAGCAAAGTCGCCAATGCCGGCGTGGCCGTCGAGGCAGGCCCGAACCTGACCGCTTCGCTGTCGAGCGCGTAGCCGACGTGTGCAGAACTCGAACTCGCGGCCGCGGTGAAGGGCTCTCTACAGGCAAACCTGCTCTTCGCGAGTTGGAAAGCTGAACTCACACTCGGAAAGTACGGGATCTCCGTCCTCGGACCCTACTGTCCGTCCGACCCTGCTAACCCGGGAACCACTCCCGCACCTACCCCGACGCCCGAGCCCGAACTGCCCCCCGAAACCCGGCCTGGCGCACTCACCAATCTGCAGATCGGCACGAACCTCGACTGTCGCGTGGACTCTCCTACCGACAACCGGTCGGTGTATTACGGTTCCACCTCATGCGGTACCCACCTCGCGGTGGACGGGCAGACTTTCGGCTACGTCGGCAGCAGCTTCATTCCGGCTGGTGCTCAGTCGAGTACTGGAGCCGGGACCGCCTTGAGTCCGACGGTGATCACCAGCGCGGTGGTCGCGGGGCAAAGTGGTCTCGAACTCAAACAGGTCGACACCTTCATCGATGGCTCCGACAACTACTTGACCTCCCTCGCGGTCACCAACACCGGTTCCGCAGCCAAGCAGGTGACCCTGTACCGGGCGGCGGATTGCTATTTGAGCAACAGTGACTTCGGCACAGGCGCCGTCACCGACCGATCCGCGTCCTGCGTGTCCGCGAACGGCCGTCAGATCTCCTGGACAGACCTGTCCGGCGGCGCGAGCTTCCAGGAGGCGTTCTACTCCACAATCTGGAACGTCGTGAGGACCGGTCAACCGTTCAACGGAACGGCCCGCACCGACAATCACGATAACGGTGCCGGATTGAGCTGGACTTTCACCGTCGAACCTGGTCAGACGGTGACCCGAAAGTCTCGGTTCTCACTTCTCGAACCGGCCACAGTGGCTCAGTCACGCAATGTAGCCCCAGTCGAACCTGAACGAGACAAGCCTCTGCTTTCGCAGGAATGATGCACACTTAGCGCCGACCTCCTGTGCTGACGCAATGCGGACCAGCGATCGCACAGGGGGTCGTTCGGCACGCAGTGAGAAAAGTCTGGTCGTTAAGCGGTAGGTTCTGCTCGAAGGACGATCTCAGGTCATCTGTCGTCTTCGAGCACGACCTACCATCGACGAACACATGCGAGATGTCGAAACTGCAGGGCCCCACTCTAAATTCCGGCATCGATCTTCTTCGAAACTTGTTGCTGCACAGTCATTTAAGAGAACGCACTAACATAATCTATGTTATCGGCGAGGAGGAAGGTGTGATAGCGCGATAGAAGACGAATCATGCAAGAGGTGGTGATTCTGATAATTCGTCGATCCGCTACCCGCAGTTCTGCCAGTTCACCTTCGTAGGTCCTGGTCTTTTTTCGATACCATCGCCGGCGAAGCTGGTCGTCGCATCGATGGGAAACTTCTTCCCCGCCGCCAGGCCCGGGAATTCTGTCGGATCGATGGAGACTACAAGGTCGTTGCCGTCTTGCCGCACTGTGGTGTTTTGAGGTTTGACGTCGAACGCGTTGCCCTCGTCGCTCTGATACAGATCTCCGTCCTCAATGGGAATCTCGACTCGGTAGAAGTTGTTTTTAATCGAGTCAAATTCCTCGTCTTTCCCCAGTCGGATCGATACCGTCGTTAACGGCTTCAAGATGAATTGCTTATTCGGTGGATTGTTCGGTGGCGGAAATTCGTCGTACGTAACTCGGAAAACGATCGCATCCGCTGTGTTCTCCTCGATCGCGAAACGCTCGATAACATGCGGGGGAAGTGGCATGTCGACTCGTTTACCGGTGAAGTCCTTCGCATCCAACGCGATTCCCCATTCGCATGCGAGTTCGCGTGGTGTGTCGTCGTCGGGCAGCCCACATCCAGCCACCACACAGGCAGCAACCGCGACCGTGCCGGCGACCAACACGGTCTGACGGCTTCGCCGTTTTGCATGCCCAGAAGGTTGAACAGGGGAAATAAGTGGAATCATCCGGAGCCTTTCGCTGTACGGGCGGCACTCCCCGCATACCTTCTTTTCCTATTACTTGCCCATGGCGTTACACCAGATGCCGCCGGGGTTGACTGAAAGTTCGAACCGGGTTTAAGCAGCCGCGTGTCGTCCATGTGTCGCACCCGTGACTGCGAAGACGATCATCGAATTTGCGGTGAAGACGGCCCATTATCGGCTGAGACGGCCACTGGCCCTCCGTCTGAGTCCCTCACATCTGGGCGCAAGCCTTACGAGACGGTGCGTATGTTGACGAGCGCATACAGCACATCTGGTCATCGAGTCGAGTTCGCACGCACGCACGGAAAACCCTCGCGTCGAGGCTCATCTGACGTCATGCGGATCCACGGTGTCCCATGATTTCGGATAGGTACCGTCGGAATATCGTTCTGTGCCTTCATCGAATTCAATGTCGTGCGAGTCTCCGGTGACCAGTCACGGTTTTCTTCGATGTACGCGGACCCGCACTGGATCAGGAAAAACGTGTTTACATTTGGGCGATTCAGATGTGATGGCTGACGAGATCCCGACAGGACCGAATCTTCAATGCGCCTATCGGCTCCCCATAGGTTCTCAGTCGCAGGTGTCGCATCTGCCGTTGAGGGTGTGGATACAAAGCAGGTCGGGCACAGCGGCCCAGTAGGGCCGACTGAGCCTCATGCCTGCGATTCGCGTGCGACGGAGGACATTCGGCTCACACAGTCCCGGCAGGGCGGCACATTTCGTATCTGCTCTTCGGCAGCCAGCTGTGGTGAACCACGAATCGTGCCGTCATCGAATTTGAAATGTCCGCAGTCCAAGTCATGCCGCTTTCGTGGCGCTTGGCCTGTCGCCACCCCGTTAATGTCAACCGGCGGCACAACGTACCTGACCGAACCGTCGAATCATCCGAATCCGCGCTGCAATGGTCTGATCTTTGAGGAATCGACTGCGTTGTTGTCGCGTCCAGCCCTCGATCATCGCTTCCGACATCGCCGGTGCCGGATCGAGATGGACGACATTCCCCGCGAGTATCAGATGTGCCGATCCCGGCGCCTCGTTCACCACACTAATGTTGCATCAGACGCAACATTGTTACATCCACTCGAAGCGTAAGGTCAGGTTCCGCAAGTTCCGGACTGACAGCTTCGCTACGGCGTCAAACAGCCAGTTCGGGCACGTCTTTCGTATTGACGTTATGTTGCATCTGTTGCAATACATCCCATTTCGCGAGTGCCTTGATGCGGTCGATCCGGAAACCGGACCAGTGATCCTCTCCTGCAACGACAACCGGCGCCTGGAGATATCCCAGGCCCATCACGTAGTCCCGCGCGTCGGCGTCTTCGGTGATGTCGACGACGGTGTACTCGATCCCGCGCTTGTCGAGCTGCAGGTAGGTTGCGTTGCACTGATCGCACGCGGGTTTGCTGTAGACGGTGACGGCCATGAGACCTCCCTCCCTTGCTCCCCCACACCTGACGGTCAGGTCGTGGTGCTTTCCTTGTCGAGCTGCGCGACGCGCTGGTGACTGAGCTCGAGAATGGTGGCCACATCTCGCATGGACAGCCCTCGTTTCCGCAGGTCGTGTACCAGCGAACGGGTCAGTCGTGACGCCGCCTCCACTGCCCGCTGCGCCTGCGCGCTTCGCTGCTTGGCCTCGGCGATGGCGCGCACCACGTTGGGATCACCCAGGTCGTAGTCGAGCGTGACCTCCACCTGCTCGGCCGCTACATCGGTGAACCGTTCGGCAGCGTCGGCCACCCGCGACGGAATCTGGTCGAGGCGCTTCACCTGGGCGAACAGACCCTCGACCTCCGGCACGTCGACCGACCACCATTCACCGGATCGCACTGCGTGTGCTGTGACCTTCATAGGATGAGTCTATCCCATTAGACTGCATAAGTCTAGTGAGATAGACAGCTACTATTCGTCGAGATCGAGGTCGAAGACCTGATCGGGCTGTCGCCTCCCGACCATGATTTCCTCGATCGGCGTCAGCGAATGCCCCTGCACCTCGAGGTATTCCAGGTACGCCTCGGTGCCCCGGCGCTTCGATCGCCACGAGTCCTTGACGATGCGTGATTCCTGCGCTGCCAGGACCAGCGCCAGCGTGAGCACCTGGGCGCGGGAGGCGCCGGCCTTGACCACCTGGTCGGCCACGTACTGCGAGCTGTACGAATCCTTGATCGACAGCACTTCCTTGAGCACGCCGTCGGCGCGGAACTCGGTCAACAGGTGCCCATCACCGGCGAGGGTGGTGGCCACGTACGCGGCGGCGGTCTTCGGTGGCGTCTTGGCCGCCAGCAGACTGCACAGGAACTTCCGTCGGACCGTGGTCGCCGCCTCGGCCTTGAGGTTGAGCGATCGCACCAATTTGCGCTGACGCCGGACGCGCTCCTCCGTCTCGAGCTCCTTACGCCGGGCCTCGGCCTCGCCATCGAGCCTCTGACGCTCCGCCTCCGCGCGGGGATCCCCTTCAGTCACCGCCGGGTCCACGTTCGCCCCGCCGGTCCGTACCGAGGCACATGCGCGGCCAGGTCTCCGCCCACGAGCTCTACACCGCGGGCAACAAGCACTCCACCGCCGACAAAGTGCACCGATGCTCGGCGGATGTGATCAACGCGTTCACCACCCTGGACGTGGCCGGGATGTGGGGCGACGGGCAGATCGTCGCCGTCGACGGCTCGCAGATCGACACCTGGGAGAACAACCTGCTCGCCGAGTCCCACATTCGCTACGGCGGCTACGGGGGTTTGGCGATGCGGTTCGTGTCCGACTCCTACATCGCGCTGTTCTCCCATTTCGTGCCGTGTGGGGCGTGGGAGGCCGTGTATATCGTCGATGGGTTGCTGCGCAACGAGTCCGACGTCCAACCGGACACCATCCACGCGACACCCAGGGGCAGTCTCTGCCGGTGTTCGGGCTCGCCGCGCTGCTCGGGTTCGAGCTGCTGCCGCGCATCCGCAACTGGCACGATCTCAACTTCTACCGGCCTACGGCTGCGACCCGCTACGGGCACATCGACAGCCTGTTCGGTGACAACGCCATCGACTGGGGCCTGATCGAGCGGCACTGGACCGACTTGCTGCGGACCAGCATCTCCATTCGCGAAGGGCGAGTGTCGTCGGTGACGCTGCTGCGGAGGCTCGGGAACCACTCGCACAAGAACCGCCTGTACCGGGCGCTGCGCGAACTGGGCCGTGTCATCAGGACCGTGACGCTGCTGCGCTACCTCTCCGAACCCGGGCTGCGGGAGCAAATCACGGCGGTCACGAACAAGGCCGAGGCGTTCCACGGCTACTCGGAATGGCTGATGATCGGCGGTAAGCTGATCGGCCACAACGACCCCGACCACCAGGAGCGGGTAGTCAAGTTCAACGAGTTGCTGGCCAACTGTGCGATCTACTCGACCGCATTGGACATCACCGACGTCGCCAACGGCCTCGCCGCCGAGGGCTATCCCGTCGACACCGACGATCTGGCCACCATCACCCCGTACATCCAGCACACCATCCGCCGCATGGGCGACCTAGTGCTCAACCTGTCCCCACCCGAACAAGCGCCGGTCACCCGGCTCGACCTGGAACCGCGAGTGCTGTTCGGATCACGCGCGTGATCGGCCCCAGCGTCTGTATATAGGCCGGCACGGGCGAAGAGTACCCGCACGGCATGGGTTCGATGCACTTCGCCGTGCTCGGCGTCGCCGCCCAGCTCGACGGCGACTACATCCGAGAGAAGACCCTGAAGTCCAGCAGGCCGCTGCCGACTGCGGCAACCACGGCCGACCGGATACTTGCCTGATAATCAGCGCTCGAGCCACATCTAAATGACGTAAAGCTTTGCACAACAATCTATCTCCCGGTTTCGCCGACACGCCGGAGACGGGAATGGTGGGTGAACCTCCGGCTGAACATGCAGGTCATCGATGTTCGAGAATCAACTCGCTATCTGTTCCTTGAGGGGCAAATGATTCCTGTGAGGTTCCTGAGCGTCATGAGTTAGGTTACAAGAAGCGAGCGGGCCCGCCGCTGACCGAAGTCCCCTCACAGAGACAGGTGTCAGATGGCCAGAACCACGAAGTACCTGAATTTGTCACGCCCGAAACGTGCTTCACCAGCAAGAACGTTCCGCTCAAGATGCCGCAAACCCTCGCCGCTCTCGCACTCCCGGCGCTGGGCATGCCGGCGGACCAGGCCGCGGGGAATCGTCAACTCGATCTGACCGGCGGCACTCAGGCTCGACTGACCTCGATGACCTGGGATGTCCTGCAATCCCGCCGCAGGGCATCGCAGGTCAAGCCCCATCCCCTTCCGGACATGCGCTATAGCCGGTGGCTCTCATTCCCGCGCGGGAGATGATGCGCCGGCTGTCCCGGGCCGGCTCTCGGGCACGAGTACGACTGAGCCGAGGACGCGGCACAGGGCCAGCGCGAGTTGCGTGTCGAGTGGCTTGTCGGCGACGCCGCGGCCCAGTTGCAGCGAGGCTTTCTCCAGCCGGTAGCGGATCGAGTTGCGGTGGAGCATGAGCTGCGACGCCGTCGCTGAGTAGCTGAACGCGGACTCGAGGAACACGCGTACGGTGTCACGCTGACGAGCGGCGGCGTCGGAGTCGACCGCCAACTCCCCCAGCACATCGTGAACCCAGGCGCGGGTGGCGGGGAGGTCGTCGATGAGTCGGGAGATCACCGGGATCCCCTCGTCCGCATAGGAGGTCACGCGCGCGGTCGGGTCACTTGTGACGTGCGCGATCCGCGACGCCTGGTGCGCCTGGGACCGGCTTGCGCGGAATCCGGCCGGTCCGAACCCAGGTGAACCGAATGCGAGGCGGGACCCCCCTGCAGAAGCTACCACCGAGTCAAAAGCACGGGTGTCGACGCGGTGCACGCCACCAAACCACACGTCCGCCTCGCGCCGACCGGTCACTACCACGAGTGGATCGTCGCGACCTCCAAGCATCGCGCGGACCTGGTCGATGAGAGGGGCGAGCGCGGGGGTATGCGCGGGCTGGTCGGCGCGATCGTCGACCCACACTCGGCATGCCACGTGTACCTGGTCGAGCCGGTATTTGGTGGCAGCGGAGAACTCTCTAGGGGACACGTCCTCGGCCTCGAGGACACGATTGACCCAGGTGAAAGTGGTGCGCGCAGCCCGCTCGTGGGAGGACCGCTGCTCCTCCTGATATGTGGCAATCACCTGGCGCGTGATCGCGTCGATGTATTGGTACAGCCAGCCCGCCAGGTGACGGTAGAGCGACGGCTGCTCGTGAGGCGGATAGTCAATCTCCTGCACCTGGTCGAAGATGCGAGCCAGCAAATAGTGGGATCCCACGTGATAGGCACGACGCAATGAAGACTCGGGAACGTCCTGCCGCGCGAGCTCCTCGGCGTACCGGTGCGCATGCAGCAACGAAGGCAGGTCGGACACCTCTTTGGAGTGCGCAAGCTGATCGATCATGACCTCGACATTGTCCGTAACGCTGGAGTGGAGAGCGTCACGCATCGCCCGGTCGTCGAGCTCACCGACCGCAGCCGCGATCTCGGCGGTCATCCCGTGACTGATCGCATCGGTCTCTCGCTGGAGGCGCTCCCCGATCTTCCTGGTGAGTTCACGGAGCCGCTCGAGATTCTGCGGATCCACGCTGAGCTTGCCGGGAAGGCTCCAAGACTCAGTCATCGCGCCAGGTCTGCCAGCGCGGCGCGGGCGGCGTTCCAGCCGGCCATGCCGTGCGCACCTGCTCCGGGTGGGGCGGCGGCCGAGCAGAGGTAGGCGCCGGGGACGCCGGTGGCATACGGCTGCAGAGTCACGCGCGGACGGAACACCAACTGCCGGGCCGTATTCGCACCGGTGATAATGTCGCCGCCCACGTAGTTGGGATTGGCTTGCTCGATCTGCGCCACCGACCGCGAACGCGTCGACAGGATCCGCGCTCGGAAGCCCGGAGCGTACCGCTCGATCTGCGCGGTGATGATCTCGGTGGCGTCGCCGCTCCAACCCGACGGCACGTGGGCGTAGACGTCGACGGGATGCACCCCGTCCGATGCACGCCCAGTGTCCGCGACGGACTGCTGCCCCACCAACACGAATGGCCGATCGGGCATCACGCCGCGCACCACGTCGCGTTCGGCGGCGGCGATCTCTTCGAAGTTCCCGCCCACGTGCACGGTCCCCGCACGCCGGGAGGGTTCGTACTCCCATGGGATGCCGCCCTCGACGGCATACGACACCTGGAATGCGCCGGGCCCGTGCCGGAACCGGCTGTAGGCGCGGGCGATCCGCGGGGGCTGCGCAGAGCCCAACACCGATGCAGCTGCGGCGGGCGCGGTGTTGAGCATGAGGATGTCGGGCCGGCCCAGCTCGCGGTGGTCGCGCACCAGGGCTCCGGTCTCCACCCGTCCGCCGTACGACTCGAGCGCCGAGACCATCGCCCGCGAGATCGCAGCCGAGCCCCCGCGCGCGACCGGCCAACCGTAGCGGTGCGCCGCGGTCCCCAGCGCCACGCCGATCGCCGACGACATCACCGAACCGAACGGCCGGAACGCGTGCGCTGCCACCCCGCCGAACAGGGCCCGCGCCCCATCGGTCCGCCAGCGCCGCGCGAGCACGGTGGCCGGCAACGCTGCATGGACACCGAACCAGCCCAGGGCGAAGGGGTGGCGGGGCACGTGCACCATCGGTTGGAGGAATTCGCCCACGATGTCGTGGAAATGCGCGGAGAGGGGACCGAACATCCGGCGGTACGAGGAACCGTCACCGCCGAGCCTCGCGGCGGTCTCTTCGACGGACCGCACCACCGCGGCCCCCCGCCCGCCGTGGAGCGGGTGCGCGTACTGGACCTCGGGCCACAGCCACTCGAGACCGTGCGCGGCGAGGTCGAACTGTCGGCTGAATCCGGTATCCAACGCGAGCGGGTGGAAGCCGGAGCAGTGGTCGTGGAGGAGTCCGGGCAACGTCACCTCGCCGGACCGGGTGCCGCCGCCGGGGGAGTCGGACGCTTCCAGAACGGTCACGTCCACTCCCTCGGCGGCGAGTGTCAGAGCGGCGGCTAGGCCGTTGGGCCCGCTACCGACGACGACGGCGGTGGTCATCAGTTCAGCCTGCCACCTCTGGTATGGGATCCCTACTGGCCCCTGCGGGAACATAGTCGGGATCGCGCCAGGTGACGGTGTAGTTGATCGGCCCGTTGGGCAGCCACGGCTGCTCTGCGAGCGCGTCCTTCACCACGTAGTAGCCGGTCTCGACCACACCGAGCGACGCGTCGATCACCTTGTACTCGAGGGTTTTCTTGTGCAGTGGCTGCGACTCGGTCCAGACGGTGATGAACTCGCCGGGCTCGAAGTGGCACCGCTTCTGGATGGCGGCGATGGTGAAGGGGTTGAACAGGTGCCCGTCGCCGAACTGCCAGCCCACGAAGAACGTGCACATCATCTCGCCCTCGCGAAACCGGTAATTGTCCAGGTCGTCGAGGTGATCCATCATCAGCGACATATGGCCCCGTCCTTGAGAATTCAAGAGCCGGAAGGCGGCGGTCTTCTGGAGGAAGATCTCGGCGGCTTCAGGCCCGAACAGGCTGGACAGCTGGTGCTTGTGCGAGGTGATCTCGGTGATGAAGTCGGGGCTATCCAGCTTGGCCTCGCAGCCGTTGTTCCGGAACGCCATGGTGGCGGACGACCAGTTGCCGGCGTACTGACGCATGGACAGCAGGAACGAGATCAGGTCGGGTCGGAAGTTGCCTACGATCGGCAGGGTGAGGGTCAAGACCGCGGCCGCCACCACGATCCAGGGATTGCTCGCGTCCCACACGGCGTAGCCGTCGCCGGCGAAGAAGCCGAGGAACACGAACGGGGAGAGGAAGCCGAAGTAGAGGTTCCATTCCTGCGGCATGGCCACGGCGAACATCGAGTAGATGAAGGCATGGAAGCACGTCATGAACGCTGCGGCGAGCACTGCCACCACCCAGTTGGTGGTGAAGAGCAGGACTATCGGCACCAGGAACTCGACGACCGTGCCGAGGACGTGTGCGCAGAACCAGGCGAGACGGGAGGGCAGCAAGTCCTCGGGCACGTTGCGGTAGAGCGCGCGTCGCAGGGTCTTGGACTTGTTGATCGGCGAATTGGTGAGCATAGTCTGCACGGTGGGCGTGAAGTGATGCCCGATCTTGGACAGGAACGCGCCCCACCAGACGGCGAAGATCGCGATCTTGGCTACCACGATCATGTCCACGTGCCCGGCGGCGTAGTTGGTCAGGACACCAAAGGCGAGCAGCATCACGGAGTACTGCTCGGGGCGGGAGGCCAGGAAGGCAACCTTGTCCCGCAGTCCCATGAACAGCTGAAAGGCGATAAAGGCGATGAAGGGCCACATCGGCAGGAGGCCGGGCTCACTGTAGGCGGCGGCGGTCTGCTGGCCGGGCAACACCAGGCCCGCGACGAGGGAGGCGAGCATCCCGAGGTACAGCCACACGTCGATGGCCTTGCGCTCGTCACCGCCGGTCAGCGGGATCTTGCCGGGCCAGGGCGGGAGCCGCAGGGTACCGGTGCGGATCCAGTAGCGGTACCCGGCAGTGTTGGGTGTGAACTTGAACGCCAGCGGGCCCCACGATTCGTTGAAGCCGGTGGCAGACCAGAGCACCACCCACAGCATGGACTTCTGTAGGACGATCATCTCGCCCCACCAGGCGCCCAGGTCGAGCAGCGGCAAGCCGGGAGTGGTGAGGCCGATGAGAAGCCAGCCGGCGATGATGAAGAACAGGCCCTTGACCAGGTACAACGAGTGCATGATCTTGGGGGCGCCGAAGCCATAGTCCACCCAGTGCAGGCAGAGCAGCTTCATCCGCTCCATGGTCGGTATCTTTTCAAATTCTGCCGGGTCCACGTCGGGAACGTCGGCTTGGCGAAAACCCATGACTCCTCCTGGGGCGAGTTGAGTGGTGCGTTTGGGCACGAAGAAACGAAAATCGACGATCGTCGACTGTCGATATGAGAAAAGAAGGGACGGAAGGGACACGGGGAGGTCGTACGACGACGGAGTGGCCTCGCCCTCGCGCGAGGTCAGCCGACGAGCGCCTTGCGCAGTCCGGGCTTGTCGATCTTCCCCACGGGGTTCTTGGGGAGTTCGGTCACGATGTCCACGGCGACGGGCACCTTGACCCGTGTGAGCAGGTTGCGACAGTGCTCGATCACGGTCTCGGGAGTCAGTGAGGCGTCCGGGTACGGGACCACAAACGCGACAGGCACTTCTCCCATCACGTCGTCAGGTCTGCCGATCACGGCCACTTCGAGCACACCGGGCAGACTGCCGATCGCGTTCTCGATCTCCTTGGGGTAGAGGTTCTCTCCCCCGCGGATGATCATGTCCTTGATGCGGTCCACCAGGGTCAGGTAGCCGTCAGAGTCGAGCACGCCCACGTCGCCGGTGCGGACCCAGCCGTCGACGATGGTCTTCTCGGTAGCCTCGGGGTTCCCGAGGTAGCCGGCCATCACGACGGGTCCGGTGATCAGCACCTCGCCGGTCTCGCCGGTGGGCACGTCGCGCAGCTCGTCGTCGACCACCCGGATGCTTTGACCGGGAAGGGATGGGCCGACCGTGCCGATCTTGCGGAGGCCGACGAGGGGGTTGATGGCGGATGCGCAGGTGGCTTCGGTGAGGCCGTAGCCCTCCAGCAGCGGGGCTCCGAGCATCTCCTCGGAGGCCTGGAGCAGTTCGCGGGTGGCGGGGGCGGCGCCGCAGATGGCGAAGCGCAGCGAGGACAGGTCGGTGTCGCGTTCGGCGGCCTTGGTCACCAGGAGCGCGAAGATGGTGGGGACGCCCGAGAAGTAGGAGGGGCGGTGCTTCTCGACGGCGTGGAAGAAGGTGTCTGGAGAAAACTTGCCCACCACGGTCAGTTGGGCGCCCACGCGCAGGGACGCGAGGAGGCTCACCATGAGCGCATTTGCGTGGAACAGCGGGAGGATGAGAAGGCAGTGGTCACTGGTGGTGAGCGCCATCACCTCGACGATCGAAGCCGTCATGGCATCGGCGTTGCCATGTGTGATCATGACGCCCTTGGGTCGGCCTGTGGAGCCGCTCGTGTAGATCACCAGGGCCATGTCGCTGTCTGCGAGTTCGACCGGTGCAGGCACCTCCCCGGTGGAATGTTCGGCGAGGTCGTCCACGGCGATTGTTGGCTTGCCGCCGGTGGGGGCGCCGGGACCGGCGTTCACGACCAGCGTGGCGCCGGCATCGGCGATCTGATGGGTGGCCTCCTGTTCGGTGAAATTTGGGTTGACCGGAGTCACGGCGGCGCCAAGGCGCCAGGCGGCAAAGATGGCGACGACAAGCTCGCTGCGGTTGGGCAGCATCACGGCCACAACGTCGCCACGACCCACATCTCGTCCGGCGAACTGGGCGGCAACGGCGGCCACCCTCGCGTCGAGTTGCTCGAATGAGAACTCGCGGAGGTCGTCTCGGATCGCGGGTGCAGACCCGAACGGCTCAGCCAGCAGCCAAGGGAGGTAAGCCGGTGCCATGTGCACTCCTGTGCAGTAGATGGATGTATGTGACTTGGAACACTACGGCGGGCTACTGCGCAATACATTGGCTGCGATGACGAACTTCATAGGAGCAGTAGTGCACGGTGCACAATTAAGGCGAGACCCCCGAACGCCTCCGCCCCGCCGGTGTGCACCTGTGGTCGCGATAGCAGCCATTACTGCCCTGGCGGCTCGCCGGCATCCATAGTTCGTCGCAACCACGGCGAACCTCGTCGCACTCAGCGCGAAAAAGCCGGCCCCGCGCCGCAGTATCTACGACGAACTCCTAGGTCCGACGGGGGGCGTTTGCAAGTTGCGGGTCGTTTTGCAGGTTTGCAGGGTGCCTGCAAGGGCGGGTGTGGAGGTGGTGGGCGTCCCGTCGGCTGGGTGCGTCTGGACCGTGCCTTGTCCGGGGATGCTGCAAACACGTCTTTTCGTTTGCGACCCCGGGGTCGGGGCGGTAGCTCCCTGCGGTTGTCGACCGGGACGGGTACCGCCGGGTCGGTCTTCCCTATCGGGGTGGTCGTTGCGCCGGTTGTGGTCGATCCTGGAGGCTGCCTGGGGTGTGTGGGAGAGCGAAACAAATTGGGGGAGGCTATGCGGCGACCGGTACGTCCGGCGGTCCGCCCGGTGTGTCGGGTTGGGGTGCACCCCAACACCACGCCGAACCCGCCAGAGAACTGCGTCAGAAAAGAGTCTGATCGCGTATTGATTGGCACCTGTTAGTCAGGGTCATAGATTCCAACCTGACATGTTCGTCCGTCCGAAGGAGTTGGTGATGCGCGTCGGGTACATCCGGGTCAGCGCTGTCGACCAACACACCGACCGCCAGCTCAATGGCATCCAGGTCGATCGCGAGTTCACCGACCAAGCCTCGGGCAAGGACGTCGCCCGCCCCCAGCTCGACGAACTGCTCCGATTCGTCCGCGCCGGCGACACCGTACTCGTGCATTCGATGGACCGACTCGCCCGCAACCTCGACGACCTGCGGCGAATCGTGCGCAGCCTGACCGACAAGGGCGTACGGGTCGAGTTCATCACCGAGCAGCTCACGTTCACCGGCGACGATTCACCGATGGCGAACCTGCTGCTGTCGGTGATGGGCGCGTTCGCCGAATTCGAGCGCGCGCTGATCCGGGAACGCCAGGCCGAAGGCATTGCCAAGGCGAAGGATCGCGGGGTGTACAAGGGCCGCAAGAAGTCCCTCAACCCCGACCAGGTGCTCGCCCTGGTCGACCGCGCCGCCAGCGGGGAAGCAAAGACCGTGCTAGCCAAGGAATTCAGGATCAGCCGCGAAACCGTCTACGCCTACCTGCGGGCCGCGCCCACGTAGTCCCTCATCCCGCCTGACCAGCACCTACAGCGGGCCGTGGCCCCTTTCCGGCGTATTCGGTTCCTACCCCAACCAGTCTGTTCACCGGCCCGCGCCGTCGCCAGGTCGCGGTGTCCGTCGCACTTGCTCTCGTTGGGTTGCTGAGCACGGGATGCTCGGAAGAAGAAGCACCAACAGTTGATGACCCGGCGGCAATCTGCCTGCAGTTCGAGGGCTCAGGAGTGGCCGCCCACAACGGCTGCGAGGCAATCGAATCCGGTGACTTGAGCGACCTGGCGTCGACGGTCTACCAGTTCTCTCTCCGTAGGGTTCCGGCCGAGCACGGACTGATCCTGCAGTTCACGAGCGAAGATGAGCTCGACCTGACATTCAACAAGTTCAAGAACTCTGGCTTTATCGACAGTCCGTACGTCTACGTGAACCGTGAGGCGCTGCTCTTCGTGTGGGTCAGTAGCGCGATGCCGAACGACCAAAGCGAGTCGGTCGCGTACTTCGTCGCTCGGGCCGTCAACTACTAGCGCGGTGCGCCGACTCCCGGTCGACGGGCGTCATTGGCTAGGGGAAGGCGGTTCGCTGATCGCGTCGGCGGTAACGATCATGTCGAGTTCGAGGCTGTTCCTGCCCGCAGCGTCGGTGACATACACGGTGATAGCAGCTAACCACTGCCCGTCGTGAATTTGAAACCAATGCGTCTGCAGCGCCGGCCGCACACCCGACAGATACACCGACGAACTCTTCACCCGCATGCTGACGTAATCAGCGCGTGCCGCTCCCCCACGGCCGAGCGGCAACGCCTTGCCGATGTCCACCTGGACTGCCCGCGGCGGATCGAAAGTCCTGATGACTGGGTGCTCCGGCCATCGCTCGGTCCAGTCGTCGGTGTTCATCACAGCGCAGCCCGCAGCGGAGCGGCGCCGGTGGCGTGCACCTCGGGGACCGTTCGCCAGGCCACCGAACCGGAATCGCTGCGAATCTCAGTGCGGAGTGTGCGCCGTTGAAATCCCTTGCCGGCGGCCGCAACGTCGAGCTGCACACCAGTGACGCGGCCATGGCCTTCGCCGAGACCGGAGTATCCGGCGACCTGCGACTCGAGGCGCAGATCCACCCCGTCCCAGCGCCCCTCGCTGACCAGCAAGACCGCACCCTTCGATCGGGCCCTGGCCACGACCGCCCGCGCCCTCGACGGCGTGACGGCTGCTCCGGACAGTCCGAGTACGACGAGGTCGACCCCGTCGAGGAGAATCGCCGCGACCTCGACCGCGGAGCCTTTCGGTTCGGGCACCAGCGCAATCTTGGAGAGGTCCGCGCCTTGCTCAACCGCGGCGAGCAGGCTCAAATCCGGCATTCCGATCACTGCTGCATGGGAACCGCCCGCGGTGACCGACGCGAGAAGCCCCACCAGCAGCGACGCCGCCCCGGAAACGCTGGCAACGGTGCCGCGCGCGAGCCCTCCGCGCGGGAGGAGCTCCGCGATCGGCGAAGGCACGGGCAGCGTTCGTAGCGCGGTTTGAGCGCTGGCAACGATCGGTGTCGGCTCGGCGATGGACCGGAGCATGACCGCAGACATGGCTGGCTCTCCCCCGTCGGATCGGGCCGGTATCGACGCCATCTTCCGGCGCAGCTGTTCGAGCGTTTCCGCCTTACTGGGCGCGGCCGCTGCACGTGTCAGGGGCAGTTCGCTCATGCTTGCCCTCCGTGAACCCGATCCGTCTTCGCGATCGAGTGTACTCGAACACTAGTTCGATAGGCGGGCCGGATCACCCAGCGGCAATCTTCCACCGCAGGTCAGAGCCCAGCTGCGGCCGCGGGCCGCCGCATCCGCCGGCACCGACCCCGGCCCGCCAGCGGCCGCACGACTCGACAGCACTTCTGGCTATTCGGGGATCCAACTCAAGCCCCGGTCCCCGATGAGGGCGGTCTTCCCGGCCGGTGCACCACCGGCGTACTGGTGCAGCGCCGTACGGGCACGGGTGACCGCGCGGCCGAGTGCATCGACCGTGTCGCCGAGTGCTTCGACGCTGGCCTCGCCCATTGCCAGGGCGACGGAGTCGCCCTCGGTGTCGTACAGACCGACAGTCCAGAGCGTGATCGCTGTGTCAGTGGTCAGCGCCGGTTCGCCGTTGGTGGTGGTGAGGAGGTAGATCGACCGGCCGTCGGGTGCATGCAGTTCGCCAGTGAGGGCGTAGCAGTTGCCACCGGTCAAGGCCACCTCGGGATCGGCGATGCCGACCGCGGCCAACCGAGTCAACTCACGGTCGTAGATCTCCTCGAAGACGCCGTAGCCCCGGTAGTCGAGTACCTCGGCCGTCTCCCCCTCGGTGACCGGTTCGTGCTCACGTCGTTCGATCTTCGCGCGTGCGTCGCGTTCTGCGTAGTTGTCCGGTGGCGGCGACCGCGTCGTCGTTTTCCCGATAGTCGTACGTATCCACGAGTAACCTTCCGCTCGGATCCGGGCACCTGCCGCGCCCTGTCCGCGCCGGTGTGCAGCGTGCGCCGCGACTTGTAGAGCGGGTCGTCCCTGAACCCACGGTGCCCGTGGATCGCGAGTTGGACCCGGCGCCGGCACCTGTCGAGGGCGTCACCGGCCAGGCGCA
>NZ_LPNP01000051.1:0-29324 GCF_019266045.1 Rhodococcus sp. MH15
AACCTTCGGGGCCGTAGTTCCGGGCTGCGCCCGGAACCGGAAGGGCGCGGGCGGCAAGCCGCCCTGATGACGAAAGTCCTACGCGCTGCGCGCCGGACTCGTGGCTGCTTTTCGTTGTGGCAAAAAAGATTCCAAGAAAACGTGCGCACAAAAAACGTGCGCACGTTTTTGGTTGCGTCACAATCGAAAGTGGTGGTGCCATCCTTAACCGATCGGAACGGCACCACCAAATCGTTATCTTCCGGTTCGAGTGCTCGCTGTTACCGCAGCCGTGCGCAGTTGATCCCAGAGCGCCGGATTCATTCCGAAGTCGAGTGCGCGCTCGAACAACTGCCCGAAGGAATGAGCCGGATCGAGAGTGCGCCCCACGATGAGGGCCTCGCGAGAAAGCGCCGCATGACGCGCCACCCAATGAAATATCGCGCCAATGATGATCACCGGACCGGCAAGGTCGGCGGGCAGTAGTGCCCCTACTTGCCGCAACATCTCAGCGGCGGCATCGGCGTTCTTGTCCGTCACATGTACAAACAACAGATCACGGACAGTCACATCGTGCATCGCGGCCGCGATAAGCGCTGCATGCTCGTCCGTGACGACGATTCCCCCGTCATTCTTCGCAGGACCGATATACGGCGCTAATCTACTGGTGAACGCGAGTTCGGCTGCCCCGTGTGGATCCATGGCCGCCAATTTCACTCGCTCCTGATCGAAACCCTGCGCGACCGTTGCGGCGCGCTCTGCGCCGAACTGAGCCGGTTCGAAAGCTGCGCGCATCTGCGCACGAGTCTGCAGCGTGGCCACGCCGAGTGACTGCGCCTCCAACACAATCGGATGCAACCGCAAATCCATCTGGTCACCCGCCTGCAACGCGAGCGATCCGACGCCGTGCCACCGGCGAACGACCCCCTCGGTGAAGACGTACACCGGTGTAACCGCATCCGGTCGGAACTGCTCGAACACCTCACCCACAGCATCGCCACGCTCCACCGGCCCGAACACCACTACCAGCATTTCTCGGCACTGGGCGAACGGAGTGGCGCCCTCCAGACTCGCCAGAACTCGCCCCGACTCGACATCAGTCAGCTTGATCATCGCAACCGGCATCGGGTCAAGATCGAGAGCGATCACAACCACCTCATCGACAGGAATATGACCGCCGAGCGCAACAGCACCGGCAACGCAATCGGACGGCGAAGACAAACGAAAAGTACTCACAGGTAACCCCTTTGGGTCGTGGGGGTGCGCTGGTGAGGCGCACCGGACTAGGACAACACCGATGACACTGCCACATGCCACCGACAAAAAGAGCCATGAACGGCGGTGAAATGCCGCCTGCCCTCGCCGTGCCGGGGGCACAGCGAGACGTGAAGAAAGGGCCTGGTCGCGCTTGCGTAACCAGGCCCTTTCTTCACGGTCGTGGTGGCCGGCGACCCTCGGGTGCGGCGCCGGCTTCGCTATATCGCAGTGACGGTCTCTGCTGTCATGTGATGCAATCCGCCGTGATTTCGATCGAGCGAACCCGGGGAGCGCGATTGCGACTTTCCCCGCATTCCCCACCTCGCAAGGCTGCGAAACCGCCGCCCACCGTGCGCCCGCGGTACCTTGTCGGAACCGTCACAGGCGGCAGGTCCGGGGTCCATCGATCAACGTGCCTTGACATCCTCCTCGCCCTCGCGGGCGGAGATTCCCGGGTAGCTCAGGGTACCGAGGTGGTTGGTGCGGCACGCAGGCGTGACTGATGCACCCTATCCCCCGACATGCCCTCGGGTTGGTGATCGATGATGAAGGCGCGATCACGGATGTTGATCGCGGCATTGGTGTCCGCATGATGTTCGAAACCGCAACCCTGGCACCGGAAAACCGCTTGGCTGTCGCGATTGTCCGGGCAGGTGTGTCCGCAGTTCGAGCACTGCTGGGAGGTGTACGCGGCCGAGACCACGATGACAGACATCTTGTGGTCGAGACGTTGCGCGAACTTCCCCCAGCACGAGGAGAGGATCGCGTGGTTCAGACCGGACTTCGCACGCCCACCGTTCGGCAAGAAAGCTCCTGGTCGGTCGGGGTCGGGTTTCGGCTTCGCTCGGCGGGTCATGTTTGCGATCGCCAACTTCTCCACCGCCGCCGCGCAATACGCGGATGCAAGTGCGGTGGTCGTTTGTTCGATCCAGTCACCGCGCCGATCGGCCAACCGCAACCGCAACCTGCCCAACTTCGCTTTCGTCCGTTCTCGGTTCGCGGAACCCTTCTGCTGGCGGGCCAGGCGCTGCTGCAACGCAAGGAACCGGGTCTGCTCCCCGGCAGTGAGACCCGGAGCATGGAACATACGGCCATCGCTGGTGGCGACAGAGTTCGCGACACCACGATCGATCCCAACCACTGCTGTTGTGTCCGGTATCTTGCGGACTGCTGGCGGGGTCGTCAGGCTCACCGTCCATCGCCCATTCGTCACGGCGACCCGCGCCGACGTGGCCGCGCAGATGTCTGTCCAGGCCCGGGAGATGCGGAATCGCACCCACCCGGCCTTCGGCACCAGGATCTCGCCCCACTTCCGGTTGACTCGTCGCGCCGCCAGATCACGAACTACGAACCCTTGCCTGGTATTCGAGCGTTTCTTGAACGTCGGATACCAGGCGCGCCGGGCGAAGAAGTTGGTGAATGCTCGATCGAGATCGCGTAACGCGCCCTGCTGCACCACTGTGGAACCCGCTCGCAACCAGTCGAATTCACGTCGAGCTTCGGTCAGGTCAGCGGCCTGCGACACGTAGTTGATCTTCTGCCGGAAATGCCGCCGGGACTGCGTCCACCACGAACGCTGCTCCAACCCGAGGTTGTAGACGAGGCGAGCGTGATCGCAATGCATCACCAACGCGTCGAGCTGCGCACCCTCAACCGGGTACACGCGCTGAACGATGCTCATAACCGAGATACTGGCACGCATCACCGACAACAAGCCCGACATGCACTCGCTGAGCTCACCCTCACTGGCGACGTCTTCGCTCGCAACCTGATCAACCGAGCTGTGTGAAATCGTCAACCCGCCAACTCAAAAATTTTCGGTAGAGGGTGGATGGTCGGTCCGCCCACACTTCACTAGGACACCGATCATTCTACTGCCTGACCTGCCGATATAGGGAAAACTGTCGATGAAAGTGCCCCTGACCCTCACGGTGCCGGGGGCAGCGGGAGGGTCAGGGGCACTTGGCGGTAGGTTGTGTTCCGAACCCGCACTTTCGGCCCTCGGCCGGCATGTGTGTGTTGAAGTGGATGAGCGTATTGAAACGGCAGTAGTACAGAGGATGAGGGTCCCCACCGATGACGCAGCAAGAGCCGTGGCGCAGGATCTCCGACCCTGTTGAGTTGCCGGCCTTTGGCGGTGCCGCCGACCTGCGAGTGCTTGATGCAGAGATCTTCGAATGCGTCCTTCGTGACCACCTGATTCCTCGATCCTCGGAGCGAAAGTACAACGCGCACTGGCGGAACTTCTGGAATGTGCTGGCTTTCGATGATGAGTTGGCGGATCGGGCGACGGCCATCCTCGAAGACTTCGTGGATCAAGCCAAAGCAGCTGTCGATGCAGGAGAGTTGGATGACAAACAGCAAGGCCGCGCCAGGAAATTCATCGACAAATCAGTCATGGCGCTGGACCGAATCGACAAGGCAGAGGATGCGCCTCTGGCCTGGATAGGTGGGCGGGCCGCGCAGTTCAACCCGCGATCACGCGAGGTCATAGAAGAGCTCGTTCAAGCCATCGCGGAACACCGCAAGACGTTGGACAACGAAAAACTCTGGCGAGTACTCAGGCGCGTGGGTCTGGACCCAGACGCACGCTGATCTCTCAGTGGTTGCGGCTTTCACCACGGTGGTGGCTTTTCCAATACGTCGGTATCGCGACGGTGGGTCGTGTCAGCGCAAATCCGCGGTGACAGCGAGCTGCGAAAGATCCACTACTGGACCGTCTTCAGCCCAGACCTGAGTCCTACCGACTGGCAGGATCTCGCGAGAAGGCAAGACACACCACGGTTCGACACGTGAGAGCACCTCATGAACGAGAACAGTGGCGTGGAACCGTGTCGGCACGGTAGTGACGTCGAGCAACTCACCTCGCCGCCGCAGATCGGCCGTGGATCGAGCAGTGCCGTTACTGATCACCACTTGCCGAAGCGGAAGACCGTGTAATGCGAGTACTCCAACGACGTGCGGTTCGAGCCAACCTTGTTCGCGCCATGCGGGAAGGATCTCTCGCCCCTTGGGCAGAGAGATTTTGACGATCGCTTCACTCGCATAATCAGCAGCCTGTTGTGATCGTTCCTGCGTATCGGCAGGAGGGCGGCACAACTGCAGAAGTCGGGTGTGCGGAATCGCCGCATTCTGGCGATTACTGCCCGCTATCCATCGCTGGACGGTGCGAACACTGACGCCGACGGCATGTGCGACGGCAGCCGTATCGATGTGGCCGGTGGGTGTACGCCCGTAGCAGGTCCCCAACATTGCTTCGAGGCGCTTGCGCGTCCACCGAGGTGCCGCAGGTGCCATCACGGGCGATCGATTGCCATCTCGTCGATGCGTTCGAATTCCCAGCCGGCGACATACTGCTCGTCGGCATGGTTCGTCATCCACTTGGACACGCCTTCATCGCCGTTCTGCTCGAACGCAGACCACATTGCTTCGACATCGGCAGGGGTGAGTTCGAGTTGGATCTGGCGGTCCCGCTTGTAGGTCTTGCCGGCGGCGCTCGGACCTTGATGACCACGTATGCGAAGGTGACCACCCCGATTTGCGAGTGCCTTGCCCTTCGACGTCGCTCGAAAAGATGCCAGCGCAGCTTTGCGTCCGCGCTGTGTCGTGGCCGCTTGCCGTGACTTCTTTGCGAGTTTCTGCAACGTGTCTGCTTTGGGCTTGCCGATCCGTTGATGTCCTTCTGTTGCTACCCACCGCTGAACCGTACGTTGTGTTACCCCAAGATCTTTGGCGGCATCTGCAGTGTTGAGGCCGCCTCTCTTGTTGAGTCCGTACGCAGCGAGCAATAGTCCTCGAACGTCCGGAGCTGCGCGCCCTAGTGACACCGAGGCGCCGCTTCGTCCAGTGAGGGCACCGAAGATTTTCGACCGGCGGCCAGGATCTTTGTTCGTGTTTTTACGTGCCATCACTGATCACCGCCAACGGTGTAGTCCGCGGAGTTCCAGTCCAAATGGAGTTGGTCTTTTCCTCGGTAACCCTTACCTGTCAAGAACTCGACCTGGTCGGCGAGCAAGGCCGAGCCTTCCCATTTGTACTGTCCGAACCCGCGACCTAACGTCTCTTGCTCTCCCGGCCAGGATGCAATCGGGTCAGGATTGTCGGAGACGTACAGAACGGTGTCGTTCGAGATGGCAACTGGCCACCGGTCACTGGCCCTGCCGATCTTCACCACTCGGCGGAGGATGTTCGCCCGGGCCTTTGCGATGATGTGATGGCGCCGTTCCGGAGCATAGCCAGCCCGACCCTTCATGAAATCGCTACTGCCAAGCATGCCCAGAGTGCGCGTGTACACAACCTTGAGTTGATCGCGGGCGAGCTGAGCATCAGGATCATCGAGGTCCAACGCCGTGCGCGCATCGCGGATCCGCTTGTACCAAGGATCGAGAACTCTCCCGTGTTCGTTCCACACATACGCCTCGAAAACTTCCGGCTCATATCCGAGTTCGAGCGCGTACTGCATGGTCGGCGTTGTCACCCATTTGGGCTCATTGATCGAAAGCCCCCTCGGATTCAAAGGATTCGGGTACCGCCAGTCCGAGGATTCCGGAATCTCGATCTTCCAGTACCCAGGCAGAGACTTGTCGAATATGGCCCCGCTCTCGTGATGTTGCGGATCTCCAATGCCGAGTTCGAGACTGGCGATGCCCGCGGCGTGGGATCCGCCTCGATCGTATGCATGGATGAAGAGGTTTCGGCTCTCATCCGCCGTCAGCGGCCGTGACCAGTCGATATCAGTTTCGGTGTTACTCATCTGAGACGGCGGAACCGGTTGTGAGGGAGCGAAAACGGTGTCTCGTTCTCGTGAACGAGTGCTGATCATGAGATCGAATCCGGTGGTGGACGCAGACATTGCCCACGGAAACTTCAATGCATCTGCGAATGTCGCCAACCGTGACGCCAGGACTACGGGTGGCGGGTCATCAGCGAGGATCGGCATGTCCAATTCGTCCTGGCCCATGGCGGAGATGAACGCTACCCAGACACCTCGTTCGTCGCCATGCCATACCCGCGTCCACGTACCCAGACGATCACCGAACTTTCCACCCAGCGACCAGCCTTCCTCCAAAGCCTCAGTGACGAAAGGGAGTCCTGCAGTCAGCGCACGCATTTCTTCAGCGCGCTTGCGTGGATCGTCCCCGAGGGCGCCCGTCTCGATCCCGAACTGACGTGCCATGGCATCGGTGACCCAGATCTGTCCTGGTTCGCTCCATCGCTCGTTGACTGCGGTACCAAAATTCTGTGCTCGGATGACCTCTGCGATGTGTCCGACATGGAAGATCGGCCCAGGATCGACTACCTCCCCGCTCGGTAGCCATAGTCCATCTACGTCGAGCACGCCCGCTGGCCCGGCGTAGTGCCGCCGATCTGCGGCACGATTGGTCGTCGTCCGGTGTCGTCCTACTGCGGGACTTTCGGTGACCTCCGCCGAAGCCCCTCCTCCGCTTCTGTCGGAAGGTAGGGAGTTAGCGGACAATGGCGACACGTTTTTCACCGCGTCGTCGCTATCTGGGGATGAAACACGCAACGCTGCACGAGTTTTGGACGTGCTGTCGATCCAGCACTCGATGTGCATCGGGCGCTTTTCGAATGCGAAGGGCGAGGCGAGTCCACACATTGAGCACGGTGCTGCGGGGTAGATCGGTTCAGCGACCGCTCTGTAGCCTTCCGCGTCGTCATAGCTTGTCACCGGCTCCTCCTCGGGAACAGCAGATACGCTCAAGTTTTGTGTGTGATCGAGCACGGAGGACTGTAGGTCATGGCCCCGACTGGATTTCGCTGTGGCCGAAACGTGCGAAAGACGGTGTATCTGCCAAGGGTAGGGTGTGGGACTTTCGTCTATAGGTTCGCCACCGCTGCCGGGATTGATTGTGTTATCCGACCCTGAAGGACCTGTGTCATCTGAATCTGACGGGCGTGTTCCGTGGGATTCGTCATCGCCATCGCCGAGCACCTTCCACAACCTCAACGCGGTCAATCGCTGACGTCGATCTTCACAATGGATAGTGCGCTGGACCGTGTACCGAGGCGTTTTACCCGCGCGTTCTTCGCCGATCAGAATTCCTTCGTCATACAGGGCGCGCAGCGCCGTGCCTCTGTCGATCTGCGGAGCATCCGACATCGATTGTGCTGCTGCCTTGAGAACTTGCTCGAGAGCAGTCGATTCCACGAGCAACTGGGCTTCCCCATCGCGTGGCGTCGGATCGGTGAGCACGTAACCGAGGCGGATTCCGCGCGCATCTTCGCGATATTTCTTCACGTCTTGGAATTCGCCAACGAGCGTCCGTCGCCATCCCAACCTGTTAGCGAGGGGAAACGCGGGAGCCTCGCCGGTCCGAACATCGTCGACGTACGCCAATCCGGTACGTAGGGCATGGGCAATCAGCTCGCGAACCCGGGCGCCAGTGCGAGAAGGCAAATCAGGATCAGCGGCCGCGGTGATCGCGTCGCGGAGCCCGAGATGGACCACCTCGAGGTTCTGATCTACTTCCTGTTCTGTCAACGCGCCCACGTCGAGTAGGAAACGGGTCATAGCGACCCAACCTCCCCAGATCGCGCCGACGGCTTCGGCTTGGCGCACACTCTCTCCACTCGAGCGCAGAGACTCGGCATAGTGTGCAGCGGCTTGAGATGCTAATTCGCGAATCTCTTCCAAATGACCAGCCAGATACTGTAGGAAGCTGGCCATCAGCAATGCGCGGCCATGCCGACTTTCGTCGCGGTCGAGAGCGATGAGGTGATCTAACTCGATCTCATCAGCCTGCAGCGGCACGGCAAGCATGCGCTGGGCTCCCGATCCGGGACGAGGCATCACTTCGGATGTGACGACAGCCGACGCCCGAGGAGGTGTGCCATCGAGAATGCCTAAACCATCACGAGTGGCACGCGATCGCGATTCTCCGTTATGCACCATGCGCGCGAATTCCTCAAGAGACTTCTGAGCTGCACCCCAATCCCGAGTCGGAGCCACGTCATCAGCCCAATAGAGAGCATCCTTCGCCGAATTCAGTTTGATCCGCAAGGCATTGAGTGTGTCGCCATTGCCCGACATCGACGACGCCGGACGTCGCCGATCCCACAACTCCCCCCAATGATGCATCGCGATGGACGTCAAAGACGTCTTGTACGAGCCAGGGGAACCTACGATCAACAACACCCACGGATTCGGGCCGAGAGCTGATCGGTAGACGTGCCCGAGCAACGTCGCCGACACACGCGAGGGAAACTGAGTCAACATCGATCCCGAATGGGCCAAAAACGCCTCTCGGATCCGCTCCGCATCTCGAATGGGTGCTGGCAGGTCGTAACGAGCCAAAGGCCCACTCAGCAGTACCGGAGCCACACGTGCCCCCTCCCCACTGATTGCACCCCCGGCGTGAACAAAGAACCACTCGCCTTCCGCGGTTCGTCGCCATCCCGTGGATCTGAACCGAACGGTTCGTGTGATCGTCCCACCAGCGACTTTGAGCGCATCGCGCAGCTTTGCTATTCCGGACGGACGTGAGTCGTAAGCAGGAGGACCAGGCAACGATTCGACCCAACCACAGTCGCGGTAATCGAGCGCAGCGATGCGCAGCCGCATGAACTCCCCGGTGTCGGGATGCGTGTAACCGATTATCACCGCCGAAAGCTGTTTAGGCGCAGGAGGATTCGCCTCCTTCTGGCCCACAATCCCCTCTCGCCCCATAAGCTTGGGCAAATCGATATCGAACGACTCGTCCTGAGCCTCCAGGTATTCCATTTCGACGATGCGCGCATCCAAACCCAAAACGAGTTTGGCGCTCTCTTCACCATCTTTGGTCGTCGTGATCTCCACCAACTGCATATCGACGATCCGATACGTCGGCGCCGAAATCGCCGAACCGCGCTGAACGGTGGATCCGCCAGGCGCGGCCGACACGCCGGTTTCGAGGACAAGCGCAGATCGAGATTCCGAACCAGCGGCCTCCTCTTGAGTTGCCGCTACTTCGTTGTGAAGATCCGGATCCTGCAACAACGGAGGGATCGGAATCTGAGCGATTTCATGCGCCCCACGCGCCGCATTGCGTGCCAGACGCCACGCGGCCACTGCCTCGTCAGCCGCCTGCCCTGCCCATTCACTACCTGCCGTTGCAGCTTGGAGCCGGCAACGATCAACAGCTTCACTCAATATTTCGAATCGAAGTTCCGATTCCAGGGCCCAACGCTTGGCACGCTTGAACGGCAGCTGTGAATCTCGTGCATCAGAGATCGAGGCGACGTGAGCATCAGCCTCAGCTGCGGCCTTTTCGACAAGTAGGTGCTTCCCGCGCACCGCACCCGCGTATGCGTGGGCCGCCACCTCGCCTGCAGTGACGGGGACGAATCCACCGAATTCGTCGTCGCCGCTCCACTTGCCTGCCAGTACGTGATCAGTGAAATCGCTCTTCGGCTCGAGGGTTGCCGGCAACAGCAGTTGTACATGCGCCCCCACTCCCCCGAGCATGGAAGCGAGATCGATTCCGCGGTCCCATCCCGCGTCGTCACGATCGAGCACCACCCGAACAGTGGCATTTTCGAAAACCGCAGCGCACTCCGCAGGAAAGCTACGGCCACCCTGCGCATTCGTCGTCGCGACGAGACCGATCTGCTCGGCGGTCTCGACATCTTTCTCACCTTCGACCAACCACACCGGGGTACCGGCGGAAATAGCAGCGAGGAGCTGAGGGGTCCGGTAGAGGACCGACTGAAAATCGCGGGGCTTCTGCTTGACTCGACGACCCGACGCAGAGACGAACACCTGCCGAAACTGCTTGTGCCGGCCGAGCTCGCAGTTGGTGCACTCCTCTCTGACAACCTCCTGGACGAGGGAACCCTCGGCGTCTACGTAGGGGTATGTCGCGACAGGCACCCACGCGTGCTCGATCTCAGGGCTTGCAGCTTTGGTCAGAAGCGTTTTCGGAAGCGCTCCCAGCTTGCCGCGGCGTCGGCCAGCGGTGCGCTGTTGTGTCGATCGACCAGTTAACGGGGTGGCTGAACTACGGGGAGGAAGAGGTTCGTCGAAGAGATCTCCCGTGGACATCCCCAATGCATCCGCAATGTCCTGGGCACTTGCCCCACAGCCATGGCATTTCAGAAGTACTTTTCCACCTGCGCCGTCATCGGTCCATGTCACCGAAAGCGAGGCATTCCCGTCATCGTGAACGGGGCATCGAGCTGAAAGCTGCGTGGAGCTACGCACCTTCATGCCACCCGCGGACTCGAGAAGTCCGCGAATGTTCTCCATCGACCACATATGGCCGCGGTGCGCGGGCGAGGTCATCATCGGTCACCGACGGGTGCGTATGTCATACACGACACTGCCTTCAAAGGTGGTGCCCCCCCGCTGGGGTGAGCTACCATGAAGACGCACCGCTCCTTTCCTGAATCGAGCGGATGAATAATTCGAGAAAAGCCCCCCTCCTGCCGCCAAGCACGGGGGGTTTTTCGCTGTTTAGGTCGAGGTCATGTCCCCACCATTCGCAATTGTTGGGGTCGAGATCGACGTTCGACCGCAGCGACCAATCGATCAATCTGGTCGCTGCTGGACGTGTACTGACGTGGGTCGAGGCGATGCAGCGACTCCGGGTCAAGCTGAACGATGATGTAATCGGGCACGTCGAAGCCATGAACGAGCGCAAGGACCAGTACTGCGTAGTCGCCGGACGGGAGACCGACCTCCCGAGCGCGCTGCTCGTAGACGTTGTGTTGACATTCAGGCGCCCGGGTTGCAATGAACCCGCGCGGCCCCTTGTGTGGACGTGCCATAGCGCAACCTTAGATCCAATTCGTATCTGATAGCGATTACTCGGATTCGTGGGTGTGTCGCTCGCCGGCACGGTACTCACCATGATTTCACTTCCACCTTCCCTCGATCGGAGAACTCCCCCCTCTAAAGAGAGGAGGTCCCCTTCGCCCCCTTCTGTGACAGATAGGCCGAAAAAACTTTTCGCTCAGTCTGCGCACGACACATGACATCTCTGCACGCTCGGTCTCAAAGGAAGCTCACACATAGTCGAATCCCCCCACACACTCATCTACGCGCGAACAAACACGAAAATGTGTGGGGAGCATGGGGAGCGAAGGAAAAAGCCTGTTCAGGGCCTACAAAATGCTCCCCACCAGTGTGGGGAGCATAGTGGGGAGGATAGTGGGGAGCAGAGTGAAAGACGCACCGAACTGGTTCCCCGGCGATATCGAGGAAACCTTGTGAATGGGACTAGTTCGCCCGCGTCCCGAGCTGAAGCTGCAATGCGACAGCCACCACAACACTTCGAGACGGTGCACCGAACTCCGCGACCTTCTCGTCAAGCCAGTCACGTTGAGCCTTGGTGAACCGGAGCTGAACCTGGATCCCCCCGCGAATCTGAGGGGATTTGCGGCGCTTGGGCAAGGAGCTTCCGGCAGATTTATTCGCCGCCCCTTGCTGGAGAATCTCGCCGACGTGGCCGATATGCTCGTCGAGCGCGGCCTCTGCAACGTCGGCGTAGGTTCCGCCGATCCGGCCCTTTTCAGCCTTGAGCGCAGTCAAGGTTGCACTGTCGATGTAGATCGGCATGTTCTCGACTGCATCCGCAGCATCCGCAGCATCCGCAGCATCCACTGAGCCGTCTGTCGCCGACTCCGCAGGCTTCGGCGCTGCCGCGGATGCTGCCGGGGCGCTCGGAGCCGCTACAGCTTCTCGGGGTTGCGTTGGCGCGCTCGTCGTGACCGGATCCGGCGCGTCGTTCTCTCGCTGAGCTGCAGGGCTTCGCGGCTCCGGGGTCTGCACGGCTGGGCGAACAGGTGCAGCAGCGGAGGGGCGTGGTGCACGTGAAGGCGGAAGGAAACTCGCAAGCCCCGCTCCCCTTCTGCCTGGGCCGCTGGGAGCGGAGAACGCATCTTCGAGGCTTTCGCGTGCAACCTTGCGTGAACTCATGACACTGCCTCGACTTCCTGATTGATCTCGGTCAGTTTGCCGATGATTTCCATCGTGAGCTTTTCGTAGTCCTCGGCAAGCCCAGTTGCATTGCGCGCCAGGAAATCTTCTTCAGGCTTAGTTCCCGCTCGGAGTGCCTTGAGTCGACCCTTCTGCGCGGCAGCAGCTTGAGTTTCCAGCTCGTGGGCGAGGATGCCGTGTCGGCGCAGGTCGAAGCCAGCCGTCTCGAGGTAGCGGATGTAGGTATTGAAGACGGGAGCCGATTCCCCGATGATTTCGTAGACAGAGTCCCGAACTGCGTCTTCGAGTCGCGAGGACCGGGAACCGATGCCGAATAGGACGACGCCGGCGAGACGAAGGTCAGGATTGACGCGCCGAGCTCGTTTGAAACGCTTCGCAATGCGTGTGAGGCCGTCGAGGCTGCCCTCATCTGCGCGCGTGGGAATTACCACGCCCTGGCAGCACGCAAGCACGGCGTCGAGGATCATGACGTCCCCCGGAGGGGTGTCGAACAAGATCAGATCGTAGTCAGACGCGATACCAGAAAGTGACCGAAACAGCAGGTCACCGAGGGTTTCGGGTTCCCCGTCGTCGTCGCCGTGTGACCTGTTTGCGCGTGAAAACATCAGGCCCTGGATATCGGCGAGAGTGGGCCCTCCCGGAACTACGTCGAGACCTGGTCGGACGTCTTTGAGTAGCGGCGGCTCAGTGCCGGTGATGAGGGCGTTGAGCAGGTCCTGACCGTCGGCGACGTCGTATCCGAGGTCGCGGGCGAGATTTCCCTGAGGGTCGAGGTCGAGGATGAGGACTCGCCAACCACCCGCGGCTGCCAGTCCGCCACAATTGGCGCTCAATGAGGTTTTCCCTACCCCACCTTTGCCGTTGGCGAAGGCGATGGTGTTGGGGATCTGCTTGCTGATTGCAGTTTCGGAAACGGCTGCTGCGATGTTCTGGGCCATTTGGTCACTCCGACGTTGGTGAGGTTTCGGATAAAGAATGTCTGCCGATTTTCACGCCGCACATCGCGTAGGACATCGCGTGTGATTGATGGCGGTAATTATCGTGTGTGTTCACGCTGTAGCACATACAGGAATTGCTGCAAGTACTCGCGCCGCAATACATGCGTGATTCGCTGCGTGCATACAGGTAGTGAATCACGGGGGAAAACGACTTGCAAGTCCTACGTGAAAACATGCAGGTAAACACGGTGGAAATCACGCCAGAAACCATGCGTGAATGATGGCGTGAATGTATGCGTGTGTTGCCGTAGGAACTCACGCCGGAAAAAGCGGAGGAGATAACACCACAAGGGAGGATGGAAAGCACAGGAGATATGACGCCGGAAGCTGTGACGGAAGTGTCGCCACAAGACAGGATGGAAAGTGCAGGAGAAATCTCAGCGGAACTGCCGGAGGAACGCCCACGTGAAATCACGGCGGAATGCCAGCCAGAAGCCCTGCGGGAAAATATGCCGGAAACGGCGGTAGTCGCCACGCCTCAAAGGACAGTGGAAGCCGCAGGGGAACGCAAGCCATATCCGATGGTGGAGAAGGCAGGAGCGCCAACAGTGGAACCCGAAGTAGAAGGCACAACAGTACGCATGACGGAACCTGTACCGGAAGTGACGGCGGATGAAGGGGGAGAAAACCGGAGGACTCGCTGTCGCCGACTCGACGCAATTCGGGCCAAATCACCCCAGACATGGTCGCGCGGGGCAAAAACTCCGTCCACATCGAGACGAATTGAACGGCATACTGGATGACGGAACCCGCACCATAAACCGTGGTATAAAACGGTTTGACCTGCGAATACGGGTCAGTTGGTGAGTGGGGAGAAAGTCTGACGAGGTACCCGGCGAGGATCTCCAGACGGCCCGCGTTCGTGTCGCTGACTGCTGATCCGATTGTTGAGGCCGACCTCGGTCGTCGTATGCAAAGCGTGGAGAAGATCCGAGGTCCGCACGAGTGGTTGCAACTCCACGACGAGGTCGACGAGCGTGTCCTCGAGTAGTTCTTCGGCAGCTCGATAGAGCTTCCACAGTTGGGATAGTTCCCACGCCAGAAGTAGGGGACTGGCGAAGAAGAAACCGGCACACATCTTTCTGATCCTGAGGACTTGAGGATTGCTGAATTGGCCGGCGACGCGGGGGTCGCCCCAGCGTGCGAAGTACGAGCTGGCTGCACAGTCCACGGCGGTCAGATCCAGCAGTGTGGCGATGTCTTCCCAGTGGCCTGATCCCAGGCCGTACCGGGCCTCCTGCAGGGCCAGCCCGAGTGCACGCTGACACGTCATCGTGTACTCCGACAGGGCGAGGCGGTATCCCTCCAGATCGCGCAGATCGGCGACGGTTCGGAATTCTTGACATCCTCCGGTGAATTCGGTGGCAACCAGCAGGGCTTCGGTGCCGTCCCAGCGGAACTTGGATTGTTTGTACACCTGTCGATGCCACGCCAGATCATCGATCCAGTGCGCAGGTTCCATGCGCGTCGAACCTAGCGGCAGGGGCATGCCGTCCATGATCGCAGCAATACGAGCCGCTGTCACGAGGAGTGCAGGCGGACATCGGGCGGGGGTCGATGAGCGGTCGGATTGCCGACATTTGGTCCTTGGTGGCCAACTGGTGAACGGTAGTAGCCGAGTTATCGAGTTACGAAAGGTCACTGTTCGTCCGTAGATGAACGACTGGTGGATCGATGGTGGATCAATGGTGGGTATGCGGTGGCTCGGCGGGGTGGGATCCGCGCGCCGCGATTGGGGTCTCGATTGGGCGTGCGTCGGCATGTTCTCGGCGTCCGGGACCAACAAATGTCAGGGTCGACGTTTCGTCGACTCGTGAACAGGCGTCATCTCGGCTCCGACCGGGCCGGGAGCTGAGACCGACCGACTTGGGACTGAAGTCCCTTTCTGTGCCAATTCGTTTGCGGTTGTATAAGTTTCAACAACATTCTGAGGCGTCCAGTCGCCGCTATGTCGGGTCATCGACGGGCTGAATTCCGGCGACAGGGCCTCAATCGACGCCCTATCGGAGTATGTGTGACGGATGTTACACAGGCAGTGGAAACCCCGTTCTACCACCGAATTGCGGGTTGTTTGCGTTTCCGTACGAACCGCGCCGTTTATTTGCCCCTGTCAGATAACTGCAGGTCAGATTAGGGTTCTTGCGATGGTTTACCCGCTTTGCCGCGTTCTTCCTATTTTGAGCGGGTAACTGACGTGTTCGTGGTGTATCTACCCGCCGCTATACCTAGTCGTGTGGCACAAGGTCAGGGCCACGCGCCACACGGCCGAAGCGATAGGCGGATACAGATGATTGTGCATTCAGGAGACGTTCACATGTCTCAGCGGCAACCTGAGCGTCTTTCTGTGCGCGCCTACGGAATCAGTCGCGGGGGAGTGCGATGAGCTCTCCACGGGCCACTGAGCCGACACTCTCACAAGGGCTCCCCGGGATGCGTCGCCGCCACGAATCCCTCGAAGCCGATTTCGCTACACCGGCGGGCGTTGCGAGCACACCCTCACCAACTCCGGACGACGACGACCTCAACGATCCCGTCGTGTCCTCGAATGTCCACCTGCCCACTGCAATTGCGGCGCAGTTGGCCCAAGCTCGAACGGAACGTCGTCTGACCAACGGCGAATTCATCATCTGGGCGATCGAAGCGACACTCGATGGCCTCAACGAGTTCATCCATCCTGGCGGCGTAGTCGGTGGACGACTCTTCAAAGCCAGGGGAGTGGGATCGACATCGCCGGCAAAAGTCCCCACCACGCCGGTGGCCTATTCCCTTCGCGCCTCCGACTTCGACGTGCTCGACGAACTGAAGAAGTCCTTCGCCGCCCGATCTCGAAGTCAACTCATCAGTGCGGCACTGACCGCGCACTTCCAGCATGAGACCGAAAAGGACTGAAACCCATGGTTTTCGAAAAACTCCGCACGACAGCAAAGTCCAAAGCCATCGGGGAAGACGTCGATCCGGACAACCCGACCACTCGACGCGGTTCAGACTTCACCGCAACGTCGAGAACGAAAGTTCGGCGCCGCCCGATCTTCCTCGCAGCAGGCATCGCATTGGTCGTCGTCTTCGTCATCGGAGCTGTCGCCCTGGTCAACGGAATGCGTCAAGTGACGAATGTACTGGTGGTCTCGCATGACATCGCCCAAGGCCAGCAGATCACCTCGCAAGACCTCACCACCAAACAGGTGAACGCTGACGCTGGAATCGCCTCCGTCGCAGTGGAAGACAAAGCCTCCGTCGTCGGCCAGGCAGCGGCCGTGCCGATCCCCAGCGGCACCGTTCTGAACCCCAACGCAGTGACCACAGCTGTCATCCCCGGCAAAGGGCTGACCCTCGTGGGTGTCACCGTGAGCTACGCGAAACTACCCGCCGAGCCGCTCCGGGCCGGCGACCAGGTCCGCATCGTCGACACGCCCCGCGACCAGGATGATTCCCCAGTTCAGGGCCCGATAACCAGCAAAGCCCAGGTCGTTTCGACCAGGTTGATTCCGGAAACGTCGGAAACCACCGTCGACGTTCTGGTACAGGCGGACGAAGCCTCCTGGGTATCGGCGCGAGCAGCGACACGGCGCGTTGCCATCGTGCTCGACACCAGAGAGAAGTAGTTCGATGTTCGTCGTACTCGCGTCGGCAACCGGCGCTCCTGGCGTCTCGACAACCGCCCTTGGGCTTGCATTAAGTTGCGAGAGCGGCGGCGTTCTCTATGTCGAAGCCGATCCCGTCGGTGGATCGCCCTTGCACAGCGGCTATTTCAAGTCCTCCCGAGAATCCGCACTCGCTCGCGGCCGCCGATCACTGATCAACCTGGTTGAACCCGCACGACATGGACAGATCGGGCAAGCATTCGGCGCCCAGACACTGAATATTCCAGAGACCAATGTCTGGGCAGTGCCAGGTCTGAGAACGGCATCTCAAGCAGATTCGATGACCTCCACGTGGGGACCGCTCGGTGCGCACCTTCGCGCGATCGATCGGAATGGAGCGACAATCATCGTCGACGCCGGCCGAATCGGACATCGTTCGGGACCACATGACCTGATGGTGCAATCCGACCTGATCCTGGTAGTCACGCGCACGAGCGCAACAGCTCTCGGGTCGCTCAAGGGCGTACTGGACCAGCTGCGCGGCCAGCTCCGAGCGATTCGGTCACCCGCTGCACTCGGGCTCGTGATGATCGACGACAAGTACTACGGAGCCGCCGAGATCGCAAAGTCGTTCGGTGTCGATGTCGCCTTCACTCTCCCCGATTCCCCGAAACACGCGAAAATTTTCTCAGAAGGTCACCAGCTCACCAAGTTCCAGAGAACCCAGTCCCGATACCTGCGGAATCTCGAAGGTGCATGGCCGAAGATGCAGACCTACGTCGAAGAACATCGGCCCGAATGGGTGAATCCGTCTCGGAATCAAACACTCCCGAGCAACCTGTCAACCCGTGAAGCCCTTGGAGAGTCGTCATGACAGACCGCAACGAACAAGACCCGGCACGCGTTCCACTCTGGTTGGTACTGAACGAGGTCGACGAAGCCGACGCCTTGACGATCGACCAGCACTCGGCCCCACCGGTTGCGCCAGGGTCCCACGAAAACGCTGAGGCTCACCCACTCGGCGCGTCAAGCCCCCATCCCCAGCATCGTAGTAACAGTGCCGCGGCCAACCTCCTCAGCGCCGCAGGTCACGGCAATGCCGCCCCTGTCTCGGCCGAGCAACCCTGGCATGCTCCTCCCATCCCGAAGAACACTGCGAAGCCGATCGATTCCGCAATGAATGCTGTTGCGTACCGGCGTCTGGTGCGCAAGCTCGTCGACGAAGCCTCACAAGAGCTCACGTCAATCGTCTCCGAGCGAAAAGCAGACGTCGCCTCCGAGGACGCCCCCGACAGCCTCCTTCCGTACACCAAAGACGAAGAGCAGGCCAAGGGTCGCGACATCATCGCTGACAAGGTCAAACGCCACATAGCCGTCGGAATCGAAAGGGGCTCCGGCGCAATCGATCCAGGCGAAGAGGCGCAACTCGCACAGGACGTCTACAACACCATTTTCGGGCTCGGCCCCCTTCAGGTCCTCGTCGACGACCCGAGCATCGAAAACATTCTCCTCACAGGCACCAGCGTGCTGGTCATGTATCCGGACGGGCGTATCCAGAAGCGCCCCAACATCTTCGACTCCGACGAAGAACTCATCGACTGGTTGATCAACCTCGGTCAACGCGCTGAAGGCGGGGGACGCACATTCGCAGTCAACAATCCGCATCTGCGACTGAACCTTCCCGGCAACATCCGCCTCTCCGCGATGGCATGGACCGTGCCTGAACCTCACGTCGCGATCCGCCTGCACCGGCTCAAAGACATCACACTCGACACCCTCGTCGGATACAAAGTCATGCCCGACCTCCTCTCCCAACTGCTCACCGCGATGGTTATCGGCGGAGCATCCATCGTCACGTCAGGACCCATGGGTTCGGGTAAGACAACGCTGACCAGAGCGCTCGCGAACGCCTTGCCGGTCGAAACTCGAATCGGAACAGCCGAAACCGAACGAGAACTGTTCCTCCACGACATGCCCGGCCGTAAAGGTTTCGTCGTGCCGGCCGAGGTGATCAACGGCGGTGGGGAACGAGACTCGACGACAAACGAATTCAAAGGCGGCACAGACCTGTCCGCCATTCTCTACGCGTTCGTGCGCATGCACCTCGAACGAGTAATCGTCGGTGAGGTAGCAGGCAAAGAGATCATCGCGATGTTCAAAGCGATGCAGATGGCCAAAGGCTCTCTCTCCACCACCCACGCAGACGACGCAAAAGGCGCGATCAACCGCCTGGTCACCGTGGCCCTCGAAGCAGGCGTCACCGAACGTTATGCCATCCGACAGGTCGCCGCCCACATCAACCTGATCATCCAGCTCGATACGTCCTACTCCGTCAACGACGCCGGTGAACGCGTCCATACCCGCTACATCAGTGAGGTCATTTGGATCGAGCCGGGGGAGGAGGGCATGCCGGCAGTATCCACGGTCTATCAAGGCCGCCCCGGCGGCACCGGAGAATACGGAACCCTGCCCCCCAAACTTCGCCGCAAAGTCATCGAAGGTGGGTTCCCCGAACACCTGATCCCGCTCCACTCACTGGAATTCGAGGAAGGACACTAACCATGTACACCCTGATGGCAGTTCTCCTCGTCCTTCTACTTCTGGGCGCTCTCACACTGATCTACCACGGCTGGAAGGACCGCAGAGACCCCACAGCCCCCCAGAAACACCGCCGAACCCCCATCCGCATCAGCCGAAAGTATCGCCTCCTCATCATCGCCGGCACCCTCGTCGGCGCGCTGACCTGGATGGTGAGCGGATGGTTCATCGCACTACCCATCAGCCCCATCGCATTCGTCGCTCTGCCTTACCTTCTCGGCAAACCAGCAGCCGAAGGGGAAATCGCCAGACTCAACGCCATGGAAGAGTGGGTGAGAAACCTCAGCGGCGTACTTGCTGTAGGAACGGGCATCGAGCAAGCAATCATCGCCACCCACAAAGCGATGCCAGAAGCCCTCACCGACGAAATCAGCCGACTGATCCAGAGGCTCCGCACCAACACACCGATCAACGACGCACTCCGAAGCTTCGCAACAGACCTCGACGACGCCACCGGCGACCTCATCGTGGGATCACTCATCCAAAGTGCCGCCATCCGTGGATCCGGACTCACCGCAGTCCTCGACCGACTCTCCCGGTCAGTGGCCGAAGACGTCAGGAACCGCCGAGCAGTCGAAGCGGCACGCAAAGGTAGCCGCACCACTGCTCGATGGGTCACCATCATCACGATCGGTTTCATCACAGGCCTCTTCGTTCTCACCGACTACATGGCCTTCTACAAAACACCAGCAGGACAACTGATCTTCGTCGTCGAAATAGCCGCCTTCATCGGATGTCTCCTCTGGATGAAGAAGCTCGTACAACCACCGAAACTCCCGCGATTCCTCGGAACCACCCGCAAAGCGGCGAACGAGAAAAGCGAGAGCTTCATCGAGGGAGTTCTGTCATGACATTTCAGATCCAAGCCGCCCTGTTGGCGGTAGTTCTCTGTGTCGGACTCATCTGCCTGTTCCTGCGTTTCGCACCAGCACAAGCATCTCTGTCCGAAGTGCTCGACAACCTCGGCGCCCACCGCTCCACCGACAAACCCGCCGACATCAACGTCGACGAATCCGTTCGAGGAAAAGTGGGAAGGCGAGTACTCCCGTACACCGCAGACTCCACGATCCTCAAAATTCCTCGATCAGATCTCGCGATCCTCAAAATCGAGGTTCCATACTTTCTTGGAGACAAGGTTCTTTCTGCGCTCCTCGGGCTACTTTTCTTCCCCGTCGTCAATCTCATGCTCACGATCCTCGGCCGCGGGATCCCCTGGGGCATTCCCGCAATTCTCTCCCTCGCCATCGCTGCAGCGTGCTTCGTCGCCCCAGACATCGAAGTCCGGAAGAAAGCTGCCGTAGCCCGTGAGGAATTCGGCCGCTCCCTCGGCGCCTACATCGAATTCGTCGCACTCAACCGCACAGGCGGCGTCGGAGCCGTGCAGAGCCTCGAAAGAGCCGCAGCAGTGGGCGACAGCTGGGTCTTCCGTCGCCTCGACGAAGAACTCATGCGAGCTCAGCGATCCGGACAAGCGCCGTGGGACACCCTCACCCGAATCTCCGGCGAACTCGAGCTGCCCGACCTCGCCGACCTCGCCGACATCATGACGTTGACAGGCGAACAAGGAGCGTCGGTTGCCGTCACACTCAGCGCCCGCGCATCCGCACTGCGAAACGCTCAACTCTCCGACGAACTCGGCAAAGCCGGCTCCTCGACCGAGAAGATCCAAGCTCCCCTCGCGCTCATCGGAATCGTCTTCATGATCATGCTGTTCATCCCAGCCATGTCCAGCATCATTCTCGGATCGTCCTGAGGAAGAGTCCAATGGCAACTATTCAATTACCGCCCACAAGGCGCACCAGCGACCAGAGTGCGAACGCTCCACCAGCGCAAACACGCATTCTCGGCAGTACCCCCCAACAATTCCGCGCTAACCTGCAAACGCCAAGTTTCTGCCTTCTCGAAAAAATTTTCACCCAGGCGGTCACAGCGGCACACGAAACGGACCTCTTCATTAGTAGAGGGAAAAACAAACAGGAGGAACCCAGATGATCACCAATTTCGCCCACCGCGCACAGCGCGCAACCACCGTCACCACTCTCGCTGGCATCGCGATGATCACCGGATTCCTCGATCGAGCCAGCGGATCCAACCGACGACGTTCTGACCGCGGATCAATGCTCGAGTACGTCATCATCGCGGCCGGCGTGGTCACTCTCGCAATTGCAGTCGTCGCATACCTCGGACCCGTCGTCATGCGCTACCTCAACAAGATCCAGTAGCAACCCCACCAGGTGCAAGGGTGGATCGCCGCAACCCTCCTGAAACCCCAGGAACACAAACAACGCGCTCCTCCGACGATCCACCCCCACCAAAAAATCCGAGCCAGCGATGCAGAACGGAGCGAAACGATGACACTCATCAACCGCAACCGGCACAACGACAGCGGAAGCATCCTGCGCCTATGGATCATGTCCGCAGCAGTCTGCCTCATCGCGATCCTCGTCCTCATCCAGCTAGGCCCAACAGTTCAGCGTTACCTCGCGACCATCGTCTGAACACACACCAACGAAGGAGGGGCGATCATGCGGCCACCCACAGCAACACCACTCGCACGCTTGAAGTCTCGGCTCGGCAACGACCGCGGTGGCGTTCTGGAAACCGTCATTATCTGGCCCGTCGTCCTCCTACTGTTCTTCGGTGCAGTCCAAGGAGCGTTGTACTTCCACGCCCGCAACGTAGCGATGAAAGCAGGCGAAGAAGGACTCCGCCAAGCACGAACACAATTCGGCACATCGGCAGCCGGCACAGCCGCCGCCTACGGATTCATCGCACAGACCGGCGCCACCGTCCTACGTGGCCCCGCCGTCACAGTGACACGCAACCAACGTGAAGCGACAGTTCGGATTGTGGGACAACCGATCTCGCTCATCCCGTTCCTGAACCTGACCATCAACATCGATCAAAGCGCACCCGTCGAACGCATCACCAACCCAGGAGACCTCTGGTGAGCGGCCACCGCCCGGTTCCTGCCCGGACTTCGGAAACTAGCAACCTCAGCGGAGGGAAGGTCACCGCAATGACGGACTCACTCAGGAATGAACAGACCGCGGATGAGAACAGTCGCCTATCCCTCAAAGAAATAATCTGGGGGATCCTGTTCACCGGATCCATTACCGCGGCTCTCTACTTCTACAGCCCAGACGCGATAGTCACCGTAATCCTTGGAACCGGACACCCCATCCCATGAACACGACACACACGCGTCCTACGAGTGGAGAAACCCATGACGCGAATACGCAGAAACCGGCTCCTCGTGGCCACATCCCTCGCACTCTTTCTCTTAGCCCTAGGGGTAACCACCGGATTCGACCCCGACATCCTCTTCCCCTACCGCCCCATACCGTACTGAACGCACTGACCAACCTGCGCAGGCGAATACACGCCAACGACCGCGGCGCCGAAACCCTCGAACTCGTCATACTGACGCCCTTCATCCTGCTCCTCATCGGCGTCGTCATCGTCGGCGGCATGGTCACCATGGCTCACCAGAAAGTCGAACACGCAGCAGCTGAAGCATCCCGATCAGCTTCCCTCGCACGAACAATGTCCCAGGCCTTCACGAGCGCCGAGGAAGCAGCAACATCGGACCTCGCAGCAAAAGGGCTCAACTGCGTCAACCTCTCCATCAGCACCGACGCCAGCGGTTTCCGCACTCGACCCGGCGTGAGAGCCACCGTCCAAACGACCGTCACATGCGACGTCTCCCTCGATTCGCTCGGACTCGTCGGAATCAGCGGAGTCCGCACCATCCGGCACACAAGCTCCTCACCGATCGACACCTACCGAGAGCGAGTCCGATGAACACACTCATCGCGAAACTCCGCAACAAACAAGACGATCAAGGATCAATCGTCCTCTGGGCAGTCATAGGAGCATTCGCTCTACTCCTCTGCCTCGGCCTCGTTGTCGACGGCGGCGGAAAACTCCACGCCAAACAACAAGCCCAACTCGTAGCAGAAGAAGCAGCACGCGCCGCAGGCCAAGCCGTCATCACCCCACTCGCCGCACGCGGAACAGCCGTCGTCGTCAACCCCGCAACCGCCATGATCGAAGCGCAAAAGTACCTCAACGCAACCGACATCAAAGGCGTAGTCGTCCCCACCGGCCCCAACACCCTCCTGATCACCACGACAGCCCACTACACACCGAAAGTCCTCGGCCTCATAGGACTCGGAGAACAAACAGTCGTCGGAACAGCACACGTGAACCTCAACCGCACCAACACCGGCGCCGGAGCGATCGGCGCACCATGAGCGAACCCGGGACCCGGCCCCACCCCGCCCCCGCGCACCCCAGCAGCGAAGGCACCACAACTCCCACCACTTTCCGAACGAGCGAGAGGACCACGACGTGAACGTCGCCGCAGCCCGCCTCAAAGGCCTGCTCTACCTCATTGCACTCCTCGCGCTCACCGCCGGAATCCCGTTCGCGCTCTACACATTCGCCGGAAACCCCCTCGCCGGCATCACCAGCCTGACCTTCGACACCGTCAAAGAAGCACTCACCACCCAAGACGACGGAACCCTTTTCCTCTCCGCACTGACAATCATCGGCTGGATCGCCTGGGGCACCTTCACCTACTCGATCATCATCGAACTCGCTGCAGCGCTTCGCGGCGTCAAAGTCAGACGAATCAAAGGACTCCAGCTCCAACAACACTCGGCAGCGATACTCGTCAGCGGCGCACTCCTACTGATCACAGCCGGCACAGCAACAGCCACCCCCGCGGCCGACATCCTCGGACCCAACCACACCTCACCCACCTCGATCAGCGCACCCGCCTTCCTCAACGACACCCACACCCAGACCCCACAACAGAACGCCCCCTCCTGGACGAAAACACCAGCACAGACAGCTGCCGGAACAACAATCGTCACCGAATCGGGCGACACACTATGGGGCCTCGCCGAGCGGCACCTCGGAGACGGAACACGCTATCCGGAAATCCAGTCACTGAACCAAAACGCAATCCCAAACGAAGCCTGGATCGACGCAGGCCTCACGCTCACACTGCCTGCATCCCCCGAGAAGCAGCTCGACGGCGCCTACACAGTAAAGGCCGGCGACACACTGTGGGACCTCGCCGAAACGTATCTCGGTGACGGCTCCCTCTACCCCCAAATCCACGGCGCCACCGGACCACTGACTACAGACGTGATCCAGATCGGCCAACAACTCTTCCTGACGCCCACCTCAATCAGCGCAGAAGAAGCGCCGCCGGCAGCATCGCCCAACCCCGCGGAGGAATCGTCCGCACCGCAGCCCGCACCCGAACCTGCACCGCAGCAGCCCGCGCCCGAAGCTGCACCCGCGCCCGAGTTGATTCCGGACGTCGCAGAGGCCCCAACCGCATCTCCGGAGTCTCCCGCTTCGTTTGCACCGTCCGAGGCAGCAGGGGAGCAGTCACCGTTGGTGGTTCCCGATGTTCCGGAGCTACCGGCGCTGGTGCCCGGCGGCGACGAGATGGCTCAGGCCGAAGCGCGTGCTGCGGAGGAAGCTGCCGCGCGGATCTTCGGTATCGAGATCCCCGACGCTCCCGCTGCAGAGGCACCCGCGCTCCCAGCGGCAGAAGCTCCGGCGCCCGAGCCTGCCCCGCCGGTATCTGTTGACGTACCTGCCCCCAGCGAAGCGCCTGACGTCCCCCCAGCGCCAGCACCAGCACCGGACCTCAACGAGAACTCACCCCTCGCCTCCGCCCCCACCGCTCCAAGTGCAATCGACGCACCGATTTCCCAATCCGAGCAGCTCAATAGGCCGGAAATCGCACCAGAACTTACGCCAGAAGCAGCACCAGAACTAGCGCCAGAGGCCGCCGCACAACAGGCCGCACCCGCAGACACCGACAGCCCCGAAACACTCGTCCCGCTCAACACCGCCGCCCCACAAGTGCCGGAAAACACCGCAGCAACGACAGCCCTCACCTCAACCGACAACGCCCAAGACAGCAAAACCGTCATGGGACTATCCGCACTCGCCGGCATCGCGCTCCTCGCCGGCGTCGGACTCTTCCGCCGCCGACAGCAGAACCGCCGGCGCCGTGGAGAACGCATCCCGATGCCCCAGCCCTCGACCGCCCTCGTCGAACAGCAGATCCGCGACAACGCAGACCCCGCCCTCCTCGACCTCCTCGACAAAGCACTCCGCGACGTCGCCGACATCTGCCGCACCAACTCCATCCCACTGCCTGCGCTGCTCGGAGTCTTCCTCCACGACCGCAGCATCGAACTCGCGCTCGTAGACGACATCGAACTACCCGCCCCATGGCAACGCGACGCCGAGACGTCGGCCTGGACCATCACCGCCGACGACGAACTCGACCCCCCACTCACCACCGTCAGCCCCTACCCGGCCCTGGTGGAAATCGGCGAAATCGAGGGCGGATCCAGACTGCTCCTCAACCTCGAACAGCTTTCCCACCTCGGAATCGCAGCCCCCACAGTTGAAGCTCGCGACATCATCCGAGCGCTCGCAGTGTTCCTCGCCTTCTCCCCGCTCGGCGACAACCTCAAGCTCACCCTCGTGGGCACAGGCGAAGCCCTCGCGCGCCCGAACACCGACGGATCAGCACTCATCGAATACGCCCCAACCGCCGACGCAGTCCTCGAACGTCTCGCCCGCCACACACGGACCGACGCACAGGCCCTCGCGGACAACGGAATCGACGACATCGCGCAGGCCCGCATCCAATACACCGACAGCGCCATCACCAATCCCGAAATCATCCTGCTGTCCGAGCCACTGACACCCGCACAACGCGAAATCTTCGACAACATCCTCGCCAACGCACCACGAGTCGCGTTCGCCGCGGTCACCGCTGCAGACGACCCCACAGCAGACTGGACACTGACCACCACAGCAGACGGATCCGCCACACTGCGCCGCCCCGGCAAACCCGCGTTCGACCTCACACCCGCACGCATCTCCGAAGCAGAATTCGACGCAATCATCGACGTCCTCGAAACAGCAGACGCCGACCCCATCGCCGACGCCGCTTCCCAGAACGACCCATGGACAGCGGAAGCCTTCGACGACCGCATCGCAGAAGCAACATCGGTCGACGACCTCCTACCCCACCAGGCACCGACCGTCCATATCCTCGCAACAGAACCGAACTTCGACACCGCAACAACCGAATTCGACGACGACGAAGCCGACACCGAACCCCTCACCTACCTCGACCCCGCCGACGAATCATCGATCAACAACACACCAGACGCCGCAGAGAACACACCACCCCTCGCGATGGCGATCGCGCCGACACCAGACAACGCGCCCTCCGTCGACGAACACATCTGGATCCACGTCCTCGGGACCCCACGCGTGACAGCACTCAACGAAGGATCCGACGTCGGTCGACGACCTCACCTCACCGAACTCGCAGCCCTCATCGCCACCCACCCACACCCCGGAATCCGCGGACCCCAAGTGGACGAAAAGATCTGGCCCAAACAGACATACGCAAACCTCAGCCTCTCCGAACAAACCACAAAACGCACCGCCCGCCGAAACACCGCCTTCACCAGACTCCGCAACTTCCTCGGCGAAACCGCCACCGGAGACCTCGCATTCCCCAAGGTCTTCGACAACACCGGCAACACCCCATACCGCCTCGACGACACCGTCCACACCGACTGGGACATCTGGAACAACCTCATCGGAGGCCACCCCGCCACCGCCGACCACAACGAACTGACCACAGCCGTCGCCCTCGTGGAAGGAACCCCATTCACCACGAAAAAAGCACCCGCACGATACGGCTGGGCAGAAGAACTACGCCAGAACATGATCTCCGAACTCACCGACGCCATCGAAGAACTCTCAGCACGTCACCTACAAGAAGGCGACACGCGCACCGCACTCGAACTCGCACAAAAAGGCCTCGACGTCGACGAATACCACGAAGGGCTCTGGCGCCTCGCGATCATCGCAACCCACGGCAGCGACGACATCACAGCCACACAAGGCCTCATCGACACACTGCTCACCAAACTCGCAGAACTCGACGTCGACCCCAACGAGCAGACAGCTGAACTACTCCAAATACTCGACGACTTCCACGACACAACCGGCGAACGCCCCTACCGAATCACCCAGAGAGCATCCTGATGCCAACCAACAGACCCAGAGAACCCAACAACTGGACATGCGAAAGCATCACGTCCAGCCGATACGCTCCGAACAACACCGATAGGGCTCCCGAACCGGAAGCCCCGAAGGGGGAAACCATGACACACAACATCTTCCGCAAGACGGCAGCTTTGACGTTTGGACTCGTCACAGCCGCCGCCGTTGTCTCTGCTTGTGGAACGGACGGCACCGCCGATCCCGCTCCCACGTCAACACAACAGCCGATCCTCACAGGACCGGAGGGAACGCTCAAGTCACCAGAACAACAGGCAACAGAAGCAGCAACCGCGAAGATCAACGAGTTTTACGCAGTTCTCGCAAGCATCCAAAATGATCCAGCGGTTGATATCAATAAATTGGATGGTGTCGCTGTCGACCCGGTGTTGTCGGGGATCAAGGGGGACATCACGACACAGCGATCGAAGGGTGTCGTCGGTTCGGGTGCGATCACAGTTCTAGATACTTCGGTGACGAAACAGGAAGCGCCAAAGGACGCAGATGGGAACCCCATTGCTGGCGAGGCTTTCGTGGAGATGCGGACATGCGTAGATATCTCCGCACTGAGTTCGACTTTGCCTGACGGAACGAGCGCGCTAAGTCCGAATCGCGCTCCGGAGCTCGCGAAGTTCACCGTCAGAAACTCAGCATGGCCGGACGCGAGTGGCTGGCGAATTGCAAGTCAACCAACGAAGCCAGGTACATCCTGTGACTCGCCATAACTTCACCAAACATTCTACGAATCCCAAACTTTCAGCCGAATTAGGAGGTGTTCAGTTGAGCATGTCAAGAGCTTTCCGTCGCTCCTCAGCGGCGATGTTCAGTATCGTTGTTTGCATGAGCATGATGCTCGTAACTCAGTCATCGGCCTACGCGGCTCCAGGTGATTCGTGGGGCGGTGGTGCCGTCGGAGGTAATACGGTCACCGCAGGTGGCGGCTACATTTCCGTCCCCTCCGGAGGAGGTGCTTCAGGCGCGTCCCAGGGGATGCAAACAGGTGGTGGCGGAGCGGGTGGAGCAGGAGCGGGCGGCAGTGGTGGAGCAGGAGCGGGCGGCGGCGGTGCCGCTCCCGCAAATAGCGGCCCTCCGGTCCTTCAACGCAACAGCTGCAGCAACCTCCGAAACAACTGTGCCCCCGCGCCTGCTGCACCAGGAATTGATGTCCCGCCCACCCCGGTGTCCCTCGCGGAGGTGATGAACGTTGTTTCATCTGCGGTCTCGGCGTTGCAGGTTGAGCCGATCGACATCGGAATCACGCCCGAGCCGACAAGCACGGGAGAAAAAGTCGGTTTGGTCGGTTTCAATAGCTGGCTGTGGGTGAACAACCCTTCGGAGTCGACAACCGGGCCGATTAACCGCACGGTTACTACAGGAGTTGTCACCGTCAACCTGAATGCGGTGAACACAGGACTTGCAGTCAATTACGGAGATGGGTTACCGACTATCCCGCCGGTGTGCCCGGTCAATTCAATTCCGTATACCGATGTGGCGATGGATCTGCCGAGTCCAACCTGTAATCACTTCTTAGGCAAGTCTTCTCAGAGCCAGCCCGGTGGGGTTTTCCGTCCGTCGGTTAGCTCGATTTGGGTGGTGTCGTGGACGGCGATTACCCCTACGGCGAGCTTCGGCGGAACTATTCCGATCACTCCGACCGCTACCACTGAGGTTCGGGTCGGAGAAATGCAGGTGTTGGTGACAAAGTGACAGAAGAAGTGGTCGCGTAGGGGAGGAATCGTCAAATTCTGTGGATTAAGGTGTGTCAGGCGACCTCGGATACCGGCGTGTCCGGTGACGGTTCCGGGGTGATCTCGACGGGTCGTTCGAGGAGCTTGCCCTTGTGGAACAGCG
>NZ_LPNP01000052.1:0-42690 GCF_019266045.1 Rhodococcus sp. MH15
TTCAGCTAACCCAAATCAGAAAGCGGGTGGGGAAAAACAACTGGCCGCCACCGGGGAGAACCCGTGGCCACCAGCGGGGAGAACTACTGGCCGCCTACGGGGAGAACTTCGTGGCCATTGACACTCGCCGTTGTCGGTCGCTGCGGTATTGACGTGAACAACAAACAGATCGCGACCGCTGTTGCCGAACGGTGAAGGAGTTGCCATGGCGTGGAGGGTAGCTGCCAGCATGGACTGGATTGCGATCCTTGCCGATGCGGCATTGTCGATCTGAAGTGTCGAAATCAGTTGTTCTGTGTAGGGGACCGACGATCAGGATAATCGGCGAGGACTGCGGTGGTGAACGCCTGATACTGGGACTCCGCGAAGTCGGCGAAAAGAGTAGCGACCGTCCCGTCGTATGGCTTGCCCTCGATCGTGATTGTTGTTTTCGGCGGGCCCTCGCCAATAGTGGTGTGTCTCTCCAGCGCTCGATGAGTGACCTGGTCCCGCACCAGTTTGAGGAGTCTGAACTTGTTATCGCCCATTAAGGCCTGGCGCCACCGTTCCTGGCCTTCGTGGAGCTGCACACCGTTCTTCCTGATCGCCTCCCTCAGGTGTTCCAGGTCAGACTCGCCATGGGGATCGAACCGCCCTGCTCGTCGCAGTCGATACGCAGCAGCTGCGCAAAGATCGAGGCAAGTCAGGGCCGTGCGCGAGGCAAAATCGATCGGGGCTAGTTGTAGGACATCGAATTGCTCGGGTGCGAAGCGTTCATGGATGTACGTGTCACCCTTGGGGCCAGCCATCTCTTGCGCCAGTCCCGCAGCTATGCGAGTGAACCCCACTTGAAAGGCAGCTGAGGCAATCAGTGCTGAAGCGGCCTCATAGTCTGCGGGGAGTGACTTGAGGCGATCCGAAACAGTGTTTGAGATCGTCAACAGGCGAACGTCGTCACTCGGTCTGCTCATCCCTAATTCTCTCGCACGTGACGAGTGGATATGTAGAAAATGGGAAAGCGAAAAGGGCCCCACCTTTGGACGGTGAGACCCTTCCCTGGCCGTGCGGTTCATTGTTTGACTGCTGACCTTGTGCAGAGTTGAGGTCAGGGGAGTCAGGCGGTCACTTTCGCAATCGCGTCGCGGAAGTGGTTGGTCAGATCCTGGAGGGCGGTCGTTCCAGCGGAGTCGATGACCATTTCTCCGTAGCTCTGGTGAGCTCCGGAACCGATGAACGAAGCGAACTTCAGTCCTTCAGTCCCGATCTGTGCCAGTGCATCGGCGCCGTCAGAACCTGCCAGCGCGGTGAGATTCGAAGCGAGCCCACCAAGGTCCCCTGTCTGGGACTGCTGAGTTAGCTGCTGGCCGGTCGCCGACGATGCGGACGCTGCTCCGAGTTTGGCCGGATCAGTCTTCTGTCCACCCCCGAGCGTGCCTACCGCGATCTTCGCGAAGTCGAGGATGTGGGGGAGTGCACCCAGACCGGCTCCGATGACATCGCCGGTTTCGATCGCGTGCCAGAGCTGCTTCTGCAGTTCGCCGGCGGAGTTGGCCAAACCGATGATATCGAGGTTGCCGACGAGTCCGACGATCATCGACACGATCTGAGCGGTACCGGACGGGTCGGGGATCATCGCGATGAGTGATGCTGCGGTCTTGTAGTCCAGTCCTGCAGCGAGCTTGACGAGTGGTTCGAAGAGAACATTGATTCGGTCGAACTCGGCGTGCACCGCCTTGACCTTCGCCATGGGATCGAGCGCGGGATCGAGAACGATCTGCGGGATCCGAGTCGTGAAGATGTCGGCGACAGCTGGAATGTTGTTGGCCAATGCGAAGGCATTCGTCCCGATGTGGGTGACCTGATCGATCAGGACACTCGGCTTGATGATCGAGAGCGCGTTCGCGGCAACGGAGAGCCCATCCGCCGGGGTGGACGTCAAAGGTGAAACCTGATTGGCGAGAGCATCGACGGAAGCCTGCAACTGCGGCACCTGCGCCGCGCCTGTGGCTCCCTGGACTGCCTTCGTTATCGAATCGGCGGCCTTCAATGCGCCGGCCACATCGATACCCTTGACCGTCTCGACGATCTTGCCGGCCGTGAACTCGGGCGTCGATGCGTCCGCTGACTTGAGTGATTGTTCGACGGCGGGATTCTGAGTCACCCACTTGGTCGTATCCGCTACAGGGACCAGAGTGTTTGCAATGTCGGATGCCGCTGCGCTCACGCTGGCGAGGTCGGGAGAACCAGACTGGAGCTGCTTCTGCAGAGTGTCGACGTTGCCGGCAAGGCCCGGGAGATCAACCTTCGAGTAGTCCGAAACCAGGGCGTTCTGCAGGGTCGCTGTGTTGGGCTGAGAGCCATCACTCTGCTGTGGACCGGATGCAGTAGGGGGCTGTGAAAGTACTCGGCCGAGACCGGCAAGTAACCCGTCCTTGTTGCTGTTCGTCGAGCAGTAGAGGTCGTCAGGTGCGCAGTACGACCGCGTTACCGAGGCTGTCTTTCCGAATCCGCCTGGCCGCGCCCCCGCAATACCGACTCCGTCGACAGCTGGACCGACGAGAGTGTTGTCCTCGCTCGGACTCTGTCGGGGATCGGCAACCAAGCCGACCGCGATCAGCTTCTCCGCGGGAATCGGACCCTTGTCGTGCCCGATCAGCCACGTCAGATCGCCCGCGACATCCGCCCCTTGGCTGTAACCACCGAGAGCGAAAACAGTACTAGGGCACTCCGTTGCCCGGGTCTGCATGACTTTCGCGGCAGCCTCTATTCCGGTGGCCTTACTCGTTCCGTAAGTCTTGCCCTTGTTGAACGCGGATGCTTCGTAGGCAGGGTAAGTGACTTTGATGGAGCTTCCGAACTGCTGAACAAGCGGATCAGTCACTTGCTTGAGAAGGCCCGTCGCCACCGAAGAATCTGCTCCCGAATCTGTCTCGAACGTCCCCGTCATCATGACCACCTCCGCAGTGGGGCAGCCTGCAGAAGCCGGTGCGGCATGAGCGGTCCCCGGCGTTGAGATCGTGAGCAGAGTTGACGCCACGGCTGCTGTAAGAAGGGCCGCCGAACCTACCGAACGGGCGCGTCGGTAGTCGGTAGATGGGGAAGCGATGGTCGTCATGACAGATCTCTTTTCGTCATCGATTACAGCGAGGGCAAAGTGGAAAGACCGCTGCCCGAATGTGCGGTCACGGTGTTCGGCAGAAGGTCGACGACCGTGAAGACGGCGCGGTGAGCGAGCGACATCAGCTGTCCCAAAAGTTCGGGATGACTCACGGAAGGGATACGTAGCGCTGCGTCGAAACTTCCAGCAGTCTCGAAAAGAAGGGACGATTCCTTCATCACGAAGCCAGCGATCAGGAAGCACACCAGCAACGAAACTGCGTCGAGAGTTCGAGTCATCACAAAGCCTGTTCGATCGGCCGGGCGCTGCGCGATGCACGGGCGAAGCGCGCATGATCCGACGTCTGATTCGAAGTTCCTACGCTGTTCCGAATCTTCGACACAGCGCGATAGAGCCGCTGACGAAGTGCGGCCGAGGTCATGCCGATCTCAGCCGCGATCGATGTCAGATCGGTGTCGGTCTGGTCGAGATATGCGCGCTGAATCAAAGCTCGGTCGGTGCCGGTGATGACTCCGTTCCGAACAGCCCAAGCGAGCAAGTCCTGGGCGAGAAATGGGTTCTCGGTTTCCGCCTCAGGAGCATCGGAACGATCCATCAGATCCGACGCGGGGATCTCACCGGCAAAGGTGTTCTCGTGTGCGATCTTCTTCAAAGTCCGCAAAAAGAGAGCTGCATAAATGTTCTCGCCGGACGGGCGATACTCGGCTATCAATGACATGAAAGTGGCGATTGTGGTGGCCGCACGCTCGTCGTAAGCGTGGTAGGAATCGAAGCCGGCCACCCGCGCGTGACGGGTCAACGAGATCAACTTCCCGAGCATCAGCTGCAACAGCGCTCGCCCCGCGAGAACGCTGCCCTCCTGGTGGAGGGTCAACAGTGCCAGCAGTACGGCGTCGCGATCGAGACGATGGGCGCCGGCCAAGTCGTTGAGTTCCTGAACCTGATTCAAGGCCGGCTGATTGACCGACCATGTGAGCACCTCTGCCGCTGCTGAGGGTCGTGCGCACAGCTGCATCCATTCGGTGTTCAGACGGCTGTAAAGGTCGCCTCGAGCCGCGATATGGGACGGCAAGGCGGACGACGAATGGCTGGGGGCGGTTGCTGCGTGGGTGGACATTTCCACGGGTCTCCTCTGTGCGCGTGCGAGGTTGGTCTCGCGCCCAGTAGAGCAGCCCTATATTGCCTCTGACCTGCACGTTTGTTGTTGCCAGGGGAGTGTTTGTTGTTGCCGGAGATGTTGTTGCCGCGAGCTTTGCCGTGAGTAGATGCGCGTGCATCGAAGGCATCGACGTGCACGTTTGAACCTCTGGCAACAAGCAACTGGCCGCGCTCGGAAAAAACTTTGAAAAAAGTTTGGCGAGCTCTGTCACTCAGGTCTTCGCGCCCGGATCTTCCTACAAGTAGAAGCCCACAAAATCGGTGCGGCTTTCACACTCGCCAGTCGCCAGGAGGACCGGATGCACGACTCGATGCAAGCGCTACTGCACGATCTCGGCTACGCCCATGCCATTGCTGAGGAGATCCGTCGAGTCGCTGCGGCTCTCACACGAAACCCATTCGACGAAGATGCCAGCGCCGCGCTCTCGTTGTTGGTATTCGCAGAGGTGCCGGCCGCTCGTGCAGCGCTTGCGCGGGCAATGAGCGCCGACATCCCGGATGGCGAATCAGAACTCGACTCGTCAGAGCAGCCGTCCGAGGCAGGTATCCGATGAACATTGATTGGAAGAAGATCAACAACTTCGGGCGCACTCCGAAACCGAAGCAGGATGGTTCCGCAACCGCCGATTCCACCGAGACGATCGTCGATGAAGTAGAGGAGCGTGTGCGCGCAGAGCGAGTCCAGTGGGGCCTTCGTCAGCAGTGGACTACACGCGCAATTCGCGGTGCGATCATCGCCGCTCTCGTCGCAGGAATTGTCTCACTGCTGCTCGTCGTATTCGGCTCGTCGTCAACTCCGGCAGTCGTCAAAGCAACTGACAACGAAGCGCAAAGCATTGACACCGCAGCACAAGCCCAAGCCGAAGATGTAGCCCGTCAACTGGTCGTGACGTGGCTTCAAGGCAGCCGAGGAAACGAGCGTGAGATCGAACGGTTCGTTGCCACGCCACCGAATATTCCGGCATCTGCGCTCTACGTTGCGACGGACCCCGCCATCGCATCAATTGTCTTCGATCGCGACGCACGAACCTACGCCGTGACGGTATCGGTCTCGGTACGCCCCGCCAACGATGCCTCCGCAACAATCGTTCGGCGCTACTTCCAAGTTCCTGTTGTTGTGACCGAATCCGGTGCGCGCGCCGCCACACTTCCTTCCGAAGTTGCGCAGCCGTCGACAGCTGTAGACCTTCAACTCGGATATAAGTTCCGAGTCGCGAATCACCCGATCGGAACCTCGGCCAACCAGTTCCTCGCCGCACTTCTGACAGGCAACGGCGAGGTTGCTCGCTACCTGACGCCGGGGGTCTCCATCGCACCGATCGTCCCGGCGCCGTACCGCAGCATCGCACTCACCGATGTGCTCTCCTCGGTCGATCTCAGTGCGTCGAACTCGGCTGCACCGCGTTCAGATGGCGACGTCGTGCGCTTGTTGATCACTGCATCTTTGAAGATCACCGACGCCGAATCTGTCAACGGTCAGTACGCGCTGACGATGACTTCCCGCGGCGGTCGCTGGGAAGTCAGCGCCATCGACTCAACGCCGCTCTTTGCCGCTACTGCTCCTCGCAGCGGAGTCAATTCGTCGACCACGAGCGCCCCGTCCCCGTCGACTCCGAAGAACGCTCCGTCGACTTCCGCACCGACATCCGTAGCGCCGGCTCAGGCTCCCGCGCCAAGCCAAACACCCGGATCGTCGCTTCCAGCTGTCGGCGAAGTCCCACTGTTTTCCCCTTCAGGAAATTGACCCCTCGAACCGAAAGGTGACCCATCATGTCCCTCGCACTAGCCGCCGCTGACCCCAACACCGCGATCGTCGCCGCCGGTGTCTTCGAAAAGATCGGAGAGCTGACCAACAACGGAAAGGTCGCCCTCCAATCTGCAGCCAGCTGCCTGGTCCTGTACTTCCTTCTCCGGAACTTGATGCAGTCCTTCACGATCGCCCGGCTGGTCGTCTCCGCCCTCATCGGTGCTGCAGCGCTCTGGGTTGTCTTCAACATGGACTCCCTCAAGGACCGAACCGGAGAGGACCTGGCCATCTCTGTCGTGCAGGTCGTAGAAGCGCCGGACCCGAGTCTGGATCTGCCGGTGTAAACGGCGACCGCGCGCCCACTCGAATCGCCCTTCACCGACCCTGACAAGGAGGACTGCAGATGTCCGAGGTAACCACCGCGGCAACGGACGCGACCACACGAGCACACCGACAGAACTCCTCACGCGAGTCGGTGCCCGCATGAACGACGACAACAACGTCGAAGTCATCAAAGACTTCACAACAGCTCGGAAAATCCCTCAGCTGATCGGCCGCACACCCGACGGTAAGAAGCTCCCTTTCGGCCCCTACACAGTCCCGCAAGCAGTCAGTGGCGCCGCTGTCGGAGCAATCCTGTGGCTCCTGCATCCGTTGTGGCTCGGCGACAACATCACGTGGAACGTCGGATTTTTCGTCGCATGCTGCGGCGGCACGGTGTTCGTCGTCGGCAAGCTCCGATTGGCCGGCCGAAGCCCAGCATCTGTCGCTCAAGGGGTCAAAAAGGCCGTCTTCGCGCCGCCTGAGGCCAAGCTGAAGATCAACGGCAAACGCGTGAATATCCGAGCACCGCACCTCGTTCACGCCGGCGGCTACATCACTGCCGATCCGCGCATCGAGGACCAACTCGTCGCTGCTGTGGAACCCGAATCCCCTTCTGAATCTGTACCGGTCGCACACAACGCTGTCGGCACTCGGTCGCGACCTCATGAACTGCCCACCCTCTCACCAAACGACCCCGCCCCGCGCCCCGGCCGATCAAGCGTCAAGGAACTCCTTGCACTGGCCAACGCCGGAAACCCCGAGTAGAAAGCGATCCGCCGCAATGGAACAGCCAACTCTGTCGATGGCAGCAAATATCCGGTGGACGAAATCCGGTGTCGTGTGGGCCGACTACGTACTGAGCGGAATGGACTACGGCTACCGACCCAACGTCGACAAGCGCACCGCCCGGACTCTGCACACGATGCTCGTGCGCGCACTGCCCGGCGAATCGATGTTGATGGGCATCGCGTCGTCGCTGAGTGCGGAAGCGGTCGTGGCGAGGATGACCGAAGGGGTTGATCTCGACGTCCACGCAGACTGGGCGATCGAATGCGAAGCGACCCTCGACTCCATCGAGCTCTATCGCCCCGGCCAACGAGTGTTCTATCTGAGCATCCCCCTGACAACGACCGGACTCGCAGGACAGGCAAAAGCCGCCACGCACGCGGCATGGACGTCGCTGTCGGACTTCATCGGACTCCCTCGAACCTCCGTCCCCGAAGACGAGGTCCGGGCGCGTATTCGCCAAGCGGATCTCATCGTCGCCGATATCCCCGCAGTCTTCGAAGCTCGACCGGCAACACCAGCACAGATGGTTTGGCTCTGGCAGCACTCCATGACCCGCGGCCTCCATGTCGATCGAGACATGCCTGGCGCCGCGTCCACGCCTTCCCCGAAATCGGGAGCGGCGCTCGCCCCAGCACGACTCGACGAAGGCGCGCAATCAGATCGCGATGCGCCCACGACTTGGTGGCGTCCGAAGGTTCCCATATTCAGTCGAGTTCTCAAGGTCGACCAGCCCTACGACATCGATGATCGGCCGGCGTCGTACCAGGTGATTCTCGCGCTAGCGGATATGCCCTCCGGTGGTGTCCTCTTTCCCGGCTCGGAATTCTTTTCCCTGGCGGATGACTTCGGAGACATCGACGTCGATTTCGTTGCTCGACTCAAGGTGACAGCAGGCGCTGACGTGATGCGTGCGAACAAGCGTGCGCTGGAAAACCTCAAAGAACAGTACGAGCAGCGGGAAGGCGAGCTGGCAGGCGGACAGGGCGCCCTCGATATCGCAGCCTCTGCACTGACCGAGTACAGCTCGCTTCTCGAAACCAACCGTGACGAGGTCGAAGTCGCCTGGACAGCGCTTTTTGCCGTAGGCGCGCCCACCGAAGAGCAGGCCCTCGCTGAAGCCCAAACAGTGAAGAAGTCCTTTGAACATCAGGACTACAAGCTGGTCGCGCCGCTCGGATTTCAAGAGGACTTGTGGTGGGCGATGATTCCCGGCGTTCCCTCGTCGAAGATCGTGCGCGAATTCGGGCACATCACCACCTCGACACATTTTGCTGCCTACATGCCGTTCACTCGCAACGATCTGGGCGACAGTTCCGGACCTCTGCTCGCACTGAACATCACGGCAGCCCGGATCGGTGCGGTACACAACGACATACTCGGTAAGTCCCTCCGCGACCAGTCCTCTTCGTGGGCTGTCACCGGGGAGCTCGGATCCGGAAAGTCCGTCACCATGAAGGTGATTGCCGGTCACGTCGTCGACTGCGGCGGCCAGGTCATCGGTATCGATCAAAGTGACCTCGGTGAATACGCCAACTGGGCTCGGGCGGTCACGGATGCGGTCATCGTCGATCTGGTCGAGCCCGATTACAGCACCGACCCACTGCGGATCTTCCCGCCCAACATCGCGGCGGAGATGACGCAATCGGTGATGCTGGCGTTGCTGCGAATCCAGCCGACATCAACGCACGGCAAGGCGCTGGCCAAGGTGCTCGAACCGTCCTATCGCGCGAAGCACCCCTACGCAGGGCTTGGCGAGCTCACCGAGCACCTCCTCTCCGCCGACTGCCTGATCGACGGTGCCTACGACCTCGGCGAGGAGATGAACGTCTACGCCCGGTTGACCTATGCCGCAGCGCTCTTCGCGAAAGACCTTCCGGCATTGCCGATCACCGCGCCGGCGATTATCTTCCGCACCCACCGCGTGGAGCTCCCCACCCAGCTGCAGACAGAGAAGCAGCACCTGTACGACAATTTGCCGCTCGAGAAGCGATTCGGTCACGCCGTCTACACACTCATCGCGAAGATCGCCCGCGGTCAGTGCTTCGCCGACGCCGACCAGATGGCGCTGTTCCTCGTCGACGAAGCTCATCACCTTCTCAACGCCGACGACGGTATCGACATCGTCGAAGATTTCGTACTTCAAGGCCGAAAGTCCTCTGCAGCAGTGGGATTAGGTGATCAGGACTGCGCGTTCGGGACGCCGAAACTTCGCGGCCTCATCAAAACCCGATTTGTTCATCGCCACACCGACGAAGGCCTCGCCAAGCGCGCGATCGAGTGGCTGGGCCTGGACCCAGAGAACCAAGACCTAGTCAAAGAGCTCACGGAGCAGACAGCGCCGGTCACGGGAAAAGACGGCTACGTCGAGCCGCACCGCCGAGGCGAGGGCTACATGCGAGACGGCAGCGGAAACGTCGGCCGCATCAAAACTCTTCTCCCCGCCACCGAATCGCGCCGTGAAGCCGCGCTGACTACCCCGAAAGACAACAAGAAGCTGGTGAAGGCATGACCTCGACCGCGGCGCACCCCCTCGACCAGGACGCTGTCGAGGGCAGTCCCGAAGCCCGCGAGTACTTCAGCGTCCGCGCCGCGGTCACACACTCACTGCGTTGGCTCCTGCACTCCGCCAGCCGGATCGCCCAAGCGTGGATTCCCGAATCCTGGTTGGTCGTCATCATGTACGTGAGCAAACCGATCTCTCGCTGGCTGTGGTCACGCTGGTGGAGCCGCCTGCTCATTCGGGTGGCCGCGGGATGGCACGCTCTTGGTGCACTTTTGCTGATTTTCGCTACGCCCGCGGCTGCGGACCCCAGCGGAGGAGGAGGTGCATCACCGTTCTTCGCATGGATGGCGCTCAAGGACACGCACGGAATCGACGCCTGGAGCTACTTCCTCTCGATCGACAAGGGCAACGCCTCAATGGGCGGCGGCTGGAGAATGATCTGGGCGTACATCATCACCCTCGAATACGAGGTCTTCCGATTCATGATGGCGACGGCGATCTGGTTCATCACTTACGCGTTGTCCTTCGACTGGATCGAAATGATTCTCACGCCGGTCCGCACCATCGCAGACTCCGTCACCTCGATCACCGACCAATTCGCGCTCACCCCACTGATGTTGACCATCGCCGGATTCAGCGTGGCCGTGTGGTTCGTACGCGGGCGCTTCTCCACGGGCATCTACGAACTGCTCATGTCGTGTGTCATCGCGGCCGCGGCCGTCGGATTTCTCGCCAACCCCCTCGACCGGGTCGTCGGTAACGACGGCCTGGTCTTCGCTGCACGCGATGCCGGACTCGAAGTCGCGTCGGGACTGGCGAACGGTGGAAATACCAGCGGCAACGCCGATCAGGAGATCGACACCATCAAATCGACCCTCGTAGATACCTTCCTGCGCCAGCCCACTCAGCTGATCAACTTCGGGGTCGTGCTTGATGCGCCGGACAACAACGGCAAGTGCGTCAAGGAATTCGACGAGGCTTACGCCGCGACCCCGGACGGGCCCGGGGTCATGGACAAGGTGCAAGAGAAGGTTGGTGACATTCTTCCCGGCGCGGGGGCGGCCCTGGATCTGCTCAATCCGGATGACAAGCCTGAAGATCGCATCAAAGACGCGATCGCGGCGTGTGATGGCGATGACGGTCCGATGAAGCAATACGCCGACAATCCTGGCCCTGGTCAAGCGATGGGTCTGCTCTTCTTGATCTTCGCCGGCACTCTGCTGATGCTCTTCGCGATCTACCTGGCGGGCAGGTTGGTTCTCGCTGTAGGCGTTTCGATCGGCAACGCCATCAAATCCATCCCTGGCATCGTCGTTGCCATCGCACCGTCGATGCGTGGACAGTTTTGGCGCACGATCGCCAACGTCGCGATGTCGCTGCTGCAGATGATGTTTTCCATAGTTTTCCTGGTCGGATACGTGCTCGTCGTCCAAGACCTTTTCGCTTCAGACGAATCGAATCTCATCCGCACCGTCTTCTTCGTCGACATCTTCCTGATCGTCGCACTCCTCCTCTTCCGTCGCGCGATCAAGGGTCTGCAACGGATGTCGGACAGTCTGGCGTCGATTTTGGCGAAGCGACCCGATGCCGCACCGACATCCATCACCAGATCTACCCCTACGTCGGGTCGAGATATCGCGTTGATGGCTGCGCAGGGCCGGCAGATCTACCGTGGCGGCAAGGCCGCGGTCCAGGGCGCAGGCAAGATCGCGAAGAAAGCGACCACATCGACCAAGGCCGTTGGCTCAGTAGCTGGCACAGCGACGTCGACTGCGGTAACGGGAGGCGTCGCTGCCGCAGTCTGGGCGGGCACGAAAGCAGTCTCCGGAGCGAAGAAGGCCAAGAAGTCGATCGACAATCTCTCCGACCCGGCCACGATGGCCCGTTCACAGTCCTCGGGTTCACGGTCCTCTACGAGCTCACCGAGCCGTGGAACCGGTGCGGATAGCGCGGCGGCCGCGGTGCGCAGTCGACTTTCGAAATCGGCTGTCGCAGACAAACCGGGCATCAAGAAGTCGATTGGCACGGCGCCGTCGGGTCTTGCTCCGGAGCGTGGACAAGTTCGCAGTTCAGCATCGAAAACCGTTGCACCAGACGGTCGGGCCTTCCGCGAATTCACCACCGATTCCGGTGCGCCGCTGCTGTTGCCCACCACTCCCACCCGCGCCCCGAAGGCGCCGAAGCCAACCGCCGCGCCGGCACGTCCGCCCGCCGCTCCAGTTGTTCCCGCCGTCAACATTCCCACCGGATCCGGCTCCAGAACTGCCGGACTGATGGCGGCGGCAGCTCAAGCAGGAGCGGGTAACGCGAGGACCCCGCAGCCGAGCTCGCTGACCCGGCGGCCTCGCTGATGACGCTCCTCGCCGCACCACCATCCCCCGATTCGGAAAGTTCGTCGAAGAAGTGGTGGTGGTGGATCCTCATCTCCGTGCCGATCGTGTGCATGGTCGTGCTGATGGCGCCGATTCTCGTCATCTTGTCCCTCACCGGTGAGGACACCACCTGCGGTCAGCCGACCGGTACCGACATTCGTGCAGACGGATCGTTGGTAGGTCTGAAACCCGGATCTCTGGCAGTTCCGATGGCCGAAGGTACGTACACGATCAGCTCGCCGTTCGGCATGCGAGAAGGCGGAATGCATGACGGACAAGATTACGCGGCCCCGCTGGATACCCCCTTCTACGCTGCAGGAGACGGTGAAGTCGTCGTCGCTGGACCGGCCTCGGGCTACGGACACTGGATCCGCATCCGGCACACCATCGACGGGCAGACCGTCGAATCTCTCTACGGGCACATGACCGCAGCAGGAGTGCTCGTCAAAGCCGGCGACAAGGTCACCGCAGGCCAACTCATCGGCAAAGTCGGCAGCGAAGGACAATCCAGCGGCCCGCACCTGCACTTTGGTATCTACCCAGGACAATGGTCGATGGGCGGTGGAGTCGACCCGGTTCCCTGGCTCAAGCAACAAGGAACCGCCTCCCCTGCAGCAGCCTCCGCCCCAACTCAGCCCGATGCAGAGTTGGTGGCGAAATCCACCCCCGCCGGCACGGGTGGTCTCAACGCAAGCCAAACGGCGCTGGCGAAACAAGCTGTCGCCATAGGCGAGTCCATGGGCGTTCCTGATCAAGGAATCGTAGTTGCCTTGGCCACCATGAGCCAGGAATCGACCTACCGAATGCTCGCCAGCTCCAACGTGCCCGAGTCGCTGCAATATCCCCACGACGGCGTCGGAAGCGACCACCTCTCGGTCAATCAATACCAACAACAAGTCGGCATCTGGGGCACCGCGGAAGAGCTGATGAACCCCGTAACGGCGAACGTCAAATTCTTTGACGCGTTGCTCAAAGTTTCGGGCTGGCAATCCATGCCAGTCACCGTCGCCGCCCAAACCGTGCAGGGATCGGCTCACCCGGAGGCATACGCCGACGACGAAACGCTCGCTCGGCAACTAGCTTCGCAGTTCAAAGGTTCAGGCAAAGACCTGACGCCGCAGGAGCTGGCAGACATCGTCAAGGGTGGCGCCGCAACAACGATCATCGACGGCGGCGCCTGCGCGCCTGGGACCTCGAACCCCGGTGGACCTCAGTTCAAGCCGGGTGGGCCGTTCGGAGCGAACGTGATCGCTGCGGCCTCCCAATGGATCGGAACAACGTACGCGTGGGGAGGCGGAGATCAGAACGGTCCAACGAAAGGCATCAGTGATGGTGGCGGGGCAGGAGATGCGAACGGCGATTTGAACAAGGTCGGCTTCGACTGCTCAGGCTTGACGTTGTACGCGGTTTACCAAGCCTCCGGTGGCCAAATTTTGCTCCCTCACTTCACCGGAAGTCACTCCAACCCCGGCCAGCTGTACGACTCCCGCGGCCAAGACATTCCGTTCGACCAGAAGCGCCCAGGTGACCTGATCTACTTCGGCGCAGGCGGCGACACCCATCACGTCGGCATTTTCTACGGCACCGAAAACGGACAGGACATGTTGCTCAACGCCCCGGAATCGGGGAAAAGCGTCTCGATCATGCCGCTCTCCGGCTGGGCCGGCGAAGAGATGTACGTCAAACGATTCGGATAGGAACCTTCATAATGATTACTCGCAAACGCTCGATTGCTCTTGCTGCTCTCACATCTGCCGCGTTGGTACTGACAGCGTGCGGAGGAAGCGACGAACCCGAAGATCATCCGGTGGAAACGAGCGCCGAATCCGACAGCTCGTGGACGGTACCGCCACTCCCATCGACAGACGTCCTCGCTGAAAGTAGCCAATCCGGCTCGGCGCCGACGACAGTTCCGTCGCCGCCGACCGCCCCTCCAGCCCTGACCACCACTCCGCCTCCAGCGCTCCCCGACACACTGGCCGGAGCCAACGAGAACGATGCAGAATCGGTCATGCTCGCCGCCGCTCGCACCATGCTCTCTTACGCCCCAGGCAAGGACGTAAACCAATCCGCGGCAGCTCAACGGGCGGCGCCACTCCTCGACGAGAGGTACTACGCCGCGAATGCCGACTCATTCATTGCGCTTGCACCGATCACCGGTAAGCAATGGCAGAACTGGGCAGACGACCACGCGATCGTCATTGCCACAGCGAGCATTGCCGGCGACGAACACCCTGCTGATCAACCAGCCAAAGTTTCCCGTGTGCTCGCAGTGACACAAACTGCCACCGGACCTGATGGAAAAGAACTGAGCAAAAACACCTTCGCCGTCTACATGAGTGCCGTCAAAATCGGCGTCTGGCGTGTAAGCGCAGTAGCCGTCCGATGAACTAGTGCCCCGTCGAGGGGGCGACATGCGTGTATCCGTAGGCCGGCCCCAGCCACGACGCCCGCAACGCCTTCGATCATCTCGGTGACAGGTCCGGTCGTTGGGGCGACCACCGCGGACATGCAGCCCGCGAGGGCGACAAGAGGCAGCCGGCATCGCGCGGATGCCTTCGTGAGTCAGTCGTCGACGTTCTCCTCCAACAGCGTGCGGAAACTGGCAGCCAGTCGAATAACTGTGTTCGCGTTGTCATGGTCGACCAAGCGCACGCTTCCGTCCGCAGCGATCCAGATCGGATTCCCCGACCCGTCGTCAGCGAACACCACCCCGTCGATGAGGGCGCCGTATGCGTCACGTGCCCCAATGGTCAGCTCGATGCATGTCTCACGACCGATAAGTTCGGCGTTGTCCCATGCGTGCACTGACACGCCCACGAAGCATCCGCCCCAACGTCCCACGAACTCGGTGAAGTCTTTGTCCGGGACGATGTCGAGTGCATGCAATCGCGCGTGAAGCTCGTCTGCCGGAATCGGACGACCGGGACCGTAGAAGTCCACGGTCCGCTCGATGCGAGCGACCAACCCGTTTCCGAGAGCCATATCGGAAACTTACTACCGGCGCAGGACACTAGGCCCCGACATCTCAAACTGACGGCGCAGCTGCTGCATCGCTTCAAATCCGCGCGGGTAATGCTGGCTCCCCTCCCGCACTAACGCTCTGGCTGCGATCCGGAGAGGAAATAACTGCTCGATCTGTTCGCCCCGGTGTTGTTGCCACAGCTCGACCACGCGATCTCCGCGAGGTCGGGCTCATGACGACTTTCGGATTGCAGGATCTCGCCAGCAATGTACGTTGACCAGCTCGAATGATCGTTGGCAATAACGGCCAGTGCTCGGATCCGAACATCAGCGTCGAACCCCGCCACCCGGAGACCACCGCAGATCGCCGCGCTGGATCCAACGAGTCGGCATCGGCATGTTTTTGCGTCGGTCATCTGTCTGATTCGGGCAATGCCGGCCGTTACGATCGCACCGAGCGCGAAGCTCCAGGCCGAGATTCCGGCGCCGCTGTGAGGGAGGGGTCAGGATGTTCGGTTGGAAGAAGAAGCGCAACGATTCGAAGATGACGCTCGACGATGTGATGTCGAAGCTCAGGCCTGACCTGAGTCGGGAATCGCTCGGCGTCGGGCCCGACTTTCCGGGCGTCGCCCCGAACCCGCTCATGAGCAGTGATGCACGCAAGCGCAATGCGGAACTGCGGACGGGGGTGCTTGCGCTCGGCGTTCTCGTCGACTGGCGGGAGGTCAACAGCAATCCACGCGTGGTCCTGATGTTCGACGTGGAGACCTCCGACGGCATCTTGTTTCGCGGTATCGCAGACGAAGACCTCACGATCACCGAGCTGACACGACTCGCCCCGGGACAGACGTTGCCCGTGCGCTACCGGCCGGCCGTCATGGACCACTACGTCGCCCTTGCCAGGGACGCGGGCGCCGCCCATGTGCAGCGGCTCTCCGACGAGATCGCGAGCCGCAAGCGGACCTGAACTGAAGCCATTGCCCGGGACCCCTAGGCGCGACCCGTCGCCTGGGTCAGGGTCGAAAGGCATCTGCAGGACCGGCGAGGACGTTCCCCAACTTGTGTGCCGAAACTTGCGATGCGGGAATCTGCTCGAACTTGTGTGGGTGAGACTCGCGCGAAACAGCTCGCGACCGGACACATCGCAGGCTGTTGAACAACAGGTGCGTGGCCGTTGATTGGCTAAGGGGACGGGCTTGGGACGCCCACGGGAGAAGGTTCTTTTCAGATTGTCTGTTGGCTGAGGCGTGGGATAGATGGACGGCTCGGATCCTCGTTCCGGAGCCCCGCAACCTGCTGAGCAGCGCGAATCGGTGTAGTTGCCGGGGAGAGAATTTATCCCCTACGCGGGGGGGTCGCTCCGATCCATGCTCACTTCGTTGCGCTGTTCGGAGCGTAACCCACGTGTCAAGGGGTGACGGTGTCATTTCGCTATTGATGTGAGCGCGAGTTGTTCTACGAGTTCCGCGAAGGGGAGTTGCCGTGGGAGTGCCATGGGATGCCTCCCATGAACATCTCACTCGTGGTGCATCTGATGCGGGGCGGTGTCGGATTTACACGTAGCTGTTCCGGCTTGAGTGAAAGTGGAGAGAGATTTCTTCGGCCGCGATGTCACTCAGCTCGGGTTGGCGGGATCTTCCTGCGAGTAGAAGAACCATTCGAGGCAACTGCGCGTGCGCGCGGTTGGCCGACCACAGGAGGAGCGCCATGCAGATGCAGACCGGATTCGATCGCCGTCGGGTGATCGGGGGTCGGCGATGACGAGTCCTGCGCAGGAAAAGGCTCCCGCCAGATTCGCTCGTACCCCTCGCATAAGTTCACTGCCGGCGCGGTCGCGGACTTGGGTTCGCGACAGCTTCTGCCTCGGAAGCGCGGCAGTGGGTGTCGGCGCCGGGGCGCCGCTGTTCGGGTATGCCGCCTTGTCAGTTCCGGCGGCCGCAGGACTGTCGATAGGCGCGGTGTACGCCGGAGTCGCGGGGAAGAAAAAACAACTGCGCGATGTCGAGGTCGACGAAGTAATCGAACGACTCTGCCCAGTCATGGGAATCCCGGAAGCGACGCGGGCGGTGTTGTCGGTATCGAAGTGGAGCGGAGGGACTCCGGGCGTGCCGGGAAAACTCACCGTGTATTACACGTCGGCGCAGCCGCTGAACGACGACACATGGTTCGACGACATTTGCGAGGTTTTCGAAGACCAGGGGTGGGGGTTCTTTGCACTCGCCGAGCACGATCCCAACCGTCGGCGGTTGATCTTCACGCCCGCAGCGGAGCCGGAACGAGAGCCCTCTGACAGTGAAGCGGTGGCGCGTGCAAAACGCTATGTCGGGCAACTGCTGGGACCGACCGCAACAGTGACTGCGATTGATGTCGATACCAAGACAGGTGAAGTCACCTCCATGATGGTGCGGCACGAAATCGGATCGAAGCTCGTGTCTGATGGCTATCGCACTCGTGTCGAACGCGCGATCAATGCGATGTTCCCCGGACGCTGGCGTGCAAAGTGGAACCATCACACGGACGAGGTGACGTTCGAGCAACGTGCTGCGTTCCCCGACAGCGTTTGGCTGCCCGCCCCGGACATCGACCCGGATGTCGATTTGTTGGCCAGCTACGACTCAGTGGAGATCCCCTACGGGGTCGACGAAGACGGCAACGAGGTGGTGTGGCGCCCCGCGATCGATCCGAATCTGATGCTGATCGGACCTCCCGGTAGCGGCAAGACAGTGACGGCACACAACCTGTTGGTCAACTTCTCGCGCCGCGGATGGCCGATCTGGGTGCTCGATGGAAAATATGTCGAATTCCTCGGCTTCCAGGACTGGCCCAACGTCCAAGTGGTCGCCACGACCATCGAGCAGCAAGTTGCGATGGTGCATCGTGCACGCGACTTGATGGAGTACCGCTACCAGAAGATCGTCACCGGCGAGGCAACGGAAGCGGATTTCGAACCGGTGCTGGTGTTCCTCGACGAGTGGGCGGAATTCCGCGGCAATGTCGAAGACTGGTACACCTCGGTCAAACCGAAAGGCGGCCCGAGACAACCACCGGTGCTCGCCATGCTGGCGTCGATGGCACGCAAAGCGCGTACCTCGCGAGTGCATCTGGTCTTCGGTACTCAGCGTCCCGACGCGATCTACTTCCTCGGCGACATGCGCGACAACTTCGCGATGCGCATCTCCATGGGACGGCTCTCACCTCAAGCGGCCACCATGATGTGGCAGTCTCCGACGATCGGCACGAGCGTTCCGCGCAAGTGCCGCGGGCGAGGCACCACTGTCACCGACAACTATCAGCCGCTCGAAATCCAGTGCTACCGCGTGCCGGATCCACGAAAGACCCGTGACGGTACTCCGGACGCCGATCTCCTCGACAGGCTCCGGCCACCGGTGACCAGACACCCGCGGTTGCTGATCGTTCCTCCGGAATCTCTCCCGGACATCGACGCCTCCGACGAAACGTCAGAACCCGCACCTTTGACCTATTTCGACTACGTCGCCGCTGACTGGGTCCTTGCCAGTGACCGGCCCGACCTCGACCCGGTACTCAAGCGAGCACGGATGAACCGCGATACCGATCGCCGAATCGCATCGCCGACCGCATTGTTGGGTCTGTTGGGGGCGCCCGAAACTCCGACGAAGCGACCAGCGATGGCGGACTTCGTCGACCTCGACACCTACCGCAGACCGACGCTCGCGAAAAACGATCCCGCAGCTGCGGCGGCGTTTCTCGACAAACTGGCCGATCCTGCAATCCGAACAGAACAGTCGAACCTCGACCAGACCCGAACCAGACTCACCGTCGTCAAGGAGGCGGTCGATGATGCGGCTCTAAGCGAGGAATCGGACTATGCATTCGCCAGTGGAGACGAACACGAGGACCAATACGGACCTGTCCAGGATGTTCGCGCCGCTGACGTGGCACTGGGTGATCTGTTGTTGATGGAGGACACCGACGAGTGGGTCGTTGTCGACACCGAACCCGAGCCCGACATCATCGAAGACTCGTTGCTCTCGTTGACCTGGCGCAGTGACACCGACGAGGTGGGCGATCTTGCGATTCCGGACAGTTCCTACGTCTCGATCCGCAAGCCTGTTCAGGTACCTGAACTGGTGTGACCTCAGTCGAGCTCGGCCGGCACCCACTGCCGCGCGGCGGGGTCCCATGTCCCTGTGGATCTCCGCCCCGACAGCAATGGAGACAGTGCACGGCTGAGCTCGGCGAGTGCGTCGTCGAGCGTATGAAGCTCGGATTTCAACGATGTCTTCGACGCGAGTGCACGATAGCCGGCGGCCCAGCTCGGCCCGGGAGATGCAAGCGTGTGGGGGAGTGTGAGCACGCGGCGGGTTTGTTGGGCCCGTAGTGCGTTCACAGTGTCTTTGGCGTCGACCGTGCATGAGGTGATGATGAGTAGCAGATCAACGAGATCACGGAATCGCGTTGAGGGAGTGACCTTCTGAGGCCCGTGAAGTTCGTACATCGCGCACAGTTTGTCAGCGATCTGGTCAGCGATAGGTACGACCGTGAAGGCCGGCAGCGTCGAGACGTCTGCGATCTCGACGGCAGGGCGGGGCTGTAGTCGTTCCACCGGTCCGATCAAGGTGCGTTCGATCGCAATGTCGATCGGAAAGTTTCCTACGCGCGTAGTGCCGAGATAAACGGTTGCTTTCAATTGAGCACCCCGACTGACGCCGGTCAGTGATCCTTTCGCCTCGATCTCGAAAGTGAACCGGTCCAGGTCCGGGCGGACGCTTAGAGCTCGTAGTTCGTCGACGGCACCGATGATGTCTGTTCCGGGATGAAGCAGATCGACGTCTTGGCTGTGACGGGCCCCAGGGATGCGAACGAGCATTCCACCGCCTCCGGTGAGGATCCACCGCGAATCAGGTGACGAGAACACCCTCGCCAGGAACCGCTGGGTGAAGTACTCGCGTTGAAGTTCCTCAGTCGTGCGACCGGATGTCTTTGCCTGGCTTCCCAGGCGTGCCAGCAGTGCCCGGTGAAATGCTGCTGCCGACGGATAGTGTTGTGCCACTATACGATTCCTTGTTTACGCAGCGCGCGAAGTGCGGCGGGCAGGGCGGGATCACGCAGAATATTCAGGACGCCGGGACCGTGCCCGACCTCGCCAGCGGCTTCCTCCTGGCGAGAGGCTCTCGTATCGGTCGGTGCGGACCTCAGGTCCGAGGCGGCGACATCGTCGATGAGGGCGGCGATCAACCCTGCTCCGTCACCGAGGGGTGCGCCGTAGAGGTGCGCAAATGGGCGCAGTTCGGACTCCAACTGCCCCCGCGAGACCTGATCGGTGCGCAATGCATCCCACACCACGCCAGCGAGGTGTCCACCGTCTGTTCGAGAAGATGCGAGGTCGACGATCGTCCTTGCTGTCGTCGTGACGGGCAGGCCATCGAGTAGAGACCAGTGTGTGGGGTCCAGCGTGGCGACGTGGAAACGGACTCCGTCGCTACGTGTGTTGCGCCGGCGCGGAACGGTGAACTCTGCAATGTCAGCATCGATGTCGCCGAGTTGTCTCAAGTCGGCAGCCGTTCGATGAGAGGCGACCCCGCGGGGATCGGCACTGCCGATGCGCTCTGTCGCCGAGCGTGTCGGGTCGAGTGCAAGCCACTGGGCGCGCACGTGATCGGTGGGGTGAATCGGCGTCCCTGTCAGCCGGTACACGCCATGTCTGATGCGGGTGAGGATGAATCGGTCTGCCAACCGCTTGAGGTGTTGCGCACTTACGCCCGACTCGGCGGCCTGCGCTGAGGTGAACATACCCCACTGGTCCTGGGCGAGGTCAGCCAGCGCCAGGAATCGATCATCACCTTTCATGCACCAATAATATCACTCTAGGTGTAATTATCGACGACCCAAAACGGAGTTTTAGTGATACTGCCCCGCATCGGACGCAGACCGAAAGCGTGTCAATCACCTGCCCGTCACGTGCGCCGCCCAGGGGCCGAAATTTGTTTGCCGACTCGTGTCACACAGGACGTCTCGACCGGATCTTCCTACTCGTAGAAGCCCAATTCCGGCGACACGAGGAGATCGGTCATGTTCGAGAGCCAGTCAGAACCCCAGCGGCCCACCGCGGGTACGGCGAACGCGGCAGGACTGTCTGACGCGGATCAGATGTCCCTGCTGATGGCAGCCCCACTGATCTTCGGGATCGTCGTCGGCGCCATGCCGGCCATGTCGGCAAGGGCCACGGCCTGGCTTCTCGAACACAACATGATCATCGCCGCAGCGGAATCGCCCTTGCTGGCCCTTCCTGGAGCGGAAGGCGCTGGCCTCGATATCCGCCGGCTCATCGTCGTGGCCGCAGTGCTTGCGGTAGCGGTAGCCCTGGCGGTCAGCGGCTCACGCCAGGCAGTTGATCGTCGTCGTCAGCAGCGGCTGCGAGTGGGTGATCAAGGGTGAGGAAACTCGCAGGTCCGGGATGCGCGCTAGCTGGTCTTGGGAAGGGGGCGGAGAGGTCTGGTTCGGGCTCGGATGAACGCGGCACGGATCGTCTGGATCTCCACATGCAGAGCCTCGCCCAGTGCGGTGGCGTGGCGATCGGCGAGAGTCCCTTCGCCGCGCTCGATCCTGCCGATCGTCGTGGTGCTCAGGCCTGTGCGGCCGGCGATATCCTTCTGGGTCATTCCCGCGAGATTGCGCAGGTCAGCGATCGTCCTGTTCTTCTCTGGCACGACGATCAGTTGATCAAGAGGGATGCCGAGTTGCTCAGCGGCGCGCGCCAGATGGTCAGGCGACGGTTGCGATCGTTCGGTTTCCCAATTGTGAACGGTGGTCGGGTCCACGCCGATTGCGCGGGAGAGGTCGCCACGGCTGATCTTGGCCGCGGTTCGAGCCTTTTCGAGGGCCTTCGGCTGGAAGCCGTTCAAAGGCAGTCTCACCTGGATTGTCCGTTCATCGCTGGACATCCTATTGAAGATGTAGATACCATCGTTGCATACCGGGTTTAGATTCCAGTGATAAACACCAGAACGGCCTCAACCAGCGACCATTCGCTGTTCTCGACCACCCGGTGCGCTCGAGTACGAACTGTTCACACGTACATGCGGCCTGACCAGCCGCTAACGGAAAAGAGCTTCCGATGACCACCAGCACCGCAGCACCACAACGCACGTCCGAAATCTCCAGCAGCCGACGCGGCTGCCGTTCCTCTGCACGCCAAGCGTCGGTAGCTAGACTGAATACAGCCGGAATCCCCGCCCGGTCTACTACACCCAGTCGCGACGACGGGTGGTTCCAGACATCGCGACAATCGGGTTCAGGGGGACGTGACGGGCAGGCTTGGACACCTGCCCGTCACGTCGATACATCAGTCGACCTCGCAGACGTTCGCTACCACGTCAACGCTCTGATGTGCGCCGGAATGACAACCGAGCTGATCGCTCAACTTGCATCACTGCCCGTCGAAATCATCCGGGCGTTGCGCAAGACTTCCACGACGTCAGCACCACAACGTGTCGTCGACGCCGTCCTTTCAATCACCTTCCGCCCCAGCCGCGGCCGCGATCTCACGCCGGCGGTGGGAGCACACCGACGTCTGCGTGCACTCAACGCAATGGGCTATGGAGACGGTCTCCTGGCAGCTCGTCTCGGCGTCGACATCGACGTCGTCACTGGCATGCCGACCAAGAGCCTCATCTCCAGTGGGCTATGGAAGGCGATCGCCGGTATCTACGACGAGCTGTCCATGCACCCGGGCCCGGATGCCGAAATTCGTGACCGATCACGCGCGGATGGCATCGTGCCGCCGCTCGGGTGGGACGACGACGAAATCGACAACCCCAAGGCGCGGAGTCAGGAACGAGTTCAACCGCGACACGGTGGGGGAGGTGTTCCCGTTGACGAGGCAGTCGTGATCCGCCGGCTCGGTGGGGAGCAGTTGCCGCTACGCCTCTGCGAGCGACGCGAGATCGTGCGCATTGCGTTCGAACGAGGTTGGTCTCCTTCCGAGCTCGCGGCACGGCTTTCCATCAAATACGACTCGGCAGTCACCGAATTGAGCCGCTACCGGCGCGCACTTGCACGTGATGCAGCGGCCAACAGCGATTCATCGACAGAAGAGAGTGGCCCACAGGAAACGGCCGCTGAAGTCCTTGGTGTTCGCGAAGAATCCGACGAACTGTCTCCTGTCGAGCCCCTGTCGGGTCGGGAGCTGGAACCGATCTCGCTCGACGAGGAATTGCTGGAAGATGCGACATCGAGCGCTCGCGCGTCCGCCGCGCTCAACCGGAGGGTCGAACGAGTCCAGTTGTCTGGTTCTCGGTCGGGACATAGGAATGGCGCGACACCGCTCCGCCCGCCGCGCCACATGCTGCGCACTCTGAGTACGCGGTGCCCCCGTGTAGGCCCTGGCGGCATTTCCCGCCACACATCCAGCCGAGACATACTGCGTCCCAATCCGATTGATCGATCCATCAAGCCAAATCAACATGTAGACGATGCAATGCTGCGCTCGCCATCGGCGCCCGCACGCGCCTCGCGGCGGCGAGGTCTCTTCTTCGCAGGGGCCGGCGGGAGGGCATTCACATACGGCCCCGTGGATGGTCAGCTGCGGCGAGAGGTAAACCGTGGCAGTCAACCGCAGGGATACTTGCGCCCGATCGACATTGCCGACACCGGCTGAAGTACATCTCGGCAAGATCTCCATTGGACGCTGAAAAGCGTTTCTTGACAGCGGATTACAAAATCGCATCACGTTCTATTCATATACAGACATCTCCGGTCTCGACCCGAGACCCCAGACGGGACCTGCTCATGAACACGACATTCGCCTCCGCGCTCAACACCATGACACCCGGCGACGCTGTTATGTGTCTTGCTGCCGGAACGGTCGAGCTTGCTCTCGATGACGCACCGGAATCAATGCGCTGGCACTGGTTCGCCGATCTCCTCGACTCGCAATGGGGGTTAACCGGCAGGCTCGCGCCCATCGTGACCGAGCCGGTCATGTCCGAACTGGAGCAAGCTGCCCGTATGTGCCACGCCGCAGCACAGCATCCGCTAGACCCGCAGGTCTGGATATCGGCATACCAATCCACAACAGCGCTGGTAGAAGACCCTGCGGTGATCTCAGCAGACGCCCTGCACCTCGCGCTCTCCGCAGCCAACGACATCGCACTGGAAGCAATGGACACTCCGCATCCTGATTTTTCGGTCGCCGTCACGCTGGCATTCGAAGCGCTGACATCGGTGGTGGCCGTCGACCGCGAGGTGTCCAGAAGTTGGATTCTGACTGCAATCGGAGAATGGGTCGCGAGGACAGAATCGGATCAGTCAGGCCTCCGATCTGCACAATCGCGCACTAACGCTGACAATAGGCAGATTGCAAATGCTTCCGTTGTTTCTGCAGGATGTAGCGAGAAGACACTGCTGAAAGTGAGAGGGAATGCGTGAAACCGTCGTCCAATCAGAGCCGATGAGTCCAGGTCATTTCGGTTCACCCAGCCCATCCGTCGTCGGGGGCGCGGTCAAAGGAAGGCGACGGCAGAAACGGGCGGGGATTACTCGCGAGAAAATCGTCGACGCCGCCGCACGTCAGTTCGATGCTTGTGGATTTGCCGCGGCAAGTATCAACACCATCATCGAAAACGGGAACCTGACCAAAGGTGCAATATATTTCCATTTCTCTTCCAAAGAGGAACTGGCACAACAGGTTATCGAACGATGGTCAAATATGGTGAATGACGAGTACGTGGCTCTCGGAGAGGCTGGTGATAGGTCCCCCTACCGCCAGCTGGTGCGGTTCTGCAGCGAGATGGCGCACCGTATCGATGCCGATCCCATCCTGCGTGCTGGGTTACTTCTCACTGTCGAACCATCCGTTACGGGCGGGAAAACTGCATATATGAAGTGGCACAAGAGCATTGATGAATTGGTTGTCCGCTCCATAGAGTCAGGCGAGATAAGCGACCGTCCCGCAAGCTACCGACTATCTGATCAGGTGTGCGCGACATTCATTGGCGGGGCTCAACTTCATTCGGTTGATGTGGGCTCACCCAATCTGCGAACACGGATAGTCGACGTGTTCGACGGACTTACCGGCGGTCCGGACTAGCCGAAACCTCGCCTTCTACGCCGCCCCGCAGAGGCCCTGGATCTTCCCACGGAGCCTGAAAATCTACCGCGCCCGTGTTGTATGCACGTGAGCGGACTCGAATCCCCGGTCGGAAAAGGTCACCCCTAGTATCGGGTTCGTGCCGAACGTGAGAACGCCCGACGCCGATATCTATTACACCGACAGTGGGGGAGAGGGGCCCGTCCTGCTGCTCGGGCATGGATTCTTCATGGATTCGTCGATGTTCGCCCCGCAGATCGATGCCCTCGCCAGCAATGTCAGGGTGGTTGCCTGGGACTCGCGCAGACACGGACGAACAACCGATCACGGCGCCGCATTCACGTATTGGGATTTGGCTCGAGACTCCCTGGCGGTCCTCGACGATCTCGAGATCGAGACAGCAATCGTCGGCGGAATGTCGCAGGGCGGCTACACCGCGCTACGGACGGCTTTGCTCGCTCCCGAGAGAGTCCAAGCGCTCCTGCTACTCGACACCGAAGCATCTGCCTGCACCGATGGCGAGAAAGCCGGATACAAGGCCATGTTCGATCAGTGGTGCAGCGATGCCCCGATCGAACCGCTTGTCGAAGCTCTGGCACCACAATTGATCGGCGGTGACTCGCGAGAGTCGTGGGCGCCGTGGATCGAGAAATGGACGACAAGCGATCGTCGAGCGATTCGACCGGCCGCAGAGTGCTTGATCGAACGCGACGATGTCGTCGACCGGTTGAGTGCTATCGAGGTGCCGGCGTTGATCATCCGTGGCGAACACGACATGTCCGCGCCTGCGGCCAAAGCAAAACAGTTGTACGACCATTTACCGCTCGCAGTTCCAGTCCTCACCATTCCTGGCGCAGGTCACGCAGCCAATTGGACCCACCCGCAGCCCGTGAACGAGACCATCGCGGCCTTCGTGACGATGGTTGAAACAGGCTGGCTGTAGAAGTTTGAGCAGCTATTCGGTTCCCGGGATTCGCACGCCTAGGTACATCTGTACGGGGTAGTCACCACGCATTTCCGTGTGTACCTGGACATGAACGCGGTATTCCTCGCCGGTGTCGGCATCGCGCAGATGCATGAATGGCTGGTGTCGGCCGAATCGAACATCCTCTTTGCCCCACAGGCGCCGAAATGCAGGGAACTTGCTCAGTTCTTCCAGGGTTTCGATCGCCCATTCAGGGTTGTAATAGCGTCCCATCAATGCGCGGAACCAGTTCACCGTCAAGGTCGTCTCGGCTTCCCACTCCACCATGACTTGCTTGGACTGCGGTGTGGAGAAGAACCAGCGCAAAACATTGCCGTCGTCGAGAAGGCCTGGAAAGGCGCGATCATAGGCAGCGTTGCATTCGATGACATTCCATCGCTCATCCAGATAAGCCACCAGATGTGGATTGAGCGCTGTGATGACCGTGCGCATCTCGGGTGTGATGAGTGATCGGTATTGCTCGATCGTCCACGGGGTGGTCGATGTTTCCCGTTCCGTTTGAGTGCGGCGAGCAAGGTTGTACAGGTGTCGGCGCTGGGCCGGATCGAGGCCGAGTTCCCGTGATGCTGCTTCCAGAAATTTGACTGAAGGGTTCGGCTATTCGTTACGTTCGATCTGCGTGATATGGCTCACGCTCCAGAAAATATTCGCCGCGAATTCGCTCCTCGTCAGACCGTCCGGGTGCTGCGGTGTGGATCTGGTGCGCAACGCGCGCAGGTAATCGCCCAGGTTGGGCGGTCGGACGGTATCCATGCATGACCTTTCGTGAGTATCTGTAACGAGACAAACACCCAAAAGCTGACCTACGGCGAAAAGTCAATACTCGCAGGTAACACTCTTTAGTGGTACCGACCAGACTCGCGCCGGTAACACAAACCTGCTGTGCTGTTTCGCGAAAGACTCACAGCTGCGTGGCAGGCAGGAGAGTGAAACCAGCAGGGAGGCGAGTCAACACCGGGGTGGGGAGACCCTCGGAGTTGCTCCAGAGGGGGATAGCCATGCCACGTTTACGGCGAGGCTCAAGCAGGCGTTCCAGGAGGTCGCCGCTTGGCCTTCATGTACGCCCGATTCACCTGTTCCCCAGAAATCCCCAACGCCTCCGCCAAAGCAGTCTGGATCTTGTCGGTGAGGGCGATCTCACCGCGTTCGATGCGCGTGATCGTCGTAGTCGTCAACCCGCACACTTTGCCGAGCTGGGGTTGGGTAAGTCCGACCAAGCATCGATAGTCACTGAGAAAGCGCTCCTCTGGATCCGTGACGACGACGTCGCCGACTTGGATGTTCAACGCATTCGCGGCTCTGGCCAGGAAATCTATCTGAGGAGACACGGCGCCGATCTCCCAGTTGCGGATGGTCGCGGCGGTCGTGTCCGCCAGGCGGGCGACATCGCCACGGGACATCCGAGCTGCCTTTCGGGCAGCTGCGAATGCGTCTTTATCGAAGCCGCGCAGGACGTTGCGGCTCATCGGATTGGTCCGTCCATCGCTAGACACCATGCCGCAACCCTTCTAATATGCCATCCAGATTGGCTTTTAGATTTGTCACCAAGATTGACAGGGATTGCGGCGAACGTACCGCCACCGAAAAGCCGAGGCAAACCGTTCTGCAGCGCAGTTGGCGCCAGCCAGTCCAGGTCCCGACCTACTGTCCCCGTACGACCTGCCCACCCTGTCCACTCGTCCACTGTGAAGGACCACCACACATGGCATCCCTACTGACCAAAAAGATCGATTCCATCCGCTCGTCCGGTGACAAACAACCAGCACATAACGGCGCAGACCCGGATAGCCCACCCGACCTGACTACCCGCGCGCGAGTGCGCAGACGCCCGATCTACCTTGCAATCGGCGTCGCCCTTGTCGTCGTCGCCGTCATCGGCATGCTCGCCGCAGTCAGCGCGATGCGCGCCACGACCGACGTTCTCGTCCTCGCGCGCGACGTCCAACAGGGCCAAATCATCGAATCGAAGGACCTCGCGGTGAAAACCGTCAACGTCGACGCCGACCTGGGTGCCCTCTCGGCGGGTGAACGAGGTCGTGTCATCGGAATGAGTGCCGGCACTCGATTGCCGGCAGGAACAGTGCTGATGCCCGCGGCCGTCACCGACCAGGTGGTGCCCGGAGAAGGCTTGACGATGGTCGGCATCACCGTGGGATACCCACACCTACCGTCGGAAGCAATTCTTCCCGGAGACATGATTCGCGTCGTAGACACCCCCCGAGAAGGCGATGACCCGCCGGTTACGGGACCTATCAACACAAAGGCGCAGGTCTACTCGACGACCACGATCGCGGAAGCGGGCGAAACCACTCTCAACCTCCTGGTCCCGGAAGCCGAAGCAAACTGGGTCGCCGCGCGGGCTGCGACCAAGCGCGTGTCCATCGTCCTCGACAACCGAGTGCGGTGATTTCCCATGTACCTCGCACTCATCTCTGCATCCGGGGCACCAGGAGTCTCCACGACAGCACTCGCTCTGGCCTTGAATTCACCAAGTAAGAACACGCTCTTGGTCGAAGCTGATCCAATCGGATCCTCGCCCGTGCTGGCCGGATACCTCCTCGGCGGCCGCTACCACGACAAATCATTGATCAACCTCGTCGACGCCAACCGCCACGGACGCCTCAAATCAGCGCTGGCCTCCGAGGTGATCACCTTCCCCGACACCACGGTCTCTGTCCTCCCTGGCCTTCTACATTCCGCTCAAGTCGATGCAATGCGCGGCGTCTGGAGTCCACTCGGAATCCATCTCGCAGGACTTGCCGTCGACGATGCCAACGTCATCGTCGACGCCGGCCGGATCGGACAACACGGCTCACCTGTCGAAATGATCGTCAGCGCCACGACCATTGCCATCGTTACCCGCACGACCCGTCCGGCACTGGCGGCGCTGCGCGCTTCGATCAACGGATTGCGTCAACAACTGTCAGCGACACAGTCCACGGCAAGCCTCGGACTCATCCTCATCGGTGAATCTCCGTACAACGCCGACGAAGTAGCCAAGGTCACGGGACTCGATGTCATCGCCGTCATCCCGGATTCGAAGGACGCGAAGGTCTTCTCCGACGGCGAGGTGCTGACCAAGTGGCGCCGCCGCCGATCGCTGTATCTCCATGCGCTGCACCGAACCACGTGGCCCAAGATCGAAAAGTTCGCGGCCACCCACCAGGCCGACTGGAAGTCCAGCCTCGCCGTGACAGGAGACCGACGATGACAACTGACGAGACAGCACAGAGTACGCACAAGAACATCACCGATCTCCCGTTCTTCTCCGCGACGCTTCCTTCCGTCGATCAGCACTCGGCTTCCCCCGAACCAGTAACCCCGGTGTCGGCAGAGACCGCTGATTTCTTCCGCACCAACCACCTTCACGACCTACCTCCAGCACCACGGCATAGTCCTCCGGACGAGGCCGTGCGGTCGCGGCGGAGTACGCCCCCGAAAATCGCGGTCGACCGACAACTCGTCCGCGCCCTGCAGCGAGAAGCGGCCGAGCTACTGCGCGAACACCGCACCAAGCGTGACCGAGAGCTCAACGATCCGAAGAACACCAAACTCGTCGTGCCGTTCACCGAAGACGAAGAACGCGAATACGGCCGAGAAACAATCACCGGATTGGTGAAAAACCACGTCCAACAGACGATCCGCTCCGGCGGCGAAGCCTTCAACCTCGACCAAGAACATGCCCTCATCAAGGCGATCTTCGACGCCCAGTTCCGCCTCGGGCCCCTCCAAGATCTCGTCGAAGAACCCGACATCACCGACATCTACCTCAACGGTGACGCCGTATACGTCAAATACCCCGACGGACACTACGAATACCGAGCTTCCGTCGTCGACAGCGGCGACGAACTTCTCGAGTGGATGAGCCTGCTCGCATCCAGGGCCGATAACGGTGGCAGGCCCTTCTCCAGAATCAATCCCTCGCTTCGACTCAACATGCAAGGCAACCATCGACTTTCGGTCCTGGGGTACACCACCATCCGGCCCTCCGTCGCGATCCGCATCCACCGCCTGACCAACATCACCCTCGAGCAGCTATCGCTCGATCACCACATGATGCCTCCGGAACTTGCGCACATCCTCGGATGCGCCATGCGAGGCGGAGCGTCGACCGGCGTCGGCGGCGGAATGGGTTTCGGCAAAACGACATTCGCCCGCGCTCTCGCCAACGCACTCCCCGTTCACACACGAATCGGAGTGGCCGAAACCGAACGAGAACTCTTCCTCGACGAACTGCCCGGCCGGCGAGACTTCGTCGTCGACGCCGAAATGATCATGGGCGGTGGCGAACGCGGTCCAGACGGACAGCTCGCCGGCGGCTTCAGCCTGAGCGCAATTCTCTATGAGTTCGTCCGCCAGGGACTCGACTACCTCGTAGTCGGCGAAATCGCCGGCCACGAGATCCTCGCCCTGGTCAAGGCGCTCCAAACAGCCAATGGTGGCCTTTTCACTACCCACGCCTACACCGCCCGCGGCGTCATCGACCGACTCGCCAACCTCGCCCAAGAGCCCCCGATGAACGCCACCGCGGAATACATCGAACGGCAGCTGGCAGAACACGTCGATGTGATCGTTCAGTTGGCGACGAAGGTCAGGGTCAACCGCGAAGGCACCACAACCGCAGTCCGGTATGTCTCCGAAGTCGTCTACGTCGAACCTGGCGACGACAAGCTACCCAGCTTTTCCACCATCTACCGCGGATACTCCGACGGCACAGGGGTATTCGGCACCATCCCACAGCCGCTGCTACGCAAGCTTCTCGCCGGCGGATTCAAGAGACTGAACCTCCCCTCCGACACTCTTCGGAGTTTCGACGAAGAACGTGAACTCTTCGACGACGAAGGAGCTGCATGATGTACCAGCAAATCGGCGTTTTCCTCGTCCTGCTTCTGTGCGCGGGAGTCGGCTGCCTTGTCCTGGGGTGGAGGGACCGCCGCGATCCCACAGCCCCCACTCGGCAGCGTCCACGTAAGGGCGAAAGAGTAAAGATATCCGGGACCACCCAAATGCTCCTGGCGGTAGGGATCGTGGCAGGTGCCAGCGTCTACTACCTGAGTGGATGGCTCTTCACGCTCTTCCTCGTCCCGGCCCTTCTCGTGGGTCTGCCCTACCTCCTGAGCCGACCGGAAGCGGAACACCAGATCCGCCGTCTGTCCGCGATGGACGAATGGACGCGCAACTTGTCGAGCAGCATGCGAGCTGGCTCCGGAATCGAACACACCATCATCTCGACTCCTATCCCGGAAACGCTCAAAGACGAGATCACTGCCTTCATCAACAGGCTCCGCAACAATGTCCCACCGGCCGAAGCGGTCACACGATTTGCATCCGACCTCAACGACAGCGTCGGAGATAAGATCTGCGGCGCCCTCCTCCTTGCCATGCAACTGCGTGGTGTCGGTCTGGCCAATGTTCTCGAAGGCCTCGCCGAAGACGTGGGCGATACCGTCGCCCGCCGCCGGCGCATCGAAGCGGACCGCAAATCGACTCGAACACAAGCCAAATGGGTCACCATCATCACCATCGCCGTCCTTGCTGCAGCTTTCGCCTTCACGAATTTCATGGAGCCATACCGTTCAGGCGGCATGCAGATCGTCCTACTGATCCTGCTGACGCTCTTCGCTGCAGATCTGTACTGGATGAAACAAGCCACCAAGCCGCCGACCTACCCGCGGTTCATCGGAACCAATGACCGCGTCGAACGCACTGACCTTGTAGGAGCGCAGCGATGAGTATCACCATGACGATCATCGTCTATACCAGCGTCGGCACAATCGGCATCTATCTCGTCGCCCTGTACTTCCTGCGAACCCAACCTGCCCTCACCGACGTGATGTCCAGGATGTCCGGACCCGCGCCGGAGAAGGCAAGTACAGCAGGGACATCACTCGTCGACGGGCTCGCCAACAAGCTCGGCCTGCGCGTACATCCCTACCTACAAGACAGCCGATTCCTCACCCTCCCCACATCGGACCTCTCACTGCTGCACAAAGATCCGGCGCACGTACTCGGCGAAAAACTTGTCGCGGCATTCTTCGGTCTGTTGATCTTCCCGATACTGAATCTGGTTCTGACCGCGTTCGGATTGGGATTGGCATGGTCGATGCCGGCGATCCTCTCACTCGCGACCGCCGTCTTCCTCTTCGTGATTCCCGACATCGACATTCGGCGCCGCGCAGCTGCGGCTCGCGCCGAATTCGCACAAGCCCTCAGCTCCTACATCGACCTGGTCGCGCTATGCCGACGAGGCGGAATCGGATCCACGCAATCCCTCGAGATCGCCGCCCAAGTCGGAGACAGCTGGGTGTTCCTACGACTGGACGAGGAACTGTACGAAGCCGGCCGCTCCGGCGAAGCGCCCTGGAGTGCCCTCACTCGCGTCTCTCAGCAGCTCGGACTCGCAGAACTCGGCGACCTCGCAGACATCATGACGATGACAGGCGACAAAGGCGCCAGCGTCTACACCTCACTGCGAGCCAAAGCCGCCAGCCTGCGTTCCGCACAAACCTCCGCTGAACAGTCCGCCGCCGTCGAGGCAACAGAGAAGCTCGCCATGCCCCTCGCCGGCCTCGCCGGCCTGTTCATGGCACTACTCCTGATCCCGGCCGTGACCGTCATCAGCGGCTAACCAACAACAAGAAAGGAATGCCCTCTGAACAGGCAAAACAAAGAAGGACCCATCGACCGGACTCATCCAGTCCAGGACAACTGCTACACATCCAGCACACCAATAAGGAGCACGCCATGACCACCAAGGCCATCACCACCACCCGACGCGCAACCCGCGCTGCCATCACCTCGTACCTCGCACTCACGATGATGTTCGTCGCCGCACTCGCAGGCAGCCTTCTGCAGCGTGCAGGCGGTAAAAATTCGGACCGTGGTCCGTCCACCCTCGAGTACGTCATCCTCGCCGGAATCTTCGCCGTCGCGGCCATCGCTGCCGGCGCTGTAGTCGTCCAGAAGATCCAGTCCCGCGCGGACTCCATCCCCGACTGAAACTGCCGAGCGCAGTTCGGATGCTGGAGAACAAAACCATGGGCCTATCGGTAGCGCTGAGGACATGGAGTGCAACGTCGCTCTCCAGTGCTCGGCGCTATCGATGCACGACCTCAGGCGGCAGTAACCGCATGGGACAGGAGGAAATGCTGTGATGACGATTTTGACAGCGGTAGCGGTTCTCTTGCTGTTCGGAATGCTGCTCCTCATCATCCTTCTAGATGGGTCACCGCTGGAGGAAGTGATTTTGTGGGCGGGGTGGTCAGTTATGGTGCTGGCACTTTCTTTCTGCGTATTGGGCCTGTTTTGGGGAGCCGTGGCCGCAGTCGGTGTCGTCGCACTCGCGGGGGGCGCTTCCTACGTTTATCGCTACGCCACCTTCCGTCGTGATCGTTCGTTGCCGAACGAGTGATTTGGATCTGCGTCATACGAACAGAATTCACAGACCTACAAGCCCTGAGGGGTGAAGGAGAAGGCCAATGATTATCACGATCATCGTATTGGCAGTGACGAGCTATCTCCTGGTGTTCGGGGCCTTCTACATCTCGGATGACGGGTTGAAGTTCTATTTGCCGCCCATGGTTGCGGCGCTCGCCGTCCCCACGTTGACGCTCGGGAGTTTCAATGTAATCACGGACGAGAAGACCTCGGGCATAGCCCAGCTCGGCATACTTGCGGCCGCATTTTCTCTCTCCATAGCCCTCGTCGTTGCCGCGATGTGGACTGCCATGTTCGCGCGCAATCGCGTCGACACCAAGCGCAGTACCGCAGCCCAAAAAGGGCTCGCCACCTAGCCCACCCTCGCCAACCGGACCGCAGAGAAACGGACAGTCATGACACTGGAACAGCTGATCGACCGGTGGCGCCACGACGACCGGGGCCCCACGACGCTCGTCACCGTCATCGCGATGGTCGCTTTCCTGATGATGTTCTCCGTGATGCTGCAAACCGCCCTGTTCTTCCATGGACGAGACGTCGCAAACACCTGCGCCGAAAAAGCATTGCAAGCCACGCGTTCTCAGCAAGGGAACCAGGCGCTCGGCCTCGCCGCAGCGAACGCGTGCATCGCGAAATCCGGATCGGGTGACCTTCAATCGCCGGTCGTGTCGGTGAACAAGACACTCCGCGAGACCACGGTCACGATCACCGGAAAGTCCCCGTCCCTCGTACCGGGGTTGGAATTCGCCATCACCGTCGACCACACCAAACCCACTGAGCGCGTGACCAATCCCGGAGGTGTCGGATGAAGCTGAGCCAGTGGATCGCTCGCGCCCGCTCAAACGATCGAGGAGATGTGACCATCGAGTTGTGCCTCGCGATCATCGTCCTCCTCGTCCTACTCGGTTGGATGTACGCATACGGCATCAACCGTCAGGCGCATCAAAAGGTCGAGCACGCCGCGGGAGAAGCCGCCCGGGCAGCATCACTCTCACGTACCGCCACTCAAGCCAACCCTCTCGCATACCAAGCGGCCCTGGACTCCATGGATGGTCAAGGACTCAAATGCACGACCATGAACGTCAGCGCTGACACCTCCGGATTCCGTACTCGCCCAGGAGTATCCGCAACCGTCGAAGTCACCGTCAGTTGTGAAGTTTCCTACGACGCCCTCGGATGGCCCGGCGTCAGCGGAGGACGAACTATCGAGGTCACTGCAATCTCACCCATCGACACTTTCCGGGAGCGCACCAGATGATCACCACCCTGCGTAAGCGACTCACCTCCAGGCTCCCCGAGGAACGCGATAAGGGCGCCGTGACGCTGCTGACCGTGATACTCGCTCCCATCCTCATATTCTTCGTGTGGGGACTCATCGTCGACGGCGGTGGAATGCACACCGCAGCTCAACGCGCGGACAACGTCGCCGAAGACGCCGCCCGCGCGTCCGGACAGCAGATCGTCGGATCGCTCAGTGCGCGAGGGATCGATACGGTTGTCGACCCCGTACGCGCAGTGGCGGCCGCGAAACGCTACCTCGCCGACGCCGGGGTCGAGGGCGAGGTCATCCCCACAGGGCCTCGCACACTGCTGATCACCACCCGCATCGTGTACGACAACAAGCTTTTGCCCCTTGGTTCGAAAGTGATCACGGGTAGTGCAACGGTGAACCTCAACCGCACCAACGCGGGGGAGGTGTACCGGCCATGAGTGCTCGCACAGTCCGATCCCGCCTCGCAGGACTCGGGTACCTCCTGATCCTGCTTCTGCTCGTGGCAGGGATCCCCGCAGCACTGTGGGCATTGCGCGGTAATCCTCTCGACATCCCCTTTTCGGATTTCGAGAGTCTGCTCTCTAGCCCCGACGACGGCAGCCTCCTCGTCGCACTTCTGCCGCTCGTCGGCTGGGTCGCGTGGGCGACATTTACCCTCCCGATCCTTGTCGAGCTCGCAGCCACACTCCGGGGCGTCAAGGCACCGAAGATCCGGCTTCTCGGGTCGCAACAGAAAACGGCGACTTTCCTCGTCAGTGGTGCACTGCTTCTGCTGACAGCCGGCACCGCAACCGCGACACCTGCACTCTCGCAACCAGTAGACAGTGCATCACCTGCGCCCTACGCACCGATCGCCGCACAGCAAGACCCGAGCGGCCCCGCCCACACTCAGGTGGACCCGCGCGCTGCACGGCCCGCGGTTAAACCCGCCGGCCCGACCGTGACCACCGTCCGCGGAGACACCCTGTGGGGACTCGCCCAAACTCACCTCGGCGACGGGAGGCTGTTCACCGAACTGCTCGAACTGAACAAAGACGTTGTGCCCGAAGCGGGATTCCTCGCAGAGGGAATGACGCTGCAACTCCCTGCGGCAGTGCAGGACGTCGTACAAGGGGCCTACACCGTCCAAGCTGGAGACACACTCTGGGACATCGCCGATCGAGAGCTCGGCGATCCTTTGCGTTTTTCTGAGATCACCACTGCGGACGGGTCGCCAGCCGGAGACCTGATCACAGTCGGACAGCAATTGATCATTCCGTCCGCGTCCGCCCAAACACCCGTGCCGGCAGCGGAGGCAGCCCCCCAGCCGGCGGCCGTACCTGCGCCGGTTGAGGCGCCGGTGCCAGCCCCCCAGGCGCAGGTGCCCGACGCGGCACCGGACCCCCTCCCAGAAGTTGCAGCGACACCGAACTGGCAACTCGACCCCATCGAGCCCCAGATGCCTGCGAATATGGCCCCTGATGCCGAAGCATCCGTGATCACCGCCGACGCGGAAGACGACTCCTCCAGCTCGTCCGGCGTCGTCTACATCGCCCTCGGTATCTCCGCGCTCGCCGCCGCCGGCCTGACCGGCCATCTCGCGCTGTGCCGTCGGCAACAGCAGCATCGCCGCCGCCGCGGCGAGCGCATCGCCCTGCCCGCCAAGGAAGCAATCCTTGCCGAACAGGCCTTGACGGCCGCTGTCGATCCGTTGACCACCGCTCATGTCGACACTGCATTGCGGAACCTCGCGCAGTACTGCCGAGCGAACGAGATCTCCATCCCCAGTCTCCTTGCGGTTTTCATCGGTGACGACACGATCGAACTCGGATTGCTCGAGGAGATCTCGCTGCCCCAGCCATGGATGCAATCAGACGACGACACGTGGATGGTCGACCCACGGGCGTTCCCTCGTTCGGTCCCGGACATCGACGTCAGCCCATACCCAGCCCTGACCGCGATGGGAACGAGCGACGATGGACGAGAGCTCATGCTCAATTTGGAGGAAATAGGGCATCTCTCCATCACCGGCACACCTACCGCCACCGCAAATGTGCTTCGCGCGATGGCCGTCGAGCTTGCCGTATCGCCGCTGGCAGATTCCCTTCACCTCAACGTCGTCGGATACTGCGGCGACCTCGCAGGCGCAGTGAACACTGGCCGTATCACGCACTCCGACAACACCGACGAGGTGTTGGCGCGCTTGGCTCGCCATCTCGAACGCGACGCCGGCATCCTCGACGAGAACGAGGTTGCATCCATCGCACAGGCACGGAGCGTGTACGAGACCAGTGAGCTGACTGCTCCGGAAATCGTCCTCATCTCCGACCCGTTGACAGCTGAACAAACAGAAATCCTGACCTCGATCGCCCATAGCGCCCCGCGGATCGCGTTCGCTGCAGTCACAACGCAGAACTCGAACACTCGCTCCGACTGGACATTGGATGTCGCCGACGACGGCACCGCAACACTGGTCCGCCCTGGTATCGCATCAGCACAGCTCACTGTCACAACACTCGACGAAGCCGGCTACGAGAGCATTGTCAGTCTGTATGCCACTACCGCCCATGATTCTTCCCCAGCTGTCGAACCGGAGGCCTCGGACTTCGGTTGGGAGGGGGCACGTCTCGACTGCGAGATCACGACCGAGAATCTCATCACCAGTACCGACCCTGCGGCTTTCACGGTAGTTCGGAACGACGACAACGTATTTGAGGAAATCAACTCCGAGACAGTCGGTGACATCGACATCGACACCGACTCTGCGGCTGAGACCGAAACCGAGATTGTTGCGTCCCATCCCGAGCTTCCCGCGGCTCCACACATTTGGATTCGCGTCCTCGGAGAGCCCACCCTCGCGCCACTTACTCCGGGCTCAACGGACCGCGAGAACTCGCGAAGCCTCACCGAAATCGCAGCTCTACTGGCATTCAGCGACGGCGGAGTGCCCGCAACTGAGCTCACCGCAAAGATGTGGCCGCACGACGTTGAACTCGTCAATGCGGCCAGCACTGCCGAAGAAGCGAAGACGGCAAACGCGCGGCTCCGTAGCCGCCGCAACCAAGCCGTCACACGACTGCGCAGCTGGATGGGAGATACCGACACCGGGGACGCAGCGCTCATCAAGTCCGGAGACCGAACCGGCCGAACGCCACTTCGCCTCCACCCTTCAGTGACCACAGACTGGGACTACTGGAACCAGCTCGTCGACGCTCACCCTGCGACGACGACAACCGAACGCCTTGAATCCGCTCTCGCGCTGGTGACCGGTCAGCCCTTCACCAGCGACGACCCGATTGCCTACCGGTGGGCAGATCACATAAAGCAGGAAATGATCTCCGCGATCACCGACGTCGCAGAAGAGCTCGCCGGCCGCTACATCCGCGGCGAACAGGTCACCCAGGACCTCGATGCCGCAGGAAAGGCAGCCCGGGCCGGCCTCACGGTCGACAGTGCTCACGAAGGCTGCTGGCGAGCAGCCATCATCGCCACCCACTTCTCCGGGGACATCGAAACTACCCAAACCCTCATCGACACCCTCAAAAGCGAACTCGACGAACTGCAAGTCGACGCACACCCGGAGACCAACGAACTTCTCAGACAGCTCGACACCACCACCGACTACCGCATCGGAGCCGCATCATGAACCGCCGCCTCGCAGCCATGCTCACCCTCACTGCGGCGGCCTGCCTGACCGCAAGCTGCAGCATCCTCAGCCCGGAGCCCGGCACCCTCGACACCAGCAGCGGCCCGACCTTTACCGGCCCCCCTGGATCGGGAAAATCACCTGAACAGCAAGCAGGAGAAGGTGCCCTCGCCAAGATCAGCGAGTACTACACCGTGCTCGCACGATTGAATTCCGACCCCGCTGCCCCGCTCTCTGACCTCGATGCCGTCGCGGCCGGCCGTTTCCTCGACAGGACCAAGAAAGAGATCACAACCAGTCGCAACGGAAACCCGACGCCACCAAGCGATCTCAAAGTACTCAAGAACGTGATTACCAAACACGACATCCCCATCGACGAGACCGGCGCACCGACAGCGGGAACTGCCACGCTCCAAATGGACGTCTGCATCAGCAAGCCTGTGGACAAACTCGAACTCGGAAAACCGATCCTGACGAACCCGTCATGGCCCGACCCAGCAGGATGGAGAGTCACAGCCGACTACACACAACCCGGAACACCCTGCAGCGCCGGAAGCTTCTAGGAGACAACAACATGGCCCACAACAGAATTCGACGAACCACAGCAGCAGCAGTCGCAGCTGTTGCCCTACTAGCCGGCGTCGCAGCTTGTTCCAGCAATTCCGACGAGCCGAACGTCACTCTCACTGCAACCGGAAACCCCGCTTTCGATGGTCCAGACGGCAAGACCGAGGCGAAGACGCCCGACGAGCAAGCGCGGAGCCAAGCGATCGCCAAGGTCAACGAGTTTTATGCTGCCCTCGGAAGCATTGAAGCTGACCCAACAGCTTCTGTGGATGCGATCGGCGGTGTGGCTGGGGACCCAGTCTTGAACGACCGAGTCGGGGACATCATGCTTCGACGGTCGCAAGGCATCACCAGTACCGGAGCCATTTCCGTCATCAAATCCTCGGTGACGGATCTGAGCGCACCGGTAGATGATCAGGGAAAACCCCGCGCGGAAGCCGCGTGGGTTCACGTTCAGGCCTGCACTGATATCTCCGGCTGGAATGCCGTATTTCCGGACGGATCAAGTGCGATGAAGCCCGACCGCGGCCAGTTCGAGTCCACCAACATCACCGTTCGGAACCCCGCGTGGCCTGATTCGAATGGCTGGCGCGTCACAAGTCAAACAGTTGAGAAGGTGCAATCATGCGACTAGCAATGAGAATTTTCGCCACTGCGACACTGGTTTGCGGCGTTCTGGTCACGGGGAGTCAATCAGCGTTGGCGCAGCCAGGCGTAGGTGGAGGTGGAGTTGACGTATCGTCCTCGCCCGGTGGTGCGAATGTGACAGTGGGTGGCGGCTACGTGAGTGCGCCCGCGGGCTCAGGCGCCGGCGCGGGGGCCGCGGGAGGCGGCGCGGGGGCCGCGGCTGGCAACGCAGGAGGCGGCGGAGGCGGTGCGGGTACTGGCGGCGCCGGCCCCGCTGCTGCACCTCCGTCCGGGACCCTCAACGCGATCCTGCAAGGCGCATGTCTCGGCACACCGGGGGGATGCCCCGCACCGCCTGCGGCACCCGGTATCGAGATCCCGCCGACGCCGCCCTCAATGGCGGAGATCATGAATACGGTGTCTATGGCGATCACCGCTATGCAGCTCGAAAAGCCTCCGATGTGCTGGACACCTGAACCTGCGAACTCAGGTGGAGGTCAACGTACCGGTCTCGTGGGTAAGGAGAGCTGGGCTTTCATGTGCCCCAACGACGTTCGCGAATCCACGACAGGCCCGGTCAACCGAGCAGCCACCTCGGGTGTGGTAACCGTCACCGCGAACGCCATCAACACCGGTGTCCTCATCAATCACGGCGATGGAGACGTGCAATTGTGCCCGGGTGCATTGCTGCCGTTCACTCCGTATACCGATGCTGTTGACGCCAGCCCTCTTTCGCCCGCCAGCGGAACTCCATCGCCCACATGCGGACATCGTCTCGCAAAATCGTCCATTGGACAGCCGCAAGACGTCTTCAAGGTCAGCGCCACCAGCAACTGGGTGGTCACGTGGACTGCCACTTGGCCAGGCGGCACGATGGGCGGTGTAGCCCCCACTCCGTTGACGTCGATGTACGACCGGCGGGTAGGCGAATTGCAGGTCTTGGTCACACCGAACTGAATTCAGCCAATGGATGCCCGCGTCATTTTGAACTGTCCAGTTCGAGTGACGCGGGCATCTTTGTCGGCAGAACGAGAAGGGAATCATAGGTGGGCACCTATCATCACGTGGTCCTACGCTCGGCGCCAGGCGAATACGTCGCCAGGATAAGGCCGAGCGCATTCGGATGCGACATCAAGGTCGGTAGGGGAGGTTGGTTTGATCAGAATCGGCTCCCGGCCATCATGGCATTCGCGGAGAAGTATTTCGACTGTTCCCTGACGGTGATCTGGGTGGACGACCTGTCCTGTGACGGTTGGGAATACGACTCGTCACTGGTAGCTCCGTGGGACGGCCCGGTGTCCCTTGATGACGAACCTGAACTTCCTCACCTGGTACCGGCCAGCTCGCCAGGCAAAGCAGACGCCGCTTGTCCGAACATCATTGTCGAGGGGATGTAACTACACGTGCTGACCGGGGATCCGAGCGAGGAAACATCGTTGTCATTGGGTGAAATCCGGAGGGCCATAGTGCAATCGTCATTTCTGACTGCGAGACAAAAGCTCTCGTATCTGGGTGCGTGGTCGGTTCATATTCGTGAGGCATCCCGCAATGCAGCTAGGGTTGAGGACTACAGGCAGGCGACTGATGTTGCTGTCCGCGTCTCGGCATTGCGAGCCTGTGTGAATGCGGTTGATCCGGAGCTGATTTCGGACTTGTCGGCGACGTTGAACCCATACGCAGAATCTCCCGACCCCAACCCCTTTGAGGATGCACTCAGATCTGAATTCGGGGATTCGGTTGGTGCTGAGATTAACCAACTGGCCGTGCACTGGAATGCGAGAGTCGACCTTCCGTGGCCGATGTTGATGCACCAGGCCGTTGACAGCACAAGCAGGTATCTGGCCTTGGACAGCCTGTCGGGGGTCGATCGTGGAGAGACGCGATTGGCTGCAGCTTTGGCAGTTGCGATCCCGATGGTGGTGCGTAGCGAATTCGCCGAGATCGGTGTTCGGGGTCGCTATGTTTTGTTGTGGCGGGGGCTGGGGAAGTTCGGGGTAAGCCCGCGGCCTGAGGTTTGGCCTGAACTGGCGGCGCGCCGGGTACCTCATGATTACAGCGCGCAGCCTCTGTCGTCGTTTACGACCGACCTCGATGTTGCTTCGGATTTCGCGAGGGACGGTGAGGGGATTTTGTTGGCTGAGTTGGTTCCGTTGTCGGCTGTATTTTCGACTTCGCTGGTGTTGGGGTTCTTGGGGGCTGAGGTGGTCGTGCGAGATCATCGCCACCGATGGCTGGTGCCTCTCCGCCGGACCGAGGGCGCTTGGGTAGTTGACTACAGTCCGCCCTGATTGGTCTTCTCCCGGGCGGCCATCGCAGTCTCGCGTTGCTTGCAGTTGCGTGCTTGTGTTGCGTGTTGGATTACCTTGTGGCGGTGTAGAACTGTGGAGCGTCAGTCTGGTTGAGTTGTGGGTGTCAATATTGTGAAATTCGAGCGGGTGGGGGAGTTTGGATGAGGCAGCTGCCGACTTCGATTCAGGAGGAGAGCGCTTCAGATGGGGGGACGGGCCGTTGGTGGGCGTGGTGGAGCGAGCGGATGCATTTGGTTCTGCTGATCGGTGTCCCCGCCAATCCTGCTGTTGTTCTGGTCCAACGTAATTTGGACGTCGATCGACCAGTATCTCAATCCGACTTCCGGGGCGGCAGTGGATGTTTCGCCCGATCCTGGGATTGCGGAGGACGTTATCGCTACTAGCGTGGCGGTGGCGTGCGGGTGGTTCACGTTCTTGGTAGTTCGCAGATTCTGGGGCCCGGTCGATCGATCTGCGCCGTGGCTCGCAGGTGTGGGCCGTCGTCGGCGGTTCCTCGGAGCTGCAGGAATTTGGGCGGTCGGTCAGGCTCTGGCAATTGCGTTTCGGGCATTTGTCGGTGAGGGCTCAACTGGCAGTCCCTCGGTCGAGGGTGGTTGGTTCTCCTGGGACGTCGTGAAGCCGGTCCTGCTGGCGGGGTTGATGGAAGAGGTCTTCTTTGCCGGGCTAGCGGCATTGGTAGGTCTGCGATTCCGGATCAACCTCATCGTGGTGATCGGCATTTTGAATCGCCCTGGGTCTGATGGAGGCTCTGGCTATTTGATTTCAACCAAGGCCTGCTCACCCTGCTCAGTAGCGTAGAACGTCTTCTCGTACTCTGCTGGCGGGATGTCGCCGCAGTGACCAT
>NZ_LPNP01000053.1:0-71428 GCF_019266045.1 Rhodococcus sp. MH15
CCCGCATCGCCGACGCAATCACCGCCCACCTGACACCGGCCAGCCAACACAAAATCCCGGCAACACCCTAAACCCACCTGAAACACTGAACGCCACACACCAAACAAGGACGGGCATGCCGAACCAGGGACACGACATCACCGTCGAAGAGCTGAACAACCTAATCCGAGAAACGGGCAGCACACTGCACTGTCGCACCACTGCCGACCTATCCCCGCCGGAAAGAGCCGAGTTAGCCAGGCTAATCCGCGAAACCCACGGCGCCGACGACGAAACCGATAGCGAAACGAACGCCCGAATCGAGCGTTTCATCGACCGCCACCTACGCGCCGGTAACCTCGTCTTCGACCGACACATCCCCGAAGACGAACTCACCGCAAATTATGCGACGCTCCACAAAACGACAAAAGCCATGCTCCACGCCATCGACGAACACGCCACCAAAATCGACATGACCAGAGGCCGCCGGAACGACCCAGACAAACGACAGATATTCGCCGCCGTTCCGATACCCGACAAAGGCATACTCCGGCGCACACACCACCGCAAACACATCGTCGCACTAGCGAAAAAAGCTGGATTCACCCAGATTCACACCTGCTGACCACAAACCCGAACTCACTGAACCTGTCAGACCCTCGAACTACCATCAAAATCGCGACGAGCACCAGGTCGCCACACTGACCCGACCGAAGCGAAAGCCAAGGTCCTGACCTGCAAGAACCCTTGCAGATCGGTCACATGTGGCGACCTGATTTTCATTCACAACCACAAACTAGAGCTACCGCGACACCAAAGCGGACGCGGCCTCCGTCGCTCCCGCACAATCACCACCCAGCCAAGCAAGTCGAGGCACTCACCTCGAGTGCTCGTCGACGGACGAAGCCCCAATCCGAGCAGAAGGGCCTGGAACACCCAAAAGCCGGGGTCCAGGCCCGTAACCTGCGACTACATCAACTACAAACGCTGTTGGCGAGCCAGCCAGAGTTTCCTGCCCAAGCACGCAACAAATACCAACAACGCACAAATAACCAATGGCACAGCATACATAAAACCTGCACTGACCAGCGCTAATGCGCCGTGGCCGACCCAGTCAGGCCCAAGAAACGTCAGCGTTTCAAAAAAGGACTGAACAACGGGCTGAATCCACGGCCAAATGCAGGAAAGCAGCAGGTCAATCGCTTGAAGCGTATGCTTGCCGCCAGGAACTACCCTTGCCCACTCTTTTTTGGACCACCAACGAGTCCAACCCATTCGGGCAGGCACATTCTGATTAATATCTTCTCTATAATCTTCTGACATACTTTCTCCTTATCGTATTGATCCAATGGAATTGGCTGTTGACCGAAAAAGCGCACATCTGTGGCTCACTCTCCATTCAATCTGGGTTTAAACCGGCCACGCTTTTCGTGACTGGGAACTCACCATAACAGCATCAAGGCGATTTCGGTACCCTTACTACGCTGACACCTAACCGCCTGACTACTGCTTTGGCATAACCGATACTCTACTGCATGAACAGCATTCTCGGGCCGCTGCCGAAATACGAAGTAATATTAAAGTTATTTACTTTGAAAGGGAAAGAATTCATTCGATAAGTAATTAAGAATGTTTATCTAGAGATGAGTGCGTCAGTGTGGCGAGAACTGCATCCACCAGGCAATGATTCGAACGTATGAGCGAGTAATGTGGGGGGAGATCGCGGAAGCTGGAGGAGGGAATCACATGGCCGCACCGTCCCCACCAGCGGAAACCTCACTCAGCAAGGCTGAGAAGCTCGAACAGCTCCGCCGAAAGATGGCGTCGATACCGGCCCGATCCGACGGAACCGAACCGGCCACACCTTCGGTGATGCTGCACCCCGTCGGCGAGCGAGAGCCGACACCCATCGTGGCCACCGCGCAGTCGACGCTTCGAATGCTCCCGGTGCCATCCCCGATGGCAGACCTACTTCCACGCGGAGGCCTTACCCGCGGGACGGTCGTCAGCGTCGACGGCGCCGCATCCGTCCTCATCGGACTACTCGCCACTGTCACCGCAGGTGGGGGACATGCCGCTGTAATAGGAATGCCAAAACTCGGACTACTTGCCGCCGCCGAGCAAGGCGCCGACCTCGCGAAAATCGGCCTCGTGCCCAAACCGGAAGCATCCGCGGTCGAAGTCGCAGCAATCCTGCTCGAAGGCCATGTCTTCGTTGTACTCGAACTATCCGGAGAATCGGTCAGCCCCTCACGCGCCCGCGCCGTGATCGCCCGGGCACGCTCGAAAGGTGCCGTATTAGCCGTAACCAACGGGCACTGGGACGGCCCGGACCTGCGCATCGAATCTCGCGTAGTCGGATACTCCGGGCTGGGGCAAGGACACGGACGTGTAACCGCGGTGCAGCTCGAAGTCGCGGCCGCCGGGAAAGGATTTCAACGGAGAACAGGGCGCATGGAGATCAGCGGCGACGCCGGATCAGTCACCTGGCGAACCATCCCCGACATCCGTACCAGCATCACCGGATCCCTGCGAGCAGCACAGTGATCAACACCGACCACTGGTCCGAGCGCTGGCCAGACCACCCCGTGATCAGGACTTACGACCCCCCAAGACCCGTCAGGTTCGATATGGGACGGGTTCTACCACTCGGACGCGGGGGAGCCGGCCGCGCCGATCGCGTGAGTATGCGCGTGAAAACCTCCGCACTATACGTATCCGGATACATACCAGCGGTTCAAAATTTCTGGATACTCCTCCACGACGGCCAATGGCTAGCTGGAATAACCGCTTACATCACCGACGCAGCCGGGAAAAATAGCGTGGAAATCGACATTCTCGTCACCGCAGATGCAATTACCGAAGTGCCGGTCACTTAGATCCTCTTTGCGCACTACGTCCGTCGTTTAGCTTCCGAACAAACGCTCTTTTCATAGGTAAGGGTTGTCGGTATCGGCGAAATTTAGCTGCCAAATAAATTGTGTGGGGGACGAACTTTCTAATTATCCGAAGAAGGCTTTGGTTTGGGTTGAATGCCAGTCACAGATTTGAACCCTTCAGCTGTCGCGCACTTCTTCTGTAGATGCTTTACGAAGGCGCGGGTGTATCTGTATGACCCCGTTGGTTCGTCGTACTCGCACCAGTCAGGGTTCGTGTGCTCGGGGTTCTTTGCACCGTTTAATGGCCTCGCCTGGAGGTTCTTCCATGCAGCAGTGAAATGGGTTTGGTTGAAGGCATATGGAACTCCATCTTGCACTTCGGCTGCCGCAGCCTTGGGCATGAGCCGCCCCAACCCAGAAACAGGTTGCTTTCGATCACGGACTATAACCTGTCCCTTGCGTCCCATCTCTTCAACCGCAGCGCGCTCTTCACTGGTCATATCGTTGTAGTGAGTGAATTGGACTGCGACAGCATCAGGGTCTTTTGGGGCAAGCTCAACCGTGGCACGAAGTCGGAATTCGTAACGAGGATCTTTCACAACAGCATCGTCGAGTCCTGCCTCGTAATTGGTTAGGAAGCCTTGAAGGTCTTTTGGAAGGGTCTTCCGGAGGCGCCGTAGTGCCTGCTCACCTTGGGGGCTAAAGGTTCCTACGAACAGTGGGATGCGTAAGCGAAGGGCAAGTGATTGTTCATCGCCGAACTGGCTGGTCATCTCATCTTCGAAGTTGAGTAGCAATGCATGGGCCTGGCCGGAAAGGTTCAGCATTAAGGCTTCGTCAGCATGTGCGTGACGGTGTTCGAGCCTGTTACGTAGACGGATGAACAGGGAGAGATTGGCACGTATGGGATCATTTTCGTCCGGCCACCGTTCGCGAAGACTGCGTTCCAACTCCCAGCACTTGGCTTCGCCGTCGATTTTCAGTAGTCGACTCTTGTATCGTTTATCCCAATAGCGGAAATCCTTTCCGTCACGGATAAACCCTGCGTGCAGCAGGTAGAGCCACGCGAGATGCATGTGTATGACGAAAGCTTCGAATGATCGCGACTCGGCGGCGTCGTTGTACATCCGAACCGCGAGGCACGCTTCTGCTGCGCTCGCGTCGAGAGTGGATTGCCAGCGGGGTGGGCGTGCCATGTTAATGATACTAACTCTGCTGACGTGGCGGCTGTGTAAGGGGCCACTTAAACTGATAAAACCGTTCTGTCTTTCGGAGAAAGCGCTGGCTCCTAGTGGAGTTTATCGGTGTTCGCTGGACGGCTGGCGCTGCATTTCGATTTAGACCGATGGAACCTCTAAGCCCAGCACTGGTCCATTTGGAGAAAAATCTTCGTACCCGAGATGAGTTCGTAGATGTTTAGCGACGGCATATCCTAGCAGTGGGGGTACGGCATTTCCGATTTGTCGATATCGGGCAGATTGAGATCCCTGCCATGGCATCAGAGGAGGGAAGGTTTGAATAGCAGCGGCTTCTTGTACGGTGATGCGCCGTAGTCTGGCCGGAACCTTCGAAACTGGAGAGCCGCCTTCCCATAATTTGGCATGATATTTCTCAACCCAAGGAATATCTTGGCCATCCAGTTGATGCTGATCGATGATGGGGGTCCTATTTCCTCCCATCGACGCCGGAAGGGTGGGAGCAGGTGCATCGAGATTCATCGGTCGCCCTTGACCGTTGAAAAGCATTCCAGCCCAAGGTGACTTCCTCAGTACTGGTTGTTTGGCAGGGGTAACGCGTGCTGTACATAGATCATCGTTGCCTTCGTCGCCCCAGCTTGGAAGGTTCGACAATGCCGACCGCACGCTCCGGACCGGGCCGTCCGATACTTCGGGCCGCGACATTGCCGGCCCGCCCAATACTCCTACGAAGAACATTCGCTCCCGCGCCTGAGGAACTCCGTAGTGAGAAGCATTCAGTACATGAAGACTCGTCGCATAGCCCATTTTTTCTGCAGCGACCGTGATCTCGTCGACGATGCCTGACCAACGTCGGTTCATCGCGAGCGCCTTTACGTTTTCCATGACGAATGCGCGAGGCTGAACTCGCTTCACAACGCCAAGAAAGTCGAAGACGTGCCGTGATCGCGGGTCGTTGGGGTCCATGCGTCCAGCCACAGAAAACCCCTGGCATGGTGGACCGCCAACCACCAAATCAGCAGATCCCTTACCGGGAAGATTTTCTATCGTGCGGATATCACCTGTCGTGACTCGGTGTTCGTGCTCCTTGAGTTGAGGGAGTCCGCCCGCCGCAGCTTCCATAGCCCGCCTGTAGGTCTCAGTTGCGTGTCCGTCGATGTCATTGGAAAAGACGGGAGCGAACCCGGCCAGCGCGAGGCCGAGGTCGAGGCCACCCGCGCCTGAATACAACGAAACGAAGGTGGGACTTGGCATCTGATCTACCTCCAGCATGTAGCGGGCTCATGAGAATATTGCATGAACTGCCAGTAATTAGAACATCTGTGACGCCGAAACGCCCAAAGGTCAGCTAGGCGCGTCGCCCGAGTCAGTAGGTTCACAGGGTGGAATTCGATCAAAAGCTGGGTCAGCTGATTGCAGCGTGGCGTTCTGGGGCAGGTCTCTCTCAGGAGGCGCTTGGTGAGGTCATTGGTCTGGACCAGGCCTCGGTCTCCCGGATGGAATCAGGCAATCGCCAGGTTTCAGTCGAACTGCTCTTGAAGATCCTCAATGCGTTGGGGTCTGACCTGGCGAGGAAATCTCAAGAGATTTCGGAGATGTTTCCCCAAAGCCAGAGTTCCTCGTTGTGGACAGGTCCCTGAGTCCAAGGCATGAGCGGACACCCAAGTTCTCGACCTAGCCGATATTTCTACAGGTCTCAGAAGTCGAAGCCGAGGATCTTCCCTCTTGCCCGAAGCGTCTGAAGCATCAATTATGATCCAGTATTCAACTACTAGTTCAGGGGTTAAGCCGTTCCAAGAAGCGGCCATAAATCACGACAGTTCAATCCTGGAGAGCCATCGCCGTGTCGCAGTGGCATCTCGACAAAAGTAAAGAGATGACTGATTTGGACAGCAAAGAAGCCTTCAACATCGGCCGCGACAAGTTGCAGCAGGCATGGGACGAAGCACAGCAGATAGCGTCCGGCCTTTCGGGGCCGTTGGCCAGCGCCGTCGCCACCGTGATGTCAGCGAAGTCGCAGAGTTCCCAACGCTATGCACTGGTCACGCAACTGTTGCTCAAGGAGGTCTTGGACGTTCCTGACTCACGTGGTTTGGTGGGCTTTGGGGACGACAAATTCAGTGCCCGAAATTTTGCCCGAAACACGACACGCAGGGTTCCTCCGATTTCTCGCCGTTTGGGCGATTCCGACGATCCCTATGTTTCCAACCCTCTACGTAGACAGCGGTTGGAAGACTCGTTACTCGACGGACGTGGTGGCGAGACGTGGCGCGCATTGTTCTCTGTTCTCGAGGCAGTTGATCAGGATCCGGCGCTGACGCATGACACCCTCGTTCACTCTCTGACATGCATCAAAGATTGGCCTGAGACAGACGCAGTCAAGAAGGTCACACCTTCCGCGCCATCAGTGGTATCCAATCTCGCTTCGCTCGAGGACGGCGCAAATCTGCCCAGTGATCTGCTGCAAGATCTGATTGAAGTTCTTGAAAGCGACCAGCCTCAGGTGATCTTGGCCGGGCCACCGGGAACATCGAAGACACACACCGCTCAGGCGCTGGCGGCCTACTTGACGGATAACAATCCCAGTCTGACTACGACTGTTCAATTTCACGCCACCTATGGATACGAAGACTTCGTGGAGGGCCTCAGACCCGAAATTGGCAAAAGCGGGCTATTGACCTTCACAGTTTCACCAGGGGTGCTACGTCAGGTCGCGGATGAGTGCATCACAGGTCAGCCGCGGGTTCTGATCTTGGACGAGATCAATCGCGCCAACCTGCCACGAGTATTGGGCGAGTTGCTGTTCGCGATCGAAAGACGAGGCGAACCCATTGATCTCCTGTATACCAAGGACTTTCGTCTCCCGGAGGAAATCGCTTTCATCGGGACTATGAACACCGCAGATCGCAGCATCCGCAGCATCGACGCGGCCGTTCGGCGCAGATTTCAAATCTTCGAGCTGCCGCCTTCGCCGTACGTCCTCGGCCAGTTCTACACATCTCACACAAACGAGGTGCCTGAACTGATCGACGGATTCATCCAACTGAACGCAGAACTCGAAGCGCTCTTGGACCGTCATCACACCGTCGGGCACACATTCTTAATGGACGAACGCGGAATGACATCCGGCAGGCTCAACCAGATATGGCTTCGCCAGATCTATCCACTGCTTGAGGAGTATCTGTTCGATATGCCTGATGAGCTTGCCGCGATAACGGCGGACCGGTTTTGGCCGTCGGTGAGAACATGAGCTGCCGATGACACAGGACCTGTACATCACAGAGTCCCTCACGGCCTATCTATCCTTGACCTCCGAGCAAGCTCGACGCCTCCAAGAGCTAGGCCGCAAACTCACCAGCCAAAGCCAACGTCAGATCGACCAAGACGACGCGGCATCGACTCGGACTGCGATCGAATGCGTCACCTCCGACGGCTCAACCTGGAAAGTGCGGGTAGCGAACGCGATCGGGGTGATCGGATTACCAGAGGCAAGGCTCGTCGTACAGCCGAAGATCCCTTTTGCCCATCTTGCCTACCTGCTTCGCGCCGGCGTGCCGACACCTCGACTGGCACAAGGCCCGATCAAGCAGGCTTCGAGTGAAAATTTTTGGGAGCTACTCGCGTCGTGGTTCCTCGGTTCACTCGAAGCGCTCTTGAACAGCGGTCTGAGCAGTACCTATGTCCCAGCATGCGACGACCTGGCTCATGTTCGCGGACGGATAGACCCGATGACGTCCGCGATGAGCTTTGCCCGCGGGCGCCTGTCGATGACGTGTGAGTATGAAGAGTTCAGTGTCGACACCCCGTTGAACCGAGTGCTTCGAGCTGCGGCGCGACTCGTGGCACGAAGTCGGGTGCTGCCCGCCAAGTTGCGCAGCCGGGCACGTCGAGCACTGATTCATCTTGACGGGGTAAGCGAGCTGCGTAGAGATGACCTCCGCATCACGCTAAATCGTGACACCTCCCGGTACGGGTCGGCGATCGCAAATGCTCACATGATCATCAAAGGCCACGGCATGGCGCTTGAAAGTGGAACACTCGCCGGCTCAACATTTCTCCTACCGACTCCCGACGCTATCGAGGACGCGATGCGCCAAAGAGTCCGTCACGTGCTCGCCGCCGAGACGACCGTCGTCAAAGGACGTAGGTCATTGGCGGGGACCTCATTGACCATCAACCCGGACCTGGTCATGAAAGACATAGCAATCGGAGACGTGAAGTACAAAATTTGGGACGGTACATGGAAGCGTCCAGATCTCTACCAGCTGACTGCCTTCGCGACCGGCTACCGCATCACCCAGGCTCTCCATATCGGATTCACCCGATCGAATAGAACCACGGATGATTTGACCGTAGGCAGCGTGAGCATTCGTTCGGTGCTCTGGCTGGCCAGCCCTGAGATAACGCCCGAACATGCCGATGAAATCTTCCAGAATGAAACGCGAACGTGGTGGAACAGCGTGATGGAATTTGCAGAACTTGAGGCTCGGAGCCAAGATTCGTAATTGCGCCTAGGAAACCGCCGCACTGTCCGCGATGGCCTCTGCAATGGGGAAATTGCACCATCGTCATGATGAATTCGTGGGTGCGACCATTCCTGCATAGATCGCGGTCGAGGAGGACCGTCGCAAACGTGGATACCACGGTGCTGGAGGCAGGCGTAGGTATTTAGGTACGACGTCGCCATTTCGTTTGGTTCTGGAGCATCAGAAATTGTCGAGAATTGATCGTTATTCGGCATCTGGTCGGCCGCGGGGATTGTGCAGGTCGAGTTTGTCGATAACCCGTGTCGAGAATCAATGTCGAATTGTTGTGGTTGCCAGGATTTCTCGACGGTATTGAGCACGATGGAAACTCGGTCGCTGGGACTGTCGATTGCATATCCGTTGGCAAGCCGGCGCGCAGCGGTGGCGCGGCAGCTATGGGCAGACAAGATTGCCTCAAGCGGACATCCTCCATCGGAGTTTCGGGTGGCCGTGGTGCTTTTGATCGAGCCTCACCACAGTGCAGGTTGCACGGGGGATCCATCGGATATGTTTCGGCTCTTACGTTTCCGTGACCGAGGGCGCACTCCTTGTGCACGTTCGATCACGTCCTGGGGGATGCCCATCTGTCGGGCTAGCTCGATGTCCGTGCGTGGGGTGATGTGAGCGGAAGCCGCAAGAGCAATTCTGAGGAGCAAGTGTTGACGGGCGCGGACACGTCCCGCATCGGAATCGCGGTCATTCCATTCGCTGAGCCATTTTGGTGAGCCTGCTTTGGGTGCGAATTCCGGTCGGCTGGCTACACGTTCGAGGAGGACGTCGAGAGAATCGAGCACCAATTCTCCTGCATCCTCGATGAGGTGGTCGTCGATACCGTCCACTCGCATTTACCCAGCGTAGACAACAACATCGGATTCGTCAGGACTTGTAGCTCGGTGTTTTGACCAGGCGCGCACGTATTGGAGTGCTCGCAACGATCTGCTGCACCATCAGAAGTGCTGGCTGGGAGCACTGTCGACCAGATGCCATGACATTCGACCGGCCACCGGTCACGTATGGCAGTATGACGATTCCTCGTGAGATGAGCGATTCCCTCCCGAGTGAAGGATGCCCCCAATCTGGTTCAGGTCGGGGGCATCACCCTATCGGGCAACAGTCTCGCAACTTACGGCGTGTCACGCCGCGGAATGGTCAGTGTCGATGAATCCACTATCCAGCGATTGCTTAGATGCTTCGACCGCAATCGAACGTATTCGGCCCGCGAATCGACCCAAATCAGCGCGATCGGGTGACCACGCGAAATCGTCGACCGAAACTCATCCCGAAACTAAATCAACCGAAACTGTCGAATAGACCGTTTTCGGTCGGTCCGATAGCATCACTCTCAACACAGAACGACGAACATGCCGCCAGTGACCTCCGACAAAGGGTCGGTGGCATCGAAACCGCAGAAACGCGTACAGCCGCAAAACGACGACCGGGGGACCAGACCATGGCGAGGCGAGACGCGATTCCGCGCAAACCCACGCGAATCCTGACCGCTGGTGAGATCGAACGGGAAATAGCAGGCATCCGCGTCGGCCTCGAAATGGGGGGCGTCCCCTTTACCGCGAAGGCGGAAGCAGCAGCGCGAGCAGTCCTGAACGGCGAAATCACCGGAGACGAAGCAATCGCCTGCGGACTCGCGGAACTGAACGCCCGCACCGCTCAGTGAACAACGACTACCACTATCCGGGCACGACGGTCCTGCGAAATCGGCTCGGATACACCGACCCTCACACGCTCGCGCAGGCCGAAGCCCTCATTGCCGCAACACGAATGGCGGAGCTGGCCGCGAATCCGATCGATGGACACTTCGACTTCGCACACCTGCAAGCCATCCACCGCCACTTACTCGGTGACCTGTACGAATGGGCCGGTGAAATCCGCACTATCGACACCGCGCCAGGCGATCTCGGCATCCTCCACGACCCACCCGCCGCCATCTCCGCCGAACTCGATCGAGTATTCACCGACATCAACAGCGGCGTCTACCTCAACCACCACAGCCACGAAGCTTTCGTCAACGACCTCGCCGGACACTGGGGAGACCTGACCAGCGTCCACCCGTTCGTCGACGGAAACTCCCGTACCCAAAGGGTTTTCTTCGACCAACTCGCCCGCGATGTCGGGTGGTCCATCGAGTGGCGCGAACTCAGCGTCGCCGCCGTCCAGGCCGCCCGCAACTTCGCCTACATCGATGGCGGAACCATCCTCGCCGACGTCCTACGACCCGCGATCAAACCCGTCACCGAAGTACCCGCAGACTCCATCGCCACCGCACCCCGCGAAACCACCATGACCTTCCCGCAGCACTGGCAGGCCATGATCGAGCACTACGACACCATGCCCGACCGGACCTACACGTGGGAAAGTCAGATCAAACATGAAGCACCACAACCAAACCCGACGCCGATCGAGATCCGGCCAACTCCCAAGCCAGCCGCTCCGGAGCGAGAACTAGCCGACCTCGACACCACCAAGTTCCACACCCACTGGAACCCCGAAATCGACCACCGGCTCATCAACAGCCGCACCATCCCACAACACAGCAGCAGACCAGAAGGACCGAGACTGTGAGCATCATCGGATACGCCCGCGTCTCCACCCTCGAACAAAACCCCGAACTGCAGCAGCACGCACTCCACCAAGCCGGCGCGATCCGCATCTTCACCGACTACGAATCCGGCTCCAAAGCGCAGCGCCCCCAGCTCACTGAATGCCTGAACTACCTACGCGATCATGACGGCGATGTCCTCGTCGTCTGGAAACTCGACAGGCTCGGACGATCCGTCCGCCACGTCATCGACACCGTCCACACCCTCGGTGAACGCGGCATCGCATTCCGTTCCCTCACAGAAGGATTCGACACCACCACCGCAGGCGGCGAGTTCCTATTCCACATCATGGCAGCCCTCGCCCAAATGGAACGCCGCATGATCGTCGAACGCACCCATGCCGGCCTCGAAGCCGCCCGCCGACAAGGCCGACACGGCGGCCGGCCGACCGTCATGACCCCCGAACGCACCGAACTTGCTCGTGCACTACGCGAACAAGGGAAAAGCCTCGACGTCATCGCCTCGACACTTCGAGTCGGTAGATCCTCCGTCAGTCGCGCCCTCACGGCCGAGACTGGGTGCACAGAATGAAACGCCGCTAGCGCGCGGGCGCAGCGACGATCCTCACACGAACCGAACAATAACCAAACCTGTGCGAGGAGCGCCGCACCTGCACCCGTGGGGGCGGCCAGTGGGAGTGCCGCACATGCACTCTGCCCGCGGAAGGTTGACGCCTGCCCTGAGGCCGGCCACCTCCGGTGTCCCCCGAAATGAGCTCCGCTGCGCTCCGCTCTGCGAAAAGCATTCATTTGTTTTCACTTCTGGCCTTCCGACTCTAATCGACGGTGACCTCCGCACAACCCCTGGCGGCGCGAGCGCCGGCCGATGGCTCCGAGAAATTTTCTCAAAGAGACTCGCTGCGCTCGAAGAGAAATTTTCCCGGCCCAGAAGTTGCACTCCGGTCCCCTCATGCCGATTCGATTCTCCTTTGCCAGAAGGCGAAAAAAATTGGCGGGGCACCCGGCCCGGCCGCTCTTACCGCAAGGGGAACGATATGCAGAATATCCGTTTGACCAGCGCCACCGACGTATTGGCTGCTATCCCGGCATTGCTCGGATTCGTTCCGGCCGATTCCGTTGTCATGGTTGCGTTGACCGAACCGGACGGAGAACCGGCCACGCTCGCTTTCGTTGCGCGCACCGACGCTGTCGGCGGCGCACCGATCGACCGATACAGCGAGGCCATCACACGCGCCAACGTCGCGGCAGTGATCTGGATTGTCGTCGGTGTCGACCACGTCGCAGCCGCCGGACTCGATCACATCGAGGAAGCACAGCGAGAACTCGACAGCTTGGGAGTTCGCAGCGTCCGGATTCTCGTTGCACAATCACTCGAGGCCGGTGCTGGATGGTTCGACATGAGCGGCCAGGAGAACGGACTCACCGAAGACCCGGCCCTGTCAGACACGAGCCTTGCACGAACGATCAACGGCCACAAAATGTCGAGCAGTCGCGCAGAAATCGAAGCCCGCTACATCGAAGATCAGGCCGCCGACATGGATGCCGCCCACGCCGCAGCGCGAGAGGAGGGCGACGAGTTCGCACAAACGACAATCGCCGAGTTCGCCGCTGTAGTACGCAACTTCGAGGCCCCGAACCTCGACCTTGCTGCCCGCGTCGGCCTATGCGCAGCGATGGACGCGAGCCATAGGGACGCGCTTACCGGAGTCGTCATGATCAGCGCCGCCGCCGCCATGGACGCCTTCACCACCACCGCCGCATACCTACGCGGAAACTACCGGGCGCAGATCCTCACTCTCGCAGGGTTGGCCGCATACGTCAGCGGAGATGGAACAGTCGCAGGAATCGCATTCGATGCGGCCCACAACATCGAGGTAGACCCGAGCAAAACGACCCTGCTACAGCTCTTGGAAAAGTCCCTCACCGCCGGAATACGGCCCGAAGCAATCGCCGAACTCGTCACCATCGGTGTAGAGGTAGCGCGATCACTGGGAGTCGACTTCGACACCGAATAGGAACGCATAAGGAGCGGCCCCGACTCAACTCGAGAGAGTCGGGGCCGCTCCCGTATGCGGTGGTGGTTGCTCGAGCATCGAGCCCTTACAACCACTGCGCCGAAGTGCCGAGACAAACAACCATCACACGCGTCGCACGTCGATCAGTTGAACAGACCCCTCGTGACATCGGGGTCAGGAAAGACGATGTCCATTCCCGTCGACGGTGCCGATTCGACGGGGAATCCTTCGACTACTGCGACGAGATCCGCATCGGTGATCACGCGCGTGTGCTTCGTCGCCTGATACGCGGCGGCCTCGATCGTCGACCGCTTACGTGGAGCGTTGTTCTCGCTCATCTCTATGCCTTTCGCTCGATCAAAAGAGTGTTGGAGTGTCGGTCCGGAGCAATGCTGCTTGTACCGCGTCCGCGTCCCAGCCGTTGCGTAGCGCTTCGCGCAAAGCCTGCGATCGAGCTGCACGCGCTGCTCGATCAGGTCCGTACCAATGCCAGCTCTGGCCCCTACCGCCGCCGCGGCCTTTGGCACTCATCCCCGCGAGATTCTGCGATTGCGTGCCCGCGACGACGTGCGGTCGGCCGGCGACGCTTGTAGTGGCCCGAACACAGATCGGGTTGTCACACACCTCGTGAATCGCAAACTCTGAATCAGCCAGCGGCCGCCCGAGTTCAAGCATCAGTGCATACCGGTGTGGCCGAACTACCCGTTGCCTACCGTCGCGCATCAACCAAAACCTGCCGTATCCGTCATCGGAAATACTGCCAGTCCAAAAATGACAATCTCGCTCGCCGGGGCCGCGCACAATGAACCGCTCGAAACGTTCACGTTCCGGATCGCCAAACGCCGGAACCGTTAGGAGGTCCGCCATCAGAGCACGCCCCTAGCGGTTGTGATGGCGGACGAGGTAGCCGCAGTTTCCCCCAACCGGGGACGGCGATTTCCCTCATATGGATGCCCGAGATTTCTGTTCCCGCTCCGCTCGATCTCAGGCAACACACAATCGGTCGCTGACACCCAACTGGGGAAAAACACGTAGGCCGACACAGGTTCGCTTATCGCGCTACGACGCCAACTTGGAAGATTCATTCGCCGATCCGGCCGAAGGCTCGACCGGTGATTCCTCGGTTGCTTTCGGCTTCATCGAACGCGCCGACCGCAGGAGCTTGTTGACCTCGGTGGTCGTGAGTCCTGTCAGTTGCGCGATGCTCGCCACGGACTCGCCGCGAGCTTTCAGGTCCGAGATGGCAAGCGCACCGTTGCGGTCCGCGTCGGCAAGCTTGGTTTCCGTCTCTTCACGGATACGAGCGATACGAACTTGCGCATCGTCCGCAATCTTCTCCCGCAACTCTTGAGCCTTGAAGAATCGGACGAGATCGTCCTCGACCTTCTTCAATCGCTCTTGCTCTTCCGCGAGACGGGCGGCATTCGCAGCGCGTGCCCGATCCCTCGCGCTGATCGTAGATGTGTTTGAGGACGCCATGTCGCAAACCTTACCGCCGGCAGCGGCGATTCGGCCATCAATAGTTTCCCGCCCACCTAACGGTTCCCGGCTCAAAAACTCGGGCCAACCAATGCAACTCCACTGAACCTTTTCACACATCACCATGTCAAACCATCTATCCACCCATATCACCCACATTTTCCAACACTTCGCTTCCCTCAGTACAGACGGTTCGTCCCTCACCAAATGCACTTCGTTTCACTCAGCCCAACCCCCAAATTCAGACACACCTCTTGCTGAATTTCAGACTTTGGGGGTGTCTGCCCTCCACCAGGCCGCCTGCGGCGACTATGGTGGCCTTGTGATGACGCTCCACGTACTGCACGCGGGCGATGGCTACGAGTACCTGACAAAGCAGGTCGCCACCGCAGACCGCGAGCTGGAGCACGGGCAAGAACTCACCGACTACTACACCGCCCACGGCACCCCGCCCGGTACGTGGTTCGGCGGCGGACTCGAAGATCTCGCACGAATGGATGCCGACACCGAGATCGCCGACCAGCATCGGATCACCGACGGCGCCACAGTGTCCGAACCTCAGATGAAGGCACTCTTCGGGGAGGGCATGCACCCCAACGCAGACCCCATGGTTGAGGAATCGATCAAGGGTGGGATGGACCCGAAGAAGGCCGTCAAAGAGGCTCGACTGGGCCGCAAGTTCCCGGACTTCGCCAACGACATCCCCCTCCTGAAGGCCCACCGCGCCGCCCTGGAGCAGTTCGCCGTCGACAACGCCCGCCGGCCCTCCAAAGCGGAGTCCGGGGCGTTGATGGAGAAGGTCGGAACCGCACTGTTCGAGGAGACACACCAGCGTTCCGCACAGGACCCGCAAGAGCTGTGGTCCTGGATTTCGGCGCAGAAGAACCGTGTCCGGCAACCCGTCGCAGGACAAGATCTGGTGTTCACACCGCCCAAGAGCGTGTCGACGATGTGGGCGCTCGCCGACGATGATCTGCGCCGCCAGATCGAACGAATCCACCACGAGACCGTCAAGGGCACGCTTGGCTGGATCGAGAAGGAAGCATGCTTCACCCGCACCGGCGCGACGAGCCAAGAGCACCAGGACACCACCGGCATGGTCGCCACCCTCTACGACCACTACGACTCCCGCGCGGGGGATCCGAACCTGCACACCCACGCCGTTGTGTCCATCAAGGTATGCACCGAAAAGGACGGTAAGTGGCGAGCTCTCGACGGTGCCACCCTGCACCGCTACGCCGTCGCGGCTTCGCAGCGCTACAACGCAGCGATCATGTCGAAAATGCACACCGAGCTTGGGTTCGGACTGACAGAGCGCAGCACCGGACGTGGTCGGCAGAACGTCGTCGAGATCGCCGAAGTGCCGCAGCAGCTGTGCGAAATGTTCTCCTCGCGGCGCACTCAGATCGAGACCCGGCGCGATCAGCTGGTCGCCGAATACCGCCAAAAGCACGACCGGATGCCCAGCGCAAAGGCGATGTACGCGCTCTACCAGCAAGCGAACCTCGACACCCGCGCCGGGAAACAGGAACCGCAAACCCTGCGCGAAATGCAGAACAACTGGATCACCCGATCTGCGCAGATCCTCGGCGACGACACAGCTGTGGGAGCCCTCGCCGAACAATGGCGCGGCGTGCAGCGCGAACACGCCGCTGGAGTGCGTGAGCACCAGGCGATGCGCAAGGCCGGAACACCGGCCGAGGAAGCGAAACGTGTCGTCGAACACCTCGAGAACGGCCGCGCAACGTGGGCGATCACCCACATTCACAGCGCCGTCGAAGCGAACTTTGCAGCCGTCTCCTTCCCCGACGAAGCCGCACGCACGGCCGCAGTGAAAGCCGTCACCGAACACGTACTGGGCGCGTCCGTGCACCTGCCGGCGGCCGAACTTCCCCCCGCACCGGAGGCTCTCAGACGCCGTGATGGTGAGTTCATCCTCACCAACCATGGCACCGCACTGCATACCTCCGCGAGCATCATCACCGCCGAACAGTTCATGCTCGACGCCACTCGGACACCGACCGCCTACATCGCGGCACAAGCCGGACTCGACAAGGTCGTTGAAAAAATCGCCCGTACCAGCGATCACCCGCTCAACGCCGGACAGCGCGAACTTGCCGAGCATTTCGTCGGCGCCGGAACGCTCCTCGCCGTCGGTGTCGGGCCCGCCGGCACCGGCAAAACGACGTCGATGAAAGCGGTCACCGACACCTGGCGCGCGACCGGACACGAAGTCATCGCGCTCGCACCATCCGCAGTTGCGGCCGAAACCCTGGGCGAAGAAATCGACGTCACCGCCCACACCCTCGCAACCCTGACGTACCCGTGGCGCGGCCTCGAAGGCCACGAACCACGCAGCCTCCCCGATCACATCGAGATCCCCGCCGGGGCGATGCTCCTCGTCGACGAAGCGTCCCTGGCATCGACCAAAGACCTCGCCGCCATCACCGAAATCGCCGCAGCCAAGGGCGCAGTGGTCCGGCTACTCGGTGACCCGAACCAGCTCGACGCCGTCGAAACCGGCGGAGCGCTGCGACTGCTCGCCGAAGAAACCAACGCACCCGAACTCACAGTCGTCGTGCGCTTCGGCAAAGACACCGAACAAGCCGAGAACTCCCTCGCACTGCGGCACGGTGACGAGAGCAGCTTGGAGCTGTTCTACTCCCGCGGATGGGTCCACGAGGGCACCGCCGCCGAGATGAAAGACGCCGCCGCAACCGCCTACCTCGCCGACATCGGCGCCGGGAAAACCTCGATCGTCATGCTCTCGACCCGAGACGACGTCCGCGAAGTGAACCTCGCGATCCAAGCGCACTACCGCGCCACCGGCACCGCCAAAGTCGGACACACCGTGACCCTGTCCGACGAACTCGACGCCGGAGTCGGTGACATCGTCCTGACCCGCAAGAACAAGCGCCGTCTGCGCACCAAGGGCGGCAAACGGCGCAACATGTTCGTCCGCAACGGCGACCTGTGGACCGTCACCGCCGTCAACGACAACGGCTCACTGAACCTGCGCAGCAAAACCCACGAGGGCATGATCACCCTGCCCGCCCGGTACGTGAAACGGAACACCGAACTCGGCTACGCCGCCACCGTGCACCGCAGCCAAGGCATCACCGTCGACACCTCCCACACCACCGTCGGACACACCACCAACCGGCCCGGCCTCTACGTCGCCACCACCCGCGGCCGCACCGAAAACCACCTGTACGTCCCCGTCGAACCCGGCGTCACCCAAGACACCGAGGGCATGCACCTGGGGTCCATCAACAACCCGGCCTCACGTGAAGTCCTCGAAAAGATCCTCGCCAACGACAACGGCCACAAAGCCGCCATCACCGAGATCCGCGACGCACTCGAGCACGCACGCAGCCCCGAACGACTCCGCGAGGCGTACCACGCCGCACACAGCAGGTTGCGCGATCGCTGGCTCGACGACGTCCTCGACCGGGCGCTGCCCGCAGCACTGCTCGCGACGATCGCCGCCGAAAACCCCGGCAGCCTCGCCGCGCTCCGCACCACTCTCGGACAGGCACACGACCGCGGTGACAGTGCCCGGCGCATCCTCAACGACGCACTCGCGTCCGGTGAACTCCACACCGCCCGCGACGTTGCGCGTGTCCTGAACTCCCGCATCGTCGAAGCCACTCAGACCGCAGCAGAAGCGGCAGCCGAGCGCTCCGACACGGCGCTCCCCCCGCTGCCCCCGCGCACCACCAACACCGACAAAGAACTCGACGACTACGCCCGCATCGTCGCCGATCGCTACGCCACCGCCCGGCCGGAACACGAGCGCACCGACGGCATCGGCGCGACCATCCGCCGGTACGACGAGACGCGGGCGCAGCTCGACACCACCCGCATCCACCGACCCGTGCGGGAAGCATTCGAACCCGAGATCGCCGAACGCATCCTCGCCGAAGCCGGGGTGCAGCGACTGGGCCGCCACCTACGTAAAGCAGCACTCGCTGGGATCGCGCCCGAGGCAGTTCTGTCTTGGCACGCGCAGCAACTCGCAGCACGGGGTGAAGACGTCACCGCCGCGAACCTGATCAAAGACATGGCACCAGCCATCACGACTGCGACCGAGAAGACGAACACCCGCTGGGCAGCCGAACACGACGACATCCTGCGCGAGCACTTCCCTCTCGCGGTGGCCGCCGCCGAACGCACCGAAGACCCGCGGTGGAACGCAGCAGTAGGCCGTATCCGCGAACTCGTCACCCACGCAGGTTTCGACGTCGACGAACTGTGCCGCACGATCGAGACCGCTGCGCACTCCACCGCACACGTCACCGGGATCACCGACGCACTCGACACCATCGCGCCGGCCGCATCAGAGCCCGTCGACCCCGCAGCGCCGCACTGGGTGCCCTCCCCCGACCTCGACGCCCACCTCGTCGACCCCACCCTCGCTGGGCAGCTGGAGACCACCTACACCGACATCGCCGCCGAACACACCGCGAACACCCGACGCATCAGCACCGACGATGCTCGCGGCAAAGACCCCGAACTGCGCTTCACCGAGCACCTCGAAGCGAGGCCCGACGACCCCGAGCTGGCAGCGCAATGGGATCGCACCGCCGCCGAGATCCAGGCATACCGCGACCGCCACAACATCACCGACACCACCTCAGTGGCCGGCGACCGGCCCGAGTACAAAGCCGACATCGCACCCTTCAACACTGTCCACCGCGACATCGACACCCTGCACGACCGCATGCAAGAGCACCGCGAAGAACAGCGGCGCGCCGAGCGGCAGCAGGCGACACTCGAGCATCACCACACCATCGCCCAACACGTGGAACACGAACAAAAACGCCGCGGACCGCGTCTGTGACAGCCGGCAGGCTGGCGTTTCGTCAGACGACAGAGGGGGCGGGTGGTCTCAGCGTGATCGCCACCATGCCGCGATCCGATCGCGCAATCTAGGTGCAGTGATCGCAGGGGTAGGACAGAGCGGGGGAACCACCGGTTGTGGTTGCCGGATTTGTGTCGCGGTGGGCCGGCCGCTTGCGATGATCCGGCGGTCGGCGGGCGCCGGAGGTCGACGAACCTGAACCCCGACGTCGGTGAGGATGCTCAGATCGAGAGCCCATTCCCCAATGGAGCGGGCTCGCCACTCATCGAACGCGGCAGCAACATGGCTCCGCGCCTGCGGACGGGTCATTCCGGTCACCGCAATCAGATGCTGCAAAGCTTGCTCTTCATTGCCTTTGATCTGCGCGAATCCGAAGTGCGTCACCTGGTGACAGGGCGTACAGAGACAGATGAGCCGGCCCAGACGTTGCACTTTGGTCGGCCAGTCGTAAGTCCATCTCTCGTGCACTTCGAGCCACCGCTGCGACGCTCGGTCTTCCGGGAAACCGCAGATCTCGCACTGCATCCCGGCGCGCCGCGTGACCATGCGGCGCAGTCTTTCCCAATCCTTCGGTTCGACGCAGTACCGGACATTGGTGAACCAACACGTATCAGGGACGAGGTCGACGAACAGACCATGACCGAGAGACCGGTCTTCACCCGGCAGGATCTCCGGAATGTCAGGGAGCGCGACCCATCGCGACAGACCTGCCATCTCGACTCGGGGCGCATACCATCGCTTGGCTGATGGATCCCACTTCGCGCCTCCGGCCTTCGCCAGATCCTTCTCTACATACGGAACATCCAGCCATATTCGACCCACCACCGTCGCTGCTCCCCTCAGCCTGCTCGACGAGCTAGACCCTACCGATCGCACATTGCCTGTCGCCTCGACGAGGCGTGCACGTGAGTGTGAAACGCCGAGCTCAGTCCGTGACCTTGAAGTCGCGGACTTCCCGGAGCGCTTCGCGTACTCCTTCGCTCCAGTAGTAAAGATCGACCAGTGTCGAGTCCTCAGTGTTGACGCGATCGATGCCGACTTCATTCACGAGGCCGAAGCCGTACTCCACGAATTCCGATTCATCCCGCTTCTGGGCAAACAGTTTCATTCGGCGAGTATCGCCAATCCCGCCGACAGGATCTGCGGCGTGTCCGAAAACTCATTGCCGTGATCCACAAAGTGAGTCATACTGTGAAACATGGATGTGAAACGGCTACCTGTAACACTAGACAGCGACGACCAAGCGGAAATCGCCGTGTTCGCCGACCCCGACCGCCTCGAAGCAGGAATCCTGCGGGAATGGGCGCAGCAGCAGCACATCACCATCCGCGACAACTCCGAGTCCGGGATCGCCCGCGCACTTCTCCGTGTGGGTGCAGAAGCACTCCGCGAGAAGGCTCTCGAAGCCGGCTATGCCGAACTCGCGAAGGATCAAGAAGAAGGCCTAACGGAACAACGAGCGCGCCGGCGCAGCTACGCCGAGCGCGTCGACCAGGCTTACGGCGAATGACGGCCGCGCTCCGCGGGCAGATCTACTGGTTCGACATGGGACACGGCGAGAAGCCGTGGGTGGTGGTCTCCAACAACGTCCGTAACCGCAACCTGAACACGGTCCTCGCCGCACGCGTGACCACCACACCGAAGCCCGGCGTTCCGACGGCCGTCCCCCTCGGAGCCGCAGATCCACTTGTCGGTTCGATCCTGGCGGACGACCTCATCCAGCTCTTCGACGACGAGATCGCCGCGAGCAGGCCGGCAGGAGCGCTCTCCCCCGCAACGGTGGTCAAACTGAACAAAGCACTCGCGATCGCACTCGGACTGCCCTAACGAACTCGCTGTACGACTGTGGCCCTCGACCTTTCCGGTCGAGGGCCACAGTCATGCAAGCGGAGGGAACTGTCACAGGTCGGTAAATCGCGATACCGAGAGCCACCGGAGCGTGAGGCCGAAACCCAGCCAGAGCACGACGAACGCGCCGACCGCCCACTGGCCTGGTGTCTCCTGCGCAATCAGCGATGCTGCGACGAACAGGGCGAGAAAAATCAATCCTGACCGGATGAACATTCCACTCATGCGTGCGAGTGACCGGATCAAAGGAAAATCCATCCGTCCGAGGGGGTCGTGCTCCTGCATGGCAGTCCACCAATCCGAATCGAGTTGTGATGCAAAGCATCCTATGAAAAAGAGGGTGTGTCCGCCACAGCACGGCGCGCAGGCCCCAGGCGGGACAACCCACGATCGCCGCAACCGTGGCGGACACGAGAAACATCAACTACCCCGAGGCCCGGACTCTCGAACGGTGGGCGAGACCGCCCGAAGGGCGTGGGGCTGTTGATGCTTCGGCTTGAGAGGGTTATTCGACGGGCCGATATGTTTCGGTGTCATCGTCGAATTCCCACCGGTCGCCGTCGATCTCGACCGCCGTGAAATCGTCGGAAGGATCTTCGGCGACCGCGCGGCCGCCGTCGATCATCTCGAGAACCTGATCCATCGTCAGCGCAGTCACCTTCCCGGCTGCGCTATCGACCAAGCCGAGGACCTGATCGATCAGCGGTGCGGGCGCGGTCTCGGGTCGAGGGTCGGTGTCGGCGGCGACGAATTCCGCGAAATCCGTGCCGATCTTCGGGTCGTTCGGCTGGTAGCCGCACTCTCCGCCACGGCATTCCTCGTTGAAGCCCATCTTGGGCAGCCGAGAGATCATCGGCCACAGCACGTGGTTGTGCCAGGCTGCCATACCGCCGTGATACGGGTTCTTCTCCAGCTGCTGGTACACCTCTCGGTGCGCCCACATCGCCGCCGTCAGCTCTTCGACCATCGGATCATGTTTGTACCAACACGATCGGATCTGCTGCCCACCGACGTTGTAGCGCCGGCGCAGCCACTCGACCCACTGTCCGAGCTCGAGCCACAGCTCCGCAGCAGCCTCGCGATCCAGGTGGCGCCAATCAGCCGGACCGGGTTGGTAGACCGGAATGCTCATCACGCACCACCTCCTTGGTGAAGCAGGCGCACCGAAGCTGCGCACGGTTCGCACGAATCACGGTGCCGCACATCCCGTAATCCGTCGGACAGAGTGAAGAGACCGTCGTTGTACGTTACTTCCGGATCGCGAACGAGGGCGCCGGCCGGGGAGACGACGATGATCGGGCGCTCGTACACCCCGCTGGAGCCGACGCCAATCCACAACGCGGAATCCCCGGGCGCCCAGTGGTCCGCGCACTCCCACGGTGAGGCCGCAGATTCGGAGCTCATAGTTCGGCTTTCGCGCAGAAGTCATCGAACGCCGACTGATTCGCCCGCACCCGCTTCGAAAGATCCGGAACATCCCACACCGATGGCAGCCGCACCTTCATCGGCCTGGCGTTGCGGTAGATCATCAGCGCTTGATCTTCCGGCATTTCACGAATTTCGTTGAGTGCCATCACCGGAACGCTGCGCGGTGCTGAACGCGGGTCCAGGCTGATGTATTCGTCGCGGCTACCCATCAACCGTGAGAGCGCCGACAATTCGCCTTCGTCACCTAGGCCTGGCAAGTAGATCCGTGCCGGGGAATCGCTCGACAACCGTTGCCCGTCGATGCGGCCCCAACGCTTCTCGTTCTGCAAGGCGCTGTGCACGAACGCCCAGATCTGGATTCCGCGGCCGCCCGAGTCCGTGATCAGATCCGGCATGTGCGGAATCGCCGCGACATTGTTCATTTCGTCGAGGACCATCCGCAACGGCGGATCGATCTTGTCGTCCTCGTTGCCCAGCCCGTGTGTCTTCGCGATGTGATAGAGCTCTGCCGAGAGCACGGTGGTGAACGCGGCCGCCGAAGCGCTGTGTCCTTCCGAGACCAGATACACGGTGTTCTTGCCCTCGGTCATCAGCGCATGCAGATCCGCGGACTCGCTGCGGGGGACGTTGATCGCGCTCATCAACTTCGGGGACGCCAACGGTTCGAGCAATCGCGCGCACGCGCTGACCACGTCATCGGAGGAGTCGGACTGTGAGTCCAAGGCTTGCTCGAGTTCGGCGTGCCAGTCCGGAAGGTCCTGCTCGAGAACATCGCGGACCAGTTGGACGTTGCGGGAGGACGCCCAGATCCGCAGGTCGATCATGTTCTTGTTCTTGACGGCGGCGGAGTAGAGGTAGCCGCGCATGAGCATCGCGGCCTTGCCGTTCCAATAGCCGGAATTGCTGGTGTCGTCCATCGGCATGGCTTGGACCAGTGCTTCTGCACGCCGCTTGGCGACTTCCGGATCCTCGCACCCGTCGAGGATCGACCACCGCATCGGATTGGGGATCGCGGTGAGCCCCTCCGGGTCGAAGACCTCGACGTGCCCGACTTCCCGGCGCTGCGCCCACGTGGAGCGCAACAGATCGCCGCGGGTCGAGGTAGCGACGACCGGGCCGACGGCGTCGGTGACACCTTTCCAGCAGACACGCCACGTCTTACCAGCACCAGTCGGTCCGGTGCAGGTCAGTCCGTCGCGGTACTGGAGGAATACGCCCTCGCCTTTGTGGTCGTACAGCTCCGCGACTCGGGTGGTCTCGACAGCGGCATCGATGCGTCGCACCGGAACGTCTTTGAGTGAGAGGCGGGTCGCTTTCGCCTTCCGGACGGCCGCCTTTTCGCTGATACCGGTTCGGGCGAGTTCGGTGCGGTCAGCGAATCCGGACTCTCGCACCCGCCGAGCGGCGGCGCGTTTCATCTGCTGCCCGGAAAAGAACAGCCCCATCCACAGGCACAACGCCGCAACGATCGCGATGGAAACCCACGTCAGTACCGGTCCGCCCGGCCGAGAACCTTCCGGCCACGCGAGTGCGGGGTCGCCCGGATTCCGGAACAGCCCTTCGAACACGTCGAGAACTCCGTACACACCGGTGGGGAGAGCGCCGCCATGACCGGACACGACACCTGAGATGTATCCGCCGGCAACGACGCTGACGACGGCCGAAGCAACGAGACTCACAAGGGGAAGCACGCCAGGCGGCACCATCGGTTGCGTAGGACGCTGAGTTGTACTCACGACTTGTCTCCTTCGATCGGGTCGGACATCACAAGCTCGGACCGCGAGAGTGTGGTGCGGGTGGATGCCGTATCGGATGTCCGGCCCCGCGGTGACAGGGGCGGCCTATGGCCGCTGGACCTGCGCCGCGCTACCAGAACCCACATCATGAGCGCGCAAGCAGCTACCGACCCGCCGACCAGAATGGTGAAGGCAACGAGCGGCGGAACAGGAAGCGTCGTCAGGCGATCCGGAGCGTCTGTGGCGATCATGCTGCCTCTCCCTTGATCACTTCGTCGGTGTTGGTGAGTTCGATTTCAAGATCGGAACGGACGTGCTGCATGAGAATCGGGTCGGCGCTGCCGTACTTGACCAGGCAATGTCCTTTCGCCAGGGACATGATGATTTCTGTCGACCCGGCCGGCAGGTGGTACATGCGAGCTGTTTCCTCTGCATCCTCGACACGGTCCTGCCCGTACAAGAAGACGATTCCGGCCTCTTTCATCAGCGCACGCGCGGGAGAGTCGACCGGGAGGTCCGAGATGTGGTGGAACGCCGAAACCGTCGAAAGACCGAGGCCGCGAGAGAGTTTCATGTTCTCGCGGAACACCTTTCCGGTCGAGCCGTCGGCGACGTGCCAGCCTTCCTCGATCAGCAGCAGCGTTTGCATGTGCTTGGCGGAGCGGGTTGCGAGAACGTTCGCGAGCCAGGTGTTGATCACGGTCATGATGACCCGCAACGCCGGCCCCTTGTTCGGGAGGGCCGAGACGTCGAAGTGCACGAACGAATGATCGAGTGCCTCGCGGACCTCCGGGGAAGTAGCGCCGTCGACGAGGCCTTTGAGGTCTCCTTCGCACAGTTCTTGCAGCGCGAGACCAGGATTGAGGCCCCAGCGGCGCGAATCCTCGGCGTGCAGTGAGCCGAAGATGTTGCCGCTGCCGGGGCTCGCTTCGAGCAGTTCCGCTGCGAGTTCGCGCAACGTCGGCTCGCGGTTTTCCGCATCGGCGCGTTCGTTGACGGACTTGAGTGCTTGGCGCACAGCTGCTTTTTCCGTCTCGACGAGGGAACGACCCATCGTGTCTTCGATGACGGCACCGACCAGCGCTTCCTGACCGGCCGGGGAAACACCGTCCGTACGTTGGGTTCCGCTGGCGATAGCCGGGTCGAGCAGATTGATCCGGACGCCGTCACCGCCGGCGAGGAATCGGATCGATCGGGCGCCCATCGCCTCTGCGATACCGGAATACTCGCCGCCCTTGTTGCCCTGCCGCTTTTTGTCGATGACGACGCACTGCCGGTTGTTCGCCAAGGCGAGTTGCCGGATGCAGAACGCGGTTTTGATCAGCGACGACTTCGCCTTGCCGATGTCGCCGACGATGGCGACGTTGATGTTCTCGATTTCCGAGCCGTAGAGCGCGAACGGGTCGGTGATCACCATCGACTGGTTGATCTTGTTCAGCCCGGTCATGAGTCCTTCGTGACGCACCGAGCGGCGCATCGTGGCCAGGTTCAGGGCTTCACCTTGCCGGGTGGTGGTCCACGCGCCTTCCGCCCGTACCTCGTACCAGCCCCACCGGTCCAACCATCGGTTGCGTTTGGGGGCAGGCCGACGGGTGGTGATCCTGTCGGAGGCGTGGACCGCTTGCGTGACTGCGACTTCCTCCGCGCCCTCGACCTGGACTTTCTTCTTCCCGAGGCTTGGTGTGAGGGTCCATCGGTTGGACTTCTTGTGGCCGCGACGGTGCGCGGTGCTCTGTTCTGTCTTCGTCATCGCCGGTTCAGCCCCTTGTCTTGATTCGAGTCCATTTGGTGGCCGCCAGTCCGCGGCCGAGAGGCAACGTCAAGAACGCGGCCACGTCGTGGCGGTTGTCCTGCCACACGATTTCTCCGATACCGCAGTTGTCGGCGGCCTGCTCCACACGTGTACCGGCGCGTAATGCGTCGTCTTCGTTTCGGCCGGTGACCGAGACGGCCATCGAATAGATCAAGCCGTGGTGTCCGCTACCGGGAAGAAGATCCTGTCGGCGGCGAGCTGATTCGGTTATCGCCACGTCGGAGGCGCCGTCGGTGGTTTTTCCCTTGCGGCTCTCCTCGATGCGCTTGGCCTCGTCTCGGGTGACGTCCTTCTTCGCGGCTTCGCGGGATTGGGAGGCTTCCACGAAATCCATGCGCACCATCACCGTGCGGATGGTCGGGGCGGCGGCGATCTCGTCGTCTCCGACGTCGGGCTCGACTCCGGTCAAGAACGGGCCGAGCCACAACGGGCCGAGTTCGCGCGGTTCGATCGCCCGCGGGGGAATCACCCCGGCCCGTGTGTGCCACGCCCCCGCGATCTCGACCGACTCGTCGCGGCCGATGTAAGAGGGCCAGCAGTTGTTCCACCGCACACCTTTGTGCGCGTCGAGCGGGAAGGTGGGGTCTTGGAATGCGCGAATCACCGCGCAGGCTCGCTGTTCGCCGTAAACCTCCACCCGGCCCATACCGGCGCGTTCGAGGGAATGCTGCGCCTTCTCCGTTTCGTCGCGAATGACCTGAGCGATACCGCCCACCAGGGCGGCATCCTTGCGGCGCGCGATGCGGGCAGCTTCGGCGAGGAACGTCGGTGACTTCGGAATGATCAGTACGCAGTACGAGCGGTGCTCCTCGACATACGGGGCGTTGCGGTCGAGGAGCTGACCGTAGGAACGGATCGCTTCGTCGATGCGCCGCACGGATTCACCGGCGGCCGAGATCATGCGCATCATCCAGTTCTCGTGAGGCGCCATGTCGGCCGGGACGCTGCGGTGCAGCAGCGCCACACCCCGAACGAACGAGGACCGCTTCGCGAACCCGGCGAGGATACGACCGAACGCAGCTGAGGTCACCGCCCACTCCGCATCACCGCGTAGACCTTCGGCCAAACCTTGCATCGCCACGATCACCGAGTAGTAGTTGTTGTCGCCCGGTGTGGTGTGTTCGAGGATGAACATGTCGTCGAGGCCGGTACCGGCCAGATCCACCGGCTTCGTCTGGTAGAGCGGGACGGGGAACTCCCACCCCGGATCGTGGTCGGGGTCGCCGAAGTTTTCGTCCCTGGCGCTGACGTAGACATGCTCACCGCGCTTGCGGCGCTGACGGTTTCGAATCTGCTTGGCTTTGCTTGCCGCATAGGACTCACGCTGCCCGAATTCGAACGTCGCACCGATGACGGCCAGGATCAACGCCAAGTCGAACCCGAGCACCCAGATGTTCTGCCCGATGACGAAGATCAGGGCCAGCGCTAGGACGAGTGTCGCGCTCCAGGCGATCAAGACCGGTTCGGCGAAAGGCAAGTTTCCTTTGCGGGCGATCTGACGCCCCAGGATCGACGTGCGTTGTTCACTCATCACTGTTCTCCGGTCACTGGTTCGGTGGCGTCTCGACGGCGGGCGGCGCGTGCGCGGACCAGCCGTTCAACGTAGGTGTCCGGTCGAGAAAACTCGGTGCTCGCGACGAACCCGGCCAACATCACCAGGCACGCGGCCGCGAGAGTCCCTACGGACAGCCCGATCATCACCGTCAGGTACAGCGGGATCGCAACTGTTCCGATCCTGGTGAGTACCACTGGATCTCGGAACTGAGCGAGACCGTGCAGTGCGGCGTCCCGGCCGAGGTAGGTGGTGCGGTGCTTTCTCATCAGTTCTCTCCATCCGCGTGTTCGGGAGCGCTTTGCGCCGAGGCGCCGGCCTTGTTCATCGCCGCGCCGGCAGCGGCCACCGCGAAGGGCGCCGCCACTGTCGCTGCACCTGCAGCTGCGCCGGCGGTTGTCTTCGCCGCGCTCATCAATTTCGATTCGGCGCTTCCCGCTTTGGCTCCGCCCTTGCCGGAGTCTTTGCCGCCGATCCCGACGGAACCGGACGAGGTTTGCGCTCCGTGGCCCGATCGACTGGACGCGTGATCGGACGATGCTGACGATGCGTCGGGGGAGGAATTGTGGCCGCCGAGGTGATCGGAGGGTCCGGTGCCGCGTCCGGGTGAGGTCGCGACGTCGGCATTGCGGGACGCAGCTCCCCCGTCGCCGCCGCCGCCCGATCCGCCTCCGGCTTGCTGCTGGTACATGCTCGCCGACGAGCCGATCATCTCGCCCGAGGCTGAGCCCGAGCTACCGAAGTCGGCGGAATCCGCAGCGGTCGGCAGGATCGGTGACCACTTGAGCAACGCGAACGGTGCCAGACCGATCATCACGAAGCACACGGCGATCAGGGCGAGTTGGCCCAGGGATTCCAATTTGCCGTCGTCGGCGACTGATCCTTGCGCTGAGACGTTGATGACGACGAATACAGCGGCCAGCAGTACGAACAGCATGGGCTTGGACAGCACGACACCGAGAAACATCATCACCGGCCGAAGCGCTTTCTTTCGCCAGGTGGGGTGCACCCACATGCCGAATGCGATACCGCTGACCACTGCGAGGACGGGAAGCGCGGCCGCGTGCATCAAGAAGCCGAAGAAGACCGAGAGCACACCGATGACCATCAACCCGAATCCGATGATGCCGGCGACGGCTCCACCGACCAGGGTTTCGTCGTTGAGAGCGCCCAGGGAGGTCGATACGTTGTTGATCACTTCGTCGGTGGTGGTGCCGATCGCGCCTACCAACGCGACCGAGATCTCGTGGGCGAGACTGATGACGAATTGGGCGATAGAGGGAGCGAAGAGCATCAGCATGATCCCGGCGGGCAAGTATCCGAAGAAGTCCTTGGCGAGTTCTTCGCCTGGGCGGCTTCCGTCGGCTGACTTGTACAGCGCGAAGATCGTGGCGATAGCCAGCACCAGGAGACCCAACCCCGTCGACATGGCGTACACAGTCAAGAACTGCGGCTCCAACGGATCGAATTCGCCGATGCCTGCCAAACCGGGCAGGACCGAATCGGTCATCGACATCGCCGAACTCTTGAATTTGTTCGCCCAGGAATCGATCACGTCCGACGGGTCTTTGACGAATGCGACCAGATCACCGAGCGGGCCGGCAACGGTATCCCACGCGAAGGTGAAACTGTCGACGAAGATCTTGCCGCCCATATAGGCCGGCGTTGCCCTCATCATCCCGCCGAGGGTCTCGCCGAGGCGGTCACTGAAACTGGTGTTCTGATCGATCCAGTTCATGGTGCCGCCGAACAGTTTCCCGACCCTGGTGTTCCATTCCGTGCACGCGAACATGTCTTCCCCAGGTGTTGCGCGCTCGCAGTTGACGAACATCGCGTGCATGCAGAGGACGCCGGGAACACCATTGCCGGCGCAGGGAGCAGTCCAGGCAGCGTCAGGCACCTTGTCGGCGTTCGGCTGCTTCTTCATCGCCGCGAGTGAGGCCGCGTCCGGTGTCGGGCTCCACTCGAAACCCCATGTGCTGGTCGTCTTCGTTGTCCACCGCGCCAGATCCTGCGCACAGGTCGGAGACGGCGGGTACATGTCCGCAGCCTCATCGAGGGGGAACGTGTTCGGATAGACGCCCTTGAGGATCGACTCGTCCGTGATGCTCAAGGCGGCCTTCTGGTTCGCCTCCACACCCATGTCGATGCCGGACATCTGTGTACCGGCGCCGCCGGCGGCGACCAGGGCGTCGATCAGAGCCGGGTTCTTCGACATCATCACCTGCGGTGCCCACATGGCGATCCGCTCGGATTCTTTTGCCGTCCAGTACATCAACCGGTTTTCGTTGTGCATGACCTGTGTCGAGTACTGGCCCATGTCGCCGCCTTTGTCCTTGCAGACTCCGGTGAACCACGAGGCGGATTTGAATTCGTCTGTGCCGGCGACGAACTTCTTCAGATCATCGGGAAATCCTTTGGGGAGTTCCTTGCCCGACTGAGTGGCATTCTGCACGCCAGGAGCCGGGTCGGTGTTGGGGACAGCAACTGGTTCCGCTGCCGCCGGCAACGCCAGTCCGAGCATCGCGAACAATGCCACGACCGCGGTCAGAATGATTTTGCGCCACATCAGTCAGGCCCCCTTTCTAGTTGACGTAGAACGTGTAGAAGCCGTTCGCGCCCGGCTTCGAAAGCGCCGAATCAGCGGCCGGGAACTGGGCATCATCTGCGGACGGGCCGCTGACGAACTTCCAGTCCTGGGCTTTCCAGTCCCCGTTCTCCCACTTCACCGTGACGGTGCTCGTCGAGTAGACGGTGAGGATGCCGACCTTGTCGCTTCCTTCACTGATCGGGCTTTGACCGACGCCCATGCCCCACACGGACACGGTGGCCGAGTCCTGGGTGAAGTCGGGGACGGTGACGATCAGTGGCACGTTGTTGACGGTTTTCCCCAGATCGGTGCGGCCGCTGGAGATGTCGATGACGGTATTGAGCGCATCGGTCGCATTCGCCGAGACAGCAACTTCTCGCAGCTTTTCGGCGTCGATCCGGCCCTGGTACGTCTGACCGTTGGCCTGGATGAAGTTCACGGCCGCGGTCTGTGCGCCGGCCTGATCGCGGGTGTATCCGGCCGGAACTCCGTCGATGGTCGTCGTCGGACCGTGGGCTGCACGAATTGCATCGGCTCCGCTCCCCTTGTTGTCATCACCACCACCGGAGGTGAGGAGCGCGATCACCAACGCGAGGAACACCACTGCGACAACACCAGTGGCGATAACGCGCTTGCGGTCAGAGAAGAACCCTGATCCGCCACCTGTGGATCCAGTCGCCGCGACCGGACGGTTGCCCGTACCTACCTGAGAAAAATCTTTGACCATGAGTTCTCTTCTTTCTCGTGAAAAATGCTGAGCTGGAGCGGAATTCGTCTCAGCCTTGAGTGACGAACATGATGGCGCCGATGATGACGGTCAGAAGTGTCAGGCCGCCGAAGGCGGTGGCTGCGGTCTTGACCTCAGCGGCGTTGTCGGTCATCTCCGAGGCGTAGCCGCCGTTCTTCGCTGCTCGCATCTTGTACAGCGCGAAGATCAGTTTCACGCCGACACCGCCCATTGCGAGTGCCCAGATGGTGCCGAGCACGCGGACCCAGACGTTCTGGAACGCAGGTCCGAGGAACTCGAGGGTGGGGGTGACCCCTTCGAACGGGTTCTTCGACTTCGGCGCGTCCTGAGCTGCGGCAGGAGCGGCGGTCATGATTGCCAGGGCGATGGTGCCGGAGGTGATGGCCGCCGCCCGACGCAGCCGGCCGCCGCTGGTGGACGGGCTCACCGGTGTGTTCTGTTCGTTCATCGTGTTCCCTTTCGATGTGGTGTCTGGCTGTGGTGCAGTGGTTTTCAATCCAGGCGCCCGCGACTTCGCGGGTGGGGTGGAGTTACCGGGCGAGGACGGAGAGGGCGGGGGTTCGGCCGAGGTTCCGGCTCGTACTCCGCGTATCGGTCCTCGTACTGCGCGACCGGTTCGGGTCGGGCTGTACGTCGAATAACTTCCGGAGGACGTTGGATCTGCTCGGGGGTGTACGGGTCGGCGTACTCGGCAGCGCGGCCGTACACGCTGGCAGCGAGAGCATCCGCGATTTCGGCGGCGACATTGGTGTAAGCCTCGATCGTGGACGGAAGGAGACGGTCGTAGACGATGCGCTCCCCAGTCGCGAACGACGGCTCGTAGGGAACCCGGATGACGTTCTCTTCCGGAAGGCCCAGTCGAGCCAGTCCCTCGACGAGTTCAGGCTCGAGGGTGGGATCGGAGCCGGGTGTCACGACAGTCAGCACGATCGCGGAGGACACCAGATGGCCGAAGCCGCGGGCGATGATCCCTTTGAACATCCGCAACGCCATCTTTGTCATGTCGAGGCGCAGCGGCAGGGGAACGACCAACAGGTTCGAGTGCTGCACGGCCCATTGCCAATTCGCGGCCACAGGTTCGTTGCCGGTGTCGATGAAGATCAGGTCCCGATGACGGCGGAGTACAGCCATGATCGCCGCGCACTCGTCCCAGCCGATGCCATGATCGCGTGAGGTCGAAGTGTCGGCTCCGAGGACTTCGTCGTGCGTGGGTTGAAGCCGCAGGAACCTGCCGAGCGCACCCGACACGGCTCCCGCAGAGGTGAGATCGCGGGCGTTCTCGAGAACATCCCAGGGGCCGACGTCGGGATCGGTGGGATTGGCCGCGCGGTCTCCGAGAGTCCCGGTGGACTGGTTGGCATCCCACGCGACAACGCCGTGGCGGTGCGAACCGAAGGTGTTGGCCAGGGTCAGGGTCGTCGAAGTCTTTCCGGCATCACCTTTGAGGCTGATCACCGAGACGACCATGCAACCGGGTAGCGGCTGCTGAACGCGGGTGACGGATTGGCGGAACCGCACCTCCGCCGAGTCAGGCTTCGGCGCCATCTTCATGCCGACCGCCGCGTTGACACGTCCGCGCCAGCCCCATGTTGCGGGGCTGTCGTCGACTTCGCTTGTCTCCCGCTCGAACCGGTAGTCGAATTCGGGTTCGTCGTTCTCTGCCAGCGCGTCCTGCCCGACCGCATACGGGTCGTCGTATCCTGCCGACTCGTCGACCAACTCGGTATCGCCGGATTCGGCGGCTGACTCGATCTGCGGGGCTGGTTCAGGAGTCTCGATCGGGGCGGTCTCGGCTTCGGGCCGAGATTGCCGACGTAGACGCTGGCCGCGCAGGTCAACGGCCTTTTCGGTGGTGTAGGTGTCCTGGTGCTCGTCGTAGGGGTCAGGAGCGCTCACGGGAGTTCCTTTCGGGGAGGGGGTGGTTCCGGGGACGTTCTTCTCGCTGGTCATAGCTTTTTAAGGTCGTCGACTGCCCACAGACCGCCGCGACTGACGACCAGGACGGCGACGATGGCGGTGTCGACGCCGACGATGGAGCCATCGGACGCAATCGCGGTCTGTTCGACCTGATACATCCGGTGCACCGCAGTCGCGGTGTCCACGGCGCCCTGGTTCGGTACCGAGCTGACCGTCGGCCAGACCTGCGCGTCCTTCGCGGCCCATTCGAGCCACTGACCGCCGGGGCTTCCGGTCGGGGTGGTTCCGGTGACATCGCCGAGGAAGCGTTCGGTGAGCAGGTCGCCGGTGCGGGCGGCCGCGTCATTGGGTCCGCGATCGTCAGCGGTATTCCAGGTGAACCAGGTGGTGACCACGGCGTCGGCAACGGCAGCCGGATCGCTGCGGTCCACGATGGCGACCTGTTCGGGCGCGTGTTCCGGAACGGTGGCCGCAGGCCGTGTGGGCTCGGCCGCCGAGGTTTCGTTCGGGGACCATTGCTGCGCCCGTGCGCCCGTCGTGGTGGACGGGCCGGTTGCGGTGCCTTCCGTGCCCGAGGAGCACCCGGCCAGGGCAATAGCGACGGCAGATGCAGCGGCGGCGGCCGCGAGGTGGCGTTTCACGACTCGTCCTCGATGAACAGATCCGACAACCGAATCGCCTGCCACGCCTGGTAACCAGGCTCTTCGCACCAGTCCACGGCCCGGTTGTTGTCGGTGATGTCGAGGTCGAGTGCAACACCGTGCTTGGCTGCCATACCGGCGAGGGAGTTCCCGTCGATCTCCGGATTGGAGATGTGCAGGAGCAACCGCACCGCGGGAACGTTCGCGTCCTCACGCGCTTTGCCGGCGAGGAATACCGCCTTACCGGCTGCGGAGTCGTCTGCCGAGCGCTGGTTGCCTTCCTTGAAGACCGTGTCGTTCTTGTGGAACGTCCCGTACCAGGCCGCGTCGTCGACCGGTCCGAGTACAGCGAAGCTGCCCCGCTCGTCACCGGCGGCGAACAGTTCCACCAACGGTGCGGTGGCGGCGGCTTCGGCGATCTCCTTCTTGCGTTTGGTCGCTTCCGCGTCGCGGAGTACGTCGTAGTCGAGATCGAGTTGTTTGACCAACTCGCGCTTGACCTTCGGCCACATGCTGCGCGAGAGCAGTTTGTTCTTCTTCGCCCACGCGCGGATCTCTGAGGAATCGCTGGTGCGCAACTCGTCAGCGGCGGCGCGTACTGCGTCGGCGGCCTGTTCCCATTCGGTGGCTGCGGATACCGTCATTTCTGGGATCTACCTTTCTTCGGGTGAAACTTCATTCCGGGGTGGTCATCGGGTTGCGATGTTCTGGTCTGGGTTGTTCTGTCAGGCAAAGCGTTTCGCTGCCAACCCGGAGGATGGTGGGGTCCAGTCGGAGATTTTGACGACATCGCCCGATTGCGGAGCTTCGACGACCTTGCCGCCGCCCATCCAGATGAAGATGTGGCCGCTGTGGGGTTGGATGATGTCGCCGGGTCGCAGGTCGGCGGGGTTGGTGATCGAGGTTCCGCGGGAGTCGTCGATCTGCATCTGATCCTGGTGAGGGAGGACCGTTCGGCCGCCCGTGGCTTGCGCCACTGCGTATTTCACCAGTCCGGAGCAGTCGAACCCGATCTTGTTGAAGTCTCCGAAACTGTCTGCCACTCCCCCGTCGCGGACGCCGCGCGTCGGTCCGTTCTCGTCGCCGCCGCCCCAGGCATACGGGGTGCCGAGCCACCGCAGTGCGGTATCGACGACGGCCGAGCCGGTGGACGGGCCGCCTGGAATCGGGCCCGCCGGGGCGGACGTATCGGTGAATTCCTCGATCGCGAACTTCTGAATGTTGGTGACGTAGCCGCGTGTTTCCTCGTTCTGGCAGACCTGGCCCTGCGACAAGGTGTTTCCGGGGCCGCAGTTGTACATGGACAACGTCAGCGGAATCAGCTCGCCTTGCAGGCGGCCGTCAGCCATCGCCTTTTTCGTCAGCTCGAGCATCTTGCAGTCGTAGGACGCCATCGACATCGCAGCGTCGGCCGGTGAGCGCATGTCGAGCTTTCCGTCCCCGTCCCCGTCCACGCCTTCCTGTGCAGCAGTTGAGGGAAGGAACTGTGCCGGGCCGTCCGCACCGGAGTCGTTGTTGTGCGCGTTGACGTTGAAGCCGCTTTCCTGCTTGAACTGCCCTGCCAGCAGCGGAGCGGTGATCTCGGGGCAGGTCCCGGCGGCTTTGAGGATCCACGGTTCGAACTCCGCAGGTACGCTGCCCGGCTTGAGTCCCCCGCCGCCCAGACTCGGTCCACCGCACCCGGCACCTGCCGGAAGTGGAGTGATAGCGGCAGCGTTGACGATCGCGGGAGACGGAACACCCGTGCCGGGCGCGGGAGCCGGTGCGGGTCCGGACGGCTCGGCAGCACCGGCGAGCCACGGTGCGGGATCGGTTGGCGTTCCGGCGCCGTCGGGAAGTCGGCCACCCTCCCAGACCTCGAAATGCAGGTGCGGGCCTGAGGAATCGGCTTCGTTTCCGACAGCGGCGATTTCCTGACCGGCGGTTACCTGATCACCGGTCTTGACCTTGATCGTCGAAGCGGCCATGTGGCCGTAGACGGTGGAAATCCGCTTCCCGTCGACGTCGGTGTCGATGATGACCCAGTTCCCGAACCCCGACGCGGGGCCGGCCTCTGCGACGACACCGGAGGTAGCGGCATAGATCGGAGTACCGAGCGGGCCGGCGAAGTCGGTACCGCGGTGCATGGAACCACCGCGAGGACCGAAACCCGACGTCAGTTGGTAGGTACCGGCCTTGAGCGGCTGCGTTTTGGTTCCCGGAGCTGGTGCCACGGATCCGGTAGTTGCGGTTGTGGGCAGGCAATCGTTGGAAGGTTTGGGATTGTTGTCCGTACCGAACATGACGAAACCGAGCATCAGGACCACTGCGACGATGACGCCGCCAGTGGCCTTGAGGCCGGTCTTCGTCGAGCTGGGTGAATCACCCATCGTCATGTCCTTGTCGTTGTGTCGTGCCGTGCCCGCCTGGGCAACGTGTGGGACCTATCGCGGCCCGAGAGGGCCGTGAGTATGAGGAGTGGGGAGGTGAACGTCAAAAGCTCTCGCCCAAGAGCGTTTTCGGTTCACCCGCCGCCGCGCGCTAGCCGCCGATCGCTTGTCGGTAGATGTCGACCATCGCGTCCAGAGCGGTTCGCTTTCCGTCGATCAACCACTGCCCGTAGGACTCGTGAACGCGGGAACCGAGGAAACTCGCTGCGGTGAATCCGGCGTCGACGACCGAGGTCAGTGCTTGCGCATCCTGGGAGGTCACCGTCGCCAGGACCGAGTTACCGAGACCGACGAAGTCGGAGTTCTGTGCCTGCGCACCCATCAACGTGGTCATCGAATCGGCCGGTTCGTGGAGCTGCTCGGCGGTCATCTTCTGCCCCGGTGTCAGGACACCGAGCGCAACGTTCGCAAGATCCACACCGATCGGGAGGAGCTGCCCGAGGGCCAGGACGTTCCCGGTTTCGGCGACCTGCCACGCGACTTCCTGGAGCTGCCCGACGTCGCGGGCGAGGCGGATGATGTCGACGTTGCCCAGCAGGTTCGCCACCAGCGCCGCCGAGGCGGCTGTGCCGGACGGATCGGGGATCAGTGCCAAGATCCGTGACACCGATTTCAGGTCGACCCCGGCCGCCATCTTCACCAAAGGCGAGAGTTGGTTGTTCAGCTCCCCCGCGACCCGGTGCGCTTCTTTGACGTTGCCGGCCAACAGATGGCCGGGAAGTATTTGCAGGTTGGCCGCAACCGCGTTGTAGTCCACCGAGGTCACACCCGAGACGACGCCGAGGATCTGGTTGATGATCGTCACCGGTTGGATCGCGGAGAGGATCGACGTGGCGGTGGTGAGTTGATCGGTCGGTGTATCCGCCAGCGGAGCCACACCGTTCGACAAGCTCTGTGCGGGACCAGTCAGACCCGCGTACGTGCCGCCGGTACCGGTGCCACCACCCGAGAGGATGCTGTTCGCCAACGTCACCACCTGGTCAGCAGCATCCAGAACCTGCGGAACGTCGACCTTGTCGAGCGCATCGACGACCGAGTTCGTGGCGGCCTCAGGAGAATCAGCCGGAGCGCTGCGCAACCCGTCGCGCGCGGCCGGGTTCGCTGCCATCCATGCCTGTGTCTGTTGGACCGGCTTGAAGGTTCCGGCCAACAGTTGCGCTTGCTGACGAACCGCGGCGACATCGACCGCCGCCGACGTCGAGGTGGGAGCGCCTGCGCTTTGCAGCTTCTCCACCGAGGTCGCCAACGCGGACGCTGCCCCTGGAGCAGCCGCGAGATCCGCGTAACCGTAGTTCGAGGTCACCGCGCCCAAGAACTCCGACGCGTTCGCGGTTCCGGCGCCTGCCGAGGTATTCGCAGTTTCGGCGGCCGCCGGAGTCGACGCCGGCTTCGCAGCCGTGTCGGTCGAGGTCTGACCTGCGACGGACGGAGTCGTTGTCGCCGAGACAGCAGTCGCGGTGGTCGGTGCCACTGTTCCGGGTGGGTTGGCAAGCACTCGTCCCAACGACGCCAAGAATGAATCCTTGCCGGTGTTGGTGTTGCAGTACTTGTCTTCCGGGTGGCAGATGTCGAAGACCCGACCCGACAGAGCGCCGTAGCCCTCGGCGGCCGGACCGGCGATGCCCTGTCCGTCGAGCTTGGGGCCGACGACCTGCGAACCGGCGGTGCCGAGCTTCGGATTGGCGAGCATGACCGCAGCGAGAACGGACGCGGCGGGAACGGGGCCGCTGCCTGCCCCGATGTTGACGGCGACGTCGTTGGCGACCTGTGCACCTTGTGAATAGCCGCCGATGACGAACTTCGAGTTCGGGCACTGCTCCATCGCGGTCGCCATTGCCTGATCACCGGCGGTCTTCGAGGCCGAGTAGGTCATGCCGGACTGCAAAAACGCTTCGGCCGGGTACGACGGATAGATGGCACGGAAGGTGTTGGGCCCGTACATCGTTTCGAGCTTCTCCCCTACCTGGCCCAACATTCCGGCAGGCTTCGACGGATCGGCGTCGGCGCGGGTCTCGGTCGTTCCGGGAGCGAAGACACCGATGTACTTGGTGCAGCCCGCCGCAGTGGACGGTGCGGCGTTGGCCAGGAGCGGTGCGGCCGCGAATCCTGCGACCAGCGTCGAAATGATGGCGAACGCCGACGCGAAGCGGGCGGTGGAAGAGATATTCATCGGATTCCTTCTGCATCAGTGATGGAGGTGATGAAATGCCGACCGTCGATCACGGCGGTGGTGATGCGCTGATACAGCGACGCGCCTTTGCCGGAGGGGCGGGTCTCGTCCAGCTCCATTGCGTACGTCCCAGCAGTCACGCCGGTCACCGTCATGCAGTAGGTCGTTCCTTCCGGCGTCGCATTGATCGCCGACTGCATGTCCGCTGCGAAGGGAGCTGCACCAGGGGTGAGTAGCGCGATCGCTGCATCGGCAGAGCGCAGCGTGTAATACGCGTGTTCGAACGCTGCGATCACACCCTCGCCGCTGTTCTGATCACCAGCAGACACCGGGCATCCGGCAGGTTCCGGAGACGGTGTAGTCGACGGTGTCGCAGCGGAATTGACGATCTCGCTGATGTTCGACGGCTCGTCGTCGGTGACCCGGCCGATGACCGACGCAGCGCCCACGACGACCCCGACCAACAACACCAGCACCGCGATCGCCAGTGCCGTCACGGCCGCGACCTGACGGCGAGGTGTCCGCGCATGCGGCATACGAGGACGACTTGGGAGGCGGACTGGGCGGGTACCAGTTCCGCCGGTCGCGCTACGTACCGCCGGTTTAGGGGTAGATCCCTTCGAGCCAAACATCGTTTCAAACTCCTTCTTCGACCAGGCAATCCATGTCAGATGGCCGGGACGGGCGTGCCCGTCCCGGCCAATCCGGCTATGCCTGTGTGCCTGCTCCGATTGCATCGCTGATCAGCTGCGATGCCAGGCCAGGGCTGGCGTTGGTGAAGAAGTCCGTGAGGGCTGTGTCGACCTGTTCGATGATCTGCTCGCCTCCGGGCTGGGCTGCGACGAAGTCTCGGGCCTGCTGGTCGATCGCGGGTGCGGCGGCGACGGTGTCGCGGACGGTGGTGGCCACTGCCTGTCCGACGGGGCCGGAGTTCTCCCAGTCGGTAAGAACGTTCTGCGTCTGAGTGGTCACGGCAGGCTGGTCGATGTCGGGGATCTGGTCGCTGACATCAACAGGTTCTCCCAATTCGCCTGCGCCGTAGGCGGTTGCGGCCGCAACGCCTGCGATGCCACCGCCGACTGCGCCGATCGCCGCTGCGGGAACGCCCAGAGCCGCTGCACCGATACCTGCTCCGGTGGCTGTGCCCACCACACCAGCAGGCACGGCACCGATCGGCGTGAGAACGGGGCTGAACAAGCCGAGGGCCGACGTTCCGCCGATGGTTCCGCCGATCAACGCGCCCACTGTTGCTGCGGGTACACCAACGGCGGCGGCTCCGGCCAAAGCGCCACCGGCACCACCGGCCAGTTGTGCGGCGGCGATGCGGCTCGCGCGGTCGACGGGGACACCGATCGAGGCGTAGAAGGTTGAGACCTGGCTTTCGATGACGGCCGAGGTGTTGTTGGTGCGGGCGAGATCGTCGTCACTCATCCAGGTCTTCTGCTCGAAGACCCAATCACCAATGCGACCCTTCTCTTTCGGCGCGATGATCGGTGCGACGATCTCGACGGGTCCGGGCAAGTGAATGTTGCCGTAGTCGATCGGTGCGACGCTGTAGTCGGCCGGGGCCGTGTAGGTGCCGGAATCATAGTCCCAGTTCGGCAGCGGCTGCGACGGAACGTTCGCGTACTCTGCGGGCGGCGGCACCCAGTAGACCGGCTCGGGTACAGGCTCGGTCGAGGGTGCAGGTGCAGGTGCAGGTGCAGGTGCAGGTGCAGGTGACGGGGCAGTGACTCCGGGCTGTCCCGGTGCAGGCCCTGTTACCCCTGGCTGCGGGGCTGCCACCGCTATCCCTGCCGTTGCGAAAGTGGCCACAACCAGAGCGGTGAGGGTGCCGGCGGCGATGACAGGCGCGGACGGTGCGCGGTGGCGACCGGTAGGTCGAGACTTGTGGTGCTTCATTGTGTGGAACCTTCCAATTGGGTTGTAAATACGGGGAATTGATGCGGACTGAGGTGGCGCTTACGCGGCCACTGTTTCCGATGCGTTGGCATCAGAAAGCGGGGAGGGGTCCTGCGCCGAAGGCAGCGAGGACCGATGGTGAGGAACAAGTGAATGGCCAACGGGGCAGACTCGGGTGCCGGGAATGCTCACCGAAATGCATGTGTGGCCCAGGCTCCTGCCGGCACACAGCGAGCCCGCCCGGCCTCGAACTTGGAGTTCACCCCACTCTTTCGTTCTCACAGCTCCCCCGATTCGTTGGATGTGTCCGGCCCAGGTGACGGCCCGAGCCGGACACAAGATCAACCTATGAGGGTCAGTCTATAACAGTCAGTTTAAAACGGCTAGACAGTAGGGGTAATCCCACGATGGCTAATCTTCACGCCTAGGTGAATCGCACCGAACACGAGTGGACGGGGGATGAGTGGGCAGGAGATCCGTTCGCGGCTTTCAACCCAACGTGCTCCGTGATCGACGGTTGGAGCGAGGATTCACTCAAGCCGAACTTGCGCGCATTCTTGGTTTGACGCCCGGCGCAGTCAAAGCATGGGAAGCGGGTAGAGGCACGCCCAAGATCGAGACACTCGTTAAATTGGTCGACCCTAGCGTGCTCGATATCGATATTTCCGCTTTGGTTTCCGTACCCAAAGGAGAGACCTTCCTTGGCGACCTTCGCACCCTGCGGCTGATCACACAGTCTCAACTTGCCGAGCGGATCGGTCTTTCCCAAACCATGATGGGTGCCCTCGAGCGCGGTGAGATCAACCTCAGCGAGGATGTCGCGGAGATGCTCGCCGCTGAGCTCGACTACTCCCTCAGCGATATTCGTTCCGCATTCAACCGCGCGAGAAGCAGACCTCCGCACACCCCTGTGTGAAGAGTGCGCGGATCGCATTCTCGATGCACCGCACGAATCGCACGCCGCGATAGGCGCGTCTTCTACCGTCATGCGGCGAACTTTTCCCGATTTTCCACACCACGGTTCGATTCCGCACCAAGCAACACGCTAAGTTTGCAGGTCCGGGCACTTCGGACAAATATTCCGCACGCGGAACTTTGTTGGGTGCGGAATTGGGGAAACGGCAGGAAAACAGTGGCGCGAGGATTCAAGTGACGGACCGGAACCAGTTCGCAGGAAGACTGAGTGCACTCTGGGCGGCCGCGAATAATCCGACGCTCAAGGCAGTAGCAGCGAGGGCGAAAGAACGTAGCTCCGAGGGTCCGAGCTACCAGCGCATCAGCGATTGGCGGCGCGGAGCCCGCGTCCCTGAAAAGTTCGAATCGCTCGAGCCTGTCCTCTGGGTACTTATATCGGCGGCGAGGGCGAAATCGATACAGCCTTCTGAGCATGGTCTGTATGACATGGCGGTGTGGAGGGAATGGTGGGCAGAGGCGCAGACCGGTAGCAGGCAAGGCCCGGACGCGTCGAAAACAGCGCCAATTGCCTGCCCATATCTCGGCCTAGCCTCGTACACAGTCACAGATCGTGACCGTTTCTTCGGACGCGAACGCAGCATCGACGAAGCTGTCTCCACCCTCCAAGGCGCCACTACCCCCGGGTTGTTCGTCCTATATGCAGCCTCCGGGACTGGTAAATCTTCGCTTCTTCACGCCGGTATCGCGGGGCGTGCAGCTACTCACGGGTTGACGTGGGGATCTACGGAACCGTGGAGCATTGAGACCGTAGACCCCGGCCCGGACCCCTTCGGCGCGCTTACCCGCATTTTCCCGCGCATACGAGAAGCCGAGTCGAGCGACGACTACCGGGAGTTGCTCGATGACTACTTCGCTGATTCCGAGAACGATGCCCTACTACTCATCGTCGATCAGTTTGAACAGGTACTCACAGCGGGTGCGAATGACGCGACCCGCGACGAGTTCATAGATCGACTCGACCGTCTCTCTCGCGTGGTCAGCTCAACGAGCACCATACGAGTTGTAATCGGCGTACGAGCGGACTTCGTGCCCGAATGCTTGCAACACGCTCCCCTTGCCGACGCTCTACAGCACAGGCAGATCGTGCTCGCGCCTATGAGCTCCGAAGAGCTGGCCGAAGCCATCAAACTGCCGGCAGCCGCCGCGAACGCTGACCTCGAACAAGGCTTGTCCGAACGAATCATCAGTGATCTCGACGCCACACGAGTAGGGCACAATCAGAGCGTTCTCCCTCTGATGTCCCACGTGCTTGAAAGCATGTGGATGCACCGTGACCCCGCCGGAAACCTCACACTTCGAGCGTATGAAGCTGCCGGAGGAATCGAAGGTTCCGTCAACCGCGCCGCCGAAAACGCCTGGAAGGTGCTCGACGCCGACGATCGTGCAGTGGCGCCGGCCTTGCTGTTGAGGTTGGTTCAGATCGGAGACGGTGCCCGCGACACCAGGAGGGCTGTACCCCGCGCCGAGCTGCTACGCGTGGGCGGCGCGGATGCCCGGAACGGCCGGGTCATCGAAGCACTCACCACCGCTCGACTACTGACCGTCGACGACGACGGACTCGTGGCCTTTGCCCATGAAGTGGTCATCGACAGCTGGAACCGGTTGCACAACATGATCAGCGCCAACAGGGCGAGCAACATGCTTCGGCAGACGTTTGAACGCGACGCGGCCGAATGGGACCGGCGAGGTCGACAGTCCGCCGACCTGTGGGCAGGCGACAGGTTGCACGATGTCATCGCGCAACTCGACGATCACCCACTGACACCGACGGCGTACAGCTTTCGCCGGGATGCAATAAGGAAGCAAGAACGACGGAAGCTCCAAAAACGGGGCGCCGTGTCCGCGATCGCAGCCTTTATCGCGGTCTTGATGATCGTGTCCGTCTTTGCGTTCCGAGCGAGTGCGCGCTCAGAGGTCCTTGCATCGAGTGCACAATTCCGAGAAGTGTTATCGACAGCGGACCGACTACAACAGTCCAATCCGTCTCTGTCGGCGCAGCTAGTTCTTGCAGCCCGCGACATGCAGCCTGCCGAGACCGCCACCGCGTCCCGAGTTCTCGCTACTCAAGATGCACCGATGGCGACGCCGGCCACCGGGCATGAAAATGCGATCTACACCGCCGCATACCGACCTGACGGCAAAGTTCTCGCGACGGCGAGTGGAGACCACACAACGCGACTATGGGATGTCAGCGATCCACAAGTCCCGACACCGATCGGATCGCCGCTGGAAGGTCACACGAGCTTCGTCACCTCAGCCGCCTGGTCCCCTGACGGTGCGATGCTTGCCACTGCGAGCGGTGATGGCACAGTGCGACTCTGGGACGTACGCGATCCGCTCTCGCCCGAGGCAATCGGCAGCCCCCTGCAATCCGCCGGCGGAACCGTGTACGTGGTGTCGTTCAGCCCAGACGGACGCACCCTCGCCGCACCGAACGACGACGGAACCACAGGGCTGTGGGACGTAAGCAACCCGCAAGCAGCGTCTCTCCTCACTCCCCCACTTGCCGGACCAGCAGGTCCCGTCAGAACAAGCGCGTTCAGTCCGGACGGGAAACTCCTCGCGGTCGGCAGCGACGACAAAACAGTGTGGCTGTGGAACGTCAGCGACCCATCGAACCCCGTAATCGCAACAGCCCCGCTCACCGGGTTTGCCCGAGCGGCGCACTCGGTCGCGTTCAGTCCAAACGGCCAACTTCTCGCCGCCGGCAGCGACGATCGAACCGCCCGCGTCTGGAACATCGGAAACCCCGCGCAACCGACCTTGGAAGGGCCGCCTCTCACTGGTCACACCGGTGCGTTGTGGTCCATCGCGTTCGGACCGGACAGTCAAACGCTCGCAACCGCAAGCTGGGACGGCACCGCCCGACTGTGGAACCTCCGAGACCCTGCCCGCCCGCGCGCCCTAGGGCAGCCCCTTGCCGGCAGTAACGGGGGCATGATCACAGTCGCCTTCGCTCCCGACGGCGCAACTATGGCAACGGGAAGCCAGGACGGCGTCCTCAGGATGTGGAACCGCCCTACATCCGTCATCGACGCCCACACCGACCGTGTCATGACGCCGAGGTTCAGCTCGGACGGATCACACATGGCCACGGGCTCTGTCGACGGCTCGCTTCAGGTGTGGGACACCTCTGATCCCGATCACCCGATCGCACGGGGACGAGTCGTAGTGCCCAACGGCCAAATCGACAACTTGCAAATGTCACCGGATGGCCGAACCGTGCTGACAACGGGCGGAAACGATCGGGCAGTGCGGCTTTGGGATGCTTCAGACCCCGACACCATCCGTCCTCTCGGCCGGCTCGACCTCGAGACCAGATACGCGTATTTGATGGCGATCACTCCAGACGGCCGCACCCTAGTCACCGGTAGCAGCGACAATTCGCTCCAGTTCTGGGACATCACCGACATCGCTGCGCCCGCACCCTTGGGGCAGCCTGTGCCGGTCCCCGGCGACCTGCTCACCAACGCAGCCTTCTCGCCGGACGGCCGAACGCTCGCGATTGCGGCGTCGGGTACCAACGACATCACGCTCCTCGACAGCTCAGATCCGAGCCGTCCCGAGATGCTTCAACCACTGACCGGGCACACGAAGCAGGCCGAATCCGTTGTCTTCTCGCCGGACGGGAAAACCCTGGCCAGCGCTGGTGACGATCAGACGATTCGGTTCTGGGACGTAACGAAGCCAAGCGAGGCGCAAGGGATCGGCGACCCCCTGATCGGCCAATCAAGCACGATCCGGTCCGTCGCTTTCGCAACCGACGGGCGGACTCTGGCTTCGGGCAGCGACGAGGGAACCGTCCAGCTATGGGACACCACAAACATCGCAGCTCCCATCAAACTCGGCGGTTCCATCGCATCCATCGGAGCCACCCGGTGGTATATCGCATTCAGTCCTACTTCCAATCACCTCGCGGCAGGTGGAGAGGGCGGCGCCGTCCGGCTATGGAATCTCACTCAGCGCGCGGCAGAAACCCGAGTGTGTAGGAACACGAACAATGTTCTTACCGACGCGACGTGGGACCAACTATTCCCTGAACTCCCCTACCGAACCACCTGCTAACTCATCCTTGGAAAGGGCACTGTGCGCTCACCGACTGCACTTCAGACCGCAACGCCAATGCAGTTCGTCGCAGACGATCACGCACTCGACGTCGATGGTTCCAGCCTCCGCACCACCGCAGACCCTGACATCGCGGCGAAGGCAATAGCCGCCGAAACCCTCGATCGAATACGAGTGGTGCTCGACAGCTACCCCGCAGATCCGATCGTGTTGCTTTCAGGTGGCGTTGATTCGATCCTCGTTGCGGCGACCGCAGTCGCCCTCGGCACCGCACCGCGTGCGATCACGATCGTCGTCGACGGGGAAACCGTCGATCGAGCACCCGCGATAGCCGCTGCCGAAGCACTCGGACTGCGGCATGAAGTTGTTGTCCTGAGCTCATCAGACGTCGTCAGCCTCGCTAAATCGGCAGTCGTCGCTCTGGGAGTCAACGAATTGTGGGAGGTCGCAGCCGCTATCCCGATCCTCGCTGCCTCTGAATTGATCCGCCGATTCAGCGCAGCGTCCCCGGCGCCGGCAGCTGTTCTCACCGGCAGCGGTGCAGATGCAATTTTTGCAGGAGGCCGGGTGATCGAGCACCCGATCGAATCCGCCGCAGCGAACCGGGCTTTAGACGAAGTAGTTCGCACCGAGACGGGAACGAACTTCGTTCGCGATCGATTGGTCCCGGATTTCTACGAACGACTGCTAGGCGACGACGCCCAAGCACTCATCCATGTATTCCAGACAGAACGGTTCTGGCAACTCGCTGAACAACTAGCGCCACCCGCTCTCTTCGGCCACGTCACTGGCGCAGCGCACGACAAACTCGCAGTCCGGCTGGCATGTGAGCGCCTGCTTCCGGAAACTGCGCAGCACCTGGCCTGGACACGTAAATCCCCTATTCAACGGTCCAGTGGCCTTTTCGATGCGCTCGCTGATGCAGCGCGTGCCCGTGCCGCGCAGCTTCCAGGAGCAACGACCTACAGCAATCCGCTCACGGAACCGATGGAGTCCGTCGCAGTCAGGCTTTTTCTAGCCGATTTACACTGAACCATATAGAGCGAACGAATTGAACCGGCGTGTCGGCTGCGTATCTCGACATTTCTGCGGGAGTATTTGCAGGCAACACAATGCCCGCGCCACCGCGCGGACGAACTGGAAGGGGCTTGTCATGGCGAGAGGTCGTCCGAGTAAAGGCGAGCGGCGTCGTGTCGAGACGCGAGTGCCCGTGGATGTCAAAGACCGCCTCACCCTGATGCGCGAAGCTCGGGGACTGACTGAGAGCGAACTCGTCGCCGACATCCTCAGCGCTGCGGTAACCCGATTCGACCCGGCCGCAGTCCACACAGAGAGGCTGACGATGACCGCCTAATGGTGACCACAACGCCGAAGATGCGGAAACCCCGCTTCGGTCTCATATGCGCAGTTGATCGCCCTTAAAACGACGATATCCCCCGGTTGACGGGCCGGGGGATTCGGATGTCGTAAGAAACGAGTTGACGCTCGGATCTTAGGGTCTTGCTGCTTTCCCCGAAGGGACTGTCTTGCGCGACAGGTCTCAGGGTACATCGCGTCCTGATGCAAAATCCATAACCGATTTTTCGCGTGTCTCAGCGATGGAGCACACGCCCGCACCCATACAGCGCCCGTACTGCGGTAGCAGCCCTACGCGGCGCCGCTACGGAACCGCTCGTACACCCCGCAGGATGCAAGGGCACCTGTACGGGCACCAGTGCCATGCCCTGACGCCGATGCTGCTCAATACGCTCGGCAAGGAAGCCGCTTGCCGGCGCTATTGCAAGGTCGCACTCGCCCTCGAAGACGGCGCATACGGCGGCATCGCCCGCTGGCGGGGCGCCCAACATTGGGTCGAGATCGTCGTTCGGTGTGCGTTCACCGCCGAATACACACGGATTCGACCGGCACTAGTCCGGTCGTCTGGCGGCGGCATCAGCCTCAAGTCCTTGCTGGCAGTTGCCACCGTCATGGCCGAAGCCGCGGACTTCGACACCGGCCGCAACTCACGCTTGACCGTGGAAACCATCGTCGAACGCACCGGCAAGAAAGAGCGGACTGTTCAGCGAGCACGACAAGCTCTCAAGCTCCTGCGCGTGGCCACCGAGGTTCTCCGCGGCCGACTCCGCACCAAGGACGAGCGGTATGCCTCATGGAGGTTCAACGACAAGGCCCGTGGCTGGGCGTCTGTCTGGGCATTGCACCTGAGCAAGCCTGTGGATAAAACCCGCATCTTGGTCGCCGGTTCCATACAGATGGCACCCCACCCCCGCAGGGGTCACTTTAAGAGCTTTACCTCTCGTAGAGAGGTACTTAATACAAAACGATCTGTGGATAAACGAGCCGCTTCGCGGCGCAAGGAGTCAAAGGGGGATGTCGAGAAGGCCGAAGTCGTCCGGAAAGGCTTGTTACTCGCATCCAAATGGCTCAGCAATCCACGAACTCCCGTTTGGGCGCGCCGGCACACCCCCCGAGGTTGGGCTCCCGCGCTGGCCGAACCAGCTGCACATGGTTGGACGGCCGCGGATCTCAACGACGCGATCGACGCCTGGAGCAAGGCCACGCGGATGGCACCGGCCCCGAAGCACCCCATCGCGTTCATCCGTTGGCTCATGAAGCAGCAGGACTTGGCCTTCGCACCACACGTTCTCGCTCAGATAGCCGCAGACCAGGAAAAAGCCGAGCGCGAACGACAGGCAGCAGCATTCGAGGCCGAACGCAACCGCTACGCATCGGCCGCATCCGAGGACTCCCCCGGCCGCCAAGCTGCCCGTTTCGTCGCCCGCCGAGCCGCCGACAGCGCCCGCATCCGGAAGACCCAGGCATCCGCGCGCGAGAATGAAACCTCGCCCGTGTGGATCACCCATCTCTCAGATCGGGGTAAGCGATGAACGGAAAACGCCCGTCCGCAAAGCCACCCGTCAAACGCCGGCCGCTCTCCCCCTGCCAGACCGTCCCCCAGATCCACGAACGGTTGCGCACCGGCGCAAAGACGATCGTCATCGACCACCGCAACGACGAACCCCTAGAACTCACCGACGCCGAGCTGCCCGACGGCATCACCATCCGCATCATCGGCGTCTCACGCGTCATCATCACCCGACTGGCACCCGAAACGAAGCGCAGCGCCCAAATCGTGGCCACCGACGCGGCACGATCCCAAATCTTCGGGCACACAACTCTCTTCGCCTACGGAAACGCCCATACCGACGCATTCGACACCACACGCGTCCGCGCAACCAACCGCGCCACAAGCAACCTCGTCGACGAGGGGGTCGGGGAGCAGATTCTCGAAATCCGGCGCTAAGGATTTACGGCAGATAGTAGCGTACTATCTGCCGTAACTCGTGAGTCGTCCTGCCGCGATGGTCGTTCCGGAGATGGGCGACTCCGGAAACTATCTGCCGTAGTGCTGAAGGGCGGTCGGGGTGGGATCGGTGAGCTCGCTACCGGCGCGGGCCGCCGGGATCCGGCTGGCGGACGCGACGCGGACCTTTCTGGGCACGATCGCGGCGGTGAACACCCGCCGCGCCTACGCCTCGGCGTTGGATCGGATGGTGCGCGACTTCGGCGCGGACGGCGATGTCGGGTTGTTGAACCCGGATCGGGTGTCGGGGTGGTTCGACTACGTGTGGGGCGACAAGGCCCCCAAGACCTACAACCTCCGGCTGACCGCGGTGTCGGCGGCGTGCGCCTACTGACGCGATCAACAGTGGCTGACCGGCGATCCGGTGTCGCGCCTGCGGGCGCGGCCGAGTGCGCCGGACAACAGCAAGGCGATGACCGCCGCCGAGGTTGCGGAGCTGCTGGGCATGGACGCGGCCCTGCGCGAGCGGGTGTTCTGGTCGATGCTGTATGAGTCCGCCGCGCGGGCGGAGGAGATCCTGAATCTCGACATCGAGGACCTGGACACCGTGAACCGATGCGCCACGGTCACCCGCAAGGGCGGCGCCCGCGAGGTGATCTATTGGCAGACCGGCACCGCACGGCCGCTGCCCCGGCTGATCGCCGGACGGAAGTCCGGGCCGCTGTTCCTGACCGACCGCAAAGCCAAGCCGTCGGTCGCCAAGACCGACACCGACAACTCGACCGGCCGCGCCCGACTTTCCTACCGCCGCGCCGCGACGCTCCTCGAGGAGCACACCGAAGGGATGCGACGCGGACCGTTCACGCTGCACCAGCTGCGGCACTCGCGACTGACCCACGCCGCAGAGAAGGGCGCTTCCACGCCGATGCTGATGGCGTTGAGCGGACACACCTCGGTGCGCAGCCTGGTCAAATACGCGAAGGTCTCCGCCGAGGCGCTGGGGCGCTGGCAGGCCGAGACCGATCCCGCTGCGCGGCGGCGCTCCCGCTGAATCTCTCAGTAGCTGACGGTGACGAGTTCCGGCGCGTGTCTGCGTATCTTGTTCAGCACCTTGACTGTTCGGCCCGAGCGCATCTGCTCGAGGGGGGCCGAAAGAGACCAATCAAGTGCGGCACCGTCGATGGGTGTGGTCTTCCGCGTCCGGGAACTCATAGCCGCTGCCGGGCGTGCGTGGTCGTGGTGTTTGTCGGATCCGGCGGGGGCACGGCCGAGAGTAGGGCCGTGAGGTCGCGCGAGACCTCGCCGGGGTTGGAACAGCCGTGGGAGATGAGCGCGCGGGAGCGCGGCTTCGGTCAGGCCGTATCGGATATGGACGGCGTCGTGGTTCCCGGGAACTCGAATGTGCCGGAGTCGTCCGTCGGTCTACGTGCGTTGCGCGGAGTCGTCCCGAATCTCACTGCGGAGAACGTGTTTGAGGATCTTGCCGGAAGGGTTGCGCGGGATGTCACGGACGATCAGATCGCGCGGCAGTTTGTAGTCCGCGACGTATTCGGCGGCGTACGTCCGCAGCTCCTCGAGGGTCACCTCGCGACCGGGAACCGGGGTCACGATCGCGACGATGGTCTCCCCGAATGTGGCGTGGTCCAGGCCGACGACGGCAACGTCCTGGACGTCGGGGTGCCCCGCGAGGGCGTTCTCGACCTCGATCGAGTAGACGTTGCGGCCGCCGGTGATGATCATGTCCTTGAGCCGGTCGACGATCGTGATGAAACCGTCGGCGTCGCGGACGGCGAGGTCCCCGGTGTGCAGCCACCCGTCTCGGATGGTCTCGGCGGTGGCCTCGGGCTTGTTCCAGTAGCCCTTCATGATGGTCTCGCCGCGCAGGATGATCTCGCCGGTCATCCCCGTCGGGACATCGTTGCCATCCGGATCGACCAGCCGGAACTCGGCATTCGTGATCGGCCAGCGTCCCGTCGCATCGGGACGGACGGCGACCTCGTCAGGCGTGGAGTAGATGCCGGTGGGGCCACCCTCGGTCGGCCCGCACAGCTGGAAGAAGCCGACGTCCGGGAAGGTCGTCACGAGTTTCGCGACCGCAGTCGGCGGCATCGGTGCCGCCCCGAAGAAGCCGAGCCGCCAGTGCGAGAGGTCGCGCCGCTCGAGGTCGGGGACCGTCAACATCATCTGATACATGGTGGGAACACCGAGGAAGACGGTGATCCGGTATCGCTCGAGGGCGTCGAGGACGGCGGCGGGCTCGAATGCCGGCAACACGACGTGGGTGGTGCCCATCGAGAAGCCGCTGAGCACGAACAGCACCAGTTCGGCGCAGTGGTACATCGGTGCCACGTGCAGGTTCCGGTCGAAGGAGTTGACGCCGAGCGAGGACACCGCGTGGCCGACCCACAGCAGCCGGTGGTGATCGAACAGCGCACCCTTCGGTTTCCCGGTGGTGCCGGAGGTGTAGATGATCATGCAGTCGTCGTCCTCGCGCACCTCGACCTGTGGGTCGCTGTCCGGCATGGAGGACGCCAGCTGGACGAAATCGTCGAAGCCGTCCGCGCCGTCCAGCGAAAGCGCCGGGGCAGCGGGCGCCTGCTCCAGCTTGGCCAGGTCCCGCACCGCCGCGACGGTGTCCCCACCGAACAGCAGCACCGACGCGCCGGAGTCCTCGAGCAGATACGCCAGCTCCCGGGCCGTGGACCGCGGGTTGAACGGGGAGACGATCGCGCCGACCTTGAACGCGCCGTACAGCGCGAGGAGGAAGCGGTCGGAGTTCGGCGACAGCACCGCCACGCGGTCGCCCTTCTGCACGCCGAGGGACAGCAGCGCGTTGGCGTACTGGTTGATTTCCCGGTCGAGCTGCCCGTAGCTGCGCTCGACGCCCTCGAAGATCAGCGCGGGCCGGTCCGGGTGGCGGCGTGCGTTCAATGTCAGTTGTCCACCAAGGGTTGCCATGATTCTCCTATGATCGGCGGGTGGTCTGCTAAGCAAATGTGGGGGGACGTTTGGTGAGGACGGCGTCGGCGCCCTCGGCGAAATCCGGTGTGCCGATGAGTTCGATCTGTCCGGCTCGTTCACGCTCGAGGGCGTGGTCGAGGTGGCCCAGGGTGGACGCGGCGAGCGCCCGTCTGGTCAGTTCGAGGGCGCGCCGCGGCCCGGCTCCCAGCGTGCCGGCGACGGCCTCGACATGGGCCGCGAGCTGGTCATCCGGCAGGATCCGGGCCACCAAGCCGGTCTGGGCGGCGTCGGTGGCGGAAAGCCGCTGCCCGAGCAGCGCTAATTCTGTAGCCCGCGCCCGGCCGATCGCCGCGGCGACGAGCGCGGTCGCGCCGCCGTCGGGCATCAGCCCGATGCTGGTGAACGACAACAGGAAATACGCGCTTTCGGCGGCGTAGGTGAGGTCTGCGGCGCAGGCGAGCGCCACTCCGTACCCGACCGCGGGGCCGTTGACGGCGGCGATGACGGGGACCGGCGCGGAGACGATGCCGCGGATCACCCGGTTCGCGGCGTCCATCACCACCTCGGGTTCCTCGCCCGTCACCGCGGTCAGATCCGCTCCCGTGCAGAAGGCTCTTCCCGCGCCGGTGAGCACGATCGCGCGGGCACCGGTCGCTTCCGCCCCGCTGATCGCGGTGTCGAGTGCGACCAGGTCGTCGACGCCGAGGGCGTTCATGCGGCCGGGCCGGTCGATCGTGATGTGAAGCAGGCGGCCGGTGCGGACGGTCCGGATAGCGGTCGGGGTCATCGGATCAGCCGAGCCGCTCGATGATGGTGACGTTGGCTTGTCCGCCGCCCTCGCACATGGTCTGCAACCCGTAGCGTCCGCCGGAGCGTTCGAGTTCGTGCAGCATGGTGGTCATCAGCCGGGTGCCGGTGGCGCCGATCGGGTGGCCGAGAGCGATGGCGCCGCCGTTGGGGTTCACCCGCTCCGGGTCGGCGCCGGTCTCCTGCAACCACGCCATCACGACCGGGGCGAACGCCTCGTTGACCTCGAACACGTCGAAGTCGTCGATGCGCATGCCGGTCCGCTCGAGTGCCCGTTCGGTGGCGGGGATCGGTGCGGCGAGCATCATGACCGGATCGGCGCCGAGCACGGTCAGGTGATGGATCCGGGCCCGCGGAGCCAGGTCGTGGCGGCGTACCGCCTCGGCGGAGGCGATGAGCATGCCCGAGGCGCCGTCGGAGATCTGGCTGGCGACCGCGGCGCTCAAGCGCCCCCCCGGCGTGAGGCTCGGCAGGGCGGCCATCTTCTCCGGTGTGGTGTCGGCGCGCGGTCCTTCGTCGGTCGTCATCTGCTGGTAGGGGAGGATCTCGGCGGCGAAGCGTCCGCCGGCGATCGCCTGCAGCGCCCGGCGGTGGCTTTCCAGGGCGTACTGCTCCATCGCCTCCCGGTCGATTCCCCACTTTTCGGCGATCATCTCGGCGCCGCGGAACTGCGAGATCGTCTCGTCCCCGTAGCGGGCCCGCCACCTCGTCGAGCCCGAGTAGGGGTCGCGCACGCCGAACGCCTCGCCCGCGGTGACCGACGACATCAGTGGGATCTGGCTCATGTTCTGCACCCCGCCCGCGACGATGAGGTCGGCGGTGCCGCTCATCACGGCCTGCGCGGCGAAATGTACAGCCTGTTGCGAGGATCCGCACTGGCGGTCGATGGTCACGCCGGGCACTGTCTCGGGCAGGCCCGCAGCGAGGGCCGCGGTGCGGGCGATATCGCCCGCCTGCGGACCGATGTTGTCCAGGCAGCCGAGGATCACGTCGTCGACCGACGCGGGGTCGACACCGTTGCGTTCGACGAGTGCGCCGATCACATGGGCCGCGAGGTCGACCGGGTGTGCGGCGGCCAGTGCGCCGCGGCGGCGGCCTACCGGGGTGCGTGCCGCGTCGATGATGTATGCCTCTGGCATTGATGTCTCCGAATCGTCGTCTCAGGTGGTCGATGGTTGACGTGTGCGCGAGTGCAGGTAGGCGTCGAGCAGGACGGTCAGCACGACGCGGCCTTCGCTGTCGACCACGGTGCTCTCGGTGGTGACGAGGGCGCGTGCCCGGTCGTCGAACTGGATGTCGTCGATGACGACGGTGCCGGTCAGCACGTCTCCTGGACGCACGGGACGGCGGAACCGCAGATCTCGGATGCCGCGCCCGGCAATGGCCGCCCAGCTGTGCCCCACTGCGTCGAATGTCAGCCGTTGCAGGATCGCCAACGTGTGGATTCCACTGGCGATCAGGCCACCGAACTGGCCGTCCTGCGCCGCCGCCCGGTCGATGTGAAACCACTGGGGATCCCAGTGGGTGGCGAAGTCGACGAGTTCGGCCTCGGTCACCGTGTGTGAGCCCAAGTCGAAACGCTGGCCGATGCCCAGGTCCTCGGCGTATACAAGGCGTGTGTGCTCATGGTGCGATCCCACCTGCACGCCGACGGGTTTCACCGCGGCGCCATGCGGATCGCGCCGTCGAGGCGGATGGTTTCGCCGTTGAGCATCGGGTTGGTCACGATCGCCTCGACCAGCTGCGCGTACTCGGCGGGGTCGCCGAGCCGGTTCGGGTGCGGCACCTGCTGTCCCAGCGAAATCTGAGCCGCCTCGGGCAGCGTGCCCAGCAGCGGGGTCTTGAACAGGCCGGGCGCGATGGTGTTCACCCGGATCAGCAGCGACGCCAGGTCGCGGGCGATCGGCAGGGTGGCGCCGACGATCCCGCCCTTCGATGCCGAGTACGCGGCCTGTCCGATCTGCCCGTCGAAGGCCGCGACCGAGGCGGTGTTGACGATCACGCCGCGCTCGCCGTCGACGGGCTCGTTCTGCGACATCGCGTGCGCGGCGAGGCGGATGACGTTGAAGGTTCCGGTCAGGTTGACCTTGACGATCTTCTCGAATTCGGCCAGCGGGAACGGTCCGTTCTTACCGACGGTCTTGACGGCGTTGCCGATGCCGGCGCAGTTCACGGTGATTCGCAGTGAGGACTCCGCGTTGGCGCGCTCGACCGCCTCGGTGACCGCGGCCTCGTCGGTGACATCCGCCGGAGCGAATTCCACGGTGTCGCCGAGAGCAGCCAGCGCATCCGTGTTCGCGGTGGGCAGGTCGACGGCGATTACCCGGGCGCCCGACTTGGCGAGGGCGGTGACGGTGGCCAGTCCGAGGCCCGAGGCTCCGCCGGTGACGAGTGCGTTGGTTCCGGTGATATGCATGAATACTCCTGACGAAATAGGTTGAGAACATCGGGTTTTTGACAAAGTGAGGTGTGACTGACGCAGTGGTGTCACTGCGCGAAGGTCAACCTCATAAGGCGCGGCCGATGAGTTCCTTCATGATCTCGTTGGTGCCGCCGTAGATCTTCTGCACGCGGGAAGCGGCGTACATCTGCGCGATCGGGTACTCCATCATGTAGCCGTAGCCACCGAAGACCTGCAGGCAGCGGTCGACGATCTCGCACTGCTTGTCGCTGCCCCACAGCTTGGCCATCGACGCGGTCGCCGCGTCGAGGGTGCCGTCGAGGTGACGCTGGATGCAGTGGTCCATCAGGGTCTTGCCGGCCAGCACGTCGGTCTTGCACTCGGCGAGTACGAACTTCGTGTTCTGGAAGTTCAGGATCGGCTTGCCGAAGGCGTGACGTTCCTTGGCGTACCTGATGCTCTCCGCCACCGCGGCCTCGGCCACCGCGACACCGCCGACACCGAGGATCAGCCGCTCACGCTGCAGCTGACCCATCAGCTGGTAGAAGCCCTGCCCCTCGACGCCGCCGAGCAGATTCGCTGCCGGCACCCGCATGTCGGTGAACGACAACTCGCGGGTGTCCTGGCCGTGCTGGCCGATCTTGTCCAGCACCCGCCCACGCTCGAACCCCGGAAGATTCTCCGTCTCCGCGACGAGCAGCGAGATACCCTTGGAACCTTGGCTCGGGTCCGTTTTGGCGACGATGACGAGCAGGTCGCAGTGCGACGCGTTCGAGATGAACGTCTTCGAGCCGTTGATCACGTAGTGGCCGCCGTCGCGAACCGCGGTGGTCCGTACGGCCTGCAGGTCCGAGCCGGTGCCGGGTTCGGTCATCGCAATGGCGAGGACGCTCTCACCGCTCGCACATTTCGATAGCCAGCGCTTCTTCTGGTCCTCGGTGGCATAGGCGGCGATGTAGTGCGCGACGATCGTCGAGTGCACGGCGAAGCCGAACGCGGTGTCGTGGGCGTAGGCGATCTCCTGCTGCACGATCGCCTCGTGGCCGAAGTTGCCGCCCCCGCCGCCGTATTCTTCGGCGATGTCGAGGCACAGCAGTCCCGCGGCGCCGGCCTTGGTCCAGAACTCGCGGTCGACCTGGTGCTGCGCGGCCCAACGGTCCTGGTTCGGGGTGGCTTCCTTGCGGAAGAACTCGGCGGCGTGCTTACGCAGCAGCGCCTGATCGTCGGTCTCCCACGGGGAGCGGTAATCGGGGAACAGCTCGCTCATGATCGGTCCTACTTTCCGGTGAATTCGGGGGCGCGCTTGGCGAGGAACGCGGCCTGGCCCTCGCGGCTGTCGGCGGAATGGATGGCAACGTGAAAGTTGCGCTTCTCGTGCTCGAGTCCTTGCGCCAGAGAGGTTTCCAGGGCCTGGAGGGCGGCATCCTTGGCCAGCGCCACCGCGAGCGGTGAGTTGGCGGCGATCCGCTGCGCCATGGCGACCGCCGCTTCGAGGGCGGTGCCGTCCGGGACGGTCTCGGCGACGATGCCGGCCGCGCACGCCCGCTGTGCGGACAGGAAGTCGCCGGTGAGCAGTAGGGCCATCGCCTTGGACTTGCCGACGGCCTGAATCAGGCGCTGGGTTCCGCCGCCGCCCGGGATCACGCCGAGCTTCACCTCCGGGACACCGAACTTGGCGGATTCGCCGGCGATGACGATGTCGCAGGCAAGCGCCAACTCGCAGCCGCCGCCGAGTGCGAGGCCCTCGACCGCAGCGAGGACCGGCTTCGGGAATCGGCCCAGGTCGGCCCAGATGGTGCCGCCCAGCGCGGCTCGATCGCCGAGCAGCGACTGGTCGCGAATGGCGTCGAAATTGGTGATGTCGGCTCCGGCGCAGAAGATCCCGCCGGCGCCGGTGAGCACGATGGCACGGATCTCGTCGTCGTGCCGAGCCGCGACGAGCTCGGTGTTCAAGGCGGTGAGCACCGCCTCGTTCAGACTGTTGCGAGCCTTGGGCCGGTTGATCTCCAGGATCAGGAGGTGGCTGTCGCGGGCCGTGCGTAGCGGGGCGTTGTCGGGGTTCATCGGACGTCCTCGTAGACGTTGGTGTGCGCGGCGCGCATGGCCTTCTTGTCGAGCTTGCCGACGCTGGTGCGGGGCAGCTGGTCCAGATACAGGACGGTCTCGGGCAATTGCCATTTGGCGAATGCATCGGCGAGCAATTCGTGGATCTCCGACAGTGGAAGTTCCTGCCCGTCGGTCGTCACGACGAGTGCTACTGGACGCTCCTGCCACTTCGGGTGCGGGACGCCGATGACGGCCGCCTCGGCGATCTTCGGATGGGCAACGAGTGCGTTCTCCATGTCGATGGAGGAAATCCATTCGCCACCCGACTTGACCACGTCCTTGATCCGGTCGGTGATCTTCAAGTAACCATTCGGGTCGATGGTCCCGACATCGCCGCTACGCCAATACCCGTCGAGGAACTTGTCGGCGTCGTCGTCGAGCTTGTGATAGCGCTCGATGATCCACGGTCCGCGCAGCAGCACTTCACCCTGACTCGTGCCGTCGTGCGGGAGATCGTTGCCTTCCGCGTCGACGATCCGGATGTCGATGCCGTTGACCGGCAAACCCTGCTTACGCTTGAGATCCCACTTCTCCTCGTCCGAGATCACACCGCGCAGCGAGGGCTTCAGTCCCCGGTTCACCGCGACCAGAGGGGTGGTCTCGGTGGCGCCGTAGGCGTGGATGACGTCGGCTCCAGTGATGTCGTGGAAGTCGCGCATCAGCGACAGCGGCGGCTCGGTGGCACCGGACAGCAGCCGCGCGCGGGAGAAGTCCGGTGCGACCGCAAGCGTCTTGATGTAGTTCATCATGGGCTGGAAGATCGCCGGCGCACCGTTTGCGACGGTGACTTGCTCCGCGATCATCGCGTCCACGAGGACGGATGTGTCCTCGGCGATGTAGCGACCGGGCAGCACGATTTTTGCGGCACTGTAGGCGGCCGCCTGGGGTAGGCCCCAGCCCTGGCCGTGGAACATCGGCGTGATGAGCATGACGGCATCGTCGCTGCTCATCCCGAGTCCGGCGACCTCGGCGAGGGTGTGCAGGTAGATGCCGCGATGCGAGTAGTAGATGCCCTTGGGCCTGCCGGTGGTGCCGGTGGTGTAACACGCGCTGTAGGAGGAGGTTTCGTCGATGACCGGCCAGTCGATCTCCGGGCCGGCGTCCGCGAGCAGGTCCTCCCAGTGCACCGCGTGCGGGAGCGTGGTGGTGATGTCGGCCAGCGGCTTATCGGTCATCACCACCCACGTCTTCACGTTCGGCGTATGCGGTGCCAGCGCCTCGGCAACCGGAAGCAGCGACTCGTCGATGAGGACCACCGATGCATCACTGTGTCCGGTGACGTAAGCGAGATCCTCTGGCGCCAAACGCAGGTTCATCTGCAACATCACGGCAGCGAGGCCGGGAATCGCCCAGTACAGCTCGTAGTGCCGCTTGCTGTTCCAGTCGAGGATCCCGACCACATCGCCCGGCCCGACGCCGATCGAGCGAAGTGCATTGGCACTTCGTTGGATTCGCGCGTAGGCATCGGCGTAGGTGTACCGGTCCCAGCCGCCGTCCGCGGTGCGGTACACGATCTCCTGCTCGGGATAGGTGCGCGCGGCGTGCCGGATGATGGTGGTGGTGTTGAGTTGATAGTGGTCGCCGTGGGTGGAGGGCAGGCCCCTCACGATCTCGTGGCTCATGACGTCCTCAGATGCGTTCGATGATGGTGGCGTTCGCGGTGCCGGTGGCCTCGCAGACGGTCTGCAAGCCGAACCTCTTGCCGGAGCGTTCGAGTTCGCAGAGCAGGTCGGTGAGCATCCGGGCTCCGGTCGAGCCCAGCGGGTGGCCGAGGGCGACGGAGCCGCCGTTGACGTTCAGCTTGTCGTCCGGGACGCCGAATTCCCGTTGGAAGATCAGCGGCACACCGGCGAAGGCCTCGTTGACCTCGAACAGGTCGATCTCCTCGACGGCCAACCCGCTTCGGCCGAGCGCCTTGTGGGCGGCGTCGAGGATCGCGGTGAACTGGATGATCGGGTCGGCGGCGGCGACCGACAGCGCGCGGAACCGGGCGCGTGGGATGAGGCCGTTGCGCTCGGCGTACTCGCGGTCGGCGATCAGCAGCGCGGCCGCGCCGTCGCTGATCTGCGAGGAGTTGGCCGCCGTGGTCCGCCCGTCGGCGCCGAACACGGCTTTCAGGCTCGCCATCTTGGCGGGGTCGATGTGCTCGCGGATGCCCTCGTCCGAGTCGATGACCGGACCGGTCGGGTCGTCGGGGTCGGCGGTGATCGGCACCATCTGGTCGCGGAACTTCCCGGCCCGCGTCGCGGCGTGCGCCCGCTCGTGGCTGCGAGCGCTGAACGCGTCCAACGCCGCTCGGCTCAGGTCGAACCTCTCGTTCATCAGCTCCGACGACGGGCCCTGCGCCATCAGCCCACCGTCGTAGCGGTCGAGTTCGCGCGGGCTGTACTGCGGGCCGAGCGGCGCGCCGGGCAGGAACGCCGGAGGCATCGGCACCCGTGACATCGACTCGACGCCGCAGGCGATCACCAGGTCGTGGGAACCCGCCATCACCGCCTGGGCGGCGAAGCTGACCGCCTGCTGCCCTGAACCGCACTGGCGGTCGATCGTCACCGCGGGGACCGACTCGGGCAGCCCGGCGGCGAGCACCGCGTGGCGGCCGAGATTGCCCGACTGGACATCGTGCTGGATGACGCAGCCGGTGATGACGTCCTCGATCGCGGCGGGGTCGACGCCGGCGCGGGCCACAAGCTCCCGCAGCGTCTGCCCGAGCAGGTCCACCGGATGCCATGCGCTGAGGATCCCTCCGCGACGGCCGACCGGGGTCCGGACCGCGCCGACGATAACGGCCTCGCGAACACTCATGACAAAGCTCCTTGTGCTGAATTACGGGGTGCCGAATCGCGGATTCCGATCAGGGGAATGTCGAGGCGCTTCGCGACCTCCTCCCATTCGCGCGTCGGCTTGGAAAGAAACGTCTGCTCGAGCTCCTCCTGGGTGCCCTCGACACCGAGACCGGCGCGGGCGCGCTCCCAGAAGTGCGGCTCGAGCGCGGCCAGCGCGACGTGGCCGTCGGAGCTGGAGTAGATCCGGTAACCGGGATGCGCCCCGCCGAGCGGCGCGCCCGCTCCCATCAGACCGTGCCGAACTGCGGCGCCGGCGTCGGCGGCCGCCTGTTCGAGGACGACCCGCTCGCGGTGTCCCACGCCGGACTCCGCGGCCACGCGCAGGGCGAGCAGGGCCGCGGACACGGCGCGCTCGGCGCCGAGCAGGTCGGCCACCGGGACGGTCGGCATCGTCGGCGGCTGGAGAGTGCCGTGCAGGGCCTGGTACGTCAGGTCATGGCCGGGCTGCTCCGCCGCGATCCCGTCGTGCCCGACGATCTCGATATGCGACAGGTGCGGATTCGCCGCGGTCAACTCGTCCAGGCCGAGCTTGACCAGCGCCGAGGGGCGCATGGCGGTGAGCATCAGGTCGGCACGCGACAGCTCGCGCGCCGCCACCGCCCGATCAGCGGGGTCCTTGAGGTCGAGGGTCACGACCCGCTGGCCCACAGTGAGCTCGTCGTACCACGTCGGCGCCACGGCCCGCAGCGGGTCGCCGGCCGGCGGTTCGATCTTGGTGACGGTGGCGCCCAGCGCCCGTAGCCGCGCGGCGGCGAGCGGGCCCGGCAGATTGATCGCGAGCGACACCACCTGCACGCCCTGCAGCGAACTCGACTGCGACATCATCAACCCCTTTTTGACTATACTGATGTATAGCCATTAATGCGCATGTACTGTCTAATGTCAAGGGTGTATGCTTTTTTCTCTGATAGGAGGCAATTTCTGTGACCGACCCCCGCGCCAGTGACGAGGACCTCACCGCGAAGGCCCGCATTCGCAACGCCGCGCTCGACCTCTACGCCGAGCGCGGCGAGGATCGCGTCTCGATGCGCGCCGTCGCCGCCGCCGCCGGGGTCGCCGTGGGATTGGTGCAGCACCACTTCAAGACCAAGGACGGGCTACGCGTCGCCGTCGAGCAACTGGTCGTCGACTATTACGCTCTGGCGATCGCCTCTGTGCCGGACGAGGGCGCCCCAGCGCAGGTCGCCGCCGCTCGAGACGAGGCGGTGCGGCACATGCTCGCGACGCATCCGACGGTGGTGAACTACATCCGGCGCGCTGTGCTCGATCCGCAGGGAAAGAGCGAGTTACTCGAGCGGCTGACCGACCTGAGTCGCAGAGAGATCTCCAAACTCCGCTATTCGGGCAAGACCTCGACACGGCGATCCGAGTCCTCACAGGTCATCGGGCTGATGGTTCGTCAGCTGGGGCAGCTGCTCATGCAGCCGATGATCGATGACATGTGTGACTTCCTCGACCGGACGGGCGTGCCGCACAGCGACAAACTGACGCTCTCCGTGACCGTAATCTAGCGGTAGTTTGTTGGGTCAGGTCGGAGGTAGAGGTGCAGGCCGTGGCCTGTTTCGCGGCTCAGGAGAGACTTCCGCCGACATGCGTCGTCAGGTCCTGAGCGGTCATCCGCCACCCTTCGACTCGCGCTACTCGTCGTCGTCGGCGTCCGGGTCGCGCAGCGGTCGGTGAACTCCGCTGGGGTCGGGCAGGTGGAAGCTGTAGTGCCCGTCGATGCCGATGTGGGCGCGCACGAACGCCGACAATCGCTCGACATCGGTGTCGAGCACCGGGTATCCGCCGGCTCGCAGCGCGGCGAGGGCGCGGTTCTCGTAGACGGTGTTCCACACGACGACGCAATTGAGCACCAATCCCAGCGCCGAGAGCTGGTCTTCCATGCCCTCGTAGTAGGCGCGGGTCATCTCGCCCTTGCGGCCGTGATAGATCGTGCGCGCCAGGTCGTGACGACCCTCGACGAGATTGGACTGGGCCTTGCCCTCGCGCCGGTAAGGTTCGTCGTCGGCCAGGCGCAGGATGTGCAGGGTCTTGAAGATCCGCCCGAAATGGGCGATGGCCTGGCCCAACGCGGTCGGCTGCCCGTCGCGGGAGATCATCCTGGTGACCTCGTGCGCCGACACCTCACCGGAGTGGATCGACACCGCGATCCGGCACATGTCCTCCCAGTGCGCGGCGATCTTGGCGGTGTCGATCACCCCGCGCGCCGCCTTGTCCAGCGGCCCGTAGTCGGCTCGGGCGTCGATGCGCCACAACCGCTGATCGGGCAGGTTCGCCAGCTGCGGCCGGTACTGGCGGCCGATCAGATGCAGCAGTCCGAACACGATGTCGGAATACGACCCGGTGTCGGTGATGATGACCTCCGGAATCCGCCCGCCGTGCTGGGACACGATCACGTCGATGGTGTGCAGCGAATCGCGAGGTGTTCCGCGCAGCACCTTGCCTGCCAGCCCGGCGGACTGGTCGTTGAGCATGTTCAACCAGGTGATGCCCAGTTTCCGGCCGAAGTACTTCGGGTTCGGGCGGGCGTTATGGGTGCGCACGGGCACCACGAACCGCATCCCGTCCACCGAGGCGACCAGCCCGCCGCCCCACGCTTGGGCCAGGGGGATGTCGGCCTGGGCGTCGACCAGCACGGCGTTGGCCGCCTCGATGGTCTCGGCCCGCACGTAGCACTGGTCGACGTGCAGCAGCCGATCCCTGGTCAGGGCGTCGACACCAGGCGTTGTCACCGGTTTGAACCCGACGTTCATCGCATAGGAACAGAGCACGGCCGCCACCGACAAGCCGAGGTCGGCGACGCGGGCCTCGTTGCCCGAGGTGTGGGTGAACGCCTCGGTGAAACCGGGATGCCAGCTCATCACCTCCGTGACCAGTTCCGGCAGGTCCACACGCGGGATCATCGCCTCCACCCGGCGGCGCAGGTCGACCAGCGACGCGGGCTCGGCCTTGGCGTCCAGCGCGGCGACGTGCAGTTTGCCGTCGGCGTCGATGCTGGCTGGGGTGTCCTCGCCCAGCCGTGCGGCCAACTCCCGATAAGCGGTCTCCAACGCCGTCGCGTGATCGGTCAGCAGCTGCGTCGGCGCGGCGGGCAGGCCCAGCGCGTTCATGCCGGCGTCACGCGCAGCCTCCCAGGCTTCGCCTGCCAGCAGGTGCGCCCGCGGGTCGCGCCACCGCGACGAACGCACCGCGAAGATGCTGCGGTGCTTGAGGTGTCGGTGGAACTGTTCCAACACGCAGATCGTGTAGGAGTTCCGGTCGACGGTGCCCTCCGGTCGGCCCGGCGTGTAGATCAAGCGCTTCCACGCGCCGACGATCAAGTCGTGGTCGACCTTGCGGGCGTCCAGCAGGTTTGCCGGGATCTTGCCCGACGACCTGGATGTCAGCAGCTCGGCGAGGGTCTTCATTGCCGCCAGGACGGCGGCGCCGTCACTGGTCGCGCCGAACTCGATCGTGTCCATCAGCATCGACAGGAACGGGCGGACCGTGGCGAACTTGCCGGCCAACTCGATCAACCGCTGCCCATCCAGCTCCGCGTCGTCGGCGGGCACCAGCTCGTCGACCGCCTGGACCGCGTGCCGCAACTCGGCCCGGGTGACGGTCTTCTCGATCATGTCCAACACCACGCCCAGCCCGACGTCCTGGTTGACCTCGACCATCTCCAGCAGCACCTTCACCGCTGCCGCGAGCTTGCCTGCGTTGCGTGACACCCTCGGATAGCGACGCAGCTTCTCCTCGCGAGACTCCCGCTCGGCCTTGGACAGAAGCTTCGTCGTCATCAACATGTCGAAGGTCTCCAACACGTCGTCGACCGCCCGCGCGCTCAACACAACGACCGTCGCGGCCAGCACCGCCAAGCGCTGCTCACGCGTGGGCAGCCGCCGCAGCGCGGCGGCCTTGCTCGCCAACCCGTAGGTCGCCAACCCCGTCAACCGACGCGGCGGGATCGCCCTCACGTCGATGCTGTCCACCCCGACCGCTTGCAGGTCGACAACCCTGCGCAGCGCCGCGAGCATCCCCTTCGACGACGCCTTGAACACGCCCTTGCGCAGCCGCTCCAGCTCGCTGACCTTCTGCCCGCCCTCCGCAGGAACCTCCAGCAGCCGCAACAAGGCAGACGCGGACTCCGAGGTCAGCTGCTCGCCGAGCTGGCGCCACAACCGGGCGTCCGCCGCGTTGCGGCCGTCGCCGATCAGCCGCTCCAACGTGGTGATCCCCGGCAGCAGCGCCTGACGCTTCCGCAGCCATGTCACTGCGTCGCCGAAGATCGCCTTCGGTCCGTCGCCGGTCATCCACGCCTGGTCGACGATCCACGACGTGAGCTCCGACTCCATCTCGCCGAACGGCTTGAGTCCGTACACCTGCTGGATTTCCCAGGCGTGTTCGAGCTTGGTCTTCTCCCGATCGGTGTACCGCTTCACCATCGACGGATCGGAGATCTCCAACTGCTCGGCCAGATACTCGATCAACGCGGGCGGGACATCCAGCGGATCAGCCAGGAACATTCCCAGGTGACGCACCGTCACCACCTGCACCGCGAACCCCAGACGGTTGTAGTCGCGCCGCCGCGCAGCGATCAGCCGCCGGTCCTCGTCATCCAAGTAGCAGTAACGCTCCAGCTCCTGCCGAGACAACGCACCGAACCGGCCATAGCCGCCCTCATCAGTCACGACGACATGAAATCACCTACAGCGCAAGGTCGCTCGGCGATTGCCCCTTAGCGCCGGATTTCGTCAATCTGCTCCCCGACCCCCGATTCGTAGGTGGTCTGTGGGGCGCTCGCCGCCCCCACACCCCAGGCAGCCTCCAGGATGACGGCCGCGAACACCAGCGCAACCCGGCAAGGTCGCAGCCCATCCCCTCGACCCGCCGAGAGCTACCGCACCGCCACCCAGCACCGCAAACGAAAAGCATGTTTGCGGTGCTGGGCAGCAGCACGGTCGAGACGCACTCAGCCGACGGGATGACCTACAACCCACCCCAGACAAAAGACAAAAACCGCAGGTCAACGTCCTTTTTTCAGTGGAACACCTCACATTAGTTACGTTCAAATTAACATGTTAAAAACATCCAATCACCGGTTAAAGGGGTTACAATTAACCTATGACAAACACCGAAGTTACCACCTCCGCGCTCGCTGATCTTGCCGCCGCAACCGCAGCCCTCGACGCTGCAATGTCCGGAAACTCCAATCCGGATAGCGGATTCCTCGACATCACCGATCTTGTCCGCGCGTTCGGCGCCGCACGCGAAGCAGCCCCGGCAGCCGGACACGCCGACGCCGAAATCCTCGAGGCAGCTACCCCCGCCGACGAAGACGACGACAAGACCACCAGCAACAACTAACACCACCCGCGATCCCCGGCCCCAGTGCCGGGGATCGCCCCAAAACTCACCCGAACCGACGAAGGGACCAACCCCGACATGCTCACCATCAATCACACTGAAGCCGAAGGCACCATGATCGATGGAACCAGCCGAGGCGACGGAACCGGCGAGATTCTCAAAGCTCAGCAGTGGCGCTGGTCCCGCAACCTAGGTGCTTGGTACATCCCCCGCAGCCGCGACGTTGCACCGAAAACCGCCCGCATCAACGCGACCCGCGCCGCACTCGAGGCCGCAGGCTTTAACGTCACAGTGACGATTCGGGCCGGGGTAAGAGGTATGGCCGAATCCGAGGCAGATCGCGCCCAACGGCAAGCCGACCGCGTCGACGCACTCGACGCGAAAGTCGAGCGCAAGACCGCCGAGGAAGACGCGGCCGACCGCAAAGCGCACGAACTCACCAACCGGTATCCGATGGGCCAGCCGATCTTGGTCGGACACCACTCCGAGGTCCGCCACCGCCGCGACCTTGCCAGGACACAGGCCGCCAGCACCGCAGCAGTCGAGGCATACCGCGAAACCCAACGCGCCAAAGCCAAAGCCGACGCCGCGCGATCGACCACCGACAGCCGATACAACCCCGGCAGAATCGCCCGCCGCATCGACACACTCGAGGCGGATCTACGCAGAGCGCAACGAGCACGCCACGGAGTCGCCCAGTCGCTACGCACCAACGAAGCCGGAAAGTTGGAACTCGGAAACTTCCCCGCGACCGGCGACTACCGCGCCGAACTCGACGACTCAATCGAGCGACTGACAACCCAGATCACCTACTGGAAAGACGTCCGCGAGGCCCAAGAAGCAGACGGAAAGAAGCTCTACACCCGCGCCGACATCAAGCCCGGCTATCACGTCCAGGTCTGCGGACGGTGGTGGAAAGTGAAGCGAGTCAACGCAAAAAGCGTCAGTTGCGAGACCGAATATTCGTGGACCGACACCGTCAAATACGACTCGATCAGCTCAGCCCGAAACCCCGAAACCGGAGACGTCATAGCCCCCGGCAGCGCAGCAGCCTAGACCCGATCTGTGGAGCGTCGCCACCCGCGACGCTCCACAAAGCGTTACAACCAACACCATAAACACCACGCAACTAACGCGATAAATGCACCCGCACCAGAACCGAAAGGCCAGCCATGCAGCGCACCACGACCCCCGCCGACGACACCACAGCACTCGCCGACGCCCTCGAACGATTCGCAGAAGTGTTCAGCCACGCGGATACCCACAGCGCTCTCGGGCAGTACCTCGCGTGCAGCGAAGCCGACGCACTCGCCGCACTCCTCACCCTCGCAGGCCGCGCCGACGCAGCACAATCGCTCATCGAACACCACGGCCGAAGCGACGAACCGGACGAGAACCACTATCGGAAGCCGGTCCGAGCAGGGGAGAGCACGCCGAAAGTCCAGTGACCCGGATCACGTTAAATAGGCTCTAATTAACCGGTTAAAAACGGTAGAAGTCAGGTTAATTAGGTTACAATTAACCTATGGCAAACACCGAAGACATCACCCGCGGACTAACCCTCGAGGTCTATCGCAACGCCCATCACGGAGATTGCACCAACGGCGGAATCACCTCATGCGCAACCCGACTGATCCTCGTCGGAGTCCTCGACTGCACCGAGTGCACCACCGGATTCGTCTACCCGGCACCGAAGCCGATGCGCGTATTCAACACCAGCGACGAAGCGCCAGCGGTCGCCCTCGAGATCCGCAGGCACTCGTTCGGAACCGGAGCAAGGGCACTCGCCACGTACGGCAATTTCGTCCCCGTCCATTGGGACACAACCGCCGAACGCTACGTCCGCACCCATTCGTGGACCATGTTCGGCGGCAACTTCGCCTCGACTTCCGACAGTCGACTACCCGAGTACGCCGAGACCCAGCTCGGCTACCGCTGCGACATCTTGAAAGTTCACGACCGCATCGAGAACTAGCCCCCACCAAAACGGCGCGGAACCGGACAGTTGGACCCTGCCCGGTTCCGCGCCCTCAGTCTAAGAGAGGCAACCATGCCCACCGTTGCACACCTGCCCGCACTCGTCATCGAGACGGACGGCACGATCCACCCCGAGCAAATCCCCGTCAGCAGCTATTGGGCAGGGACCACCGAGAAAGTCCGCGCCGAACATCACGGCAGGGGAGCGGCATTCGACGCAGTCCGCGACACGTGGGCACTCTTCCACCCGATCGGAGACACACCCGGTATCGCGTGCATGGCAGTCGGAGCCAACCATCAGGCCGACGAACGCCAGCCGATCAACGAGACCGCAACGGTGATTCTCGCCCGATACGGCGCAGCACCCGAAGCGCCGCTACGAGGCAGAGCAGTAATTCTGTCCGGAAGCGATGCCCGCCCCGGCCCGCTCTTTCACGGAGTCGCGGCAGTGCTGACCACTCATCTACAGAGAGAGTTGTCGGAGGCAGCCACGACAGCAGCCGCCTAGTTGCCGAGTATGGCCCGTATGCAAGAGTGGAAACCGGCCATAATCGCAGGTCAAGAGCTTATCGGGGTGATATACCTCATGTTAAATAGGTTCTAATTAACGTGTTAAAAACATTCAATAAGCAGTTAAACAGGTTACAATTAACCTATGACAAACACCGAAGTTGCCACCGCCCAGCTCGTCCACGCCGACCCCGCAACGCTGCTCACCGACCGCAACAACCGACGCGAACTGCGCCTCGACGCCCAGTTCCTCGCCAGCATTGCCGAGTCGGGCGTACTAGTTCCCATCGTCGCAGTCCGCACCGCCGACGACACCCTACGAGTGCGGATGGGACACCGCCGAACCGCCGCAGCCGTCACCGCCAAACTCGCGACTGTCCCCGTCTATGTCGTCGGAAACGAGGCCACCGGCGACGACGCAGAGATCGACCGACTCATCTCGCAATGGTCGGAGAACGAACACCGCACCGGATACATCGAGGCCGAGCGACTCGACAACATCGAACAGTTGAGCTTGCTCGGAGTCAGCGCCGACCAGATCGCAAAGCGTATGAAGATCGAACGCCCCACCGTCGACGCAGCCCTCACCATCGCCAACAATACCGCCGCCCGCGACCGCCTCGAAGACACCAGCCTCACCCTCGACCAGGCCGCAGCCTTCGCCGAGTTCGAGGACGACCCCGACGTCTTGGACCGCCTCGAAAACGGCCTCAGGTTCGGACGTCTCGACCACGAAATCCAACGGCAGAGAGACGCAAAGGAGCTAAGCGCCAAACGCGCCGCTGCCGCACAACCCCTCATCGAACTCGGATTCCGCAACCTCGATCGCAGGCCCAACTACGGCGGCACCACCGCCGTTCGACTCGACTACCTCGTCGACGCAGCCGGAGACGCGGCAAACGACGAAACCATCGACCCCACACACCTCGCAGTCTTCATGGAACACAGCGACAGTTACGCCATCATCGAGACCGGCGAACCCGTCGACGAAGACGACATCGACTTCGAGGCCGACGAAGACGGAGAACCCGAAGATGGACTGCACCACCCGCGAGCGATTGCCAACACCGATCTATGGGAGCCGGTCTACTACTGCACCGACCTCGCAGCCGCCCAGCTGCACCGCCGCGACGGACGAGGCAACACCACCGCAGCCACAGGGGAGACCAGCGAACAAAGGGAAAAGCGACTAGCCGCACACCGGCAGGTCATCGACAACAACAAAGCATGGAACAGTGCCGAGACGGTTCGCCTGCAATGGCTCACCACCTACCTTGCCCGCAAGACCGCCCCGAAAGGATCAGCCGCTTTCGTCGCCGATACCCTCGCCCACCGGCGCGGCATCATCGGAGGCTTTAAGGTTGGCAGGACAATAAACGCACTACTGGGCACCGAAGACACCGTCGAGGGCTACCGATCTACCCCCGGCATCGCCGCATTGATCGCAAAGGCCACCGAAGGCCGCGCCCAGGTGCTCGTCCTCGCCGAAATCCTCGCCGCCCACGAAGCCGTCACAGGCAAGCACGTTTGGCGAAACCGCGACGAAAACACCGTTGCCTACCTGCGCTACCTCGAGAGCATCGGCTACAGCCTCAGCGAAATCGAAACCACCGCCTGCACAGTCGGACACTGACAAACCGGGAGAGGGCCGACCAGCCCTCTCCCGATCTCAGGTGGTGTGGCCGGCAAGCCAGGCATCGAGCCTGGCCCGCCGGCAATTCCAGCACCTCACCCACCGAATAAAGACGGCAGAACAAGCCCCATAAATACGACCGAACTAACCGCATAAATTATTGTTAAACCCACCGCAATTAAGTAGTATTTACCCACCACGAAAGGACCGCTCATGGCCCCCCGAATCATTGCTGTCGTCAACCACAAAGGCGGCACACTCAAGACCACAAGCACGGTCAACCTCGCACAATCCATCGTCGAGACCGGCCGCACCGTCCGCGTCATCGACATGGACGAACAAGCCAGCGCAACCATCTGGCTCGGACTCGAACCCGAAACCGCCGAACATGACGTCCTGTCCGTCATCATGCGCCAATCCAGCATCGAGCAAGCCACCGTCACCACCGAATCCGGAATCCAGGTCGTACCGGCCACCAAGGAACTCGGCAACGTAAACCCCTACTTCATGAACAAGCCCGGATCGCACGAAATCCTGCGCCGCGCCCTCAGTGAAGCCCCCGACGTCGACTTCACCCTCATCGACTGCCCCGGCAACTTCGGTAACACCACCATCAGCGCACTCGTCGCCAGCAACGAAATCCTCGTACCCGTCAGCACCGGATCAATGGAACTCGAAGCCGTCCTGCGCATCGAGGACTACATCGCCGAACAGGTCGAGCTGCTCAATCCCACCGCCCGCCTGAACCACATCATCTGCGGCCGCGTCGAAATGCAACAGGTCATCGACCAACAAGTCATCGCCGCACTGCGCGAGAGCTACCCCGACCAACTGATGAAAACGATCATCCCGAAATCAGTCCGCGTCACCGAGAGCTACAGCGCCCACGAACCCGTCGTCACCTACTCGCCATCGTCGACCCCCGCACGCGCATACCGAGACGCAGCACAAGAACTGATCGAAAGGGCTCCACAATGAGTACCCCCGCACGCAAGCCCGGCCTCGCCAACAACCCACTCGCGAAACGCGAAAGCCGACTGCCCAACCTCGTACAAGCCGCGGCCGGCGGATCCACCGAAACCCCAGCCGAAACCCCCGCGCCGGCTGTGGAGAAGAACAAAGGCGGACGACCGAAGGGGAGCGGCAGCAACCTCGACACCGTCAAATCCTCCATCACCTTCACCAAGAGCCGACTCGAAGAAGCACGCAACGCCGTCGAATTCCTCAAAGAAGACCCCACCGCACCGCGCAGCCTCACGAACCTCATCGACCTCGCGCTCTACAAACTCCTTGCCGAACTGCGCGACCAGTACAACGACGGCAAAGAGTTCCCCGAGCGCGAAGGAAAGCTCAAGCCAGGCCCCAAGTAACAACCGAAAAAACCCTTGAATCGCACCTAATTAACACTGCATTATCAGTGAACTAAGGTGCATATAAGCGGTAAAAAACCAACAAAAAGGACCCTGACGGTGCTCGCAACACCACCAGGGCCCCGAGCCACAGAAATGGACTGTGACCATGAGCGATCCTATCGGCCACCCACGAACACCGCGACGCGCACGTTGCAACCCCGAGCCGAACGCACCAGAGCCAAACTTCTCACCGCCGCCGCAACCAAATTCGACTCAGTCGGCTACCCGTTGGCCAGCATGACCGACATCTGCACCGACGCTGAAACGACCAAAGGCGGAATGTACTTCCACTTCGCATCCAAAGAAGCGATCGCACAGCAGCTGATCACCGACTGGTCGGACGAGATGCACCGAGCTTTCTCCGACGTCGCCGCCACCGACGAACCGGCCACAGAACAACTGGCAACCGCATTCCTCAGCCTCGCGCACCACATCGAAAACCCAAATCTTCGAGCAGGGATGGAACTCAGCCTCGAACCCTCAATCGACGGTGCCCAACATGCCTACTGGCAGTGGGTCGACAAGACCAGCGACATCGTCGACCGCGCCATCGCAACCGGCGAGATCCGCGATACCGACACAGCGCACCGACTCGCCTGGAACCTGTGCGCAGGATTTACCGGCGCCGTTCAAGCCTCCGCAGTCCTTCGCGAAGACATCAGACTCACAACCCGCATCGCCGACGCAATCACCGCCCACCTGACACCGGCCAGCCAACACAAAATCCCGGCAACACCCTAAACCCACCTGAAACACTGAACGCCACACACCAAACAAGGACGGGCATGCCGAACC
>NZ_LPNP01000054.1:0-74083 GCF_019266045.1 Rhodococcus sp. MH15
CACCACAAGCCCCGACAGATCTCTCGAACTTTCCCCTTCGCTCATGTCCGCAAGCTACCGACCCACATCGACCCCACCCCTTCAGACCTGCACCATTCGGCATTTAGTTCAGTCAACGGGGCCTCGCCGTTACCGCAGCCGCGCTCGTATCCACCCGGATGTGGGCGGTTGTCGACAATCGCGGTCCGGGACAGCAGCGATTCGAGCTCCGATCGTGTCGGGCTGCCCGGGGCCGACTCGAGACGCTCGTCCCCGAACCATCCGCAGGACGCGACGAGACATACGAGCACGAGCGTCGACAGGATCGCAAATAACCGTGCAACCACCTGTGCCCCCGTCCGTCGTAGACGGTGATTCAACGCCGTCCGTCGTAGACGGTGATTCAACGCCGTCCGTCGTAGACGGTGATTGAACCATCGTGGGCCGACAGGAATCAGCCGAACTCGATCACCACTTTGCCGGCGGCATGGCCGTCTTCGACTGCAGCGAGCGCTTCCCCAGCGCGGGAGAATGGGTACCGCCCGGACACGGACGGGTCGAGGATCCCGTCGGCCACGAGCGCCGCGATCTCCGTGAATACTGCTGTAGTTCTTCGGCGTTCGACACCACCGCCGCCGAGTCGGCTCGCCGCCAGAGGATCGGCGATGCTCAGGATCGGTGCGTCCGGTCGGGCGAGCTCAGCGCCGCGAGTGAGAGTGTCCCCGCCGACCAGGTCGAAAACCGCGTCCACTCCGACTGGGGACAACGCGGACACGTCGTCTGCGAAGCCGTCCCCCGACGCAACCCAACGTGCTCCCGCTTCCTCGATCGCGGTTCTCTTGGACTCGCTCGCGACACCGATCACGTTGATACTCCGCGCCAGAGCAAGCGCGATCGTGCTGCGACCAACGCCGCCGCCGGCGCCGAGCAGCAGGAGTGTCGCCCCGGGTTTCAGACCGAGATCGTGGAGTGCGTCGTAGGCCGTTCCTGCCGCAACCGTCAGCACTGCGGCATCGGCCCAGGACACGGTAGGCGGCTTGTGTGCTGTCGAGGAGACGTTGAGCAATGTCGACGCGGCGTAGCCGCCGAAGCCGGTCGCGGTAGCGCCGAACACTTCGTCGCCGACCTCGAACTCGGTGACCCGCGGACCTACTCCGATGACAACACCGGACACTTCGCGGCCCAGAACCGCAGGCAGCGTCACCGGGACAGTATCTTTTCGAGTACCCGCGCGAACTTTCCAGTCAGCGGGGTTGACGCCCGCCGCTCGGACCGACACCAGCAGTTGGCCGGCACCGGGCGGGGGCAAGGTGACGTCGAAGTAGGACTGTGTGTCGGGTCCGCCGTACTCGGTGAAGCCGTATGCCGTCGTCATGCCTGCCAGCCTATTGCCCGGTAGGCGGGAAGTGGTGTCGGTGGCACCTGATTGGATGGTCGGATGCTGCATGGACTCTGGTCACCGGGATCGGGGCTCAAACTGTGGGTCGACGGGCACGAGGGTGCCGGGACCGACGATCCCCGTGATCCGGTCAGTGTTGTCCTGCATCGCAAGTTCCGTCATCGTGTGAATGTCGCTATGCCGCCCGTACCTGGCGGGCCTTTGCAGAGTGAGTACGCAGCTGTTGCGTTGGCGCCGCCGGACGCAGTCGCTCTTCTGCTGCGGTTCAAGGCCGACGATCAGCGAATTGCGGGAGACCTGCACTTTCTCGTACACGTGGCGCGAGGAATAGACCGGTGGGTGCGCGCCGGACGGGTGGTCCCCGCACTGACGCGGGCTGAAGGAAGTTGGTGGCCACGCTGGCAGTTGTCAGTGGGGGAACGCCAGCGCGCCTGGATCGGTGAACTGGTAGTGGCGATGCCGCCGGTGCAGCGGGCGGTCGGTTCGCCGAGGGCGACGATCGAAGACATCACGAACGAACTCACGGACCCGATCGTTCGTCGTGCTCTCGGGGACTCACATCCGGTGCTGCAGACCCCGCTGTGGCAGGCCGTGTTGTCCGGGGACGCTTTCGACGACGTGTCGGTACGAGCGGCCGAGGGACTCGCCGAATGGGGGTCGACGTTCACCGCCGGAGAGCCGGACTTGGTTCTGCGGCTGATCGAGCCTGAACTCGACGACAATTCCGATCCCGACGACGATGCGCTGTGGCGTCTGCAAGTGTGTTTGCGTCCCGAAGGTGAAGCGCCCGAACGGGTTCGTCTGCACCGGGCAGATCCCAAACGTATCCAGCTCGGCAGCCGCAAACTCGAAGAGGCGATCAAGGCTTACCCACGTTTTCGCGACGTGCCGCGCGACGAGGACAGTCTCGACCTGTTGCTGCCCACTCCAGTCGTGATGGACCTGGTCGGACACGGCGCGATAGTCCTGCGAGAGCGAGGGATCACGCTGCTGCTTCCGCGTGCCTGGAACGTGGTGTCACCATCCCTGCGTGTGCGGGTGACCTCGGCGGCGTCTCCGATCGTTGCGGAGAATCGTACGGTCGGTATGGACCAATTGCTGGAATACGATTGGGAATTGGCGCTCGGAGACAAGGTACTGACCGCCGAGGAAATGACCCGACTGGTCGAGGCGAAGTCCGATCTGGTCCAGTTGCGCGGCGAGTGGGTTCAGGCGGACAAAGACGTCCTGGCCCGCGCGGCTCGTTTTGTCAGTCAGCGGCACTCGAGCGGGGACCGAGCGATCGTCGATCTGATCAAGGACTTGATCGCCGACGACCTCAAAGACCTGCCGGTCGAGGAAGTGAAAGCAACCGGATGGGCCTCGGCACTGCTCGACCAGTCGGTGGCTCCGCGGCAGGTCGCGGTACCGTCGACGGTCAACGCGACTTTGCGTCCGTATCAACGACGCGGTCTCGACTGGTTGGCGTACATGAGTGCTCTCGGGCTCGGCGCCGTTCTGGCCGACGACATGGGTCTGGGTAAGACGCTGCAACTGTTGGCGTTACTTGCGCACGAGAAGTCCAAGACAGCAACCCTTTTGGTGTGCCCGATGTCGGTTGTGGGTAACTGGCAGCGTGAAGCGGCGCGATTCGTGCCGAGCTTGCGCGTCTACGTTCATCACGGTTCGGATCGCGCTACCGGGGCGGAGTTGGAACAGGCAGTTCGTGAGAGTGACCTCGTGATCACCACCTACGCGCTCATGACCCGCGACGTCGCGGCCCTCAAGGATCTCGACTGGCGGCGCGTAGTGCTCGACGAGGCTCAACACATCAAGAACGCCAAGACATCTCAGGCGAGAGCTGCTCGCAGCATCCCCGCGGATCATCGCGTTGCTCTGACCGGAACGCCGGTGGAGAACCGACTGGACGAGCTGCGGTCCATCCTCGATTTTGCCAATCGCGGTGTGCTCGGCTCGGAGCAGATGTTCCGCAAAAGGTTTGTCGTACCGATCGAGCGGGAAAAAGATCAGCTTGCCGTCTCTCGACTGCGAGCCGTCACGTCCCCCTTTGTGCTGCGGCGCGTGAAGACCGATCCCGCCGTGATCGCGGATCTTCCGGAGAAGTTGGAGATGACGGTTCGAGCGAATCTCAGCGAAGAGCAGGCCGCGTTGTACCGCGCCGTGGTGGACGAGATGATGGCGCAGATCAAGGGGACGGAAGGGATGAAGCGCAAGGGCGCCGTCCTGTCTGCGCTGACCAAACTCAAACAGGTGTGCAATCATCCCGCGCACTTCCTGCGCGACGGTTCGCCGGTGATGCGCCGCGGGCAACACCGTTCGGGAAAGCTCGGACTGGTCGAGGACATCGTCGAGTCGGTCATCGGCGACGACGAGAAGGTTCTGTTGTTCACACAGTTTCGTGAGTTCGGCGAATTGGTGGTGCCGTACCTGGCCGACCGGTTCACCATCGAAGTTCCGTTTCTCCACGGCGGAGTGTCGAAAGCCGGGCGCGACGCAATGGTCGAGGCATTTCAAGGTGAAGGCGGCCCGCCCATCATGGTGCTCTCGCTCAAGGCCGGCGGCACGGGTCTGAATCTCACGGCGGCCAACCATGTGGTTCACCTCGACAGATGGTGGAACCCGGCGGTAGAGAACCAGGCGACGGACCGTGTCTTCCGCATCGGTCAGAGAAAGAACGTTCAGGTACGCAAGATGGTGTGCGTCGGAACCTTGGAAGAGCGAATCGACACGATGATCGCGAGTAAAAGTGAACTCGCCGAACTTGCAGTCGGGACCGGTGAGAACTGGGTGACGGAGATGAGCGTCGAGCAACTGGACGAGTTGTTGCGACTCGGCGACGACGCGGTGGGCGAATGAGTCCGCGCGGTAAAGGCCCCGATTTCAGTGAGTACACCGGGCCTCGACGGCGGGCACCCGCGCCGGTCAAGCCTCGTCCAGCGTTCGGGAGGACGTTCTGGGGCAAGGCTTTTGTTCGGGTCGTCGAAGAGATCGGCGACAAACCTCGTGTCACGCGTGGGCGAACGTATGCGCGTTCGGGTCAGGTCTTGGCGCTCGACATCGAACCAGGAGTGGTGACGGCCGAGGTTCAGGGCAGCCAACTTCAACCGTTCGTTTCCACGCTGTCGATCGACACCCTTGACCAATCGGATATCGACGACATCATCACCAAGATCCGCCGCGTGCCGGGAAGTCTTGCCGCACTGGTGTCCGGCGTTGTCCCGGACATGCTTGCTGCTCAACTGATACCGGACGGCCCGTCGGCTTTTCGCTTCGACTGCACCTGCCCCGATGTCGGTTGGCCGTGCAAACACGCTGCGGCCGTGGCGTTCTTGACCGCGGAGCGAATCGACACCGATCCGCTCAGGTTGCTGAGACTTCGCGGGGTCGACCTGGAGCAGTTGATCGGGGGAGTGGAAGACGAGTCGACTGTTTCGATGGACGTCGAGAATTGGTTCGGAATCGCGGCTGCCCTCCCTGCGCTACCGAAGGTGCCTTTTCGCGCGGCGATCGACGATCTGGATATCAGGCGGTTGCGCGAGGCGGTTGCGGCATTGGGATTGGACATGGCTCAGCAGAACGTCGCCTTGGACGAAATACGGTCCATCTACCGACGGTTGGACGGTTGAAATCGGACAACTCCGGACTGGTGCTAGTTTCCTGTCGTAAATTCCAGTATCGTTAATTGGACCGGTCCGGTCGGGACCTGCCTGCGATTTCAGGTCGTTGTCGTCGGCGAATAGACGACTATTCATTTCTCGGAGGGACAGTCGCTGTGATGCCCGTTCATTTGCGCGACAGCGCAATACCCAAACATGAACAGTTGCGCACCATTCTCCTGCGCAAGTGCACCCAAGAACTCCAGCCTGGCGACTTGATGACCAGCGAGCGAAACCTGATGCAGGACTACGGCGTCAGTCGGATCACCGTTCGCGAGGCAATCGGGCAACTGGTCAATGACGGACACCTCGTTCGCGTGCGTGGCAAGGGAACCTTCGTTGCGCACCGTGCTGTCCAATCCAAGCTGCACCTTGCATCCTTCACCGAGGAAATGCGCGCCCAGGGGCATCACCCCACGACAGTGGTCCTGGTCAGCGAACAGGGGCCGGTCCCCGAAAACACTGCTGCCGCACTGAATATGCGACCGGGTTCCGACGGTTACCACGTCAAGCGCTTGCGCCTTGCCGACGGCGAGCCGGTGAGCGTGGACGACGGCTGGTTCAATCCCGAACTGTTGCCGGGTTTACTCGACATGGACTTGACGGGTTCGATCTATCGGGCAACCGCCGACAAGTACGACAAGCCGATCGATCGGGCAGAGCAGACAGTCAGTGCCGATGGTGCCAGTACGGAGATCGCGACTCTCCTGGGCACTCGTAAGGGCGCTCCGGTTCTGTACTTCGATCGAGTGTCGTTCAGCGAGATCGCACCGGTCGAGCACACTCGCAGTTGGTACCGATCCGACCGCTACCAGTTGCAGATGGAAGTCCAGGGCCAAGCGCGGCCCAAAACGCGCGGCGACCAATAGTCATCGTTCGTAACGCAAAGGGCGAGCACACCTTCCGGTGTGCTCGCCCTTTGCGTTACGCCGACCAGTCGAACAGAGTGTCGCCAGTGGCGACGTCCCCACCGACGGAAGGGGATTCGACGGTGTCCGGTTTGGAATCCATCACGACTACCGGGCAGATCGCCGAGTAACCGGTCGTGTCGATGTGCGCTGGATCGAAGCTGACAATGGGATCACCCGCATCGACGGTGTCACCCTCGGCGGCGATGAGGGTGAATCCGTCGCCTTCGAGCTTGACCGTGTCGATGCCGATATGGACCAGCACGCCGGTGGCTTTCTCGCCGAAGATCACGAACGCGTGGGGGTGAAGTTTCAGGATCTTTCCGCTGATCGGCGCCACGACCGTGAGTGGGCCCTGACCGCGAGCGGGTTCGATCGCGACGCCCGAGCCGACCATCTGCTGAGCGAACACCGGGTCCGGTACGTCAGCGAGTGCGACGACCCGACCGGGGAGCGGGGCGAGGACGACCGTCACAGGATGTCCTCGATGTCCTCGGCAAGGGTGTCGGCCTCGGGCCCGACGATGACCTGGACAACCGTTCCGGCCTTGAGTACGCCGTGTGCGCCGGCAGCCTTGAGAGCGGACTCGTTCACCTTCGCTCCGTCCTTGACCTCGGTACGCAGGCGGGTGATGCAAGCCTCGATCTCGACGATGTTCTCTGCGCCGCCGAGGCCCTTGATGATTGCTTCCGCTTTCGACATTTGCTGCTCCTGATTGTCGGGTTGGTCGTGATCGTTGAACGGTCGTGCAGGTGGGCTGACTAGTTGCTGGTCGAGGCTATCCCGGTTACGTATGTCACATTTGGGTGTTGACAACTCGCCTCCACCAGGTAAAACTACAACTGGTTATGACCGGACAGTACCCGTTGGAAGTCCGGCTCCACAACAGTTTCGACAAAACGGTTTCGGCCTCACTTCCGAGCAAGAACCGTGACCTGCATTTTCACGAAACCTGCACGTGTACGACACCCGAATTTCCAGAACCAGCGGCCGATCGCGACGCGGCCCGGCGAACGAAGAAGGTCCTTGATGACTCTCGAAGACACCCCGAAGAAGGAATCGAAAGTGTTCGCCGGGGTTCAACGCCTCGGCCGAAGCTTGATGCTTCCGATCGCCGTTCTGCCGGCTGCGGGAATCTTGCTCCGCCTCGGCCAGGACGACCTGCTCGGGCGATTCAGTTCGATGCACAGTGCTGCTGCAGTGATCTCTGCGGCAGGACAAGCAGTCTTCACGTGGCTGCCGCTGATCTTCGCCGTCGGTATCGCGATCGGCTGGGCCAAGAAGGCCGACGGATCGACTGCCTTGGCAGCCGTCGTCGGCTACATGGTGATCGACGGCGTGTTCAAGGCGATGTCGCCGATCGTCCTCGAAGGGAAGACGGACCCGAACGGGGATCAATCCCTGATCAACTACGGTGTGCTCGCCGGTATCGTGATGGGCTTGCTGTCGGCGATCTTGTGGCAGCGGTTCTATCGAACGAAGCTTCCCGATTATCTCGGGTTCTTCAACGGGCGCAGGCTCGTTCCCATCCTGACAGCGATCACCGGTCTTGTGGTCGGTGTCCTGATGGCATTCGTGTACCCCTTGTTCAACTCCGGCCTCAACTGGGTCGGTGAAGCAGTTGCTTCCAATACTGTTGTGGGCGGCGGCATTTACGGCGCAGCGAACCGCCTCCTGATCCCCACGGGCCTGCACCACATCTTGAACTCCGCCGTATGGTTCCTGATCGGCGACTACCAGGACGCGAGCGGTCAGATCGTTCGCGGTGACCTCAACCGGTTCTTCGCCGGCGACCCCTCCGCCGGTACGTTCATGACCGGCTTCTTCCCGATCATGATGTTCGCCCTCCCCGCTGCAGCCTTCGCAATCTGGCGCAACGCCAAGCCTTCTCAGAAGAAGCTCGTCGGCGGCATCATGCTCTCCACCGGCCTGACCGCATTCCTCACCGGTATCACCGAGCCGCTCGAGTTCTCCTTCATGTTCGTCGCGTGGCCCCTGTACGTCATCCACTCGCTCCTGACCGGAACGTCGATGGCCTTGGTCAATGCGCTGGGGATTCACGACGGATTCACGTTCTCCGCAGGCTTCTTCGACTACGTGTTGAACTTCGGCAAGGCAACCAACGCATGGATGTTGATCCCGATCGGACTCGGCTACGCCGTGATCTACTACTTCCTTTTCAGCTTCGTCATCAAGAAGTGGAATCTGCGCACGCCAGGACGAGAAGAAGAGGTCGAGGTGGCTGCAGGTGAGCCCGACCCAGCGCTGCTCGAGGCCGAACTGGCACTGGCTGCCGAAGGTGACAGCCGCACCGACGCCCCGCTCGTCGCCGAACTGGAAAACAAGCTCGACAAGGAACTGGAAGGACGCTGAACATGGCGATCGCAACCACGACAATCGGATCCCGCGTCGGACTCCACGCACGACCCGCAGCGCTCTTCGCGCGCGCCGCAGCCGATCTACCGGTAGACGTCACCATCGCGCTCGGCGACGGCGAACCCGTCGATGCCTCCAGCATGTTGTCTGTCATGACTCTCGGTGCAGCATTCGGGGATTCGGTGACCTTGCGTGCTGACGGTGACGGCTCCGACGCTGCGGTCGGTTCGCTCGCAGAGCTTCTCGCATCCGAACTGGACGAAGCCTGATGACGGCGAGTGTGGACCACCGCATCGCGGGTATCGGAGTGAGCGCGGGTTCGGTCTGCGCGCCGTGGTTGCGATTCTCCACGCCTGAGCCGACCTCGGCGTCGGACCCGATCACAGGCAGTCCCGAGGCGGAGCTGATCAGGATCCGTGAGGCACTGGACGCCGTCGCGGAGGAACTGCTCTCGCGTGCAAAGACAGTCGAGGGCGTCTCCGCGGAGATCCTGACGACGTCGGCTGCGATGGCGCGCGACGCGGGCATCGTGAAGGCAGCCAAGGCGAACCTGGAATCGGGGCTGCCGACCGCACACGCCGTCGCAGTTGCCTTCGACGCCTTCTGTGAAAAGCTCACGGCGCTCGGCGGGTACATGGCCGAACGGGCAACCGATCTGCGCGATCTCGGGCAGCGAGCCGTGGCCGTTCTTCGAGGGGAGCCGATGCCCGGAATCCCCACTCCCGGTTACCCGTACATACTGGTGGCGCGCGACCTCGCTCCGGCGGATACAGCGACGCTGGGCACCAGTGACGTGGTCGGATTGTTGACTGCCGAAGGAGGTCCGACCAGCCATACGGCTATCTTGGCGAAGTCGCTCGGAATCCCGGCCGTGGTCAACTGTTCGGGAACCGATCTGCTGGCGGAGGGGAAACTTCTCATCCTCGACGGCACCACCGGGACGGTCACCATCGATCCCTCGGCAGAAATGCGCGAGCGCGCTGTCCTCGAAGCATCGTTCGTGGCAGAGCAGTCGGCTTCGGCACAGGGTCCAGGACGCACGCGTGACGGGTTCGCGGTGAGGTTGTCGGCCAACATCGGAACCCTCGAGGACGCCGCGCGGGCCGGAGCGGCGGATTGCGAGGGCGTCGGACTGTTTCGTACCGAATTCTCGTATCTCGGGCGTCACGACGCACCGTCGGTGGAGGAGCAGGCACAGACGTACGCGTCGGTGCTCGGGCACTTCGCCGGACAGAAGGTGGTGGTCCGCACTCTCGATTCGGGTTCGGACAAGCCGTTGCCGTTTCTCGATCTCGGGGTCGAGGAGAATCCGGCCCTTGGTATCCGCGGGCTCCGTGTCGGCACGGTTTATCCCGACACGCTCATCAGCCAGCTCGACGCCCTCGCGGCGGCAGGCAATGCGACGGGTGCCGATCTGTGGGTCATGGCGCCGATGGTAGCTACGGCCGACGAGGCGAAGGACTTTGCAGAACTTGCGCGTTCGCGGGGGATCGGCAAGGTCGGAGCGATGATCGAGGTTCCAGCTGCAGCGTTGCGGGCGAAGGATATCCTCGAGCACCTCGATTTTGTCAGTATCGGTACCAATGATCTGAGCCAGTACACCTGCGCCGTGGATCGTATGGCCGGAGGCCTGGCGCAACTGCTCGATCCGTGGCAGCCGGCGGTCCTCGATCTGATCGCGATGGTCGGTCAGGCGGGCGCCGATGCCGGAAAACCTGTTGGTGTGTGCGGAGAATCCGCGTCTGACCCGCTGTTGGCTCCGGTTCTGGTCGGTTTGGGCGTGACGAGTCTGTCGATGTCGGTCCCGGCATTGGGCGCAGTTCGCGCGCAACTGGCCTCTCTCGATCTGGCGGTGTGCAAGGACATGGCCGCGGCGGCGCGGGGCGCGCGAAACCCGATCGAGGGTAGAGCGGCCGTCGCGCGGATTCGCGAGTCGGCATGAGTACATCAGGCTCGGCTACTGTCGGCGATCCGATCGTATTGCGGGGAACTGTGATCGGATCTCCGGCCGGGAAGATTCACGACGGAGTCGTCGTCGTGGACGGCGAAAAGATCAGTTGGGTCGGCTCGGCTGCGGACTATGTGGCGTCCACACCCGTCGTCGTCATTCCGGAACGCACCGACGCGGTGATCATGCCCGGCTTGATCGATGTCCACAGCCACGGCGCCGCGGGTGCTGGTTTCCCGAACACCGACGCCGATGGAGCGAGCCGCGCGGCGGCGCACCATTGCGAGCACGGCACGACCGGAATGCTGGCCAGCCTGGTCTCCGCACCGCGCGCAGATCTGGTGCGACAAGCAACGATGCTCGCCGATCTGGTCGAACGCGGAGAACTTCTGGGTATCCACCTCGAGGGGCCGTTCATCAACGGCGTCCGCTGCGGTGCCCAGGATCCGGCGGCGATCATTCCCGGTGATCCGGATCTGCTCGAAGCCGTGTGTGACGCCGCGCGTGGGACCGTGCGGTCCATGACCTTGGCGCCCGAGACCGAGAATTTCGAAGAGTTGCTCGCGATCATGCGTCATCGCAACATCGTGCCGAGTTTCGGTCACACCGATGCCGACGCGGCAACGACGTCGGCGCGGATCGATGCTGCGGTGCACGGGGATTGGGCCGGACAGATCAGCGCGACCCACCTCTTCAACGGGATGCCGCCCCTGCACCATCGATCTCCGGGTCCCGTCGCGGCGTGCCTGGCGGCTGCCGCGAGAGGCGAGATGGTGGTGGAACTGATCGCAGACGGTGTGCATCTTGCACCCGAGACCGTGTCGATGGTCTTCGATGCTGTCGGACCGGACCAGATCGCCTTGGTCAGCGATTCGATGGCCGCTGCGGGAATGGACGACGGCGACTACCAACTCGGTGCGCTCGACGTCACGGTTGCCGACGGTGTAGCAAGACTCGCGACCACCGACGGCAGTTCCGGTGCCATCGCCGGAGGGACTGCAAGATTGCTCGACGTGCTTCGCAGCACTGTCTTCGACGGCGGCGTCGCGCTGGAAGATGCTGTCGCAGCGGCAACTCGGAGCCCAGCGCGTCTGCTGGGACTTGGCGACCTGATCGGATCGCTGGTCGTGGGCTGCCGAGCCGACATCGTGGTCACCGATCGTCAATTGCGCCTGGGGCGTGTACTACTCGGCGGAAGAGTCGCCGGAAAGGAAAAATCATGGAAATCGTAATTCAGCCGACACCCGCGGAGGTCGACTCGACCGTCGCGGACATCGTCGAAGGCTACGTCAGAGCCGGGGCGACGACGCTCGGTCTCGCAACGGGGTCGTCGCCGATCGGAACCTATCGTGAACTGGCAGCGAGGCATCGCGACGCCGAACTCGACTTCTCGCTGGCTCGGGCATTCCTGCTCGACGAGTACCTGGGATTGCCGAAACGCCATCCGCAGTCGTACTACTCGGTGATTCGGTCGGAGTTCGTCGATCACGTCAACCTGGATCCCGCGATGGTGTCCAGTCCCAACGGTGAAGCGCCGTGCCCGGAGCAGGAGATCGTCCGGTACGACCAGAGCATCGCGGCGGCCGGGGGAGTGGACGTGCAGTTGCTCGGCATCGGTACCGACGGCCACATCGGCTTCAACGAGCCCGGATCGTCGTTGACCTCGAGAACCCGCGTGAAGACGCTGACCGAGCAGACCCGGATCGACAACGCACGCTTCTTCGACGGTGTGGACGACGTCCCACATCACGTGCTCACCCAGGGGCTCGGAACCATCAGCGATGCAAGGCATCTGGTGATGATCGCGACCGGAGAAGGCAAGGCTGACGCGATCGCCGCTGCCGTCGAAGGTCCGTTGTCTGCTTTCTGCCCGGCTTCGGTGATGCAATTGCATCGCCATGTCACCGTCGTCATCGACGAAGCTGCGGCCAGTTCACTCAAACTTGCCGACTACTACCGGTATGCGCTCGAACACAAGCCGTCGTGGCAGCCCTTCTGACATGACGGTTCTGGAGCTGGCAGTGCAGGACGTGCGGGGGGCGAGGATCGCGCGTTCGGTGGGAGCGACTCGAGTCGAGTTGTGTGCGGCACTCGGCCCGACGGGGGGATTGACGCCCAGCATCGGAGTGATCGAGGCTGCGTCGGAAGTGGGGATCGCGGTTCACCCGCTGATCCGTCCGCGCGCCGGAGGTTTTGTGTTCTCACCCGACGAAGTGTGGGTGATGGAGCACGACGTACATGCTGCTGTGGCCGGTGGAGCTTCCGGCATCGTGATCGGCGCGCTGACAGAAGATTATTCGATCGACACCGTCGTGCTGCGCCGCATCATCGGATGCGTGGACCGTGCGCGGGTCGAGGTGACAGTACATCGTGCGATGGACGTGGTGACCGACCGTCTGACCGCGCTGGACGAACTGATCGACCTGGGCGTGACCCGCGTGCTGACGTCCGGGGGTGCGGACACTTGCAATGAGGGACTCGACGAGATCGGTCGAATGGTCGAACATGCCGCGGGCCGGATCCAGATCATGGCCGGTGGCGGAATAACCGTCGACGACATCCCGGCAATCGCTGCCGTCGGCGTCGATGCGGTGCATCTCTCGGCGCGCAAGGTTGTCGCAGTTTCCGGCGGACCTGGTGGGGGATCGGACGGATACGACGTCACCGATGCAGTAGTCGCGCAGGAAGCGGCAGCCGCGCTCCGCGCTGTGCGCCTTTATTAACCCCCCGCGGTTAATAATGGCGCACAGCCTTTGGGCTCTAGACATACATGGACATCCAACTATAGGATGGTAGACATATTCACTGCTGCCTCCTGGGCGGTCCATACGAGCAAGGAACGGGTTAGCACAATGGTTGAAAATGCGACGGTTCACGAGTTGACGCACTTCGTCGGTGGTAAGCGTGTTCCCGGGACATCTGATCGATTTGCGGACGTGTTCGATCCCAACACCGGCAAGGTGCAGGCCCGCGTTCCCCTCGCGAGCAAGGCCGAGACCGAAGCCATCATCGCCAATGCCGAAGAGGCGCAGCAGGTGTGGGCAGCGTTCAACCCGCAGAAGCGTGCCCGCGTGCTGATGAAGTTCCTGCAGCTCGCCCAGGCCGAGATGGATTCTCTGGCCCGCCTCCTCTCGTCCGAGCACGGCAAGACCGTCGCCGACGCCAAGGGCGACATCCAGCGCGGCCTCGAGGTCATCGAGTTCGCCGTCGGCGCTCCGCACCTGCTCAAGGGTGAATTCACCGAGAGTGCCGGCACCGGCATCGACGTGTACTCCATGCGTCAGCCGCTCGGCGTCGTCGCCGGTATCACGCCCTTCAACTTCCCCGCGATGATCCCGCTGTGGAAGGCCGGCCCCGCCCTCGCCGCCGGTAACGCCTTCATCCTCAAGCCCTCCGAGCGCGACCCCTCCGTGCCGCTGCGCCTGGCCGAGTTGTTCCTCGAAGCGGGACTGCCCGCGGGTGTGTTCAACGTGGTCAACGGTGACAAGGAAGTTGTCGACGTTCTGCTCACCGACGATCGCATCAAGGCCGTCGGCTTCGTCGGCTCCACGCCGATCGCTCAGTACATCTACGAGACGGCCGCAGCTCACGGCAAGCGCGCACAGTGCTTCGGTGGCGCCAAGAACCATGCGATCGTCATGCCGGACGCGGACCTCGACGAGGTTGCCGACGCCCTGATCGGTGCAGGCTACGGCAGCGCCGGCGAGCGTTGCATGGCCATCTCGGTTGCCGTTCCCGTCGGCGAGGAGACCGCGGACGCTCTTGTTGCGAAGCTGAAGGAGCGCGTCGCGAAGCTCAAGATCGGTCGCAGTGACGACGAAGGCGTCGATTTCGGACCGCTCGTTTGCCAGGATGCCCTCGACCGCGTCAACAACTACGTGCAGATCGGCATCGACGAGGGCGCAACGGCAGTCGTCGACGGCCGCGGCTTCACCCTCGAAGGCCACGAAGGTGGATTCTTCGCCGGCGCAACCCTGTTCGACAACGTCACCTCGGACATGCGCATCTACAAGGAAGAGATCTTCGGACCCGTCCTTCAGGTGGTCCGCGCTGCCGATTACGAAGAGGCACTGCGTCTTCCGACCGAACACGAGTACGGCAACGGCGTCTCCATCTTCACCCGCGACGGCGACACCGCGCGTGACTTCACCGCTCGCGTCAACGTCGGCATGGTCGGCGTGAACGTGCCGATCCCGGTCCCGATCGCGTACCACACCTTCGGTGGCTGGAAGCGCTCCGGATTCGGTGACCTGAACCAGCACGGTCCCGACTCCTTCCGCTTCTACACCAAGACCAAGACCGTGACGCAGCGCTGGCCTTCCGGCAAGAAGGAAGAGACCAACCACTTCGTCATCCCCACGATGAACTGATCGGAACACTTTCCATGTTTACTCTGACCGATGACGAGCGGGCGATTCGTGACACTGCCCGCGACTTCGCGGCCGAGCATCTGGCGCCCAACGCAGTGGAGTGGGATCAGACCAAGCATTTCCCGGTGGACGTCCTCCGTAAGGCGGCGTCCCTGGGAATGGGCGGTATCTACATTCGTGAAGACGTGGGTGGCAGTGAGCTGAGTCGCGTCGACGCTGCCCGGATCTTCGAAGAGCTGGCCAAGGGCGATCCGTCGATCGCCGCGTACATCTCCATCCACAACATGGTCACGTGGATGATCGACCAGTTCGGCAACGACGAACAGCGCCACAAGTGGGTTCCCGGACTCTGCTCGATGGATCAACTGGGCAGCTACTGCCTCACCGAACCCGGCGCTGGCTCCGATGCTGCGGGCCTGAGCACCAAGGCCGTTCGTGACGGCGACGACTACATCCTCAACGGCGTCAAGCAGTTCATTTCCGGCGCAGGCACTTCCGACGTGTACGTCGTGATGGCACGCACCGGATCTGCCGGTGCCAAGGGGATCTCGGCGTTCATCGTGCCCAAGGATTCGCCCGGACTGTCGTTCGGTGCCAACGAGATCAAGATGGGCTGGAACGCGCAGCCCACCCGTCAGGTGATCTTCGAAGACGTGCGAGTTCCTGCCGCCAACATGCTCGGTGAAGAGGGCAGCGGATTCCGCATCGCCATGAAAGGTCTCAACGGCGGCCGGCTGAACATCGCCGCCTGTTCGGTTGGTGGGGCCCAGGCAGCGCTGGAGAAGGCAGTCGCATATCTGGTGGACCGCAAAGCTTTCGGTTCGGCACTGATCGAGTCGCAGGCCCTGCAGTTCCAGCTCGCCGACATGCGTACCGAACTCGAAGCGGCCAGGACGTTGCTGTGGCGCGCCGCTGCCGCACTCGAAGACGGAGCGTCCGACGTCGTGGAGTTGTGTGCGATGGCCAAGCGCTTTGCCACCGACACCGGATTCGACGTAGCCAACAAGGCCCTCCAGCTTCACGGCGGGTACGGCTATCTTGCTGAGTACGGGATCGAGAAGATCGTCCGCGATCTTCGGGTTCATCAGATCCTCGAAGGCAGCAACGAGATCATGAGGGTGGTCATCGCCCGCAGCGTGGTCGCATCAGGTCAGGGAAAGCAGGGAGCAGCATGAGCGACGAGCTCGAGGTATTGATCGAAAAGCGTGACGGACTGGGGCTCATCACTCTCAACCGTCCCAAGGCGATCAATGCCCTCAACCACTCGATGGTCAAGGCGATGGCCAAGGCCCTCGAGGAATGGAAGTCCGACGACGACGTCAAGGCAGTCGTACTCACGGGCGCCGGCGAGCGTGGTCTGTGCGCCGGCGGCGACATCGTCTCGATCTACCATGACGCCAAGGACGGCAAGACCGGTTCGCTCGACTTCTGGCGTGAGGAGTACATCCTCAACTCCGAGATCGCGAACTACCCGAAGCCGTACGTCGCGATCATGGACGGGATCGTCATGGGCGGTGGCGTCGGAGTGTCCGCACACGGCGACATTCGCATCGTGACCGAGCGCTCGATGATCGGAATGCCCGAGACCGGAATCGGTTTCATTCCAGACGTGGGCGGAACTTACCTGCTCTCGCGTGCTCCCGGTGAACTCGGGACGCACATCGCGCTCACCACGGCGCGACTGAGCGCCGGCGATGCCATCGCAGCAGGTTTCGCTGACCACTTCATCCCGTCGGAGAACATCGAGACGTTCATCGCCGCACTCGCGTCGTCTTTGGTTGCCGACGCCGTGGCGCAGTACGCGGAGCCGGCTCCGGTGTCGGAACTGTTGGCCCAGCAGAGCTGGATCGACGCCGCGTACTCGGCCGACGACGTATCCACCATCGTCGAGCGTCTTCGCGCAAGTGGAATCCCCGAAGCGGAGAAGGCAGCGGAGCAGATTCTCGGCAAGTCCCCGATTGCACTGTCGGTGACCCTGCGATCTCTGCGGCATGCCAAGGAAGCAGCAAGCTTGGAAGAAGTCCTCAACGAGGAGTTCCGGGTCTCGACCGCTGCGCTCGCCTCACACGATCTGGTCGAGGGCATTCGCGCCCAGGTCGTGGAGAAGGACCGAAACCCGAAGTGGTTGCCGGCAACTCTCGACGACGTCACGGCAGAATCCGTCGACGCCTACTTCGCCCCGCTGGGCGACAACGAGCTCGGACTCGCCCCTCAACCGCAAGGCAACTGATCACCGCCGAAGGAGCATCACTAATGAGCACCATTGGATTTATCGGACTCGGTCACATGGGTGGCCCGATGGCGGCCAATCTTGTCAAGGCCGGACACAAGGTCGTCGGTTTCGACCTGGCACCTGCGGCGCTGGAGCAGGCAGTCAAAGACGGTGCATCGGTGGCGGATTCGGCGGTCGACGCCGTTCGCGGTGCCGACGTCGTGATCACGATGCTGCCGAGCGGTAAGCACGTTCTGGGTCTGTACGAAGAGCTGCTGCCGGTGGCAACACCGGGCACCCTGTTCATCGACTGTTCCACCATCGACGTCGCCGACGCCCGCGAGGCACACGACAAGGCCGAAGCGGCCGGTCACCGCAGCGTCGACGCTCCGGTCTCCGGTGGAGTCGTCGGGGCTACCGCAGGCACGCTGGCATTCATGGTCGGCGGTTCCGAGGCTGACTTCCAAGCCGCGTCACCGTTGCTGGACGTGATGGGCCGCAAGGTCGTTCACTGCGGCGACGCCGGTGTCGGCCAGGCAGCCAAGATCTGCAACAACATGATCCTCGGCATTTCGATGATCGCGATCAGCGAGGCGTTCGTGTTGGGCGAAAAGCTCGGCCTGAGCAACCAAGCGCTCTTCGACGTGGCGTCCAACGCCTCGGGACAGTGCTGGGCACTGACCACCAACTGCCCGGTTCCGGGACCTGTGCCCACCAGCCCGGCCAACAACGACTACCAGCCCGGCTTTGCTGTTGCACTGATGGACAAGGACCTGGGTCTGGCAGCAAATGCGCTGCGCAACAACGGCGTCGATGCAGAGATCGGACTCAAGGCAGCCGAACTCTACAGTCGCTTCCATGCCGCGGGCGGTGGCGGTCAGGACTTCTCTGCCATCATCAACGACATCCGTGACCGTTCGACCGAAGGACAGTAGTGACCGACTTCAACACCATCATCCTCGAGCGTAAGGGTCGCGTCGGCGTCATCACGCTCAACCGCCCGAAGGCTCTCAACGCGCTGAACTCCGAGCTGATGAACGAGGTCGTCGCCGCGGTTGCCGACCTCGAGGCGGACAACGGCATCGGAGCCATCCTGATCACCGGTTCCGAGCGCGCCTTCGCCGCCGGTGCCGACATCAAGGAAATGCAGTCCAAGACGTACATGGACGCATACGTCGAGGATTTCTTCACCCCGTGGGATCGCGTCGCAGCAGCTCGTAAGCCGCTGATCGCCGCCGTCTCCGGATACGCGCTCGGTGGTGGCTGCGAGCTTGCGATGCTCTGCGATTTCATCATCGCTTCGGATACCGCGAAGTTCGGCCAGCCCGAGATCAAGCTCGGTGTCATTCCGGGTATCGGTGGCTCGCAGCGCCTTACGCGCGCCGTGGGCAAGGCCAAGGCCATGGAGCTGTGCCTCACCGGCCGCAACATGGACGCAGAAGAAGCCGAACGTGCAGGCCTGGTTGCCCGGATCGTTCCGGCCGCCGATCTGCTCGACGATGCCTTGAAGACCGCAACCACCATCGCCGAGATGTCGCTGCCGATTGCGATGATGGCCAAGGAAGCAGTCAACCGCTCCTTCGAGACCACCCTCGCCGAGGGCGTCCGCTTCGAGCGTCGGGTGTTCCACTCGACCTTCGCGACGGAGGATCAGAAGGAAGGCATGACCGCGTTCGTGGAGAAGCGGTCGGCAGAATTCAAGCACCGCTGAATTTCAACAGCGCTGAATTTCAACAGCGCTGAAACTGCCCTCACACTCGTCGAGAGTGTGAGGGCAGTTTCTTTGTGTGTACGGGTGGTCGGTTCACCACTTGGTCGGTGCGCCGCCGGTGTCGAAGTCACCCGCAGTCTTGCGAAGTTCAGTGAGGATCGTCACCAATTGCTCGAGCTTGTCCTGCTGGAGTCCGGGGTGAGCGAACACCTTGCTGTTGAGCATTTCGGTCGCTTCGAGGGCCAGTGCGCGACCGGTGTCCGAGATCTCGATGAGCGTTGCACGGCGATCGCTGGGATGCGGGACCCGCCTGACCAACTCCGCTTTCTCCAAACGGTCGACGGCATTGGTGACGCTGGTGGGGTGAACCTGGAGTCGGGCGCTCGCCTTGGCCATCGGGAGTGCGCCCGACCTGGTGAAGGTGAGAAGCGTCAGCAGTTCGTAGCGAGCGAAGGTCAACCCGAGCGGCTTGAGTACCTCTTCGACCCGCGCCATCATGATCTGCTGCGCACGCATCACCGACGTGACCGCAGCCATACCGTCGGCGACGTCGCTCCACCCGTGCTCCGTCCACTGACGATGCGCCTCTTCGATGGGGTCGAGGGGGAGCGGCGCGGGGGGAGACATAGGTTCGATCATCCCATGCTGGCAAGCGGTCGGGTGCCTTGTCTGATTGTGTGTCGCAGCCGCTTACGTCTGTAGAGTCCCACGGGTGATTTCAATCCTCGTAGCGGGTGGCGTCTCGTTGTTCGTCGCGCTCTTCCTGACTCCGTTTCTCATTCGTGTGCTTTCGCGGCAGGGGCTCGGGCACGAGATTCGGATCGAGGGTCCGCAGAGCCATCAGGGCAAGCGTGGCACCCCGTCAATGGGCGGCATCGCGATCATCGCCGGCATGTGGGCGGGCTACCTGGCGGCACACATCATCGGTTTCGGCTCGCGGCTACCGCGGCTGTCTGCATCCGGTTGGCTGGTTCTCGCGCTGGCGACGTCACTGGGAATCGTCGGCTTTCTCGACGACTTCATCAAGATCCGCAAGAAGCGCAATCTCGGGCTGAACAAGACGGCAAAGACTGTCGGTCAGCTGGCGAGTGCCATCATCTTCGGCATTTTGTTCCTGCAGTTCTCCAACAACAACGGAGTCACTCCCGGAAGCCAGTACCTGTCCCATGTTCGTGACATCTCGGTGTTCTCCATGGGTGCCATCGGCTTTGTGGTCTTCTTCTGCATTCTGGTGTTCGCCTGGTCCAACGCCGTCAATTTCACCGACGGCCTCGACGGTCTCGCGGCCGGTTCGATGGGCATGATCCTGGGGACCTACGTCGTCATCGCCGGTTGGCAGTACCGGAACTCGTGTGTCCTCGAGCCTGCCGCCGGTTGCTACGACGTTCGTGACCCTCTCGATCTAGCGATCGTCGCTGCCGCCGCAGGCGGGGCGTGCCTCGGCTTCCTCTGGTGGAATGCCGCCCCGGCTCAGATCTTCATGGGCGACACCGGCTCCTTGGCACTCGGCGGCCTGGTTGTCGGCCTGTCCGTCACGACGCACACCGAGCTGCTGATGGTCATCATCGGCGCCCTGTTCGTCGCTGAGATCCTGTCGGTGATCATCCAGGTTCTGGTCTTCCGATCGTCCGGTCGACGCGTATTCAAGATGGCCCCGATCCATCATCACTTCGAGTTACTCGGTTGGCCGGAAACCGTCGTGATCGCAAGATTCTGGATCTTCGTCGCGATCTCGTGCGTCCTGGGACTTGCCACCTTCTACAGCGAGTGGTTCTCCGCTGCCGGTTAGACCGATTCACTCTTTCGGGTCGTAGCCAGAAGAGCGATCAGACCGAGCGACACACACGCCGTCATCGTGACGGCCAGGGCTGTGCTCGTGTTTCCCAGCAGGCCGACTGCCGGCGCGATGGCCGCACCGACGCCGAACTGGAATGCCCCGAGCATTGCCGCGGCAGTACCGGCCGCTTCGCCGTGACGAGCGAGCGCCAGTGCCGGGGCGTTGGGAAGAACGAACCCGATGGCACCGGCCATGACCCACAGTGCGATCACGAATCCGGCGAGCCCGCCCAGTTCCAAGACCGCGACAGCAATGACGACGGCCCCGGAGACAACGGCAGCCACGAGGGCCCACTTGGTGATCTGCTGAGGAGTCCACCGATCGAGCAGTCGGACGTTGACCTGCGAAGCGCCGATCAACGCAATCGCGCCCGCACTGAAGAGCAGCGCGAACTCCTGTTGATTGAGGCCGTACTGATCTTGATAGACAAACGACGCGCCCGAGACATACGCGAACAACGACGCCATGCCGACGCTGGATACGAGCGTGAGGACCATGAACGTGCGGTCGCCGAGCAGCGAACCGTAGGTACGGAGAACCGACGTCAATCCGCTCGGGCGACGCTTTTCCTTCGGCAATGTTTCGGACAGTCCGAACGCACCGATCATCGCTGTGCCGACGCCGATCAGTGCCAGGACGACGAAGATCCCGCGCCAGTCGAGGGCGACGAGGAGGGCGCCACCGATGCTGGGCGCCAGGATCGGCGCAACGCCGAGCACGAGCATCAGCCGGCTCATCACGACGGCAACGGTGTTACCGCTGTAGAGGTCGCGGACGATCGCCATGGTGACCACTGCCGCGGCCGCCGCGCCCATGCCCTGGAAAACCCGCAGGATGCCGAGGACAGCGATGCTCGGTGCGAAGACCGCCAGCAGCGAAGCCAGGATGTGCACACCGATCCCGGCGAGCAGCGGCTTCTTGCGGCCGAGAGTGTCCGAGAGCGGCCCGACCAACAGCTGTCCGAGTGCGAGGCCGATGAGGGTTCCGGTGATCGTCAGCTGAACCGTTGACGACGAGACTCCGAGATCGGCGCCGATATCCGGCAGCGCGGGCAGGTACATGTCGATGGTGAAGGGCCCGAGCGCGGTCATGGAACCGAGGGCAAGAATCTTCCCGACGCTCGGCTTGCGGTCGACACTGCTCGTATCCAGCGGGGCCGTCTCCAAGAGCGGAGCTGCCTTCACAGGCGGGGCGATGGCGGTGTTCTCGGCACTCATGAAACCTTCTGGGTTGTCTTGGTCTGGCGAACTGCTCGGTCGTTCGGGCGAAATTCGGGCCGCAATCGAATGACCTGCGCCCACCGAGGGAGTCAGCATCGAGACTGACCGATTTGTTCCCGAAGGGCTCACGGTTTTCCCAGAGACTGGAACAGTTGGTGGGATTGCACTCGAATCATGCTGAGCGGAACTGTGGTTCGGCGCCGCGACTCGGGGCAGAGTTACTCACTGACGCGGGTGTGGCTGAGTGGCTAGGCACCGGCCTGCAAAGCCGTTCACACGGGTTCGAGTCCCGTCATCCGCTCGTGTCGGAGACCGGCAGGCATATCGCCTGCCGGTCTCTCTTGTGTGGTCCTGGTTCGCGGGGTTGGCTGCGATAGTCTGGGCTGCCGGAGCGAGCGGACCACATGAGTGAGGCACTGAATTGATTTCGGGACAGGACCTGCGATCGCGGCGCTTGCACGTGGGGATCAGTCAGTTCCAGTTCGCCCGCCAGGCGGGAGTCTCGTCAGCAGTCGTCTCCGCGTGGGAACTCGACAAGGCATATCCGAAGCCACCGGTTGAGCGAGCAGTCCTCACGGCCCTCTCGGCGTTGGAAGCGGCCAAGCGTGAGGGCACGTACGCGGCCCCCCGGAAGCGGTCGAGCGGTAGTACCCGTGCGCGTCGAGCGACACCGGTCAACGACCCCGCCTCGGTGGCCAGGCGTGCGGTCGCGGGGGCAGGAAACGGTGGCCCCACCGTATTGACGGCGTTCTCCGGTTGTGGCGGTATGGCCGAAGGCTTTCGGATGGCGGGGTTTTCGGTGGAGGGATACATCGAAGTCGTGCCGGAGGCGCGCGCGACCTTCGATCGGAACTTCCCCGGCGCGAAGTGCCTCGGTGAGGACATCCGGGCGATCGACGAAGCCCGTGTGAAAGATCTTCTGGCACAGGTGAATATCGATGTGTTGGCCGGGGGGCCGCCGTGTCAGGGTTTCAGTCTCGCCGGCCGGCGAGACCGCGACGATCCGCGCAACCATCTCTTCCGGAACCTACTCGAGCTCGCCGATCTGGTGAGGCCGAAGGTCGTGGTGATGGAAAATGTTCGGCTGCTGCTGAGCATGAAAGACCCGGACGGTGGGATGGTCGTCGACCGGATTCTCGGCGAGATGGCTGCATGCGGTTACGACGCGTCGGTCAACACGGTCAATGCGCAGGATTACGGCGTCCCGCAGTTCCGGGAACGAGTGTTCATCGTGGCGACCCGCCGCGACAGTGGTATCGGGCCGCTGCGTTTTCCGCCGAAGACTCACGGCGTGAATGGTGTTGCGCCGCTGAGGACTTTTCGCGATGCCACCGTCGACCTGGCCCCGCTGGAATCCGGGCAGGCTTGCGAGACGGACCCGCTGCACTGGGCCGTCGAGCATCCCGAGCACGTCTTGCGGTGGCTGCGTGATGTACCGGAAGGAATGTCGGCGCACGACAACGAAGATCCGGCCATGCGACCGTCGTCCGGGTACAACACGACGTACAAGCGCCTCCGGTGGGACGAGCCGGCGTCCACGGTCGGAACCACTTTCGGGATGATCTCGGCTTCACGCAACGTGCATCCGAAACACACGCGATCGTTGACCGTTCGAGAAGCTGCTCGCCTCCAGACCTTTCCCGACGACTACGTCTTCGAGGGCAAGTGGGGAGCGGTGCGCACGATGATCGGCAATGCGGTGCCGCCGCAGCTGGCGTCGGTACTGGCAGGAGAGATCAAGAAGGCACTCGGCTGAGATAGAGCACCTACGGAAAATGGGGCCGACGATGTCGGCCCCATTTCGAGTTACGCCCTGGCAGGGGTGTGGTGCAAGCGAATCAGCTGAGGTTGAGCTTGGCGATCAACGGCTGGACGACCTTGATGATGTCGATGACGGCGCTGAGGGTGTTGATGGAACCCATGTTTCGGTCCTCCGTGTCGTATGTACAGGTGTGTATGTACAAGGTTGTGTCTGCGTGGTGTTTCTGTACGACCTTGTGTCGCAGACACAAGTTAGCAAACTGGACGCTTGTTTGGGTCGAAATGACCGCTTTGCGCTGAAGTTGCTGAAAAGTTCACGGATTGTTCAGGAACGTAAACAAAAAACAGGCCGGACTCCCCGAAGTCCGGCCTGTCGATGACGCTTTGCGATCAGCTGAATGCCGAAAGTGCGCTGATGAGGCCGATGCCCGCAACTGCGACCTTGAGGACACTCAAGACGTCTTCGAGCTTGACACCCTCGGGCAATACGTTTTCGACAGACTCCATGTTGGATCCTTCATGTGTTGGGGTCGTGGTCCAGTGCCACTGCAAGCAAGATACCCAATCGTGACCACCTGTGAAACCCCGGCACGAAGATCACAGTTGTGTTGCGCCGGACTCACTGGCCGTCGCGGCAACGGTGGCTGCCACTATTTGCTCCACGCTGATGCCCGCTGCCGGTAGGCAGTGGTAGAAGATTCGTTCGCAAAGGTCGACCATTTCGCCTCGCTCGAGCGTCGGCTCGTCGATCCAGTTGACGACGATTTCCTCCATGAATGCCTGCCACCCGGCGATTGTCGCCTCCACGGTCGCGTTCGATTCGATGCCTAGATTCGTCAGCGCAGCGACGATCCACGTGGTGAAAGTGCGGCGCATGCCTCGGTAGATCGTGCGCATTCGAACGTCGCCACTGCCGGCCATACGCATCACGGCGAGGTAAATGGTGGGGTGCTCGATAACGGCGTCGACGAATGTCTCGATACCTGAGCGCAGCTGGGACGTGATGGGTAGCTCGGGATCCGGTCGCATTCGATCTTCGAGATCGGCCGAGGCGGCCTCGAGGATGGCGTTCTGGAAACCCTTCTTGTTCTTGAAGTAGTGGAACAGCAGTGGCGGCGAGACACCGGCCTCGGCTGCGACGCGATCCATCGACAGTTGGTCGAAAGGCTCGGTCCGCAGCATCTGTACTGCCACCTCGAGGATTTGCCTCTGACGGTCTTCGGGGGAGCGGGGGACTGCAGCCATTCCGTCATCTTATGTATTGGTTCGGAAGGTTCATTGACTTTTACTCAACGCTGTCTATAACGTGAGGTAACACATACGTGAGGCGAGGAGTCCGACAGTGTCTGCTTTCGACATCGTGGTCAACGACGGGTTGTGGTTCGACGGGACGGGGGCTCCAGGTCTGCGTCGTAATCTCGGAATTCGAGACGGCGTGGTCGCGGAGGTGTCCACGACGCGCCTCGAGATCGGGACGGACACAGAAGTGATCGACGCGGCCGGCAAATGGGTTCTCCCCGGCTTTGTCGACGTCCACACGCACTACGACGCCGAAGCCTTGGTCAGTCCAGGGCTTCCGGAATCGGTTCGCCACGGCGTCACGACGGTCGTGCTCGGCAATTGCTCGCTGTCGACGGTGTATTCGACGCCGCGCGAGATCGCGGATCTGTTCAGCCGGGTCGAAGCAGTTCCCCACGACGCGGTGCTGCGCATCCTCGAAGCGAACAAGACCTGGACCGGTCCCGCGGCGTACACCGCCGCCCTCGAAGCCCTTCCCCTCGGACCCAATGTCGCGGCCTTCATCGGTCATTCCGACATCCGCACGCACGTACTCGGACTGGGGCGCGGCACCGACAAGAAGGTCAAGCCGACTCGCTCGGAACTCGGCCGGATGGGCTCGATGCTCGAGGACGCCATCGACGCTGGGATGCTGGGCCTGTCGTCGATGACCAATGCCCTCGACAAGATCGACGGCGACGAATATCGTTCTCGCTCTTTGCCGTCGACGTATGCACGGTGGAAAGAGTTCCGATTCCTCAATCGCATCCTTCGTGATCGCGGAAAGATCTTGCAGAGCGCTCCGACCATCAACCTGCATCCGAACGTCGCGGCGTTCTTCGCCGAAAGCTCGGCGATCGGACGCAAGAAACCGCTCAAGACGTCGCTGCTCTCCGGTGCGGATTCGAAGGCCTACCCGGTGATCGTGTACTTCATGCTCGCTGCGGCCCCACTGCTCAATCGCTTCGCGAAGACCGATTTCAAGTGGCAGCACCTTCCGGTTCCCTTCACCGTCTACGCGGATGGAATCGACCTGGTCGTGTTCGAGGAGTTCGGTGCCGGCGCCGCCGCTTTGCACCTCAAGGACCAGGTGGAGCGCAACGAACTGCTCCAGGACGAGTCGTACCGTCGCGCATTCCGTAAGGACTACGACAACAAGTTCTCACCCCGCATCTGGCATCGCAATTTCTACGATGCGGTCATCGTGGGATGCCCGGACGAGACGTTGATCGGCAAGAACTTCGGTCAGGTCGGTGACATCCGCGGAGTGCACCCGGTGGACGCGTACCTCGACCTGGTGGTGAAGTACGGGCGAGATCTTCGCTGGCGCACCACCATTGCCAATCACCGGCCCAAGTTCGCGAAGAAACTCGCCGCGAGTTCCGGTGTGCAGATGGGCTTCGGCGATGCCGGCGCGCATCTGCGCAACATGGCGTTCTACAACTACCCGGTGCGACTCCTCAAGCGCGTCAAGGACGCTCAGAGTGACCGCAAGCCGTTCCTCACCATCGAGCGCGCAATCCACCGCCTGACGGGCGAACTGGCGGACTGGTACGGCATCGACGCCGGGCATCTACGCCAGGGTGACCGCGCGGACTTCGTTGTCATCGACCCGGCCGGGCTCGACGAGTCGGTGGACGGGTTGTTCGAGGCAAAGGTTCCCGAGTACGGCGGGATCAGCCGGATGGTCAACCGCAGCGACGACGCAGCGGTCGCTACGGTGATCAACGGCCGACTCGTCTACCGCGAAGGTGAATTCGCCCCCGGATTCGGAATCGAAAAGACAGGTCAGTTCCTGCGTGCCGGTGAAAAGGCTCCGGTTACCAGGGCCGCGAAGACTAGCGTGGCGCTATGACTACACCGGCGGATCGCCTCACCTCGTACTCCCGGTCCGGGCTGACCTTCGACGTACGCGACGAAGGACCCGCCGACGGTCCGGTCGTGGTTCTCCTGCACGGGTTTCCGCAGGATTCCCGCTCATGGGATCACCTTGCGCCGTTACTGCACGCCCGCGGCTTCCGGACCGTCGCACCGGATCAGCGAGGGTACTCACCCGGCGCCAGGCCGAAAGCGCGCTGGGCGTACCGTGGGTCCGAACTCGCCGCTGACACTGTCGCACTGATCGACGCGCTCGCGGTGGGCAAAGTGCACCTGGTCGGCCACGACTGGGGTGCCGCAGTCGCATGGCAGGTGGCCGCCGAACGGCCGGACTTGCTCGATACCGTGACCGCGGTGTCGGTTCCGCACCCACTGGCGTTCGTCAAGGCGATGGTGACCAGCACACAGGGACTGAAGTCGTGGTACATGGGGGCGTTCCAATTACCCTTCGTCCCCGAGAAGATTCTGTCCTCCACGTCGGCAGGTGAAAAGTTCCTGATTTCGAGCGGGCAGACGCCGGAGAACGCGCGGCGCGATCTGAACGCCATGCTGGCTCCCGGTCGGCTACGCGGCGGTCTGAACTGGTACCGCGCGATGTGGATGACCAAGCCGAACCCCGCAACTGCCAGGGTCACCGTGCCGACCCTGCACGTCTGGAGTGACGGCGACGCCGCCATCGGCCCCAAAGGGTCTGCGCTCACCCCCGCGTTTGTCGACGGCCCGTACCGGTTCGAGGTTCTCAGCGGCGTGAGCCACTGGATTCCGGACGAGGCGCCGGTCGAGTTGGACCGACTGCTGGGTGAGCATCTCAGCAGCTGACCGCGTTTTGATCACTGAAGCCCCGCCGATCGGCGGGGCTTCAGTTGTCAGCAAGGTCGTCGGCCAGCGGTGGTCAGCGAGTTCCGAATCGCTCTTCCACCTGCTCCTTCGTCAGACCGAACTCCTCGAGCGTGTACTTGTGCGAAGGTTTGCGAGCACCCGAGCGGCTTTCCTCGTGCATGGCCTCCATCGACTGCTGCGCGGCAGCTGTCAACGGGATGTCGAAGTGCGTGTAGATGTTCTCGACGGTTCCCAGCGGATCGGTGACGAAGTCCTGATAGTCGACGTCGATGAACTGCGCGGGATTGTGGTGTGCGCGTGCACTGTCGAACTGCTCGAGCCCCCTGGCCCACAATTCGAGCTGACTTTCGCCGATCACCTTGTCGGTGAACGTGTTCGACCAACCCTCTGTCGCCTGGGCGGCCAGGCTGCACACCGACGGAATGATCGTCGTAGGGGAGCGGTGAGTCTGAATGACAAGCGCGTCGGGGTACGCCTCCATCAATTCGTCGAGCGCGAACAGGTGGCTCGGGTTCTTGAGGACCCACCGTCGATCCTGATCGGGCAGACCGATCAGCTGCAGGTTCTTCTTGTGTCGTGCATAGGCGTTCGACCACTCCTGGTCCTTCAGCCATGCGGAGTACGTGGGTAGATTCGCCAGGCACTCGTACGACACGGACTTGAACGTCTGACGCAAGAGTTGCCAACATTCTTCGACTTCGCTGGCCGACATGTAGTGCACGCCCATGAATTCGGGATGCTCGACGTGGTGTTGACCGAATGTCTCCTCGATCTTGGCGAAGACCGGGTTCGATTCCCACGTATCGCGAGGCGGGCGAGGCTGAGGGAACTCGGTCAGCCACATCTCGAGGCCCTGGTGAGCCGGGTCGACCGTGAGGAGGCGGTGCAAGGCAGTGGTGCCCGTCCGTGGCAATCCGGTGACGAAGATCGGCCGCTCGATCTTGACGTCGGCGTGCTCCGGATGCTCCTTCCACGCCGATTCGCTGAGCAGACGGGCCACCAGGGCGCCGCGAAGGAATACCCGAGAGATCTTGCTGCCGAAGGGCGTCAGATCCTCGTCACGGTCGTAAGACTCGAGCAGGACCGACAGAGCTTCGGTGTAATCGTCGACGCCGAAGTCCGTCAGGCCGGTCATCCGCGTCGCCGAGGCATGGAGATCCTCGACGGTGCCGACGTGAGTGCGTTCAGTCATGGTGCTCCTAGTGATGGAATTCGCCGCAGTTGACGTCGATGCATTGGCCGGTGATCGCGCTGGCCATCGGAGACGCCAGGAAGATCGCCGCGTCGGATACTTCATCCGTCGTCGGCAGGCGCTTGAGGTCGGTGTTCGACGCAGTGTGCTCGTAGATCTGCTCGACAGTCATGCCGAACTTCTCCGCCTGGTGCGCGAAGTATCCCTTGAGGGTGTCTCCCCAGATATAGCCGGGTGCAATCGAATTGACACGAATTCCCTGCGGGCCGAGTTCGGTGGCCAGGGACTGCGACATGGCGAGCAGGGCCGACTTCGCCATCTTGTAGCTGCCGTAACGCTCTTGCGAATGCCGCAACACCATCGAATTGATATTCACCACGGAGCCGTCCGACTCGCCAAGTGCCGGCGTGAACAGCTGAGTCAGGCGCAACGCACCCAGTACGGTCAGTTCGATGCTGTCGCGGATGTGCTGGTAATCGGTGCGAGCCAACGGTTTCATCGACGGAATCGAGAATGCATTGTTGATCAGAGTGTCCACTTTGCCGTAGGCGGCAATGGACTCGGCCACCAGATTCTCGGCGGAAGCCTGGTCGGTGATGTCGGTGGCAACGGTGACGGCGCGCCCACCGGCATCGACTATTTCCTTCGCAACGTCGTCGAGTCGCGATTGCGTACGTGCTGCGAGAACAAGACTCGCGCCGGCCGACGCACATCGAAGGGCCAGAGCGCGGCCGAGTGCCGGGCCGACTCCGGAGATGACTACTACACGGTCTTCGAGCAAGGCGGTCATGATTACCCCAGCATTCGGTTGTCGATGGCGGCCTGGCGCTGGGCAATGCGTGCTGCCCAGTCCTCGGCGGTGATGGCGTTGGTGTCGAAATGCGGCAGGTGCTTCGCAATATCTGCGACGGCGACGATTTCGACGGTGGGACCGTCCTGCGGCGTCAGCTCGCGGGACACGCGCTGCCAACGGAACTGCAGAATGCCGCGCGGATGTCCGACGGTTTCGATCCAGTTGGTGACACCGGGGTTCTTCTCGCTGACCACCATTCGAACCATCCCGTCCGGATCGACCTGTGCCTGGCCGTTGTTGAGGGAGGTCTGATGATTGACGTAGTCCAGTGAGATGTACCAGAGGCTCCCCAGTTGGAAGCCGAGATACGGTGCGTCGGAGGCGGGAACGGTGATGATCATCGCCTGCTCGTCGGTGAGTTCGTAATGTCCCACCGACGAGTACTGCGTTGCCAGCCCGCCCGGTGTCAGGCGTGGTTCGGTCATGGTGTTGACCGTGAGCTTGAGGTAGAACCACTCCGGGAACTGGAGCCACGTCTTGACCCGCGTGACCAGTGCCTTCCCAGCCCGGGCGTAACGCTTCTCGGTCTCTTCGGCGGTGAGAGGTGGCGGCGCGATCCCGATCGAATCGGTGCGCTCGATGCGGATCACACCGCGCTGCTGACTCCAGTCGCTGTAGACCTCGCGAACGACCAGCTGCGAGGATCCGGGCGCCAGGGTGTAGTAGTTGGCTCGGCCGTCGGCAGGGCCGGGGCCGAACCAAGCGACGAAGTTACCGTCGTCGTCTATCTCCAGCTCGCGGTCGTCGAAGGCGATTTCGCTGCCGGGAACGTTCGAGTTGGTGTAGTTCCCACTCAACACCTGGAAGCTGAGATCGGCTGTGGTGCCGCGCTTTCCGGTGACCTTGTATTCCTTGTCGTCGTTGATACGGGCGCCGAAGTACAGAGTGTCGGGGTTGTCGAGGCCCATCTTGGTGAATGGTCCGGTGCCCTGGATGAAACTCGGATGGGTCTTTTCGCCGGCCCAGGCGGCATGCGTCGTCGCAATGATTCCGCCGGCCAGATATTGGTATCCCTCCAGTAGATCCTGTTCGGATCTGATGTGCGGCGCAGTCTCGATCAATTTCTCGGCTTCGGCGATCGCCTCGGCAAACGGGTCCGTCAGCACGCTGGCTCCTCACAGTTCCGACTATGTCGCCGGTCCAGAGCGTCGTGGTACAAATATGTACCTATTTGGTAGATGTTGGGTATTTTGACAATAGAACGCGTTCTAGGGAGTGGTCAATGGGTGGACCGGAGAAGGCGCCTGAAGCAGCACGCTCGAGGGGGAGGCAATCGCCTCCCACCGAACGGGTGGTTCAGGTGCTCGACTACCTCGTCGGCCGCCCTGATCAGCGGTTCGGGCTGTCGGAACTGGCCCGCGCGCTCGAGATCAGCAAGCCCACCTGCTTGGGAATCCTCACGGCGCTGGCTGATCGTGGATACCTGACTCGGGACGAGGTGTCGAAGACCTATGGGCTCGGTCCGGCCTTGATCGCGGCCGGACGTGCAGCTCAGCGGGGATTTGCCGTCGGACCCATTGCCCGCACCCATCTGGAGAAAGTGAGCACGGAGTTCGGGACGACGTGCACGGCGTCCGGTGTGATCGGTGATCAGATCAGCGTTCTCGAAGTGACCGGACCGATCGGCGCGCGTCGCGCCGCCAAGGTCGGTCAGGTGTACCCGTTCGCTCCACCGGTCGGACTGATGTACGTCCTCTGGGGTTCGGATCACGACATGGACAGTTGGCTGAGCAAAGAGCCGAGCCTACCGGTGCGCTTGGATCGCGAGCGTCTGTGGAACGTGGTCCGCGAGTGTCGGGCTGCGGGGTATCTGGTCGAGAGTCTGGATCCCGTCGGGCAGCGACTGCACACGCTGATGGCGGGCGTTGCGACGCACGATCTTCCGCCGGAGGTGCGTGAACTGCTCGGTGAGATGGTCTCGAGCCTGGGCGAGAGGGTGTATCTCGGACGCGACATCAGCTCTGACGACGAGCATCCGGTGAGTCTCATTGCCGCCCCGACCTACGACGCCGAGGGGCATCAGGCCCTTGTGCTCACTCTGTATGTGGGTGGGGCGATCACGGGCGCCGAGATCGAGCGCCGCGCCGCGGCGCTGGTTGCGGCGGCGGATGCGGTGACGGCGGAAGTTGGTGGCAGGAGTCCGGTTCGCGGTCTGTGACGTCTGATTGCCGGTCATTGACCTTTGGGTAGAACGAGTTCTATTCTGTGATTGCGTTCAATTTAGAACCAGTCCGGTACATAAATGTACCGATGCGGAAATGGTGTTCCGCACGGAGTACGTGATGCTCAGGAGCGAAAGACATGGCAACACTCCAGACCCCGCCCGCCTACGAGTTGTCGCATCTGCGAGCACTCGAAGCGGAGGCGGTCCATATTTTCCGCGAAGTCGCAGCGACTTTCGAAAAGCCGGTCCTCCTGTTCTCCGGAGGTAAGGATTCCGTCGTGATGCTGCACGTAGCGGCCAAGGCATTCTGGCCTGCCCCACTGCCGTTCGCTGTGATGCACGTCGACACCGGTCACAATTTCGACGAGGTGATCGAATTCCGCGACCAGACGGTCGATCGCTTCAACCTGCGTCTTGTCGTCTCCAGCGTGCAGGACGACATCGACGCCGGACGCGTCATCGAGGACACCGGAGTCGGTTCCAGTCGCAATCGCCTGCAGACGCACGCGTTGCTGCGCGGAATTCGCGACAACAAGTTCGACGCCGTGTTCGGTGGTGCTCGCCGAGACGAGGAGAAGGCGCGCGCCAAAGAGAGGGTGTTCAGCTTCCGGGACGAGTTCGGGCAATGGGATCCGAAGGTGCAGCGACCTGAACTGTGGAACCTGTACAACGGCAAACACCGTAAGGGCGAACATATTCGGATCTTCCCGCTCTCCAACTGGACAGAGCTCGACATCTGGCAGTACATCGAGAGCGAGCAGATCGACCTCCCCGGCATCTACTACGCCCATCGTCGCGAGGTGGTTCCACGCGACGGAATGTTGTTGGCACGCACCCGCTTCCTCGAGCTTCGCGCCGGCGAAGAGTCCTACGAGGCGTTGGTGCGCTTCCGTACGGTCGGCGACGCAACGTGTACCGGATGCGTCGAATCGTCGGCCGAAACACCGGGCGCTGTCGTGGAAGAAGTTGCGGCGAGCCGTATCACGGAGCGTGGCGCAACCAGAGCTGATGACCGGATTTCCGAAGCTGGCATGGAAGATCGTAAGAAAGAGGGGTACTTCTGATGCCGCAACTGCTGAGAGTCGCTACAGCGGGCAGTGTCGACGACGGAAAATCGACACTCATCGGCCGCTTGCTCTACGACTCCAAGTCGATCTTCGAGGACCAACTCGAGGCCGTGGAACGGAGCAGTCGAGAACGCGGCGACGAGTACGCCAACCTCGCGCTACTGACCGACGGATTGCGCGCCGAGCGTGAACAGGGCATCACGATCGACGTGGCCCACCGGTATTTCGCGACCCCTCATCGGAAGTTCATCATCGCGGACACTCCCGGGCACGAGCAGTACACCCGCAACATGGTGACCGGCGCGTCGACGGCCGACCTTGCCCTGATCCTGGTGGATGCTCGCAAAGGGGTGCTCGAACAGACGCGGCGGCACGCCTTCTTGTCCACTCTCCTGGGGATACCCCACCTCGTGCTGTGTGTGAACAAAATGGACCTGGTGGGCTGGTCTCAGGAACGGTTCGAGGAGATCAAGGAAGAATTCCGACAGTTCGCTATCAAGTTGGACGTTCACGACCTGACGTTCATTCCGGTCTCGGCGCTGTTGGGGGACAACATCGTTGCCCGGACCGAGAACATGTCCTGGTACGACGGGCCTTCTCTGCTGCACCATCTCGAGCAGGTGCACATCGCGTCGGATCGCAACTTGATCGACGCTCGGTTTCCGGTGCAGTACGTGATCCGTCCGCAGAAGCAAACCGACGCCGACCTCCACGATTTCCGTGGATACGCCGGAACGGTGGCCAGCGGCGTCTTCAAGCCCGGCGACGAAATCGTGGCTTTGCCTTCAGGATTCACCTCGACGGTGAAGGCAGTCCACGGGCCGGGCGGTGACGTGATCGACGAAGCGTTTGCGCCCTCGGCCGTATGCATCGAGCTGACCGACGATCTCGACGTCAGCCGCGGGGACCAATTGTGTCGGCTCAACAACCGGCCGCAGGTCGGGCAGGAAATCGATGCGATGGTCTGTTGGTTGACCGAACAGACAACTCTGTCGGAGAACAATCGCTACTCGTTGCTGCACACCACGCGCTCCACGAAAGCGCAGATCGTCAAGCTCGACTACCGGCTGGACGTCAATTCTCTGCACCGCGACGAGAAGGCAGAATCTCTGTCCCTCAACGAGATCGGCCGCATCTCGATCAAGACGCAGCAGCCGTTGATGTTCGATCCCTACCGCCGCAACCGCGTGACGGGCAGCTTCATTCTCGTGGACGAGACCACGGGCAATACCGTCGCCGCCGGAATGATCAACGGTCCGACGCTCAAGGAATCGCGCGTCGTCTGGCACAGTTCGGAGGTTTCTCGCGAGGAACGTGCGACTGCCGGCGCCACCGTGTGGCTCACCGGTCTCTCGGCCTCGGGTAAGTCGACGATCGCGGTGGAACTCGAGCGGCGGTTGGTGGCCGCGGGTATCCCGGCGTACCGCCTCGACGGCGACAACCTCCGGCACGGATTGAACGCGGATCTGGGATTCAGTGCCGATGACCGCGCCGAGAACGTCCGCCGAGTCGGCTCGGTGGCGCAGTTGTTCGCTGATTCAGGTGCAGTGGCAGTGGCCTGCCTGATAAGCCCGTACCGCGAAGATCGTGATCGAGTGCGGGCGGCGCACGAGGCCGCCGGGCTGAAGTTCGTCGAGGTCTACGTCGACACCCCGATCGAGCAATGTGAAGCCCGAGACCCCAAGGGCATGTACGCCAAGGCCAGGGCCGGGGAAATCACGGGATTCACCGGAGTCGACGATCCCTACGAAGCTCCGACAAGTCCCGAGTTGGTGATCAGACCCGAAGACGGAACGCCTACCGAACTTGCGCTGCGAATTATGGAAGTGTTGGACCGGTGAGCGAATCCACACACAGCAGAATCGCCGACGAGGCACTCGCGGCGGAATTGGCGCAGGCCGCCGGTGCGATCCTCCTGGGGATCCGAGCCGAGGGTCTTGGTGTCGACGGCGGTCGTGAACTGGGTCGCCGGGGCGACAAGGCCGCCGATTCCTACATCCTCGACCGGTTGGCTGCCGAGCGGCCGGGCGATGCCGTGCTCTCTGAGGAATCTGCCGACGATCGCAGTCGTCTGGATGCAGCTCGGGTCTGGATCATCGATCCGCTGGACGGCTCCAAGGAATACGGCTTGCCGAATCATGCGGATTGGGCAGTGCACGTGGCGCTTTGGGAGCGCGGTAGCGGAATTACCGCAGCCGCGGTTGCTCAGCCGGCGCTCGGAGCGGTGTACTCCAGTGGCGACGAGGCAGCTTCGGTTGCCGCCAACTCGCCGCTCCGCGTAGTAGTCAGCGGATCGCGACCACCCGCATTCACCGAAGCGGTGGCAGCCGAACTCGGCGCCGACGTGGTGCACATGGGATCGGCCGGCGCCAAGGCGATGGCGGTGGTGCGCGGCGAGGTCGACGCGTACCTGCACGCCGGTGGGCAGTGGGAATGGGATTCGGCTGCACCCGTCGGCGTCGCACAGGCGGCGGGACTGCATTGCAGCCGCATCGACGGTTCGCCGCTGCTCTACAACGAATCTCATCCGTACCTGCCGGATCTCGTGATCTGCCGACCTGAGTTGTCGGAGTCGATCCTGGGCGCAATTGCCAAGCACTCCACGGAGTGTGCGGTCAGCGGACGCGTCGCCATGGCGCGTGAATACGTGAACGCATTGCTCACTCATGACGCAACGAAGGTCCGCTTCGCCGCCGACGCCTGGCGGGTCGAGAACGGTCAGCGAACCGGTGACAGCGGCGCCTTCATCAGCAACGAGCTCGAACAAGGCCAGCAATATCGCGGAATCGTGGCGATACGTGAACTCGCGCTGCGTGAGTGGGGCGAGAGCGTAGTAGCCCGGTATCTGCTCGACCTCGGAACACCCGGCCAGGCACCGGCCGTCACGGTTTTCGTGACCGAGTACTTCGGGATACCGGCAGGCGAGATCGAAAGCATCCTGGCAATCATCGAACCCCACGAAGACGATTCGAAAGAGGCTGGAACACAATGACATCGGACAAACTGATCACCGATTTCTGTGCGCTGTGGGCAGACGCCGATGTTGCAAAGATCGTCGACTACTTCACCGATGACGTCGTTTATCACAACATCCCGATGGAGCCCGTGGTCGGTCGCGAGGCCGTCCGGGCGTTCATCGAGCAGTTTGTCGGTGCCTTCGGCAACATCGACTTTCAGATCAAGCGTCAGGTCGCGGACGGCAACACCGTCATGAACGAGCGCGTCGACGTCTTCACCATCAACGGCGCCGAGGTAGCGCTCCCGGTCATGGGGGTGTTCGAAGTCGAGGACGGAAAGATCAAAGCCTGGCGCGACTATTTCGACATGGCGCCGATCAATGCGGCAGCCGGCCAGGCCTGATCGGGGCGCCTACTCCGCGATGACAGCGTGCGGGTAGTCCGACGAGCGGTGCTGGAAACGCGTAATGGCGGGATTCACGATGACGCCGTCACGGATTTCGATGGCGCGGTCGACGGTCTCGTCTGCCTTCCAGGCCGTCTCTCCTGCCATCACAGTGGGCAGGTAGGGAAGAAGTGATTCGCTGATCTCCCACGACGCGGAGTTCCACAGGTACGACGGGCTGTGATCGACGCCGTAGTAAGTGATGTTGTCGCCGACGATGAAGGTCGGATCCGCGAACGAGGTGGGACGAGCCCAGCTGAACCCCATGCCTTCGTCGCACGAGACGTCGACGATGAGGCTGCCGGGTTGGAAGTCCATGAGATCTTCCTCGGTCAGGAACGTCAGTGGGGCGTCCGTGTTCTGCAGTACGCAGTTGACGACGATGTCGTGCTCGGCCAAGAAACCGGGCACCGGCACGCTGTGGTTGTCGAGCATGACGTGGCTGCCACGGACGTCACCGTTGTTGTTGTCGAACGAGACCATGCGCGCCGAGTGGATGGGGGAGCTGACGGCGGTGACTCCACGCTGGGTGAGGACGTCCACTTCGTGGATACCGTGCGCCTTGAGTGCTGTGACCGCGCCGCGTGCAGTGGCTCCGAAACCGATCACGGCAGCGGTGAGACGCCGGCCGTAGTCACCGGTGGAACCGATCAACTGCAGGGCGTGCAGTACCGAACAATAACCGGCGAGCTCGTTGTTCTTGTGGAACACATGCAGATTGAACGATCCGTCGCTGTGCCAGAAGTTCATGGCCTCGAAGGCGATGAGAGTCAGTTTCTTGTCGATCGCGATCTGTGTCAGTTCGGTGTCCTGGACACAGTGCGGCCAGCCCCAAAGAACCTGACCTGACCGTAGTTCGGCGAGGTCACGCACCAACGGCTTCGGTAGCAGAACCACATCGGTTTCCGCCAAAATCTGCTTGCGCGTGCGGATTCCGGCAACGAGGCGCGAGAGGTAGTCGTCGGAGTAGCCGAAGGGGTGGCCGTAGCCTTCTTCGAGGTAGATCCGAGAACGTAGTTCGGCATCGATGCGATCGAAATGCGCAGGATGGATCGGCAACCGGCGTTCTGCCGGTTTGCTCGACTGTCCGATGACTCCAAGGGTGCGTGCGTTGTTCAATTGTGTATCTCTCGATAGGAGCAGGTAGAGATGTCAGGCAGGAGCCTGAGGGACTAGCAGAAGCCGCAGGAACGCTGGCAGATTGCCTCGGCCAGGACCGCGTGAAAGCGTGCTGGCTGCGCTGCTGTCGATCGCCGACGGCAACAGAAAGGCGCGTCGGTATGTGCTCAGTCTAGTCCGGAACGGCCCTCGCCCGGTGGCCGGGCGCTGTGTCGTGCTCCGCTGACGTGTGGCTACTGCTCCCGCAGGCGTGAATCCAGTACGGCCAGTTGGATTTTGCTGGCGTCCGCGTGTACCTGACGTCCTTTGTCGGTGACGTCGACGAAGACTCCGCGCCGGTCGGCCTCGCACAGTGCTCGCTGAACCAGTCCGGCCTTCTCGAGACGGGCCACGCTACGGGAGAGCGCGCTGGGACTCAGGTACATCTCCGAGGCAAGCTCCTGCATGCGTGGACGTTCGCACGTGGCGTCCATGAGTCGGTCGAGGGCCTCGAAGTCGCTCATGCTCAGCCCATGCGCCGACTGCATCTGGCGATCGAGTTCGCACGCGATGTCGTTGTAGCTGGTCGACAGCGAGCGCCAGGTGTTGCGCAATTCGGATTCCGACGTCACGACCGCATTCTAGTTGAAGACTCGATTACGTGCAATTGCATTAAATGCTTGTGCATTATGTGCATGTGCATCTATTCTCGCTGACGTGACTTGCACAGACTCGACACTCAAACCATTCGATTCGCCGGAAGCCCCGGTTTCTACGGAATCCTCGGATCCGGCCACAGGGGAGGGCTGGTCCCTCAAGCTGTGGGGCATCCTCGCGGTGCTCTGCCTCGTGTTGTTCCTCGACGGTCTCGATGTGTCGATGGTGGGCGTCGCGCTTCCGTCCATCGGCAATGAACTGGGCCTGTCCACTACCTCGCTGCAGTGGATCATCAACGGCTACGTCCTCGGATTCGGCGGCCTGTTGCTACTCGGTGGACGTACCGCCGATCTTCTCGGGCGCAGGAAGGTCTTCCTGATCGCACTGACCGTGTTCGCAATCGCCTCGCTGGTCGGTGGCCTTGTCGACAACGGAACACTGCTGATCGCATCACGATTCGTGAAGGGATTGGCCGCGGCCTTCACCGCTCCTACCGCAATGTCCATTCTCACCACGACGTTCAAGGAAGGTCCGGCCCGTAACCGTGCGCTGTCGGTGTTCTCCGTGTTCGGCGCCAGTGGTTACTCGTCCGGTCTGATCCTCGGTGGGCTGTTGACCAGTGCCGGTTGGCGATTCACGTTCCTGATGCCGGTTCCGTTTGCCGTCATCGCGCTGATCGGTGGGTACTTCCTCATTCCGCGGGACCGTCCCGCAGATACCGGGGGACACGATCTCGTCGGCGCCGTCACCCTGGTGACGGGAATGCTTCTCACGGTGTACACGATGGTTTCGGCTCCGACCCGTGGATGGGCACACCCGATGACGCTGGGTTCGTTCGCCGTCGCAGCCGTGCTTCTGGCGACGTTCTTCTTCGTGGAGAAGAAGGTGGCGCATCCGCTTGTGCGACTTGGGCTTCTGCGCGTCGGCACTATCGTTCGTGCGAATCTGGCCATCATCGCGCTCTTCGGTTCCTACCTGAGCTTCCAGTTCATGATGACGATCTTCCTGCAGTCGGCCCTCGGCTGGTCGCCCCTGAAGATGGCGATGGCACTGCTCCCCGCGGGCATCATCGTCGCCTTCGGATCACCGTTCGTCGGACGGCTGGTCGACCTGTACGGCAGTGCCAAGCTCATCATCGCGGCACTGACGTCGCTCAGCGTCGGGTACCTCTGGTTCCTCTTCGCGGGCAGCGATTCACCGTCGTACGTCGTGGCGATTCTGCCGAGCGTCATCCTGCTCGGACTCGGATTCGCGCTGGGGTACACCTCGATCATGGCCCAGGCCACCTCGGGTGTCGACGACTCGGAGCAGGGTTTGGCGTCCGGGCTGGTGAACACCTCCGCTCAGGTCGGTGCGGCGCTCGTGCTCGCTCTGACCACTGCCCTCGTAACCGCTGGATCGCACACCGCATCCGGCGCCGGTACCGCCGGATTCGAGCAGTTCCATCCCGGACTGATCCTGGTCACCGGGGTCGCGCTGGTGGGCTTGGCGATCACCGTCTCGCCGCTGGTACGTGGAAGGTCGCAGCGGGGAAGATCCGTGCGTGAAATGCGCGCTGAGGAAGAAAAGGAATTGGCCGAGGTCAACTGAATACTCGCTTCATCCGCGAATGCGCTCGGCCGCGTAGGGGACAATCCTGCGCGGCCGAGTTGCTGTGTCTGAACTATCGCGTGGCAGATTTCAGGGCAGCGTCTTTCAGTGCTACGTCGAAGGTCGTCGACGTAGCTTGCGAACCGAGAATCAAGGCAAGGCGCACCAACATGGCTTCGCGGTCGGACGGATCAGCCTGATCCAGTGCGTTCGACAGTGCCAACCAGACGTGTTCGCGGTGGCCCTCGTCGTCGACCACCGCAGTTGTCGCCGACTGTGCCGTATCGAAGTGCGTCGGCGCAGTGCCGGCGGTGAGGTGTTTGGCCAAGTCGTTCAATTGCGTGGGATCGCTGATGCGGCACAGCACCAATCCGTCGGGCCGAATCACAAAGATCTCGCCGACACGAGCGCCGAGGGCAGATGCGAGATTGCCTTCGGCATCGGGAACCGTGGAGTCGGTAGTTCCCACGGTGATCACGCGTACGGTTTCCGGTGCAAGGGCCTGAGCAAGGATTTCGGCTTGCGTGTCGAGTTCGGATACCAGCTCAGCTGACAGTCCGAAAGCCAGCAGGCCGAATCCAGTACCGCGCAGACTGTTCAAGGAGGTAGATGAACCGTCCGCCGAGACCTGGACGACCCTGTCTTCCAACGGATCGCCGGGTAGTAGGCCCTCGGCGCCCGCAGCTGTCGGCCACGTCAGCGGGGAGAGCCGGGCGTGCGTCGCACTCGACTGGCGCGGGTTGATGAGGTGCGCGAATTCGCTTCGCTTGGTGGCGAGTTCGAGTACGGCATCGCGGGTGGTCCGGTAGCCGTGACTTCCCGGCGACATGATGAGCGTCGACTTGCCTGCGTTGTCGACGTTCTGCTGCCACGCGCTGCGACGTTCCTTCGAATACGCGTCGAGGATGGTGGAATCGGCAGCTCCGTTGATGACGGCGGCTAGTTGCCACACCAAGGTCTCGGCGTCTTCCATGCCCGAGTTCAGGCCGCGAACACCGAAGATCGGAACGAGATGCGCGGCGTCGCCGGCAAAAAGCACACGGCCGTGAGTGAAATCTTCCAGAGCGAGTGCGTGGGCGCGGTAGAAGCCGAACCATTCCAGGGTCCAGGGGATGTCGCTCTGGAGCCATTCGAGGTGACGCGTGATGCGGTCACGGATGCGATCTTCTTGCGTCTCCGCTTCCGGATCGTCCGAGGCGTCGAGCTGGTAGTCGATGCGCCAGATGTCCCGTGGTTGGCGATGCATGATGATCGTGGACCCCGGGTTGCTGGGTGCGTCGAACCACACCAGACGCTCGGCCGGGAGTTCCGATTCCCAATGAATGTCGGCAATGACGTAGTTGCCCTCGTAGCTGTTGCCCTGCAAGCGGATTCCGCTGAGTTCGCGCATCTTGCTGCGTCCACCATCGGCGGCAACGACCCACGCCGCGCGCAGTTCGCGGGTTCCGAACGCGGTGTCGACGGTCAGAGTCACCTCGTTGTCACCGACGGAGATGCCGGCGATCGACGACGACCAGTGGAATTTCACCAGTGGGTGAGCGAGCAGCTTGTCGGTCATGATCTGCTCGAACTCGGATTGCGAGACGTTGACCATGGGTCCACGCGCGTCGTGCTCGGCGGATGCCATGCGGAACTGCAGTACTTCCTGATCGCGGTAGTAACTCCGACCACCCACCCACGGCAGAACGATGTCTTCGAGCTCGGCACCGAAGCCGAGGCGTTCGGCAACTTCGAGGCTGTGGCGTGACACGCAGATCGCGCGACTGCCGAACGAGACCTGATCGGCCGCTTCGAGAATCGTGACGGCAATGCCGCGCTGCGCCAAGCCCATGGCTACGCCCATGCCGACGGGGCCGGCTCCGACGATCACGACGGGAAGTGTGTCGGCCGAAGGCGCCAGGGAGGCGAAGTCCTCGGGTGCGTACTTCTTCGGATGAAAGTAGGTCGACATGGTCACGAGGCTTTCTGTGCGGCAGTGTTTTTCGGGATCAATTGAGGTTCCGGGAGCAGCAGGATGGAAACCAGGCTGATCACGGCAATGATCACGAAGTAGGCGGTGATGGCGAACGAGGTGTCGAAGGCGGCGTAGAGCGCGGTGGCGATCATCGGGGCCAGACCGCCGCCGAGGATTGCGCCGATCTGGTAGCCGAGTGACGCTCCGCTGTAGCGGATGTGTGCGGGAAACAATTCGGCGAACAGTGCCGCTTGTGGGCCGGCGCAGCAGCCGAGCGTGAAGCCGAGGGCGATCATCGATACGAGCATCACCGGAACGATCGCTGTGTCGATCAGCGGAAAGAACACCGCTGCCGCCACTACCAGGGTGATCGAACTGCGGATGTAGACGGTCCGGCGTCCGAGAGTGTCCGACTTGTGAGCGCTGAAAGCCATTCCCGCCATCCAGAACGGGCAGGATGCGATGAGAAGAAAGAGCATCGTGGTCTTGCTGAAGCCGAGTTCGGTCTCGCCGTACTTGAGGACGTAAACCATGTACGCGTACGCGATTCCGTTGGTGGCGATGAAGGTTCCACCGGCGAGGAGCACAGTCTTCCAGTGTCTGGTGAGAACCTCGAGAATCGGCATGGACTCCGCCGGTGCCTCGGATTTCGACGCGGTGAACTCGTCACTTTCCTCGAGGCCGAGACGGATCCACATCGCAACGCCCACCAGAACTGCGCTGAGCAGGAACGGGATTCGCCATCCCCAGGAGTTGAATGAATCGTCGTCCATGAAGGCGGCGAGGGGGAGATAGACGAGATTGGCCACCAGTACGCCTGCGGGAACACCGATTTGTGGTGCGCTGCCGTACAGCCCCTTCCTGCCCTCCGGTGCGTTTTCGGTGGCGACCAGAACTGCGCCGCCCCACTCGCCGCCGACACCGAGTCCCTGAACGAATCGCAAGGTCACCAGGAGTATGGGGGCAAAGACGCCGATAGCGGCGTAGTTGGGTAGCAGTCCGATGGCAACGGTGGCGCAGCCCATCAGCATCAACGAGGTGACCAACATGGATTTGCGTCCGATGCGGTCGCCGAAGTGGCCCATCACGATTCCGCCGATGGGACGCGCGACGAATCCGACGGCGAGGGTGGCGAAGGCGGCGAGGGTGCCGGCCAGATCGGACGTGCCGGGGAAGAACTGCTTGCCGAGCACGAGTGCGGCGGCGGTGCCGTAGATGAAGAAGTCGTACCACTCGATGGCGGTGCCGACAAAGCTGCCGAGGGCGGCCTTACGCGCCTTGACCGTCGCGGCGGCGCGCGTTGCGGTCGGTGAGGCGATGGAGGTCATGAAGTGCCTTTCGAGATGAATGTGGCTTGAAGAAACAATGACGTGCGCCACAACAATTGAAAAGCGAAAGAATTGGAGGTTCTTGCACGGAAAATACGTGGAACCAGCTCCGCTGCCTGGTAGCGGGACTATTGGGCAGTTTCTGAGGGTGAAACGAATTCTATGAAAGCGCGTGCGACGCGGCTGAGGCGAGTGTTCTGGTGCCAAGCGAGAACTACGTGCACCGACGGCACGGCGGGGGAAGCGATGGTCTTGACGACCACCTCGAGCCCCTCGTACGTGACGTCGATCTTGGGCCGCTGGAGTAGCAGCGTCCAGCCGAGGCCACGGCCGACAAATGCCCGCGCCGTCTCGAAGTTCGCAGTTCTGTAGGCAACCTTCGGGGCGAATCCGCCTGCGCGACAGACGTCGAGCGCGTGTTTGGTGCTCGGCGGCGCGTCGAGGAGAACCATCGGGTGTTCCGCGAGGTCCGGAAGATGGATCGGTCGCTCGGACCGCGCGAGTGGGTGTTCTGCACCCAGGACGATCAAGGGTTCGCGGATGGCCAACGGAACTGTGCGCAATTGTGGAGACAGGTCCAGGTCGTAAGCGATTGCGAGGTCCAACTCGCCGTTCTCGAGATGTGTCTGGAGCCGATTCTGAGTGTCCTCGCGGAACTCCACCTGCGCGTCAGGATTCTCACGGGTGAACCCGGCGATCATCGACGGCAACACCGTCGGCCCCAGAGCGGGATAACAGCCGATCGCGATGGGCCCCGACACGCTTCCGCCGGTTCCGAGCGCATCGGATTCGAGTTCCCCGGCTTGCTGAAGTAGCGCCCGGGCGCGCACCAGAACGGATTCACCGGTGCGGGTCAGTTGAATGCCGAATGAGCGACGGCGAACGCACAGTTGAACTTTGAGCGCGCGTTCGAGTTCGGTGAGCGCCGCGGACAGGGCGGAAGGAGAGAGGTGCAGGCGCTCGGCCGCGGCACTGATCGTTCCGGTCTCGGCTACCGCGACAAACGCAGCAAGCTGACGCATCGTGTACGTGGGAGCAGGATCGATGCGAGGCATGAGATCGACAGTAGTCGGGTAGATTGCCCTGAATATTTTGGTGTGGCACCGTGAAGAGGTCGACGATCAATCGCTGACCTGCGTCTTCGTGGTGCCCCCGGCAGGATTCGAACCTGCGACCTTTCGCTCCGGAGGCGAACGCTCTATCCCCTGAGCTACGGGGGCGCACCGAATACTCGGTGTGCCGATTGGGCTGCGTTAGCGTAGCGCATTGCGGGGGGACAAGACCAAACCGGCACCCGCCTCGGCATGGCGTCGTCGCGGGAGGTAGTCGAGGATGCGGCCGGGGACCATGGTCGTCGAATCATCTGTACCGACTGACTCGGATGCTTTTTACGCCTAGGCTCGGCTCTGAGCACAGGCTCGGGCGGACTGCTCGGGCACCCTCGTGAGGTACGGGAGTCGTTGATGACCGATCACCACTATTCCGAAGACCAGCTCGCGCTCGACCTGAAGTGGTGGGCAGCGGCCAACTACCTGACCGTCGCGCAGATCTATCTGAAGGACAACACGCTTCTGCGGGAACCGTTGCGTGCCGAGCACATCAAGCCCCGACTGCTCGGGCACTGGGGGACCAGCCCCGGCTTGTCGATGATCTACACGCTCCTCAATCGGCACATCGTCGCCACCGGCGCAGACTGGCTGTACGTGACCGGTCCCGGGCACGGCGGTCCGGCGCTGGTCGCGTCGACGTATCTCGAGGGAACGTACTCGGAGATCTATCCTGAAGTCTCGGACGACGCCGAGGGCATCCACCGGATGTGTCGGCGATTCTCCGCTCCCGGCGGAGTGCCCAGCCATGTGAGTGTGCAGACACCCGGAAGCATCCACGAAGGCGGCGAACTCGGCTACGCCCTTGCCCATGCGGCCGGCGCTGCCTTCGATCATCCGAACCTCGTGGTGGCCTGTGTGATCGGCGACGGCGAAGCGGAGACCGGGCCGTTGTCCGGTTCGTGGAAGCTCCCGGCGTTCCTGAATCCACGACGCGACGGCGCGGTGCTGCCGATCCTGCACGTGAACGGTGCCAAGATCGCCGGGCCGACGGTCTACGGACGCAGCAGCGACGAAGACATCCAGGCCTATCTTGGTGGACAGGGGTGGGCGCCGATCGTCGTCTCCGGTGACGACCCCGACGCGGTGTTTCCTCAGCTGTATCAAGCGATCTCGCAGGCGTACGAGAAGATCCGCGAGATGCAGGGTGCCGCACGCCGCGGAGAGGAGTGGACGGGTTCGTGGCCGGCAATCGTGTTGCGGACGCCGAAAGGATGGACCGGTCCACACACCGTCGACGGAATCTTGGTCGAGGGCACACATCGTGCGCACCAGGTGCCGTTGTCCGGCGTGCGAAGCAACGAATCACATCTGCGGCAACTCGAAGAGTGGATGCGGTCGTACCGTCCGGACGAGTTGTTCGACGCCAACGGATCACTCGTCGCGGAACTGGCGGCGCTGTCGCCGACGGGGGACAAGCGCATGGGGAGCACTCCCTACGCGAACGGTGGACGACTTCGCGTCGATCTCCCGATGCCGCCGCTCGAAAAGTACGCGCTTCCCATCCAATCCCCGGGTTCGACCTTCCACGAGACGACGCGAGTGCTCGGCGAGCTTCTGCGCGACATCTACGCCGCCACGGAAACCGAGGACAGCGGCGGGATCTTCCGACTCTTCTGTCCGGACGAGACGTCGAGCAATCGCCTCGGCGCCGTATTCGAGACAACCGATCGCTGCTGGCAACTGCCGATCACCGACTACGACGACGGGCTGTCCGCGGACGGTCGTGTCATGGAGGTCCTCAGCGAGCACCTCTGCGAGGGATGGCTCGAGGGCTATCTGCTGTCGGGCCGACACGGGATGTTCGCGAGCTACGAAGCATTTGCGATGGTGAGCGTGTCGATGCTCATCCAGCACGCCAAGTGGCTCCAACATGCCGTCGACCTGCCGTGGCGGGCGTCTGTTGCTTCGCTCAACGTGCTGCTGACCAGTACGTGCTGGCGCAACGATCACAACGGATTCAGTCATCAGGGCCCCGGCATGATCGACGCCGTTATTCCCTTGGCACCCAGTGTGATCCGCGTGTGGCTGCCGCCGGATTCCAACACGTTGCTCTCGATCTCGGATCACTGCCTGCGTAGTACCGACCACGTCAACCTGATAGTCGTGGACAAGCAACCGCACCTGCAGTACCTCACGCTCGAGCAAGCGCACGAGCACTGCGCGGCGGGCGCTTCGGTCTGGGAATGGGCCGGAACCGAGGCTCGCGGACAGGAACCGGACGTGGTCCTGGCCGCCGCGGGAGATGTGCCGACGCAGGAGATCCTGGCTGCTGCACAGTTGCTGCGCGATCACACACCCGAACTGATCACCCGCGTCGTCAACGTCGTCGATCTGATGGCCTTGCTGACGCCAACCGAGCATCCCCACGGATTCGGGGAGCGGGTCTTCCTCGATCTGTTCTCCGCGCAGACCGACGTCGTGTTCGCATTCCACGGATACTCGCGTGCCGTGCACGAACTGATTCACGGGCGTCCGAGTCCCGAGCGCTTCCACGTTCGCGGATTCAGTGAACAGGGAACAACCACAACACCGTTCGACATGGTCGTCCTCAACAAGATGAGCCGCTACCACCTGGTGATCGAGGCGCTACGACGCTCCAAGCGTCGGCCGGCCGGGGCGTCCGAGTTGGCGGAGTTCTGCCGCACACAACTCGAAAAGCACTCGCGTTACATCGTCGAGCACCTCGAAGACATGCCGGAAGTAGAAAACTGGACCTGGTCCTGAAATTCAGGACCAGGCCCAGTTGGGTCTGAACATTCTCGGCTCAGTTCAGTTCTGCTCAGTTCATGGGCAGTGGCACTGCGCCGCGAGCTGCCAACATGTCGGTCATCAGCTTGGACTCGCTCTGCTGCGTGTTGACCATCGTCTGCGCCAGGCTGCGCACCGGCCCCTCGGTGGCGTCGGCTGCTGCGTACTCCATCATCGGAAGCCCACCTTCGTGGTGACGAAGCATCAGCTGCAGGAACAAGGTGTCGAGTTGCAGACCTTCCGCTGCGCGGAGAGCCGCAAGGTCCTCGGGGGACGCCATGCCGGGCATGGTGTCGACCGGCCCGGAATGACTCATGTCCATCGTGGCCGAAGTCCCGTGCGATCCATGGCCGGAGCCCGAATCCGACGACATCCACTCCATGTACGGGCCCACCTTGGACAGCGGCTGATCCCACATGGTCAGCCACGCCTGCATCTGACCGAGCTGGTTCTGCTGCGTGGTCAAGATGTCGAACGCCAGCGTGCGTACGTCGTTGTCCGTGGACTTCGTCAGGGCGATGGACGCCATGTCGACGGCCTGGCTGTGATGCACGCTCATGTCCTGCGCGAAGCCCACGTCCACCGAATCCGAAGCCGGAACGGTCAGTGACGACTTCGCATCGGGTCCGAGGAGGTTGGTCAGTGCGCCGAGCGCAAAACCGACGGCGATCGCGCCGATCAGACCGATGATCAGCAGTGCGGTGCGCTGACTCGGCTTCGAAGACTGATCGGTGTTCGTCGAACTATCCACCGGCGGGAATCTGTTCGTCGGTGGCCGGGGTAGCGCCCGTGCCGTCCATCTGGATGGCGTCGGCGCCCGGAGGTGTCGGATCGAACGGCGACGTCGACGGAGTGAACAGCGGGTTGGTGCAGCTCGCGCCGACCTCGGGATAGACGTTCGGGTTCTGGTTCAGCGCAGTGATGAACTGATCGATGCGATCGTCGTCGGCCTTGTCGATCTCGAGGCGATGGCCCCACGACTGCAGAGAAATGGGGCTGCTCTGACCGGGGTACGGCGACATCAGCATGTAGGACTTGCCGTTCACGCGTCCGGCGAGACTGTCGATCTGGTCCTGGTCGACGAGATCGGGGTTGTACGTGATCCAGATGGCGCCGTGCTCGAGCGAGTGGACGGCGTTCTCGGTGCGAATCGGGTCGGCGTACACGGTTCCGGTGCAGTTAGCCCAGGTGGCGTCGTGCGGGCCACCGAACGGCGGGGTCTGGTCGTACGCCACGCGCTGAGTGGAATCGACGTGCTGGCCGGCCGGGTACTCGATCTTGAGGACGCCGTCGATCTTGTCGGACGGATCCTTGTTCTCGGAGCTGTACTTGTACGGCTCGAGGGCCTGCCGCTCCTCGACCTTGGGCCACAGATTGATACCGAGCACGGCGATGAGTGCGAGCACAGCCACACCGGCGCCGATCGACAGCCAGGGGATCTGGCGGGGAGCGGGGACGCCGCCCTTGCCCTTCTTGGCCGGCCGACTGTTCTTGTTGGCGGCCTTGATGGCCTTGGCTGATTTGGCCCCGGAGTTCTTGTTGGGACCGCGACTATCGGAACCGCTTGGCATCGATTGGGCTCTTTCGGTGTGTGGGCTTGAGGTGTGGCGCGCCCGCGCATGAAGGTACGCGGTGGTAGCTCGGGCATTACCACTGTACTTTCCGAGTCTGAGGGCAAACTTTGAGAGTGGCGTGCGACACGCCACAGCGGCCCCGCGCACGTTCACGGAGAGCGAGGCGTGAGGCGAGTCTCCACTTCCGGTGTGCAGGCAATAGGATGAATACCTGTGACTCCAGCTGACCTTGCCGAACTGCTCCGCGGAACCGCAGCGAGCGTCCTTGCCGATCGTGGCCTCGACGTATCCGTGCTACCCGAAACCCTCACCGTCGAGCGACCACGCAACCCCGAGCACGGCGATTACGCCACCAACATTGCCATGCAGGTAGCCAAGAAGGTCGGCACGAATCCCCGCGAGCTGGCGGGCTGGATCGCCGAAGCCCTCACCGCTGCCGACGGAATCGAATCCGCCGAGATCGCCGGGCCCGGCTTCCTCAACATTCGGTTGGACAAGGACGCCCAGGGCGCGATCGTCGTGTCGGTTCTCGAAGCCGGTGCGTCGTACGGCTCGGGTGACTCCCTCGCCGGCAAGAAGATCAACCTCGAATTCGTCTCCGCCAACCCCACCGGACCGATTCACCTCGGTGGAACCCGTTGGGCCGCAGTCGGAGACGCGCTCGGACGCATTCTGTCCGCGCAGGGTGGTTTGGTAACACGTGAGTACTACTTCAACGATCACGGTGCCCAGATCGACCGCTTCTCGCGTTCGCTGATCGCTGCAGCGAAGGGTGAACCTGCTCCCGAAGACGGTTACGCCGGTGCATACATCGCCGACATCGCCGCCTCGGTTCTGAAGCAGCGTCCCGACGTCATGGATCTGCCTGCCGACGAGCAGCAGGAAACCTTCCGCGCCATCGGCGTCGAATTGATGTTCACGCACATCAAGCAGACCCTGCACGACTTCGGCGTCGACTTCGACGTCTACTTCCACGAGAACTCGCTCTTCGAATCCGGTGCGGTCGAGAAGGCCGTCGAATCCCTCAAGGGTTCGGGCAACCTCTTCCACGAAGACGGTGCGTGGTGGCTCAAGAGCACCGACTACGGCGACGACAAGGACCGCGTCGTCATCAAGAGCGATGGCAACGCCGCCTACATCGCCGGTGACATCGCCTACTTCCAGAACAAGCGCGCACGTGGGTTCGACCTCTGTATCTACATGCTCGGCGCCGACCATCACGGTTACATCGGCCGTCTCAAGGCTGCCGCTGCCGCATTCGGCGACGATCCGGACACCGTCGAGGTGCTGATCGGCCAGATGGTCAACCTCGTCAAGGACGGCACTGCCGTCAAGATGAGCAAGCGTGCAGGCACCGTCATCACCCTCGACGACCTGGTCGAGGCAATCGGCGTCGACGCCTCGCGTTACGTCATGATCCGCTCGTCGGTCGACTCGAGCATCGACATCGACCTCGACCTGTGGACCAAGACCAGCAGCGAGAACCCCGTCTACTACGTGCAGTACGCGCACGCACGCCTCTCGGCGATCGCTCGCAACGCCGCAGACCTCGGTCTGTCCGCCGACGCGAGCAACCTCGCCCTGCTCACCGTCGAGCAGGAGGGTGACCTCATCCGCACGATCGGCGAGTACCCACGCGTCGTGTCGAGCGCTGCGAATCTGCGTGAGCCGCACCGTATTGCCCGCTACCTCGAAGAACTCGCGGGTGCGTACCACCGCTTCTACGGCGCGTGCCGCATCCTTCCGCAAGGCGACGACGACGCCACCGACGTGCACCGCGCGCGTCTGGCTCTCTGCGCCGCCACCCGACAGGTCCTGGCCAACGGTCTCGAACTGCTCGGCGTCACCGCACCGGAGCAAATGTGAACGCGCACCCCGCCGGCCCCAAGCATGCCGAGCAGTTGCAGGCCCCCGGCTTGCCCGACCGTCCGACCAGCCCCGAAGCCTTCGGCGAACTCTCACCGCAGGTGTGGCCGCGCAACGCTTCTCGCGGCGACGACGGTGAAGTGACCCTCGCGGGTGTCAAGGTCGGTGAACTTGCCGAGAAGTACGGCACTCCGTTGTTCGTCATCGACGAGGACGACTTCCGTTCACGCTGCCGTGACATGGCCCGCGCCTTCGGCCCGGATGCCAAGGTGCACTACGCATCCAAGGCATTCCTCTGTGGCGAGATCGCACGCTGGGTCGCCGACGAAGGCCTCTCGCTCGACGTCTGCTCCGGCGGCGAACTGGCGATCGCGTTGCACGCGGACTTCCCGGCCGAGCGAATTGCCATGCACGGCAACAACAAGTCAGTCGCCGAACTGGCCGCTGGTGTCGCCGCGGGCGTCGGACACGTCGTGCTCGACTCGTCGATCGAGATCGACCGACTCGATCGTGTCGCCGGTGAGGCCGGTGTCGTTCAGGACGTGTTGATCCGACTGACCGTCGGCGTCGAAGCGCATACTCACGAATTCATCTCCACCGCACACGAGGACCAGAAGTTCGGTTTCTCGCTGGCCGGGGGAGCGGCGATCGACGCGGTCCGTCGCGTCTTCGCTGCCGACAACTTGCGCCTGGTCGGCCTGCACAGCCACATCGGTTCGCAGATCTTCGACGTCGACGGTTTCGAGGTGGCAGCGCACCGCGTGATCGGTTTGCTCCGCGACGTCGTCACCGAGTTTGGAGTCGAGAAGACCAAGCAGATTTCGATCATCGACCTCGGCGGCGGCATGGGGATCTCGTATATCCCCTCCGACGACCCGCCGCCCGTCGACGAACTGGCAGCAAAGCTCGGCCACATCGTGCGCAACGAGTCCGCACTGGCCGGATTGCCGGAGCCGACGCTTGCCGTCGAACCCGGCCGCGCCATCGCCGGACCTGGCACGGTGACGCTCTACGAGGTCGGCACCATCAAGGACGTCACGGTGGGTAGCTCGCTGACACGCCGCTACATCAGCGTCGACGGCGGGATGAGCGACAACATCCGCACGTCCCTCTACGGTGCGGAGTACGAAGCCAAGTTGGTTTCGCGAACTTCCGAGGCTGATCCCGTCGTTGCACGTATCGTCGGTAAGCACTGCGAGTCCGGTGACGTGGTCATTCGGGACACCTGGATGCCCGAGGACGTCGGGCCCGGTGATTTACTAGCGGTAGCAGCGACCGGTGCATACTGCTATTCGATGTCGAGCAGGTACAACCTGCTCACCCGCCCAGCCGTGGTGGCGGTGCGTGACGGAGTCTCACGCGTGATTCTGCGGAGGGAAACAGTGGAAGATCTGCTCAGCTTGGAGGTATCGCAGTGACGAGCGAATCGGCGCATCGCGCTATCGGTGTGGCCGTTCTCGGCCTCGGCAACGTCGGGAGCGAGGTCGTCCGGATCATTCGTGAGCAGGCCGAGGAACTCGAAGCTCGCGTCGGCGCCCCGTTGGAACTGCGGGGGGTTGCCGTCCGCCGTATCGGCTCGGACCGCGGAATTCCCGAGGAACTGCAGACGACGGACGCCGAGTCCCTGGTCGGTCGTGACGACGTCGACATCGTGGTCGAGGTGATCGGCGGAATCGAGCTCCCTCGCAAGCTGATTCTCTCTTCCCTCAACTCCGGTAAGTCGGTCGTGACCGCCAACAAGGCGCTGCTCGCGGACCACACCGGTGAATTGGCGGAGGCTGCAGAGGCCAACTCTGTCGACCTGTACTTCGAGGCCGCTGTTGCCGGCGCGATCCCCGTGATCCGCCCGCTCACACAGTCGTTGGCCGGAGACCGTGTCAACAAGGTCGCCGGAATCGTGAACGGCACCACCAACTTCATCCTTTCGGCGATGGACGAGACCGGCGCCGACTACGAAGAGACCTTGGCCGAAGCCGGACGCCTCGGATACGCGGAAGCCGACCCGACCGCGGACGTCGAAGGCTACGACGCCGCGGCGAAGGCAGCGATCCTCGCGTCGATCGCGTTCCACACCCGCGTCACTGCCGCGGACGTGTACCGCGAAGGAATCTCCACGATCACCTCCGCCGACCTGGCGTCGGCGAAGGCACTCGACTGCACGATCAAGTTGCTCTCGATCTGCGAGCGCATCGTCACGCCCAAGGGCAAGGAGCGGATTTCCGCTCGCGTGTACCCGGCGCTGGTTCCGCTCAGCCATCCGCTGGCCTCGGTCAACGGCGCGTTCAACGCCGTTGTCGTGGAAGCAGAGAACGCCGGCCGGCTCATGTTCTACGGCCAGGGCGCAGGCGGCGCCCCCACCGCTTCCGCGGTGATGGGTGACCTGGTGATGGCTGCGCGCAACAAGGTTCACGGCGGCCGCGGCCCCCGCGAGTCCAAGTACGCCAAGCTCAAGGTCGCCCCGATGGGCGACATCCTCACGCGCTACTACGTGAACATGGAGGTCGCGGACAAGGAAGGTGTGCTTTCCGCAGTCGCCGCCGAGTTCGCCAAGCACGGCGTGAGCATCTCCGTCGTCCGCCAGGAGGGCGCCGGCGCCGGCGCGCGTCTGGTGGTCGTCACTCATGTAGCAACCGACGCGGCTCTCTCCGAGACCGTGGCGGCCCTCAACGAACTCGAATTCGTCACCGCTGTGACCAGCGTGCTGCGACTGGAAGGCACTGAACAATGACCGGCATCGTCAACCCCGTCCACAAGGCATGGCCGGGTCTCATCGAGGCATACCGGGACCGTCTCGCGATCGGTGACAACTGGAAGACCGTCACCCTGCGCGAAGGCGGCACCCCGCTCCTGCCGGCCGGCCACCTCTCCGAGATCACCGGCTGCGACGTCTACCTCAAGGTCGAGGGCCTCAACCCCACCGGTTCCTTCAAGGACCGCGGCATGACGATGGCCGTCACCGACGCCTTGGCCCGTGGCCAGCGCGCAGTTCTGTGCGCGTCCACCGGCAACACCTCCGCCTCGGCCGCTGCGTATGCAGCCAAGGCCGGCATGACCTGCGCCGTGCTCATCCCGCAGGGCAAGATCGCCATGGGCAAGCTTGCGCAGGCAGTCATGCACGGCGCCAAGATCATTCAGGTCCAGGGCAACTTCGACGACTGCCTCGAGTTGGCACGCAAGACCACGGCCGAATTCCCCACCATCGGTCTCGTCAACTCGGTCAACCCGGTGCGCATCGAAGGCCAGAAGACCGCGGCATTCGAGATCATGGACGTCCTCGGCAAGGCTCCCGACGTGCACGCACTCCCGGTCGGAAACGCCGGAAACATCACCGCGTACTGGCGCGGATACTCCGAGTACTACGCGGACGGTCTGACCACGGTGAAGCCCCGCATGCTCGGCGTCCAGGCAGCCGGAGCGGCTCCGCTGGTCAACGGTGCACCCGTCAAGGATCCCGAAACCATCGCCACCGCAATCCGAATCGGTTCTCCCGCTTCCTGGAACGGCGCTGTCGCCGCGAAGGAAGAGTCGAACGGTGCATTCCGTGCCGCCACCGACGAGAAGATCCTCGAGGCTTACCGTCTGATCGCCGCCACCGAGGGCGTCTTCGTCGAACCGGCGTCGGCAGCCAGCGTCGCCGGCCTGCTCGCCGCACGTGCAGAGGGCTGGCTCGAGCCGGGCCTGACCGTCGTGTGCACGGTGACCGGTAACGGTCTCAAGGATCCTGACACGGCTTTGAAGGGTATGCCGAACGTCGAGCCGATCGGTGTCGATCCCGTTGCCGTCGCGGCTGCCCTCGAGCTTGCATAGTGTCCGTGGATTCATCGACCACTCCGCGGAATCCGGTGTCTGACATGACTATAACCCTGCCTATCGGCCTTTCGGTGACTGCTCGCGTCCCGGCCTCGAGTGCGAACTTGGGGCCGGGGTTCGACACCCTCGGCCTGGCGTTGGGGTTGTACGACGAAATCGTGGTCACCACAACGGATTCAGGCCTTCAGATTCGCGTCGAAGGTGAAGGCGCTGCCGACGTGCCCTGGGGTCCTTCGCATCTCGTGGTCCGCGCCATCGAGCGTGGTCTCGAGGCGGCCGGAGTGTGGGCCAGTGGCCTGGACGTGTTGTGCCGCAACGCGATTCCACATTCGCGCGGGTTGGGATCCTCGGCTTCCGCGGCTGTCGGTGGATTGGCAGCAGCCAACGGTCTGGCGCGCGCTCTCGATGCCGAGATCGGCTTGACGGAAGAGCAGTTGGTTCAACTCTCGTCCGAGTTCGAAGGTCACCCGGACAACGCGTCTGCCAGTGTTCTCGGTGGCGCAGTCGTCTCGTGGAGTTGCCCACCGGCCGTCGAAGGCGACGAGCCGATCTACTCCGCGGCGAAACTCGACGTCCATCCCGACATCCGTGCTGTGGCACTGGTTCCCGAGGAGCGGTCGTCCACCGCACACACTCGCGGGCTCCTGCCCGAATTGGTTCCGCACCAGGATGCCTCGTTCAACGCGAGCCGCAGCGCGCTCGCCGTCGTTGCGCTCACTGCTCGGCCCGATCTGTTGATGGCGGCCACCGAGGATCGCCTGCATCAGGCACAGCGCGCACCCGCGCTTCCGCTCACGACGCGATGGATCGGGATCCTGCGCGAGGCGGGTATTGCTGCGACCGTTTCGGGAGCCGGCCCCACCGTGTTGGCGCTCAGCACAGAACCTTTCCCCGTCGAACTCGCGGAAGCGGCGCGGGCAGACGGACTACGTGTGCTCGAATTGGACATCGCCGACGGCGTCGAAGTATCCACGACGACGGTCTGATCCCTGCCTTGGTCCAGGTGATCGCCCACTACCGATCGGTAGTGAACTGACACACCCAGTCGTCCAAATTCTTGCCGGACTCAGGTTTGGGCGCTATCCTGGGCTATGTCCGTACATCGTGCGCGTCAGTCGCCGGTGCATCACCAGGGGGCAAAACTCCTTCCCAATCGGGGTCCACAGTCCTTGGCATGATTCTCGCAGGCATGATCCTCACGCTTGTACCTTCTCCGAAGGTTTGAATCCTCCGCGGATCGAACACTCAGAGGTTCCATCACTCTGGGGTTCAACACACGGGGGAGTGAATCGTCGACGAAGGCGCGTTGGGCAGGTTTGCGAGCGCATGAAAAGTTTGAGGCGAGAGTTTCCGACAATCATGTGACGGCGGACAAGCCGGCAGTTCTGGACAGCAACCACGTACGGCACCACCGAGTTCGGTATTCAATCGAACTGCGGGACGAACCCTCGACTTTGCGCAGTGCGAGTGAGGGAAGGAAAGGACCTCCGTGACCGATACGGACCTCATCGCCACTTCTGCACCCGCCGGGTCGGAATCAGGCGACAATTCTCAGGCGTCATCTTCAGCATCGAACGGTGCGGTGGCGACCTCCACGAAGCGTGCCGAAACGCGCCGTGGTGCCGGACTCTCCGGCATGGTGCTCACCGAACTCCGCACTCTTGCGGGTGAACTGGGCATCAAAGGCACTTCCGGCATGCGCAAGGGTGACCTGATCGCAGCCATCAAGGAGCGCCAGGGCGGCAGCGCAAAGGCTGCACCCGCACAGAGTGAACTCACTCTCGACGACGCACCCGTTGCGCGCACTCGTGCCAAGAGCACTCGCGCCGCACGCACCGAAACCCCCGCAGCCGAAACAGCTCCGGCAGCCGAATCGGCTCCTGCCGAGGCCGCGCCTGCGCGTACGGAATCCGCCGAGGATTCCGATCAGAGCGCACCCCGTCGCGGACGTCAGCGTCGTGGCGCCGCTCGTCGTGCAGGTTCACCCGACCAGGGTGAACTGAGCATCGAGCAGGAAGCTCCTTCGGTGAAGTCCGACGCGGACACCGCGAAGGCCGCCGATTCTTCGAAGGTCGCCGAGACCGCCAAGGCCGAGGCTCCGGCCGAGCGTCCTGCGCGCACCGAGGGCAAGTCCGACGCTGATCAGGCTCCCGCCGAGCAGGGCAACGAGCGTCCCCGCCGCGAGCGAAACCGGGACAACCAGGGCCAGCGGGACAACCAGGGCCAGCGCGAGAACCAGGGCAACCGGGGCAACCAGGATCGCCAGGATCGCCAGGACCGTCAGGATCGCGGCAATCAGAACAACGCCGGCCAGAACAACGCCGGTCCTCGCACGGACAACCGCAACAACGGGCCGGACGACGACGAAGAGGGTGGACGCGGACGCCGCGGACGCCGTTTCCGCGAGCGCCGTGGCCGTGGTCGTGACCGCGGTGAGGGTGGCGCACCCAACGATTCACGCGAGACCGAGATTCGTGAGGACGACGTCCTGCAGCCGGTCGCCGGCATCCTCGACGTCCTCGACAATTACGCCTTCGTGCGTACGTCCGGGTACCTCGCCGGTCCCAACGACGTCTACGTCTCCATGAACCTGATCCGCAAGAACGGCCTTCGCCGTGGCGACGCCATCACCGGTGCCGTCCGCGTCTCGCGTGACGGTGAGCAGGGCAGCCAGCGTCAGAAGTTCAACCCGCTGGTCCGTATCGACACGGTCAACGGCGGCGACGTCGAGGCCGCGAAGAAGCGCCCCGAGTTCAACAAGCTCACGCCGCTGTACCCGAACCAGCGTCTGCGCCTCGAGACCGAGCAGCACATTCTCACCACGCGTGTCATCGACCTGGTGATGCCCATCGGTAAGGGCCAGCGCGCCCTCATCGTGAGCCCGCCCAAGGCCGGTAAGACCAGCGTGTTGCAGGCGATCGCGAATGCCGTCGCCACCAACAATCCTGAGTGCTACCTGATGGTCATCCTCGTGGACGAGCGTCCCGAGGAAGTGACCGACATGCAGCGCAGCGTGAAGGGTGAGGTCATTTCCTCCACCTTCGACCGCCCGCCGGGAGATCACACCGCAGTTGCCGAGCTGGCAATCGAGCGTGCGAAGCGCCTGGTCGAGATGGGTAAGGACGTCGTCGTACTGCTCGACTCCATCACGCGTCTGGGTCGTGCGTACAACAACTCCTCGCCGGCGTCGGGACGCATCCTCTCCGGTGGTGTCGACTCGACGGCGCTCTACCCGCCGAAGCGTTTCCTCGGTGCTGCCCGCAACATCGAGAACGGTGGATCGCTCACCATCATCGCTACCGCAATGGTCGAGACCGGATCCACCGGCGACACCGTGATCTTCGAAGAGTTCAAGGGCACCGGCAACGCCGAGCTCAAGCTCGATCGCAAGATCGCCGAACGCCGCGTGTTCCCGGCCGTGGACGTCAACCCGTCCAGCACGCGTAAGGACGAGTTGCTCCTGAGCCCGGACGAAGCTGCGGTGCTGCACAAGCTCCGTCGCGTCCTGTCCGGTCTGGACTCGCATCAGGCCATCGATCTGCTGATCGATCGACTGAAGAAGAGCAAGAACAACCTCGAGTTCCTGATGCAGGTCTCCAAGACCGCACCGGGTGCGATCGACGACTGATCGATTCGACGTCAAAAGGCCCACAACCAGCTGGTTGTGGGCCTTTTGCGTGGGCGGAACAAAACCGAGCGACAGTGCGTTGACAACTTCGTACAGCCACCCCGAGGCGTGCGAGACGCGGATTATCCGGTGAGGTACCGCATCTGGCATACTGAACGGCCGAGTCCGGTTCCGGTTCACGATGTCGATTGGCGACGTCGACCCGGCGACCATTGAAAGGGACACCATGAAGGCAGGAATCCACCCAACTTACGTAGCGACCACCGTCGTCTGCGGTTGCGGTAACACGTTCGAGACCCACAGCACCAAGGAGTCCGGACGCATCAACGTCGAGGTTTGCTCGCAGTGCCACCCGTTCTACACGGGCAAGCAGAAGATTCTCGACACCGGTGGACGCGTCGCTCGCTTCGAGGCTCGCTACGGCAAGCGCGCAGACAGCAAGGTCCCGGCCACCGAGTCCTAGCTGTTCCGCCGACGCCCGATCTGCCATGCGCAGATCGGGCGTCGGCTTTTTTGTGCCTGCACTCGGTTTGCGCGTTTCCCGGGTCCCGGCGTCGAAATACCTTCAAGCGCGCACCGTAGGAATCGAAACTCAGAGCGGAGCGAACCATGGCAGGCGCAACCCAGCCCTCGGCCATCGACGACATCTTGGCGGAGCACGCCGGTCTCGAAGCACAGATGTCCGATCCGGCGCTGCACAACGACCCTGCCGCTGCCAGGCGCGTCGGTAAGCGGTTCTCCGAGCTCTCGCCGATCATGTCGACGTACAACAAGCTCACCGCTGCGCAGGACGATCTGGAAGCCGCGCGCGAACTAGCCGCCGACGATTCCAGCTTCGCCGCCGAGATCCCCGATCTCGAAGCCGAGGTCGCGCAGCTCGAGCAGACGCTTACCGATCAGTTGGCGCCGCGTGATCCGCATGACGGCGACGACATCGTCCTCGAAGTGAAGTCCGGTGAGGGCGGCGAAGAATCCGCGCTCTTCGCCTCGGACCTGGCCCGCATGTACGTCCGCTACGCGGAACGGCATGGCTGGCGCGTCGAGATTCTCGACGCGACGGTCTCCGATCTCGGCGGATACAAGGAAGCCACGCTGTCGATCAAGAGCAAGTCGGACACCCCGGACGGAGTGTGGGCGCGGCTGAAGTTCGAGGGCGGCGTTCACCGCGTCCAACGAGTGCCTGTCACCGAATCCCAGGGACGCGTTCACACTTCGGCTGCCGGCGTTCTGGTCTACCCGGAGCCCGAAGAGGTCGAGCAGGTCCAGATCGACGAAAGTGACCTGCGTATCGACGTCTACCGTTCGTCCGGCAAGGGCGGTCAGGGCGTCAACACGACCGACTCTGCTGTCCGAATCACGCACCTTCCGACCGGCATCGTCGTCACCTGCCAGAACGAGCGTTCGCAGCTCCAGAACAAGGCGCGCGCCATGCAGGTCCTTGCAGCCCGTTTGCAGGTAGTCGCCGAGGAAGCCGCGGACGCTGAAGCGTCGGCAGGTCGCCAGAGTCAGGTTCGGACGGTGGACCGTTCGGAGCGCATCCGCACCTACAACTTCCCCGAGAACCGCATCACCGATCACCGCATCGGATTCAAGTCGCACAACCTCGACGCGGTGCTCGACGGTGAGCTCGACGCACTTCTCGATGCATTGGGCAAGGCGGACCGAGAGGCGCGTCTCGCGGCCGAGTAGATGCAGACCATGACTGACCTCCATCCCGCCGGGAACTCGGTGAACCGCGTGTCGGTCGAGCGTGGCAGGCTGTACCCGTGAGTCGACTTCCACTTCGTTTGGCGCTGATCGAAGCTGCAAAACAGCTCGACGCCGCAGGTGTGCCCAGCCCACGCACCGACGCCGAGTTGTTGGCATCCCACCTGCTCGGGGTCGAACGCACGCGTCTCGGACTGATTCCGTTGGTCGATCCCGAGGTCATCGCGGCGTTCGACGAGTTGGTTGCCCAACGGGTGAAGCGGATTCCGTTGCAGCACATCATCGGAGTCGCGTCGATGGGCAACATCGACGTCGCTGTCGGGCCGGGTGTCTTCATTCCGCGGCCGGAAACCGAACTGCTCATGGGTTGGGCACTCTCGTTCCTCGAAGGTTGCGGAAGCAAGCCGCCGGTAGTTCTGGACCTGTGCACGGGATCGGGTGTACTCGCGCTGTCCATCGCCGAGGCCCGTCCGGACGCCGTCGTTCACGCCGTGGAGAAGGAGCCCGCCGCCCTGGCGTGGGCGCGTCGTAATGCTGCCGACCGCGAGGCCGCCGGTGATACACCGATCCATCTGCATCAGGGTGATGTCACCGATCGGAACCTGTTGCCAGGGCTCGAGGGCGGCGTCGATCTGGTCGTGTCCAATCCGCCGTACATCCCCGAAGGCGCGCAATTGCAGCCTGAGGTCATGGATTACGACCCGCACACCGCGTTGTTCGGTGGCGTCGACGGTCTGTCCGTCATCAAACCCATGATCAGCAACATCGCACGGTGGCTTCGAATCGGCGGCGCGGCAGGCATCGAGCACGACGACACCAACGGGGACGGCGTCGCTGCGCTGTTCTCGGCGCGCCGGGTATTCGGCGAGGTCGCGCAGCATCCAGATCTTGCCGGTCGTCCGCGATTCGTCGTCGCCAGACGTGTCGCCACCGACGTCGAAGCACAGCGGAATCGAACGCCCGAAGCGCAGAGTGAAAGGATGGCTGAGTGAGCACCGTGTACGACTGCAGTCAGACAGATTCCCGAACCGCAGGCTTGGCCGCCGCGAAGAACGCGCTCAAGGCCGGCCGACTCGTAGTTCTCCCTACCGACACCCTTTACGGACTCGCCGCCGACGCGTTCGACAGCGAAGCTGTCACGAGTCTTTTGCGCGCCAAGGGACGCGGGCGAGACATGCCCGTCCCGGTACTGGTCGGATCGTGGAACACCATCGACGGGCTCGTCTACAGCGTGCGCCCGCAGGCACGGGATCTGATCCGCGCATTCTGGCCCGGCGGACTGAGCCTGGTCGTCGAGCAGGCGCCTTCACTTGCCTGGGACCTCGGTGATACCCGCGGAACCGTCATGCTCCGCATGCCCTTGCATCCGGTTGCCCTCGAACTGTTGCGCGATGTCGGACCGCTTGCCGTCTCGAGCGCCAACATTTCGGGGCGTCCGCCGGCAACTACCGTCGAGGAAGCCCGAGATCAGCTCGGCGGATCTGCCAGCGTGTATCTCGACGGGGGCAAGGCCGAACACGCCGTTGCTTCCACGATCGTCGACCTGACCGGCAATTCACCGCGTATCTTGCGAGTGGGTGCCGTCTCGGCAGAATCCATCGCCGAGGTATTGGGCACCAGTCCGGAAAGTCTCGTAGAGGGAGTTTCGTAACGATGGTCGGCGCCGGCGGCGAGCGCGCGGGGGAATCCACGTATTGGGGACCGGATTTCGGTGAGCTTGTCACGGCAGACCCCGAGATCGCGGCTGTTGCGCTGGCCGAACTCGAGCGCCAGCGCGACGGACTTCAACTCATCGCGAGCGAGAACTTCACCAGCCCTGCCGTACTGGCTGCCTTGGGTTCGACTCTGAGCAACAAGTACGCCGAGGGCTATCCGGGTCGGCGTTACTACGGCGGGTGCGAGTACGTCGACGTAGCCGAGAATCTGGCGATCGATCGGGCAAAGGCGCTGTTCGGCGCCGAGCACGTCAACGTCCAACCGCATTCGGGGGCCACTGCGAATCTCGCGGTGTACGCTGCATTCGCCAAGCCCGGCGACACCGTATTGGCGATGAGTCTGCCGCACGGTGGGCATCTGACTCACGGGTCTCGCGTCAGCTTTTCGGGGCAGTGGTTCACCACCGTTCCCTATCACGTCGATTCGGCCACCGAATTGATCGACTACGACGAGGTTCGCACCCTGGCTCTGGCGCACAAGCCGAAAATCATCGTCGCCGGCGCGACCGCGTACTCCCGCACCATCGACTTCGCAGCCTTCCGCTCGATCGCAGACGAGGTCGGTGCGATCCTGTGGGTCGACGCCGCCCACTTCATCGGACTCGTGGCAGGCCGGGCGATACCTTCGTGCGTTCCGTACGCCGACGTCGTCTCCGCGACGACGCACAAAGTCCTCAGAGGCCCGCGCGGCGGAATGATCCTGTGCCGCAGCGAGCATGCCTCGGCTGTAGATCGCGCGGTGTTCCCCTTCATTCAAGGCGGCCCGATGATGCATGCGATCGCCGGGAAAGCGGTTGCGTTCAAAGAGGCGTCGACGCCGGAATATCGTTGGTATGCACAGGAAGTGGTTGCCAACGCATCGGCGCTCGCGCTGTCGTTGGAAGCTCGCGGTCTGCGCACCGTGTCCGGTGGAACCGACACACATCTGGCGCTTCTCGACCTGCGCGCAAGCGGTGTCACCGGCGTCGACGCCGAGCGTAGGTGCGGACTGGCTTCGATCACGCTCAACAAGAACGCGATTCCGTTCGATCCGCAGTCGCCCGCCGTCACGTCCGGAATCCGCGTCGGGTCCGCGGCCGTGACGACCCAGGGTTTCAACCGCTCCGACATGAGCGTGGTGGGGGAGTTGATCGCGCGCGCAGTTGTCGCGGACCCCGCCACCACGTCAGGAGAGGCCGAGTTGGCAGCAGTTGCCGACGGCGTTCGCGAACTGGTCCGGGCAAAGCCTGCCTATGCCCGCCAGACGGGTGATCTCGAGCAGTGATCACTTCCTACGAGGCGACCACGTATCTGGCACAGGGTGGCGGGGGAGCGGGTGTTCCCATCCGTGAACTTTTGCTCGTGCTGTGTACGGCGGCGGTGGTGACCTACCTGGCGACTGGCGCAGTCCGGTTGTTGGCGCTGAGGTTCGGCGCTGTCGCGATTCCTCGTGATCGGGACGTTCACGTCGAGCCGATTCCGCGCCTCGGTGGCGTCGGAATGTATGTCGGCATGGCTGTCGGTCTGCTGTTCGCGCAGCAATTACCCGCGCTCACAAGAGGTTTCGGCTTCGGCAGTCCTGACGTACACGCTGCGCTCGTAGCTGGCGCCGTCATCGTCCTCGTGGGTGTGATCGACGACAGGTGGGGCCTCGACGCCCTCACCAAATTTGTCGGTCAGGTGACTGCTGCCGGCGTTCTCGTGGTGATGGGCGTCAGCTGGTTCATCATCTACAACCCGTTCGGCGGTGACGGTGGGTCCACCATCATCCTCGATCAGATTCAATCCGGACTGTTCACCGTTGCTGTTGCCGTCGCGACCATCAACGCCATGAATTTTGTCGACGGTCTCGACGGATTGGCCGCCGGGTTGGGGCTGATCGCGGCGCTCGCCATCCTCATCTTCTCGATCGGTCTTCTCCACGATCAGGGCGGCGACGCGAGTGTCTACCCGCCGGCGATGATCGCGGCGGCCTTGGCAGGCGCTTGTCTCGGTTTTCTTCCACACAACTTCAATCCAGCGCGCATTTTCATGGGCGATTCCGGGTCGATGTTGATCGGTCTCATGCTGGCCGCGATCTCCACCAGTGCATCCGGTCGTATTCCGCTCACTGCCTACGGAACCCGCGACCTCGTCGGCCTCCTCGCGCCGTTGTTGCTGGTCGGGGCTGTGATGTTCATCCCGATGCTGGACATGCTCCTGGCCGTGATCCGCCGGACGAAAGCGGGCGTCAGTCCGTTCAGTCCGGACAAGATGCACCTGCATCATCGCCTCTTGCAGATCGGACACACGCACCGACGAGTTGTGCTGGTCATCTACCTGTGGGTCAGCGTCCTGGCGTTCGGTGCCGTCGGATCCTCGCTGCTCAATCGTCAGCTGGTTGTTGTACTCGTCGCGGCCGGTTTGGTTCTTGCGTTGTTCTTCACTGCGGTGCCTTCGCTGATCGATCGCAAGCAGCAGCGTCGCTAGCCAAGTTTTCCGATCCATTACCCTTGGGCATCGTGACGAACACGCCGCAGCCTGTACCTGCCTCGCAACCCATCCCTGATTCGACCGCCGCCATGAAGTCGGCCGTGAAGTGGGGTGTGATGGGGCTGATCGCGCTGGCCGTGGTCGGCGCGCTCCTGGGCGGGCTCTTCGCCGGTAAGGAAGGCGTCTACGGCGCTCTGATCGGCGCAGCCGTCGGCGGCGGATTCATCTTGTTCACGGCGTTGGGCGTGCTGCTCACAGCGAAGCTGCCTGCGCTCACGGCCGGTGCCGTTCTGCTCGGTACCTGGCTGCTGAAGATGATTCTCGCGATGGTGGTTCTCTTTGTCCTCTCGGACATGGATTTCTACAACAAGACCGCCCTCGTCCTGGTCATCATCATGTCGCTGGTCGTGGTGCTCGGTGCGGAGACTTACGGCGTCCTGGGAACCAAAACTCCGTACGTCGATCCCACTCCCAGCAGCAACGTCGACGACGACGAGTAGTACTACAAGAGGTAACTAATCGGACTTCCAGGTACCCCATCTACACAATGTCGTAGATGACTTGATAAGGTTCGGTTCAAGCGAGAGCAATGGTGGGCCGAGTAACACTCAGCCGACGATGCCATGTGCTCGCAGGTGGTCGAAATTCTGACCACTGAGTCGACGAGAGTCGCCGACACCGACAGACGCCAGGCCCCTCTAGGGTTCTCCAGCTGCTGACGAATGCGCGAGTCGAACTTGTCGACTTGTAGATCGTCAATGTCCGATCGAACCGCAGTCAATGATGGCTGCGGACCGACTACGGGAGAGAACGCTGAGCGTCACCACCCTGGCCGCGGATGAATTCCATGCGCCGTCACTAGACGATTTTTTCCCGCCCTCCGTGTTGATTCACGCGGGCCCCTTCGAGCTCGACCGTCTGATGCTGATTCGTCTGCTGATGTCGGTGCTGGTCGCAGCCTTCTTCGTGATCGCGATGCGCAGCCCTCGACTGGTTCCCCGTGGGATGCAGAACGCCGCTGAGCTTGCGCTCGACTTCGTTCGGATCAACATCGCCGAGGAGATCCTGGGCAAGGAACAGGGCAAGCGCTTCCTGCCGGTCATCACGACAATCTTCTTCATCGTGGTCGCCAGCAACCTGGCCAGCATCATTCCTTTCCTGAACATCTCGCCGAACGCACGAATCGGTATGCCCCTGGTACTCGCGGCGCTCGCCTACATCGTGTTCAACTACGTCGGAATCAAGAAGTACGGCTTCTTCAAGTACGTCAAGAGCAGCATCGTCGTTCCCGGCGTTCCGCTGCCCCTGCACTTCTTGTTGGTGCCCATCGAGTTCATCTCGACCTTCATCCTGCGCCCGTTCACGCTGATGGTTCGTCTCATGGCCAACATGTTGGCCGGCCACATCCTGCTGGTGCTGTTCTTCAGCGCGACGAACTACTTCTTCTTCGTGTCCGGCGGATTCCAGGCGATCTTCGGCGTTCCGTCGATCATCGCCGGTATCGCATTCACGTTCTTCGAGCTGCTGGTCATCTTCCTGCAGGCTTACGTGTTCGCGTTGCTGACCGCGGTGTACATCGAACTGGCGCTCCACGCCGACGAGCACTGACCTTTTACCTCCTCACCAGCTACACCAAGAACTGAGCCTCTTGCCGAATCCGGCAGAGGTCAACAGAAAGGGAATGGAACACCATGAGCATCGCTTACCTCGCTCAGGAAGTTGTCGAGACCAAGTCGCGCGGCTACGGAGCCATCGGCTACGGCCTCGCAGCAATCGGCCCCGGCATCGGCGTGGGCATCGTTGTGGGCAAGGCAATCGAAGGCATGGTCCGCCAGCCCGAGATGGCCGGCCAGGTTCGTACCACCATGTTCCTCGGTATTGCATTCACCGAGGCCCTCGCATTGATCGGCCTTGTCGCCGGTTTCATTTTCTAAGACAGACATGGGAGCCACCTTCGCAGTGCTCGCGGCAACAGAGGAGACACACAATCCTCTCTTGCCCGAGACATACGACATCGTGTGGTCCGCGGTTGCGCTCGTCGTAGTCGGTTTTGTCTTCTGGAAGCTCGTTCTTCCGAAGTTCCAGAAGGTCTTGGCCGAACGCACCGAGCAGATCGAGGGCGGCATCAAGAAGGCCGAAGACGCACAGGCAGAGGCAGCGGCCGCGCTCGAGCAGTACCGCGCGCAGCTCGCCGAAGCTCGTACCGAGGCAGCGCAGATCCGTGAGGAAGCGCGTACCCAGGGTCAGCAGATCATCGCTGACATGAAGGTTCAGGCGCAGGACGAGAGCGACCGCATCGTGGCCGCAGGCCACAGCCAGCTCGTCGCCCAGCGTCAGCAGATCGTCGCTGAGCTCCGCTCGGATCTCGGCAAGACCGCTGTAGACCTGGCCGAGAAGGTCATCGGGGAGTCTCTCGCCGACGACGTGAAGCGCGCCGGAACGGTTGATCGTTTCCTCAACGAGCTCGACACCGTCAGCGCTGATTCAGCCAGGAAGTGAGCAACATGTACGCAGCGAGCCGTGAAGCCTTGGCGCAGACTCGTTCTGCGCTGAGCAGTGCCCTGGGCGCCGTCTCTGCAGGAGCCGCAACTGCTGCTTCTGCTCAGGCTGGGTCCGAGCTCTTCTCGGTGGTCGAGGTACTCGACGGCCAGCGCGCTCTTCGCAGCGCGCTGGCTGACGCTTCGGCACCGGCCGCTGGTCGCCAGGCTTTGGCAGAGCAGTTGTTCTCCGGAAAGGTCGGCGCCGAGGCGCTCGCCACCGTGAAGGCAGCTGCAGGCCAGGACTGGTCTGCGGCCCGCGACTTGGTCAACTCGCTCGAACTGCTCGGACGCGAAGCTCTGCTCCGCGCCGCAGCCGATCAGAGCCAGTTGGACACCGTTGAGGACGAGCTCTTCCGTCTCGGTCGCATCGTGGCAGGGGATCCCAGCCTGGAGCAGACGCTCTCGGATCTGTCGGTTCCCGCAGCCCGCAAGCGTGAGTTCCTCTCCCGCTTGCTCTACGGCAAGGTCACCGCGGTCACCGAGGCACTCGCCGGACAGGCCGTCGGCCGGTTGAAGTCTGCACCCGCAGACACTTTCGATCAGCTGTCGAATCTTGCCGCAGCGCAGCGCGATACCACCGTTGCTCACGTTCGCAGCGCCTCGGCGTTGAGCTCGGAGCAGTCGGATCGCTTGGCGAGCACTCTTACCCGCACCTACGGGAAGCCGGTAGCAGTGCACGTCGAGGTCGATCCAGAACTCCTCAGCGGCTTGGTCGTCCGGGTGGGCGACGAGGTTATCGACGGCAGCGCAGCGGGTCGACTCGCAGCACTGCGGAAGAACCTCAAGTAGTCCTTCAGCCGAACACATACTCCAGATCTTTTCGAAGACCAGACACCGAGAGCAGGAAAAACATGGCGGAGCTGACGATCTCCTCCGACGAGATCCGTAGCGCGATCGACAACTACACCGCGAGCTACTCCCCGGAGGCCTCCCGTGAGGAGGTCGGCACAGTGACCGACACCAGTGACGGCATTGCGCACGTCTCTGGCCTGCCTTCGGCTATGTCCAACGAGCTGTTGGAGTTCCCCGGTGGAATCGTCGGCGTCGCGCTCAACCTGGATGCCACCGAAATCGGTGCCGTCATCCTTGGCGATTACCAGAACATTCAAGAAGGCCAGGAAGTAAAGCGCACGGGCGACGTTCTGTCGGTTCCCGTCGGCGATGCTTTCCTCGGCCGCGTCATCGACCCGCTGGGTGCGCCCATCGACGGCCTCGGCGAGATCGAGAGCACCGAGAACCGTGCACTCGAGCTCCAGGCCGCTTCGGTGCTCGAGCGCCAGCCGGTCGAAGAGCCGCTCCAGACCGGTATCAAGGCTATCGACGCCATGACCCCGATCGGCCGCGGCCAGCGCCAGCTCATCATCGGCGACCGCAAGACCGGCAAGACCGCGGTCTGCATCGACGCCATCCTGAACCAGAAGGCCAACTGGGATTCCGGCGATGTCAACAAGCAGGTGCGCTGCATCTACGTTGCCATCGGTCAGAAGGGTTCCACCATCGCGGGCGTCAAGGCTGCCCTCGAGGAGAAGGGCGCGATGGAATACACCACCATCGTTGCTGCTCCGGCATCTGATTCCGCAGGCTTCAAGTGGCTCGCACCGTACACCGGCTCGGCCATCGGCCAGCACTGGATGTACCAGGGCAAGCACGTTCTGGTCGTGTTCGACGACCTGACCAAGCAGGCAGAGGCGTACCGCGCCATCTCGCTGCTGCTGCGTCGCCCGCCGGGACGCGAGGCTTACCCCGGTGACGTCTTCTACTTGCACTCCCGTCTGCTGGAGCGTTCGGCGAAGCTGTCCGACGCACTCGGCGGTGGCTCGCTGACGGCTCTGCCGATCATCGAGACCAAGGCGAACGACGTCTCGGCTTACATCCCGACCAACGTCATCTCCATCACCGACGGTCAGGTGTTCCTCGAGTCCGACCTGTTCAACAAGGGCGTTCGCCCCGCGATCAACGTCGGTATCTCGGTCTCCCGCGTCGGTGGCGCTGCACAGACCAAGGGCATGAAGAAGGTTTCCGGTTCGCTGCGTCTGGAACTGGCTCAGTTCCGTGAGCTCGAAGCGTTCTCCGCCTTCGCTTCCGACCTCGACGCTGCCTCCAAGGCTCAGCTCGAGCGCGGCGCCCGTCTGGTCGAGCTGCTCAAGCAGGATCAGTACAGCCCGATCCCCGTCGAGGACCAGATCGTCTCGATCTACCTGGCCGGCGAAGGCATCTTCGACAGCGTTCCGATCGGCGACGTCCGTCGCTTCGAGAAGGAACTGCTCGAAGACCTCAAGCACTCGGCTGCTGGCGTCTACTCCAGCATCAACGGCGGTAAGGCACTCGATGCCGACAACGCTGCTGAGCTGATCGCCGCGACGAACAAGTTCAAGGAAGGCTTCATCGCATCCGACGGAAGCCGGGTCGTGAACGAAGCCGAGGCTGACGCTTTGGGCGCCGACGAGGTCGCGAACGAGCAGATCAACGTCAAGCGCAAGACCGTCAGCAAGTGACGTACGCGCCCATGACACTGCGAATTCCGAAGGGAGAGTGATTGATCGATGGCGAGCATTCTCGAATTGCGGTCTCGTATCAAGTCGGTCAACTCGACCAAGAAGATCACCAAGGCACAGGAACTGATCGCGACTTCGCGTATCACCAAGGCTCAGATTCGCGTCGCCGCGTCCAAGCCGTATGCCGAGGAGATCACGAAGGTACTCACCGAATTGGCGAGTGCGTCTGCTTCGCTCGATCACCCGTTGCTCAACGAGCGTCCGGAGCCCAAGCGGGCAGCGGTCCTCGTTGTCACCAGTGACCGCGGCATGTGTGGTGGCTACAACTCCAATGTTCTCAAGCAGGCAGAAGAGCTCATGGCTCTCCTCCGCAGCGAGGGCAAGGAGCCGGTCGTGTACGTGCTCGGTTCCAAGGGGCTCGGCTACTACACGTTCCGCGGCCGCGACATCGGTGCTGCGTGGACGGGCTTCTCGCAGGATCCGGGTTACTCGGATGCCGCGAAGGCCAGCCGCCACCTGGTGGAGCTGTTCATGGCTGGTTCGGGTAACCAGGTTGCCGCTCCGAACGGTGAAGGCACGATCGAGGGCGTCGACGAACTCCATATCGTCTACACCCGCTTCGTGTCGATGCTGACGCAGACTCCCGAGGTTCGCCGTATGGCTCCTCTCGAGGTCTTCGTGTCGGAAGAGCGCATCGAACTCGGTGACGACATGCTGACCAACGGCCACGACGACGACCATGACAATGGCCCCGTCGCGGACTTCAGCTTCGAGCCCGAGCCCGAGAAGCTTCTCGGCGCTCTTCTCCCGAAGTACGTCAGCACTCGTATCTTCTCGTCGCTTCTCGATGCTGCGGCATCGGAGTCGGCAGCCCGTCGTACTGCCATGAAGGCCGCGACGGACAACGCAAACGAACTGGTGAACACGTTGAGCCGTCAGGCCAACCAGGCTCGCCAGGCCCAGATCACCCAGGAAATCAGCGAGATCGTCGGCGGCGCCAACGCGCTCGCCTCGAGCGCAGGAAGTGACTAGCACATGACCGCAGCAGTAACCGAAAACAACGGGGCAGGTTCGGCTTCGGCCGTAGCCGGCCGCGTCGTGCGGGTCATCGGTCCCGTCGTGGACGTTGAATTCCCGCGTGGCGCTGTTCCTGAACTGTTCAACGCCCTGAACGCCGAGATCACGCTTCCCTCGGTCGCCAAGACGCTGACGCTCGAGGTTGCACAGCACCTCGGTGACAACCTGGTCCGCACCGTCTCCATGCAGCCCACCGACGGCCTCGTCCGCGGCACTGCAGTGACCGACTCGGGCAAGCCGATCTCGGTTCCCGTCGGTGACGTCGTCAAGGGCCACGTGTTCAACGCCCTGGGCGATTGCCTCGACACCCCCGGCCTCGGCCGCGACGGCGAGCAGTGGGGCATCCACCGCAAGCCACCAGCCTTCGATCAGCTCGAAGGTAAGACCGAGATCCTCGAGACCGGCATCAAGGTCATCGACCTTCTCACCCCGTACGTCAAGGGTGGAAAGATCGGCCTGTTCGGTGGCGCCGGCGTCGGCAAGACCGTTCTGATCCAGGAAATGATCACGCGTATCGCTCGCGAGTTCTCGGGCACCTCGGTGTTCGCAGGCGTCGGTGAGCGTACCCGTGAGGGCACCGACCTCCACCTGGAAATGGAAGAGATGGGCGTCCTCCAGGACACCGCCCTTGTCTTCGGCCAGATGGACGAGCCGCCCGGAACGCGTATGCGCGTCGCCCTGTCCGCACTGACGATGGCGGAGTACTTCCGCGACGTTCAGGGCCAGGACGTTCTGCTGTTCATCGACAATATCTTCCGCTTCACGCAGGCAGGCTCCGAGGTTTCCACCCTCCTCGGCCGTATGCCTTCGGCAGTGGGCTACCAGCCCACGCTGGCGGACGAGATGGGTGAGCTCCAGGAGCGCATCACCTCGACTCGCGGTCGCTCGATCACCTCGCTGCAGGCTATTTACGTGCCCGCCGACGACTACACCGACCCCGCGCCGGCTACGACGTTCGCGCACCTCGATGCCACCACCGAGCTTTCGCGCCCGATTTCGCAGATGGGTATCTACCCCGCTGTGGATCCGCTGAGCTCGACCTCCCGCATCCTGGAGCCCGGCATCGTCGGTGCCGAGCACTTCCGCGTTGCCAACGAGGTCAAGCGCATCCTGCAGAAGTACAAGGAACTGCAGGACATCATCGCCATCCTCGGTATGGACGAGCTTCAGGAAGAGGACAAGGTCCTCGTCGGCCGCGCCCGTCGTATCCAGAAGTTCCTCGGCCAGAACTTCATCGTTGCCGAGAAGTTCACCGGTGAGCCCGGCTCCGTCGTGCCGCTCCGCGACACGATCGAAGCCTTCGACCGCGTCTGCAAGGGCGAGTTCGATCACCTGCCCGAGCAGGCATTCAACAGCTGCGGTGGACTCGACGACGTCGAGGCTGCAGCCAAGAAGATGGCCGGGAAGTAGTCCACGATGGCTGAGATGACCGTAGAACTCGTTGCCGTCGAGCAGCGCTTGTGGTCTGGTTCGGCGACGCTGGTCAGCGCTCAGACCACCGAGGGTGAAATCGGAATCATGCCTGGGCATGAGCCGGTCCTCGGCCAGCTGATCGAGGGCGGAACCGTGTCGATCACCTCGGTCGACGGCGAGCGTATCGTTGCTGCGGTACACGGAGGATTTCTCTCCGTCACTGCGACGACGGTGACGATCCTTGCCGAGTCCGCGGACATGGCACAGGACATCGACGTCGAGGCAGCCAAGGCTGTCTTGGCCGAGAACTCGGGCGACCTCGAAGCGATTGCGGTCGCCAAGGGTCAGCTCCGGGCTGTCGAGCGCGCGTAAGTTACTCGAGTAAAGCCGCGACGGGAGCCGACGAACAGTGACATTCGGAATGACTGTGTTGATCATTCTGGTTGTGCTGCTCGCGGTTCTCGTCGCGGCTTTTCTGTATCGTCTGCTGGTTCTGCGTCGCGGCGGTACCGCTGCACTGCTTCGTGTTCTGCCATCTCCGGGGGACAGCGGGTGGCGTCACGGAATCATTCGCTACGGCGAAAGCACCTTTGTCTTTTTCAAACTGTCGAGTCTGCGGCCGGGCCCGGACTCCAGGATCGATCGTCAAGGTATCGAGGTCGAGAGCCGTCGTTCTCCCTCGGGTACCGAATTCGACATCATGAGCGACGACATCGTCGTGGTCAAGGTCAATGACGGCTCGTCGGCCTACGAAATCGCTTTGGACAGTGGAGCATTGACAGCGTTCCTGTCCTGGGTGGAATCTCGGCCGGACGGGCGCGCCCGTAGGCGACGCACCGCCTGACCGGTCCCGCTCAAGCCCCGGCGCCGGGCTTCCAGAGCACATCGCCTTCAGGATTTGCCACTCTTCCCATGATGAAGAGCAGATCCGACAATCTGTTGAGGTATTTCGCGGGGAGCACGCTCGTGTCCTCCGGGTTCGCATTGATGGCGGACCAAGCCGCACGCTCAGCACGCCGCGAGACGGTTCTTGCTACGTGAAGCAGGGCTCCCAAGGCGGTTCCGCCCGGCAGAATGAACGAATTCAACGGTGCCAGTTGCTCATTGAGTTCATCGCACCATCCTTCGAGTCGATCGATGTAGGACTGAGTCACTCGTAGCGGCGGGTACTTCGGGTTCTCGACCACGGGGGTGGACAAGTCGGCCCCTGCGTCGAAAAGGTCGTTCTGGATCTGGCGCAGCATTGCGAGGAGATTCTCCGGGGGAGTGCCGAGGGCAACGGCCACACCGATCGCTGCATTGGTCTCGTCGCAATCCGCGTAGGCGATCAGACGCGGATCGTTCTTGGACACGCGGGAAAAATCGCTGAGGCCCGTGGTCCCGTCGTCGCCGGTCCGGGTGTAGATCTTCGTCAGGTGAACAGACATAGGGCTACGGTACCGGCGCGGTGCCGACGAGGTTGTGGCTCTAGGCTGTGAACCGTGAGTGAGCACTTTCTTGTGACCGGGGGTAACCGCCTCGAAGGTGAAGTACTGGTGGGAGGGGCCAAGAACAGTGTGCTGAAGCTGATGGCCGCGGCGCTGTTGGCCGAAGGCACCACTGTCGTGACCAACTGCCCGGACATTCTCGACGTACCGTTGATGGCGGACGTTCTGCGAGGTCTGGGCTGCGAAGTCGAACTCGAAGATTCCGAAGTGCGGATCACGACGCCGGCCGAGCCGAAGTATCACGCTGACTTCGATGCGGTGAAACAGTTCCGAGCGTCAGTGTGTGTTCTCGGTCCGCTGGTCGCGCGTTGTCGACGCGCTGTTGTTGCCTTGCCTGGCGGTGACGCCATCGGTTCGAGGCCCCTCGACATGCACCAATCCGGGCTCCGCCTGTTGGGTGCGCGCAGCGAGATCGAACACGGATGTGTAGTTGCCGAGGCAGACGACCTGCATGGAGCGAACATCCGCCTGGTCTTCCCGTCTGTGGGTGCAACCGAGAACATCTTGATGGCAGCGGTCCTCGCCCGTGGTGAGACAGTGATCGACAACGCTGCACGTGAGCCCGAGATCGTGGATCTGTGCAACATGCTCAACGAGATGGGCGCCAAGGTATCTGGCGGCGGAAGTTCGACGCTCACCATTCAAGGCGTCCGCAAGTTGGAACCGACTACGCACCGCGTCATCGGTGACCGGATCGTTGCCGCAACATGGGGTGTCGCTGCCTCCATGACCAGGGGTGACGTCCGAGTTCGCGGGGTGAACCACAAGCATCTCGGGTTGGTCCTCGACAAGCTTCGGACAGCCGGCGCGGAGGTGACTCCCGAGGTTGACGGTTTCCGCGTCATTCAGCGTGAACGGCCCAAAGCGGTCAATTTCGCAACATTGCCGTACCCCGGATTCCCGACCGACCTGCAGCCGATGGCAATCGGTTTGGCTGCGGTTGCCGAAGGCACGTCGATGATCACCGAGAACGTGTTCGAATCGCGCTTCCGATTTGTCGAGGAAATGATCCGACTCGGCGCCGACGCCCGAACTGACGGTCACCATGCGGTGATCCGCGGAGTTCCAGTGTTGTCGAGTGCGCCGGTGTGGTCTTCGGACATTCGGGCCGGCGCCGGGCTCGTGCTTGCGGGGTTGGTTGCGGACGGAACCACCGAAGTTCACGACATCTTCCACATCGACCGTGGGTACCCGCGATTCGTCGAGAATCTCCGTGGACTCGGGGGAGTGATCGAGCGGGTGGGCTCCGACTAGGTATCGGTGCTCGGCGTCACACTCGGGTCTATTCGCGATTGGCAGATAGGCGCAACAGTCTGACCTGGCCTTAGCCGGCCAATCGCTGTAGTGACCAGGCGATTTGTGAATTGATTGAAGGTTCGCGTAACTTATTCCAAGTCAGAGCGACACGGACACCGACTCCCACCTGCGAGGGTGAGTGACACGAGGTTGTACGAAGTGCCTGACCAAAATCTGAAGTAGTTTCCATCGTGTATGGTTGTGCTTCACCTCCAGTTCTTCCCCGAATGTTCAGCGGTTTGCGCCGATGATCATGATGGGATAGGCTGGAAAAGTTGCCCCGGAGCGGCGGCCATAGGGTCGTGGTGTTGGTGTGTGCGTGTTCTTTGAGAACTCAACAGTGTGTCGATGAATGTCAGTGCCAAAATTTTTTTGGTACTTCACATCCGCGAATGATCAACCGCCTCTTGGGGTTTGGTTGGTTTGTGTGTGGTGTGAGTATTTTTCGTCGGTGATTGTTCATTCTTCCGTCTGAATGGTTGCCGACAC
>NZ_LPNP01000055.1:0-97109 GCF_019266045.1 Rhodococcus sp. MH15
GCTCAGTCGTCGTCGGCTCAGTCGTCGTCGGCTCAGTCGTCGTCGGCTCAGTCGTCGTCGGCTCAGTCGTCGTGGTCGGCTCAGTCGTCGTCGTCGGCTCAGTCGTGGTCGGCTCAGTCGTCGTGGTCGGTGTCGGAATTACGGTCGTGCCGCAGTTGTGACGGTGACAATGCCAGCCATAGTTGCCGTTGCCGTTGTTGCCGCCACCGTTGCCGTTGTGACCGCCACCGTTGCCGTTGTTGCCGCCACCGTTGCCGTTGTTATTGCCACCGTTGTTGCCGTAATTGCCGTTTCCATTGCCGTTGTTGCCACCACCGCTGTTGCCGCCAGGTTGGGCGGCGACGATGGCGGGGAAGACCGATACGGCAAGGACGCCGATACCCATCAGGCACATCACAGCAACAAGCATCATCGCTAGCCGTCGTGGCTGGCTCATCGACATTCCTCCCCGACACATACGTCCGACCTGCGGAAAACTGCGGCAGACTCACCGTGCCTATCGCACCGGACACACCCTCGTTACATTTCCGGCAAACATGTATCCGCCCAAGGATCATCCCTCACTTGGAAGCTCAACGGTCCGGATCAGCGGTCGCAATCGTATGAAACGGCGCACACTCAGATCGAATCTTCGCAATTCGGGCAGGCCCTGAAAATGCAGGAAAGGGTCGTTCAACTTTCGTTGAAAGACCCTTTTCGCTGGTACTTCTTGGTGGAGCTGAGGGGAATCGAACCCCTGACCTCTTCGATGCGAACGAAGCGCGCTACCAACTGCGCCACAGCCCCGTGCCACCGCCTCAGCGGTGCTCGGCAACTCTAACAGGAACGAATACTCCCGTTGGAATCACCCGACACGAACTTTCGGCCCGACAAGATCGGCCCAGAAGATCACTGACCGGACGCGCGACGCATCTCGGTGTGCCTGATCTCTTCTTCGTAGTGATCCAGGTGATCGAACACCGGATCTTCGTCGTCGACCTCGAGGACAACCGCTCCTGGCCGACGCAGTCGCGCCGGAATCAGGCGAAGCTCTTCGTCGGTGTGCGATTCGACTCCGAGTCGCGATCGGTTGAGGCGTTCGGTACGACGGCGGCGAATCTCTTGCTCGATCCGAACCTGCCGACGCAAGTACGCCATGTACCCGCCGAGGCCGCACACGGTCAGCGCAAACAACCACCACACCATCGGCGAGATGATCAATGCGAGAGCGCCCGAGAGAATCGCGACGAACGCAAGTCCCAGCAATGTCCGCTGACGGAATGCATACCGCGCCTCCCGGGCGATGGCATCCGCTTCGGGGTCGAATCCGCCTCGGCCGCGCCGAACCGGAACAAATTCTCCGACCGGTGCACGACCGCCGGCGTAGTCGTCTTCTGCGTGAGTGTCCATCTGGTCCTCCGCGTCGTAGCTGCTGCGCACTGGTTCTGGTTGCCAGTTCGGATCGCTTCGATGTCCTGCTGCCGGCCCGCGCTGAACAGGGTTGCTGTCGCCGCGGTGGAGTACTCGAGTCGCGAGTGCCGCGTCACTCGTCTGCCGGATCCTGGGGCGCTTGTTGACAAGCATCGGCACCAGGACGAACAGCCACACGGCCACCAGCCCGATCCACACGAATGAGCTAGGCATGCCGCGGCCTCCTCCCGATCACCTACCAGCACCTATGCCAGCCGTTGACGAGTCAAGGTTAACGGCCGACGCCTTCGCATCGTTGCCGACGCGCCGAACCCCACCATACTCATGTGTCACACGCGTACCGAACTGAACTTCCGGTTCAGTCCCAAAAGTCTCAAGTTCTGGTTGAATCAAAAACCACATTTTCCCGCCCGAAAGTAGGACTACTCAGCGGTAACTGCTGTTTAGCTCGCGTTTCTCACGCTTCTGGCGCCGTCTTCGTCACACCCACGAAGCACGTCCGGACCGCACCAATCTGTCGACGACGGTGGTGGGTACTTCCTCGATGGTCATTCCGACCAGAAGATGATCACGCCATTGGCCGTCGACATCGAGGTAGCGCTTGAGAAGACCTTCCTCCCGGAACCCAACGTTTCGTAGGACTGCGCGACTCGACGCGTTCTCCGGCCGAACAGTGGCCTCCACTCGATGCAGACCGACCTTCGAGAATGCGTGATCGAGTGTGAGTGCAACGGCAGCTGTGGCTACGCCCCCACCGGTCACGTGCGAGGCGACCCAATAGCCCACCCAGGCGGACCGCAGAGCGCCGCGCACCACATTTCCGATGGTGACCTGCCCGCAGTACTTCCCGTCGAGTTCGATCACCAGGGGAAGGATCCTGCCCTTGCGCGCTTCGGAGCGAAGGTTCCCGCACAGGGACGGCCAGACGGTGATGTGGTGGCGAGCATCCCAGGGCGATTCTCCGGTGGGCTCCCACGGCTCGAGGTGCTCGCGATCGCGAATGCGGAGACGACTCCACACAGCAGCGTCACGGAGCTTCACGGGGCGGACGGTCACCACTCCCGCGGGCACTCGCAGCGGGCCGAGATCTTCCGGCCATCCTGGATGGACTGACATCACACCCCACTCGGGTCGGCGTTACCCACGTTGGGCGAGAAAAGCTACGTCGACTTCTTCACCGATGTGCACTTCGGTGACGTCTCGATCGACCAGAACCAAGCAATTGGCTTCCGCCAAGGTCGCGAGGAGATGTGAGGACGCACCGGGCGCACCCCCGAGGGCCTGCACCAGGTACTCCCCTGTCGCTTCGTCACGCATCAGCTGACCACGCAGAAAACCCTTGCGATCGGCAATCGACGTGATCGTTCCCACTGTCCGCGCTTTCACTACTCGCCGCATCGGCTGGCGGCGTCCGAGCGCGATTCTGATCAGCGGGCGAACCATGACTTCGAATACCACCAGTGCGCTGACCGGGTTGGACGGTAGGAGAAAGGTCGGAACCTCGTCCCTTCCCAGCTTTCCGAAGCCTTGCACCGATCCCGGATGCATGGCAACGCGCTCCACCTCGAGTGTCCCCAGGTCGGCAAGCGCCTCACGAACCTCGTCGGACGCTCCGCCGCCCACGGCACCGGCGATGACAACGATTTCCGAGCGAATCAGCTGTCCCTCGACTACTTCGCGAAGACGACGAGAGTCGTTGCCTGCGATTCCCACACGATTGACGTCGGCGCCGGCATCGCGCGCTGCGGCGGCGAGGGCATACGAATTGACGTCGTAAACCTGACCAGGCCCCGGCGTGCGATCCACGTCGACGAGTTCTCCACCGACGCTGATGACGGAGAGGCGCGGACGCGGATGGACGAGTACTTTGTCGCGGCCGACCGCGGCAAGCAACCCGACCTGTGCGGCTCCGATGATGGTGCCTGCCCGAACGGCCACGTCGCCCGGCTGGACGTCGTCGCCTGCACGGCGAACGTAATCGCCCGAACGCACCGGCTCGAAGATCCGAACGCGAGCGCGACCACCGTCGGTGTTTTCGAGCGGGAGCACGGCGTCGGCCAGCGTGGGCAGCGGCGCGCCCGTGTCGACTCGAACGGCCTGACGCGGTTGCAAGCGGATCGGTTGGCGTGAGCCCGCCGTCACCTCGCCGACCACCGGCAAGCTGAGGTCCGTAGGCTCGCCGTCCTCGCCGCGGAGGTCGGCTCCAGCTCCGGCGACATCGACACTGCGAACCGCGTAACCGTCGATGGCAGCTTGATCGAATCCCGGCAATGGGCGTTCGGTCACCACTTCCTCGGCACACAGCAGTCCCTGCGCCTCCGAGATGGCGACCCGAACCGGACGGGGTGCCACTGCAGCAGCGGTAACCCTGGTCTGCTGCTCCTCAACCGACCGCATCTGGTCCGCGTCCTCCTGTGTCTGGAAATTCGGTGATATCCGTCAGCTAGTGATGCCTTGCCGCCGAAAAGGGACAAGCACATTGATACTGCGTTATCGGGCGATCAACCACCGTGGCGACACGCTCAGCGGTCGAGCCGATCCGCGAGCCACTTACGCAAGGACGGGCCGTAATCGTCACTGTCGAGTGCCAGGTCCACCGAAGCGCGGAGGTACCCACCGGGGTTGCCCAGGTCATGACGCGTTCCGCGGTGCACCACCACGTGAACCGGATGGCCCTCGGAAATCAGGAGAGCGATGGCGTCGGTGAGTTGCAACTCACCGCCGGCTCCCGGCTCGATGCGACGAAGTGCGTCGAAGATCGCACGATCGAGCAGATAGCGACCTGCAGCGGCAAAGGTCGACGGCGCGTCTTCCACAGCCGGCTTCTCGACCATGCCGACGACCTTGAGGACGTCGGGATTGACCGCGTCGGGAACGATCTCGACGTCGAAGACGCCGTAAGCGCTGACTGCGTCTTTCGGGACGTCGATTGCACAGAGAACGGATCCGCCGCGCTTGGCCCGAACTCGCGCCATGATCTCCAGGACGCCACGCGGTAGTACGAGATCATCGGGCAGAAGGACCGCGATGGCATCTTCGTCGTCGTCGAGAACCGACTCGACGCAACCGACTGCATGCCCGAGGCCGAGGGGCTGCTCCTGAATCACGGAGTCGACTTCGAGCAAACCCGGCGCTTTGCGCACCTTCGCCAGGGCAGCGAGTTTTCCGCTTGCTTCCAGCTTGCTTTCGAGCACGAGATCCTCGACGAAGTGGGCAACCACGCCGTCTTTGCCCGGGGACGTCACGATGACGAGCCGCTCGGCTCCCGAGTCCGCAGCTTCACCTGCCACCAGCTCGATACCCGGTGTGTCCACGACCGGCAGCAATTCTTTCGGAACCGTCTTGGTGGCAGGCAGGAAACGCGTACCAAGTCCGGCTGCGGGAACCACGGCCGTACGGAAGGCCCTCGTGCTGCTAGCGACAACGTCTGTCATGCCAACACCTTAGCCGCCGCTTGTTACCGCTCGGTCAGCACGACGAATATCGTTGCGGGGTGACACCTCAGACAAAAGCACAATGGCGACAAATCACACTCGCAGCACGTGATGCAGTCTCCGAGCACACTCGAAACACGGAAACTGCGGCGTTGATCACGCACATACGTTCAGTGATTGTCGACGGCTCGGTCGTCTGTGCGTACGTCCCCACCCGCACCGAACCAGGATCCACCGATTTGCTCGACGCCGTTGCCGAGATCGCTCAGCGTGTACTACTTCCGATCACCGGGGAGCCGGGACCGTTGTCCTGGGTCGAGTACAGCGGCGCGGACGGTTTGCGCCCCGCGAAGTACGGCATTCGGGAGCCTGTCGGACCCGTCTTGCCACCGGAAGCCCTGTCCGACGTGGAATGCATGCTTGTCCCTGCTCTCGCGGTGGATCTTCGCGGAACACGCCTCGGCCGTGGCGCAGGCTTCTACGACCGGACGCTCGGGTCGGTCGGACCACAGACTCGGCTCGTGGCAATTGTCAGAGACTCCGAACTCGTCGAGGCCTTGCCTGCCGACGACCACGACATCCCCATGGGCTGGGCATTGACGCCGCGCGGCGGCCTCACGCAACTCAAAGGCGATTGATCTGCGGGAATAGATCCCTGATTAGCGCTGTTGGCACTGTCACTTGTAGAGTGCTAAAGGCTGCGGTGTAAATGCGCGGCTGCTCGAACATCACAGTGCGGAGGAAGCCCGGTGCCCACCTACTCATACGCATGTACGGAATGTGACAACCGTTTCGACATCGTCCAGTCCTTCAGCGAAGATTCGCTGACGGTCTGCCCAGCTTGCTCAGGCAAGCTCCGCAAGCTGTTCAACTCTGTTGGCATCGTGTTCAAGGGCAGCGGCTTCTACCGCACCGACAGCCGCGGCGGCTCCGGGACTGCGAGCGAGCCGGCCAAGAGCGATTCGGCACCCGCTGCGAAGTCCGAGTCCAAGTCGGACTCCTCTTCGACATCGAGTTCGTCGACCAGCACGCCGGCGCCCGCAAAGGCTGCCGCAAGCTGATTTCCACAACCTCCGGGTTGTCCACAGGTTCACATTGTCAGGGCCGGAAGCACCGCTTCCGGCCCTAACGTGCATGAATGCCGTCAGTACGTTCTCGTTCGCCGAGGCGCTCCCATCCATTGCGCGCCCAGCTCGATCTCAGCCCGAGCACCTTCGATCGCGTCGTCGAACTGACACGCGGCACACGATTCCGCACGGCGACAGTCCGTAAGATCGCAGCCGTTGTCCTGGCCACACTCGGCGTTGTTCTCTTCTTTCGAGGCGATCCCGCGACTGACACCGTCGCCGTAGTTGTCTCGAGCCGCGATCTCACTCCGGGGCAGGTGATTGCGGATTCGGACGTCGAGGTCCGCGAGATCGACTCGAAACAACTTCCCGAAGGAGTTGTCTCCGACACCGACCTGGTAGTCGGGAGAACCGTTGCCGGCCCGATTCGCTCCGGAGAAACCGTCACCGACGTGCGCGTTCTCAGCCCACGGCTGGCCGGGTTGTCGGTAGGAACCGACGACGCCCGCATCGTCCCCGTCCGATTGGCCGATGCGGCCGTCGCGGACATGTTGCGCAGCGGGGACGTCGTCGACGTCCTGACCGTCGGCCCTGACACATCCCGCTCAGACACACCCCACCCCGACACACCCAACGAATCAATTGCCGACAAGGCCCCGCAGATTCTTGCGGCAGGAGCGGTAGTCACTTTGGTCACCACGTCGGAAAGTACACGTAACCAGCAGGAACAGGTGATTTTGCTGGCCCTGCCGACACCAGCAGCCAACGTCGTAGCCGCGGCATCTCTGTCCAATGCGATCACCGTGACATTCCGCTGACCGCACAAAGCGTCCGAAGCTCCTCTAGGATTTTTCCAGTCGGTTCGGTATCAACGGACCATCTGGCACTTGCCATCGGAGACTCGAGGGGACACCGACATGCTCAAGGGATTCAAGGACTTCCTGCTTCGCGGAAACGTGCTCGACCTGGCCGTCGCGGTTGTCGTCGGCGCAGCCTTCACCGCCATCGTCACGGCATTCACCAGCAACATCATCAACCCACTCATCGCAGCTATCGGCGGATCCGACGAATTGGGCTGGGGAAAGGAGATCATTGCCGGTAATTCCGAAACCTTCGTGAATATCGGTGCTGTGGTCACCGCGATCATCAACTTCATCATCATCGCAGCGGTCGTCTACTTCGTGCTGATCGTCCCTGCGAATGCGGCGAAGAAGAAGTTCGTCTCCGAGCCCGAGGACAAGGAAGCCAGCGAAACCGATCTGCTCATCCAGATCCGCGACATCCTCTCGGCCAATGCCGGTGGCGCCGACACGGGAGCGCACGCCAAGACTCTCGAATAGGCAGTGCCCACAGATCAAATCAGGCCCTCGGACAATTGTCCGGGGGCCTGATTTACTTCTCAACCCCCGTGGTGCGGGGGCCGCTGACTGCGCAGCCAGTCGTCGTCCGAGGACCGCGAGCATCCCTCGGGACCCCGCTCGTCCGACGTCGTCTCGGGAAAGACGTCCCCGAAGATGCGCGCCAGGCGCTTCTTGTCGACTGACGGCTTCTTCGGGGTATCTCGTTGCTCCGACAAGCTGTCTCAGCCCTCGAGGCTGGAGAGCTCGGCGATCACGTGACTCGCCAAAGCCGTCAGGGTTGCCATGCCGTCGCGAATTGCCGGCCTGGTCGACGCCAGATTGGCGACCACGGTGCTTCCCGAAACCCCGACGAGGCCGCGGGACAAGCCTGCTTCGAGCGATCCGGCCGAAAGACCGGAAGCACGAAGTGCTTCGGCAATTCCCGGGATCTCGCGATCGAGAACCTCAGCGGTCACGTCAGGAGTGACGTCACGCGGGGATACCCCGGTACCGCCGACCGAGATGACGAGGTCGACGCCACCGATGACTGCGGTGTTGAGAGCGTTGCGGATCTCCACTTCGTCGGCGGCGACGGCGACCGTCGCATCGACGAGAAAACCCGCTTCGTTCAGCAGTTCCGTGACCAGTGGACCGATGGAGTCGGTGTTGTCGCCGTGGGCTGTGCGATCGTCGACGATGACGACCAGAGCGCGGCCGGCCGATGTGGCTTCGAGTTCCATGACTCCTACCGTAGTGTCCGATCCCGACGCCGTTGCGATCTGGCCGAAGATCGGGTCGATCGTCTGCTGATCGCCGAACATCATCGGCCGCCCTGCGCTGCCGCGGTTCCCAACGTGACGTCGACGGTCTTGGTCTGCCCGCCGTCGCTGTACGTGATCGAGACCTTGTCGCCGGGAGCATGTGAACGCACTGCCGCGATCAGCGAATCACCATCTGCGACAACACGATCGTCGACCTTGGTGATGACTGCACCCTTCGGGATACCGGCCTTGGCTGCCGGCCCGTCAGCAGTGACATCCATGACGGTTGCGCCGTCGGCGTTGTCCTGCGACGGCACGGTCACGCCGATCATGGCCTGAGTCGCCTTGCCGGTCTTGATCAGTTCGTCGGCGACGCGGCGTGCTTGATCGATCGGGATGGCGAAACCGAGGCCGATCGAACCGCCTTGGGTACCCGACGACGCTCCGAGCGAGGCGATCGCCGTGTTGATGCCGATCAGCTGGCCGTCCATGTTGACGAGGGCGCCACCGGAGTTGCCGGGGTTGATCGCTGCGTCGGTCTGCAGAGCGTCGATGACGGTGTTCTGATTGCCGGACTCGCCGCTCGTGGACACCGGGCGATCGAGTGCGGAGATGATGCCTTCGGTGACCGTGCCGGCCAGGCCGAGTGGGGACCCGACGGCAACCACCTGCTGTCCGACCTGGACGTCGCCGGAGTTGCCGAGATCGATGGGGGTGAGGTCGTTTCGACCGTCGACCTTGATGACGGCGATGTCGGAGACGGGATCGGCACCGACAAGGGTGGCCGAAGCCTTGGTTCCGTCGGAGAACGCAACGCGAAGTTGCGCTCCCTGTGCGCCGGCAACGTGGTTGTTGGTCAGAATCAGACCGTCGGAGGACAGGATGACACCGGAGCCCTCACCGCCCTGTCCCTGCGCGGTGGCTACCTCGATCTGCACGACGCTCGGCACGACCTTCGAGGCAACGGCCTGAACCGAGCCGGCGGGAGCGTTGGACGTGTTGGTCGCAGTGGGCTTCGGAGCGTTCAGAGAGTTGGTGACCGTCGCGGTTCCACCGTTGCGGTCCGCGACGACGGCGCCGACCACGCCACCGACACCACCACTGACCAGGACCAGGGCGAGAGCGCCGGCAACCAGCGCCATGCGTCCCGACTTCGGCTTGGTGGTGGTCGAACCGGAGTTCGGCCCCTGCAGCGGTGCGGGGATCTGGTTGTGGCCGCCGCCCGGGCCGTTCGGACCGCCGGGGCCACCAGGGTTGGGTGCGCCGTACGGGGCGCTCTGCTGGTACGCGGCCTCATGGGCACCGTGCGGGTGGCCGAAGGCCTGCGTGGGCTGCTGCTGCGCCTGCCCGAAGGCTTCGGTGGGCCGGCCTTCAGTGGGTCGGGCTTCGGCGGGTCGGGCAAAGGATTCGGTCGGCTGGTACGGCTGCTGAGGCGCCTGCCCCTGAGGCTGCTGCGGCGGCACGGGAGGCTGTGCCTGAGGTGCCGTCGGCTGCGCCTGGGTGGTGGGTTCGCTGTTGGGCTGCTCGGGCCGGGTCGGCCCGACGTTACGGTCCTCGGTCATCGGCTCGCTTTCGTCTACGGTGACCACCGGACGGGCAGTCACAACTGTTCTGCCGACAATGCTGCCTTGCGCTGCTGAGAAGGCGCTGAGACGTGCCTGTCACTTTACCCAGGTTTCGACGTGAAAAACCGGTGTTGTCGGTTCGGCCCGAAAGACTTTCGGGCCGAACGCATTAAGCCGTGACGTCAGTCACCGAAGCGAGGGACCAACGGGTCTACAGAACACGCTACTCGGCACTCGGCCCCGGTTCACCGGGAAGCACGATACGAACAAGCGCTCCCCCACGATCGGATTCGTCGATCGCGATGGTGCCGCCGTGCTTGACGACGACCTGACGCACAATCGCAAGTCCCAGACCCGATCCCGGCATCGAACGTGCCGCAGTCGACCGGTAGAAACGATCGAACACCAACTCCCGATCCTCCTCCGGAATGCCAGGTCCCGCATCACTTACGGTCAATTCCAACAATCCTTGACCCACCGGTCGCATTTCGACGCGTACCTGTTCGCCCTTCGGACTCCACTTCGCAGCGTTGTCGAGGACGTTCAGCACGGCACGCGACAGGCCCGCTTGATCTCCGTAGACGTACCACGGAGTGGTGACCGCCTCGAACTCGATTTCGTTGCGCCTGCGCCGCGCTCGTTCGAGCGCACGCTCGACGACGTCGCTGACGTCGACGCGCTCGTACACGGTTTCGGGTGCGTCTTCACGGGCCAGGTCGACGAGGTCGCCGACCAGAGTCGACAGTTCCTCGATCTGCGCGACGACGTCGGCACGAAGTTCTGCCATGTCCTCGTCGGGAATCTGCGGCGCACCGGGGCGACTGGACGCGATCAGCAATTCCATGTTGGTGCGCAACGAAGTCAACGGCGTCCGCAACTCGTGTCCGGCGTCCGCGACGAGGCGCGACTGACGCTCGCGGGACTCGGCGAGCGCCCTCAGCATCGTGTTGAAACTCTCTGTCAGGCGCGCCAATTCGTCGCTGCCGGTAACGGGGATCTGCGTCAGATCGTCGGTCCGAGCGACTCGTTCGGTGGCAGCAGTCAGCCTGGCAATGGGTCGTAAACCGGTGCGGCCCACGGTAGTACCCGCCACTGCCGCAAGTATGACGCCACACCCGCCGACCACGAAGAGCACCCAGGCCAGACGGTCCAGTACCGCAACGGTCGGCGCGAGCCGCTGACCGATCACCAAAGTGCTTCCGTCATGGGTTCGTTGAGCCAGCACTCGCTGACCGTCGACGGTTCGCAGCGAGGAATCCGATTCGCCACGCGCTACGGCGTCTTCGGCTTCACCGATCGGCACGTCGGAACCGGGCGGCTGGTACGTGCTCAGGTCCGAGAAGATCAGGGCCACACTGATGTCGGTGGTGTACAGCGTCGCACCGGAGATGTAGCGAGGATCGAATCGCACGACATTGCTGTCGATCAGCACCGCTGCCCTGGTACGCAACTGGTGATCGACGTCCGCGTAGAGCGCACGCGAAACCACCGCGTAGGCAGCGATCGCCATGACTGCGACGGCAATGGCCACCACCGACGCGGCGAGCAGCGTCACACGCCAACGCAATGACACCGAACGGGTCAGTGGCATCGGCGGGCGCATTTCGACGGACGCTTGGGTGGTGGAGGATTTCTTCGGTTCGGCGTTCTTGCCGAACGGAGCGGTGATCACGGAGGCGTCTCCCGCAGGACGTAGCCGACTCCGCGGACGGTGTGGATCAACCTCGGTTCGCCGTCGGCTTCCGTCTTGCGACGCAGGTAGCCGACATACACCTCGAGGGCATTGCCGGACGTCGGGAAGTCGTATCCCCACACTTCTTCGAGAATGCGTCCACGGGTCAGCACGCGGCGTGGGTTGGCCATGAGCATTTCGAGGAGGGAGAACTCGGTGCGCGTCAGGCTGATCGATCGCTCTCCGCGCTTGACCTCACGGGTGACCGGGTCGAGGGTGAGGTCCTCGAACGCCATCATTTCGGAATCGGCGTCCTGATCGGGCGCGGTGCGGCGAAGTAGTGCACGCAACCTGGCAAGCAACTCTTCCAAAGCGAAGGGCTTGGGCAGGTAGTCGTCCGCTCCGGCATCGAGGCCGGCCACTCGCTCGCTGACCGAATCGCGGGCGGTGAGCACGAGGATGGGCAGGTCGTCGCCGGCACTGCGAAGACGACGGCACACTTCGAGTCCGTCGAGTCGCGGCATCATGACGTCGAGCACGACGGCGTCGGGCCGGTTGGCGAGGATCTTCTCGAGTGCGTCGAGCCCGTCGACCGCGAGCTCGACCGTGTAGCCGTTGAAGCTGAGCGACCGCCGAAGCGACTCGCGAACCGCCCGGTCGTCGTCGACCACCAAAATACGCATACCGACAGTTTGGACTGAAGTGCTGAGATGCGGCTGAGAGGGTCCGATTCCGGCCTCCGGCGTGTCGCGGTCAGTCCCGGGTTCGCCTGGGCCCGGGCAGGCTCCAATGACGCCATAACGCAAGCAGTCTGAACACCGCGGCGAACGCCGTGCCGCACACCAGCGCGGCGTTGGTGGACAGTCCGGCTTGCGAGACTGTGACCACCAACGCAGCGCCGAGCAGTGCGGGAACCGCGTACAGGTCCTTGTGCAGGAGCAGTGGCACCTCGTTGACGAGAACGTCGCGGATCACGCCGCCGCCGATCGCCGCGGTCGCACCGATCAACGTCGCCGCCAGCGAACTGGCGTTGTTGTCCAGCGCGATGACGGCGCCGGTGCTCGCGAACAAGCCCATCCCCAGTGCGTCGAGCGCCAGGATTTCACGACGCAGTCGATTGAGCGGCTCGTGGAGGTAGAACACGGCGAGTGAGGTGGCGGCGGCGGTTCCGAAGTACGGCCAACTGCTCAGAGAGCTGGGCGGATGGACGCCGAGGAGAACGTCGCGGACGATACCGCCGCCGATGCCGGTGAACACACCGACCGAGCACACCCCGAAGATGTCGAGTCGCTTGGTGACGCCCACCAGGGCACCCGAGGCCGCGAACGCCACGATGCCCACCAGTTCGAGGATCCTCAGCAGCACCGGCCAAGGATCGCACGGTCAGATGCGGCTCGGGTCGATCACCCCGAGCCGAACTGCTTTGACCAGTCGCCGAGGCACCCGGTGGGTCTGGCCGAAGGCCGTGACCTCGACCAGATCGGGCGCCGTCGCCTTCCACTGGGCACGACGGCTGCGCGTGTTGGAACGGGACATCTTCCGCTTGGGAACGGCCATCAGAGTGCCTTGCGCTTTCCGTAGCGCCGCTCGAACTTCTCGACGCGTCCGGCGGTGTCCATCACACGTTGCGCTCCGGTCCAGAACGGGTGAGAGTCGCTCGTGACGTCGACGACCAGCAGCGGGTACGTGCCACCATCTTCCCATTCGACGGTGCGCTCACTCGTCACGGTCGATCGGGTCAGGAAGCTCTTGCCGGTGCTGGCGTCCTGGAAGACCACCGGGTGGTAGTCGGGGTGCATCTGCTTCTTCATTCGTTTCCCTCTCGCGTTGATTCGGTTTCGGCATAAGGTGATTCGGATTCGTCACACGGGTCTTCGTGAAACTCGCCGAACGGGTCTTCCCACGTTGCCCACGACGCTTCGTCCGCCAATTCGTCGTCGGTGACCAAGGCGTGCTGCAGTGTTCGGTCGATCTCGAGCGGGTTCGCACCGCACGTCAGAACGACCATCGAGGTGTCGCGATCACCGAAACGCTCGTCCCATTTCAGGGCCGCGAGTGCACGGCGTTCAGCTGGAACGCGGTCTCGTTCCTCCGGCGTCATCGCGGCCAGCCAGGTGTCCGCGCTGGCAACTCGCAGGCCACCGCCCGCCGATTCGAGCCAGAGCGCTTCACCCGGTTGCGTTGCCACCCAGACTCGTCCGCGGGAGTACACGACACCTTCGAGCAGGACGTCGATCGCCGCGTGCAGACGACCGGGGTGGAACGGCCGGTTCGCGGTGAACTCGACGAGCATCACTCCGCCGTCGTCGTCGAGCGGCGGCTGGCGACGCAACAGCGGTGAGTGAGCGTCGGCCAGTTCACCGCGTCGCGCATCCGCAGGCACCTCGAGGAGCAGTGCCTCGATGTCGTCTCCCTCATCGAAGACGGGTACCCGTGGAGCGATGCGCGCGAGAACCGCATTCAAGCGGGACCGCTGCCAGCCGTCGAGCGCATCGGACCCGCGTAGGACGAGCGCGTCGGCGAAGTCGACCTGCCCGACGACGACCTGAGCCAGGGTGCGGTCGTCGTCGAGAGCTTCGTCGCCGGTGGCGTCTGCCAGCCAGGTCGCCGCATCGATGCACGTCACGACGGCGTCGACGCGGACGTCCCGCTGCGCCGGTCCGTCCAGTTGGCCGACGACGCCGGTCACGACGACGTGCTCGATCGCCCAGCACAGCGCCTCGGGCTCGAGTTGCCGGTCCAACAGCAACACGATCCGCTGCACCGAACTGTGCGAGTGAAGCCGGCGCAGGAGCGGCAGCAAGTCTTCGCGCAGGGTGCAGGAGACGCAGCCGTGCGCGAGCTCGAGGATCGTCTCGCGCTCGGACACAGTGCCGGCAGACCCGGCACTCCCGGTCATCGAGGTGACCGTCCGCCGGACCACCCCTTCACGGACGTGGCTCAGGTCGTGGTGGACCAGAACAGTTCCGGTCCGCAGCAACGCTCGTGCGGTGTGTGGGGTGGATTCGCTCATGCCGGCGACCAGGACCAGCGGAGTCCTGCCGTCCAAGATCGTGTTCACAGCGGGCCTTTCTGGGAATGATTGTCATTACCGAGGTTGAACGGTACATTGATCTCACCGCATTGTCGAAAATGATTGTCATCTGCAATTTGAAAGGAACACCCATGTCGGCTCACTGCCAAGTGACCGGACGTGTGCCGGGGTTCGGAAAATCCGTCTCGCACTCTCACAAGCGTTCGAACCGTCGCTGGAACCCGAACATCCAGCGCAAGACCTACCTCCTGCCCAGCGAGGGGCGTCGCATCACACTCACGCTCTCGACCAAGGGCATCAAGACGATCGACCGCGACGGCATCGAATCCGTCGTCGCCCGGATCCGCGCGCGCGGCGAGAAGGTCTGAGCAGATGGCACGCAACGAGATCCGCCCGATCGTGAAACTCAAGTCCACCGCGGGCACCGGGTACACGTACGTGACCCGCAAGAACCGTCGTAACGACCCCGATCGACTCGTACTGAAGAAGTACGACCCGGTGCTGCGAAAGCACGTCGATTTCCGAGAAGAGAAGTAGGCATGGCCAAGAAGTCGAAGATCGCGAAGAACAACCAGCGACGGGTCGTCGTCGAGCGGTACGCGGAGCAGCGGTCCGCTCTCAAGGAGACGATCCGCTCCCCGAAAAGCTCGGCAGAGGAGCGCGCGAAGGCCCAAGCGACCCTGCAACGTCTACCACGCGACGCCAGTCCGGTACGATTGCGCAATCGAGACGCTGCGGATGGACGTCCGCGCGGCCACCTGCGGAAGTTCGGGCTCTCCCGGATTCGCGTGCGAGAAATGGCGCACCGTGGGGAACTGCCTGGCGTACACAAGTCGAGCTGGTAAGGAAGTCGGATGGCAGTCAAGCGTTCACCGTCGAAGAAGCCACGCCCCGTAGAGGGTCGTAAGCCCAAGAAGAACCCGTTGTTCGCAGCGAAGATCACGCATGTCGATTACAAGGACATCAACTTGCTTCGCACGTTCATCTCGGACCGCGGCAAGATCCGCAGCCGTCGCGTCACGGGCCTGACCCCGCAGCAGCAGCGTCAGGTCGCCGTTGCAGTGAAGAACGCACGCGAAATGGCGTTGCTCCCCTTCACCGCCGCACGGTAGTCATACGTGCTCGGTAGTCACACGTAGAAGTACCGAAAAGGTCGCGCAGTCACTCGACTGCGCGGCCTTTTTGTTGCCCTGACTAAGATTTTCCCGAAGTCGTTCATTCCAGTCGAGAGGTGCCCGCAGCGTGTCGGGAGTTGTTGCGGGTTTCACCGTAATTTTTGTTGTCATCGCGGTCGGGTATCTCCTCGGCCGTCTCGGCACCCTCGGTAGCCAAGGACAGTTCGTTCTCGGTCGACTCGTCTTCTTCGTCGCGACGCCTGCCCTGCTGTTCACCACCCTCGCGTCGTCCGATCTTTCGGTGATCTTCTCGCCGACGCTCGCCGTTGCGTCGGCTACTGCCTTTGCCGTCGGCGCTCTGTACGTCGTCGTCGCAAAGATCTGGCTCAACCGGCCGCTACCCGAACTGACCATCGGCGCGCTGTCGGCTTCGTACGTGAATTCAGCCAACCTCGGAATCCCGATCGCGGTGTTCGTGCTCGGCGATGCCACGTTCGTCGCGCCGCTCCTGCTCTTCCAGATCGTCGTGTACTCCCCGATCGCCTTGACGATCCTCGATCTGACGGCCCTTCGCGGCGCGGATGCCGAGAAGCTCTCGTTGATCGACACCGTCACCGCCCCGTTCAAGAATCCGATCGTGCTCGCGGGCGCTGCGGGGTTGATCGTCGCGTTGATCGGTTGGGTACCGCCCCGGCCGCTGATGCAGCCTTTCGAATTGATCGGCGCGACGTCCGTACCCGGTGCGCTGTTGGCATTCGGGCTCTCGCTCTACGGCGTGCGGGTGCTGGAGAAGGGCTCGAGTCCACGCCGCGACGTCGCGCTGGCGTCGACGCTCAAGATCGTGGTCCAACCTGTGCTGGCCTATCTGATGGCGCATTTCCTCCTCGACATCGACGGTCATCAGTTGTTCGCCATCGTGGTCGTCTCGACGTTGCCGACGGCGCAGAACGTCTTCATCTACGCAAGCCGCTATCGGCGCGGAATGGTCCTCGCCCGAGACAGTGCCTTTGTCACCACTTTGGCGTCAATTCCGGCAATTGCGCTGGTCACAGCGCTACTCGCTTGAGCAGGGTTACGGTGGATTCATGCGTGTACTAACCCTCGCCGTTCTGGCCTGCCTTGCTGTGGCCGGATGCTCCGTCGGGGCCCAGACCACGGGGCCGGTTGCCGCACCGAATCCGATGGCGGCCAACGAAGCAAGTCCCGCCGACTGGTCGCTCGGAACCCCCGTTCCCGACGAGGTCGACGACAGCGAGATGGGCACGGAGTTCGACAGCCGCACCGACATCGTGGGTGCGACGGCCACGATGTTCGAATCGTGGTCCGAGGTCGACGATCACACGGTGGCCGTCCACTTCGTGACCGGCACTCCGGAGTGCTACGGCGCGTACGCAACCGTCGAAGAGACCGATACGACGGTGATCGTCACGCTCCGAACCGGGGCACTGCCCGAGGCCGCGGACAAGATGTGCATTCTGGTTGCCGTGTTCGGCAGCTTGGATGTCCCGCTGAGCCGACCGCTCGGCGATCGTCACGTCATCAACGGCTAGCTGCGCGCCTAAACGGCACAAGTTCGACGATCGAACACGCCGTTTCGTCAGGTGTGGTGTGCGTCTCCTCGGGACAGACTGAAAACCGACACCCGTTCACTCGCTCGTCGGCAGCTTTCGACTCGAGCGGTGCTCAACATGAAGGAGCTCGCAAGTGCCTACTCTCCAGAGAGACGTTGCAATCGTCGGTGCCGGCCCCTCTGGCCTGGCAGCTGCAACCGCGCTGCGCAAGGCCGGTTTGACCGTCGCTGTGATCGAAGCGCGCGACCGCGTCGGCGGCCGCACGTGGACCGACACCATCGACGGAGCAGTTCTGGAAATCGGCGGCCAGTGGGTCTCCCCCGACCAGACCGCGCTGATCTCCTTGCTCGACGAACTCGGCCTGAAAACTTTCGAGCGCTACCGCGAGGGCGAGTCCGTCTACATCTCGTCGGCAGGTGAGCGGACGCAGTACACGGGTGATTCCTTCCCCACGAACGACACCACGAAGAAGGAGATGGACCGTCTCATCGACGAGATGGACGATCTCGCAGCACAGATCGGCGCCGAGGAACCGTGGGCACATCCCCTCGCCCGCGATCTCGACACAGTCTCCTTCAAGCAGTGGCTGATCAATCAGTCCGACGACGCCGAGGCACGTGACAACATCGGCCTCTTCATCGCCGGTGGCATGCTCACCAAGCCCGCCCACTCGTTCTCTGCCCTGCAGGCCGTACTCATGGCCGCTTCCGCAGGTTCGTTCTCCCACCTTGTCGACGAGGACTTCATTCTCGACAAGCGAGTGATCGGCGGAATGCAGCAGGTATCGATCCGCATGGCGGAGGCCCTCGGTGACGACGTCTTCCTCAACGCACCCGTGCGAACGGTGAAGTGGAACGAATCCGGTGCAACGGTGTTGGCGGACGGCGATGTTCGCGTCGAGGCAAGCCGAGTGATCCTGGCCGTACCGCCCAACCTCTACTCCCGGATCTCGTACGATCCCCCGCTGCCGCGTCGTCAGCACCAGATGCACCAGCACCAGTCCCTCGGCCTCGTCATCAAGGTTCACGCGGTGTACGAGACGCCTTTCTGGCGCGAAGACGGCCTCTCCGGCACCGGCTTCGGCGCGTCCGAGGTAGTGCAGGAGGTGTACGACAACACCAACCACGAGGACGATCGCGGCACCCTGGTCGCTTTCGTCTCCGACGAGAAGGCCGACGCGATGTTCGAGCTTTCCGTCGAGGAGCGTAAGGCCACGATTCTGGCCTCACTTGCCCGCTATCTCGGCCCGAAGGCCGAAGAGCCGGTTGTGTACTACGAATCCGACTGGGGCTCGGAGGAATGGACCCGCGGTGCGTACGCAGCGAGCTTCGACCTCGGAGGCCTGCACCGCTACGGCGCGGATTCCCGCACGCCCGTCGGCCCGATTCACTTCTCGTGCTCCGACATTGCGGCCGAGGGGTACCAGCACGTCGACGGTGCCGTTCGGATGGGTCAGCGAACCGCAGCCGACATCATCGCTCGCAGCAAGGCCTGACGGCCGCTTTGCCAAGTCTCGATCATTGCCCGGCAGTCACGATTGCCGGGCAATGATCGAGAGCAGTAGTTCGGCCCGAACCCTGGCCACTTCCAGCCGACAGTCGATCAGGCTCTCCACCTTCGCCATTCGGCTCCGCAGTGTGTGCCGGTGAACGCCCATCGTGATGGCGGCCGCTTCCCAGTGTCCGTTGGCCTCGAGAAATGCCCGCAGCGACGCCAGCAGTTCGGTGCCGTTGTCACGGTCGTAGTCCTCGATCGGTGTGATCATCGTTTCCGCCAGCGTGTTGAGCACTTCACGCGTCGAATCGAAAGACAGCAGCACACTTCCGGTCAGAGCTGCGAATTCCAAAGGCTCGCCACCGATTTCGGCCGCCGACGCACACAGCTGGGACTGTTCGACGGCGACCGCCAGCGCAGCGACCACCCGTCGCGCGCTCAAGCCGACACGAAGCGCGCGAAGATCCGACCTCGATACCCCGCCGAGCAGCTCTCGGGCGAACTCGACGTCGTCGGTTCCACGCAGCAGCACCGTGACGCGAGTGTCGTTGATCCGCGAGAACAACTGCCGCCCCGCCTTGTTCATGAACTCGGCAATCTCGGCTCCGACGCGTCCCGCTACGTCGGACGTGTCGGTAAGAACTGTCAATCCTCGGATCATTCCCTCACCGTCGGCGGCCTGCCTGATCTGTTGCCACGCCGGCGCCGGGTCGCGATCCTCGGTGAGCAGCAGCCCGAGGGCGTGCGAATTCAACTGATCCTGAGTAGCACGCAGACGCGCGGGTTTCTCGAAGTCCAACGCCAACAACGAGTTCGCGTGACCGAGCAGTATCTGATCGACGTAGCTGAGCGCCGAAGCACTGATCACCGCCAGGTATCCGTACGGCGTTCGCCCGACGCTGATCTGCTGCACCGCGATCGACGCTCCAGACCTTGCGAGCGTCACGCTACTGGAGGCACCGCCCCCGAGAGTTGCTCGCAGTTCGTCGATCACGTCGTCCGTCGGCAGTTGAGGTGAGCTCTCGAGAACTCTTCCGGCGACGTCGAGAAGAAGCACCGTCGCCGAAGTCGCGATCGCCAGTTCACGCACGGTCGCAGCCGTTCCGCCGGAAATGACGGCACGCGTCATCCGCGGTTGCGCCCGCGACGCCCGGAGGACCGCTTCGTATTCCTGCTCTGCCAACCGGCTCATCACACGCTTGACGACGGCAGCAAACGGCGTCGGCAGCGGCACCTCGATCAGCGGGAGTCCGATCTCGTCGGCGACGGCCACCAGATCGGCCGGGACCTCGGGGTACGAGAGCCCGGTTCCGAATCCCACCGCCGCCACTCCCGCCGCGTCGAGCATCCGGAGATAGCGGCCGCGCTTTTGCTGAGTGGACGGCAATCGGATGCCGGTGGTGAGGATGAATTCGCCGCCGGTCAACCATCGAAACGGGTCGAGCAGCTCCGTGGCGTGCGCAAATGTGATTTCGCGACCGACACCCTGGGCGCCACCTTTGAGTTCCAGCGCGAGATCCGGCTGCGCCAACATCCACCGCACAGCGATCGTCATGGGCAGGACTGTACAACTCGGTGCGTCGGCGATCAAAGATTTCACCTTTTTGGCAGCTGCCTTTACTTGTGAGTCAGCGCACACTTGCTCACACACGCCCCACAAAGTGCGAGTTCCGTGCTGATCACCTCGGCCGGAACTCGTTCGACCTCGAGAGGAACCGGTACCGATGTCGATCGTCGTACTCGAGAACTACATCAACGGTGAATTCGTCGCCTCAGCCGCGACGGAAACACTCGACCTGATCAACCCCGTGGACGAGAGTGTGGTCGGGCGTACGCCGGTCTCCACGAAGGAAGACGTCGACGCCGCCGTCGAAGCCGCACAGAAAGCATTCGAGACCTGGGGCAAGACGACGCCGAGCGTGCGGCAGGCTGCACTCCTCAAGCTCGCCGACGCCATCGAAGCGCACAGCGACGAAATCGTCGCAGCCGAAAGCGCCAACACCGGCCAGGCCCACCAGATGATCGCCGACGAAGAGGTCAAGGTCGGAGCCGATCAGATGCGGTTCTTCGCCGGAGCCGCACGACTTCTCGAGGGCAAGGCGGCCGGAGAGTACATGGAGGGTTTCACCTCCTACGTCCGTCGTGAGCCGATCGGCGTCGTCGGTCAGGTCACGCCCTGGAACTACCCGTTCATGATGGCGCTGTGGAAGATCGGGCCCGCCCTCGCGGCCGGCAACACGATCGTCCTCAAGCCCAGCGACACCACACCGGGCAGCACGCTGGTCCTGGCGAAGCTCTCGAAGGGCATCCTGCCGGACGGCGTGTTCAACGTCGTGCTCGGCAACGGCGGAACCGGAGCGACGTTGGTGGAGAACCCGGCCCTCGGTCTCGTCTCGATCACCGGTTCGGTGCGGGCGGGCATCGCTGTCGCCGTGTCCGCAGCACAGCAACTCAAGCGCGCGCACCTCGAACTGGGCGGCAAAGCGCCGGCGATCGTCTTCGGCGACGTCGACATCGAGAAGACCGCCACCGGCATCGCCGAGGCAGCGTTCTTCAACGGCGGCCAGGATTGCACCGCGGCCACTCGCGTGATCGTTCACGAGTCCATCCACGATCAGCTCGTCGAAGCCCTCGTCCGGAACGCCGAGAAGCTGCGCCCCGGAGCGCCTTCCGATCCTGATGCCTTCTACGGCCCGCTCAACAACATCAATCACTTCAACGCCGTGAGCGACAAGATCGCGAACCTGCCGGCGTCGGCCAAGATCGTTACCGGCGGAAAGCGTTCGGGCGAAACCGGATTCTTCTTCGAGCCGACCGTCATCACCGGCGTCGCGCAATCGGACGACATCGTGCAGGAAGAGACTTTCGGTCCTATCCTCACAGTCCAGAGCTTCTCCGACGAGAAGGAGGCGATCACGCTTGCCAACGACGTTCGGTTCGGCCTGGCCTCGAGCATCTGGACCAAGGATCACGGTGTCACGCAACGCGTCTCCGCTGCTCTCGACTTCGGTGCGGTGTGGATCAACTGCCACATCCCGCTCGTCGCCGAAATGCCGCACGGCGGCTTCAAGTATTCCGGTTACGGCAAGGATCTCTCGGCCTACGGAGTCGAGGACTACACCCGTCTCAAGCACGTCATGAGTTCGCACGACTGAGTCGCCGCCCCTCCTGCTGTGCGCCTTTATCAACCCCCCGCGGTTAATAAAGGCGCACAGCAGATTCCTCCAATCCGGAAAAGAGCCACCATGCGCCTTATCGTCGGATACCTCGCCACACCCAGCGGTAAAGACGGGCTGGTCCTCGGGGCCCAGCTCGCGCGCAGTCTCGGCGCGCAACTCGACATCTGCATGGTCCTCCCACCGGATCGGACACTGCCGGCCAAGGTTCCCTCGGAAGCCGGCTACGACGACATCCTCGCCGCGCGTGCACACGACTGGCTCGCCGAGGCGAAAGCGTCGGTGCCCGAGGACATCCAGGTGGAAGTACACCTGAGCTTCCACGAGTCGTTCGCTCAGGGCCTGCTCGACGAAGTGGACCGACTGAATGCGCTCGCGATCGTGGTGGGAGCTTCCGGCGACGGTTTGCTCGGCCGTCACGCGATAGGTTCGGTCTCGACCGAACTGCTTCACTCCGCCCACGTCCCGGTAGCACTGGCGCCTCGCGGAACGCGGCACTCGGCGGCCACTGCGATACGAGAGGTCACCTGTGCACTCGGCACCCGTGTCGGCGCCGACATCGTCTTGAACACCGCCGTGCGCGCCAGCGAACTGATGCAGGTTCCGCTCCGACTGGTCTCACTGGTAGCGCTCGACCCCCAGAACGATCTGCGCGATCATCGCGACACCGCCGAGTCGGCCAGGGAGCGTGCACGAAATCACGCTCAGGACACACTCGACGTCGCAAGAGCCGCGCTCCCCGCGGAGTTCCCCATCGAGGTCATCATTGCCGACGGATCTACCGTGGAATCGGCAGTGCGTCAACTGGACTGGCAGGACGGCGACCTCGTGATGGTCGGTTCAAGTCGCCTCGCACAGCCCCGCAAACTGTTCCTGGGCTCCACCGCCGCCAAGATGCTGCGCGTACTGCCCGTACCCATGGTCGTAGTGCCCAAGCACGAATTCACCCAGCCGGAGGCACTGTCATGACCAGCACCGAACTGAGTTCCAAAGGCCTCGCCACCGGCAAGATCGGCATGATCTCCGGCGCGGTGCTCGGAATCTCCTCCGTGGCACCGGGTTACACCCTGACGGCCAGCATCGGATTGATCGTCGCCGCGGTCGGTCTCAAGATGCCCGCCATCTTCATCGCCGGCTTCATCCCGATGTTCCTCACCGCGTACGCGTACCGCGAACTGAACTCCGACACACCTGACTGCGGAGCGTCATTCACGTGGTCCACCAAGGCATTCGGACCGTACGTCGGCTGGATGTGCGGCTGGGGCATGGTGATCGCCACCATCATCGTGCTCTCGAACCTCGCTGCAATTGCCGTCGACTTCTTCTATCTGTTCATCGCGCGGGTGGCCGACAATCCCTCCATCGCCGATCTGCCGGGCAATAAATTCGTCAACGTCGGCACCACGCTGGTGTTCATCGCGTTGGCCACCTGGATTGCCAGTCGGGGAATCACCACCAGCGAGCGCGTACAGTTCGCGCTCGTCGGCTTCCAGATGGTGCTGCTGGTCGTCTTCGCCGTCGTTGCACTGGTTCACGTCGGCGCCGGCGACGCCCCGGCCGGACTGTCCTTCGACCTGAGTTGGTTCAACCCGTTCAGCGGACTCGCCATCGGTGCGTTTGTCATCGGACTCACCGGATCGATCTTCGCGTTCTGGGGCTGGGATACCTGTCTCACGCTGGGCGAGGAGTCGAAGAACCCCAAGAAGACCCCCGGTCGCGCCGGTTTGCTCTGTGTCGCAACCATTCTCCTGACCTACCTGCTGGTCGCCGTTGCCGCGATGATGTACGCCGGCGTCGGCGAGGAAGGCCTCGGCCTCGGCAATCCCGACAACTCCGAGAACGTCTTCGGCGCTCTGGCCGACCCGGTCCTGGGCAACTGGGGCGGAATGCTTCTGTTCCTCGCGGTCTTCGTCTCTTCAGTCGCCAGCCTGCAGACCACGTTCCTGCCCGCGGCACGAACCATGCTCGCCATGGGTGCATACGGAGCTTTCCCCAAGAAGCTCGCCGAGGTCTCGCCTCGGTTCCTGGTGCCGTCGTACGCGACCGTCGTGGCAGGCGCGGTAACCGCAGTGTTCTACAGCGTCGTCACGTTCCTGTCCGAAAGTGCTCTGCTCGACACGATCGCCGCACTCGGCATCATGATCTGCTGGTACTACGGCATCACCGCATTCGCGTGCGTGTGGTACTTCCGCAAGACGCTTTTCGAGAGCGTACGAAACTTCGTCTTCCGGCTCGCGTTCCCACTCATCGGTGGTCTCATGCTGCTTGCGGTGTTCGTCATTTCGGTCCAGGAGAGTATGAATCCGGACAACGCCAGCGGAGCATCCATCGGCGGAATCGGCCTGGTCTTCTTCCTCGGCTTCGGAATCCTCATCCTCGGCGCGGTACTGATGATGGTCATGCGAGTGCACAATCCCGAGTTCTTCGAGGGCAAAACCCTCAACCGCGACACAGAGGCTCTGCGCGACGAGAACGACCTCAGCGTGTCCTAGGAGACAGTAGATTCGGGGGCCTGCGCGATCAGGCCCGCCATCAACACGCGCAAGCCGAATTCGAAGGCGGCGTCGGCACGTTCGGGATTTTTCCCGGACGTTGCCAACGCCGCCTTCATCGCGTCGTTGGCTTCGGGTCCCGACGCCCACTGGACGTCCGGCGCCGCCAGGTCCAGGGCCGAACCGAGAACAAAACTGTCGACGGTCGTGATCGCGTGCAGTGTTTCGGTCGGGTCGAAACCACCATCGGCAAATGCCTGCGCCAATGCGTTGTAGAGGGTGAACGCCACACCGGCCTGCACCGTCTGGGCCGTGAAGAGCGGAATCAGACGAGGATGCGCGGCGTAGCTTCGCCGGTACTCGGCTGCCAGCGCCGCGACGGTCTCACTCCAGGTCCCCGAGGCCGACTCGACGTCGATTCCTGCCATCAACTGCGCCCTCATCAGTTCGACGATCTCGGCTCGTCCGGAAACGTGGTTGTAGAGCGAGGACGGTCGAACCTTCAGTCTTGCGGCGAGTCCCGGCATGGTGAAGTCGCCGGATTCGTCCACCGACTCGATCGCTGCCTCGGTGATGATCGCCGGTGAGAGCAGTCGTTGCGATGGCCGCGGCATATGTCCTCCTGTAGTGATCCACACCGTTCGGGGCGCTGCAAAAAACAATTCCTCGAAAGTCCTTGATCAATCAGCGCTCACCCACCATACTTAACGAATCACATTCGTTTTACGTTGAACGTCGAATACCCGAGCACCGAGGAAACCCCATGCTGACGATCACCGCCCTCACCCCACCCGAGTCACCGGCCGCGACTTCGCCGTCCACGTCCACCCCTCTGCGTGTAGGCCTCGTCCAACATCGCTGGCACGAGGACCAAGACGACCTCCACGCTGAATTGAGCGAAGGCATTGCGTCCGCAGCGAAGCTGGGCGCTTCCGTGGTCTTTCTTCCGGAGCTGACGCTCAGCCGCTACCCCGCCTCCACCCCGGCCGGCGACAATCCCGGACGCGCGGCGGAAGACCTGCTCACCGGACCCACTTTCGCCTTCGCCACCAAGGCCGCTGCGGAGAACCAGGTTCTCGTTCACGCGTCGTTGTACGAGCGCAGCGACGCCGAGGACGGCCTGGGCTTCAACACCGCGATCCTGGTCTCGCCCGGGGGTGAACTTCTCGGTCGTACCCGCAAGCTCCACATTCCGGTGACGGCCGGGTACTACGAGGACACGTACTTTCGCGGCGGTCCGTCCGAGGACGCATACCCCGTTCACGAGGCACTCGGCGCCAAGTTCGGACTCCCGACATGCTGGGACGAGTGGTTCCCCGAGGTCGCACGTGCATACTCCCTCGCCGGTGCCCAGGTCCTGGTGTACCCGACGGCGATCGGCTCGGAACCCGATCACCCGAACTTCGACACCCAACCGCTGTGGCAGCAAGTGATCGTCGGAAACGGTGTCGCCAACGGCACTTTCATGGTTGTCCCCAATCGCCACGGCAGTGAAGGTCTCATCACCTTCTACGGTTCGTCGTTCATCTCGGACCCGTACGGACGCATCCTCGTTCAGGCTCCGCGCGACGAATCAGCCGTCCTGGTCGCAGATCTCGACCTGCAGCACCGTGAAGACTGGCTTGCGCTGTTCCCGTTCCTGGCCACTCGCCGACCCGACACCTACTCGGCCCTGACCGCACCGGTGAACACTGCAGGAGCCAACCGATGACCTGGCGCATGCCCGCGGAAAGTGAACCGCACGAACGTACCTGGATGGCGTACCCGAGCGCCGGATACTCTCTCGGGGACACTGCGGAAGAACAGCACGAAGCGCGCTCGACGTGGGCGGCCGTCGCCCACGCCGTCGCCGAATTCGAGCCGGTCACCGTCGTCGTCGATCCCGCCGAAGTCGAAGAAGCACGAAAGTACCTGTCCGAGAAGGTCGACATCGTCGAGGCACCTCTCAACGACGCGTGGATGCGCGACATCGGGCCGACGTTCGTCCTGTCCGACGAAGGCCGTCTCGGCGGAGTCGACTGGGTGTTCAACGGCTGGGGTGCACAGGATTGGGCGCAGTGGGACAAGGACTCGAAGATCGGCGCGTTTGTCGTCGAACAATCCGGTGCCCAGTTGATCGACTCACCAATCGTCAACGAGGGCGGCGGTATTGCGGTCGACGGTCTCGGCACCGTCTTGGTCACCGAAACCGTCCAACTCGATCCGGGGCGAAACCCCGACCTGACGAAGGCCGACATCGAGGCCGAACTCGCCCGCACCATCGGCGCCAAGCACGTGATCTGGCTTCCCCGCGGGTTGACCCGCGATCAGGAGACCTACGGAACGCGCGGACACGTCGACATCGTCGCTGCTATCTCTTCCCCCGGAGTGGTACTCGTCCATGACCAACGCAATCCGGTGCACCCTGACTACGCCGTCAGCAAGACGATCATCGAGTTGTTCGAAAGCTCGACGGACGTCGGCGGCCGGCCGTGGAAGGTCATTCGGGTACCCGCTCCCGAAATCCTGCGCGACGACGAGGGATTCGTCGACTACAGCTACATCAACCATCTCGTGGTCAATCGCGGAGTGATTGCCTGCAGCTTCGACGATCCGGCCGACGCCGAAGCGGCCCGGATCCTTGCGGCCGCCTACCCCGGGCGCACCGTCGTCACCGTCGACGCCAGACCGCTGTTCGAACGTGGCGGCGGCATCCACTGCATCACCCAGCACCAGCCCGCTGAACAAGACTGACGGCGGCAGAATTAGCGGCGACCTCGCATGTAGTCACTCACGACCGCGGCGCCGAGGCCGTCCAGGTCCGGTGCGATGACGCGTCCACCCACCCGGTGCGCCATCCGGTCGACCACCCTGGCCAGACCTGGATCCTCACCGAGGCGGAAGAATGTGACCTTGGCGCCCAGCCTGGCCACTGCGTCGAGTGCTCGAACCGTCAAACCGAGGGTTCGCGCACTCGGCGGATAGTCGAACCTGGCTTCTCCGTCCGCTTCGAGATGAGCCGTCGGCTCACCGTCGGTGACGATCAGTACCACCGGCTGTGCGTTGGAGTGGCGTCGAAGATGCCTGGCCGCCAACAACAGTGCGTGGTGCAGGTTGGTTCCCTGGTCCCACGCGCCGTCCAAACCAGCGAGCTCCGACGGGCTCAGCACGTGCGCGTGGCGTCCGAAGGCGATCAACTGGAGTTCGTCGCTGCGAAATCGCGTACTCACCAGATGATTGAGTGCCAGAGCGGTGCGCTTCATCGGCACCCAGCGATCTTCCATCACCATCGAGAACGACGTGTCCACCAGGAGAGCAACCGCAGCCTGACTGCGCTGTTCGGTTTCGGCCACCTCGACATCGACGACGCTCAGCCGCACCGGCATTCGGCCCGGGTCACGCAGGACGGCGTTGGTGATGGTTCTCGTGACGTCCCACGGTTCGGTGTCCCCGAATTCCCATTCGCGGGACGCTCCGGTCGGTTCACCCATCGCACCGGCCCGACGCGTATCGCGTTGACCGGTTCGTGACGACAGTTGCCCGGCGACATCGCGCAGAGCAGTCTGTCCGAGCTGTCGCATGGCTTTGGGCGACAAGCGCCATTGACCATCCGGTGCACGATCGAAGAAACCCTGTTCCTGCAAAGCCTTTTCGAGATCGGCCAGGGTGCGAGCATCAGCGGCGGCTTCGTCGCCGAGTTGCCGCGCGAGTAGCTCGGGGTCGATGTCGTCGAGCGCCGCGCCCGCGTATTGCTGCGACAGTTGATCTGCCAAGGATTCCAGCTCGGCGATGTCCTGCAGGGCACCGGTCCCCTCACCCAACCCCATTCCGTTGTCGCCGCGGAACTGTTGCGAACCTTCCCAGTCCTCACCCGGCCGAGCCGCCTGAAGGAACTGGTCGAGTTGACTCAGCTCACTCATCAGGCTCGGATCACCGAACGCCTGCTGCGCCAACGCATCCAACTCGTCACGCTGCTCCTGCGAGAGCGAGTTCCGCAATCGTTGTGCAGCCGCCGCGCGCTGCGCCAAAGAATCCAGAAGTTCCTCGACGTTGCGCGGGTTGTCCGGGAAATACTGCCCGTGCTTGTCCATGAACTCCGCGAACTGCTCCGCAGTGTCGACGCCGCGAGAGTGCGCGTCGAGCAGTTGATTCAGATCAGCCAGCATCTGGCGTATCTGCTCACGATCCTCGTCGGTGGCGCCCTCGAGTGCCTGCTTCATTCCCGAGAAGCGTTGATCGAGAACCTCACGTCCGAGCAGATCACGAATCTTCTCGTAATCCGCGCGCGCCTGTTCGCTGCGCCAGTTGTAGTCGGCCAGATCTTGCACGGCCTGAGCTGTCGACGGCGGTAACTCCTCGATCCGCATTTCGTTGAATCGTGCGTCGTCGTCGAGAGCACGTGCCAGTTCTTTGCGCTCTTCGAGCACCGCCTTGTCGAGAAGCTTACGAACCTCGTCGAGCGTTCCGTCGAGATTGTTGCGGCGTAGCAACTCACGTCGGCGCCGGTTCGGCTGGGCAGCAAGGTCGTCGAGCCCGCGCATGTCCCGGTTGCCTCGGCGCAGGAGCTCTCGGAGGGCATGGCGCGGCGACGTGCCCGACAACACGTCGTCGCCGATTGCTGCCAGGGCCTCGCGCAGATCCACGGGAGGCGCGAGCGGATCGGGACCACCGTCGTAAGGCCCGTACCGCGGATTGTGGATCATCACTGCCCCTTACGAATATACCGAGCGGCCGCCCGGGCCTTGATCTTTGGAGATCCGGCGCGCGAGGTAAAGCCCTTCGAGGGCAAGTTCGGCACCGGCGGCACGCTCGCCGTCGGATTGCGCACCGAGACGTTCGGCTACTTCGTCCAGGACCTCGAGGTCCGGAAGCTCGTCGAGAAATGCCTTGGCCGTGACAGATTCACCGGTGACGATCGTGTTGCCCATCTCCACCGCAGCAACCAGCATCCCCAGGTCGATCCCGCCGAGACGTACCCGAACCGTATCGGCGGTCGCGCGACGCAGCAGGTGCTCGAGCACCTCCAGTTCCCGTCCCTCTTCACCGGATTCGAACTCGACCTTGCCGCGAAGAACCTCGACCACGGACTCGAGATCGACGGGCCGTGCAACAGGATCGGCTTCGCCGAGCACCGCTGCCCGTCGTACCGCGGCGGCACTGACGGTTTCCGCGCCGGCGACGGCAAAGCGTGCCGACACACCCGATCGCTGATCCACCGAGGTGGATTCGCGGAGCAGGCGAGTGAATCTGGCAAGAATTTCGAGAAGGTAGTCGGGCACCTCCGCGGCCAGGTGCGCCTCCTGCTCGATCACCGCGATCTCGCCCGCCAACTCGACGGGGTAGTGAGTACGGATCTCGGCGCCGAAGCGGTCCTTGAGTGGTGTGATGATGCGCCCGCGGTTGGTGTAGTCCTCGGGGTTGGCGCTCGCGACCAGAAGAACGTCCAACGGAAGCCGAAGCGTGTACCCGCGGACCTGGATGTCCCGCTCTTCCATCACGTTGAGCAAAGAGACCTGGATGCGTTCGGCGAGGTCGGGGAGCTCGTTGATGGCCACGATTCCGCGATGCGCGCGAGGCACGAGGCCGAAGTGAATGGTCTCCGGATCGCCGAGGCTCCGGCCTTCGGCAACCTTGACCGGATCGACGTCGCCGATCAGGTCGGCGACCGAGGTATCCGGCGTCGCCAACTTCTCGGAGTACCGCTCGCTGCGGTGGCGCCAGGCGATCGGGAGGTCGTCGCCCAGTTCCTTGGCTCGACGTATCGAAGCCGGGGTGATCGGCTCGTACGGGTGCTCCCCCAGTTCCGAGCCTTCGATGACGGGCGTCCACTCGTCGAGCAGGAGCCCGAGAGTGCGAAGCAGCCTCGTCTTTCCCTGACCTCGTTCGCCGAGCAGAACCACGTCGTGGCCGGCGATCAGCGCCCGCTCGAGTTGCGGGGCGACCGTGTCCTCGAACCCGACTATCCCGGGCCAGGGGTCACGGCCGTCCCGCAACGCGGCGAGAAGATTCTCTCGTAGTTCTTCCTTGACACTTCGCTGTACGTGTCCGGAGGCGCGTAGCTCTCCGAGGGTTTTTGCGACAGTCACCACTCCACGCTACGAGTGTTTGCGGGGTTTCGCCTCTCGCCGAGGAAGTTCGGTCGCTCAGCCTTCGATGTTCTCGGGATTCATCCAGATGATTTCCCAGATGTGGCCGTCGGGATCCTGGAAGCTGCGGCTGTACATGAAGCCGTGATCCTGCGTCGCGTTACCTTCGGAACCGCCGGTCTCGAGCGCCTTGTCGACGAGGGCGTCGACGGCCTCACGGGTCTCGGCTGAGAGACCGAGCAGCGCCTCCGTCGACGTCGAGGTGTCGGCGATGCCCTTGGTGGTGAAGGTCTTGAAGAAGGGCTCGGCCAACAGCATCACGACGATGGTGTCACTGATGACCATCGACGACGCATTCTCGTCGGAGAACTGCGTATTCTTGGAGTATCCGAGGCCCTCGTAGAAGGTGGTGGCCTTGCCGAGGTCCTTGACGGGCAGGTTGAGGAAGAACATCGGCTGCGGGTTTGTCGCCATGAAAGGTCCTTTCCGAGACTTTGCTGTGCGCCTTTATTAACCGCCGGCGGTTAATAAAGGCGCACAGTAGACCTAAACTCCACCCATGGATACCTGGGTGTTGCCGGCCATGCTCGGCCTCGGACTCGCCGCAGCGTCCGGAATGCGAACCTTCCTGCCGCTGCTGATGCTCAGCGCTGCCGTCCACTTCGAACTGTTCGGGATCACCGTCGGCGAGTCGATGCGGTGGATCGGATCGACCGGCGCGCTGGTCGCATTGGCAATCGCCGCGGTGGTCGAACTGGGTGCCGACCTCACTCCGTTCGTGGACAACGCACTCTCGGTGATCGGGAACGTCACCGGACCGATTGCCGGAGTGATCGCCGCCTGGGCGGCCTTCAGCCATCTCGACCCTGCGATGGCCGCGTTGGCGGGCATCATCGTCGGAGCGCCGACGGCGTTGACGTTCAGCGCCGCGCAGACCGGCACTCGCGCGGTCAGTACGGCCACTACCGGTGGGCTGGCAAATCCCGTCGTTTCCGTCATCGAGGATGTGCTGACTTTCTTCACCTCCATGATCGCGATGATCTTGCCGCTCCTGATCATTCCCCTGCTCGCCGCGCTCTTGTGGTTCAGCTGGCGTGGCTGGCGTCGTGTCCGGAGTCTGCGCACCGCCTGACCGCACCGACCTGGTAGACAAGTCGTCATGTCCGACACCGAGATCTCGTTCCAATCCGGCGATGTCACCCTGTACGGGAGTCTTCGCCTGGCCGCCTCACCCGACGCCCCTGCCCCGGCCGCGCTGATTCTGGCCGGCAGCGGCCCCACCGATCGCAACGGCGACAGCGCCCTCCTCGAAGGCGACATCGGAACTCTGCGGTTCATCGCGGATCTTCTTGAAAAACAAGGGATTTCAAGCCTGCGTTACGACAAGCTCGGCAGTGGCGAAACCGCCCTCGGTGACTACGACATCGAGGACATCGCCGATCTCGGCTTCAACACTTTTGTCGACGCCGCCTCCGACGGACTGGACTACCTCGCCGGGCAACCCGGTGTCGATCCCGAGCGCTTGTTCGTGGTCGGACACAGCGACGGCGCCGTAGTCGCACTGGCTCTCGCCACCGCGAAGGAGGGCGCCAGAGTCAGTGCCCTCGCACTGCTCGAGCCACTGAGCGTCAGACTTCTCGATCTACTCACGACGCAGATTCACCGCCAGCTCGATGCGGTCGTCGGCGCCGGTCAGCTGCCGGTCGAACTGGCTGACGAACTGCGCGTCGCGCTCGCCGATGCCGTCGAGTCGCTGCGATCCGAGGGCACTGTTCCGGATGACCTGCCCGAGCCGCTGCAGAATGCGGGACTCGTACACGCCAACGCCAAGGCACTCGCCGAGGAAGACGCATTGGACCCGGTTGCGCTCGTGGCGGCGCTACCGGCGGGCATGCCCGTTCTCACGAGCTGCTCGGACAAAGACATCCAAGTCATTCCCGCCGATGTCGCGGCACTCGACGCCGCGCTCTCCCATACAGCGCTGACTTCCGTGCGGATGCGCAACGCCAACTTCGTACTCAAGGACATCGGCGACGAACAGTCCACCGGTGCCGACTACGTCGCGCCGCTTCCGTACTCGGCAGAGTTCTCGGAGCCCTTCACAGCGTGGGTCCGCTCGTTCTCCTGATCACGTACAGACCGAACGTCCTCTTTTTCAGGTAGAAAGTTCCCTCCGCGAACCATCGCGGAGGGAATTCTGCTTTCTACGTCTGACCTGCAATGAAGACTCTTTCAATCCAGCGAACCTGGGGACAGAAGTCACCCGGAGTTTACGTTCGCGGCGCCTTTTATTGGTGCGAACCCTCGATCCGTGCTGTACGGTCATCCATTAACCAGCAACGCCACACAGAAAGGAACGGACATCATGTCGCTACACCCGCACGTCGTATCCGTACCTTCGTGGCGCAGCTGCACCGCAGACAAGCACATTTTTTCGGCCGCAATGTCGGCCAAGCACATGGGCAACAAGCGCGGTGTACCCCGAGAATGATCCCCAGTTTCACCGGATTCGTTCTCGGGCACCCAGGGCAAACGCCTCGGGTGCCTTTTCTTTTACCTTTCACACGCAGGAGCACCACATGAAACTTCGAGTCAACCAACTGTCCATCGCGCCGCCGTATGTCGATCTGCCCGGTGACCTCACCGGATACGCCGTCACCCTGGATCTTTCACACTCCGATGCGGCCCACGAAGCTACCCTCGGCGCATTGATCAGCGAGATCCGCAGTCGCGGAGCCTCACGCGTCGTCATCACCGGCTCACCCCGCGAACTCCAGGGCACCCACAGCAGCGCCGCCTGAAAGACCCGGGCGGCCTGAATGCAGAACGGGCCCCGAACTCCCGTTGAGGAGTCGAGGCCCGCTACCGACGTAGGAGTCAGTGCGCGAAGTGGCGCGCACCGGTCAGATAGAGAGTGACACCGGCTTCCTTGGCTGCGGCAATCACTTCGTTGTCGCGAACCGAACCACCCGGCTGCACAACAGCCTTGACGCCGGCGTTGAGCAGCACCTGCAGACCGTCAGGGAACGGGAAGAACGCGTCCGAAGCTGCAACCGAACCTACGACGCGGTCACCGGCTCGCTGAACAGCCAGATGCGCTGCGTCGACGCGGTTGACCTGGCCCATGCCGACGCCGACAGAGGCACCGCCGGAAGCCAGCAGGATCGCGTTGGACTTCACCGAACGGCTGGCGCGCCAAGCAAATTCGAGGTCAGCGAGAGTCTCGGCATCGGCAGCCTCACCGTTGGCGAGGGTCCAGTTGGCCGGGTTGTCGCCGTCGGCGTCCAGGACGTCGCGCTGCTGGAGCAACGTACCGCCGGAGATCGGACGCAGTTCGATTCCGGTAGCGGTCGGAGCGGCTGCCTTCAGAACACGAATGTTCTTCTTACGCTGCAGAACCTCGACAGCTCCGTCTTCGTACGAGGGCGCGATGACGACCTCGGTGAAGATGTCGGCGATCTGCTCGGCCAGTTCGACGGTGACCTCGCGGTTGGCAGCGATCACACCACCGAAAGCACTGACCGGATCGCACGCATGCGCCTTGCGGTGGGCGTCGGCGATGTCGGTGCCGATGGCGATGCCACACGGGTTGGCGTGCTTGATGATTGCGACGGCCGGATCAGTGAAGTCGTACGCTGCGCGCCACGCTGCGTCGGAGTCCGTGTAGTTGTTGTACGACATCTCCTTGCCGTGCAACTGCTCCGCCTGAGCCAAACCTGCAGGCGCAGCCGGGTTTTCGTACAGCGCAGCGTCCTGGTGCGGGTTCTCGCCGTAGCGAAGAACAGCGCTGCGGTTCCAGGTCGCACCGACCCAGGCCGGGAACAGCGAACCGTCCTCGTCAGCGGCGATCGTGCTCGTCATCCAGCTCGCAACCGCGACGTCGTACGACGCAGTGTGCTGGAAAGCCTGCGCTGCAAGCACAGTGCGCTCACGCAAGGTGAATCCGCCACCGGCAACGGCAGTCAGGACGTCGGCGTACCGAGCCGGATCGACCACGACGGCAACCGACGGATGGTTCTTGGCTGCAGCACGCACCATCGACGGGCCGCCGATGTCGATCTGCTCGACACACTCGTCCGGGCTAGCGCCCGAGGCAACCGTCTCGGTGAAGGGGTACAGGTTCACGACAACCAATTCGAAGGTCGCGATGCCGAGTTCCTCGAGCTGAGCGAGGTGATCCGGCTTGCGGGTATCGGCGAGAACGCCGGCGTGGACGCGCGGATGCAGCGTCTTCACACGGCCTTCGAGGCATTCCGGGAATCCGGTCAGAGCCTCGACCGGGGTCACGGGGATTCCGGCGTCGGCGATCTTCGACGCGGTCGAACCGGTCGAGACCAACTCGACACCGGCCTCGTGCAGGCCCGTGGCCAGCTCGATCAGACCACTCTTGTCGTAGACGCTGACAAGTGCACGGCGCACAGCCTTGCGTTCACTCACTGGGGATCACGGCCTTTCGTCCATCGGAAACCACTCCGCGCGTAGCAACAGCGGCGATGACGTCCGCCAACAACCGTCGCTCCACAATTTTGATGCGTTCATGCAACGAAGACTCGGTGTCGTCGTCATGCACCGGCACAGCTTCCTGCGCCAAGATCGGCCCGGTATCAACTCCGCCGTCGACGAGATGCACCGTGGAACCGGTGACCTTCACGCCGTACGCCAGAGCGTCGGGAACCGCGTGCGCGCCGGGAAAGGCAGGCAGCAACGCGGGATGAGTGTTGATGATTCGGCCGCCGAAACGCTCGAGAAAGCTGGGGCCGAGGATTTTCATGAAGCCTGCACTGACCACGAGATCGGGTTCGTACTCGGCCACTGCTGCTGTCAGCGCCTCGTCCCAGGCGGCACGATTTTCGTAGGTCTTGATCGAGACCTTGAAGGACAGGATCTTCGAATCCGCAGCGTGCTCGGCGGCGAGGCAGTCACGATCTACACCGACGGCAACGATCTCGGCGGGGTATCCCTCGGCATGCGAAGCGTCGATCAGCGAAGTCAGCAGGGTTCCCGCGCCGGAAGCGAGTACGACTACCCGCGCGACAGAGTCGCGAAATTGGACCCTGTCGGGCATTGTCGGCTGCGGATTGTCGGCCGAGGCAGTCAGCGCACTACTCCTGAGAACTGGAAGATGATGCGGCCGGAGTATCGGCCGCATGACAGCCTAGTCGCTGGACTCCTGCGGCTTCGAGGGCAGGTCGGTCTCCGGCTCGGCCCCGGCTGTGGGGTCCGCCTCGGGTGCCGCGACAACCTCCGCGTCGACTACTTCGATCTCGACGGTTTCCTCTGTCACTACCTGCACGGGTTCGCCTGATTCTTCGACAATTTCGGCTTCGACGACCTTGGTCACTACCACCGCAGATTCCTGGGCGAGCACTTCGTCGGCGTTTTCGTCGTCCTCGCCATCCGTTGTGGCCGCGGCCGTGATCGCAAGTTCGGGCTCGGATTCTCGAGCCGGTTCAGCCGTCGGCGGCGCAACCTCGTCCTTCATGTGTCCGCGGTGTGAGAACCACATCGCGAACAGCGCCGAGACGGTTCCGAACAATCCCAGCCACGCAAAAGTCAGAAGACCGAAGCCCCACCACAGGACCTCGACGGTGCCGAACTGCCCGAGGTCTCCCGCCGCAGCAAGGGCAAGCAGAGCCATGACGACGCCGGCACCGGCAGCTGCCGTCAGCACTGCGAGCACACTGTCCTGCCCGGCGATGCGTCGAGCGCAATCACGGCCGAGCATCACACCCACCGCAGCCGGAACGACCAACAGCACCGGCCAGATTCCGCCGGCGACGCCTTCCGGAACCGCTCCGAGAAGGGGCAACGGTGGCAGATCTCCACCGATGTTGCCGAACACGCTGATGGAGACGTTGCCGAAATCGGCCGTCGATCCCGTCATCACCGCGGCTGCACCGACCACGAGGTTCGGCAGATAGAGCAGCGACAACACCGTCAATCCCAGCACGCCGACAAACCCGTTGCCTCGTGCGAGTAGGTCACCGACCGTCGACCACGACACGAGTAGTGACACCACAACGGCCACGGCGCCCGCAGCCAGCAGCGCTGCCGACGCGGCCGCGGCCGGACGAACAGCGGCAGATGCCCACGGCGGAATCTCGGCGACGACGCGATCCCAGTGCGCAGCAGCAACACCGACGGACGCGGCGATCAGGTGAATCGCGGCGACCCAGCCGAAAGCGGCCAACGTGTTGGGGCTCGACAGCGGAATTGCCGCGGAGGCGTCGGCGACAACGGCGAGAGCGATTGCCGTGATAGTCAACGGCCCGGCTACTGCCGCCCCCACCAGGCGGAGGGTGTCGTCACGGGAGTCGGTGTGCACCGCAGTCGACGCGCATCGGCGTGCAACCACCCACATCATGACGGCCGTCGGAAGCAATGGCAGTACACCGAGTTGGACGCCGCTGATAGTCGCCGGCACCTGGTGGATGACCAACCAGGTGGTGGCAATGGCGCCGAAGGTTCCGGTCAGGTCGCTGCTCGCCGATACTAAAGTGACCACGACGACAGCCGCGATCAGCAGCATCGTCAGGCCCGACGGTCGGAAGGCGACAGTCAGCAACTTGCGTGCCAGGTCCGGGTTCGGTCCCGGGCGACCGCCGCCGACGCGGCCGCTGCCAGTACGACCACGTCCGGGTCGTGAGGACGTGGGACGGGACCGGGTGCCATCAATCAAAGAACTCATCCCCTCGAGGGTTTCACTCGACAGTGCGCCGCGCACTCAGGCGCGCCGTCGGGCTCACGGAATGTGGCCTCCACCCGCAGCGGGTCGGAGGCCACATTCATGTTCGTGAAACGAAGAAGTACTACTGCTGACGCTCGTCGGGGTTCTGCGAGCCGAAGACCTTGGTCTCGGCCGCGGAATCGCTGCTGCCCTGGTCAGGTTCCGCAGACGGCGTCGGCGCTTCGAAAGTGGGCGGCTCGAAGCCCGTCGGCTGCTCGGTCGAGCCAGTCTGCTGCTGGTTGTACGGCTGGCCGTAACCGCGTGGAGCGGTGAACTGATCCGACGAGTAACTCGGGTTCGGCTGGCCACCGGGCTGAGAGGTCAGCGGATAGTAAGACGACGTCGTCGCGGCCGACGAGTCGGTCTGTCCGGGATTTTGCGCCGGGTTCTGCCCGTAGGGAGACGCAGTCTGGCCGTAAGGCGGCTGCGAAGCGGTCGGGTCGACGGGGGCGGCGTGCGCTCCCCCGTATCCCTGCTGCTGCGCCTGCCCGTACTGCGGATTCTGCTGGTACTGGCCCGGCTGCTGAGCCTGCTGAGGCTGGCCGTACTGAGCCTGTCCGTATCCCTGTGGCTGACCTGGCGCCTGGCCCTGGGGCTGGCCATAGCCCTGCGGCTGACCATACTGCTGAGCTACCGGACGCGGCGCGGGAGCCTTCAGGATTCCGATCTCGAACAACAACGCGGCGACTGCGACGACGGTCTGCACGAACGAGAGGATCAGCACGATGATCAGGCCCCAACCGAGGCTGATGTCGACGTAGTCGCTGGTACCGACGGAGAACGCGGCGAACACCAAAGCGAAGAAACCCGTGAGGGTGAGCGCTGCGGCAATGCCTGCATACGACTGCTTCGGGAGCAGCGAGACGCCTGCGACCACACCGCCGGCGAAAACGAATCCGAGGCCGTAGATGCTCGATTCGAAGAAACTCGAACTGGTATCCAGGCCGCTACCGATGCCGCTGCTGCTTCCACTGATCGACGTGAAGGGCGCAAAACCGAGCAGGAAATTGATCAGGCCGAGTGCCGCGACGGCGATGAGCAGGATGAATCCGAGATTCTTGGTTCCACCGCCCGCTGCCGGCTGATTCGGTGGCCCGAAGCTGGGCCCTTGCGGCGTGAACGTCATGACTTCTCCTCGTAGACGGTCTTCGATGGTTACCAGCGTATGTGTCTCGACTTCGCACGCTAACACCGACAGGAGACAATGGGCAGATGCCCTTCACCCTCGCGCCCGGCGCCGACCACGTCGTCGAAACCGAGGTGAAGCACTCACGATTCATCGCCGCGCTTCACCGAGTAGACGACGCCGAAGCCGCCACGGAGTTCGTCGCGGAGCAGAAATCGCTGTATCCCGATGCGCGCCATCATTGTTCGGCTTTCGTGATCGGATACGAGGCGAACTCACGCGTCGAACGTGCACACGACGACGGTGAACCGGGCGGCACTGCCGGGGTGCCGATGCTTCAGGTTCTCAAGTCTCGAGATCTGGTCGATGTGATTGTTGTCGTCACGCGCTATTTCGGCGGAATCAAGCTCGGCGCCGGTGGATTGGTCCGCGCGTATTCGGGAGCGGTCTCGGTGGCTCTCGATTCGGCCGAGCTTGTGGCCAGGGAGAGAAAGGTCCTGCGCACTTTGGCGATCCGGCACTCAGAGGCCGGTCGGGTGGAAGCGGAGCTGAGAGCGCGGGGCGTCTCGGTGCTCGGAACTACGTATGGATCGAAGGCGGTGATGACGCTCGCCGCCGGTGACGCCGACGATCTCGATTCGATCGTCGCATCCATCACATCCGGTGCCGGGCAGTTGGAACCTGCCGGGTCGATGTGGGTCGATACCACTGTGCGTGGTTAAGGAGTCCGGAGACTCCCTAACCACGCACGGGGGCGAAGCCCCTTACAGGGACTGAAGAATCTCGCGAGCGAGAGCAGCGGTAGCGGACGGCGTCTTGCCGACCTTCACGCCTGCAGCTTCGAGAGCTTCCTGCTTTGCCTGAGCAGTTCCCGAGGAACCGGAGACGATGGCACCGGCGTGGCCCATGGTCTTGCCTTCGGGAGCGGTGAAGCCTGCCACGTAGCCGACGACCGGCTTGGTGACGTTGGCCTTGATGTAATCGGCTGCACGCTCTTCCGCGTCGCCACCGATTTCACCGATCATCACGATGACCTTGGTCTCGGGATCCTTCTCGAACGCCTCGATGGCGTCGATGTGGGTGGTTCCGATGACCGGGTCGCCGCCGATGCCGATGGCGGTGGAGAAGCCGAAGTCACGGAGTTCGTACATCATCTGGTAGGTCAGGGTGCCCGACTTGGAGACCAGGCCGATGGGGCCGGTGCCTGCAATGTTGGCGGGCGTGATGCCGACGAGGGCCTCACCCGGGGTGATGATGCCGGGGCAGTTCGGTCCGATGATGCGGGTCTTCTTGCCCTTGGACTCGTTGTACGCCCAAGCGTAAGCGGAGTCCTGAACCGGGATGCCCTCGGTGATGACCACGAGGAGCGGGATCTCCGCGTCGATGGCCTCGACGATGGCGTCCTTCGAGAAGGCCGGGGGAACGAATGCGATGGAGACGTCTGCGCCGGTCTCCTTGATTGCCTCTTCGACCGTCGCGAAGACGGGGAGCTCGACAGGGGAACCGTCAGCTGCAACGTGCGAGACCGTGGTGCCGGCCTTGCGAGCGTTGACGCCGCCGACGACCTGGGTGCCGGCCTTGAGCATCAGAGCGGTGTGCTTGGTGCCCTCGCCGCCGGTGATGCCCTGGACGATGACCTTTGAATCCTTGGTGAGGAAGATTGCCATTGTTCTGTGAGTCCCTTACTTCGCTGCGTGAGCGAGTTCGGCGGCCTTGTCGGCGGCCTCGTCCATGGTTGCGACGACCGTGACCAGCGGGTGGTTGGCCTCGGCGAGGATGCGACGACCCTCTTCGACGTTGTTTCCGTCCAGGCGAACGACGAGCGGCTTGTTGGCCTCGTCACCCAGGGTCTTCAGTGCGCCGACGATGCCGTTGGCAACTGCGTCACACGCGGTGATGCCGCCGAAGACGTTGACGAACACGCTCTTGACCTGTGCATCGTTGAGGATGACATCCAGGCCGGCAGCCATGACTGCAGCGGAAGCTCCGCCGCCGATGTCGAGGAAGTTGGCGGGCTTGACGCCACCGTGGTTCTCGCCGGCGTATGCGACGACGTCCAGCGTGGACATGACCAGGCCTGCGCCGTTGCCGATGATTCCGACCTCACCGTCGAGCTTGACGTAGTTGAGGTCGTTTTCCTTGGCCTTGAGCTCGAGGGGATCGGTAGCGTCGCGATCCTCGAATGCCTCGTGGCCGGGCTGACGGAACGCTGCGTTCTCGTCGAGGGTGACCTTGCCGTCGAGGGCGAGGATCTGATCGTCAGGCGTACGAACGAGGGGGTTGACCTCGACGAGGAGTGCGTCTTCGCCGATGAAGACCTCCCACAGCTTCTGGATCGTCACGGCCGCTGCGTCGAGCACCTCTGCGGGCAGCTTTCCTGCCTCGGCGATGCTGCGCGCGAACGCGAGGTCGACGCCCTTGACTGCGTCGACGGGGATCTTGGCGAGAGCGTCGGGGTTCTCCTCGGCGGTGACCTCGATCTCGACGCCACCCTCTACCGAGCACATGGCCAGGTAGGTGCGGTTGGTGCGGTCGAGCAGGAAGGAGATGTAGTACTCCTCGGCAATGTCACTTGCCTCTGCGACCAGCAGCTTCTTGACGACATGGCCCTTGATGTCCAGGCCCAGGATTGCCTCGGCGTTTGCCACTGCGGCATCCACGTCGGGCGAGTACTTGACGCCACCGGCCTTGCCGCGGCCGCCTACCTTGACCTGTGCCTTCACCATCACGGGCTTACCGATTTCTTGGGCAATCTCGCGTGCGCCGGCGACTGTGTCTGTAACACGTCCAGCCGAAGTCGGCACTCCGTGCTTGGCGAAGAGTTCCTTCGCCTGGTATTCGAAGAGATCCATCTGCTCACCGTCTCGTCTGCGTTGTCACCCGCTCGAGGGGTAGGAGCGGGTCTGTTCTGGACTTTAACCAGTTGCCGCGTTCGGTTTGCGCCCGCATTGATGCTATGTGGCCCAAGTCACGCGCAATTGCCCGATGAGGCACGCCTCACCGATTCGGCAAGGTGGTCACACCGAATTTGTCAAGCATCAGTCTCACTGATTCTTGCGCTCGAGAACGCTGCAACGAGAAGCAACACTATGCCCGTGGCCGCTGTGATCGCACCCACCCCCACGGTTGCGTCCGATATGCGCGATGACGTGAGTGGCCACTCACCGACGTACACCAGAGCTGCCACGGCAGATCCGATCAGCAATGCCGCGCCCCGCGACGGCCGCGCGGACGCTGCGATCACAGCGGCGATCACGACGGTGACGCCGACGAGCAGTTGACCCCAGACGTCAATTCCCCACGGCCACTCCAGAACTGAGGCCGCCGTATAGGCGTCGCCCTGATAGAGGGGAAACGCGGTTCCGATCAGGACAGCGACGGCGCCGATCCCACCGACGAGAAGCACCAGCCCTCTCGAACCGCCACCTACCGACGTGTCGACATCCTCACGCTCGGCGCTTCCCGCCAGCCAGACGAGCAGTCCCGTCGCCGCAGCGAGGAAAGCCGCGCCGCAGAGCACGAAGGCGCCGGCCCCCAACCCGACGCCCGGTACGTCCGTGGCGATGACAGCCGACTGCATGACAGCGGCGACTCCCATCACGACCGTGGTCCACAACACGCCGACGGCCGGCCGCACCACCGCGGCGCGGCCCGGGGCGAACAAGCCCAGACCGGCGACCAGCAGTACAGCAGCCGCGAGCAGGACAACTCGAGACGAGAGCATGGACGGTTCGGGGATGTTCTCCGGCAACGACAGGACCGGAAGTGCCACCCCCAGGGCTGCCACTGCTGCGGTGACAACTGCGCCGATACCGGCAACGCGGTGAAGTCTGTTCACCCGCGCTTGCGCCGCCCGGGACTGAGCCACCATCGCCGCTTTCAGCGCACCCTTTGTCGTCTTCGCGGGTGCGCGAACCACACTTTCAGCGGGAATCGCATCTGTTTCACGCCTGGAAGCGAGGTAGGGAGCTGAAACTCCGATCACGGCGATGACCACGGCGGCCAGTGCCCCGACCACCGATCCCGAACCGACGCCGATCCGATCGCCGGCCGCGAACCCAGCCATCACCCTGGTTCCACTGACTGCGAGTGCGCCGAGACCGACACCGATCAGGGCGCCGCAGCCCACCGGTAGCGAGATGGACGTCAATGCCGCCGCGACCGCAACGAGTACCGCGACGCCGACCAATCCCGTACCGACGGCGGTGGCCGCCGCCGAGTCGACGAGCGGTTTGACCAGAAAGATCGGATCCTGCGAACTGAAGGAAGGACCGAACAGGGAGAGCACGAACACCACCGCGGCCAGAATCAGCAGCGCTGTCGGCCACCCACCGATCCGCCCGCCAACCGATCGCCCGTCGAATTCCGCGGCGCGAGCGCTGCCGTATCCGTCCCGCTCCGATTCACGATGGACGACCATGAAGCCGAGGACACCAGACGCCACAAGAAGTCCGTGGCCCGCGAGCGCGAGATAAGCGCCCGGACCCGCATCGATCGAACCCGCCGAAATCGGACGGAAAAGGTCCAAGCGGTTTGCATCGATTGCGTCGACGAACAACTGAACGTCGAGGATCGCCGCGCCGAGGGACACCGCGCCGATACCTGCCAGGAGTCCGCCTGCGAAGGCGGGCCTGCGCCCCGAGGTGAGCACCGCAACCAGCGGCACGACGATCGTGCAGACGGCAGCGAAGAGAGCGGCGGAAGCAAGAGCCCCCGTCGTGTCGACCCCGCGGCCACTCCCGACTCCGACGACGGGACTGGCTGCCACTCCGACGGCACCGAGCAGTCCGATTACCGCCGCGAGTGGCGCCCCTGACTTCACTCCGGGGTCGTCGAAACGCGCCTGCGACGTAGTTCCAGGTGTTGTGGACACTCGATCGACGGTAGTGCCTGAATGGACCGGTGATCCGGTTGTGACACGCGTGATCACGAAACGAGATGATTCGTCCGTTTTGCCCGGATCGACATATTCCCAGGTCAAGCTGTGAGGCACGTCACATAATCGGACAGGTTTCCGCTACGGCTTGCGCCCATCGCAATCATTTCGTTACCGTCAGTCGGTCTAAGTCACGGGCTGATCACGAACTCGAGGAGAGAACCGGCATATGCATCACCGCAGCCAGTTCACCGCTAGTAGGTTCTCGAACTCAGCTCCAGACGAGGTCACGACCACTTATCCAACGCACTCGGCCAGGCGTTACACCGAGACCAAAAGTTCTGAGATCTCTACCGATATGTTCACTCGAAATTCATCCTCCACGTCGTCAGATTCCGACTCTCACGAGTTCGTCGAGTCCGACGTGATCAGCACCCCCACTTACGCCACCTCCGCACCGACAGTCGATGTCGAATCTCCGGTTCGCCGCAGCGGTGCTCACCGACTCCCCACCCCTCCCTCCGCTCTCAAGGGCCGCGCCGCCGTTCTGGCAGTTGCAGCCGGCGCGGTTGTCGCCGCGGGCCAGGCAGTTGTCAACGACGGTTCCTCTTCTGCCGCCGACCACTCGGAAGTTGCACTCGCCAACGAGTCCTCCGCGATCGGTACCACCGCAGAACCGCAGGCCGCTCAGTTCGCTCCGGCCACCTCCACGGCAGCCACCACCGAGGCCGACGCTCCGCAGGTCCTCAACGTCGCAGCGCCGACCGACCTCTCCCAGTTCAGCAACCTGCTTGCCAAGGGCCAGCGTTTCAGTGACGAGCGCGCAGCACGCGAAGCCGCTGCCCGTCGCCCGCTGTTCGTCCTGCCGGCAGTGGGCACGTTCACGTCCAACTTCGGCACCCGCTGGGGCACCCTGCACGCCGGCGTCGACATCGCCGCCCCGATCGGGACGCCCATCGTCGCCGTCGCCGACGGCAAGGTCATCGATTCAGGTCCGGCTTCCGGGTTCGGCATGTGGGTACGCCTACAGCACGCAGACGGAACGATCACCGTCTACGGCCACATCGACACGTCCACCGTCACGGTTGGTCAGCAGGTCATGGCCGGCGACCAGATCGCCACTGTCGGCAACCGCGGCTTCTCCACCGGCCCGCACCTTCACTTCGAGGTTCATCTCGCCGGCGAGAACAAGATCGATCCCCTCCCCTGGCTCGCCTCACGCGGCATCAGCCTCGGCGTCGAGCAGGACTGATCGCAAGCCCAACGCTTCTGATGAAAAACTTCCGGCCCGCACCTTTCCAGGTACGGGCCGGAAGTTTTTGCCTGTCTTCTACAGCTTGACCATCGGCACACCGCCGATGAGCATCAACCGCACCTTGCCCGCGCTACCGAAGTCGATGGTGACCGTCGCGGTGGGGCCAGTGCCCTTGGTTTCCAACACGGTGCCCAGACCGTACTTGTCGTGACTGACGCGGTCACCCGTGGCGAGGACCAGAACGTTGTTGCGGCCACGCGCGGCACCGAAACTGGGAGTCGACGCGGCCTTGCCGGACCCTCCCCCGTAGTTCTGCCCGCCGCCGTATCCCTGGCCGCCCTGGCTGCCGTAGCGGCTTCCGCTGCCGTAACCCGGCCTGCCGCTTCCGAATCCGCCACCGGTGCCCGGATCCTCACGGCGCCAGTTGATCAGGTCCTCCGGGATCTCCTGGATGAACCGCGACGCCGGGTTCTGGATCGGTTGCCCCCACGCCGAACGCATGATCGCGCGCGTCAGGTACAGGCGCTGCCTGGCACGGGTGATGCCGACGTAAGCAAGTCGACGCTCTTCGGACAGCTCCGCCGGATCGCCGAGGGCGCGCATGTGCGGGAACTGCCCGTCCTCCCAACCGGTGACGAAGACGACCGGGAACTCGAGGCCCTTGGCGGTGTGAAGCGTCATCATGGTCACGACGCCGTCGTCGGAGTCCGGCAGTTGATCGGCGTCGGCGACAAGCGATACCCGTTCGAGGAAGGCGGCAAGCGAACCCGGATCGGGTTCACCTTCACGCATTGCTGCGGTTTCCTCGTCGTCCGGATCGATCAGCCCGGCCGCGTTTCGCGCGTCGGAACTGAATTCCCTTGCCACGCTGACGAGTTCGTTCAAGTTGTCGAGTCGCGCGCCATCCTGCGGATCGCTGCTCGCCGCAAGCTCGGCGCGGTAGCCGGTGCGCTCGAGCACCGCCTCGGCAACCTCACCGATGTCACCGAGCTCGAACGGTTCGTCCTCGTCGGCGGCCGCTGTCGGTAGCAGGGCCCGCAGCCCGTCCATCATCTCGAGGAACGACGCGATGGCCTTCTGTGACCGCGTATTGAGCAGCGCCACTTTGCCTTCCGCGCCGTCACGGAGAGCGGCGGCGAAGCTGATGTTGCGATGCTCGGAGTGCACGGCGACGCAGGCTTCGGCTCGATCACCGATACCGCGTCGGGGCGTGTTGAGAATGCGTCGCAGGCTCACGGTGTCGTCCTCGTTGGCGAGGACGCGCAGATACGCGACGATGTCCCGAACTTCCTTGCGCTCGTAGAAGCGAACGCCGCCGACCACCTTGTACGGCACTCCGAGTCGAATGAAGATCTCCTCGAGCGCGCGCGAGGAGTTGTTGGTCCGGTAGAACACCGCGATGTCGGCGAACTTGGTCTCGCCCTGGTCCACCAGCCGATCGATCTCCGAGGCGACAAACGATGCTTCGTCGTGCTCGTTGTCTGCAACGTAGCCGACGATCAGTTCGCCTTCACCCGAATCGGTCCACAGACGCTTTTCTCGTCGGCCGGTGTTCTTGGAAATCACGGAGTTGGCCGCAGACAGAATGTTCTGCGTCGAACGGTAGTTCTGTTCGAGAAGGATGGTCCGAGCATCCGGGTAGTCGCGTTCGAACTCTTCGATGTTGCGGATAGTGGCTCCGCGGAACGCATAGATCGACTGATCGGCGTCACCGACGACGCACAGTTCGGCCGGGGCAACGGCGTGGTCGGACTCGCCGGCTCCACCGACCAGTTCACGCACAAGCATGTACTGCGCGTGGTTGGTGTCCTGGTACTCGTCGACGAGCACGTGACGGAAGCGGCGGCGGTAGTACTCGGCGATCTGTGGAAACGCCTGAAGAAGCGCGACGGTCTCACCGATGAGATCGTCGAAGTCGAGTGCGTTCGCCGCACGCAGCCGCTGTTGGTAGTGGCCGTAGACCTTGGCGATCAGTCGCGGAAGTTCGGCCGGATCCTGATCGGCTGCGACAACCGCCTCTTCCGGTCCGACGAGTTCGTTCTTCAGATTGGAGATATGCGTAGCGAGAAGCCGCGCGGAGAATCGTTTGGTGTCGAGCTCGAGGTCCTTCGAGATCATCGTCAGCAGTCGACGCGAATCGTCGGAATCGTAGATCGAGAAATTCGAGTTCAAACCGGGTAGGAGCGCCGCCTGTGCTCGCAGAATCCGCACGCAACTGGAGTGGAACGTCGAGACCCACATGGCGTTGGCACGCGGTCCGACAAGAGCTGCCACACGCTCGCGCATCTCGGCCGCAGCCTTGTTGGTGAACGTGATGGCCAGGATCTGACCGGGGGTGACACCCCGTTCGGCCAGCAGATAGGCGATACGACGCGTCAGCACTGCAGTCTTGCCCGAGCCGGCGCCCGCGACTATCAGCAACGGCGAACCGGCATGGACCACGGCCTCGCGCTGTTGCGGGTTGAGACCCTCGAGGAGGGCGTCCGAACCCGCGTCGTGTCCCCGCGCGCCGCCCCCGTCGTGCTGGGAATGTCCGTCGTGCTCACCGAGTGCTGGGTACGTGTTCATCGCCTGTCCACGCTACCGGCGTCCACCGACACGGTCGTCAGTGCGTCCACCTGCTGGTAGAGGCACTTGGATTACCTGTGTCGAGCATGGCAAACTGGACGCTATGTTCAGCATTTCCGTTCGCGACAACACGGCCGACCCCGTCGGCCCGCTGTGGCGTTACTTTACGTGCCCCGGACCTCGGTGCACGTGATCTGAACAGCTCACCCGCCCCTGGTCCGAATCGGATCCGGGGCATTTTCGTCAGTGTGCCTGGATCGGTAACGACCCGAGCCGAGACCACGATCCACGCAGTAGGAAGAGGAGACGAATAGCAATGAGCACCCAGGCTGCAGCCCCCCATGGAAATACTGTCGATACTGTAAAAACTGCTCCGACAGACGTCGAGATCCCCCAGAGTGAGGCGGAGATCGACGAACTACGGAAAGAAATCGACCGTCTCGACGCCGAGATCCTCGCGGCCATCAAACGCCGCTCCGAGGTCTCCCAGATCATCGGCCGTACCCGGATGGCATCGGGTGGTCCGCGTCTGGTGCACAGCCGCGAGATGAAGGTCCTAGAACGATTCAACGAGCTGGGCCAGGAAGGCCACACTCTCGCGATGCTGCTCCTGCGCCTGGGCCGCGGACGCCTGGGCCACTAGCGCACACCCAGATCACTTGCGAACGGCCACATCGGATGCCTCTGGCAGTCCCGATGTGGCCGTTCGCGTGTGTATCAGCTCTCGAGCGCGATGTACTTCGTGTTCAGGTATTCCTCGATCCCCTCGGTCCCGCCCTCGCGGCCGAATCCGGATTCCTTCACGCCACCGAACGGCGCTGCCGCGTCCGAGATCACTCCGCGGTTGACGCCGATCATTCCTGATTCCAGTGCGTCGGAAACCCGAAGCGCACGGTCGAGATCCCTTGTAAAGATGTACGCGGCCAGTCCGAACTCGGTGTCGTTGGCGGCTGCGATTCCCTCGGCTTCGGTGTCGAAGCCGGTGATCGCGGCGACGGGTCCGAACACCTCTTCTTTCAGAATCCGCGCGCTGGCCGGAACGTCTGCCAACACCGTGGCTGGATAGAAGTACCCTTCACCACCCGGCGCTTCGCCGCCCAGTCGCACCTTCGCCCCGGCATCCACCGCATCTGCAACCAACTCCGCGACCGTGTCGAGTTGGTTCTGGTTGATCAGCGGGCCGAGCTTCGTCTCCGGGTCGGTACCGGGTCCCATCGTGAAAGTCGCCATCTTCTCGGTCAGCTTGGTCGTGAACTCTTCACGCACGGCGTTGGCGACGTGGAACCGGTTGGCGGCGGTGCATGCTTCGCCTCCGTTGCGAAGCTTCGCCAGTACCGCGCCCTCGACTGCCTTGTCGACGTCCGCGTCGTCGAACACCACGAAGGGTGCGTTGCCACCCAATTCCATCGACGTGCGGAGCAATCGCTTCGCGGACTTCTCCACCAGCATCTTGCCGACGCCGGTGGACCCGGTGAAGGTGAGCTTGCGCAGTCGAGGGTCGTCGATGAGAGGGCCGGTCACTTCACCGGATTTCGATGTCGGCAACACCGAGAGGACTCCGTCGGGCAACCCGGCTTCGGCCATGAGCTGAGCAAGCAACAACATCGTCAACGGGGTCTCCGAGGCGGGCTTGACGATGATCGTGCAGCCGGCGGCCAACGCCGGGCCGATCTTGCGGGTACCCATCGCCAACGGGAAATTCCAGGGAGTGATGGCCAGACACGGTCCGACCGGCGCCTTGGTGACAAGGATCCGGCCGTTGCCCGCCGGCGCCGGCGTGTAGCGCCCGCCGATGCGAACGGCCTCCTCGCTGAACCACCGGAAGAACTCCGCCCCGTACTTCACCTCGGCGCGACTTTCGGCGAGTGCCTTGCCCATTTCGAGGGTCATCAGCAGCGCCACGTCCTCGGCTCGCTCGGTGATCTTCTCGAAAACGGCTCGCAGGATTTCACCACGCTCGCGCGCAGGTGTGCTCGCCCACTTCGACGAGACGGCGACGGCTTCGTCGAGAGCGCGCAGCGCGTCCGCGGGGCTCGCATCGGCGACATCGGTCAACGATTTCCCGGTCGCCGGATCCGCCACCGGGAAGGTCGCGTTGTTCTCCGCGGGCACGAACCGACCGCCGACGAACAACTGGGTGGGAACTGATCGAATGAATTCGAATGTGTCCATGGGTTCCATGATGCTCGTCGGAGCCGCGTCCGTCTGCCCGCGAGCGAGACTCACGCGGAAGTTTCCAGCTTGTGCCACTAAAGTCGATGATCGTGAGCACTGACATCACCGGAACCTCAGCCTGGCAGAAACTGCGCGCTCATTACGCCGACATCGAAGGCGTTCACCTGCGAGAACTCTTCCAGGACGATCCAGCCCGCGGGCGAGAGCTGACGATCGACGCCGGTGATCTTCACATCGACTACAGCAAGCATCGCGTCAGCCGCGAGACTCTCGCGCTGCTCGTCGACCTGGCCCGCGAGGCCGGCGTCGAGGCACGACGCGACGCGATGTTCGCGGGCGATCACATCAACACTTCCGAAGACCGCGCCGTACTACACACAGCGCTGCGTCTGCCCAAGGATTCTGCGCTGACCGTCGACGGTCAAGACGTCGTCGCCGACGTTCACGAAGTTCTGGACGCGATGGGCGCTTTTGCCGATCGTGTGCGCAGCGGCGAGTGGACCGGAGCTACCGGCAAGCGCATCCGCACCATCGTCAACATCGGCATCGGCGGTTCCGACCTCGGGCCGGTGATGGTCTACCGCGCATTACGGCATTACGCCGACGCCGGAATCAGCGTCCGGTTCGTCTCCAACATCGACCCTGTCGATCTGGTCGGACAGCTCGACGACCTCGATCCGGAGACGACGCTCTTCATCGTCGCATCCAAGACGTTCTCCACCCTCGAGACCCTCACCAACGCGACAGCGGCAAAGCGTTGGCTGTTCGCCGGTCTGGGCAGCGAAGACGTCTCGGCCGTAGCCAAGCATTTCGTCGCAGTCTCCACCCACGGTGACCGCGTGGCGGAGTTCGGCATCGACACCGCGAACATGTTCGGGTTCTGGGATTGGGTCGGCGGGCGCTACTCCGTCGACTCGGCGATCGGCTTGTCGGTCATGTGTGCCGTCGGACCCGTTCGTTTTGCGGAGTTTCTCGACGGTTTCCACCAGATCGACACGCACTTCCGAAACCAACCGCTCGAGCAGAACGCGCCGGTCCTCCTCGGCCTCATCGGGCTCTGGTACTCCAACTTCTTCGGCGCTCAGTCCCGCGCAGTGCTGCCCTACTCCAACGACTTGCTGCGCTTTCCCGCGTACCTGCAGCAGCTGACCATGGAGTCCAACGGCAAATCGGTTCGCGCCGACGGCTCACCGGTGACCACGTCCACCGGTGAGATCTTCTGGGGCGAGCCGGGGACCAACGGCCAACACGCCTTCTACCAACTCCTGCATCAGGGCACCTGGCTGGTGCCTGCCGATTTCATCGGGTTCGCGGAATCCACCGACGATCTGCCTACTGCGGACGGCACGGGATCAATGCACGATCTGCTCATGAGTAACTTCTTCGCTCAGACAAAGGTTCTCGCATTCGGGAAGACTGCCGAAGAAATCGCGTCAGAGGGCACTGCTCCGGAGCTGGTGCCACACAAGGTGATGCCAGGCAACCGACCGTCGAGCACTATCTTGGCGAAGGAGCTGACCCCCTCGGTCGTAGGTCAGCTGATCGCACTTTACGAGCACCAGGTATTTGTCGAAGGTGCGGTGTGGGGTGTCAATCCGTTCGATCAGTGGGGCGTCGAACTCGGCAAGACACAAGCCATGGAACTGGGGCCTGCGCTCTCTTCCGAAGCAGCACCCGGCGACCTCGGCGACACATCCACAGATGCTCTGGTGCAGTGGTACCGCAGAGAGCGCGGACGGGCCTGACTCACGCGGCGGCCGGGCCGAACCAACTTTCCGTTGTGTACACGCGTCCGGATCGGTCGACGAGCCGAGCGCGAAGCTCTTGCTGTTCAACCCATTTGATGGCGCTTATCCCCCGGATCAACGCAGCCTCGCTCGCGGCGTACGCCCACACCGCGTCGTCAGCAATCACCGAGACCTGTGCCCATTCCGTGGAGGGCCGCTCCTGGTTCGGCTCCCAGGAGGGCAGCTCCAGCGCCCGCGCCGTCGCCATCGCGGTTCCGTTGATCAGTTCGACTTCTTCGCTGTCCGGCACCGGAATCTGCCAGCCACCAGCCGGTGCATGGCCGGCCGTGGCGATCACGTCGCCGATCCGCACAGCAACACCGCATTGTAATTCGGCGGCGACGATCTGCGCGGCGCGATCGACGGTGTCGGCCTTGGCAACTCCGGTGATGTCGAACGACGCACCCCAGGGCGCGTACACCACGTCTCCGTCGAGCTGTACGTCCTCGAACGTCGGGGTCGGGTGCACCGGAGGGATGGATTCGTCCTCGGAGTAGTTGTCGGCAAGCGGATTGACTGCACCGCCGGTCATACGGGCAGCCCACAGCGCCGACCGCAGCAGAGCCGACATACGTCGTGTCACTTTGACCGGAGTTCCCTGAGCGAGGTTGACGGCGTGAATCTCGGCGTCTCCCCGGCGAAGGTCGCAGACCGCTTCGGTTTCGTCGATGGCAGCTGCGATCAACGCGTGCGCAGTAGGCAGCGCAGCGCCCTCGGTGACGTCCACCTCCACGGCGGAATCCCACATCGCCCACTTCTCGACACTGACCATGTCAGTCCTGCCCTTCGAACACACTGTGTTGTAACCAGTATGCGCCGGTCAGCAACCCCCGTGCCATAAAGCGCTTCCGAGGCCGAGGCACACATGCCGCAGGTTGAAGCAGCGCACGGCGGGACTGGATGGTAGATCTGTGCGACAGAATTGCCGCCCGGACTGTCGCCCTCCGTGTGCAAGACGTGCATTCCTCCACATGGTTCTGACATGCACCTGACTGCGACGACGTCGACTACTACTGGCGCAGCGGGCAATTCCGATCCGAAAGACGCAGAGTCGACGCTCGACATGTCTGGCCGGCCGGCTGCGCTTCGAGCCCGGTCCGCCGCAGCAACACGCCCGGGCGGCGCTGATGTCACCGCATGAACCTTATGTCACCGCATGAAAAAGTGGGGACCGACGAGAAACACTGTGTTCCAACGTCGATGACATACCAATCGGCCGCTTTCAATGCGCGTCACTTTCGCAGGTGGACACACCTGAGCGCTCACTCTCGAGTGCAGCAAAATACGGGCCCACCACTGCGCGCGAGCGTCGAGCAGAGCACCGAGAAGAAGTCCCGAACACGCGGCGCGCCAACCGCCGGCACGACGACGCCCGGTGCCCGGCGGCAGCGCTTCGCACGTTACAGACCGAGCAGGAATGCATCGACACAAAATGGATAGGACCGGCTGAAAGAACCTGCAGCACAATGGCGTAACCACCACCGTTCGGCTTATACGCTACCGCCGTACACCTTGGCAAAACGAACGGTCAGTACGCGGCGAAAATCACATACTTTACAAAGTCTTTGGAATTTTTCTGCGCCAAATATCCGCAGGTGAAAGGACTTTCGACCAGAGTCCAGAATAACCGTGTCGTCTACTATGTGAAAACTGCGAAGTAGCTGTGACGCTGGGTCACGCTCGAGGGAGGAATTGTGACCGATTCATTCAAGGACCGTTTGAACGCCTTGTACCCGGCCACAGCACCGAGACTCACCAACGCACAAGTTGTGGAAGCCCTTTCGCAACGTGGATGCAAGATTTCGACACCGTACCTCTCGCAACTCCGGAGCGGTGTGCGCACGAATCCATCGGAGCAAGTCGTTTTGGCATTGGCCGATTACTTCGGCGTGGCAGCAGAGTACTTCTTCGGCCCGACACCTCGCCAAGATCCCGAACTGATTCCGGAAGAAGACCGTTCGGTTGTCGAGGAGTTCCACGACAGCGAATTACGTTCTCTGGCCATAAAAGCGGTCGATCTCTCCCCTGAATCGCAGGACTTGCTCTCATCGATTGCGGAGAAACTTCGCTCGTCCGAAGGACTCCCGGCCGTCCCTCCGGATTGCAGCACCTACACCCCACCGTTCACTCGCGACTAGTCCGGAGCGAAGTTCAGCGAGTCAGATCAGCGAGTCAAGCGGCCCAATAGTGCCGAAGCTGTGATGATTCCGAGCAGCGCGGCCCCGATCAGCACGCCGAAGTCGACGAGGTAGTCGGTCGGCATTCCGATCAGCAGACCGCGCAGCGCTGACACCTCGTAACTCAGCGGATTGATGCGACTGAGCCACTGAACCCACGTCGGCATGAGTTCGACCGGGTACAGAGCGTTGGACGCGAAGAACAACGGCATGGTGATCGCCTGGCCGATGCCCATCAATCGATCTCGTTTGAGCACGATCCCCGCGATCGCAACCGACAGACAGGCGAAGAACGCCGAGCCGAGGACAACGACAGCCACGACGCCGAGCAGCTTGATCGGGTTCCACGTCATGCTCACGCCCAGCAGCGCCGCTACAACGACTACGACCACGGCCTGGGCGACCGCACGGATACCGGCTGCAAATGCCTTTCCGGTGACCAGCGCGGCTCGTGGCGTCGGCGTCACCATGAGTTTGGTGAGGACTCCCGCGTCACGCTCCCAGATGATCTGGATTCCGTAGAAGATCGCAACAAAAAGCGCGGACTGCGCAATGATGCCCGGCGCGAGAAAGTCGAGATACGGTACGTCGCCAGTCGGGATCGCTCGGATATGACTGAACGTCTGACCGAAGATCACCAACCAGAGGATCGGCTGGATTGCGCGCGTGACCAATTCAGATCGGTCGTGCCGCAACTTCTGAACTTCCACGAGGCAGAATGTGTAAATTCTCGAGAGCAATCGAGCAAGACTGTTGGTAGTGGGATCAGCCCAAGCGGCGCGCTGTGCGACGGGCACTGCGGACATCGTGGAGACCTCCTGACTTGTCGCCGGTGAGATCGTCGCCGGTGTAGTGACGGAACACGTCTTCGAGAGTGACCTCCGGCCCCAGTTCGGCGGCCAACGCGCTCGGCTCGCCCACCGCACGAAGTTCACCGTGATGCATCAACGCAACACGATCACACAACTCCTCCGCTTCTTCCATGTAGTGCGTCGTGAGCAGCACAGTCATGCCGTACTGCTTCTGCATCTCCGCCACTCGCTGCCAGACGGATTCGCGGGCAATGGGATCCAGCCCCACCGTCGGTTCGTCGAGCACCAGCAACGACGGTCGGTTCACCAGCGCCTGCGCAAGTTCGAGACGTCGCACCATACCGCCGGAGAAACCCGACGCCAGACGATCACCTGAATCGAGTAGGTCCACCATCTCGAGCGCCTGGTCGACGCGCTCGCGTCGTTCGGACCGCGGAACGTCGTACAGTCGCGCGAACCAGGTCACGTTCTCGCGTGCGGTCAATGCGCTTTCGATCGAGAGCTGTTGTGGCACGTACCCGAGGTAGCGCCGAATGGTCATCGCTTCGCTGCGAACGGAGCGACCGAGAATTCGAATGTCACCCTCTTGCAGAGGAAGTAACGTGTTGAGCAACCTGATCGTCGTCGTCTTTCCTGCGCCGTTGGGACCGAGCAGGCCGAAGCATTCCCCCGCGTTGACGACCAGACTCAGGTTGTCCACCGCCCGATGACCGCCGAACTTGTATGTGACCGAGTCGATCTCGACCGCGGGTGCGTCAGGGTCAGGCATGTGTACTGCTCGGCTCCTCCACCACTGCGTCAGCATCTCACTGCCCCCCGCCTTCCGATCCGGCTGCTGCCAGAGCGCTCGCCAATCGAGACAGGGCCGGTACAGCAGCCTCGATACTTGCCCTGTCCTCTGCGGTCAGAGTCGACAATGCCTGACCGACAATCACACTCCGGCGATCACGCCACACCTCGACGCGGGCGCGCGCCTCGTCCGCGAGCACCAATCGCGCGACGCGTCGATCAGCCTCGTCGGCAACCCGTTCGATCACTCCCGCGTCGACGAGCTGCCGCACCAAGGTGGACACCGTGTTTGCCGCGACACCCAATCGCCCGGCAGCCTCGGCCACCGACAGACCCGGGTTGCGTCGTAGCAGCCTGACGAGTTCGATCTGGGCGCCGGCGAGCGGTCGTTCCGCAAACGGCCGCCCCGACGCCTTCCTCGTGCCCCGGCGCAATTGTCCGAGCATCTCCAGGACGTCATCCGCAAGATCTGCTCCGCTTCCATCCACAACCTCACAATAGCTCTGTAACAGAGCTATTGTCGAGGAATCCGGACGCCCGGCGTTTTCAGCTCGTCCGCAACGGGTATCCCCGATTGCTTGTCCCGAGCACTCCCGCCCAGAACGGAGACGTCATGCGCAGACAGTGGTTGTTCGCGACAGTTGCGAGTAGCGCCCTGATCCTCACCGGTTGCTCGCCCGACGCCCTCGATTCCGGGGACAGCGCAGACAACGTCACTGCCATTGCGACGTCGCTGTCGCCACCCGCCGCCGCTGATGCACCCCTGCTGAAGACCGCCGACTCCCCACTCGGGACGATCGCCGTCGACGGCGAAGGCATGACCGTCTACGTCTACAACCCGGACGAGGAGAACTCACAAGCCGGGTCGTGCGACGAAGCGTGCCTGCGTTACTGGCCGGCGGTCACCTCGGTCACGGATTCGCCGATCGTCGAAGGAATCGACGCCGTCATCGACACTGTCGACGGGCCTGAAGGATCTTTCCAGATCACCGTCAACGGCAAGCCCGTCTATCGGTACCTCGACGACAAGGTTCCCGGCGACATGCTCGGACAGAGCGTCGGCAGCCTGTGGTGGATGATCGACACCGCCGGAAACCCCGTGTTCAAGACCGAGTAACCCTCAGTTGTACGGCTGCCGAGCGGTTTCGGGGTCGCCGTACGTGATTGCCCGTTCCCGACGCGTCTTCGACGCCAGGGTTGCGCCCCAGTTCAGCACCGTGCTGGCGCGATTGCGGAACCCCGCGAGGAACGCGATGTGGATGATTCCCCATGACACCCATCCGATGAACCCGGACAACTGGACCGGCCCTGCCTGAAGCAACGCGTGGCGTCGCGAAATGTAGGCCGCGGTTCCAAGATCGCGGTACTTGAACGGTTTTCGGCTGGGCACTCCGTTTTCCACGGTTGCAGCGATCCGGGCACCGGCGTGCCGACCACCCTGCATCGCGACCTCGGCCACCCCGGCAAGTTTGTCCCTCGACATGAGGTCGCCCACCACGTAGACGTTCGGGTGGCCGGGAACGGTCAGATCGGCTTCCACCTCGATGCGGCCACCGCCGACCTGCTTCACACCCAGCGCCGTGGCCAGTGCCTCGGCGAACGGCACTGCTTCGACGCCCGCGGTCCACAGAATCGTGCGGGTCTCGTACTGCCGCTTCTCTTTTGTCTTCTTGTCCGTCGTCTCGATGCTGGTCTCGCACACGTCGGTGACGTGCACGCCGAGGTGAGTCTCGACGCCGATCCCGTCGAGAGTACGTTTGGCGGCGGCCGAGAGCTTGCGACTGAACGAAGGGAGCACCCGATCGTCGCCGTGGAAGAGCAGTACCCTTGCCTCGTCAGGGTCGATGGACCGGAACTCGTTGGTGAGCGCGTGCATCGCCAATTCGCGGATCTGTCCGGCTAATTCGACGCCGGTGGGTCCGCCGCCCGCCACGGCGAATGTCAGCCACGGTCGACGTTCTTCCGCAGTCGGGAGCGATTCGGCCATCTCGAACGCAGCAATGAGACTGCGCCTGATCGCCAAAGCGTCGTCGAGGGTTTTCATGCCAGGCGCCCATTTGATGAACTCGTCCTGGCCGTGGTACGACTGGCGCATTCCAGCCGCCACGATCAGGTAGTCGTACGGCAATTCGAAGGTCGACCCGTCGAAGCGACTGGCAGTCAGTATCCCGGCGTCGGCGTCCACCGACTTGGCCTCGCCCAGAACGACGTTCGTGTTCTTGTTGTCCTCGAGCAGATGTCGCAGCGGACTTGCGATCTGCCCTTCGGAGAGCAGACCCGTGGCGCACTGGTATAGCAGGGGCTGGAAGACGTGGCTGGTCCCTCGGTCGATCAGAACCACCTCGACGTCGGCCTTCTTGAGCCGTCTCGCTGCGTACAGTCCACCGAAGCCGCCACCGACGATCACTACGCGGGGCTTACCGTTCGAGATGTGGATGCTCATCAGACAAACCTCGCTGTCACGGAGTTGGGCAGGAATCGTAGGGCCGCATCTATCCCTTGCCACTTGAGGCCGGGTAGCGCCGCTCGTGTGGTTTCCTTCTCGATGGCGTCGACCATGGCACTGACGCCTTCGTCCAGACTGGCCATGAGCGCTGCGTCGTCGCCGGCGCCGGCGGACATGTCGGTCTTGATGAAGCCCGGCAGCAGGGTGGTGACCCGAATAGGTGTGCGCGCCAACTCGATACTGAGCGCCTCACCCAGAGCCGCTACCCCGGCCTTGCTTGCCGAATAGGCCGCTTTTGGCCCGGGTAGCCCCCGATCCGCGCTTATCGAGGACACGAGAACCAGGTGTCCGGCGTCCTGCGCGCGGAAGATCTCGAGCGCAGCTTCACACTGCGACAGCGCGCCGACAAAATTCGTCTGCGCTGTTGCAAGATTCGCGTGCGCTTTTCCGGTTCCGATCTTGGCGCCCTTGCCGAGCCCGGCGTTCACGATCACCCGGTCCAGGCCACCCAACTCGTCGCGCAGCTCACCGAAAACCCGGACGACGGAATCGTGTTCGGTCACATCGAGTTCGCGCACTGCGACGCTGATCGACGGGTACTGCGCCACCAACTCCCCTCGCAGCGTGTCGAGACGATCCGTCCGCCGGGCACACAGCGCGAGGTCGCGACCGGCCGCGGCGAATCTCCTGGCCATCTCCTCCCCCAGACCCGAACTGGCACCGGTGATCAAAATCTTCTGCCGCGTCATGGGTGCAACTGTAGCCACCATCGAGCTCTCGTACCCGGCAGTAACCGAGCGAACTCGGACCGATCCGGCATACCGTGGAGCAATGACCGACGAATTCGATGTCATCGTGATCGGCGGTGGGCCCGCCGGCGAGAACGCCGCCGCATACGCCATCGCCGGAAGTAATCGCACCGCCGCAATCGTGGAACACGAACTGGTCGGTGGTGAATGCTCGTATTGGGCCTGTATGCCCAGCAAGGCACTACTGCGCCCGGGGCAGGTCCTCGAGGCGGCCGACGCCTTGCCCGGGATCCCGGCCGGACCGCTGGACGTCGATGCCATTCTGAAACGGCGCGACTCGTTCACCCACAACCACGACGATTCGTCCCAGGTCGACTGGGCAACCTCCGCGGGCATCACCGTGATCAAAGGCCACGGGGTCATCGACGGCGAGCGAGCAGTGACCGTCGACGGGACCCGTAAGCTCCGTGCCCGCCAGGCCGTCGTACTCGCCACGGGAACGACCGCCACCGTCCCGAAGACACCGGGATTGCGCGAGGCACTCCCGTGGACCTCGCGCGACGCCACCAACCTGCACGAGGTTCCGTCGCGAGTGGCGGTCATCGGCGGCGGAGTGGTCGCAACGGAGTGCGCAACGTGGTTGTCGTCGTTCGGCGCTCACGTGACGTTGCTCGTGAGGGGCGATGCTCTGTTGAAATCAGCAGAACCGTTTGCCGGAACGATGGTGGCCGAAGCACTCGGCGCCCGCGGTGTGGACGTTCGACTGAGCACTGCCGTCAACTCGGTCTCACGCCCCGATGCCAAGGACACCGGCGAAGGTCACATCCACGGTGGACCCGTCAGCATCGAGACATCGTCCGGCGTGATCGAAGTCGACGAGGTCATCGTCGCGGCGGGCCGCGGGCCGACATCTGCCGATCTCGGCTTGTCCGTCATCGGCCTCGAGGACGGCAAGTACGTCACCACTGACGATCACCTCTGTGCCCAAGGTGAGTGGCTCTACGCCGTCGGCGACATCAACGGTCGTTCTCCCCTCACCCACATGGGCAAGTATCAGGCGAGAGTCTGCGGAGACGTCATCGCCGCGCGGGCCGAGAGCCGCGGACTCAGGGGACCTCGGTACACGGCGTCGGCGGACAACGGACAGGTCCCCCAGGTGGTGTTCACCTCACCCGAAATCGCCTGGGTGGGACGCACCGAGAAGAAAGCTCGCGACGACGGCTACGACGTCGAAGTCGTGGAGATCGAACTCGCCGTCGCGGGATCTTCGCTGCTGCGCGACGACTACTCTGGGCGCGCGAAGTTGGTGATCGACAAGGCCACCGACGTGATCCTCGGCGCTACCTTCGCCGGGCCCGAAGTATCCGAGCTGGTGCATGCGGCGACAATCGCGGTCGTCGGCGCCGTACCACTGGAAACTCTCTGGCATGCGGTGCCCTCGTATCCGACGGTCAGTGAAGTCTGGCTTCGATTGCTGGAGGCTCGCCGCTGACGCGCTCCCGAAGTACGTATAGTCGCGACATGGCGTCCGACATACTTGTGACCACGGCCGACGGCACCCTGCGCGGCCGCCGGGTGGGAAAACTTCGTGCCTGGCGCGGAATTCCCTACGCCCGGCCGCCGGTCGGAACACTGCGTCTGACGCGACCCCAGCCGGTCACGCCGTGGACCGGAGAACGCGACGCGACCAGGTTCGGCGACGCGTCTGTCCAACACAAGAAGGGGCTGTTGCTCGCGCCCGGGAAGTACCAGCCGAGCAGCGAGGACTGCCTGACGCTCAACGTGCTCGCCCCCCCGAACACCGGCAATACTCCGCGTCCCGTCATGGTTTTCATCCACGGTGGGGCAAACACCATCGGGACCTCGGCCACCGGCTTGTACTCGGGCGTGTCCCTCGTCGAACGCGGCGACGTCGTCTACGTCTCGATCAACTACCGGCTCGGCGCTCTGGGCTACCTCGATTTCACCCCGTTCTCCACATCCGAGCGCGTATTCGACTCCAACCTCGGACTGCGCGATCAGGTCGCGGCCCTGCAGTGGGTGCAACGCAACATCGCCGCCTTCGGTGGGGATCCTGAAAAAGTCACGATTTTCGGTGAATCCGCCGGAGCCACCGCCGTCACCACCCTGATGGCGACTCCGGCCGCCAAGGGACTCTTTGCCGGCGCTATCGCCGAGAGTTCGGCTCCGGATCTGGTCTCGAGCACGCAGCGATCGCATGCCTGGGGCGCGCGTTTCGTCGAGATCCTCAATTCCGGCCTACCACCCGCGAAGGCCCTGACCTCGGCGACAGCCGTCGAATTGGGCAGAGCCGGAAGCAGACTGGGCGCCGAGGTACTCGCGAACACACCTGGACTACATCCCTTCGGACCGGTCGTCGACGGCGACTTCCTGCCGCGCTCCCCCTTGGACGCATTCAAAGAAGGATCGGCACACCAGGTGCCGATGATCATCGGCACCAACAGACGGGAGGGGACGCTGTTCCCGAAGGTGCTCGACGCACTTCCGACCAACCCGTCGCGCATCGACACCATGTTTGCCCTCACCGATCCCGAGGCCGGGAAGCGCATCCTCGCAACCTATCCCGGCTACCCGGACGAGCAGTCCGCGATCGACGTCGGCGGAGACGTCACGTTCTGGCACCCGTCCGTGGAGTTGATGCAAGCGCACGCACAATCAGCGCCGACGTACGCCTACCGATTCGACTTCGCGCCGACGATGATGCGCTGGCTCGGCCTCGACGCCACACACGGATTCGAGATGTTTGCAGTCTTCGGCATCGGTGACACCCTTGTCGGGCGCGGCCTCACCCTTCCCGGCGGTCGACGCGGACTGCGCGCAGTCACCGAATCTGTTCAGGGACACTGGCTTCACTTCGCCGAGCACGGCTCGCCGCGCGGATCGTGGCCGCGCTACGAGGGGCAGGAGCGTCGGACCATGATCTTCGACGAGATCGTCCGCGTCGAGAACGATCCCAGACGTGAACAACGCTTGGCCTGGGCGGGATACAGCGGTTACCGTAGCCACGGCACCGACATCTCCCTACCGTGACGAGCCCCCTCGAGATCACTCTCGATTCCGGGGTCGTACGCGGGCGCCTCGATCGAGGACTGCGCACCTGGCGAGCAATCCCCTACGCAACGGCCCCGACCGGTCCTTGGAGATTTCGCGCACCGCAGCCGGTCGAGGCTTGGCATGGTGTCCGCCCGGCGGAAGCATTCGGCTCTCCGTCTCCGCAGCGCAAGAGCAACTTCGACGAGAACTCACTCTTCGTCAATGTCGTGGCTCCGCAGGTACCGTCGGATTCGTTGCGACCGGTCATGGTTTTCATTCACGGCGGCGCGTACAACGGCGGGAATCCGTCGACGCCCATGTACCGCGGAACTAGCCTGGTCGAACGTGGCGACATCGTCTACGTCTCGATCCAATATCGTCTCGGCGCGTTGGGCTACCTCGATTTCAGTGAATATTCCACTGCGGAAAGATCATTCGAGACGAACCTCGGATTGCGCGATCAGATCGCCGCGATGACGTGGGTCCAACGCAACATCGCCGCTTTCGGCGGCGACCCGAACGCCGTCACCGTCTTCGGTGAATCGTCCGGCGCCAACGCGGTCACCACTCTGATGGCAACGCCGGCGGCACGAGGGCTGTTCGCCCGGGCCATCGCTCAAAGTCCGCCGGCTGCTTCGGCATACGGAAAAGAGCGAGCGCACCGTTGGGCACGCGAGTTCCTCGAGATCGCACAGGCTCCGGATGCCGATCCGGCATCGTGGCTGCGCTCCGCTTCGGTGAAGGACCTGGTCGATGCCGGCGAAGAACTTGCGCGCCGCGGCGCGGACGAAGAACCCGGAACGCGGGCATTTGCCCCCGTGGTGGGTGACGACGTCCTTCCCGAACACCCGCTCGACGTGTTCGCCGCCGGACGCGCCCACCCCGTTCCGCTGCTCGTCGGTTCGAATCTCCACGAGGGAAGAATCTTCCCGCGCGTTCTCGACATCTTGCCTACCGACCCGGTTCGGATCGAGAAGATGTTCTCCCACACCACCCCTGAAGTGAAAGCACGTGCGCTCGCGGCGTATCCCACGTATCCGCACCGGTTTGCTGCCGCAGATCTCGGCGGCGACATCACGTTCTGGGAGCCCGCGATACTCTGCGCACAGGGTCATTGCCAGGTAGCTCCTACCTACAGTTACCGCTACGATTTTGCGCCTCGCCTGCTCAGACTCATCGGCATGGGCGCTACCCACGCCACCGAATTGCTTGCGGTCTTCGGGCGTTCGGATGCACTCACCGCGGCCTTGACAGCGGTCGGTGGGCGCCGCGGACTGACTGCGGTGACCTCCACCATGCAGCGCCACTGGATCCATTTCGCCCGCCACGGAGTGCCGGACCGGGATTGGCCCGCCTACTCCGTACCGGAGCGGCAAACAATGATCTTCGACGAGACGTCCCGAGTGGAGAACGACCCGATGGGTGAGCGTCGACGGGCTTGGATCGGCTACGAGCACAGGCGCTGAAGCCCGATCAGAAGAACTGGCCTTTCACGAAACCTGCGAGTAGGACGGCAAATCCGCCCACCTCGCCGAGAATCAGCAGAAACATCCCGAGGTGCAGGGGCGGACCGGCGGACTCGAACTGATTGTCGGTGTCCTTCATCGCACCGTGAGCGATGTAGCTGAATATCGCTGCGAGAAAGAAGAACACGACCACTGCGGCACTGGTCAGGTTGATCCACGTCGGCCACGCACTGAGTTCGACGAACACCGCGATCAGCAGCGTCGCAAACGAGTACATCAGGGCAGCGCGGTGTGCGATGTCGACATACGGATGGGCGAGGTGATTGTCCGAAGTGGCCATCTGTCGGTATTTCCAGATTCCCAGGCACAGGGAGAGAAGGAAGATCAGACCGGCCGCGAGAAGCGTCAGTGTCGTGTCGATCCCCAGCGTCATCTGCCCACCCCGCAGTGCGTTTCCAGCGAGTCACCGCTGGGTGATCCAGCCGAAGGCTTGTCGTAGACGACAACCAGCACCACCGCACGATCCGCCGACACCGACCGCATCCGGTGCGGCGTATTCGCGTCGAAGTACAAGCTGTCGCCGGCGTCGAGGTGCATCGTCTGCCCGGGGATTTCGAATTCTACGGATCCGGAATGCACGAACACGAACTCCTCTCCCGTGTGGTCCATGAACTTGGGACCCATCACCGAGGCCGGATGAACCACGAACGGCTGCATGGCCTTTCCGACCAGTGAGGGCGCGATCGGATCGTAGACGGAAGACTGCACGGAGTTGGCCGGGTCGATCACGCGGTCCTTCGCGCGCACGATCGTCATGGCATTTCCCTCCATACTGTCCGAGAACAGTTGCCCCACATCGGCGTCGAGCACACGCGCAATCTTGAGTGCCACCGCGATCGACGGGGTACTGATACCCCGCTCGACCTTGGAGAGATAGCTCTTCGTCAGACCGGTCTGCTCGGCCAGGCCCTCGAGCGTCAGACCGGCGCGACGCCGATGTGTTCGCAAAAACGCTGCCATTCGGTTCCCCTCACGAGACTTTGTGTCATCACCCTACCAATACATTGACCTGCGGCGATCAGCGATGCAGGAATCGAAGGTTGCACATTTCCGTCCTATATGACACTTTGTGTCTTATAGGTGACTGAATGTCATTGATTCCCGGGTCCCGAGAAAGGCACACCCTATGACCGACACGATGCATGCGAGCAAGCAGGAACTCATGGCCACCGCCGAGACGAAGATGCTCACCGAAGTAGCGACAGGTAGTTGGACTCTTCGACAGAAGATCGCACTGACCTGCCGGGCACTGTCGGACGCCGGCCACGACTCCGGCCTTGCCGGACAGATCTCCGCCCGCGGTGAGCAGCCAGGAACGTTTGTCACACAGCGACTCGGCCTCGGGTTCGACGAGATCACCGAGGACAACCTCCTGCTCGTCAACGAGGATCTCGAAGTCCTCGACGGGGAAGGCATGCCGAACCCCGCCAACAGGTTCCACAGTTGGATCTACCGCGCACGACCCGACGTCAACTGCATCGTCCACACACACCCGCTACATGCGACGGCGCTGTCGATGCTCGAGATTCCCCTCGTCGTCTCCCAAATGGACATCGCGCCGCTCTACGACGACTGCGCATTTCTCGCCGACTGGCCCGGGGTTCCCGTGGGAAACGAGGAGGGCGAGATCATTTCGGCTGCACTCGGCGACAAGCGGGCAATTCTGCTCGCCCACCACGGCCAACTCGTCGTCGGCAACACGGTCGAAGAGGCATGCTCTCTCGGGCATCTGATCGAGCGAGCGGCCAGACTGCAGTTGCTGGCGATGGCTGCCGGAGACATCAAGCCGCTACCGCCTCGCCTGGCGAAGGAGGCACACGATTGGACACTGACTCCTCGGCGCAGCGAGGCGAACTTCGCTTACTACGCCCGTCGCGCTCTCCGCAATCATCCCGACACACTGACCAACTGACTTTTGTTTCCCACCAACAGAACTGAGAGCCTCATGAGCAGCACCATCAAGGGAATCGTCGCCTATCCCATCACCCCGTTCGACCGGGACACCGGAGCATTCGACCCCAAGCCGCTACACACGCTCCTCGACAGCATGATCAGCAGTGGTGTCGACGCGATAGCCCCACTCGGCAGTACCGGCGAGAGCGCCTATCTCGACGATGCAGAGTGGGAGACGGTCGCTCGGGAGACTGTCGACTACGTCGACCGCCGAGTCCCCACCGTCGTCGGAGTGTCGGATCTGACGACGGCGGGAGCACTCCGCCGAGCATCGATCGCGGCAGACGCCGGAGCCGACGCAATGATGATCCTCCCCACGTCGTACTGGCATCTGGGTGAGCAGGAGATTCGTGAACACGTCACCGCGGTGGCCGATTCCGTCGACATTCCCACGATGATCTACAACAATCCGGCCACCACCGGGATCGACATGTCGCCGGAGTTTCTCGTCGATCTCGTCTCCACCGTCGACGGCATCACGATGATCAAGGAATCCACCGGCGACATCACCCGGATGAACCGCATCAACGAACTGAGCGGTGGCACGATCCCCTTCTTCAACGGCAGCAATCCTCTTGCACTGCAATCTTTCTCTGCCGGTGCAAGCGGATGGTGCACGGCAGCCCCGTGTCTGGCCCCCGAACAGGTGGTGCACTTCTGGCGTCTACTCGAATCCGGTGATCGGTCGGGTGCCGCCGCTGTGTTCGAACAGATCGAGCCGCTACTGAAGGTCCTCGTCAGTCGCGGACTGCCGTCGACGGTCAAAGCCGGGTTGGAATCTCTCGGCGTCGACGCCGGCCTTCCCCGCCGGCCCCTGCTGTCCCTCGACGACAACACCAGGACAGCTTTGTCCGACGCTCTGTCGGTGGCTCGCGGTGTAATCGTCGCGTCGTGACCTGACGTGGGAGTGGGTTCCGGCAAGATGGGATGCACACCGACCGAAGGAGGGGCACCATGTCCGTAGATTCACGGTCTGCGAGGATCGCCGTCACCGGCGCGACCGGTCATATCGGCGGACTGGTGGCCCGGTCGTTGGCCGACGCCGGTGTCCCGCAGCGGCTGATCGCACGGTCGGTCAACCGATTACCGCAGCTCCCCGGTGCCGATTCGGCCGAGACCACGTACGGGGATCAGGAGCGCGCTCTCGCGGCTCTGGCCGGAATCGACACCCTCTTCATGGTCTCGGCGGCCGAAAGCGCAGATCGCCTGGATCAGCACCGCACCTTCATCGACGCCGCAGCGGAGGCCGGGGTCAGGCACATCGTGTACACGTCTTTCCTCGGCGCTGCTCCGGACGCGACGTTCACGCTCGCTCGCGATCACTGGGTCACCGAAGAACATATCCGCGCTTCCGGGCTCGCATTCACCTTCCTGCGCGACAGCTTCTACCTCGATTTCCTACCCGCTCTCGCCGGTGAAGACGGTGTGATCCGCGGACCCGCAGGGGACGGTCTCGTCGGCGCGGTAGCGCGCTCCGACATTGCTGCCGTCGCTGTGTCGGTTCTGCAGGATCTGGATTCTCATGTCGGACAGACGTACAGCCTGACCGGACGGGAGGCACTGACGCTCTCCGAGGCCGCGAGCATCATCACCGAAGTCACCGGCAAGCGAACCACGTACGTCGAGGAAACGCTCGAGGAAGCTTACGAATCGCGGGCGTCGTACAACGCACCCGCTTGGGAACTCGACGCATGGGTGTCGACGTACACCGCAATCGCGCAGGGTGAATTGGCGCTGATCACGGGCACCGTGGAGGACCTTGTCGGCCGGCCTGCGCTCACGCTGCGTGAATTCCTCACAGCAGAAACCGCCTGATGCCACCACGCAAAGCAACCACGGCACGCAAGGCTGCCGCAAAGAAGGCTGCACCGCAGAAGGCTGCACCGCAGAAGGCTGCACCCAAGAGGAACACGACCAGAAAGACCGCCCCGAAGAAGACTGTCGCAAAGAAGAGCTCACGCGCGACGATGCCGGATGTGCCGACTGCCGGCCCTGGTGAGAGAGTCTGGCTCCTCGACGTTCCCTTTCGGACGCCGGCGCCTGGTGCGCAGTTCGTCAAGAAATGGAAGAGCTACGCGTGGGTCGGTACGGAGTTGCCCGTAGAACTCGCTCCATTCAAGGCACTCCCCTTCTCTTATCAGCAGTGGGTAGAGGACGACATCAATGACAGCACCGGTGAACGTCCCGTTGCTGCACCCAAAATTCCTCGGCCCGAGCAGGTTTCGGGGGCTGCAGCCGTCGTCGATGCCGCTCGCGCCGGCAAACGCGGATTTCTGTTGGCAGACAATGCAGGCCTGGGTAAGACGCTGATCGCAGTGATGTCTGCCAAGACGATTGCCGAGGAGCGTGGCGAAACCAACATCCTCGTCCTCGTCGATCGACCCGCACAGATCACCATTCCGCATTGGCGCTATTCCATCGCCTCGGTGGGCGACGGTGGATTCCGCTGGTTGATCATGTCGCCTGACCAATTGAAGAAGCTGATCGCGCGAAACGGCCGCCCCAAGTACACGTTCGGTGTGGTGATTGCCGACGAGGCCCAGCTTTACAGCAACGACACACAGCGCACGGCGGCATTCGAGAAGGTCGCGCGCTTTTCGAATGCTCACGAGCAAGCGCCGTTCGTCCTGTCCGTGACGGCAACACCGGGACACACGCCGGCCGACCAGCGTTACCTGGCACCGCTTTTCGCGCAGCTGCATTCAGAACCTTCGGAGTACTGGTCCGACCTGGGCGCCAGGCTGGTCGAGTCCGGCCTTCCGCTGGACAAGTCCTACGGGAAGTGGACGTGGAGCGCAGAGGCGAAGGAATCACCTACGCTGCAATCTCGCGCGCTCGAGACCGTGCGTGGGTGGATGTCGAACAGCAAACCGCCCTTGATGATTCATCGACCGACTCCGTGGGGACCTGTTCCGCTCGACGGTATGCCGATCGACCTCACCCATGCCCAGCGCGCCGAGTACGAGACGGAGTGGGCCGAGTACGCCTACGAAATGGGATTGGCCCGCAAGAGTCGCAACATCGCGCGCGGCCGTGCGCTGGTTCTGCGCTACCGACAGAAAGCGGGCATGATCCGCGCCGAGTCGACGGCCCAGTGGGCGCAGGCGCAGGTCAAGGCAGGCAAGCAGGTGTTGGTGGCCGTCGAATTCGTCTCCACGGCAGGTGATCCACTGGTCGAGATGATCGAAGACGCCGGGATCTCGGTGGCAAAACTGTTCGGCGCGGTGCCGGACAAGGAGGGTCAACGTCTGCGGTTTCAACGCGGGGACGCACCGGTCATCGTCTTCAATGTCACGACCTCGATCTCGCTCCATGCCAACGAAGCACTCCCGGACGGCACTCACGCGTCCCCGTTGCCACGGACGGGAATCTTTCATCAACCGCGCTACTCAGGGATCGCGGCAGAACAGACGTTCGGTCGGTCGCATCGCGACTACCAGACGTGCCCGTGGGTCATACCCTTCGGCGTGGGCACCAAGGAAGAGGACGTCGCCACGGTCATGTTGCGCAATCTCAATTCGGTCACAGGTCTGAAAGGTGGTGATCGATCCGGTCTGCGGTCGCTGTCCGAACTGCTCGGCGTCGAGTGGCTAGAGCCTGATGTCTTGACCTCGGAGGGTTGATCTTCCAACGACCGTCCAACGCGCACAAACGAACGGTTTCGGCGGTATGCCCCAATTCCACTCCACCAAAACCGAATTCGGCTGACCGCTTCATTCCTTTCGGGACCTTGGGACTCAGGTATCTGTGACCTGACGTGGCAGACTCTTCCGAGTCGAGGTGCACCAGCCTCGAAACAGTGCCGAGAATGCGAGGGGTCCGATGCGCAATATCTACCGGTCATTGATGCGCAATGTCGGCCATACACAATGGTTCTCGGATCTCGGCAAGGATCTGGTTCCGCTCGATCGAGCAGTGCAGAGAGTGTCGGGAGGCAAGCTCTCGCTGGTCGGAGAGAACACCGTGACTCAGCTACTGCTCACCACGACGGGCCGTAAGACCGGCCGTTCTCGAACCACGCCACTCCTGTACGCACCCGACGGCGATGCGTTTGTCGTCGTCGGTTCGAACTGGGGGCAGGATACGCATCCAGCATGGACACTCAATTTGATGGCAAACCCCACCGCGATCGTGACAGTGAAGGGCGTCGAAATACCGGTCGGTGCGAGTCTGGCGGAGGGCGCCACGCGTAAGAAACTGTGGGAGCTCGCGACCACCACGTGGCCGCCGTACGAAACCTACGCCGATCGAGCATTCGGGCGCCAGATCCGCGTATTTCGACTCCAACCTGTCAAATAACTGCTGCCGGGCGCAGGATGGGAAGGACCACCCTGCCGATCTCAGGAGCATTCGCGAATGTCCACAGCACTGACTCACGCAGAAGACACACAGATCACAGCTTCCAACGGGCGGATCGCACTGGAGCCGAACCCCCGCCGAATTCGAGCCTTCTTCGCTGGTCACGCCGTCGCAGACACCACTCGTTCGGTATACCTTTTCGAACGCGGCCGCCTGCCGATGTACTACATCCCCCTCGCGGACGTTCGTACCGAATTCCTCGTCCCGACGTCGACGACCACCCATTGCCCATGGAAAGGTGACGCCACCTACTGGACGATCGAGATCGGGGATCGCCGGGCCGAGGACGCCGTCTGGACCTACCCTGAACAGTTCGACGGTTCCCTGGATCTGAGTGAGTACGTCGCATTCTATTGGGATCGCATGGACGCCTGGTACGAGGAGGATCAACAGGTCTTTGTCCACGCCCGCGATCCATACGTACGTATCGACGCACTCCCCTCGTCCCGCCACGTCCAGGTTTTTGTCGGCGACGTACTGGTCGCCGAGACGAGACGACCCAGACTGCTCTTCGAAACCGGACTGCCCACGCGGTACTACATTCCGAGAATCGACGTTCACAGCGAGTACTTTGCGCCGTCCCCGACCACCACGGCCTGCCCCTACAAGGGCACTGCGTCGTATCTGTCGTTCACCGGCACAACCGAACTCGCTCCGATCGAGGATCTGGCGTGGTTCTATCCGTTCACTACCGCCGAAGCGTCCGGGATCGACGACCACGTGTCGTTCTATCCCGAACGCGTCGGCAAGATCCTGGTGGACGGTGCCGAAATCTGAAAGGTGCTGGAGCCGAGAAGGTGTGGGTGCCTACCCCACTGCAACAGGGGATTGCGGGATTCGCAGTTCAGCCGTCTCCAGTCGGCGATCATGCACCCACACCATCGCCGTTGCAACGGAGAAGACCAACCCGGCGATGCATACTCCGTTCCAGCCGTACGACTTCCACACCACTGACCCCACCGCCGAGCCCACGGCAGCACCGACGAAGTAGGTGGTCATGTACACGGAATTCACACGCGAACGCGCTTCGGGGACAAGGGCGTAGATCACGTTCTGGTTGCTGACGTGCACTCCCTGCAGCGCGAGGTCGGCAAGGACGATGGCAACGAGAAACCACACCACGTGGGTGGCACCGGCGACAAAGGGAAGCCACGACACCAAGAGAATCGCGATGGCGCCGCCGGTCGCCAGCTGACCCAATCCCCGATCGGCCAGTCTGCCCGCCACCGTCGCCATCAAAGCTCCCGCCACACCGAGTAGTCCGACCAAGCCGATTTGAGTGTCGCTGTAGCCGAATTCGCCGGACAGAAGAAAGGCCATCGTCGTGAAGACGGTGCTGACAGCAGCAAAAGCCAGTCCGCCCATGGCCGATCGGGTTCTCAGGCGCGGCAAGGTCGCAGCCAACTTCCCTACCGAAGCGAGCGTTGCGCGGTAGCTTGCCTTCGGGCGATCTGCGGAATCGGAAGGCAGAGATCGCCACAATGCCACGGCCATCACCACCATCAGCACCGCCGCAACCTTGTATACCGTCGACCAACCTCCCAGTCCGGAGAGGACGCCGGCAACGCTGCGCGCCAGCAGGATTCCGATCAGCAGTCCGCTCATGATCGTGCCGACCACCTGACCGGACCTCTCAGGTTCGGCCAGTGAGGCGGCAAACGGAATGAGCACCTGGGCGGCGACCGAAAAGACGCCAGCGACAGCGATTCCCACTGCCAGCGTGGCAAAGTTGGGCGCAAATCCGCTGACCGCTTGACCGGTCGCCGCCAGCAGCATGAGCCCTACCGTCAGCTTGCGTCGGTCCACCATGTCGCCCACCGGAACCAGAAGTATCAATCCGAGTGCATACGCGACCTGCGCGATGGTCACCGTCGCGGCCGCTGCGGAGGCCGACACATTCAGGTGATCTGCGATGGAATCGAGGAGTGGCTGGTTGAAATAGTTACCGCCCGCGCACAGGCCCGTCGCCGCAGCCATCAGCAGCACTATCGGTAGTCCGAGCCTCGGACGCGCGTCGCTTGAAATCATGTCGTCAAGCATGACCGCCTACACCGACGCGCGTCCAATAGATAGATATGCATGATCTATCTCCAGAAACGATAGATTGGTGTAATGGAACTACGTCACATCCGCTACGCCCTGGCAGTCGCGGAAGACAGACACTTCAGCCGAGCAGCGTCGCGGTTGCACGTTTCCCAGTCCGCCTTGAGTGCCCAGATCAGAGACCTCGAAAAGGAACTGGGAGTCGAATTGTTCAACCGGAACAGCCGAAACGTCGGCCTGACTGCTGCAGGCGAGGTTTTTGTCGCCCGCTCCCGCGAGGTACTCGGCGCCGTGTCGAGACTCGTCAGTGATGTCTCGGCACGGAGCAACGAGCAAGTGCGGTTGACGGTCGGCACCATCACCTCGGCGGGGCGCGTCGACGTCGGACGCGCCCTGGCAGATCTGACACGGCGCCACCCTGCAATCAACATCACCGCGCGACCGTACGGCAGTGAAGTAGTTATCGAGGGAGTCCGGTCCGGTGCAATCGACGTCGGCATTGTCGGATTGGCCGCAGGTCGCCTACCCAAGAGCTTTGCCGCCGCACCGCTGTGGAGTGAACCCACCGCAGCGTTCGTTGCTCCCGACCATCCCTTTGCCCAGGCTTCGTCGATCAGGCTCGAAGACCTACGCGATCACACTCTCGTGGACTTCGCCTCCGGCAGCGAGGCCCGTGTCCAAACCGACCAAGCCTTCGCCGAATCACAGGTCCCTCGGGGAAAAACACTTGAAGCCAACTCGGTAGACCTGATCTGTTCACTGACCGCCAACGGCCTGGGCGTAGGTTTGCTCCCCCAGTCCATGAGCGCCCTGCACCCCGAATTGGTCTGTATTCCGATCACCGATGCGCCGCATCGGATCGTCCACGCAATCACCGAACCCACCCATTCGTCGGCACTCGCCCGCGAGTTCGTCGAACTACTCGCAGCACAGTTCGCTACTTGAGCAGTTTCGACATTCGCCTGTCCGCCAACGGCTTACCGCCGGTCTGGCACGTCGCGCAGTATTGAAAAGAACGCTCCGCGAACGACACTTCGCGTACGACGTCACCGCACACCGGGCACGGAAGTCCGGTACGAGCATGCACTCGCATCCCCGAGCGTTTCTCACCTTTGAGCCGGGCCGCGTCCTGACCTTCCGAACGCTCGATCGCGTCGGCCAGCGTGGATCGCATCACGGCATACAGCGTCGAAATCTGATCCGGCGTCAGCCGCGACGAGGTCGCGAAAGGCGAGAGTTTCGCGGTGTGGAGGATCTCGTCCGAGTAGGCGTTCCCGATACCGGCGATCAACGACTGCTCGACTATCGAGTTCTTGATCCGCGCCGACGTTCCGCCCAGAATCTGTGCGAACTCGGCTTCGGTCACGGCCATCGCGTCCGGCCCCAACCGGGCGATGCCCGGAACCTCCTGCGGATCGTTCACGACCCAGACGGCGAGGCGTTTCTTGGTGCCGGCTTCGGTGAGATCGAATGCCGGCGTCAACCCTTCGGGTGTGAAGAAATGAACGCGCAGCGCCAACGGCCCCTTCCCCGGCTTCGGCGGCGTCGCCGATGGATTGTCCAGCCAGCGCATCCAGCCGGCACGGGAGAGATGCGTGACCAACCACAACCCGTCGCAATCCAGAGCCAGATGCTTCCCGAAGCGGGCGGCGCCCGTGACGTCACGCCCCTGCAGAGCAGTGATCGGCGGATCGAAGGTCTTGAGCACACTCAATGCAGCGATGTCGACGCGTCCCACCACTGCGCCGACCGCGTGCTGACGAAGGAACCCTGCCAGCGCTTCCACCTCGGGTAGTTCAGGCATGGCAACAGACTAACGCCGACCACGGACACTCACAGCGCGCTCAGTCCGTTTCCGTCTGCAGCACCACCGAATGCCCACCGCGTGCCTTCGCGGAGTACATCGCCCGATCCGCTCGCCGCAGCAGAGTCGGGTAGGCGACCAGCGCATCATCCGCTGATTCGAAAGGCCCTGCAATCTTCGCGATTCCGACGCTCATCGCCACCTCGGGATGATCGGGCGAGGTGATCGTCGAACGGAGTAGCTCATGTTCGAGTCGATGGAACGAGCGTTGATCGACCGAATCGACGATGACGAACTCGTCGCCGCCTATCCGTGCGATCAAGGCCGCCGGGCCGGCGCATTCGACCAGTCTCGATCCGACTTTTTCGATCACGGCGTCACCGACGGTATGTCCGTACTCGTCGTTGATGGCCTTGAATCGATTGATGTCGACGGCGGCGACTACCAAGAGCGCCGAGTGCGTGTACGACCGCTCCAGCAACAGTCGCACTTCGTCGGCCAGTCCCCTCCTGTTGAGCAGTCCGGTCAGTGGGTCCAATTGCGAGTTCAACGCGTCGGTGCCGAGGATGGAGAAAATGAACTGACAGGCAAAGGGAATCACGTAGATTGCCGCGCCGACCAGTACTACCAACGCGACCAGAACCGGAGCATCCACATCGTTTTCGACCACCGCCGTACGTGTCACGATGCCGATGACCACGACGAGTACCCACAACATGTGAAGGCTCTGTATTCGAGCATTGTGGAAGAACGCGATGTATCCGCCGATCACCGAGAACATCACGGCGTGTGCCAGTGCTGCAAGTGGATTGGAGTACAGCAGCATTGCGGCCGCTATTCCCACTTCCGAGTAGAGCACAAAGGCGTAAGACCAGGAACGGGAGAGATTGCGCCTCGTCGAGAGGGCGACGGCCATCATCACGGTTATGACCATGATGACTGCGTTCGCGGTGCGCGCGTGCGAAGTGGTCGGTCCCTGTGGACTGAAGCGAGTGAGGAACATGATCACGGTGACCAGCACCAACGAGCAGACGACGAGAAACCGCGAGGCGACGGTCAACCCTTTGTCCGCGAGATAGCGATTGAAGGTGTCGAATTGGTCCGGACGCCGATACCAATCGACAAGTTGAGAAGAGATCAGCCGGAACGCGGGACCCGAGAGCGGTCGTCGAGACGCCACGGCGTCCGAACGCTCAACACTCTCGGCAGATTCCATAGGGTCAGGGTAATCCAGTCAACTCCCCGCAATCAGACAATTTTCACTGTTTGCCGTCCCACATCACAACCTGATCGCCGCCGGCGGCCTTCGCGCGGTACATCGAGGCATCGGCTACTCGAAACAGTTCCGTCAACTCCTCGTCGGAAATAATCGACGACCATTCGGCAGAGGTGATCGCGACTCCGACGCTGGTGGTCACTACCGGATCACGATCGTCGATTCGCAAGTGCCTTCGCAGATTGTCTTCGAACGCAGGCGCTGCGCCGACGTCTATCGTGTCTACCAACACGAACTCGTCCCCACCGAATCTGGCGAAGAGCGCCTTCTCGCCGCCGCACCACCGCAGTCGATCAGCAATCTGGCGAAGTACGAGATCGCCTTCTTCGTGCCCCTGTGAGTCGTTGACGCTCTTGAACGAATCGACATCGACAATCGCGACGACATACGACGACTTGCTCGACGCATGCCCCGTCGCCCCCATTTCGACAACAGCTCGCTGCAGCCCGCGCCGATTCAGAAGCCCTGTCAACGGATCCACGTCCGAACTGTCCGCGTCGGAGCCGAGAAGTGAGAGGACGAACTGGCAGGCGAACGGGATGACCACGATCCCGGTGGCGATGATCAGACACAGTGCGGTGGCCAACGCAGGATCCGCGTAGACCGCAACCTTTCGGCCGACCACTGCCAGAACCACGATGGACAGCGCGATGTGAACCGCCTGGAGTCTCGCGTTGTGAAAGTACGCGATGTAACCACCGATCAGTACGAAGAGCACACACTGGATCAACCCGATGAAAGGGTCGTTGTTCAAGAACACACCGACGAATACGCCGACCTCGCAGTAGGCGACAAAGAAGTACGACCACCGACGCGTGATTTCGGGCAGAAGGCAGAAGAGCACGATCACCGCAATCGTGACGGCGATGATAACGGCGTTGACGACGCTGGTGACGTGGTTGTGCACGCCCGCGTCGCTGAAGCGCAGCAGAGTCATCGCAATGATGACCGTCGTCAGCGAGCCGATGACCAGCAATCGGACAGCTAGCTCCTGGCCCTTCGTGGCGAGGTATCGATTGAAACTGTCGAATTGATCAGGACGCCGATACCACTGAACCAGAAGGTCGAAAGCCGACTTCACAGCTGATTTTTCACGGCCACGCGGCGCGGGCAGAATCGACTGCAGTCGGTCCTGCCCGAACGATGTCATGCGCAGATCATAGGTGCGCAGACCGTCGTTCGGGATCAAGAGTGCAGGATCAAGGCGGCAAATTCGGGGTCGGTTGTCAGCGCCGAACGAGGTACGTATCCATGATCCAACCGTGCTTCTCACGCAACTCCGCCCGGCAAGCGACGATCCGATCTTCGACGTCACGCAGTTTGCCGGAAATCAACTCCTCGTCCGGGGTCCCGAGGTACGCGCCCCACCAGATCTCGGCGTCGTTTTCGCTTACCTGAGTGAAGGTGCAATGCGCGTCGAGCATCACGACGGCATTGTCCACGCCGTCGGGCAATCCCTCGGCCAGTTTGCGGCCGGTCGTGATGTGGATGGGTTCGCCGATTCGGTTCAGGACGATCCGGTGTTGTGCAGCCAGCGACTGCACGCTGGTGATTCCCGGGATGACGGAGTAGTCGAACGAAACTCTCCCGCGAGCGAGCACGCGCTCGACGATCCGCAGAGTGCTGTCGTAGAGGGAAGGGTCACCCCAGACGAGAATCGCGCCGACGCCAGGTTCGGCCGCGAATTCCGCTTCGAATTTCGCGGCCCGACGCTCGTGCCAGTCCTCGACGACGCCCTCGTAGTCGGTCGGGGTTCGGTCCCGCGGCGGGTCCGTGATCTCGACCACCTTGTAGTCGAGGTGAACGTGCTCGTCGAGGATGCCGGTGCGCAAGTCGACCAGGGCCTGCTTCTCGTCACCCTTTCCGATGATGAAGAAGGTATCGGCCCTGTTCATAGCCTTGATCGCCTGAACCGTCACCTGGTCGGGATCACCAGCACCGATACCGATCACCAAGAGTTCGCGCATGTGCCGAGGCTATATTGCCGTGCGCCCTTATTAACCGCCGGAGGTTAATAAAGGCGCACAGCAGGGCAGGCCCTAGACTGATTCCCGTGACTGTCTCCACTGCTTACGAAGACCTCCTCCGGCTCGTCATGGAGACGGGTACCGCCAAATCCGATCGAACCGGAACCGGCACCCGCAGCATCTTCGGTCACCAGATGCGTTTCGATCTTGCCGACGGCTTTCCGCTCGTCACCACCAAGAAGGTCCACCTCAAGTCGATAGTCAACGAACTCCTGTGGTTCCTGCGCGGCGACTCCAACGTGGCGTGGCTGCACGAGCACGGCGTCTCCATCTGGGACGAGTGGGCCGACGAGAACGGTGAACTCGGCCCCGTCTACGGCGTCCAGTGGCGTAGCTGGCCCACCCCTTCGGGCGAGCACATCGACCAGATCGCGCAGACCGTCGAGACTCTGCGCTCCAACCCCGATTCGCGGCGGATCATCGTTTCGGCGTGGAACGTCGCCGACATTCCGCAGATGGCCCTGGCGCCGTGCCACGCTTTCTTCCAGTTCTACGTCGCCGACGGCAAGCTCTCCTGCCAGCTGTACCAGCGCAGCGCCGACATGTTCCTCGGCGTTCCGTTCAACATCGCCAGCTACGCGCTGCTCACCCACATGATGGCCCAGCAGGCCGGACTCGACGTCGGCGAGTTCGTCTGGACCGGCGGCGACTGCCACATCTACGACAATCACGTCGACCAGGTGACCGAGCAGCTCGGCCGCGAACCGCTGCCGTTGCCGACCCTGAAGCTGAACAAGCGCGACTCCATCTTCGACTACACCTTCGAGGACGTGGAGATCGTCGACTACCAGCACCACCCCGCGATCAAAGCCCCGGTAGCGGTCTGACGATGACCGATCGCACAGTCACCCTCATCTGGGCGCAGGCCCTCGGCGGCGTCATCGGCGCCGACAACTCGATCCCGTGGCGCGTGCCCGAGGACATGGCTTACTTCAAGCGCGTCACCATGGGCCATCCGGTAATCATGGGGCGGCGCACCTGGGACTCCATTCCATCGAAGTTCCGTCCGTTCAGCGGGCGTCGGAACATCGTCGTCACACGCGATCCGCAATGGCACGCCGAAGGCGCCGAGGTAGTCCACAGGCTGGACGACGCCCTGGCGTTGCCGGACGGTGACGTCTTCGTCGTCGGCGGCGGGCAAATTTATTCGGCTGCACTGCCATTCGCAACGCATCTACTGGTGACCGAGATCGACCTCGACATCGCCGGTGATGCTTTTGCTCCCGAGATCGGCCCCGAATGGAACCTGAAATCCGACGAGCCCTGGCAGACCTCGGAGAAGAGCGGCCTGCGCTTCCGCTGGTTGGAGTACACGCGCTGACCGACTTCCGCCGATAACGAGGCACCTCGCGAGTGAGTCGGTCATACTCCAAGAAGGACATTCACCGCTTCCGAGAGGTCTTCGATGGACAAGAAGTCACTGACCGCTCTCGCTCGCCAACAGTTGAAACTGGCGGGCTCGGCGACCAGCGGTCGCAGTTCACAAACCGTCTACGGTGGCCACCAGCGCAGCCTGCGACAAACGGTGATCGCGCTGAGCGCCGGCAAGAGCCTCGCCGAACACGACAGTCCGGGCGAAGCCACATTGTTGGTCCTGAGCGGGAAGCTGAATCTTGTATGTGGGAGCGACCAGTGGAAAGGATCCACGGGTGATTTCCTGACCGTCCCGGCCGACCGGCACAGCGTCGAAGCGCTCGAAGACGTTGCATTTCTACTGACCGTCGCCATGAAGGGCTGAAATCGGTAGCGTCTTCCGCGTGAGCGAAACCGTGATCGAAGTGTCCGTCGTCGCAGCCCCGTCCGTACTCTGGCCCGCGCTGCGCGACCCGTCGCTGATTCGACGTTGGTTCGGCTGGGAGTACGACGGACTCGACGACGAAATCACCCAGATCTACTCCACCGCTGAGGCCGACCCCGAAGCGTTGACGCTGAAACTCGGAAACGGCGACCGTTTCTCACTTCGCGAACAGGACGGCAAGACGGTCGTCCGCATCGATCGGCCGGCCAAATCTGCCGACGACGACTGGTACGACGACATCACCGAGGGCTGGACGACATTCCTCCAGCTGCTCAGATTCGCAGTGGAGCACCACGGACTGGCCGAGCGTAGAACCATTTATCTCGACGGCCTTCTGCTCCCCGGTGAGAACGTGGCAAGCGTCCTCGGGTTCACCGAAATCGAATTGGAAGCGGGAAGTCGGTACGCGGTGACAATCGCTCCCGGCGACTATTTCGAAGGCGTAGTCGACTACGTCACCGACCACCAATTCGGGTTGACAGTCGAGGATCTCGGCCCTGGCCTGCTGTCTGTCGCCACCCAGTCGGTGACGGCGCAGCGGCCCGACGGAGGCATGTCCATCCTGCTGACCACCTACGACCTGAGCGATGACGAGTTCGACGAGATCAAGCATCACTGGTCGTCGTGGTGGGAAGGTCGCCGCCAGGAGAGCTGACGTTCGGTGAGGCGATATGCTTCGACCATGGTCGAAGCTTCGGGTCACAGTCCGGCACGTACGTTCGGCGAGTTGCTCGACCGCCTGGGCGATTCCAATGCCGACATACCGACACTCCACCGCCTGCTCGAGGCGGTCCTGGTGGTCGGCTCCGGCCTGGACCTCGACCTGACGCTTCAACGGATCATCACCTCTGCGACAACGGTTCTGGATTGCCGCTACGGCGCCCTGGGGGTCGCGGCGCCGGGGGGCGGGCTCTCGGAATTCGTGTACGAGGGAATCTCCGGGTCCCAACGCGCGACCATGGGACATTTCCCCGAAGGTCATGGCGTGCTGGGTGTTCTGATGAATCACCCGCAGACTTTGCGTGTGGCCCATCTCGGCGACCATCCCGAATCGGTGGGATTCCCCGCAAATCATCCACCGATGGAGAGCTTCCTCGGAGCGCCGATCATGATGCGGGGAAAGGTGTTCGGAAGCATCTACCTGACCGAGAAACGGGGACAGGCCGAGTTCACCCAGGAAGACGAGGTCATTCTCGAAGCCCTCGCCATCGCAGCCGGTATCGCTGTGGAAAACGCCCGACTGTTCGAGCAGTCACGAACTCGTGAAAGATGGCTCACCGCAACATCTGCCATCCGCTCGCGGTTGCTGGCCGGTGACTCGCTCGAGGACGGCCTGCAACTTCTTGCCAGTCGCGTTCGGGACCTGACCGGCGTCGACGACGTGATCGTGGTGATCTGCGAGAACGGCTACGCACAGGTTCACGCCGCGGCCAGCGCCCGGACCACGTCACGTGGAGTCAGAATCCCGGCGACCACTTATCCGTTCGACGTGGTGCGGAGCACTCGAAAGCTACAGGTACTCACCACTTTAGGCGCACTCACCGAACTGGTGCCGTCGGCTGGGAGTGCGGTCGTGGCACCGATGTGCGTCGCCTCGGGTGTAGTCGGCGCGGTCATCGTGGCGTCGAATTCCACCAACACACACTGGGATCACGACGAACTGACCCGGATCGAGTCGATGGCCGAACTCGGCTCCGTTGCAATCGAGTTCGACGAGAAACAAAAGGCGCAACGCCTGTTGTCCGTTCTCGCCGACCGCGACCGCATCGCACGAGACCTGCACGACAACGTCATCCAGCGACTGTTCGCGAGCGGAATGAGCCTGCAGAGCACGCTTCCGGACGAGACCCTCCCGGAGTCGGCGCGCGCGATTGTCAAACGATCTCTCGAACAGCTCGACAAGACAGTCCGCGAGATTCGGACAACCATCTTCGATCTGCAGACTCCGACGGCCACCGATTCGTCGAGCCTGCGCCGACGCCTCCTCGATGTCATCGGCGACGCCACCGCACAGTCCGCGGTGACCCCGAGCGTCCAATTCTCCGGCGCCATCGACACTCTGGTGAATCCCGGGATCCACCAGCACGCCGAAGCCGTGCTGCGTGAGGGGTTGAGCAACGTCCTTCGGCATGCACACGCACGCCACATCACCATCGCTGTCACCGCGGACGTCGAATTTGCGATCACGATCGAGGACGACGGCGTCGGACTCCCCTCCGACTTCCACAAGAGTGGACTGCACAATCTGGAGCGCCGCGCCGAACATTGCGGCGGTACGTGCACGATCGTCAATCACGATCCGAGCGGTGCACGCCTGCTCTGGCGAGTACCGCTCGGTCGAACCAACTCGAATCGACCGAAATCCGGTCGTTAGATCCTAGCGACTACCGCTACGGATTTCGGTCGCCAGCACCGCAGCCTGAGTACGACGCTGCATGCCCAGCTTCGAGAGCAGACGCGTCACGTAGTTCTTGACCGTCTTCTCCGCGAGGAACAATCGCGCGCCGATCTCCCGGTTGGTGAGCCCTTCTCCGATGAGGTCGAAGACTGCTCGCTCCTGATCGGAAAGTTCGGCCAACGGATCAGCTGTACGGTCGCTGCGGATCCGCTGCATCAGCGCCTCGGTTGCACGACTGTCGAGCAGTGAACCGCCGCGCCCGACTGTGCGGACTGCAGCGACCAGATCGGTTCCGAGAATCTGCTTGAGGACGAATCCCGAGGCGCCCGCCATGATCGCGTCGAGCAACGCCTCGTCGTCGGCGTACGACGTGAGCATCAGGCAGCGGAGGTCGGGAAGCATCGAGCGGAGTTCTCGGCACAGTTCGACGCCGTTGCCGTCAGGCAGGCGTACGTCCAGAACAGCGACGTCGGCGTTGCTCTGCGGTACCGCGGCCAGCGCTTCCCCCACGGACGCCGCCTCGCCCACCACCACGAAGTCCTCGACCCCACCGAGTAGGTCGAACAATCCGCGTCTGACGATCTCGTGATCGTCGACCAGGAATATCCGCGTTGTCATCGAACCCCTCCAAAAGACATCTCACGTCGAACGGTACCGGAGACGGTGGACTCAGAACTCATGGAATGCATTCTCTTCACTTGTTGACGTGCCGGACGATGAGAACCGGGCAATCCGCGGTGTGCAGGAGCGCCCGACTGGTCGATCCGAGGAGCATTCCTGCGAATCCGCCGCGCCCGCGACTGCCGACGACTATCAACTGCGCCGTCTCCGCGTATTCGCTCAGGACTCGGACCGGACGGTCACGCGCGACGACTCTTTCGACGACGACGTCCGGGTAACGCTCGGTGAATCCGGCCAATTGCTCGGCGAGGACAACTTCCTCACCCGTCTGGATGCTGCTCCACAGTGGGTCGTCGGGGGTGGCGCCCAACGAGGGCTGCACACTCACGTCGCTCCACACGTTGACGGCAATCAAGGTGGCGCCCCGCGCGGAGGCCTGCTCGAAAGCGTGCTCGACTGCCTCGATGCTGCTTTCGGATCCATCGACACCGACGACGACGGGGCCCTCGGTCGGTGGTCGACCGTCGAGCGTCCGTCCTCGGACAACTGCAACCGGAGATTCGCCGTGCGAGACAACCGAGACCGTCGCAGAACCGACGACCAATCCGGTGAATTCGCCGTGCCCGCGAGGGCCGAGCGCAATGATGTACGCGCCCTTGGACAATTCGATCAGGCGATCGGAGACGCTGCCGTCGAGTAGTTCGGTGACGATCTCGAGGTCGTCGTCGATGCTTTGCCGCGCGAGAATCTGTGCGCTGTCCAGACGAGCGGTGGCAGTGCGCCGCAGTTCGTCCTTGAAGCTCTCGGCGAGGTAAGGCTCGGAGTAGTAGAAGGCTGGGATGTGCACCACCGTCGCGATGTGGAGTGGTCGACCGAGCGCCACTGCCGTCCTCGCCGCCCAGACGACAGCCGACGACGCCGATTCCGAACCGTCTACCGCTACGACGACGGGTTTGGTTGCACTCATGTTCGTCCCTCCACAATCGACCACAGAATCTCTTCGCCCTCACACTATTGCCCAATGACGGCAAAAAGGATTCATCAGCCGACGCGAGTCCCGAATCGGACATTGGGTGTTCGGGTGGACTGCGGCAACGGCCCCGCCAACATCCCTTTCGGGCGTCAACGAGGCCACCGGTGCCGGATTCGCACGCAAACCCTGGCTACTCGATCCACGTTAGGTGAAGAACCCGACCGGTCAGAAGTGAAAAAAGTCCTGTCAACAAGCGCCCAAAATCGGGTTTCGTACGCAGGAGATCCCGAACCACCCGCCCTGCTGTGCGCCTTTATTAACCGCCGGCGGTTAATAAAGGCGCACAGCAGGGTCAGTCACAAATCTTGCGGAACTTCTCGATCAGCTGCACTCGGCCGTTGCGGTCGGCCGCCAACGGCGTGACGTTGAGCGTCGTGACACCGGCTTCGGCGAAGGCTGCGACGCGTTCCTTGACGTAGCTCTCGGGACCGATCAACGACACGGCGCGAACCAGTTCGTCCGGCACTGCTGCGGCGGCTTCGTCCTTCTTGCCCGCGAGGTAGAGATCCTGGATCTTCTCGGCGGCCTCTTCGTAGCCGTAGCGCACCGCGAGGTCGTTGTAGAAGTTCTTGCCCTTGGCGCCCATGCCACCGATGTAGAGCGCAAGGCTCGGGCGTACCCAGTCGAGCATGTGGTCGACGTCGTCACCGATGGCCAGTGCCGGCGACGCGTACACCTGAAGCTCACCGAGGCTCGGATCGCGCTTGGCCTTGCCCTTGGCGATCGGCTCACCCCACACGCTTGCTGCCTTCTCCGGATGGAAGAAGATAGGTTCCCAGCCTTCGGCGATCTCCGCCGTCAGCTCGACGTTCTTGGGTCCGAGCGAAGCGATCAGGATCGGGATGCGCTCACGCACAGGATGATTGATCAGCTTGAGCGGCTTTCCGAGTCCGGTGCCCTTCTCGGCGGGGAGGGGAACCTGGTAGTACTTGCCCTGGTACTCGACCTTCTCGCGGCGCCATACCTGACGGCAGATCTCGACGACCTCACGTGTGCGTCCCAGCGGAGCGTCGTACTTGACGCCGTGGAACCCCTCGATCACCTGCGGTCCGGAAGCGCCCAGTCCCATCACGAAGCGACCGTTGGAGACGAAGTCCAGGCCCGCCGCCGTCATGGCGGTCAACGAGGGCGTACGGGTGTAGATCTGAAAGATTCCCGAAGCGAGTTCGATGGTCGACGTCTTGGCCGCCAGGTAACCGAGCTGGCTGACGGCGTCGAAGGAATACGCCTCCGGGACGAAGGCGATGTCGAGGCCCGCCTTCTCCAGGTCACCGACCTCTTCGACGGTTTCGGCGAACCCGCCGCTGTAGTTCAAACCCATACCGATACGCACGTTGTAACCCCAATCCTGACGATTGCTGCCGTGTGCGACGCGCACACGAGCAGTGGTACTCCCATCGAACACTTACTCACATCGAACACTACGGAACCTGAGTCCGTATTCATGTGACTACCCCGTTCATATTCGATGACCGAAATGAACGGGGTAGTGGGAGAGCCTGTCGAGGGTCAGGATTCTTCGGGGCGAACCACCATGACGGGGCACTTGGCCGAAGCGATCAGGGTGTTGCTGGTCGAGCCGAGCAACATGCCGCGGAATCCACCGCGACCACGGCTTCCGACTACGACGAGCTGCGCTTTTGCCGACCAGTCCAGCAGCCGTCCGCGTGGGTTGTCGAGGTATACCTCGCGCCGGACCTTCACGTCCGGGTATTGCTCGGACCATCCGGCCAAGCTCTCGCTGAGTACCGCATGCTCTTCCTCTTCGAGAGACTGCGGGGCAAGCGCAGCGGCCCTCGGGTCTTCGAATGCCGCACTGCCGAGGTCACTCCACACGTGCAACGCCACCAACTCGACTCCGCGGAACGACGCTTCCTCGAAAGCCGCACCGACGGCCTGGGCGCTCAACGCGCTGCCGTCGACGCCGACCACTACGGGTCCTTCCGAGGGCACCGCACCATCGCGGTCTCGGACGACGATGACCGGACACTTGCCGTGACTGGCCACACCGACCGCGGTATTGCCGAGGACTGCTGTCGCCGCCTTGCCTGACGCCGACGCTCCGACAACGACCCGCCTGGCCTGTGCCGAACTCTCGATCAGCCACTGAGTTGCGCTGCCGATGGCGATTTCGGTGTGAACTTCGAGTTTCGGATCGATCTCACGGGCGAATTGTTCCGCCTCTGCCAAGATCGCTTTTCCGGCCTCTTCGACCCATTCGTACACCCCACCCGCGTCGACGTACGGTCCGCCGAAACCGTAAGGCGCGAAGTCGAGAGCGTGGATGATGTCGAGTCGCAATTCGCGCTGGGCGGCGATTTTCGCGGCCTCGCGGAGCGCTGTGGACGCAGTGTCCGAACCCTCGACTCCGACAACAACACTGTTATGTTCGCGTGAACTCATGTGCCCACCTTCCTGAAGAAGTAACCGAGCCACTTTCACTCTAACCATCCCACTTGTCCGGCTTTTTTGGGGTCGCCCCCTCTTCATTCCGGGGACTTAGGTCCCCGAAACTGTTGACGGATAGGAGAATTAGCAGAGCAATCAGGACCAGGTGTGAACAGGATCTCCCGTCCGCATGTTCTCCACGTAACCGCGGAGCATTCCGGTGAGCGCAGTCGAGCGGTCCGCGCCCGAGGCCTCCGCGTGCGCCACTTGCTCGCGTTGCCAGGCGGCACCGGTCTGCCGATTCATGCACCGCCCTTCGATCACGCCGAGGTACCGATCGCGGGCCGCGGCGGACAATCCGAAGTCGGCCAAACCCTCGTCCGCCAACGGCAGCAGCCTTCGCAGGACCAACTCGTCGGCACCGACCCAACCGATCTCCGGCCAGTACAGGGTGGCGTCGAGTCCGTACTTGGCGCCGATGTGCAGGTTCTCTTCGGCCGCATGGAACGACATGTGCGACCACAGTGGCCGCTCCGCGTTCACCAATGCGCGAACGGTTCCGTAGTAGAAGGCCGCATTGGCCATGATGTCGACGACGGTCGGCCCGGCCGGCAGCACCCGATTCTCGATACGCAAGTGCGGCTTGCCATCCGAGCAGTCGTAGACAGGCCGATTCCAGCGATAGACCGTGCCGTTGTGCATCTGAAGCTCGCTCAACTCCGGAACCCCGCCCGCCGCGAGCACTTCCAGTGGATCGGTGTCCGAGACATCAGGGAGCAGCGCCGGGAAGTACCGTGAATTCTCCTCGAACAGGTCGAGAACCGAATGGATCCACCGCTCACCGAACCACACTCGCGGTCGCACACCTTGGTTCTTGAGCTCGAAAGTTCGGGTGTCCGTTGCCTGTTCGAAGATCGGAATGCGTGATTCGTGCCAAAGCGCCTTCCCTGCCAGGAAAGGGGAATTGGCCGCAAGCGCCACCTGTACTCCGGCCAGACACTGCGCGGCATTCCAGTGCGCTGCGAATTCTTCCGGCGCGACGCGCAGGTGCAACTGCATGGACGTACAAGCCGCCTCCGGCACCACCGAATTGGTGTCGGCCCGAAGGATTTCCACGTCGCCACCGGGTAGCGCGACACCTTCGACGTCGAGTTCGATGTCCTCTCCTCGCGCGGCAAAAATTTGCTCGTTGAGCAATTCGTAGCGCGGGTTGGCGGTGATCCACTCACGATCGAGATGCTCGAGCTGCAGTGTCGGCAGCATCCCGATCATCACCATCTCGGCGTCGTGCGCGTGGATTCGCGCGTCTGCGACGTCGAGGGACGCCCGCAGTTTCTTCTCCAATTCAAAAGTCGCATCACCGGTGAGTGGGCCGGGCTCGACGTTCATCTCGACGTTGAACTGTCCGAGCTCGGTTTGGAAAACCGCAGAGTCGTCGATGGATTCGAGCACTTCACGGTTGGACATCGCGGGCGTCATGTCGCCGGTCACGAGGTTGAACTCGATCTCCATGCCCAACAGCGGAGCGGGCTTGTCGACGGCGTCTCGGAAGTCACCACCGTCGAGCATCTGCTTCATGGCGTCGACGCACGAGCGCACCTTCTTACGAAAGAGCCTACGGTCGGCTCTGGTGAATTCTCGCGCCGTGACCTCTGCACCCATTGCGCATTCCCCCTTCGACGATCAACGTCACTGAAGGCTATCCGTCCGGTGTCACCGACAAACGAGAACTGCGGTGGCACCGAGAAGAATTTCCCGACGCCACCGCAGTTCTCCGAAAGTTTCTTCTACGAGTTGTCGACCCAGGTGACAGCTACGCCGCGAGCCTGCAGCCACGCTGCGGGATCGACCTTTGCGCCGTTCTCGGCAACCTCGAAGTGCAGGTGCGGGCCGGTGGACTGGCCACGGTTACCCACGGTGGCGATCTGCTGGCCGGCGTTGACGCGCTGGCCGACGTTGACCTGGTAGTCGTTGACGTGGCCGTACGTGGTGACCGTGCCGTCGTCGTGCTGGACGCGGACCCAGAGGCCGAAACCTGACGCCGGGCCGGCGTCGATGACCTGGCCGTCGGCTGCAGCCAGAATCGGCGTACCGATCGGAGCCGCGATGTCGAGGCCACCGTGGTGTGCTCCCCAGCGCGAACCGAAGGTTGAGGTCAGCGTTCCGGACACCGGCTGCACGGTACGAGCTGAGGTGCCGGGGTTGATCCCAGCGAGGAACTGCTGTGCCTGCGTGTTGAGGTCGGCAGCAAAATCGGGAAGCTCGGGGATGTCGAGAGCCGGAAGTGCCGCCAATTCAGCCGGAACGACAACGCCCTCGGGGAGCAGACCCTGCGGGATTTCGATGCCGGCGATGGTCTGTGTTGCCGGCGCCGCAGCAGCGGTTCCTGCGCCCATCTGGCCTGCACCGACGAGGAGTGCACCGGTAGCCGCAGCTACGACACCTGCCTTGACACCGGCACCAGGGCCAGCCGACGGGGTGCGGTGGCGGCCGCTTGCTGCCTCGGGATCGATCTCGAAGACAACATCGTCATTGCCCGTGCGGTGGTGGTTTCCCACAGTGTGTACTCCGTCAGTCGTCGGCGTGCAGCGTCCTTCTGATGAAGCCCGCTCCTCTGTCTGCCGAAGAATGTAACAGTTTGATCAAGGCGGCCGCCACCGTTACCCGATCTTGACCAAAACTATTTGTCGCCGTTCTGTCGGCTGGCGTCCAGTTCTGACTTGAATGCGTCGTATCGTGCCCGGTGAGCGGGTCGACGCCGGATGATCGCCCACGCGATGCCCAGAACCACGAACCAGATCGGCGTGACGAGAAGTGCCTGCAGGGTGTCGTCCTTGGTTGTCAGTGCCCAGAGGATGAAGACGAAGAACGCGAGCACGACCCAGCACATCACGATGCCGCCGGGCATCTTGAACTTCGACGCCTCGTGCAGGTGCGGACGACGCTTCCGGTACACCATGTAGCTCGCCAGGATGATCGTCCACACGAACATGAACAGCAGCGCCGAAATGGTCGTGACGACGGTGAAGGCCTCGATCACGGAATCGCCCGAGAACAGCAGGATCAGCGACGCCAGCAAGAAGATGCAGGAGAACATCAGGGCGTTCGCGGGGACCTTGCGCGAGTTCAGCTTGCCGAGTGCCCGCGGTGCGTCGCCCTCCTGCGCAAGGCCGAACACCATGCGCGAGGTGGAGTAGATACCCGAGTTGGCCGAAGATGCAGCGGAGGTCAGCACGACGAAGTTGATGACAGATGCAGCGATGCCGAGGCCGGCGAGTGTGAACATGGCGACGAACGGACTCTTGTCTGCGCTGATTTCACGCCACGGAGTCACCGCGATGATCACGGTCAGTGCAACGACGTAGAACAGCAGGACACGAATGGGGATGGAGTTGATGGCCTTCGGCAGGTTCTTCTCCGGGTCCTTCGCCTCGGCTGCCGTCGTACCGACGAGCTCGATACCCACGAAGGCGAACACGGCGATCTGGAAGCCGGCGACGAAGCCCATGAATCCGGTCGGGAACATCCCGCCGTCGTTCCAGAGGTTGTCGATACCGGAGGTGGCACCGTTCGGCGCCGTGAACCCGGAGACGACCATGACGATGCCGACGACGATCAGGCTGACGATGGCGATGATCTTGATCAGCGCGAACCAGAACTCGGTTTCACCGAAGGCGCGAACGGTCGGGAGATTGAGGAGCAGCAGCGCCGCGATCGTCAGCAAAGCAGGAATCCACGCCGCGAGCCCTGGCCACCAGTACTTGAAGTACCCGGAAATCGCGATGACGTCCGCGATGCCGGTGACGATCCAGCAGAACCAGTAGGTCCAGCCGGTGAAGAATCCCGCCCAGGGGCCCAGCAGATCCGCGGCGAAGTCGGAGAACGACTTGTACGCCATGTTCGAGAGCAGCAGCTCCCCCATCGCCCGCATGACGAAGAAGAGCATGAATCCGATGATCATGTACACGAAGATCACGGAGGGCCCGGCGAGCGAGATCGTCTTGCCCGATCCCATGAACAGTCCGGTGCCGATGGCACCACCGATGGCGATCAGCTGGATATGCCGGTTGGACAGCTGACGTGAGAGGTGGGGGTCTTCGCCGGACGGCTTCGTCAGGTCTGGTGTATTCGCGTGGTCGGACACGGAGGATCCCCCTCGTCATACGGTTCATCCGGGGCATCGAAATCGTGCCCGTCGGGGGAACCTCGGAAAATGTGCTCTCTCAAAGTACGCGTGCACTGGCTCACATCACGCATCGGAAAGCGGACGCCGATAACCTGTCGAGGTGAACACTGACAGCACGGCCCATCAAGACGGACATATCGCCGCGACGCTGTTCGATTTCTCCGGAACCCTCTTCCGTTTGGAGGAGAGCGACGATTGGACCGAGCACCTCGTCGATCACCAAGGCGATCCGCTCGACGTGCACGCTCAAGCCGAGCTGATGCGTCGGATGACCGCGCCGGTGGGCAGAACCGTGGAGATGGACGAAGCGGGGATCTACGCGTGGGAGAACCGCGACCGGGATCCGAAGTTGCATCGTCAGGCTTACCTCGACGTGTTGAGTAAGTCCGGGGTGCCCGATCCGGTTCGGGCCGAAGCTTTCTACGCCCTGCTGGTCGATCCGGATCAGTGGTCGCCGTACCCGGATACCGGCGAGGTCCTGAAGTCACTGTCGGAGAAGGGCATACGCACTGCCGTCTTGAGCAACATCGCCTTCGACATCCGTCCGGCGTTCGCCGACCGCGGCTGGGACGTCTGGGTCGACGAGTTCGTTCTCTCGTTCGAGGTGGGTGCAGTCAAGCCCGAACCGGCGATCTTCGAGTACGCCCTCGCACAACTCGATGTGGATGCGGCACAGACTCTGATGGTCGGTGACAGCGACATCGCCGACGGCGCTGCCCGTGACGTCGGTTGCCAGTTCGCACTCGTCGATCCCCTGCCGACGACCGAACGCCCGCACGCGCTACTCGACGCAGTGCGGAAGTTCGGGCTTCTGTAGGGAGCGCTCAGACACCTTCGGTGAGTTCGCGCAACGACGCGTAGCGCTCGCGCACGTGGGGAGCTGGTTCGGCGTCGAATCGTCGCTCTTCCGGTTTCGGCCACACCGGCGGCTGCGTGTCCCCGGACAGTGCCCATGCTGCTTGCCTGCATGCCCCTTCGGCGACGTACTCACCCGGAGCAGGGATCACGACCGGCACTCCGAGAATTGCCGGCGCGATCTCACAGAGAGCGCGCGACTTCGCTCCGCCTCCCACGAGGAGAACTCGCTTCACCTCGACGCCTTGACGAACCAGGTCGTCGACGCCGTCGGCCAAGCCGCACAGGAGCCCTTCGATTGCGGCTCGTGCAAAGTGCGCAGGCGTCGAGTTCTGCAGCCGGAATCCGTGCATGGCCCCCGTGGCGTCAGGGCGGTTGGGCGTCCGTTCACCCTCGAAGTACGGAATCATGACCAGCCCGTCGTTTCCGAGGGGCGCCGTCAACGCCAAGCGCGACAGTTCGGCGTGATCGACACCGAGAATGGACGCCGTCGCATCAAGAATGCGCGCGCCGTTGAGAGTGCACACCAGCGGCAAGTGCAGGCCGGTTGCGTCCGCGAATCCTGCCACGTTCCCGCCGGGATCATGCGTGGGGGTGGCCGATACAGCCGAGACGACGCCGGATGTTCCGATCGAGATGATCACGTCACCGGGAACTGCCCCCAAACCCAGTGCGGCTGCGGCATTGTCACCGGTGCCAGGCCCGACAATACCTCCGGAACGTGTACTTCCGATCTTTTCGTTCGGCGATGCAACTCGGGGAACATGCGGGGTTCGACCGCGAAATGCCAACGCCAGCAAATCTTTACGATATTCGCGCGTCGAGGCAGCATAATAGCCGGTTCCACTGGCGTCGCCCGCGTCGGTAACAAGCTCCTCGATCGAGCCGGACCCACCCAACTTCCAGGACAACCAGTCATGCGGAAGACACACCGCGGCAGTGCGATCGGCATTGCCGGGTTCGTGATCTGCCAGCCATCGAAGCTTGCTTGCCGTGACCGCGGCGACCGGAACTACACCAACTGCGTCGGCCCACGCCTTGGGTCCGCCGAACTCTTCGACCAGATCGGTCGCAGCCTTCGCCGACCGAGTGTCGTTCCACAGCAACGCCGGTCTGACAACCTCGCCGCCAATGTCCAGACACACCATGCCGTGCTGTTGAGCTCCGACCGATACGGCTGCGACGTCGCCGAGCCCACCCGCCGCGGCGATTGCACTGTCCATCGCCTCGAGCCAGCATGCCGGATCTATCTCGGTACCGACGGGGTGCGCCGCCCGCCCTTCTCGTACCAGCTCTCCCGAATCGGCATCACGGACAATGACTTTGCACGACTGGGTAGACGAATCGATACCGGCTACGAGGGTCACACTGGCGTCCTTTCCGAAGGACCGTCAGCTCGCGTTGGCGACCGCGGGCATCCGGTTGCTGCGCTTACGCAGCGATCGCACATATTCTGCGCGCTCGGTCTCCGTCATTCCACCCCAGATGCCGTACGGCTCGTGGACGGAGAGTGCGTGTTCGCGGCACTGCTGGAGTACAGGGCACGTCGCGCAGACCTTCTTGGCGTTGCGTTCACGGTTCTCGCGGGCGTGTCCACGCTCGCCGTCCGGATGGAAGTACACCGCGGAATCGTGCCCGCGGCACGCTCCCTGCAGCTGCCAGTCCCACACTTCGGCGGTCGGGTACGGCATCGGAAGGTGCTTGTGCATGATGGCGACCTCAATTCCTTACTCGGGTGACACGGATTCGGGTGACTCTGGGCTGACGCCGGGTCGGACTTATCGACGCCTGGCCGATTGGCCGAGTCGATGTGCACAGACCGTTGCGAGTTCGCCGGTGACCGGCGGAGTCAGCGCTACGACGCCGTCGTCGAGAATTGCCTGCAGCCTGCGGAAATACTCGTCCGGGGCGAGGCCGAAGGTTACAAAGATCTCTTCGTCAGGTCCACCGTCGAACTGCTGCCACTTACGTGCGAACTCGACGATCTCTTGTGTATCGGTGCGGCTCATCAGGTTCTCCCCTGTTTGTGCGCCCTGCTTCACAGAAACTGCGACTCGTCTCCTCGGACGCCCGTGGCAGTGAGTCAAGACACAGACTATGCCTACTTCTGCTTTTTCACAAGACCTACTTACGTCTTTTTGTGAACAAAGTATGCCAACTTTCGCACGCTGAAGTTACCGACGAGGAATGCTTGAATAGGACAATGACCCGACCGTCCACGACTCCGGCTACTGCGGGAGAGGTATTCACGCTGATACGCAGCGGTTCCGCAACCACGCGCAGCGAGATCGGGAAGCTCACCGGCCTGTCCAGGACGGCGGTATCGGCCAGGGTTGCAGCACTTCAATCGCTTGGTTTGATCGCCGATGACGACGAGGGCCCGTCGACAGGCGGTCGGCCGCCGTCCACTCTCACGTTCGCGAACTCGTCCGGCGTGGTTCTCGTCGTGGCAATCGGTCGATCGCGGGCACAACTTGCCGTCACCGACCTGGCGGGCACGATCCTCGCGGCAGAAGACATCGACAAGTCGGTCGGGGTCGGCCCCGACGAACTGATGCCCGAAATTGCCGAGCATCTTTCGTCACTACTGGCCCAGGTCCACCGCGCGTCTACCGAGGTCATCGGAATCGGACTGAGCATTCCCGGAACGGTCGACGTCGCCGCGGGAGCAAGCCTCGACTCTCCGATGATGGCGGGGTGGGACGGAGTCGCGCTTGCCCCCTATCTGGCATCGGTGACCACGGCTCCGCTGTTCGCGGACAACGATGCCAACGTGATGGCTCTGGCCGAATTGAGCGAGCGACGCGAGAGTGCGCCCAACCTCCTGATGATCAAGGCGTCAACCGGCCTCGGCGCAGGAATCGTCATGGGCGGAGTCCTCCAACGCGGTTCACTCGGAGCGTCCGGCGAGATCGGGCATACCAAAACCGCTGCAGCGCGGGGCATGAAGTGTCGCTGCGGCGACGTCGGCTGCGTCGAAACTGTCGCCAGCGGTTGGGCTCTCGTGCACGCCCTCCGAGATCAGGGCCGAAGCGTCGGTCACGTGCGTGATGTCGTCCGCCTCGCCCTGGACGGCGACAGCGAAGCCCGCCGGCTCATCAGAAGCAGCGGCCGACTGATCGGCGACGTCATTTCCGGCGCGGTCAATCTCCTCAATCCCGAGGTCCTGATCATCGGCGGCGACATGGCCGAGGCGGACGAACTCTTCCTCGCCGGGCTTCGGGAGTCCGTCTACGGCAACGCAACGGCGCTTGCCACCCGAAAGCTTCAGATCGCTTCGGTCAGCCACGGCGCACAATCCGGCATCCTCGGTTGTGCGGTTCTCGTCCTCGACCATCTGCTCAGCGCCAGGGAAATCGATCTGCGGATCGCGGCGTCACTCCACACGTGAGTCGCTGACTTCTCGCACGCTCCGCATCAAACAATCAGACTTTTCCGGCATCGCTTGTGTTGACGCTCACACTTCTGCATAATTCATTACCTACCGATCATTCGGTTGTCGATATCGACGATGAGATCGCGCAGGAACGCTCCGAGTCAGCCAAAAGCATGCACCGAGCACACCGGCAACGTCGCAGATCGAACAGCGTTTCTCCCCTGTTCCGACTTCGCAGTTTCACCGTGTCGGTGAACCACGTGACTGGCAGAAAGTAGCTCGATGACCACAACCAGAACTGGCACCAAGCCCGCCGCGAAGGAATACGACCGCGCCGCGATGGCGTCGATGGTCGGCACCACCGTCGAGTGGTACGACTTCTTCATCTACGCCCAAGCTGCAGCCCTGATCTTTGCCGACCTGTTCTTCAAGCCGATGGGCTCGGCAGGCCAGATCGTCTCCTACGTCACGGTCGGCATCAGCTTTGTCTTCCGTCCTCTCGGTGCCATCGTGGCCGGCTATCTCGGCGACAGGCTCGGCCGCAAACGTGTCCTGGTCGCGACGTTGGCGATGATGGGTGCCGCGACGGTTCTCATCGGCGTGCTGCCGACGTATGCATCGATCGGAATCTGGGCACCGATCCTGTTGATCCTGCTTCGCGTCGTCCAAGGATTCTCGACGGGCGGCGAATGGGGCGGGGCCGCTCTTCTTGCCGTCGAACACGCACCCACCAAGCGTCGAGGATTCTTCGGAGCGTTCGTACAGATGGGAGTACCGCTCGGAATGTTGCTCGCCACCGGCGTTTTGGCACTGTGCACGTTCACCCTCACGGACGAACAGTTCACCACCTGGGGATGGCGAGTGCCGTTCCTGCTCAGCGTCGTGTTGATCGGCGTCGGCTTCTACATTCGAAGCAAGGTCAGCGAGTCACCCGTATTCGCCGAACTCAAGGAACGCCGCACCGAGAGCAACACGCCTATCCGAACTCTGTTCAAGAAACACCCGAAGCAGGTCGTACTCGCGGCGCTGTCCTTCATCGGCACAAACGGCAACGGCTACATGGTGATCGGCGGATTCATCGTCGCGTACGCAACCAAGACCTATGGCCTGGGTAAGACCGAACTACTGATTGCCACGCTCGCAAGTGCCGTCACGTGGGGCGTTTTCACCATGATCGGCGCCTACTGGTCGGATCGACGCGGCCGCACCACGGTGATGAACGTGGGCAACCTCGCAATGGTCCTCTTCGCGGTGCCGTTCTTCCTCCTCATCGACACCGGGAATCTCGGCTGGATCTACGTGGCGATGATCCTGTTCTCGGTCGGACTCGGGCTGTCGTACGGACCTCAACCCGCGTTGTTCGCCGAACTGTTCCCGGCTTCGATCCGTTACAGCGGTGCGTCGATCTCCTACGCGGTAGGCACCATCTTCGGCGGCGCCTTTGCTCCCACCGTCGCACAGTGGCTCCTCGGCAAGACCGGTGGCACCCTTGCCATCTCGATATACCTCGCCCTGCTGGCCGCGGTCTCGTTCGTCGCCACGATGCTCATCAAGGATCGATCAGGACGAGACCTGATGGTGTAATCGACCTGAATGTGGACGCCCAACGGCGTCGCGATGCCGGAGTTTGTCAGCCGAACTTTCGAAAGGCGAACTCCGGCAACTTCTTCGCAGCATTCGCTGTGCGCACGATCTTGTGGTTCTTGCCTCGCATCAGCGCCAGTTGGATCCGCGATTCGATCCAGAACGCGCCGCGAGGCGAGCGGTTCCAGGTCTTGTGCAGCAACGTCTTCGTCGCTGCGACGGCGTCCGGCGAGCGAACCGCGATCTGCGACAGCAGTTCCTGCGCCGGCTTGATCGGATTGTCGCTGACTCCGCTCACGAACCCCCACTCGAGAGCCTGATTTCCGTCGAACAGTTCAGCAGTCATGGCGAGGCGTTTCACGACGTCCATTGCCGCGAGTTCGCGCATCGTGACCGTTCCGGTCATGTCGGGGATCAATCCCCACTTCGCCTCCATCACCGAGAACGTGCAATCGGGGGTGGTGAATCGAAAGTCTGCGGCGAGCGCCAATTGCAGTCCCCCGCCGAAGCAGTGCCCGTGAACGACCGCGATGACCGGCACGGGCAATTCACGCCACACCCAGCACGCGCGTTGGAAGAGGTTGGTCGTCTGACCGGGAAACTTCGCGAAGGCCTTTGCCATCCGCCTCGGCTGCTTGCCCGCAGAAGCGAAGTCCAACCCGGCAGAGAATGCGTCACCCGCGCCTTGCAGAACCACGCCCCGAATCGAACGATCGGTTTCGATCGTTCGAGCGGCATTCACCAGCGCGTCGAGCATGTCCAGATCGAGACCGTTGAGTTTCTCCGGTCGGTTCAGCGTCACGTACGCCACCGACTGCACTACCTCGACACGAACACGATCACTCACGGCAACTCCTCCGATTCGACATATCCCCGACGAACTTACCTGAGAGTAAGTTCCCCGGGGATTCGTCATGCCATCTCGGCAAGAAGTTCCATGGTCACTTTGCCGGCAGGATCCGAATCAGTGGATGAAGGCACGGCCACAACGGTGTCCACGCCCGTTCGCCTAGTTAGGGTCGCGGCGCTACAACGTCTGGCTGGCGCGGGGGAAATCTCCAACTCCGTGTTGTCCGCACGGTTGGCAATCCTGACGGCCGACGGAAATGCGCGAGCCTCGTGAATATGAACAGAACCCACCGAGACACGAGTACTCGGTCACTTGCAAAGGGCAGTCAATCTGGCCCGTCCTCATCACCATGTAATCGCGGGAGAAGCGGTGTGCGCCCAATAAACCGCACCGCTACCACCACTACGGCACAGCACCTTCGGAAACGAACCGAGGTCTTCGGACATCGAGGCCGTCGACCTCACCACCTCGGTTCACGTACCCGGGTCCGGCTGGTCCTGAGGTCCCCGCTCAGCCGGCAGTGCGGATCCGGTCGAAGCTCCGGCCTCGGTGTTCGAGCGGCAGCCTGTCCCCTCGCCCGAACAGTTTGTTGCGCAGCGTTCCCTCATCGTAGTCGTCCTGGTAGGCACCTCGTTTGGTCAGCTCCGGAATCACATGCTCCACAATGTCTTCGAAGGTTCCGGGAGTCACCGCGTACGCGAGATTGAAACCGTCGACGTCGGTCTCGGACACCCACTCCTGCAACTCGTCGGCGACCTCCGCGCCGGAACCGACAACGATCGGGCCGAGCCCGCCGATGCCCGCCCACTCCGCGATGTCCCCCACCGTCCATTCGCCGCCCTTCTCGTCGGCCTGACGAAACGATGCGACCGCGGATTGAATGGCATTGCTCTCGACGTTCCCGATCGGCTCGTCCGCTCGGTATCCGGAGAGGTCGATTCCCATCCACCCCGAGGTGAAAACGAGCGCGCCTTCACTACTCGCGTAGCTGCGGTAGTCCTCGAGCTTCGCCTGGGCCAACTCAGGGGTTCGGTCGGTGATGATCGTCAACAGTGTGTAGATGCGGGCCGAGTACGGATCTCGCCCGACCTTCGTCAGTTCGTTTCGGATTCGAGCAACGGTGTCTTTGAGAATCGCCTTTGTCGGTGCACCCACAAAGATCGCCTCGGCATTCGCAGCGGCGAACCGCACCCCACGAGGCGACGCGCCGGCCTGGAAGATGACCGGCGTCCGCTGCGGAGAAGGTTCGGAGATGTGGATGCCCGGAACCGTGAAGTGCTTGCCTTCGTGCTCGATCGGATGAACCTTGGCGGGGTCCGTGTAGACCCCGGTGGTTCTGTCACGCACCACCGCGTCGTCTTCCCACGACGTTTCCCACAACTTGTAGAGAACTTCGAGGTACTCGGCCGCGTGGTCGTAGCGATCGTCGTGCTGGAGTTGGTCGTCCTCGCCCATGTTCCGCGCGGCCGAGGGGAGGTATCCGGTGACCACGTTCCACCCGATTCGCCCGTTCGTCAGATGGTCGAGGGTGCTCAAGCGCCGAGCGAACGGGTAGGGATGCTCGAAAGCTGTACCTGCGGTGATCCCGAAGCCCAAGTGCTCGGTCACGGCAGCCATCGCCGACGCCAGCAGTAGCGGGTCCGAGACCGGTACCTGCGCGCCCTGCCGCAGCGCTGCGTCGTGATTGCCGCCGTACACGTCGTACGTTCCCAACACGTCAGCCAGGAACAGCCCGTCGAATCGTCCACGCTCGAGGAGCTTCGCCAACTCCGTCCAGTACGTCAGATCCGTGTACCTGGACGACTGGTCCTCCGGGTGGCGCCACAGACCTGGCGATTGGTGGGCGACGCAGTTCATGGCAAAGGCGTTGAAGCGGATTCTGCGGGTCATTCCCGCACGATGCCGTGCCTGCTCCGCGGTGAACACCATTGCGATCAGTGCGATCGGTTCGGCTCCTGCTTGCACCCGGCGATACCGTCGACTTCGCGACCTCGTCGGCGGGCCGCTACACTGACTAGCGCAGCTGTGACGCCCGAGGCTTCGTGCCGACAGGTCGAGCGGACGCAACAGCAGTATCGAGAAGCGAAAACCCCGGCAGCACAGGGTTTTCAGTGCTTGTCGGTACGCTCCCCGCCCTCGTAGCTCAGGGGATAGAGCATTCCTCTCCTAAAGGAAGGGTCGCAGGTTCGAATCCTGCCGAGGGCACATCCATGCCTCAAACCGCAGGTCAAAATATCGATCTAACCTGCACTGCATCCCTCGGTACATACCGTAATATTCGGTGTTATTCGATGT
>NZ_LPNP01000056.1:0-103450 GCF_019266045.1 Rhodococcus sp. MH15
ACGACGACTGAGCCGACCACGACGACTGAGCCGACCACGACGACTGAGCCCACGACGACTGAGCCGACCACGACTGAGCCGACCACGACGACTGAGCCCACGACCAACCCTTCGGCGTCGCAACGTCCGAGCAGCAGCGCTTCCCCCGCGACCAACGCAACTTCGCAGACCGAGAGTCCTTCGAGCCAAGCACCCTCCGAGACACAGTCTCCTTCCGAATCGCAGCCGAGTTCCGAGCAGTCGTCCGCGGTAGCGGCTCCGCCGGCTGGACCGTCTGATCCGCAGGGACCGTCAGCGGGCGGCGGAGCGCCTGCACCCTCTGCCGGTGGACCGGCAAACGCTGCGCCGGGCGCAGTCGCAGCCCCTTCCGCACCCGAGGTTCTGGCCGCACCCGCACCCGTAGCTCCGCAGGTACCGTCGAACGTTCCGAACGTCGCGGCTCCGACTGACAACCCGCAGGCATTTCCGACGGCGTTCACTCAAGGGCTTCCGCCGATTCTCAACGCCGCCGCCGTCGCCGGCGGTGTAGGCGGAATGGCAGTGGTAGCGGCCGGTGCGGGAGCACTGACTTTCCGCGGAGCATCGCTGCAGAAGGCACGATTGGCTGCCGCGCGTGCCGAATTCCTGGCACCCGGATCACAGGGAGGTGCGTGAGTCGTGCCGGACAGACGTTCACATCGCCGCGTTCTGGCCGCGGTGGATGCCGTATGCGACGCAGCAGCGTCGTCGGAGGCAGTGTCACTGCTGACGGTGGTGCAGACAGTCGCCCGCGAGCGTGGGCGCCCGATCGAGATCGATCTGGAAACCCCTCTCGCCACCGGAGTGTGCGGTCAGCGCCGGGCCTACGACGACCACGACGTCATCGTTTTGGCTCCCGGACTACCCAATGTCGAGCGGACTCTGGCACATGAGTTGGGGCACATAGTGTTTCGCCACGAGGGTGCCGAGATCGCCGAGGCGACGCTCGAGGTCAGTGATGATTTGATCGCCTACATGTTGAGTCAACGTTCTCTGCGGCGCAACGAACCCGTGCCGATGGACGACATCGCGGAGTGGGAAGCCGAGACGTTCGCGTCGATGTTGATCATGCGTCTGCGAACGATGAGTGGCCGTGGGACACCGCTGTCGGTGTTGCGGTACGACGAGGCGATCGGATGATCTTTTGGGCTGTGGCCCTTCTCGTCTGGGTTGCAGCCGGCGCGAGACTGGGTCGAGTTGTCGCGCGCACCGCGACGCCGTTGCGAATGTCGATGGTCTTTGCAGGCTTCTCGGTCGCATTGTCGTCGACGGTCATGGTGCCGGCGGTATGGGACATCGTCGATCGCATTGCGCCGGAGCAGCATGCCGCCGCGATGATCGTCATCGTCTTGTGGACAGCGTTGTCTGCGGCCAGTGCAGTCGGCGCCGTGTCTGCGTGGCCGGTGATGTCACGTCCGGCTATGCGCGGCCTCGCCACCGTGCTGTACTCGGTGGGGCTCCTGGTGGCGATCGCGGTTCTCTTCGGCTACCCGGCGCCGGCTCTGATCTTTATCATCGTCGCTCTGTCCCTTGTCATTTCGACGGGGCTACGGCACGTTGCGTGGGCGCCGTTGGGGCGCGGAATCGCGTTGATCGTGACCGGTTCGTCGATCCTGCTCGTCGTGGTCGTCGTGATGCTTGTCGAATCGATCGGTGGCACCGGCGCACTCGAATCGGATATCTGGACGGGCGCAGGGGTGTGGTTCATCGCTGCCTCGAGTGTTCTGATTGCGCTGGGCATCACGTGGGTGCTTCTCGAGACCTGGTTACGTGCGCGACGAGATCTGTACCGGCTGCGGCGGATGCACGCGCTTCTCGTCAAGCGATTCCCCGAGGTAGTCGACGCGGACAGCGCCGGGAGTACGTCTGTGCTGCGGGCATCGGACATGATCGCGCAGATCATGGATGCGATGTACATCCAGTCCGGCGCCGGGATGTTCGACGTCGGTGGTCAGGAACCGCCGCGGGCCGTCACTGCACACGCGGGGATTTTGGCGGGGTGGATCGCCGATCCCTTGGCCTCGGATGTGTTGGACACCAGGTGGATTGCGCCTCCTGAGAAGATGTCGGCGCGCCGATGGGTGTTGTTGTTGGCGAAAGAACTCGATGAAACGACAAAAGTAGGTCGACGTTCGTAGTCGACCTACTCCATGTCATTGCAGTGCTCGAGATCGAGTCAGTGCTTCAGCACGGTCACATCAGCGTGACGCGTCAGGCGGAACCTCTGGCAAACCTTCACTCGCGCGGAGCTTTTCAGCCATCGTGGTGAGTAGATTCTGCGATTCTTCCGAGAGGTCGAATGCACGGCTCGAGAGGCGGCGAAGCCCGTAGCCTTGGAGCTGTGAGAGCAGTTCGAGATCGTGATCGATCTTGGCTGCGTAGATGTCGTTGAAGAAGTAGTCGGGCTTCACCTTGAAGAACCGGGCGAAGGCTGCGACTGTCTCGTCTGAGGGGTTGGTGCGCTGTCCCGAGCGGAGCTGCGAGATGTACGGCTTGGAGATCTGATGGCCGTCTTCGATGAGCGCTGCCGCAACCTCGGCGTTGGTATGGGGTTTGCGCCCCGGAGGATGAACACTGTCGAACAGTTTGTTCAATCGTTCTGCAAAGTCAGCCATTGTGAACCGCCCCGTAATCCTCTCTAGCTAGCAATTGTCCGTTCAGTGAATCCTACGGTATCACGCGGATAACCGATCGGTAGCTCACCGTAGTCTGTTTAGTGGACTAGTTGTCAAATGTGTCCGAGATTCGATTCGTCCGGCCAATGAGTGCTCAGCTATGTCTCAGCGCACATTGAGTTTCCGCCACACGGAAATGTGCAGCTACGACTGCGCTATTCGAACCTTCCAGTACTTGGCCAATCCGCCCAATATCAAACCTTTTACCCGTTTTGGCGATATTAGCTATGCGTTAGCCTGGTTTTTCACAACTATTTCGATTGAAAAACTGCAGTTCAAGCGATGTTTGAAGGTTTGGGGTCGCGATCAGGGTGGCTGGTTGCGATGTCATGCGGATCACCTCGGGGTTGAACCTTGAACGGTTTGCCGGATTGCGATCTGTGCTAGCTAAACTCTCCGAGTGGGTGCAGAATTGTGACATGAAACACACGATGAGCGATGATGAATTGCGCCGCGCAATCCGTGAAATTCAGGATCGAGCCCACGACGCACGCAAGCGTGGGGACGATGTAGCGGCGGAAGAACTCGACCGTACGGTCAAGGGCTATCAAGAGCAGATGATGCAGCGTCTCTAGTGCTCGCTGCGGTCGTCTCTGTGCGGTGTTTGCGCGGCAGTACGGCCGTGCCCCGCAGGTCGTCATGCGTGTTTCAGGGCGGCCGCACCGTGCGTGCGTAGACTTTCCCGCATGTCCACAGTACGAGTGCGGGGGAGTGTTCATCCATGTCTGTAAGGTCGCTCGACGGCAAGAAATGCCTGATCACCGGCGCCGGTAGTGGAATTGGACGTGCAACTGCGCTGCGTGCATCAGAGGTCGGCGCCGAATTGTTTCTCACCGATATCAACAGCGTCGGATTGGAAGAGACGGTCGCGATGGTCGGCGCCGGCGGCGGCACGGTCAGCATGGCGAAGGCGCTCGATATCTCGGACTACGACGAGGTCGTGAAATTCGGTACCGAGATTCACACTCAATTTTCTTCGATGGATGTCGTCATGAATATCGCCGGCATTTCAGCGTGGGGAACTATCGAGAACCTCGAACATCGGCATTGGAAGTCCATGGTGGACGTCAACCTGATGGGGCCGATCCATGTCATGGAGACGTTTGTTCCACCCATGATTCGTGCCGGCAAGGGTGGACACCTGGTCAACGTGTCTTCGGCTGCCGGACTTTTGGCCCTGCCGTGGCACGCCGCCTACAGTGCGAGCAAGTTCGGCCTTCGCGGGGTGTCCGAGGTGCTGCGATTCGATCTGAAGCGGCACGGAATCGGGGTCAGTCTGGTTGTGCCGGGTGGGGTGAAGACGCCATTGGTGGGAACCGTGGAAATAGCGGGTATCGACAGGAACGACCCGCGGGTCGAAAAACTCACGCACCGGTTCGAGGCGCGTGCTGTCTCCCCGGAGAAGGTGGCGTCGTGCATTCTGCGGGGAATCGAGAAGAATACGTACCTCGTGTATACGTCCAATGACATCCGATTCGGATACTGGTGGGCGCGCAAATTCGCCCTGCCTTACGAGTTCGTGATGCAAAAAGCGAACGACCAGTTCAGTAAATTGCTCAAGCGATGAGCGTTAACTCCGCCGGGACTTTTATCTAGTCGAATAGGGACCAAAGTCATGCCGAAGAGTTTTCACTTCGATATCGAATTCAAATATCCGATCGACGACGTGCATCGAACTTTGACCGACCCGAATTATTGGAAAGGCAGACTCGGAGACCTTTATGCCACCTCGGACATCGAAGTTCGAGACGGATCGATCGAAGTATCCGTGTCCGAGGAAATCGACTCCGCCTCCCTCCCGAGCCTGGTCGCCAAGGTTGCGCCGAGTCGGCTCGGTCTGAAACGGGTCGATCGGTGGGGACCTCTGTCGGACGGGCGTGCAGCAGGGTCGGTCACCGGAATCGCGCGGGGACTGCCGATCCGAATCGAGACGACGCTCGATCTCACCGCCGCCGAGTCCTGCACGCGGTTGGTCGTCGACGGAACGGCTGAGGTGAAGATGCCGATCATCGGCGGCCAGATCGAGAAGTTGCTGAAGAAGACCGTCGAGGACTTGCTGGGGCGCGATCGGGACGCCGTCGAGTCATTTCTCGCCTGAGCCTGCACCGAAATCTACTTCCAGAACGCGCGCACCCGGGCCGGCGGATGCGAGTTGATCGTGCGGGTTGGCGAGGGCGCACCCCTCCAACGAGAGGCACCCGCAACCGATGCAACCGGTGAGGTTGTCCCGTAGACGTTCCAGTTGCTCGATGCGTAGATCGAGGTGGCGCCGCCACCCGGTCGACAATCTTTCCCAATCTGCGCGGTTCGGGGTACGGCCTTCAGGAAGTGTGCCGAGGGCCTCTCTGATTTCCGACAGCGGAATGCCGACGCGTTGCGAGATTCTGATGAAGGCGACGCGTCGAAGCGTGTCTCGTTGGTATCGGCGCTGGTTTCCGCTGGTCCGGCGACTGACGATGAGGCCTTCTCGTTCGTAGAAATGCAGGGCCGAGACGGCGACACCGCTGCGCTCGGAGAGCTGGCCGGGCGTGAGTTCCTTTGCCTTCCACGACGGCATCTCCATGGCGACTACCGGTCCGTCGCGCGGTGGAGGGTGGCGTGGAGATGATGCGTCAGCGGGGTGTCGCCGTGCGCCATCCACAGGTCGTATGTCAGCGTGTCGCCCTGAACGCGCATGACTCGCCGAACGTCGTGAACCGGTTTTGCGTCGGGTGATGCTGCGAGCGTGAGACGGGTCAAGGCGAGAGTGCCGTCGGAGTCGAGGGTGCCGCGATGGATCTCGACGAATCCGGTGGGCTGGCTGACCAGCAATTCGAGCTCACCACCCGGTGTTGGGCGCAGGTATCCCGATTCCATGTGAAGCGGTCGTCCGTCGGGGAGCCCACGAGTGCGCGACGAGTAGGTGAGAAACGGTTTCGGGATGGGCGCGAACTCGATCTCCTCGGAGTACTCGAAGTCGTCGATGGTGGGGAAATGTCCGGCTCCAGCGCCGACCCAGCGCCCGGTGAACCTCTCGATTCCGGCGCCGTTCAGCGCCGCCTGATCCGTACTACTCATTGCCTGGTCCTCTCGCCTGCGTCGGATCAGACGTTACGCGGGCCGGTACGACAGCTGCTTGTCCCTGCTGGGTGGGGCCTACGGGATTAGTGTTCACTCATGAACGCTTCTGGCTCCGTCCCCCTCGGTGTCGATTCCGAGGTGGGCCGATTGCGATCGGTCATTCTTCATCGTCCTGGCGACGAGTTGAAACGATTGACTCCGCGCAACAACGACGAGCTGCTGTTCGACGCGTTGCCGTGGGTGGACCGCGCGCAGGAAGAACACGATCAGTTTGCGACCGTCCTTCGTGAGCGCGGCGTCGAGGTACTGCTTTTGTCCGATCTCCTCACCGAGGCGCTCGAGGTCAGTGGCGCAGCGAGGATCCAGGGAATCGCGGCCGCCGTCGACGCACGCAAGATCGGCCACGCGCTCGGGCAACACCTGGCCGCCTACCTGCGAAAGGTGGAGCCGAAGGAGCTTTCGTCGATCCTTACTGCAGGAATGACGTTCGACGAATTGCCGATCGATGCCGACTCGACCTCGTTGGTGCGCAGGATGCATCACGGCGGTGACTTCGTGATCGACCCGTTGCCCAACTTGCTCTTCACCCGTGATTCGTCGTTCTGGGTCGGGCCACGGGTCATCATCACGTCCTTGGCGTTGTCAGCGCGAGCTCGCGAATCCTCGATAACGGATCTCGTCTACGCGCATCACCCCCGATTCAAAGGCGTGCGCCGCGCGTACGAGTCGCACACGGCTCCTGTCGAGGGAGGTGACGTGCTGCTTCTCGCGCCGGGGGTGATCGCAATCGGTGTCGGTGAACGTACGTCACCCGCCGGAGCAGAAGCATTGGCGCGTAGCGTGTTCGACGACGGCCTCGCCCACACGGTGTTGGTTGTTCCGATCGAGCAACGCCGAGCGTCGATGCATCTCGACACGGTCTGCACCATGGTCGAGGCCGACGCGGTCGTCATGTATCCGGCCATTCAGGACACCCTGGCGGCGTTCACTCTGCGCAAGGAAGACGACGGGGTGAGTATTCGCGGTGCGACGCCGTTCCTCGAAGCGGCGGCCGACGCCATGGGAATCGGAAAACTGCGTGTGATCGACACCGGACTCGACACGGTGACTGCCGAGCGTGAGCAGTGGGACGACGGAAACAACACCCTCGCCGTCGAGCCTGGCGTCGTCGTCGCTTACGAGCGCAACGTCGAAACGAACGCCAGGCTGGAGGCCTCGGGTATCGAGGTTTTGCGAATCGCGGGTTCGGAACTGGGGTCCGGCCGAGGTGGTCCTCGGTGCATGTCCTGCCCGATCGCCCGCGATCCGCTGTAAGCCGTCGACGCTGTCAGAGAATTTCTTCCACCTTGGCTGCAGGCCGCGCGAGGACGGTGCCTTTGTCGGTGACCACGAACGGGCGTTCGATCAGAATTGGGTGCTCGATCATCGCGTCGAGGATCTCGGATTCGGATGCATCGGCGAGCCCGAGTTCCTTGTACTGCGTTTCGCGCTTGCGAACGGCTTGGCTGGGCTCGAGGCCGGCGTCGGCGAGGAGTTTTTCCAGCTCGGATCGGGTAGGCGGAGTATCGAGGTACTTCACAATGGTCGGTTCGATGCCGGCGTCGCGGATAAGTCCGAGAACAGTCCGCGACGTGTTGCACCGTTGATTGTGGAAGATGGTTGCTGATGCCATGTCCGTCATTCTGCCTCTGTGTCCGAACTCGTGGGACAAACAGGGGAACAACGGACACCTCCGGCGCGCTGCACTTGAAATACCGACTTGTGAGGAGAAAACGATGACGGAACATCGAAGTGTGGACGAACGGCGCGTGGTCATTGCCGGTGGGCACGGCAAGATCGCGCAGCACCTGACGTACCTGCTGGCAGGACATGGTGATCGGCCGGTAGCGCTGATCCGCAACTCCGCGCACGAGGGTGCGGTCCGCACACTCGGCGCGTTCCCCGTGGTGATCGATCTGGAATCCTCCACGGTCGAGGAAGTTGCGAAGGTACTCGACGGTGCCGACGTCGCGGTCTTCGCCGCGGGCGCCGGACCTGGTAGCTCGATCGAGCGGAAGGACTCCGTAGACCGAGCTGCGGCGGTGCTGTTGGCCGATGCCGCCGAGAAAGCGGGAGTGCGTCGGTTCATACAGATCAGCGCCATGGGTGCTGGTGACGAAATACCGGAGAACACCGACGAGATTTTTGCCGCCTACCTGCGGGCGAAGACGGCAGCGGAGGAAGACCTGAAGACAAGGACTTCGCTGGATTGGACGATTCTTCGGCCAGGACTTCTGACAGACGACGACCCCACCGGTGAAGTCCTTCTTGCAGAGCCGCCCGTCGATCGAGGCTCTGTGCCTCGTGCAGATGTCGCCGCAGTGATCGAAGCGCTCATCGACGCGCCGTCCAGTGTCGGCAAGATATTGGTTCTGACCTCCGGCCCGCATACGATCCGCGAAGCGATCGAGGGTTTGTGAGAGAGAAGATGCTGTGACCGAGAAGATACGACGAGGGTGACGATGAAGATCGCGATCGAACACGATTCCTCCACAGCTCCGTACGACCAACTGCGGCAACAGATTATCGAGCAGGTTCACGGCGGCGGATTGATTGCGGGAACCAAGATCCCGACGGTGCGTGCATTGGCCTCGGAGCTGGGATTGGCGGCCAACACCGTCGCGAAGGCTTATCGCGCGCTCAGCGATCAGGGCGTGATCGAGACGAGGGGAAAGCAAGGGACGTTCATCGCTTCGGGGACCGATCCGGTGCAGGCGCAGGCGGAGCAGGCGGCGACCGCGTTTGCGCATAAGGTCCGCTCGCTCGGGTACTCCGACACTGAGATCGTCGCCATGGTGGAGTCGGCATTGAGAGGTGCGTGACACATTGATTAAGTTGACGCTTCAACTTAAAGCTGTCGGTCTTGGCTCATGAATTCGTCGATTGCTCGTGACCTCGGACTCCTCATCGCCCGTGTCGGCCTCGGGATCATCTTCATCGCCCACGGTTGGCAGAAGTTCTTCACCTACAAGATCGCCGGAACGCAGGCCGCATTCGAAGGGATGGGCGCCCCGCTCCCCAAGATTTCTGCAGTTCTGGCAGCATCCATCGAACTCGGTGGCGGCATCCTGCTCATCGCGGGTCTGCTGACCCCGCTCGTCGGCGCACTGCTGTTCCTCGACATGGTCGGCGCGTTCTTCATCGTGCACGCCGACAAGGGCGTCTTCATAGACAACGGCGGCTATGAACTCGTCGTCGCACTCGGTGTCGGTTCGCTCTTGATCGCTGTTATCGGCGCAGGACGCATCAGCATCGACGGATTGATCGGCAAGGGCAACGGTTGGGTTAAAACCCCAGCTTGATCGGGGTGAGAAGGCGGGTTCAACGGCTGTTGAGCCCGCCTTCCAGCTTGCTTTTGGCCCACAAAGTGACGAACGTAGTCATCTATGGTGACGAAATCTGATCGATCCGAACAAGATTCCGGGGCCAACGAAGAGCGCCCGGAGACGGGCTTTACTCGGGTAGGCGTTCGGACCGACTACGTGGTGTTTTCCGTGGCGGCCGCAGCGGTGCTGGCTATTGTCGTGTGGGGTCTCGTAGCTCCCGACAACCTGAACTCGGTAACCGGAAGTGTTCTCGGCTGGTTGGTGACGAACATCGGCTGGCTCTTCGTACTCGCAGCTTCGGCTTTCGTGCTGTTTTCCATCTACCTCGCTGTCAGTCGATTCGGCGACATTCCGCTGGGCAAAGACGGTGAGAAGCCCGAGTTCCGAACCGTCAGCTGGATCGCCATGATGTTCAGCGCCGGCATGGGCATCGGCCTGATGTTCTTCGGTGTCGCGGAACCGCTTGCGCACTACGTGACTCCGCCTCCCGGCACCGACGGTGGCGTCGGAACTGCCATGGCTACCACCATGTTTCACTGGGGTCTTCATCCTTGGGCGATGTATGCCGTTGTGGGCCTTGCCATTGCGTACGGGTCGTATCGCCGAGGACGCAAGCAACTGTTCAGTTCGGCCTTCATCCCGTTGCTCGGTCGCAAAGCCGAAGGGCCGATCGGCAAGGTCATCGACATCCTGGCAATCTTTGCGACACTTTTCGGCACCGCAGCATCTTTGGGGCTCGGCGCACTTCAGATCGGCTCCGGTTTCGAGGTAGTCGGCTGGATGGAAGAAGCCGGCGTATTCCTGCTCGTGGCCATCGTTGCGGTACTGACCCTGGCGTTCGTCGCTTCGGCAGTTTCCGGTGTGGCCAAGGGAATTCAGTGGCTCTCCAACATCAACATGGTGCTCGCGTTGATCTTGGCCCTGTTCGTGTTCGTTCTCGGGCCGACCGTGCTGATTCTCAATCTGCTCCCGACGACCATTGGTGCATACGTTTCCGACCTCGCCCAGATGTCGGCCCGCACGGGTGCATCGTCGAATCCTGAAACCGGCGCGTGGCTTTCGTCGTGGACGATCTTCTACTGGGCATGGTGGGTGTCGTGGACGCCGTTCGTCGGCATGTTCCTGGCCCGCATCAGCCGCGGCCGCACGATCCGCCAGTTCATCGTCGGCGTCATCGCCGTTCCCACGACTGTCAGCTTGCTCTGGTTCGCGATCTTCGGCGGCGCAGGCATCGGCGAGGAACGCGACGGAATCGGCTTGTCCGGCCGAGGCTCGGAAGAGGCTCAACTGTTCGGGATGCTCGACAATCTGCCGTTGGCCGGAGTGACGACTGTCCTCGTCATGCTGCTCGTGGCAGTGTTCTTCGTTTCCGGCGCCGACGCTGCGTCGATGGTGATGGGGACGCTCTCGCAGCGCGGAACGCTCGAACCGAGTCGCTGGGTCGTGGTGTTCTGGGGCATGTTGACCGGTGGCGTCGCGGCGCTTCTGCTGTGGACCGGTGGTTCCGAAGCGCTCGACGGCTTGCAGACCATGACGATCATCGCTGCGGCGCCGTTCGTGCTGGTCATGATCGGATTATGCTTCTCGCTGTACAAGGATCTTTCGCACGACCCGATCATCATTGCGGCGAAGGAGCAGAAACGTGCTCTCCTACGCCCGCGCCGAGGACGCCGTGTGGGTAAGTCAGTGGAGTAGGACTTGAGCGGAGTAGGACTTGAACCGTGAAGGGGCACCGAACTGCGGTTCGGTGCCCCTTTTGTCGTCCGGTTATTTCCAGCTGGGCAACCACAGATGGTTCTGCCACGATTCCGGCGTGATCGGCATGGCGGTGAGTATCGGCCAGAGGTAGACGAAGTTGGCCACGACCAGACCGATGTACAGACTGACTGCCAGAAGTCCGGTGGTACGACGCTCGACGGACGCGCTCGCCTTGCCCAGTACATCGCCGAGGACCAGCGCAAATCCCATGACCATGAACGGGGCGAGTGCAACTGCGTAGAAGTAGTACATCTGGCGGTCGAGCGTCGCGAACCACGGGAGGTAAGCGGCACCGTAGCCCGTCAGGACCACGGCGTATCGCCAGTCCCTGCGCACGAACGTCTGCCAGATCGCCCACGCCAACATCGGTAGGGCCAGCCACCACATCGCCGGTGTGCCGATCAGCATCACGGCCTTGACGCAGCTGGCGGCCCCGCAACCGGTGACCTGCTCGCCGTCGGCGTAGTAGTAGAGCATCGGTCGTAGCCCCATCGGCCACGTCCACGGTTTCGACTCCCACGGGTGGTGGTTTCCGGCGGAGTTGGTCAGACCGGCGTGGAACTGGAGAACGTTTCCGCTGTAGTACCAGAGTGAGCGCAGCGCGGAGGGAATGAAGCTCCATGTGCCGCCCTCACCGATCTCGTTACCGACGGCGTGTCGGTCGACGCCGGTCTCGCTGGTGAACCAGGCCCAGTAGCTCGCGAGGTACACACCGAGCGGAATGATCACCAAGGCATACAGAGCCGGCCCGATGTCGCGAACTGCAGTGCCGACCCATGGGCGCTGCACGCGGTAGGCGCGGCGCGCTGACAGGTCGAAGGCAACACTGAGCAATCCGAAGAACAGAATGAAGTACATGCCGGACCACTTGGTTCCGCAGGCCAGGCCGAGCAGGATGCCGGCGCCGAACCTCCACCACCGGAAACCCAGCCGCGGACCCCAGGCAGAGTCGCCGATTCGGCCCTCTTCGTATACCTTCGCCATCCGTTCGCGGACTTGGTCGCGATCGACCACCAGGCATCCGAGGGCGGCGAGAACGAAGAAAGCCAGGAAGATGTCGAGCATCCCCAGGCGTGAGGAGACGAAGGTGACGCCGTCCACGATGAGCAGGATTCCGGCAATCGCGCCGATCAGCGTGGAGCGCGTCATGCGGCGCACGATCCGGATGATCAGCAAGACCATCAGTGTCCCGACCAGGGCCGACGAGAATCGCCACCCCCAACCGTTGTAACCGAAGAGTGCTTCGCCGATCGCGATCATCTGCTTACCGATCGGCGGGTGTACCACCAATCCGTAACCGGGATTGTCTTCGATGCCGCCACCGGTCAGAACTTGCCAGCCCTGCGGAACGTAGTGCTTCTCGTCGAAGACAGGTGTGCCGGCGTCGGTCGGGTAGGCGAGCATCGTGAAGCGTGTGATCGCCGCGATAGCGGTGACGAAAGCGGTGACGATCCAGCCGCGCAATCTGTCGGTCGGGCCGAAATCAGGATCCGGTACCAGCGGGCCGGGACTACGCATTACCCGATCGCTCGTGGCGGGCGTTGGCCGCTCGTCCGTCTGCACAGTCACCTGGCAATCGTAGGCTGTCAGGTATGACTGGTCGCTTGGTACTCGCCGCAACACCCATGGGAGATGTCGGTGACGCGTCTCCGCGTCTTCGGTCTGCTCTCGCAACCGCCGACGTCGTTGCTGCGGAGGACACACGACGCACCAAGTCTCTGGCGTCCGCGCTCGAGGTAACCATCACCGGGAAGATCGTCAGTTTCTACGATCAGGTCGAGATTTCCCGGCTGCCCGCGCTGGTCGCCGACGTCGCCGAAGGCAAGACCGTCCTGCTGGTCACGGACGCGGGCATGCCGTCGGTCAGCGATCCCGGATATCGCCTTGTCGCCGCCTGCGTAGCCGAGAACCTCGCCGTCACGTGCTTGCCCGGTCCGTCGGCGGTGACGACGGCGCTGGCACTCTCCGGATTGCCCGTCGAGCGGTTCTGCTTCGACGGGTTCCCGCCGCGTAAGCAGGGGCAGCGCAAGACGTGGCTCTCTGCCTTGGCAACCGAGCAGCGAGCGTGTGTGTTCTTCGAAGCGCCTCATCGCCTTGCCGACTGCCTCGCAGATGCGGTGGAAGTGCTCGGGCCGAATCGCCGCGCGGCCGTGTGCCGGGAATTGACCAAGACCTATGAGGAAGTGAAGCGCGGCACTCTCGGGGAGTTAGCTGCTTGGGCCGCCGAGGGCGTTCGCGGTGAGATCACGGTGGTGCTCGAAGGCGCAGTGCTGGTGGCATCTGATCCTGCCGATCTGGTCGACGAGGTGGAAAGGCTGGTCGAGGGGGGAGCACGATTGAAGGACGCGTGTGCTCTGGTCGCAACGGCCGGAGTCTCCAAGCGTGAGTTGTACGAGACGGTCCTGGCCGCTCGAAAGGACTAGCGGGAGCGGTTCACGGCGGGTGCGCCGGGACGCAGGTTGGCGTCGTCGGCTGCAGCCTGGCCGGCGTGCCAGCCTTCGGCGTCCACGGACCGTCCGCGAGTCTTGCGGGTTGTGGGGAACAATCGATCGAATTCGGCGTCGACGGCCTCGGATGTGGTGGCGAGGATCGGCAGAAGATCCGCGACGTCCATCGATGCCGCGTCGGCCGCTTCGGCGGTGGCTTTGGTGCCGGCGTCACGCAGGCGGTGTCCGATGCGGCTGGCGAACCCGGCCAGGAATCCCTTGCGGAACGAGGTGGTGCGTGAGCCGCCACGATTGCTCGAGTCGGCGAATTGCATTGCACGGGTTGCCTGTACGAGCAGGGAAGTGAACAGCATGTCGACTTGCTGAAGGTCGACCGGAGTGCCGACGACGGTCGCGAGTGCAATGTCGCTGAACCAGACAGTCCTGACTCGATTCGATTCGCCGATCTCGGTCAGGAGGTGAACCTTTTCCTTCACGTACGGGTTCTCGATGTGAATGCGTCGGGCATTGACGGATGTGTCGGTGACCCCGGCGCGACTGTGGAGCAGTGCGGAGTCGATGGCGTACCGGGTCATCAACTCCTGGGCCTTCGCGGTGAAAATCTCGGCTTCTTCCGCGAAGTTGGTTGCTTCCGCTTTGGCGAGTAGTCCACGAATTCGCTTGAGTACCTTGGCGTCGACCTCGGTATCGCCGACGCCGGCATAGCTGGTATCGGTGCGTTGCGACGGCCAGGTGGATGGTGGCGCGAGCAACACCGTCCACTGAGGTAGGCGCATCCACGATCGCGCGACGTCGACGATCTGCGAAACGAGGAAGTAGGGATCCTGGAACAGAAGGCCGGCCGCGAGGGAGCGAAAAACGTCGTCGTCCACGGTGATTCGAGAAGCGATGTGCCGAGACTTCGGATACTGCTCGCCGATCGTCTGCAACTGCCCCACCCATTCGAGCGGAGCGCGATCGGAGGCGCGCGACGCCTTCGCGTCGAACAGGATGGTGGTGGCGGCGAGATCGGCGTCGGACGCTTCTTTGCTTCGACGCGCCAGATGAATCAGATCCGCCGGCTGCCATCCGCGGTCGTACGCCGCGGACAGTTCGGAAACGAGATCTCGCACCGCGGAAACGGATTGAGGGCTGACCTCCTGAGTGGACACCCGCGCTCCGTTCCATGGCAGTGTCTGCGCCGAAGCGCTGGTTCGAATGTATGTTCTATTCGTCGTCATGGCTGGAGTGTGCACGTGGGGTCCGACACATCCGCCTGTAACCGGATATCTCGGACCCCACGTGCGGCACTCTCGCTTAGCTCATTCCTCGACGAAGCGGGGGAAAACTGGCGCCGGAGCAGGCAGTTTCCGGTTCGCGTCGATGCGAACCGCAATGTCGGCGAACTGCCGGTTCTCTTCGCTCTGGCCAAGCAGATCGAGGATGCGTGACGCCGCGTCGGGCATCACCGGCTGAACGAGAAGCCCGACGATGCGGACCACTTCGAGCGTCACGTACAGAACCGTCGCCATGCGTGCCGGATCCGTCTTGCGCAGAACCCACGGTTCCTGCTTGGAGAAGTACCGGTTGGTCTCGCCGAGAACGCCCCAGATGGCTTCCAGTGCGAGATGCAGCGCCTGCACGTCGAACTCGCTGCGGCACTTGGCAAGCAGGGCATCCGCCGACGCCAGCATCGCCAGGTCGTCCTCGGTGAACTCGCCGGGGGTCGGTACCTGGGCATCGCAGTTCTTCGCGACCATCGTCAGTGAACGCTGCGCGAGGTTGCCCAGTTCATTGGACAGGTCTGCATTCATACGCGTCACGATTGCTTCGTGGCTGTAGCTGCCGTCCTGGCCGTACGAGATCTCGCGGAGCAGGAAGAAACGGACCGCGTCGAGGCCGTACTGATCGACCATCGCGATGGGGTCGACGACGTTGCCGACCGACTTCGACATCTTCTCGCCCTTGTTGTACAAGAACCCGTGGACGAAGACCCGCTCCGGCAGTTCGATGCCGGCAGACATGAGGAACGCCGGCCAGTACACGGTATGGAAACGCGTGATGTCCTTGCCGATGATGTGCAGGCTCGCGGGCCAGAACTTCTCGAACTCCGCCGAGTCGACGTTCGGGTAACCCACGCCGGTCAGGTAGTTGGTGAGGGCGTCGACCCAGACGTACATGACGTGGTCGGGGTCTCCGGGAACCTCGACGCCCCAGTCGAACGTGGTGCGCGAGATCGACAGGTCCTTGAGGCCGCCCTTGACGAAGCTGACGATCTCGTTGCGACGAGTCGCGGGGGCAATGAACTCGGGATGCTCTTCGTACAGAGCAAGCAAACGGTCCTCGTAGGCCGAGAGACGGAAGGTGTAGTTGGACTCCTCGGTCCACTCCACCGGAGTGCCGGTCTCCGTCGACTGACGGGTGCCGTCGTCCAGAAGCGTGGTCTCGGCTTCGGTGTAGAAGGCCTCGTCACGAACCGAATACCACCCCGAGTACGTGTCGAGGTAGATGTCGCCCGATGCGGCCATCTTTTCCCAGATCGCCTTGCTGGCGACCTGATGATCGGCGTCGGTGGTGCGGATGAACCGGTCGTACGAGATGTTCAGGACCTTGTCGAGGTTCTGGAATACGTCGGAGTTCCGAGCCGCGAGTTCGCGGACGTCGATGCCCTCTTTGATCGCTGTCTGCTGCATCTTCAGACCGTGCTCGTCGGTGCCGGTCATGAAGAACACTTCATGACCGTCCAACCGCTTGAAGCGGGCGAGCGCGTCCGAGGAGATGTACTCGTACGCGTGGCCGATGTGCGGAGCGCCGTTGGGATACGCGATCGCTGTCGTGATGTAGAACGGCGATCGTTCCGCGCCTTCCGGGGCAGCGGAGTCCGGGCGCGGGGTCTGGGAGGGTGAGGCAGGCACAGTCATGGTGGGCTTACTCTATCGGGCGTGAGCAAAGACCGTCCCGCCCCCGATGCCCCTGAGCCCTTGTCGCCTCTGATCGACGCACATACGCACCTCGACGCCTGTGGTGCGCACGACGCTGCGACCGTGGCCGAAATTGTCGATCGAGCCGAGGCCGTCGGCGTCGGACGGGTCGTCACGGTGGCCGACGACCTTGATGCCGCACGCTTTGCCGTCGACGCTGCGAACTGGGATTCGAGGGTTTACGCAGCCGTCGCAATCCATCCGACCAGGGCGAACGTCCTCGATGTCGACACCAGAGCCGAGATAGAACGGTTGGCGTCCGATCCGCGGGTCGTCGCGGTGGGGGAGACCGGGCTGGATCTCTACTGGCCAGGCAAGCTCGAAGGGTGCGCCACCATCGAGGAGCAGGTCGACGGTTTCCGGTGGCACATCGACCTCGCGAAGCGTCTCGGCAAGACGCTGATGATTCACAATCGCGAAGCCGATGAGGACCTGCTGCGGGTGCTGCACGAGGAAGGCGCGCCGGAGACCGTGGTGTTCCATTGCTTCTCCTCGGATTCGGAGATGGCCCGTGCGTGCATCGACGCGGGCTACGTGTTGAGTTTCTCGGGAACCGTGAGTTTCAAGAATGCGAAGGCGCTGCGTGAGGCCGCGCTATTGGTGCCGTCGGATCAACTGATCGTCGAGACGGATGCGCCGTTCTTGACTCCGCACCCGTTCCGCGGTGCGCCCAACGAGTCGTACTGCCTGCCGTACACGGTGCGCGCACTCGCAGACATCCGCGGCGAGGATCCGCAGGCGCTGGCAGCAGCGTCCACGGCGACAGCGGAGCGCGTCTACAAGCTCTGACGCTATGGTGGTCTGACAGGTAACTCCGCGCCCGGGACCGTCGTGTCCCGGTCCGTCTACTGCGCGGAGTATTCAGATGAATGACTACAACGTGGTCACAGTCCGCATCGAAACGTGGGAATTCGAGTGCTGTGCACCGTTGCCGGTGGTCGGCGAAAAATCTGCGTGGGCTTTGCACCCGATAGATGAGTCGCAGTGGTTCGACGGGACGGTTCATGGAGGAATCTATCCCGACGACGTGGAACCTACGGCCGGGATCGTTCTCTCGATCCGACTCGAGCGCGGCGAGTTTGTCGAACAAGAACCCAGGCACTGGGTATTGGTACCTGGGAGCACCGATCACGTTCGAGTCGAGAAGGTCCCACGGTCTTTTCGCGGCATGTCGTCGCTGGTTGCCGGTCGTCGTGGCTGGATGGAGACGGCCGTTGTCGTCGAATTGGCCACCACCCGTGCGCCTTTCCGGTAGTCCCCACTACCAAAAAGGCGCACAGGGGGCTTGCCCCTAGAGAACCTTCGCCAGGAAGTCCTGGGTGCGCTGCTGCTGGGGGTTGCCGAACAGACTCTCCGGCTTACCTTCTTCGACGATGTATCCGTCGGCCATGAAGATGACTCGGTCGGAAACCTCACGGGCGAAGCCCATCTCGTGGGTCACGACGACCATGGTCATGCCCTGCTTGGCGAGGTCGCGCAGCACCTGCAGAACCTCACCCACCATTTCGGGGTCGAGGGCGCTGGTGGCCTCGTCGAAGAGCATGATGTCCGGACTCATCGCGAGTGCGCGGGCGATGGCAACGCGCTGCTTCTGCCCACCGGACAGGCTGGCGGGCTTGGCATCTGCCTTCTCCGCGAGACCGACCTGGCCGAGCAGTTTGACGGCGATCTCGCGAGCCTGCTCCTTGGTCGATCGCCCGGTCTGCACCGGAGCGAGCATCACGTTTTCGACGACGCTCATGTGGGGGAACAGGTTGAAGTGCTGGAACACCATCCCGATGTGCTGGCGCACCTTGTCGATGTCGACATCCTTGTTCGTGAGGTCGAACTGGTCGACGCGCACGGATCCGGCGGTGATGTCTTCGAGGCGGTTGAGGCAACGCAGGAAGGTCGACTTGCCGGAACCTGAAGGCCCGATGACGCAGACCACTTCACCGCTCTTGATGTCGACGTCCAGGCCCTTGAGGACCTCGTTGTCGCCGAACGACTTCTTCAGTCCCTTGACCGAAATCTTGACCTCGGTGGCGGACTTGCCCATGTTGACGGCTGTTTCGGTCACTTGTTGATCCTCTTCTCGAGGCGGTTCGACAGCTTGGTGAGCGCCATGATGATGATGAAGTACATGACGCCGATGATCAGCCACATGTTGAACGACTGGAAGTTGCGCGCGATGATGATGCGCCCTGTCTGAGTGAGCTCGGCGAGTCCGATGACCGACAGGATCGACGTGTCCTTGAGGGTGATCACGAACTGGTTGATGTACGACGGGATCATCGTGCGAATTGCCTGCGGCATGATGACTTTTCGCATCGACTTCATGTAGCTGATGCCCAGGCTTCGTGACGCCTCCATCTGTCCCTTGTCGACGGACAGGATGCCGCCGCGGACGATTTCAGCCATGTACGCGCCGGCGTTGAGCGAGAGCGTGATGATGCCTGCGGTGAAGGCGGACATCTGGAAATGCAGGGCTGCCGGGATGCCGAAGTAGATGAAGAATGCCTGCACCAACAGCGGTGTGCCGCGGAAGATGTCGACGTAGGTTGTGCCTATACCTCGGACGAACATGTTGGTGGACACGCGGCAGAGACCGAAGATCGCGCCTAGGACCAGAGCGATCGCGATCGAGACGACGGAGAGAACGATCGTCAACCACAGGCCCTTGAGAAGCTGCGGGTAGGTGCTCTTGATCAAGCCGATGATGGAGTTGTCCGACGTCGACGCGCCCTGACCGAGGTAGGTCGAGACGATTTCGTCGTACTGGCCGTCGTCGCGCAGGTTCTGCAGTCCGGCGTTGAACATCTGGAGCAGTTCGGCGTTCTGGCCCTTGTTGACTGCGAAGCCGTAGCTCGCGCCCACCTCTTTTTCGGTGACCGTCTTGAGGCCGTTGCCCTGTGTGATGCCGTAGGCGAGGACGGGGTAGTCGTCGAAGACTGCGACGGAGTTCCCGGTGCGGACCTCGTCGTACATGCTGGCGGAGTCGGCGAAATAGACTGTGGTGAAGCCGTATTGGTCCTTGATGGACTCGGCGAAGCTGGCGCCCTCGGTGCCGTTCTTGACGGCGACGCGCTTGCCCCTCAGATCCTCGTACGACTTCACGTCGTTGTCGGTCTCGAGGACCGCCATCTGCACGCCCGACTCGAAGTACGGGTCGGAGAAGTCGAACACCTGCTTGCGGGCGTCGGTGATGGACATGCCCGCGATGACGCCGTCCGCCTGCCCGGCCTGCACGGCCTGAAGGGCCGCGTCGAAGCCGAGCTGCTTGATGTCGACCTTGAAGCCTTGGTCCTCGGCGATCGCATTGAGCAGGTCGATGTCGATGCCGACGAGTTTGCCGTCTTCGTTCTCGAATTCGAACGGGGCGAATGTCAGATCGGTGGCGATCGTGTAGGTGCGGCCGGGTTGCGCGCTCGCGATTCCGGGGGCGAACAGCGCTGCGATCAGCGCCAGCAGGATGGCCAGGATCGGCCACCTGGCATTACGTGGTCTGTCGAATCTTCTTCGCACTATCGCCCAGCTTTCTTCTGTCGCGCCCGGGATCGCCGGACTGCTTTGAACCAGACGAGAACATACTGCGCCCAGAGCTGAATCGATACACGGGTATCGGAGCCGGAAAGTGTAGAACACACGACACGCCGTTGCCGTTCCGTGACAAAAGTCGCATTTCGTTGTGATTTGGTTGCCGATACAACGCTCGGTCGTTACCGTATTGTGATCGAACGTCGTCTGCCTTGGGATTTCCTGTGTCGCCTTTTGCCAAGATCAACTCCACGAAGTCACCACTTCTCTATTCAGTGGTGGGTGCGTTGCTTCTGACGCTCATCGTCGGGGGTGCGCTCGCCGTGGTTCGGCACAAGACGATCACCCTCGACGTCGACGGCGACATGATTTCGCTGTCCACGATGTCGAGCAGCGTCGGTACCGCTCTCGAGGACGCCGGATACCCGGTCGATCCCAAGGACGCGCTCGCACCCAGTGCCGATTCCTCCCTGTCCGATGGCGATACCGTCGTACTACGCCGTGCCCGTGAGTTGGCTCTGACCGTCGACGGTCAGCCGACCACCATCTGGACCACCGCATTGACGGTCGACGAGGCATTGAAGCAGGTAGATGTTTCCGACGACTTCGCAGTCTCGGCTTCGCGCTCGCATCGTCTGCCGCTCGAACGGACCGAGCTCGACGTCGTCAGCCCGAAGACCGTCAGCGTCAGCGACGGTGGCGCTCCCGCGGCGGAGGTCAAGCTCGCCGCCGTGACCGTCGGCGATCTTCTCGCGGCCAAGAATACGCCGCTCGAGCAGGCCGACTCGGTGGTTCCCACCGCCGAGACACCCGTTACCAACGGCCTGACCATCCAGGTCACTCGCGACCGCACGGACACTCGCGTCGAGACGCAGCCGATCGCGCCGCCGGAGAACAAGGTCGAGGATCCCGAGCTGGAGAAGGACAAGACCGTCGTCGAGAACCCGGGTGTTCCGGGTGAGCGCACGGCCACCGTCGAGGTCAAGACCGTCAACGGCGTCGAGGCCGGACGAACCGAACTGTCCGCGACCGTGATCAAGGAACCGGTCGCAGCAGTGGTGAAGGTCGGTACCAAGCAGGCTTCCGCTCCCGCTGTGTCCAACGCGTCGACGTGGGATGCCATTGCTCAGTGCGAGGCGACCGGAAACTGGGCCATCAACACCGGCAACGGTTTCTACGGAGGACTTCAGTTCACCCAGAGCACCTGGGAAGCATTCGGCGGCGGTCAGTACGCAGCTCGCGCCGACCTCGCATCACGTGAACAGCAGATCGCGATCGGCGAGAAGGTCCGCGCCGGTCAGGGCTGGGGTGCTTGGCCGTCCTGCACCAGCAAATTGGGCCTGCGCTGACGCGCTCACACCTCACAGAACACAGGAACCGATGTCACCGTTCGCCAAAATCAACTCGACCAGGTCGCCGTTGTTGTACTCGGCGATCGCCGCTCTTCTCCTGACGGTTCTCGTGGGTGGTGTTCTGGCCGTCGTCCGGCACAAGACCATCACTCTCGATGTCGACGGTGAGCAGATTCGCCTGAGCACCATGTCGACCAACGTCGACGGCGCTCTCGAGGACGCGGGTTACCCGATCGGTGACAAGGATGCAGTTGCTCCCGCGGCCGACGCTTCGCTGTCCGACGGCGACACCGTGGTGCTCCGTCGTGCCCGTGAGATCACGCTGACGGTCGACGGTCAGCCGCAGAAGCTCTGGACCACAGCCTTGACCGTCGACGACGCGTTGAAGCAGTTGGACGTCGCGGCGGATGTGCACGTGTCGGCTTCGCGCTCGCAGCGTCTTCCGCTGGACGGCGCCGCGCTCGACGTGCTGACACCGGTCGTCGCAAAACTGGTCGACGGCGCAAACGCGGCAGCAGACGTGCGTATCGCGGCGCCGACGGTCGGGGAGTTCCTTACCGCCAACGGCACTCCGCTCGAGCAGTCGGACACGGTGGTTCCCGCCGCCGACGCTCCACTGACCGAGGGCCTGGAGGTCACGGTGACGCGCAACCGCACCGAGAGCAAGGTCGAGACCTTGCCGCTCGATCCGCCGGATCAGCGCATCGAGGATCCGACGATGAACCAGAGCCGCACGATCGTCGAGAACCCGGGCGTGCCCGGCGTGCGTGACGTGACGTTCGCCGTGAATCTCGTCAACGGTGTCGAAGCCGGACGTACCCAGGTCGCGGAGACGATCACCACACCGGCGCAGCCGAAGGTCGTGCGTGTCGGAACGAAGCCGGGCACCGAGGTGCCGCCCGTGGAGAACGGTTCGACGTGGGATGCGCTCGCACAGTGCGAGGCCACCGGTAACTGGGCCATCAACACCGGCAACGGTTTCTACGGCGGCGTGCAGTTCGATCAGAACACCTGGGAACGACAGGGCGGGTTGAAGTATGCGCCCCGCGCCGACCTCGCCACCCGTGAAGAACAGATCGCGATTGCGACACAGACCCAGCGCACTCAGGGCTGGGGCGCATGGCCGTCGTGCTCGGGTCGCCTCGGACTGGGATAAGTTCTACTGGTGTCAGACGCCGAACAATCGAACGAACCCATCGCTACTCCGCGCGGGCAGGCAGCCCTGCTCGGTCCGGTCGAGGTGCGCGCTCTTGCCGAGGAATTCGGTGTCCGGCCCACGAAACAGTTGGGGCAGAACTTCGTTCACGACGCCAATACCGTGAGGCGCATCGTCACCACGGCAGGCGTGACACGTGACGACGTCGTTCTCGAGGTAGGGCCTGGTCTCGGTTCGCTGACGATGGCGCTGATGGACGTGGTCGATCGGGTCATCGCGGTCGAGATCGATCCCAACCTCGCGGCTCGCCTGCCGAAGACGGTGGCCGAGCGAGCGCCGGAACTGGCCGATCGCCTGACCGTCGTCGAAGCCGACGCGATGCGTGTGCTGCCTTCGCAGATTCCCGGCGAGCCGACCGCGCTTGTCGCGAACCTGCCGTACAACGTCGCGGTGCCGGTGCTGTTGCACCTGTTCGCGTCGCTTCCGAGTCTGCGGACCGCACTCGTGATGGTGCAAGCCGAGGTTGCCGACCGCCTGGCGGCTGATCCGGGAAGCAAGATCTACGGCGTTCCCAGCGTCAAGGCCAACTTCTTCGGCGAGGTTCGCCGCGCCGGTGCCGTCGGACGCAACGTGTTCTGGCCGGTGCCGAAGGTGGAATCAGGTCTGGTTCGTATCGACCGGTATGCGGAGCCGCCGTGGCCGATGGACGAGAAGCACCGCAAGCAGGTTTTTGCGGCGATCGACGCCGCATTCGCGCAGCGCCGCAAGACTTTGCGTGCCGCGCTCAGCGGTTGGGCAGGTTCGCCTGCCGAGGCCGAACGACGGCTCCTCGCTGCCGGCATCGAGCCACAGACGCGTGGTGAGATGCTCGACGCAGCAGCCTTCGTTCGGCTGGCTGGAGGCGAATAGCCCCGTGCGCGGTTAAGGAGTGCAGGGACTCCCTAACCGCGCACAGGGGCTTGCCCCCTTATTTGAACCGCCGCAACCTCAGGCTGTTGCTCACCACGAACACACTGCTGAATGCCATTGCGGCACCGGCGAGCATCGGGTTGAGCAGGCCGGCCGCAGCCAGCGGGATCGCAGCCGTGTTGTAGGCGAATGCCCAGAACAGGTTGCCCTTGATGGTCTTGAGCGTCTTGCGGGACAGTCGAATTGCATCGGCTGCCGACCGCAGGTCACCTCGCACCAGAGTGATGTCGCTGGCCTCGATCGCAACGTCGGTACCCGTGCCCATCGCCAGGCCGAGATCGGCCTGAGCCAGGGCTGCCGCGTCGTTCACGCCGTCGCCGACCATGGCCACGACGCGTCCTTCCGCTTGCAGTTTCTTGACGGCGTCGACCTTGTCCGCAGGCATGACCTCGGCGAAGACGGTGCTGATCCCGACCTGATCCGCGACAGTGCGAGCAACGGTGGCGTTGTCACCGGTCAGCAGAACCGGTTCGAGGCCGAGTGCTTTCAACTGCGCGATTGCTTCGGCGCTCGTGTCCTTGACCGCGTCGGCGATCACGAGGATGCCGTGCGCCTTGCCGTCCCAGCCCACCGCGATTGCGGTGCGCCCGGCCTTCTCTGCTGCAGCCTTCGCCTCGCGGAGATTTTCCGGCAACGGCATCGACCAGTCGGCGAGCAGCGCGTCTCGGCCCGCGACGACGGCGTGACCGTCGACCATTCCCTGCACGCCGCGCCCGGCGACGTTCACGAAATCCTCGACCGTAGGCAATTCGCCCACAGCTTCGGTCGCACCCTTCGCGATCGCTGCGGCGATGGGGTGCTCGGAGCGATGTTCGAGTGCGCCGGCCAGCCGAAGGACCTCGTCGACGGTTGTTCCTTCGCCCACCACGGTGTCCAGCAATGTCATCTGACCGGTGGTGACGGTTCCCGTCTTGTCGAGCACGACGGTGTCGACTGCGCGCGTCGATTCGAGCACCTCGGGTCCCTTGATGAGGATTCCCATCTGAGCTCCGCGACCCGTGCCCACCAACAGGGCTGTGGGCGTTGCCAATCCGAGGGCACAGGGGCACGCGATGATCAGCACGGCGACCGCAGCGGTGAAGGCCATCTCGATGGGGTTACCGGTACCGAGCCAGTAGCCCAGTGTCGCAACGGCAATCGCGATGACGACCGGCACGAAGATACCGGCGATCCGATCGGCGAGGCGCTGAACTTCGGCCTTGCCGTTCTGGGCGTCTTCGACCAGTGCCGCCATCTGGGCGAGTTGGGTGTCGCTCCCGACCCGGGTTGCCTCGACGGTCAAGGTTCCACCGACATTGACGGTGGCGCCGACGACAGTGTCCCCGACACCGACTTCCTCCGGCACGGATTCGCCGGTCAACATGCTCATGTCGACGGCTGAGCGGCCCTCGGTGATGATGCCGTCGGTGGCGATCTTCTCGCCGGGCCGGACGATGAAGGAGTCGCCCGCTGCCAGTTCTTCGGCGGGGATTCGTACTTCGACGCCGTTGCGCAATACCGCGACGTCTTTCGCACCGAGTTCCATGAGTGCGCGTAGTGCGGCGCCGGACGTGCGCTTGGACTTGTGCTCGAAGTAGCGTCCGGCCAGCACGAACGTGATGACGCCCGCGGCAACTTCGAGGTAGATGTTGGCGCTGCCGTCCATCCGGTCGACCGTCAGCCGGAAGGCGTGCTTCATACCGGCTTCGCCCGCAGTGCCGAAGAACAGTGCGTAGAGCGACCAGACGAAGGCCGAGATGGTGCCCAGCGAGATGAGCGTGTCCATCGTGGCCGCGCCGTGACGCAGGTTCACCCAGGCAGCCCGGTGGAAGGGGAGGGCCGCCCACACGATGACCGGTGCGGCCAGTGTGAGGGAGAGCCATTGCCAGTTGTCGAACTGCAGCGCAGGAATCATTGCCATAGCGATGACCGGCACGGAGAGAAGAGTCGAGATGATCAGGCGGGTACGGAGCTCGCGCAGATCACGATCCTGCGGGGTTTCCGCATCCGGGTCGACGGTGTCCGGCGCGCTGGGCGGCTTGGGGAGCGCGGCGGAATAACCGGCGTTCTCGACGGCAGTGACCAGATCTTCGACGGGTACCCCGTCCGGGAAGGTGACCTTGGCCTTCTCCGTCGCGTAGTTGACGGTGGCTGTGACGCCGTCGATCTTGTTGAGCTTCTTCTCGATTCGTGACGCGCAGGAGGCGCAGGTCATCCCGGTGATCGCGAGTTCGACGCTGCTCGAGTTGGCAGCATTGTCGACCGCAGTCGGTGACGTCATCAGTGCCCTCCCTCGTGATTGTCTGGAACTGAAGCCGTGGAAGTGCCTGCATCAACAGTGAATTCGGCGGTCCGAACCACGCCTTCGTGCTGGAAGTCGAGGAACAGTCGGTATGTGCCTTCGCTCGGTGCCTGTGCGTGGAAGGAAATGTCCGGACCAGGAGCTGTGACGCCGTCGCCTGGCTCGCCTTCGGGGTGCACGTGCAGGTAGGCGAGGTCGCCGGTGCGCAGGGCAACGAGGTGACCGAAGGCACCGAGGTACGGATCGAGATCGGTGACCGGGGCTCCGTCGCGAGCAACGCTCAGCGTGATCGGGCCGCCGGCAGTGGTCAGATCACCGTCGAGAGTCACGGTGTATCCGTCGACGGTTGCGGTCGCGCTCTTCTCAGGTAGCGGCGCAGGAGTGAATTCGCCTGCCACGTCGAAGTTTCGGCCGAGTGTCAGTTGGGTGCCGTCGGTGGGATCGAAGTCCGCGAAGACTCGGTAGGTGCCGGCGGCGGGCCAGGCCCAGTCGATCGACCAGGTGCCGTCTGCAGCGAGGGACGGATGTACGTGGCGGAATTCGCTGGTGTCGTTTCGGACGACAATGAGGTGGAGTTTCTTCTCGTGCAGGAGGTCGAAATCGACGACGGGCGTGTTGGTGTCGTCGAGAATCCGGAAGGTCAAGGTTCCCGGCTCCCCAGCTCGACCGGGTGCGGTCACATCGGTGAGTGTGTATCCGCCGGAAGAGACTTCGAGACCTGCAGGTGTTGCCGAATCCATGCCTGGCATCGATTCGGTGGTTGATTCGTGGGTGCTGTGCTGGGTGGTGGACATGTCTATCGGGCTTCCGATTGCGGCCCCCACGCCGAGGGCGGCGCCGAAGACGGCGACCAGCCCTACGGCGTAGGCGGCAAGTGTTGTCGAGGTGCGCACGGCTGACTCAGCTTGGTACGACTGCGTAGCCGGCTTCGTCGACTGCTGCGACGACGTCGGCTGCGGAGACGGGAGCATCGCTGGTGACAACGACGCGTCCGCTCGCCAGTTCGACATCCACCGCGGTTACTCCCGCGATGTTGCCGATCTCTTCCTTGACGGATCCGACGCAGTGTCCGCAGGTCATTCCGGAAACGGTGTATTCGGCGGTGGTCATCGCAGATCCCTTCGGTTGTGGAAAGCTTATTTTACGGATACCCGGTGTAGGTATCGCTCTGCAATCGAAGGTACCCCCAGGGGGTATGCCTGTCAACGGGCTGGGCAGTGATGAAGGCCTCAAGGAAGACAACACGGCGGATGTGTGGTCTACTTGTGTTGGTCGTAAGTGTTTGTGTTTGTGTTTCCACGCTCGCAAATGGTTAGGTTGCGAGCGTTTGGACATCCTCCACGGATTTGTCTCAGAACGGTCGTAGTAAGTGACCCGGGCGGTCGAAGCGACTGCCTGTTGACACTGTGTTAGAGGAGATTTACATGGCAGAGGGCATCGTGAAGTGGTTCAACTCCGAGAAGGGGTTCGGCTTCATCGCTCCCGAAGACGGCAGTGCTGACGTCTTCGTTCACTACTCCGAGATCCAGAGTGGCGGCTTCCGCACTCTCGAGGAGAACCAGCGCGTGGCGTTCGAGATCGGTCAGGGCAACAAGGGCCCGCAGGCCACCGGCGTTACCATCGTCTAAGACGTCCATGCGAGTCGGGCAACCGACGCATGACGTACTGACAAGACCCCAACTCTTCGGAGTTGGGGTCTTGTTGTATTTGGGTGAAAAACGCTGTCATGCATCGAGATACCGCTGAGTGGCGACTGCCGTTTCCGCCGCGATCGTGCGGCATTCCTCGCGGAGTTCAGGTGGATTCACAACGGTGAAATCGACGTCGAAAGCTCTGAGCCAGTGTGCGATCGATCGCAGAGAAGTGCCCGAAAGCACTATGACGCAACGCCCTTCGTCGGTGGACTCCACCGATCCCCACTGTTCGTTGACCATCGGTGCTATCTGCTCGATGGGTGCATGCAGTAGAACGGTTGCGCGCGTGGAGGAATAGGCCCGAGCGACACCGCGGGAAACGAAGTCTGCTGCACCACCGGCGGGTAGTTCCCGCGGCACGAATCGTGGGCCGGTGGGGATCTTGGGTTCCATTCTGTCTACGCGAAATGATCGCCAGTCTTCGCGAGCGAGATCCCAGGCCACCAGATACCACCGGACACCCGACCGTACGAGCCGGTACGGTTCCACCTCGCGCCGGCTCTGGGTGCCGTCGTGAGTGCTGTAATCGAATCGCAGGCGTTCGTGGTTGTGGCACACCGACGCGATGGCGGACAAGACCGACGCATCGACTGCGCTCGCGGCGGGCTCGCGTGGCACGACATCGATCGACAGCGACTCCAGACGGTGTCGCAGCCTCGACGGCATGATCTGCCGCAGCTTCGCCAGCGCGCGCATCGAAGCCTCGCCGATGCCGACCACAGAGCCGGTCGCTCCGGACTGCAGTGAAAGTGCCACCGCGAGCACTTCTTCGTCATCGAGCTGTAGCGGGGGCATCTCCGCGCCGGCACCCAGGCGATATCCGCCACCGACTCCGACTGTCGCGTCGACCGGATAGCCGAGATCGCGGAGGCGGTCCACGTCACGTCGAACCGTGCGCGGGGTGATCGCGAGTTTGTCTGCGAGTTCGGCACCGGACCAGTCTCGACGCGTCTGGAGCAGTGACAGCAACCGCAGTAGGCGAGCCGATGTCTCCTTCATGGCCAGAAGTCTGCCAAACATTTAGGACCGTATGAGTCCTCAATTGAATTTAGGTTGGTCCACATCCGACCAGTCGAGAAGAAATTGGGGCCACGTCATGAGTCGCATCAACGACGGCAGACCGATGATCGAGACGAAGGCGCTCACCAAGCACTTCGCTCAGGGCAAGAAACTCGTGGAAGCAGTCAAGGGAGTCACTCTCGACGTAGCGGAGGGTGAGTTGGTTGCCTTGCTGGGGCCGAACGGCGCCGGGAAATCGACGACGTTGCGCATGTTGACCACCTTGCTCGAGCCCACGTCCGGCAGCGCGCGAATCGCAGGATTTGACATCGCTGCGGCACGAAACGAGGTGCGATCGAGCCTCGGATACGTCGGACAGGGGAACGGAGCCGGCCACAACCAGCGAGTTCGCGACGAGTTGGTGACGCAGGGGTTGTGCTACGGAATGCCCAAGGGTGACTCGCAGGTCCGGGCCGACGAGCTGCTGCGTGATCTCGAACTCACCGAGTTGGGCACTCGAAAGGTCAGTACGTTGTCCGGCGGGCAGCGACGGCGGCTCGATATCGCTCTGGGCCTGGTCCATCGCCCACCGCTCCTGTTCCTCGACGAGCCGACCACGGGCATGGACCCGCAGAGTCGGGCCAACCTCTGGGACCACATCCTCCGGCTGCGGCGCGAGATGGGCACCACGATCGTGCTGACCACGCACTACCTCGAAGAAGCGGATTCGATGGCAGAGCGGGTCATCGTCATCGACGAGGGCACTGTTATCGCGGACAACACCGCCGCTGCACTCAAAGCGGATCTTGCGGGGGATCATCTTCTGCTCACCTTCGACAGCGTCGAGGCGGCCGCCGTCGCAGCGTCGGTGGCCGAGCGACTTGTCACTGTGCGTGACGTCACCGTCCAGGCGAGTTCGGTGAGTATCCGTGCCGGCGAGGGTGATTCGACGCTACCGGTGTTGCTGCGTGAAGCCGATGCCCGTGGTGCCCGCGCACTCACTGCCGACATCACCAGGCCGACTCTCGACGACGTCTTCCTCACTCTCACCGGCCGCAGCCTGCGCGAGAGCGCCGCCGCGGTCGCTTCCTGAAACACGACAAAGAACTTCGACGAACAGGAATCCGCCATGACAATCACACTCGATACCCCACGTACCGTGCACGGCAACATCGTTCGAGACAGCGCAATCGTGATGGGCCGTGAGCTGCGACCGATGTTGCGCGACCCGGTCAGCGTCATCTTCAGCCTCATCCAGCCGCTGATCCTGTTGGCGTTGTTCGGGCCTCTGCTCAAAGGGGTTCCGGGTACCGGTGACGGCGTATGGAATTGGTTCATTCCCGGTGTGTTGGTGATGATCGCGATCTTCGGAACGACGATGACCGGGTCCAACCTCCTGATGGAGATGCAGCAGGGATCGCACGAGCGAATGTTGGTGACTCCGCTCCGACGCTCGTCCTTGTTGATCGGGCGAGCGTGCAAGGAGATGGTTCCGCTTGCCGCGCAGGCGATTCTGATCATTCTTGTCGCACTTCCGCTCGGATTGGACGTCAATGCAGCGGGAGCCGCGCTCGGGATAGTCCTGCTGGGAGTGTTCGGCGTCGGACTCGGTGCGCTCTCGTACGCTCTCGCTCTGGCTGTGCGGGAGCAGGATTGGATGTTCTGGGTCGTTCAGCAGACGCTGATGTTCCCGCTCCTGATCCTGTCGGGAACCATGCTTCCACTCGAGGACGCACCAGGTTGGATGAAGGTCCTCGTGAACATCAATCCGCTCGGCTACGTCGTAGACGCCGAGCGGGCACTCTTTGCCGGAGACTTCGCGTCGAGCAGCGTTCTGGCAGGAATCGTCGCCGCCTTGGGCGTGGCGGTGGTCGGTCTGGGCGTAGGTGTGCGCGCGGTGAAATAGCGTGGGTGTGCTGGCTGTCGGACGGGCTGCTGCGGTCGCAGGTTTTCGCCCAGGTGTTCGCAGCGCCTATTGTTGTTCCTTGTGCTCTCCGTCGTTCCACGCCCCGTAGTCGTCCGGGCCCCGTCCAAGGTGAATCTCCACCTTGCCGTCGGGGACCTGCGAGACGACGGCTATCACGAGCTGACGACGGTTTTTCAGGCATTGTCGCTGGCAGACACCCTCACGGTGGCGCCTGCGGACACCTTGACCGTGCGGGTGATCGGCGACGACGCCGCGGCCGTGCCGACCGATCGCACCAACCTCGTGTGGCGTGCCGCCGAGATGCTCGCCGTCGAGGGTGGCGTGGCCCCGAACGTCGAGATAGTCATCGAGAAAGGCATCCCCGTCGCAGGCGGAATGGCCGGCGGGAGTGCCGACGCAGCCGCCGCTTTGGTTGCGCTCAACGCTTTGTGGAAGCTCGACTTCTCGCGGCCTGATCTCGACGCTTTTGCGGCACGCCTCGGGAGTGACGTTCCGTTCTCGCTGCACGGTGGCACTGCCCTCGGAACCGGCCGCGGCGAACAACTTGTCCCCGTGTTGACCCGCCACACTTTTCACTGGGTGTTGGCGCTGGCCAAGGGTGGCTTGAGCACACCAGTCGTGTTCCGCGAGCTGGACAAGCTGCGGGCAGAAGGCTCCCCGAAACGGTTGGGGAGCGCCGATGCGTTGATCCAGGCACTGACCACGGGTGACGCTCATCTGCTTGCGTCGCTGCTCGGCAACGATCTGCAGGCTGCGGCACTCTCACTCAACCCGGATCTACGACGGACGCTTCGAGCGGGCGTCGAAGCCGGAGCTTTGGCCGGCATCGTCTCCGGCTCCGGACCGACATGCGCCTTTCTCTGCGCCGACGCACAGTCCGCGGTGGAAGTGAGCGCAGAACTTGCGGGAGCGGGGGTGTGCCGCACCGTTCGCGTGGCGAGCGGACCCGTTCCCGGAGCACGAATACTCGACAATGCGGCAAAGGGACAGCACTGATGGCGAATCTGATCAATCTGGAAAACGTGTCGAAGTCTTTCGGCGTCAAGCCGTTGCTCGACGGGGTCTCCCTGGGCGTCGAGGAGGGCGAGCGCATCGGCGTCGTCGGCCTCAACGGTGGCGGTAAGACGACCATGCTCGAAGTCCTCGCGGGTGTGGAGCAGCCGGATTCGGGACGCGTCAGCCGCGTCGGCGGATTGCGTATGGCCGTCGTGACGCAGCGCGGTGTGCTGCCTCCCGGCTCCACTGTCGGTGAAGTGGTCCTGGGGCCGCTCGGAGTGGCGCAACACGAATGGGCCGGCGACGCGCGCATCCGTTCGGTGCTCTCGGGTATCGGCATCGACAACCTGGGCGCCGGTGGCGAGCGGTCCGCATTGGACGCCAAGGTCGACGGCCTGTCCGGCGGTGAGCGTCGCCGCGTGGCTCTCGCTGCGGCCCTGGTTCAGGACCTCGACCTGCTGGTGCTCGACGAGCCCACCAACCACCTCGACGTCGAAGGTGTTCAGTGGTTGGCCGAGCACCTCGTCTCGCGTCGCAGCGCGCTTGTCGTCGTGACCCACGATCGCTGGTTCCTCGACACCGTCGCCACCCGCACCTGGGAGGTTGTCGGCGGCGGCGTCGAAAGCTACGAGGGTGGCTACAACGACTGGGTGTTCGCTCGCGCCGAGCGTTCGCGTCAGGCTGACGCTTCCGAAGAGCGTCGACGCAACCTTGCACGCAAGGAACTCGCATGGCTGCGCCGCGGTGCGCCGGCCCGTACGTCCAAGCCGAAGTACCGCATCGAGGCCGCGGAGGCCCTGATCGCCGACGTTCCGGCACCTCGTGACGCGGTGGCACTTGCGTCCTTCGCCCAGCGTCGACTCGGCAAGGTTGTCATCGAACTCGAAGACGCGCGTCTGGAGACTCCGGACGGCCGTGTACTCGTCGAGGATCTGACCTGGCGTCTCGCTCCAGGTGAGCGTGTCGGCCTGGTCGGTGTCAACGGCTCGGGCAAGACGACTCTGCTGCGGACTCTGGCCGGCGAACTCGAGCCTGCCGCCGGAAAGCGCATTCAGGGGCAGACCGTCCACATCGGTTGGCTCAAGCAGGAACTCGACGATCTACCGACCGACATGCGCGTACTCGACGCGGTCAAGGATGTAGCCGAGCGAATCACGCTGGGAGACAAGGAAGTATCGGCGGGTCAGCTGGCTGAGCGGTTGGGCTTCACACCGGCGCGTCAGCGCACCCCAGTCGGTGATCTCTCCGGTGGTGAGCGCCGACGTCTGCAGTTGACGCGTGTCCTCATGGCCGAGCCCAACGTCCTGCTTCTCGACGAGCCGACCAACGATCTCGACATCGACACGCTTCAGCAACTCGAAGATCTGCTCGACGGCTGGGCGGGCACCATGGTGGTCATCTCGCACGACCGGTACCTGATCGAGCGCATCTGTGACACCACCTGGGCTCTCTTCGGTGACCGCAAGCTCACCAACCTGCCGGGTGGTATCGAGGACTACCTGCGTCGACGCGCAGCGATGGGGGATGGCGACAACCCGTCGGTGGCCTCGACGGCGAGTGGTGCGTCGAAGAGCAAGCAGGTCCGCGACGGTGCCGCGGATCGCGCTGCACGCAAGGAACTTTCGAAGCTCGAGCGGTCAATTGCGAAGTTCGACGACCGCGAGAAGAAACTGCACGCTTCCCTCGCCGACGCGGCCACCGACCCGGACAAGCTGCAGAAACTCGGCGCAGAACTCAAGCAGGTCATCGCCGACAAGGAAGCCGCCGAAGAGCAGTGGATGGAGCTCTTCGCCGAGTTGGACGGCTAGGGGAACTTCGCCCCGAACCTCTTGAAGGTTTGCTCTGGATCCAGGGTTTCCGGCGCCTGCCTGCACAGCAGTGCGTCCAGAACGAGCCCGTCCAGTGCTGCGACCAACTCCGTTGCATCGGACGAGGTCATGCCGCGTTCGACCAGGATGTCGACAAACCGATCCCGACCACGCACCAGTTCCACTGCGAGGTCGGGATCGTGGAATGACGCGATGATCAGTTCGTAACGCGCCCGAGTGCGGCCGGATTCAGGCCCCAGCCACCGGGCCACCTGTTGCTTCGGCGTCTCGCCCGGGCGAGGAAGATCACCGTCCAGAAGGTGTCGCACCACCTCGACTATCAGTCCACGCTGGTTTGCGAAGTAGTGCCGTGCGCTGCCGTGTGGCACGCCCGCCTCGTCTTCGACGCCTCTCATCGACCAGGCTCGAAACCCAACCCGGCCCGTCTTTTTCGACATCCTGCTCGTGCTGTGCGTTGTTGCGATTGCGTGTTTTGTGGGGTATGTCTTCTATCGCGTGATATTGGACGACTAGGCGAATGTTTATGTACTTCAACAGGTCTCAAGTCTTCATGTTCCCGAAGTTGTCCGGTTTGTCTCTGGTTATCGAAAGTATGTTCTATTAAACTTTGAGCATGGACAGTCGGGAAGCGTGGCAGCTGGATGGCGAGGACCTCAAGGGTGAGGTTCTGGATCTGGTGCGCGCCCGACACGAGTTGCAGTCGCGGATGGTGTTGCTGATCGTGGAGATGTTTTCCCGGGAGGTTCTCGGTGGGAAGGGTTTTCGGGCGATCGCGCAGTGGTTGCATGGGTCGACGAATCTGGAGATCGGTGAGTGCAGTCTGCTGGTCGGGTTGGCGCGGTTGCTGATGCTCGAACCTGTTGTCGCGGATGCGTTTCACCGTGGTGACGTGGATGCGTTGAAGGCGCGGCAGGTGGCGTCGTTTTGTCAGCATCCACCCAAGAACATGACCCTGGCGGATGTGGACAAGGCTCGCGGGATCCTGCTTGGCCTGGCGTCGAAGAACATCGCCGATTGTGATGCAGTGCGGGCAGCGATCCGGCGGATCGAGAAGCAGTACGGCAAACGCGAAGACGGCGTTCCGGTGGGTGAGGATTCGGAGCGTAACGAGTTCTACGCCTCGAAAGGCTTGTACGGGCGGGTGACCGTGAAGGGCGACCTGGATGCTGTGAACGGGGCACGTCTGATCACGTTGCTGTCGAGCCTGTCGGCGCCGACGCCGGAGAAAGACGGCGTCAAGGACGCCCGCACGCCGGCATTACGACGGGCGGATGGGTTCTGCGAATTGTTGCGGCGGTACGAGCGGGCGGGGCTGGGTCCGATCGAAGGCGGAGTGAAACCGCACATCACAGTCACCGCCAGTGCAAAAGACATGACCGACCTCAAAGCATTGAAGGATCTACTGCCGTCGACTCAGGAACTGGGTTTCGCGTGGGCGGATTGGGTAGGTCCGATCAGTATCGATACTGCCCGGATGCTGGCGTGCGACTGCACGGTCACCCGGATTTTGTTGGACGAGAACGGTGTTCCGCTCGACTGCGGCAAAGAAGCAAGGACCGCGACGCTACCCCAGCGGCGGGCGTTGGCGGTTCGTGATGGTGGGTGTGCGTTTCCGGGATGCGGGACACCGTCGGGGTGGTGCGATGCCCATCATATTGTTCACTGGAACGATGGTGGCCCAACGGATCTCGACAATCTGATCTTGTTGTGCGGTCATCATCATCGGACGATGCACCACACCGAATGGCGGGTGGAGATCGGGCCGGATCGCAAATCGGTGTTCTATCCGCCGATGTCTGTTGATCCGTATCAGCAGCCGATCGGCGGGAACAGCCCACCCACCGCGGCGTGAATCGCGACAACTGAAGACGTGAGCACCGGGGCACAACCATGCCCCGGTGCTGACGGCTGTCTACTGTCAGAACGCTACTGTCAGAACGTGAGCGTGAGTCGCCCGTTCTCGTCGCTGATGTGAACAGTTCGCCCGATCGACGGAGGGTTGTCACCGCGAAGCTGGGTCAGTTCGGCGGCATTCTCGGGACCGGTGTGACCGGCGACGCGGCCGCCGTCCGGCGTTGCCGCGATCACGAACCCGATCTCAGGCTCCCCGGTGCGGCCGTATTCGACAGAGGCCGTAACTATTTCCGCCGTGCCCGTGTAATCAGTGATCAGTTCCGGAACCTCCGCAGTTAGCGCGCGTGCGTCGGGATCACCGACGTACCCGCCAGCGTGAGCGGCGGACGACAGCAGTACGCAGTGCTGGTAGGTGAGGAATCCACCGTTGCCGTGGACGAGGGCAAGGTTCGCGCCGTCGCGAATTCGCCTGGTGACTTCAGCGACGGAATGCAGGGTGTAGCTGTTGAGCGGTCCACCGAAGAACGAGTGTCCTCCGGTGACGCTTGGGATCGCGGTATCGGGAAGTCCGAGTTCGCGGATCAACAGCTTGGGCACGATCGGGAAGCAGCTGTAGGCATCGACGATGTCGAGTGCGTCGGCGCCGACTCCGGCACCGTCGAGTGTGCGATGTACGGCGTCATGCATCGCGGCCGAGCTGTCGAAGCTGTTGCGGCTGAGTATGTCCAACGGATCACTCGCACCTGCGCCGCCCCAGAGGTACACCAGCTTGTTTTCATCGATCCCGAACTCGCGGGCCGTCGACAACGAGCAGACGACAACGGCCGCAGCCTGATTGACGAAAGGCATGGCGTTGAGCATCAGCGGGTACGGCTCGGCGACCATCCGATTGCCGGGGCCGACGGTGCCGATCTCGTCTGCCGATCGGATCTCCGACGTCCAGGAGGCGGGATTCTTCGAAGCCAGTTCCGAGAACGCGGCGTACATCCGCGCGGACCAGTCGAGCGATTCACGGGCGTCATGGCCCTCGGCAGCACTGAAACAGTTCTCGAAGAGCGGGTAGACACGAGTCGGCACGATGAAACCGGCGCGCTGCATTTCGGGGCTTCCCAGGTCGGTCGGATCGAATCCGGGAGGCCCACCGGGCGCGGCTGTCCACCCGATCGAGTCGGGGGCGACTCCGGACTTTCGCAGCGCGGTGCTGCTGGCGTGCGATTCGCCGCCCACGAGCAGAGCAGCCGAGGATTCACCGCGAGCGATGGCCGCGCCGATCCGATCGAGGAGCGCCGCGGGCCAGTGGCCACCGATCGGCGAGGTAGAGGTGACCGTGGGGGTCGCGCCTAATCGTGAGGCAAGCAGCCCGGGGAGATCGTCGTACGACCAGCTGACTGTCTTGATCGCGAACACGGAATCGATCTGTGTTCCCAGTTCAGCGTGGCCACTGTCGTTCAACGCGGCGACGGTGGCGTCGTGAATCAGATCGAGGGGTTCGCGGTGCCCGTCGGCAGGATTCCAGCGCAGATCGCCGACGCCGACGATGACCGGGATTCGTGATGCGTCAACCATCATGTACCTCTCGTTGCCGACCCGTAGCCGGGAGTTGCAGTCACGATATCGGGGACCCTGGTATGTGTAACTCTGAGGTCACAGTCAACGATTTTCGGGTTCCTATTTAGGTATGCCTAACGAAAGTCCTATACTCGTCTTCATGACAGCTGTGGCAGAGAGAATTTCGGTGCCCGTGGGGCCGCGTTCCATCGATCACCCCTACTCGATGACAACGGTGACTCTGAAGCTCTCTCATCAGCGGCAGTGGGCCCCGCATCGTCATCCTGAACATGAGCTGATCTGGGGAAACTCCGGTGGAATGCTCACGGTTGTCGCTGACGGCATCACTTGGGAGGTGCCGCCTTCGGCCGGACTGTGGCTGCCTGCCGGGGCGTTGCATGCCGTGAAGGCCGGTCCGGGTACGGAGTTCTTCTGCACCTACTTCCGGCCCGAGGCTCACGAGGCGCCGTCGGGTGTTCCGGGCTTGTTCGGTGTCAGCGCTCTCCTGCGTGAGGTACTCCTGCACATGCATCGGCGGAACATGCCCGACGAGGCGCGCAGTCGCGCCGAGCGGGTGGCCTTCGACATGTTGCAGCCGCTCGAAGTTGCTGCGGTGGAGGTTCCGATGCCGACCGATCCGCGAGCGTTGTTCGTCGCCGAAGCGTTGGTCGCCAATCCGGCAGACCAGCGGTCGCTGTCCGAATGGGCGCTGACGGCTGGCGGTAGCGTCCGTACGCTGACGCGTGTGTTCGCGCAGGGCACTGGAATGACTTTTGCGCAGTGGCGAATTCAGGTACGTGTCCGCGCAGCATTGACGTATTTAGCTGCTGGAGTGCCGGTTTCGGTTGTCAGTAGGCGGGTCGGATACGAAACTCCGAGTGCCTTTGTCGCGGTGTTCCGCCGGGTCACCGGCCGCACACCCGGCAGCATGATGAACAAGCGGAGTGTGGCGCCCGAATCGGTGCCGTACCTTCTGCACGCATGAGTTGGGTTGCACCGGGCGGAAGTGCTCGGTGCAACCGTCGCGGTCAACTCCGCGGAGCGGACCACGCTTCCCACAGCTCCGCGTACCGACCCCCGAGGTTGACCAACTCGTCGTGAGAGCCGTGCTCGACGACGCGGCCGTGGTCCATCACCAGGATCTGATCGGCGTCGACGGCCTGTGAGAGTCGGTGTGCCACTGTGACAGCAGTGCGACCCCGGGTCAGAGCGAGAGCGGCATCGTCGAGGACCCTGGCTCCGGCGCTGCCCGCTTCGGCGGTCGCCTCGTCGAGAATCAGCAGCGGCGGATCCAGTAGTTCGATTCTTGCCAACGCAAGTTGTTGGGCCTGTGTTGCGGTCAGCCGGTGTCCACCGTCTCCGACCACGGTTTCGAGTCCGTCCGGGAGAGCCCGCAGCCAATCCGACGCGCCTACGGTATCGAGCGCCGCGGTGATGTCGTTGTCGGTTGCCGACGGGTCGGCCAGCCGCAGATCCTCGGCCAACGTGCCGGCGAAGACGTGGACCTCCTGAGTCACGAGGGCCACCGCGCTCCGAGATGTCGACGGTGGCAGTTCGTTCCGGGGCACCGTCCCGATCTTCACGACGCCTTCGGTCGGTTCGTAGGTTCCCGCGATCAGCTTTGCGACTGTAGATTTTCCGGCTCCGGTAGCGCCCACCAGTGCGGTGACGGTTCCTGCCGGAATGGTGATGTCGATGTCTCGCAGAACAGGAGCGTCGCCGCTTCGGTACGAGAATGTGACGCGTTCCAAAGAAGCTGAGCTGTCGACAGGTTCCTGCGGATCGGTCGGTGCGGATGGCACGGGCGCAAGCGTGACTCCGACCAGGCGAGCCAACGCGATTGTGCCTTCCTGCAATTCGTCGAACACGCTGAGAACCGCGCCCACCGGATCGAAGAGGCGGTGGAAGAACAGGGCTGCGGCGGTGGCGGCACCGATGCTGATCTGACCGTCCTTCACCAGCCAGAAGCCGGTGATCAGCACAGCGGACAGGCCGATGAACTCCGCGATGTTGAGCCGGCCGAAGAACCTGGTGCGTAGACGCGTGGTCAACAAGCTCAGCCGGACGGCCGTCATCGATCGGGATTCGATCTGTTCGAGATGCGGCTGCGCCAGGCGAAGCGATCCGACGGTGTCGGAGTTGCTCAGCGAGTCCAGGAGCTGTTGCGCACGTGCACCTTCTGCCTCCCGCTCCTCGCGGTAGACCGGTGCCGACCTCGAGAGGTACCAGCGCAGCGCCTGGATCTGGATGGGTTCCGCGATCACCGCGGCGACGGCGAATCTCCAATCGAGGCTACCCAATCCGATCAGGGTCAACACGATGGTCAGTGCCGCGGTGGCAAAAACCGGAAGTGCTTCGGATACGGCCCGGGTCACCAACCGCACGTCGCCGGTGATGCGGGAGACGAGATCTCCGCGCCCGGCCCGTTCGACGTCGCTCTGCGGAAGGTCGAGAACCCGGACGACAACTTCTTCGCGAAGGTCGGCGACAACGCGCTCGCCGACGCCGGCGAGCAGGTAGTTGCTCACTCCGACGAGAAGGGATGAGGCAACCGCGATACCGACCAACGCGAGAGTCAGTGTGCCGATGCGAGAGACAGCGTCGCCGTCTGCGTCGGTCACGGCGTCGACCATGGCGCCGAGGACCAGCGGTGTGAGCAGACCGATCGCGGTCGCGGCGGTCAGGGTGACGACTGCTGCGATCGCGGAAATCCGGTGGGGTCCCATCAACCGAAGTGCCGCGCGCCGCGCTTGTTTCGGTGTTGCGGTGGGGAGTAGTTCGTTCACAGCTCGATCACCCGATCGCAGATATCGAGCAGCACGGGGCTGCTGGTCAGAAGTATTGTGGCGTGCGCCCCGCGTACCTCGGCGATCCCGCGAGCAATGCGCGCTTCGGTGACGGAGTCGACGGCAGTGGTGGGATCGTGCAGGACCAGGACGGGAGCTTCGCTCGCCAGTGCCCTCGCCAACGCGATGCGCTGACGTTGACCGCCGGACAAAGAATTCCCTTGCTCGGTGACTCGGGTTGCGAGGCCGAGCGGCAGTGCCGAGATCACTTGATCTGCCGCAGCAGCGGCGATGGCCTCGTCGTTGCGGCTGCCGATCGGTGCGAGGGCGTCGATGTTGTCGCCGACTGTGCCGATGAACAGTGCCGCGTCGTGCGGTGCTGCCAGAACGTGAGTGCGAAGTTCGTCGATGTGCAGCTCGTGAATGGCGTTGTCGCCGAGATGAATTGTTCCGCTCGAAGGCTCGATTCGACGCGCCAGTGCGTCGACCAACGCATCCGCCCAGGCGGCATTCTCGGTGACGATGCCGATGATCTCGCCGCGTTTGACGTCGAGATCGACTGGTGACGCTCCGGCCAACACGACGTCGCGCAGCGTCAGGAACTCGGAGTGATTCAGGGACACAGGTTCACCCGCGGGAGTGACAGCCTCGCCGGTCCCGAGAAGTGCTGCGACGCGGTTGGCCGAGGCGCGTGCCCGTGCCAGGCCGGCGCCGAAGTAGATGATGTCGATCAACGGACCGCGAAGGAACTGTGCCAGACCAACCACGGCAACGAATTCACCGACCGAGATGCTCCCGGACGCTGCCATCCGTCCGCCCACGTACGCGATGACGGCGAGGAAAGCGCCGGCGATCGCAACGTTGGCGGCGGAGTACATCGCTTGGTATCTCTGTGCGCGAAGGGTTGCTTCCAACGAAGTCCGGCTGGCTGCCCGATACCGCTGCGCTGCAGCATCTCCGGCGCCGATTCCGGAGAGGATTCGGAGTCCGGAGAGTAGATCTGCGGCTAGCGCGCCGGCCTTGGCGCCCTGCCACTGATCGGTTTCGGCTCGGCGTTCGAGCGGCCGACTGACCACCTGCATGAGAGCCAGCACCGGGGGAGTGCCGAGGATGACGAGCAGGCCAAGTGGCACCGAGATCACCAGTAGCGAAATCGCGGCGGTCAGCACTCCGCAAGCGGCCGCAAGTTTGGTGCTCAGCGTGTGCGTGAATCCGGCCACCGAACCCGCGTCGGATGTTGCAATCGAGTAGACCTCGCCCGGCATACGCCGCGGCGACATGCCGTGCGGATCGAGGCCTCGGCGCGCGATGTCCATCCGCAAGCGATGTGCTCCGTGCTCGGTGACGGAATCGGAGATGCGCGCCGCGAAGCGCCAACTGAGCAACAAGCCGGTGAAGAGAATTCCGAGAACGAGGATCCACTTTCCGAGTGCGGCGGCATCGTTGGTCGCCACAGCACGGTCGATGACCGCACCGATCACCACCGGCACCAACGCTTCCGCGACCTGGTGGCCGGTGAAGCCGACGGACGCGGCCGCCAGCTTGGCTCCGCGACCTTCGGAAGCGATCGCGCGTGTGATTACCTGACGCGGCGTGATCGCCGGGCTGGTTGGGGGACCGTTTGTCTCGGCCGAAAGAAGTGGTGTCGAAGGCACTGGGTCCACGCTAGGGATCGTGGGCGGTAGTCAGAAGTCACACCGGTGCCAATACTTGTCGTGAACAGGCCATACGTATTGCGTTGGCCGAATTGCGATAGTAGTTGGCCCCGTTGCAGCGGAGAAGGCATCGACTCATCGACGACACTGCAATAAATTAAGGTCTACCTTACTTAGCACGGGTTAACTATGTCCGGAAGTCGGATGGATCCTCGTGTTCGGGTCCGGTTCATGTTCCATCGATGTTGGAGATTGTTGTGAGTCTTGTGTTCGGCGAGGTACTTCACAAGGAGTACGTGACCCCGGGAATGGTTCGTATCGTGTTCGGTGGGGAGGAGCTGACCGCCTTCGAAACCACCGGTACCGGTGACGAATACCTGCGCCTCCACTTCCCGGTCCCGGCTACAGGCAAGTTCGTTCTTCCGGCGGAAGATCCGGATGCACCGCGCGGTTGGCGATACCCGGAGGGAGAGGAACCGTCCCCGTGCCAGCCGTACACCGTGCGACGGTTCGATTCCGAAACCAGCTGCATGACGATCGACTTCGTCGTTCACGAGGGTGGTATCGCCAGCGACTGGGCGCAGAAGGCCGAGATCGGTGACAAGTTGGCGATCGGCGAGTCTCGTGGCCTCTACGAGCCCCCGGCCGACGCACGTTGGCAGGTGTTCGTCGCCGACGCGACTGGACTCCCCGCACTCGGGCGCTTGATCGAACAGTTGCCCGCCGGGATGTCGGCCAAGGCGATCGTCGAGGTGGTGGACGAGTCTCACAAGCAGCAGATCACCTCGTCGGCCGACGTCGAGTTCATCTGGCTGGTCGGCAGTGGCAACGGTGTTGCACCGTCGAAGTTGCCGGACGCGGTTCGCGCGATGAACCTGCCCACCGAACTCGGATACGTGTGGGTTGCAGGCGAGAGCACGATGCTCCGTGACATCCGCAAGTACCTTCGCCACGAACTGAAGTTGCCGGGTGAGCAGTACAAGGTCATCGGCTACTGGACGTACAAAGCCGAGGTGTGGAACGCGAAGTACGAGGCCCTCGACGAAAGTGTCCGCGCGGCACTCGATGCGGTCTGGGAATCGGACCGCGACGAGGAAGAGATCCGCGACGAGGTCGAGAAGACTCTAGAGAGCGCCGGCTTGTGACCGTTGGATTCGACAAGAGTGCTGTCGACAGCGGTGCGGCGGACAAGAGCGCAGTCGACAAACACACCGAAGAACTGATCGACGAGTCGCTGCACGAGAAGCAGAAGCAACCGGACGGGCTGGTATCGACCAACTCTCGTCGTATGGCGGGTCTTCTGGTGTGCCTGGTGGTGCTCGCCGCCGTGCTCCTGCTGAGTATCGCGGTGGGATCGAAGACCATTCCGTTCGGCACCGTGATCGACGCGCTGGTGAACTACGACGATTCCAATGATCATGTGATCATCCGTGATCTGCGGCTACCTCGTACTCTGCTCGGTCTGATAGTCGGTATGGCACTGGGTGTGGCCGGTGGCCTCATCCAGGCGATGACACGAAATCCCTTGGCTGATCCCGGAATTCTCGGTGTCAATGCCGGCGCGGGCTTCGCGATGGTCGTTGCCGTCGCGGTCTTCGGCTTGACCAGCATCTGGTCGTACATCTGGTTCGCTTTCCTCGGAGCGGTGATAGCCACGGCGATCGTCTACACGCTGGGCTCGATCGGTCGAGGTGGTGCGACGCCCATTCGGCTGACGCTTGCCGGTGTTGCCATCGGCTCCGTGCTCGGCGGTATCTCGTCCGGGATCACCTTGCTCAACCCGACCGCCTTCGACCAGATGCGCCAGTGGAATGCCGGCTCACTCAGCGGGCGTTCGTTGGAAATCGTTCTCGCCGTCGCACCGTTCATTCTCATCGGGCTCTTCCTGGCGCTCGCGTTGGCGCGCCAACTCAACGCGGTGGCCCTGGGTGACGATCTGGCACGTTCGCTCGGTGCCAACATCACTCGTACTCGCATCCTCGGTGTCATCGCGGTGACATTGCTGTGCGGCGCGGCGACAGCTGCGGCCGGGCCGATCGGATTCGTCGGATTGATGGTTCCGCACGTCGCGAGATGGTTCGTCGGACCGGATCAGCGATGGATTCTCCCGTACACGTTGGTGTGCTCGCCGATTCTTCTTCTCTTCTCCGACGTCGTCGGCCGAATCGTGCTGCGCCCGGGTGAACTTCAGGTCGGCATCGTCACGGCCTTCATCGGCGCTCCGGTGCTGATCATGCTGGTGCGTCGAAGCAAGGTGAGCGGTCTGTGAGCATCGATTTCGGGCGCGCCACCACGGTGGTGCGCTCACCCAAAGAAGGCTGGTCCGCGCGGATCGACGTCCGCACGGTCACAGTCTGCCTCGTCCTCGTTGCGCTTGCATTGGCCATCGGTGTCATCGCGCTCGGTAGTGGTGACTACCAAGTGCCGATCGGGGACGTCCTCGGTGCACTGTTCGGCGAAGCCCCCGCGCGTATCCACATGGTCGTCGTGGAATGGCGTCTGCCCCGAGTTCTGTTGGCGCTGATGCTCGGTGCGGCGCTCGGTATGAGCGGTGCGATCTTCCAATCGCTGACCAGGAACCCGTTGGGTAGCCCGGACATCATCGGCTTCAACTCCGGTGCGTACACGGGCGCTCTGGTGGTCATCCTCCTCATCGGTGGTACTTACTACGAGATCGCAGTCGGTGCTCTGGTGGGCGGAATCGCCACCGCAGCAGTTGTTTATCTCCTTGCGTACAAGCGAGGTGTGCAGGGATTCCGGTTGATCATCGTCGGTATCGCCATCAGCGCGATGTTGGGCTCGGTCAACACCTGGATGATCCTCAAGGCGAAACTTGACGACGCCATGGCTGCCGCAGTGTGGGGTGCCGGTTCGTTGAACGGACTCGGCTGGACTCAGGTGTGGCCGGTGGTCGTCGTGCTGGCCATCCTCGTTCCGCTGATCCTGGTGTTGGGCAGGCGGATGCAGATGCTCGAGATGGGCGACGACGCCGCCAAGGCGCTCGGCGTCCGGGCCGAACCCACGCGGCTTTCCCTGGTTGTTCTCGGCGTCGCCCTGACGGCCATGGTGACAGCAGCGGCCGGTCCCATCGGGTTCGTCTCGCTGGCGGCTCCGCAGTTGGTGAGGCGATTGACCGGTAGTGCCGGAGTGACCCTGCTGCCGTCGGCAGCAATGGGTGGCGCGTTGCTGATGGTCAGCGACTGGGTGGCGCAGCGAGCTTTCGCGCCGACACAGTTGCCGGTCGGCGTCGTCACCGTCTCCATCGGTGGCATCTATTTCGTATGGCTTCTCGCGCGAGAGGCACGTAAGCAGTGATCGGTGAAGGAACGAGGAACAGCGTGAACGAGACAAGTACGGCCGCCGTCGTGGTCGAAAGGACGAATCGGCTTCGCGCCGAGGACGTCACGATCGGTTACGACAAGCGCGTCATCTCGGAACACCTCGACGTCGAAATCCCCGACGGTGGCTTCACCGTCATCGTCGGTCCCAATGCCTGCGGCAAGTCGACGCTTCTGCGTGCGCTGTCCCGGTTGCTCAAGCCGACCACCGGCAAGGTCCTTCTCGACGGCAAGGCGATCACGTCGTACCCGGCAAAGGAAGTTGCGAGGCGACTCGGGCTTCTGCCGCAGACGTCGATCGCGCCGGACGGAATCAAAGTCGCCGATCTGGTTGCGCGAGGGCGTTATCCGCACCAGAAGCTGATCCGCCAGTGGTCCCGAGAGGACGAGGCCGCCGTCATCAAGGCGATGGAAGCAACCAAGGTCACGGATCTGTCGGCCAGGCCGGTCGACGAACTGTCCGGTGGTCAGCGCCAACGTGTCTGGGTAGCTATGGTTCTCGCGCAGCAGACTCCGTTGGTGCTACTGGACGAGCCGACGACGTTCCTCGACATCGCGCACCAGATCGAGCTGCTGGAACTCTGCCGCGATCTGAACGAGAACGACGGACACACGCTGGTGGCGGTGCTTCACGATCTCAATCACGCGTGCCGCTACGGAACTCACATCATCGCGATGAAGGACGGCGCGGTGGTCGCCGAGGGCCCGCCCGCGGAGATCATCACCGAAGAACTGGTGCAGGAGGTGTTCGGCATGGCGTGCCGCATCATCGACGATCCGGTTTCCCACACACCGCTGGTCATTCCGCTGGGACGCGAGCGTCAGCGAAACATCGAAGGAGCAAAGGTATGACACTCGTCCTGGATGCGCAGGTTACCGACACGGAGTGGGCTCAGATCGTCGACCGCATTTCGCGACGCCGATTCTTCGGTGGCGCAGCTGGTGTGGCTGCAGCATTGGCGCTGAGCGCCTGCGGAAGCTCCGATGGCGAATCCGACTCTGCCAGTGACACTCTCCCGTACACGTGGGCCGAGTTCAGCGGCGACGTTCCGCGCGACCCGAGGCGTGTGGTGGTGCTCGACGGCCGCGTCGACCTCGAATTCGCGATGATGATGGACTACCCGATCGTCGGATCGGGCAACTTCTGGTTCCCCGACGCCAAGGCAGGATTCCAGTTTCCCGGCCGCACCATCGAGGACGCGAGCTTCGTCAACGTCGCCGGCGACTTCTCCACCAACTTCGAGGCTCTGCTCGCTCTCGAGCCCGATCTGATCGTCATCACTGCGATCGGATACACCAGTGACTGGTACGGCACCGAGCGCTTGTCTTCCATCGCGCCGCTGTTGGTCGTCGGCGACGACGTCGAACCGATTGCCGGGCACCCGGTCGACTGGCGAGGTGCTCTGATGGCGCAGGCGAGCCAGCTCGACCGGGTGACGATCGCCGAGGCTTCCATTGCGGGGTACGACGACAAGCTCGCGAGACTGCGACCGATGTTGCAGGAGAAGCTGGGCGGAAAGAAGATCGTGTTCGGCGTTCAGACGCCGACGGGCTTCCTTGTGCATCAGCGGAATCTGCGAATCAGTGTTGCACTCGATGCCGGCCTGGACGTGCTTTTCCGTGACGACGACAATGCAGAGAACTCGTTCGAGTTGTCGTTCGAGCAACTCGACACCTTGGCTCCGGCGGATGTGATCATCGCCCAAGCACGCGATCAGGAAGCGCTCGACGCGATCAAGTCGCAGCCGACGTGGCAGCGGTTGCCTGCAGTTCAAGCGGGCAACGTGTTGACCAGCGACGCGCGATACAACCAAGGATTTGCGCTCACCGCGGCCATCTTCCTCGACGTTCTCGAGGAAGCGGCCGGACGAATCACTGCTGGGCAGTAATTCAGGCGACGTTGCGGGCCTGGTCGAGTAGTTGTGCAACCTGCTCGAACCAGGCGCCGTAATTGGCGTAGGTGTTGGGACGCTTGTCGTCGAAGTCGATCACCTGGTTCGCGGTCACCGCGGGCAGCTTGACGAACACGGGTGATGCCGCGAATGCCTCTGCCGACTTCGCGAACTGGAACACGATGTCCGCCGGATAGTCCGGTACCTGTTCCCAGCTGAGATCGGCCCAGCCCTTGTCGCCTCCCGGACCGGTGAACTTCACGCCCAGTTCCTTCAGGTACCCGAACTGAGCGAGCGCCGTTGTGCCTGCGTACAACTCGGAGCTGTCACCGTTCAGGGCGAGGACTTCGATGTCGTCGACCTTGGCCGCAGCAGTTCGGATGCGCTCTGCACCGGATTCGAATGCTTCCTTGCCCTCGCGTGCTGCGGCTGTGTCGGTGTTCCCGCCGAGTGCTTCGGCGAGTGAGGCGTACTCGTTCAACACGTCCGGTGTCGAGGCTCCGGAGAACTTGACGCCGACAAACGGTGCAACATTGTTGACGGTCTTGCCCATCGGCTCGTCCCACCAAGTCCATCGTGTCGGGTCGTCGCTGTTGCCGTACCCGATGACCAGGTCTGGGTCCAGCGCCGCAAGAGCTTCCGCGCTGAGTTCACCTTCACGGCCGACGACGGTCATCGTCGACTCGTCAGCGCGATCGGTGACGTCTGGATTGCCGACGCCGTAACCGAAGATGCCGACCGGCCGAATGCCGTAGTCCCACAGAGCCGCAGCGGAGTACGCGTCGACGACGATCCGCTCCGGGGCGTGGTCGAGGGTGATCGTGTTTCCGTATCCCGTTGTGTAACTCCAGGACTGGTCGGCAGACCTGGTCTCGGTAGAGGGCGCTGCGTCGCTACTTCCGCAACCGGCGAGTAGGAGCGTGGCGACGGCGGGTAGTGCGGCGAAGCCGGCGAGCCGGCGATTGATTTTCATGAGAACCTTCCGAACATGGCGAAATAAGCTAGGTAAGCCTAACCTGACATGTCATTCGGGTGTTCTCGGGGTCAGTTGCCCTGCCACATCTGAAGCCATTCGCTCCAGGACGGGGGAGTGATCGTTGGTCGAGGTGTTCCGCCACGAAGTCCGTCGAGCATGAAGTCGAGATAGCGCGTGTGTATTTCGGTGGCTCGATCACCCTCGATCGGCAGAGTCGGCCGCAGATGCACTGTCATGAGCATGACGTCAGCAGCAGTGAAGTCGGGCGGGACTTCGCGAGCGTCGATGCAGACGTCGACCATCGATTGCAGTGCGGCCTCCAATTCTTCGGCGGCACGAGTGACTTCGGCGTGTTCAGGTAACTTGCCGCCGAGGACCGGAATGAGCGGTCCCACTGATTCGGTGAGATATCGCGAGAAGAACGTCTTCAATACGGCTTCATCGGTTTTCGCGGTGCTCATGCACTCTCGGGCGAGGGTGGCGAGGTGGTCGATCGCCCAGACGCGCAGGGATTGCGCCAGTTCCTCCTTGCCTCGGTATCGGCGATAGATGCTGCCTACTCCCACTCCGGCCCGGGTGGCAATTGCCGATACCGGTGCATTCCAACCCTGTTCGGCAAAAATCTCGCGCGCTGCTCGCAGTACGGTGACGTCGTTGTCTGCGGCTTCTCGGGCGCGTCCGGGGAGGCTCGCATTCTCTTTCGCCATTCCCACAGGCTAGCAATGCATGGTTTACTCAATCGGAACGGAGTGTTCCGTTCCGATTCGATTCATGATTGGAGGAAGGTGTCGATGACAACCTTGGCGGAGGCGCCCACGCGATCCGGGAGCCGGGTGATCGCCGCGCTTGCGGGGGCGGTACTCGTCTACTCGCTCATGCAGACCATGCTGGTACCGGCGTTGCCGGTGTTGGGTGAGCATTTCGACACGTCCGTGGCGGTGACCGGCTGGATCCTGACGGCGTACCTGTTGGCGGCCGCGGTGATGGCTCCGATAGTCGGCGCGATGGGTGACCGATTCGGCGACAAGCGAGTCCTGGTGATCGTCCTGATCATCTTCGCTCTCGCGACATTTGCCGCGGCAGCCGCCCCGAATATCGGGGTGCTGCTTGTCGTTCGAGCTGTCCAGGGAGTGAGCATGGCGAGCTTCCCGCTTGCGATGGCAGTACTGCGGAGAACGGTAGTAGGTCCCGAGTTGTCTTCAGGGATAGGTTGGCTCGCTGGGACTTTGGGAATCGGTGCCGGAAGTGCACTGGTGATCGGCGGTGTCATCCTCGAGTATCTCAGTTGGCAGTGGTTGTTCGTGATCACCGGGATCTTGATCGTGCTCGCATTGGTCGCAGTGGTGGCCGTGGTTCCGGGCTCGCATCGCCGCCCGGGTATGCCGACGGACTGGGCCGGTGCCGGCGCTCTGGCGTTCGGATTGGTGAGCCTGCTATTGGCGATCACGAAAGCCTCCGACTGGGGAGTTTTGTCGCTCGGATTCTGGGGTCTGGTGGTAGTCGCGTTCGTTTCGTTCGCGACACTGATTGCCGTCGATTCCCGCCACGACGCGCCGATCGTCGACATGCGAGTTTTTCGGGACAAGCCGATGATGATCACCAGCGCACTCACCCTGGTGTTCGGGTTCGTGCCGTACATTTTCTATCTCTGTCTGCCGCGGATCCTCCAGGCGCCGGAAACGTCCACGTATGGAAGCGGATTCACCGTTGTGCAGACCGGCTTGGCGCTCTTGCCCGCCGCTGTCCTCGTCTTTCTCGGTGGCCGCTTGACGCCGGCTCTCGCGCGGCGATTCGGGCCGCGGGTGCCCGCTGTCATAGCGCTGGCCCTCATGGCGGCGGGCGCAGTCGGACTCGCGATCTGGCCGAGTTCGGTGGTTGCGATCGTGGCGTTCTTTTCCCTCGTCGGATTGGGGAACGGCGTGGGGTTCGCGGTCTGTGCTCTGTTGGTTGCCTCGATCGTCCCGCCATCGGAAATGGCAGCAGCCAGTGGAGTCAACAGTGTGATCAGAACCGTCGGTTCGGCGGTGGGCGCCCCGGTGACCACAGCGGTCCTGGCGATCGGCATTTCCGGCGACTCGTTCGCGCTGGCGTTCGTGATGGGTGCCGTCATCAGTGTTGTCGCCTGTCTGCCGGCGATTGCACTTCCAGCGACGAGGACTGCACAAAAGGCGTGACTTATTGTAGGCTCCCCTAATCGAGACAGCGTGTAACTAAAGCGGGGAGAGAAGGATGCGGCAGCAGTGGGGCCTGCGAGCAACGGCACTCGCAGCGACAGCAACGGCGCTTGTCGGTTGCTCCGTGGGCGGCGATGACGCAGACGCATCGGAAACAGGCGAGTCGTCGGCCGTACCTGCACCTCAGAAACTGCTCGCACTGGACGAGTTCGCAGCGCTCAACGCACTCACGCTCGGGGTCAAGCCCGATACGGTCTTCGCCACGCTGCAGTCGCAGGCGGCGAAGGAGATATTGCAGAGTGAGGGGATCGAGGTCGTCGACAAACCGACGTTCTTCCAATCACCAGATGCGGAGCAGATCGCGGCCGTTCATCCTGACCGAATCCTGCTCAGTGATGTCGGCTCGTTGACGTCGATCACCGTGCGGGCCAACGAGATTGCCCCGACGACGGTGCTCGCCTATGCGGCGCCGTGGCGCGAAGTTCTGAATACCGCGGCGACTGCACTGGGTCGAGAGTCCGAAGCTCGCGAAATCGTGTCGAGGCTCGAGGCCAAATTTGCCGAAGTATCCGGAACGGTCGAGGCGCAACCGCAGACACTGTCAGTGCTGGTGGGATTCTCCGGCGGCATCTACACCGTCATCCCACAGTCGCCGATGTCCTCGATCATCGAGGAAGCCGGTTTCGGGCGCCCGCAAGCCGAACTCGACGCGAAGATCGGCCCCAACACAGGTGTTGCCACGTCTTCGGTGTCAGGCGAGGAGGTCGGACAGCACGCGGCGGACGCGATGGTCGTGACCTCGGGCAACATCTACGACGGCGCTCTAGTTCACGCAAATCCACTGTTCAACGAGATCTCCGCAGTGAAGGCCGGACGCACAGTGGACGTGAGCGGTGAACTTTGGTTCGGCAGTTATCCTTTCGCGGTCTACTGGATCCTCGAAGACCTCGAGGCTCTTGCCGATCTCACTCTCACCGGCGCGGAACTCCAAGGCCGCATCGCATCCGACGCCGACGCAGTAACCCGATGGAAGGCGTTCTCGAAATGACGACGACACAGGCTACGAAAGCAGACATTTCATCTGAAGAGGCCGACGCATCACAAGGAGCGACGGCCGAAGCCTCGCAAGCCAAAGCTGAAGCGGCGGCGCACAAGAGCGCGCTTCGCGAACTCCTTGCGCCAGTTCGTACACGGACCACCATCGCGATGGTGATGCAGGTGATCGCCGCGGTCGCGGCCATCGTGCCGTACGTGGCCATCGCCGAGTTGGGTAAGACGCTGATCGTGGGCGGCGACATCGACTCGTCTCGCGTCTGGACGATCGTGTGGGTGGTCGTCTTCGGTCTGGGTATGCGCGCGTTCTTCGGAGGCGGTGCATTGATCGTGACGCACTTCGCCGATGTCAATCTTCAGGCTGTGCTTCGGCGTCGAATCGCAGCGACACTCGGTCGACTTCCACTGGGCTGGTTCACCTCCCACTCGTCCGGAACCGTGCGAAAAGCCGCGCAGAACGACATCTCCGATCTCCACTACCTGGTTGCGCACAGCGCCGTCGAGACCACCGGCGCCATTGCGGTGCCGCTCGTCGGGCTCGGCTACGTGATCTCGATCGACTGGCGTCTGGGACTGGTCGCGATTGCCACCCTCCCGATCTACATGATCGCCTACGCGATGATGACCAAGGACATGGCCGTCAAGTTGAGCCGGATGAATGAGGGCATCGCGGCCATCAGCAACACCATCGTCGAGTTCGTCACCGGCATCGCAGTGGTCAAGACCTTCGGTCAGGACAAGCAGTCACATTCTCGATACCGCGACGCTGCCAAGGCGTTTGCCGTCTCGTACGAGGGCTGGGTTCGCCCGATGCTCCGGACCGAGGCGCTGGCCTCGATTGCGTTGAGCGCACCGGTTGTGCTGGTGGTCAACCTTGGCCTCGGCTCGTGGTTCGTTCACTCCGGATGGGTGTCACCCATCGATGTGCTGACCAGTTCTCTTGTCGCGATGGTGATTCCGGTTTCGGTGACGACCATCGGTTTCGGTATGCAGGCACGCCGTGAGGCAGCCGCCGCTGCGGCGCGACTGATCGCGCTGTTCGCAACCGACGCTCTGCCGGAAACCGATCATCCGAAAAAGCCTGTGGGGAACGAAGTTCGATTCTCCGGAGTTTCCTTTGCATACGACGACGGCGCCGACGTTCTGACCGGCATCGATCTGACGCTGCCGGAGGGCACGGTGACGGCGTTGGTCGGACCTTCGGGTTCGGGTAAGTCGACGCTGGCAACGCTGGTTCCGAGGTTCCACGACGTGCGTGCCGGATCCGTGGCCATCGGTGGTGTCGACGTCAGGGAAGTCGCTACCGACGAGCTGTACCGCCACGTCGGATTCGTTCTGCAGGACGTGCAGCTGGTCGAAGCGACCGTGCTCGACAACATTCGGCTTGCCCGACCGCAGGCGACTTCGGCCGAGGTGAAGGCCGCTGCCGCAGCCGCGCAGATCGACACCCGAATCGAAGCGCTCCCGAGGGGGTACGACTCGGTGGTCGGGGTCGACGCCAGATTCTCGGGTGGTGAAGCCCAAAGAGTCTCCATCGCGCGTGCGATTCTCGCGGACACTCCTGTTCTCGTGCTCGACGAGGCAACCGCTTTCGCCGACCCGGAGTCCGAAGCCGATATCCAAGAAGCGCTGTCGCGTTTGACGGTGGGGCGCACCGTGCTGGTGATCGCGCACCGGTTGGCTTCGATCGTGAGTGCCGATCAGATCGTGGTCCTCGACGCCGGACGGATCGTGGAGAAGGGCACGCACGATCAGCTCGTGGCGAGTGGTTCAACCTATGCCCGGATGTGGGCGAGTCACAGTCGGGCCGACTCGATTGAGCACAGTCGGGCCGACTCGATTGAACGCAACATCGCAGGTAAGTCTGACGCAGCAGGAAAGGCCAACTCATGATTCGCGACCTCTTCCGGATACTCGGCCCGCAGAATCAGGGCCGCTATCGCGAGTTCCTGGTGTGGGCAGTGTTGTACGGCGTGATGCAGGGTTTGGCAGTGGCGCTTCTGGTCCCTGCGGTGCAGGCACTGTTCGATCAGAGCTGGGGCAGTTTCGTTCGGTGGCTCGCCGCCATGGCCGTATGCGCTGTGATCAGTTCGATTGCGCACTACCTGCAGGCGATGAAGGGCTTCGAGTCGGCCCTCACTCTGCTGCGGACGATGCATCTTCGTCTGGGAGATCATCTCGTCACTCTGCCGCTCGGCTGGTTCGGCGCCGGCCGACTCGGGCAGGTATCGCAGGTTGCCAGCAAGGGCACCATCTCGGTGATGGGGGCGGCTGCACACCTGATGACACCGATCATCTCCGGAATTGCCAGCCCGGCAACCATTGTCGTGTGCATGTTGTTCTTCGACTGGCGGCTCGGGCTCGCGCTGGTAATCAGCGTTCCGATTCTCTTCGCGGCAGCACGATTTGCCTCGACGATGACTGCCAAGGCCGACGATCGGGCCCATGCAGCGGCCGTCGAATCGAACAATCGAGTGCTCGAATACGCGCGTTGCCAACCGGTCCTGCGTGCTTTCGGACGCACACACGGGGTGTACGAACCGCTCGACGACGCGATCGAAGCGCAACACACTGCGGGTCGTTCACAACTGTGGTTCGTGGTGATCGGGTCCGTGGTCAACGGGATCGCCCTGCAATTCGTGTTCTCTGCCGTGATCATCTTGGGCGCGTTCCTCGCGCTCGGCGGCGACATCGATCCGGTCACGTTGATCGCGCTACTCGGACTGACCGCACGGTTCATCCAGCCGCTGGGTGAGATCGGCGAGTTCGGCGGTGCAATCAGAATGGCACGCAATGAAATCCGGCGAATGTCCGAGATCCTCGAAGTTGAACCAATGGTCGAACCCGATACCAGCGGGACGGCGACGGGGGAGACGGCAGTGCAGTTCGACGCCGTCGACTTCGGATACGCGGACGGTGGGCAGGTTCTGCGAAACATCTCCTTCGACGTGCCACGGAAGTCGTTGACGGCGTTGGTCGGTCCGTCAGGGTCCGGCAAAACCACCGTCACCCGGTTGATCTCGCGCTTCTACGACGTCGACTCCGGTGTGGTGCGTGTCGGCGGCGTCGACGTGCGGGACCTCACGAGTGCCGACCTGATGTCGCAGCTGTCTCTGGTCTTCCAGGACGTGTACCTCTTCGACGACACGTTGATCGCGAACATCCGCCTCGGCCGCCCCGAAGCCACGGACGAGGAAGTCTTCGACGTGGCTCGGATCGCGGGCGTCGCGGAAATCGTCGAGCGGCTTCCGCGGGGTTGGGACACCCGTGTCGGTGAGGGCGGGACGGCACTGTCCGGTGGAGAGCGGCAGCGGGTCTCCATTGCGCGCGCACTCCTCAAACGCGCACCTGTCGTTCTGCTCGACGAGGCGACGGCCGCACTCGATCCCGAGAACGAGGCACACGTGCAGCGTGCGATGCAAGAACTCGCCAGGGAAAGCACACTGCTCGTGATCGCTCACAAACTGTCGACCGTCGTGGCCGCAGATCAGATCATCGTGCTCGGTGACGACGGATCGATCGTCGAAGTGGGAACCCACGAAGTTCTGCTCGCAGCCGGTGGGAACTACGCCGCGTTCTGGAACCAGCGCCACCGTGCGTCGGGATGGCGGTTGGTGGCAAGCTGAGGAGAATGCAGACCGGAAAGAAGACGGGGCGGCCGCCGACGTTGTCGACAACGGACATCGTCGAGGCCGCCCTGGCCGGTGATCTGAGTGAACTGACCATGCCGAGCGTGGCAAAGCGGCTGGGCGTCAGTCATTCTGCACTTTATCGCTACTTCGCAGACCGCGAAGCGCTGCTGCGTGCCTGCTCGGATCATGTTGTGCGTCAGACTGTATGGCCCGATACGAATCGTCCGTGGCGCGAATTCCTGAAGGATTTCTGCGACGTTCTGTGGTCCTCGTTCGAGCGCTATCCAGGTCTGGCCCAGGTCGGTCTCGCAGTTCCGGGCACGCCGCCGGCGATAATCGAGATCGTGGAGAAACTGGTCGGTTCGTTGACTGCGCAAGGCTTCACACCCCACGATGCGATATTGGCGGTGGACTTCATCTCCGAGGTGACCATGACGCAGTTCGCAATGATGGCGGCGATGGACAAGACCGTCAGCTCCGCCGATTCACGTTCCGCGCGACAGGCGTATCAGGAAAGTTGGAATGCATCGGAGTCGTTGATCGAGGGAATCGGCGACGAATCGACGTGGCACGGGCGAGGTTGGTTGGACGAGAAGATCACGATCATGCTCGACGGCCTGGAAAAGCGTGTTATCGGCTGACATTTCTACTAGCTTTGAGAGTAATGCCCGTTTCGGCGTGTTACAGGCTAATGTGCACACATAGGACGGGTGGTTGCTGCACCGGGAGGCGGGGATCATGGATCTCGAAGCGATTGTTCTCATCCAAAGACTCAAGTACCGATACGCACGCGCCTTGGACACCAAATCGTGGGTCGAATTCGCCGACACTCTGACCGTCGACGCCACCGCGATCTACGGAGAACAACTCAGTTTCGATTCCCGAGATTCGTTCGTCTCCTTCCTCGAGAACACTCTCGGATCACACATCATCACCGAACATCAGTGCGGGCAACCCGAGATCGACGTCGACGGAGACACTGCAACCGGGATCTGGTGCCTCGCGGACACAGTGGTCATCCCCGAAGACGGCATGCTGCTTCGCGGATCGGCCTTCTATCACGACAGATACACCCGCTGCAGCGACGGTGAATGGCGAATCTCCCACACGAGCTACGAGCGGACCTGGGAATCGGTGGTGGCGCTCGCCGACATGCCGAGTTTCCGATTGACGTCCAACAAGTGGGCGCTGCTGCAGCAACCGTCGTTCGGCGACTCGGTAGTTCGCAACGTCTCCTGAGGCCACCCGCGATTAGAGTCGGCTCATGGTTGATGCAGATTTTTCGCTGCCTGACGTACGGACGTGGATTCGCGGTATCCCCGCGCTGACCGGAACTCCGCCGCCCGCGCCCGAGTGTTTTCCGGAAAAGCCGGGGGAGTTGTTCCTCGACTGGCTCCGTGCGGCCGTGGCCTTCGGCGTCGTCGAGCCACACGTGTGTGCGCTCTCGACCGTGGACGGCGACGGTATGCCTGATTCTCGCTTCCTCATCCTCAAGGACGTGACCGAGGGTGGGTTCTGGTTCTCTGGTTCAGCTGCTTCGCCGAAAGGTGTTGAGTTGAAAGAAAATCCGCGAGCATCGCTCGCCTTCTACTGGCGCGAAACAGGCCAACAGGTCCGGATTCGCGGAACGGTTCGCGAGGGCGACGACGCACTTCGACGCCGAGACTTCGTCGAACGCTCCGTCACGGCGAGAGCGGTGGCGACGGCAAGTGAGCAGAGCGAGGTGCTCGAAGACTTAGGGGCGTACGACACGTCGGTGGCCGCTGCGGAAGCAAGAATCAGCGACGACCCAGGGTTCGTGTCGAAGGACTGGCGTGCGTGGTGCCTCGAGCCGGAGTCTGTCGAGTTCTGGCAGGCAGACTCCGGGCGTCGACATCAGCGGTGGTTGTACCGGCGCGGCTCGGACCGAGCATGGACACGAGCAGTGCTGTGGCCCTAAGGGGCAGCTGGGCCCAGATCAGCTCGCGCTGATCTCCGGCGATACGAGGTTGACGACGATCGACTGTCCGCCCAGCTTGGCGTGGATTTCGGGATGTTCGAACCCCGAGGACAACAGGTAGCTGCCGAGCATCGTGAGCAACTCGTCCAGATCCGTCGTGGGATCGGAGGAATGTGCGCTCGAGGGTGAGGCCTGATTTGCGATGAGTTCGGTGTGGGTGAGTCGACCGGCCACTCGAACGGCGGCTACGCCCATCGCGTCGCGACGTACGACGGTACGACTCCGAGTTTCGAGCGTCCTCGATGATTCGCGTGTTGAAGCTGGCACTGAAAGGTCCTCTCCGCTGCTGTGTGCGGCCGTGGTTCGGGCAGGAAGCGGAAACGTGAATGCATCGGATTGCTTGGGTGCGGTCGACAGAAAATCCGCTGTGGCGGTGGCACTGCTGGAACCGTTACCCGTGGAAAGGTTGCTCCCAGAACCATTGCTTGCAGAACCATTGCTTGCAGAACCATTGCTTGCAGAACCATTACTTGCGGAACTATTGGCTCTCGATCCGTTGCCGGAACCGTTGGGGCCCGCTATTCCGTGAGAATTCTTGTCTTCCATTGTTTCGCTCCTGATGCCCGTAAACAGACCGCCGGTTTGCTTAATCGACGCAAACATACCAGGAGTTGGTTTACGGTCACACCCCTTGTGGAGTTCGGCGTTGAATGCGCAGCCACATTGCGAAGCCCCACAGTACGAAGAATGCATAGACCAGATAGAGGATCGCCGAAGGGTAATAGCCGGCTCGGAAAAGAAGCGGAACACCAACGGCGTCGACGCCGATCCAGATGAGCCAGAATTCGGTCCAGCCGCGCGCCATGCCGTATGTCGCGAGGATGGAGCCGGTGAAGATCCAGGCCTCCGCCCACGCTCCGTACGAGCCGAGGAGGTCGAAGATCCAGGCGAAAGCGATTGTGCCGCTGGCCATGACGGCGATCATGGCGACGCGCTCGCGAGTTGTCGCCCAGTGGGGCAGGACTGCGCGACCGGAGTCGCGTGCCCCGCGTCGCCACTGAGTCCACCCGTAGACGCTGACGGTGATGAACAACAACTGACGGCCGGCCTGGCCGTAGAGATTGAGCTCTTGCGGAGTGTGGAAAAGTGCGCCCATGAACACCGTGAACAACAAGGCATTTCCGGCTATACCGACGGGCCACGCCCATACCGAGCGTCGCGCGCCCGCGATCGCGGAGCCGATTCCGAACGCGTTTCCGATGATCTCTCGCCAGAGAATCGTGGCGCTGCCGATGTGCAGTTCGGCGTCGAACAGCGCCTCGATCAGGCTCATCAGTCCGCAGCAGCGACGAGGGGTTCGAGCGTCAGATCCGGGAGTTCCTTCTGGATGTACTGCAGGCGCCACTTGTCACTGACCAGGGCGAGCAGAACACCGTCGGATCGGGTGAAGACCTCCACACCGCGCTGACGGTTCAGTTCGACCTCGGACGCGGCGTCGGTACGGCGAGCCAATGCGTAGCCGAGCGGTTCCATCTTGGCCTCGACGTTGAACTCGGCCTTCATGCGCGCTGCGACGACCTCGAACTGCATCGGGCCGACAGCCGCCATGACGGGGGAGGCGTCGCCGCGGATGTCGTTGCGGAGAATCTGGACGACGCCCTCGGAATCGAGTTGGTCGACAGCACGGCGGAACTGCTTGTACTTGCCGGCGCTTTCGGCGCGCAGGATCGAGAAGTGTTCCGGCGCGAACGACGGAATCGGCGGGAACTCCACCTTCTTCTCGGTGTACAGCGTGTGGCCGGGTGCGAGTGCGGTGGCGTTGACGAGGCCGACGACGTCGCCGGGGAACGCGGATTCGACGGTGGAACGTTCACGTCCGAATACCGTCTGGGCGTACTTGGTCGTGAAGGGCTTGCCGGTTTGGGCGTGTGTGACAACCATGCCGCGCTCGAACACGCCGGAGACGATGCGCATGAACGCCAGACGGTCGCGGTGCGCGGTGTCCATACCGGCCTGCACCTTGAAGACGACCGCACTGAACGGATCGGTGACCTCGCGCGGCTTGCCGCTGAGGTCTTCGCGCCCACGCGGCGGCGGCGCCAATTCGACGAGGGTGTCGAGGATCTGGCGGACGCCGAAGTTGAGCATCGCGGACGCGAAGATCACCGGGGAAGTCTGACCGGCGAGGAACATCTCCTGATCGTGGTCCTGGCCGGTAGCGGAGAGCAGTTCACTCTCCTCGGCCGCGGTCTCCCACTCGGAGCCTTCCTTGGCGAGCGCCGCGTCGGCGTCCATGACCTCTTCGGGGGCGATCTTCGCGCCGCCTGCGGTACGGGTGAAGCGGACGTACTCGCGAGCCTCACCGTCTTCACCGCGCCGCAGCAGTCCGCGGAAGTCGCCGGCGATGCCGACCGGCCAGTACAGGGGGGTCGGTGTGAGGCCGATCCGTTCGCTGATCTCGTCGAGCAGTTCGAGAGGAGTCTGACCGGGACGGTCCCACTTGTTGATGACGGTGATGACCGGAATGCCGCGGTGACGACACACCTGAAACAGCTTGAGCGTCTGCGGTTCGAGGCCCTTGGCAGCGTCGATGAGCATGACCGCCGCGTCGACGGCGGTCAGGACGCGGTACGTGTCCTCGGAGAAGTCGGAGTGACCGGGGGTGTCGACGAGGTTGATGACGTTGATCTGCTCGTCCGGGGTCTCGGACGAGTGGTAGTTGAACTGCAGTGCGGTGGAACTGACGGAAATGCCGCGGGCCTTCTCCATCTCCATCCAGTCCGAGACCGTCGACTTGCGGCCTGCCTTGCCGTGGACGGCTCCTGCCTCCGAGATCTTCTTCGCGTGCAGTGCCAGCGCTTCGGTCAGCGTCGACTTTCCGGCGTCGGGATGCGAGATGACGGCGAAGGTGCGGCGACGCTCTGCCTCGGCGGACAGGCCCTTGGTCGTCGTCGTGACCGCGACCGACCCGCTCTCGGTTGAATCGGGGCCTTCGGTGTCGGACTGGACAGTCGAGTCGGAAGGGACGGTCGAGTCGGACGGGGTAGTCAACGAAGAACCTCTCGAAGTGGGCGTCGGTGCCGGCGACGTGCCGGTGCGCGGACAGGTGGAGAGTGCGGCAGCACAACAGAGAAAGGATACTCGCAGACCACGATGCAATAGCCACTGCGGCGTAACACTCGGCGAACGATCGCTGATTATCCATGTATGTGTGTGTTCGAACACACAGCCATTTGTGTCCTGCGAAGAGTTGCACTGATCGAAGAGTGACACTGACCGAGGAGTTGCGTTGAGCAAGTTCACCGAAGAGATGTATGCGACCGCCGCAGTCACCGACCGCGGCCTGGTGACGGGAGAGCCGGACAACGCTTTCCGTCAGACCTGGGGCGACATCCACCAGGAGGCTCGGCGCATGGCCGGCGGCCTGGCCGAGGTCGGTATCGATCGCGGCGTCGCGATCGGCATTCTCGCCGGACAGCCCGTCGACATCGCACCTGCCTGCCAGGCGACGTGGATGCGCGGTGCGTCGGTGACGATGCTGCATCAGCCGACCCCCCGAACGGATCTGGGCGTCTGGGCTCAGGACACCGAGACTGTGATCGACATGATCTCCGCGAAAGCCGTCATTCTGGGTGCGCCCTTCGACGCGGCCAAGCCGCTCCTCGAAGAGCGTGGCATCACCGTCGTGACGGTGGACGAGCTTCGCAGCGGAACGTCGATCGATCCCGTGGAGACGGCCGAATCGGATATCGCACTCCAGCAGTTGACGTCCGGTTCCACCGGTTCGCCCAAGGCCGTGCAGATCACGCACGAGAACTTCTACACAAATGCCTACGCCATGATCAACCGCATCAAGTTCTCCATCGAAGACGACGTGATGGTGAGCTGGCTTCCGCTCTTCCACGACATGGGCATGGTCGGTTTTCTCACGGTTCCGATGCAGGTGGGCGCAGAGGTCATCAGCATCACGCCGATGGATTTCCTGCGTACCCCGGTGCTGTGGGCCGAACTGATGGGCAAGTACGGCGGAACCGTCACCGCCGCACCGAACTTCGCGTACTCGCTCTTGGCTCGTCGACTCGCACAGGCGGAAGACGGGGCAGTCGACCTGTCCAGCGTCCGATACATGTGGAACGGCGCCGAGCCGGTGGATCCCGACACGATGGATGCACTCGCCGAGGCCGGTGCGCGTTTCGGTTTGAACCCGACTGCGCTGGCGCCCGTGTACGGAATGGCGGAAACCACGCTCGCCGTGTCGATTCCGGATCCCGATCAAGGTCAGGTCCTCGACTACGTCGATCCAGACTTTCTCGAATCGATGTCTCGAGCGGTGCCGTCCAATCGCCCCAACGCTCGTGCCCTCGCCACACTCGGCAAGATGGTGCCTGACCTCGAGGGACGCATCGTCGACCGTGACGGTCAGGTGCTTCCGGCCCGCGGTGTCGGAATCATCGAGGTTCGCGGCAAGGCAGTCACCCCCGGGTACGTCACGGTCGACGGACACAAGCCGGCCCAGGACGACGACGGTTGGCTCGACACCGGTGACGTCGGGTACTTCACCGAGGAAGGACTGGTCGTGGTGTGCGGGCGTGTCAAGGACGTCATCATCATGGGCGGCCGGAACGTGTACCCCACAGACATCGAACGGGCGGCCGGAACCGTTTCCGGTGTGCGTCCCGGAAACGCCGTCGCGATTCGTCTCGACGCCGGCCAGAAGCGTGAGAGCTTTGCAGTCGCCGTCGAGACCAACGCTTTCGAAGATCCGGAAGAGGTCAAGCGTATCGAACGCGAAGTGGTCCACGCCGTGGTTGCCGACGTCGGTGTCCGACCTCGCGCCGTTGCGGTCCTGGGTCCCGGCAGTATCCCGAAGACGTCGTCGGGGAAGCTCCGCCGCGCGAATTCGGCTGCACTGCTGGGTAACTGACCGTCAGTGCAGGCGGTTCTGTGCGGCTTCCAACCCGAGTTCGAGCAGTAGCTCCACTGCATCCGCAGCCTCTTCGCATACGAGATCGAGTTCTTTTCGCTCCGTGGACGAGAACGGCTTGAGAACGTAGTCCGCCGGGTCCATGCGGCCCGGCGGACGACCGATCCCGACGCGCGTGCGCAGGTAGTCCTTGGTGGTCAACGAACTCGAAATGGACCGCAGGCCGTTGTGGCCGCCTTCGCCGCCGCCGAGTTTGAGTCTGATCGTCCCGAAATCGAGATCCAGTTCGTCGTGGACGACGATGATGTTCGCGGCGTCGACCGAGAAGAACCGTGCGAGACCGGCGACAGCGCCACCCGAGAGATTCATGTACGAGCGTGGTTTTCCGAGAATCACGCGCCGGCCGGCGAGGCGACCTTCGACGATTTCGGCACCACTCTTCTTGTGTACGTTGAACTTTCCGCCCATGCGCCCGGCAAGGGTGCCGGCGACCATGAAGCCGACGTTGTGCCGGGTCTTCTCGTACTGGGGGCCGGGATTACCCAGGCCGATGACGAGGGCGGTATCTGTGCTCAACGGACGCTACTTTCTGGCTTGATTTTTCCTGCTACGCACGAACGGCGCGTCACTCCGAATCGGAATGACGCGCCGCGCGCAGTGAGTTCTGTTGGAACCGAGAGGATCAGGCCTCTTCTGCAGCCTCGTCGGCGGCGGGAGCTTCTGCGCCCTCTTCGAGGTCTGCCTCGGTGGGTGCAGCAACGACGTTGACGATCAGGGTGTCGGCGTCAGCCTGCAGGGTCGAGCCCTTGGGCAGTTCGAGCTGGCTGGCCAGGATCTGGGTTCCGATCTCGAGACCCTCGACCGAAACCTCGATCTGCTCGGGGATGTGAAGCGCGTCGGCCTCGATGGAGATCGTGGATGCGTCCTGCGCGACCATCGTGCCTGCAGCAGCATCGCCGACGACGATGACGTTCACGTCGATCGTGACCTTCTCGCCCTTCTTGATGACGAGGAGGTCGGCGTGCTCGATGTAGTTGCGGATGGGGTGCACGACGACCGACTTGGTCAGTGCAACCTGCTCCGTGCCCTCGATGTCGAGGGTGAGTATGGCGTTGGTGCCGTGTGCACGGAGGATGGCGGCGAAGTCGCGAGCCGGCACATTGAGGTGGCGGGGATCTTCACCGTGGCCGTACAGAACCGTGGGGACCTGGCCGTCACGACGTGCGCGGCGAGCTGCGCCCTTGCCGAATTCGGTGCGGACGACGGCGACAAGGTTGTTTTCTTCAGACATGATGAAACGGCTCCTACAACTCACGGGGTTCGTGCTCGGTTTACTGACGTGTGGTTTTGCCTGCGGCAAGGCGGACAGGCGCGCACACGGCCAGGAGCGAAACGCTCGAGCTGAGCCGTAGCCGCGTCGATCACGGTAAACCTGCAACGTGTGGAACTGCTGCGATTCACCCTCGCCGAGACAACTTTGGATACGTTACCGGAGTTTGCTCCCGGCCGCTAATCGCAGGTGGTGGGGACCTGGCCGTGTGGACGTGGTTCGCGTCACATCGAAAGCGGTAGCCTGACGGAGTGACCACCGTGGGGAACGCTCCCGAAGGCAGTCGGCTCGGTGCCGTCGTGCCGGGTACCGACCTGTCGCAGCATGCTCGCCTACTCAGTCGGGTGCACGACGCAGTTCTCTCCGGCCAGGAACCACCGGCGCAGCCGCGGACCGTCGTGGCGCGGTCGTGGTCGAGGGTGGCCGCCGGCGGGCTCACGCCGGATCACTGCGGTGCGTCTACTGTCGCCGATTTCTCCGAGTTGGAGGCGAGGCGTTCGCGTACCGCGCTGCGAAGCGTTCTGCCCGAACTGCGAACCACGCTCACCGAGGTCGCCGAGGACGCGGGCTTCATCGTGGTCGTTGCCGACGCCGACGGTGTCCTGCTCTGGCGCGAAGGGGCGAAGACCGTCAAACGTGCGGCGGACGCTCTCGGGTTCGCGGAAGGCGCACGCTGGTCGGAGCAGTCGGTGGGGACCAACGCGATAGGTACCGCGCTGATCGAAGACTCTGCGGTGCAACTCTTCTCGGCCGAGCACTATGCGCCCACGCATCACAATTGGTCGTGTACCGGCTCGCCCGTGCACGACCCACGGACGGGCGAGATACTGGGCGTGGTGGACATCAGTGGATCCGCAGCTTCGGTGCATCCCACCACCGTCGCGCTGGTGCGCACCGCGGTTCGCCTCGCGGAGGCGACGCTGTGGCGTGAGCACGCGGCTTCGCTCGAGCGCCTGCGCTCGCGGGCGGCACCGCTGTTCGCGGCAGGAACAGGTCCGGCATTGGTGGTCGACGAGTACGGCTGGGTGGCCGGCGCCAGCGGGATTGCCGCGCCTGACCGCGTGGCAGCACCCAGTGCGGGAAAGCCCGTCATCGTGCCAGGTCTGGGGATGTGTCTGCCTGAGCCGCTCGGAGACGGCTGGCTGTTGCGCACCGGCGTCGGCGGGCCGTTGATCGAGCTGGAGCTGGCCCTCGGCGCATCGCCGCAGGTGACGGTGCGTGGTGACGCCAACTGGACGCGCGCGCTTTCGCCGCGTCACGCCCAGATCTTGCGGGCACTGGCAGCCGTCGGTTCGGCAGGTGTGGATGCCGCGGGCCTGAGCGAAGTGCTCTTCGGTGATCGCGAGCATGTCGTGGCAGTGCGCGCCGAGGTGTCCAGACTGAGGAAACACCTCGGCGCGGTCCTGCAGACTCAGCCGTACCGCTTTGCCGAGGGCGTGCGAGTTGTGGTGATCTAGCGTGCCGCGCTGATTCCGGCACGACGTCCGAAGAAGCTGCCGTCGCCGAGACTTGTCCCGCTGGCGTAACCGCCCGCACAGACACCGGACGTGCAGCGACCCGCTGCGAAGAGTCCGGGGATCGGCGCACCCGAGACGTGCAGAACCTCGGAATCGACGGTGGTCTTCAATCCTCCCAGCGTGAATCCGCCTGTGCGGCCACGGAGATCGATTGCCGCGAACGGGCCGACGATCGGCTTCACCCACTCGGACTTCTTGCCGAGCACCGGATCCGAACCTTCAGCCGCGTGCCGGTTGTAGAGGTCGACGGTGGATTGCAGCGATCCGACGGGCAATCCCATCTCGCCTTCGAGTTCCTCGACGGTCTCCGCCACCCAGCTCGGCTGCGCCCGCAACTGTGCACTGGACGATTCGGCATTCATGCCTTCCTCGTACGCAGCTTCGTCGATCACGAGGAATGCCTGGTTGTCCTGCTGGAACAGCGTTGCCTGGCCGATGCGGCCGGGGTAGGTGTCCTCGGGGATGTATCGCTGACCGCGGCCGTTGACAAGAATGCCGCGCACCATCAACTGTGGGTCGCAGAAGAACGCGACCTCGGTGGCGTCCATGTGTGCGGTGTCGGCGCCGAGTGCCTGACCGATCTGGATTGCGCGGCCGTCGTGCGCCTCGATGGAGGCCGCCGGGTGGCCGAAGATGCGCGGTGCGTTCGAGCGCACCATCTCGTTGTTGTACGCGAAGCTGCCCATCGCAAGCACTACGCCTTTGCGGGCACGAATCGCGACATCCTTGCCGTAGCGCTTGGCGACGACGCCGACAACCCGATCGCCGTCTACCACCACAGTTTGGACGCGCAGATCGTATTCTGCTCGGACACCGAGCTTTTCGGCCGTCTCGACGAGTGGCTTCATCAGCATGTAGCCGCCGCCCTTCTCGCCGGTGTTCTTCTCGGACATCTGCGGAACGTGTCCGCGGGGCGCGGGATCGACGAGGGTGTTGAACGGCGCGGCGTTCTCGCCTCCCGAGTACATCAGGCCGTCGTCGTACGGCGGTTCCCAGCCGGGCTGACCCCAGAACGATTCCTTGAACGGGACCCCGGCGTCGACGAGCCAGTTGTAGTGATCGACGCTGCCCTCGCAGTACGCGTCGATCTTCGTATCGTCGGTTCCGGGGCCGAGCGCTGCCTTCATGAACGTCTTCATGTTCTCGACCGAGTCCTCGAACCCGCACGCCTTCTGCAACGGCGTTCCACCGCCCAGGTAGATGAATCCACCAGCCAGTGACGCGGCTCCGCCCCAACCGCCCGTCCGCTCCAGGACGAGCACCTCGGCGCCGGCACGCGCTGCTTCGATCGCAGCGGTGACGCCGGCGATGCCGTATCCCGCGACGACGACGTCGGCCTCGTAGTCCCAGGTGGTGATGTCGGCAGCGGAGATCGGTCTGACGGTGGGGTCGGCCATGCGAATAGTCCTCTCGGAAGGCGAAACTGCTGATCACCCCACAGTTGCAGTTTCGACTTCCACAGATCAGGCATGGTCCCGGTCAACGGGAGGTTTGTAATCCCCTGACCGCGCCCAGAAATGTGTCCAGGTCGGCTTCGTCGACGAAGTAGTGCGGCGATGCGCGAACCACGGCATCGAGCCCGCGGGCATCCATGTCGAGGAGGGTGGACCCGCGACCACTGACGGTAACGGTGATGTTCTGTGCTGCAAGCTGATCCCGCACCAAGTGCTCGGGGATACCGTCGACGGTGAAGGAAACGATGCCGCTCAGATGGGTTCCTCGATCGCGGACTTCGACTCCGGAAATCGCTGCCAGACCTTCCCTCAGCGTGACTGCTCGGGATTCGATCTGCTCCCACGCCGTGTCGGTGCCGATCGAGAGCAGATAGTCGGCGGCGACGCCGAGACCCAGGCGCGCAGCGACACTCGTTTCCCAGAGCTCGAATCGTGTTGCGTCCGGTGCGGGTACGAAGCTGTTCTCGCTGGTCCATTCCGCTCCGTGCAGGTCCATCGCAGCGGGTTCGAGTGCGTCGACGAGTCCGGGGCGGACGTACAGGAATCCGGTTCCGCGTGGCCCGCGGAGCCACTTGCGGCCGGTTGCGCTGAGGGCGTCGACGCCGAGTTCGGTGACGTCGATGGGCAATTGGCCGACGGACTGGCATGCGTCGAGCAGAACGAGCGAGCCGTGGGCCCTCGCGAGTTCGACGACCTCGCGGACGGGGTTGATCAGGCCGCCGTTGGTGGGGACGTGGACGACGGAGACGACGCGAACCCGATCGTCGAGCATGTTCTCGAGTGCGTCGAGGTCGATGCGTCCGTACTGATCGCTCGGGATGATCTCGACGTGGGCACCGGTCGAACGCGCCCGCCCCAGTGCAGCGATGGCGTTGCTCGCGTATTCGACTCCGCTGATGAGGATTCGATCACCAGGTCCGAGCGAAACCGAGGCGAAGAAGTCGTTCCACGCGCGGGTCGCGCTGTCCGTCAACGCGATATCGGTTGCCTGAGCGCCGATGACCCGGGCCAGCGAATGCGGAACAGCAGCGAGGGCGCCGCTCTGACGAGCAGCTGCGACGTATCCGCCGACGTCGGCTTCACGTCGCAGGTGCTCGATCATCGTGGCCGGCACCGGCTCGGGCGGGAGCGAGGATCCCGCGCTGTCGAGGAACACCTTGTCAAGGCATCCGGGAGTGTCGCGGCGGATCGTGTCGAGATCGAACATGGCACCTTCCGTTCATGTCGGTGTGGTTCAAACTACCTGTGAACGAAGCTGTCCCGATGGAGCGAAGACTGGGCACGGCCGATGCCGTGGTGATCGGCCTCGGCGCGATGATCGGCGCCGGAGTCTTCGTGGTTTTCGCGCCCGCTGCCGCAGTAGCCGGTACCGGGTTGCTTGTGGGCCTGGCGATTGCAGCGTTCATCGCATTCTGCAACGCGACGTCGTCGGCGCAGCTTGCGGCCAGATACCCCACTTCAGGTGGGACCTACGTCTACGGACGTGAGCAGCTCGGACCCTGGTGGGGGTTTGCCGCCGGCTGGTCGTTCGTGATCGGGAAGACCGCGAGCTGCGCGGCAATGGCTCTGACTTTCGCGACGTATGTTGCGCCTACGGCCTGGCGTGTCCCCGTCGCGGTATTGGTGGTGGCAGCGCTGGTTGCAGTCAACTACCGCGGAGTCACGCGGACGGCGCACATGGCCAGGGTGATCGTCGCCGTGTCGACGACGGCGCTGTGTGTAGCGCTGGTGGTTGCCGTCGTCGGTCCTGGTGCAGTGCGCGAGTTCCCGGATCTCGCATTCGGGTCGTGGTACGGCGTTCTGCAATCGGCGGGACTGATGTTCTTTGCCTTCGCCGGGTACGCCAGGATCGCGACGCTGGGGGAGGAAGTGCGTGATCCGCGTCGAACGATTCCGCGGGCGATCCTGATCGCACTCACCGTCGCCGTCATCCTCTATGCGCTGGTAGCGGTGGTGCTGTTGGTGACGCTGGGACCTGATCGGCTGGCGAATTCGGCGCGACCACTGGCCGATGCAGTGGGCACGGCCGGGTGGAACTGGGCGGTTCCCGTAGTGGTGATCGGTGCCGCGGCGGCGTCGGCGGGGGCGCTGCTGGCTCTGATCGCGGGGGTGAGCCGTACGGCAATGGCGATGGCCCGCGAGCGCGATCTGCCAGTGGCCCTCGCTGCAGTCCATCCACGGTTCGGGGTCCCTCACCATGCGGAACTTGTGGTCGGTGCCGTTGTGATCGCCTTGGTCTCGACAACCGATCTTCGTGGGGTGATCGGCTTTTCGTCGTTCGGAGTGTTGCTCTACTACTTCGTCGCGAACGTGAGTGCGTACAGCCAACGCGGTGTGGACCGGTTGTATCCGAAGTGGCTGCAAGCGGTCGGCGCGGCTGGTTGTGTCGTTCTGGTGGTCACACTTCCGTGGATCGCGGTTGTTTCCGGGGCAGGTGTGGTTCTGGCCGGTTGTGGGTACCGGTGGATACGACTGAAGAAATTCAACGACACGTAACACCACAAAGGGTGCATCTCGGACGTTGGCGTTCTATCGTCGGTAGCGACCGCGAAGACCGCCCGAAGGGGAAGTCGAATGGTGACAGCAGCGTTGACAGCAGCACAGACCACGCAGGTGGATTCACGTCCTGCGGCCGAGGCCTACGTCGGTGGTGTGTGCTTCAAACAGGGGCCACCCCGTTTGGTCGGAGCTGAGCTCGAGTGGCTGACCAGCCAGGTTCCCGGTGGGGAGCGGCCGTCAGCAGCGACTCTGGCAAAGGCACTCGGGCGACACGCACCCACCAGTATCGACCCGGATTCACCAGCGGTTCCGCTTCCTCGTGGCAGCCTCGTCACCGTAGAACCTGGCGGACAGATCGAACTCTCGTCAGCGCCGCGGACGTCCGCCCGAGAACTGTGTGACTGTCTCGACGAAGACCGTCGTACTCTTGAAACACTCCTCGCGTCGTACTCCATCGAAATCAGTTCTGCCGCGGCCGACGTCGCCCGCCCACCTTCCCGGATTCTCCGGTTGCCACGTTATTGCGCAATGGAATCCCGCTTCGCCGGGATAGGACCGTACGGCACCTTGATGATGTGCAATACAGCAGCAGTGCAGGTCAGTGTCGATGCCGGCGGCAGCCCGGAGTCCATTGCCCAGCGTTGGCGGCTCCTCGGGGACATGGGGCCGGCGCTCATCGCTGCGTTTGCGTGTTCTCCACGCTTGCAAGGGGTTCCGAGAGGGGATTGGGCGTCCCAACGCATGCGGACGTGGCTCGAACTCGATTCCTGGCGAACGGTCGCAGTCCCGGAAGTGCAGGACTACGCCGGCTGGGCGCTCGATGTTCCGCTGATGTGTGTGCGAAACGAGGGCGACGATTGGACGGCTCCGCGGGGTGCCACTTTCGGGGACTGGATAGACGGCGCTTTGGATGCCGAGATCGGACGCCGACCCGTCTGGGCGGACTTGGACTATCACCTGTCCACGCTGTTCCCGCCGGTTCGCGCTGTCGGCCATCTGGAGGTTCGCTACATCGATGCGCAGCCGGGAGATCTGTGGCGAGTACCGGTAGCAGCGATCGACGCGTTGCTGTCCGGGCCTGCCGTGATGCGTGAGGCGAGTGATGCCGCAGCGTCGACGGCCGGGAGATGGCGGGATGCGGCAGAGTACGGTTTGGACGACGTCGAACTGCGTTCGGCGGCAACCTCTCTGATGTCGCTTGCCGCGTCGTACGCGCCGGAGCCGCAGTTTGTCCGTCTTCTCGATGCCGCAGCCGAACGGTGTTGTCGCGCAATTGTGCCCGGTGAGAGCGACACATGACGGGGGAGATCACCAAGGAAGCGGTCGAGGCCGTACTTCTGCGAGCGCGTGAACGGTCGACGCTGCTCACCGACTGCGTCGACGATACCGAATTGGTCGCTCAGCATTCCCCGTTGATGAGTCCACTCGTGTGGGACCTGGCGCATATCGGCAATCAAGAGGAACTCTGGCTGGTGCGAGATGTCGGTGGCCGCGATCCGGTGCGTAGCGACATAGACGAGCTGTACGACGCGTTCAAGCATTCGAGATCGTCGAGACCCACACTTCCCCTGCTTAACCCGGCCGAGGCGCGCGAATACGTACGTACGGTTCGCGGGAAGGTCTGGGATGTGCTCGAAGCCAGCACCTTCGGGCGCACAGAACTCGACATGGACGGTTTTGCCTTCGGGATGATCGCGCAGCACGAGCAGCAACACGCCGAAACCATGCTCGCAACACACCAATTGCGTTCGGGACCCACGGCGCTCGTTGCGACTCCCGCTCCGCAAGCGGCCCGCATGCCGGAACTCGACGAGGTCACGATCCCCGCCGGCCCCTTCGTCATGGGGACCGACGACGAACCGTGGGCACTCGACAACGAGCGCACTGCGCATCAGGTCTATCTCACCGACTTCGCGATCGACAGATTCCCGGTCACCAATGGGCAGTTCGTCGAATTCATCGAGGACGGCGGCTATTCCCGACCGGAACTGTGGTCCCGTGACGGTTGGCGGCATCGCGTCGACGCGAAACTCCGTGCACCGCTGTTCTGGGAACGCGACAGTTCGGGTTGGTGGCACGAGACTTTCGGCGTCGAGGCGCCGGTCCCACCGGACAAGCCCGTCGTGCATGTGAGCTTCTACGAAGCCGAGGCCTACGCGAGTTGGGCAGGCAAACGGCTTCCCACCGAGGCGGAATGGGAAAAGGCCGCGCGGTGGGATCCGGAATCCGGAAGATCGCGACGATTCCCGTGGGGGGACGTGTCCGCAGACGAGAATCATGCCAATCTCGGTCAGCGCCATCTCGGTCCCGCCGGCGTCGGCTCGTACCCGGCGGGTGCGTCGGCAGCGGGTGTCGAGCAGTTGATCGGTGACGTGTGGGAGTGGACGTCTTCGGGTTTCCATCCGTATCCGGGTTTCCGGGCCTTCCCGTATCGGGAGTATTCGGAGGTGTTCTTCGGCGGCGACTACAAAGTGTTGCGAGGGGGATCGTTCGGGACCGACAGCGTTGCCTGCCGGGGGACGTTCCGCAACTGGGACCACCCGATCAGGCGGCAAATCTTCTCGGGTTTTCGCTGCGCCAGAACGATTTCGGGTAGATCCTGACATGTGTCGGCACCTCGGGTATCTCGGGCCGCCGCGTTCGGTTCGTGAACTCCTCCACGACGGCGAGAACTCACTGATGCGACAGTCGTGGGCACCTCGCGAGATGCGTGGCGGCGGGACCATCAATGCCGACGGATTCGGCGCGGTGTGGTGGAACGGTGGAAGGCAGGGACGGTACCGCAGTATCTCGCCGATCTGGTCGGACCCGACAGTCGACGAGACGTTGTCCCACATCATTTCCGGATCCGTTCTCGCCGCCGTACGTTCCGCGACGGAGGGGATGGCCGTCGAGATCGGTGCCTGCGCACCGTTCGTCGACGGAACCTACGCTTTCAGCCACAACGGAGCGGTATCCGGTTGGCCTGGCTCACTCGCCGACTTGGCAGCAGAAGTTCCGGCCGTCGAATTGCTGAAGATGCCCGCGCCGACGGATGCTGCCTTGTTGTGGACAGTGCTTCGGCATCGGTTGAAGTCGAAGCCCGCGGAAGCCGCCGTGACGAGCCTGGTTCACGATGTGGCTGCGGCGGCACCGGATTCACGATTGAACCTCCTGTTCGGCGACGGGCAGGAACTGTGGGCCACGGCGTGGGGCCACACGTTGTACACGCGGGTCGACGAGTCGCGGGCACTGATCGTTTCCGAACCGTCCGATCGTTCGCCGGACTGGGAGCAGGTGCCGGACCGGCACATCGTCTGCGCGCGTCCCGGCCATTTGATCATCACCCCGATACCGATGGGAGAACAATGAAAACCCCTACGCTCGAGGTTTATCTGACACCGGCCGAATCGGTCGACGCATTGCGAGCCGAGGCCAGGGAGGGCTTGACCGCTACGCCGAAGTGGCTCTCGCCCAAATGGTTCTACGACGCGCGTGGAAGTGAACTGTTCGAGGAGATCACGGCCTTACCCGAGTATTACCCCACCCGTACCGAACGCGGCCTGCTCGCTCGGTACGCCGACGAGATCGCGGCGTTGACCGAACCCGAGATCCTGATCGAACTGGGTTCAGGTTCCTCTGAGAAGACGCGGTTGCTCCTCGACGCGATGACGGCTCGCGGAACTCTGCGAACGTATGTACCGCAGGATGTTTCGGTGACGGCCCTCGAAGGTGCGGCGGAGCAAGTCGGTGCCGAGTTTCCCGGAATCGACGTGCTCGGAGTGGTCAGCGACTTCACCGGTTCGCTGCATCATCTGCCCGGTGGTGGACGGCGCGCGGTCGCTTTTCTCGGGGGGACTCTCGGTAATCTCGTTCCCGCAGAACGAGCCGAGTTCCTCTCGGGGATCGCAGCGGTGCTCGCTCCGGGGGAGAACCTGATCCTGGGTGTGGGATTGGTGATCGATCCCGCAGTTCTCGTGCCCGCCTACGACGACGCTGCCGGTGTGACTGCGCAGTTCAATCTCAATGTTCTCTCGGTCCTGAACAAGCAACTGGGAGCGAACTTTCCCTTGGAGGACTTCCGTCACGTCGCGCTCTGGGATGCCGAGAACGAGTGGATCGAGATGCGCCTGGAAGCACTTCGTGAAGTCTCGGTGCATATCGACGACCTGGATCTGGAGATCACCTTCGCAGCGGGCGAGCAGCTGCGCACCGAGATCTCGGCGAAGTTCACCGAGGAGGGGATTGCCGCGGAACTCGCGTCCGCGGGCTTCGGGGTACGGAAGGTGTGGACGGATCAGGATCAGCGCTTCGCGTTGTTGTGCGCGCAGCGGGCGTGAAGTGGGCGCTTGTCAGAGGATGCTGTCTCCTCCTAGAAGTGTCTCAAAAGTTCTGTAGGCGGCAATATTTGAGAAGTGTCGAGAGTAGAGATCTGCGGTGCCGGTATGGACAGCTTCCGACACCGGCGCAAGATCCACGAGATGCGCGAGTTTTACATAGGACTGGTCATCGCTCGCGCCGAGCGGATACTCCTGCTCGCCGGCCTTGCGCTCGAATTTTGACTGCGCCTCAGCGGGGTCGCCAGCCCAGATGAGATAACAGTCCTCTCGGTAGAAGCACCCGACCCCGTCATTCTTCCCCAACTCGAATATCGCTATGCCGAAGTACGGTTGATCTCGTGTCGGATGCTGAGTCATGCGATTGAACGTAGTGACATCGGAGCGCAAAAGGTATCGGTGAATACCCCGGGATTTCGCAAAAACTTTGTCGGTGGGCGCCCGTAGAATAGCTCATATGTTCGAATCGAAGACTTCCGCGGACGCGCTGTTTCGGCAGCATGCGGAAATCGCGCGCGCCCACTTCCTCGAGATCGACGCGGTCACTGCGCTGTACTTGGACCGTTGTGAGGAGGATGCCGCGGTTGGAGTCAATGAGGCTTTTCGGGGTCAATTCGCGCACGTGGAGATCGCGTCGATACTGAGCATTACGGAGTACGTCGCGCAGAAAATGATTGCACTGGGATGTGACCTGCGCTGGCGACTTCCGCGGGTGGCGGCCGCTTTTGCTTGCGGTGACATCGATCTGGCCAAAGCGATGGCACTGTCCGAAGCTCTCGCCAACGTTTCCGAGCACGCGCTCGATGACATCGAGCGACTCCTCGTGGACGGTGCCTGCCGTGTAACCGGTAACAAGTTGAAGGCGCGCGCACGAGGCCTCATTGCTCGGCACGACCCTGATGGGGTGCGTGCCAGGCGAGTTCGTGCGGAGGCGGATCGGGACGTTCGGACGTGCGCGTCGCACGACGGTATGTCGACTCTGGACGGAATGCTTCCAGCGGTCGGCGCTCAGACTTTGGCCACGAGGCTCCGTGCGATGTCGATGCAGGTCTGTGGTTCCGATCCGAGAACTTTCGGGCAACGGCGTGCCGACGCACTGATCGCATTGGCGGAAGGAAAGACGTCGTTGGATTGTCAGTGCGACGGCGATTGCACCCGTAGGGATGATACGAAGACCTCCGCGCTCCCGATTGCGACAATTCTTGTGGGTGTCAACGCCTCCACCCTGCTCGGATTCGACGACCTGCCAGGCTATTTGCAGGGGTACGGCCACATCGATGCCGACCATGCGCGCGCGATCGCCGCGGACGCCACGTGGCAGAGAGTCCTCACCCTTGCACCGTCCGAGGTGCAACATTGTTCGACTGCGGGGGCAGTCGGACCGGTGCTCGGCGTGGGTCGGTCGATGCGCTCACCGGAGATATTGCCCGCTGCGGCAAGGGATAATCGCTCGAGAAGGAACAGTGGTTCGCGGCGCGGTGAATCCACGTACCAGCCGTCCGCGGCGTTGGTGACGATTGTAAGGACGCGAGACGGTACGTGCCGCTTTCCGAATTGTGTTGTGCGTTCTGATAGTTGCGATATCGATCACACGGTGCCGTTCGATCACGGCAACCCCGCTCAGGGAGGGCCTACTGCAGAACGGAACTTGGCCTGTCTGTGTCGAAAACATCACCGACTGAAGACGTTTGGCAGGTGGACAGTGAAGCAAATCGGAGGTGGTCTTCTGGAGTGGAAAGATCCGTCAGGACGACGAACGGTTACCGCGCCCGTAGGCCCATTCTGTGACCCCGAACTGAGAGTGCCCGACGCGGCGAGACTGCATTTGACGGACGACGATGCGCTGGAACGACGTTTCGGACTTCGGGACAGGGGAGTGGAAGCGGATCTCGAATACCTCCTGGACTGGAGTGCGCCCGGCTGGCGGAAGGCACGATCTGCATCAAGACGTAACGCATCCCCACTGGCGAACGCTTTGCCGGAGTTTGCCGACTTCTGAAGGGGTTTCGTTTCTCCTGTGGCCTGCGGGTATAGCGAGAGGGCCCGAAAAATGGTGTTTGTCTGTTTATAGTGAGGCGCAGAACGGTTTCCGACCCGAGGAGAACGCGTGCGTCATCCGAAGCTCGCCGCATTGACCGTGGCCCTGACTGCAGTACTGGTGATGCCGGTAACGCAGAGCGTGGCTCAACCATTCCCCTTCGACCCCGGCAGTTTCGGCAACGGAAGCACCGGATCGTTGGGGAGCGACGACCCGGACATACCCATCGAGGACACCCTCCCGCAGTTGTCGGTCACCACACTGGTCGACGGACTCGACCACCCTTGGGACGTGGTGGCGGCCCCGGACGGTGCAATCCTGACCGGACAACGATCCGGCGGATTCTTCGTTCGCCGAGGCGACAACACGACAGGTCCAGTCGCTGCTGACCTTTCGGATCTCTACGCGCAGTCCGAAACCGGTCTCATGGGTATCGCGCTTGCCCGCGACTTCGCTCAGTCGCGCACCCTCTACACCTGCCAGGGATTCAGCGCTGGGGGAGTCACGGACGTTCGAGTGATCTCGTGGACCGTCGATGCCGGATGGACCGCACTCACGCGAACCGGAACTGTACTGCCAGGAATCCCGGTCTCGTCCGGGCGTCACGGGGGTTGCCGAATTCTTGCGGCGCAGGACGGAACGCTGTTCGTCGGGACGGGTGACACCGCGACGCCGAGCGTCCCCCAGGATCCGAATTCGCTGGGCGGCAAGGTCTTGCACATCAACGCCGACGGAACTCCGGCGGCGGGGAATCCGAATGCTTCCAGCCCGGTCTACACGCTCGGGCACCGCAACGTCCAAGGCTTGGCCGTGCAACCCGGAACCGGCCGGGTGTACTCGGTTGAACAGGGCACAAGCGTCGACGACGAAGTCAACCTGCTTACCCCCGGCGGAAATTACGGCTACCGCCCGGATCGGCTTCCCGGAACGTACGACGAATCCGTGCCGATGACCGATCCCGTGCGAGTGCCGGGAGCGATTGCGGCGGTGTGGCGTTCGGGTAGCTTGACGTTGGCTACCGCCAGCGCTGCCTTCACCGGTGGAGCTGTATGGGGTGCCTGGGACGGTGCGCTCGTAATGGGTGGCCTCAAGAGCAAGGAACTGATCTTCCTCCGCCTGAGTGCCGACGGACGCTCGGTCGACGCGCAGACCTTCGGGTTGGAGAACCAGTTCGGTCGCTTGCGGTCGGTGACCCCGACGCCCGACGGCTCGCTCCTGGTGACCACCGACAACGGCGCCGGCGACAAGGTGCTGCGGGTGACGCCTACGCCCTGATCTTCAGTACCAGGCGATGACCCGGCACGGACCACCCGAACCACCCGCATGCGCCGGCGCTCCCACCATCACCGTGGCGCCGACGGCCGGAAGTGCGGACAGATTTGCGAGGGCTTCGACTGCGTACTTTCCTGAGCCCAAAGCGCTTCGGTGAGCCCCGTGGGTGGTGCTTCGGCCCGCGTCGATGCTGAGGGTGTCCGAGCCCACGGCGACGATGTTGCGCTCGCGGACGAGAAAGTCGATCGCCTCGGGGTTGAATCCCGGTGTGTGTTGCACGCCGAGTGCATCTCGATTCGTGAAGGCGCCACCGGCACCGGCCCGGGTATCCCAACCCGAGTTCATCGCAACCAGGCTGCGGGGAGCGATGGTCCTGTGGAGGGACTCCCAATCGAGGATGTCCTGGCGGGTGAGCAGTGTGTCGGGGTCGACGGAGGCTCGGGCACTGATGTCGACGACCGCAATCGGCACGACGAGGTCGGCGACGGGAATCTTCTCGACGGTGATTCCGTCCGCACTGGCGTGTGCGGGGGCGTCGATGTGAGTACCAGTGTGTTCTTCGAGGCGGAGTTCGTTGAGGTAGAAGTTTCCACCTGACTCGGCGGAGCCGAGCGAGCCCAGAGACCCGCCGGCGTCGGCGATCTTCGCCAGGTTCCTCATCTCGAACGAGCGCGCGCCCGGCCACACCGGGAACTCCGGCGTCAGTACGTGGGTCAGATCGACGATGGTCCGACCCGATGGCGTTGCCGACGCAGTGGGCTGTACAGCGCCGGCCATGACGGTCGCGCCGAGGGCACCGGTGCCCAGCGCCGCGAACATCGATCGACGGCTGATCTTCCTGCCTTCGCGTCCGATCGATTCGTAGACCTCCGACAAGACCTTCGGTGAGCACATCAGAAACTCCAGATCACTGGGATCAACACCGTTGCAACTATCAGGAACCACAACAACATCGGGAGTCCGAGCTTCCAGTAGTCGCCGAACTTGTAACCACCAGGGCCCATCACCATCATGTTCGCGGGAGTGGCTACGGGCGTCAGGAAGGAGGCCGCGGCAGCGACGGTGACCGTCATCAGAAGGGGCAGCACCGAGATGTCGAGTTCGATGGCGACCGAGATCGCGATCGGCGTGATGATCAACGCGGTTGCAGTGTTGCTGATCAGCTGGCCCAGAGTCGCCGTCACGACGAAGAGTCCAGCGACGACGACATACGGGCTTGCCCCACCGACGACGTCGACAAACGCATGCGCGAGCTTTTCGGCCGCGCCGGTCTGCTGGATTGCGGTCGACAGCGGGATCATTCCGCCGACGAGAATCAACGTGGTCCACGAGATGGACCGATGCGCCTGCTCGACGCTGATGACTCGTAGCAGCACCATCGCACATGCCGCGAGGAGTCCGGCTATCGCGGATGGCACCAATCCGAACGTCAGCATCACTACCATCGCCGCAACGACGACGAGAGCGATGACCGCGCGGGTTCCCAACGGGGCTGCCTGCTTACGGATCTGGGCAGGTGCGTCGACCACGAGGACGTTCGGATCGACGGAGGTGTGGGTGTCGAGATCGTCCCAGCTTCCTTGCAGGAGAAGCGTGTCACCGGCCGCCAACTTGACGCCCTTGGGGCCGCAGTCCTCACCGGCGCGCTGGACTGCGAGTATCACCAGATCTCCACTGTCGGTCACCATGCCCGGAAAAGCCCTGTCGCCGATCATTTCCGAGCGCGGCGGGATGATCACTTCGACCACGCCGTCGTGCTTGGTGATCAAGGGCTCTGCGGACGGCGCATCCTTTCCCATGAGCTGATACTGCTTCGCGAGGGTCTTGGCATGCCGGCTCAGGTCAGGCGACATCGACGTCCCCGCACGATGGGGGAGGACGTGAGGACCGAGAAGTACGGCGATCGCAATCGTTCCCAATACGAGCGGCGCACCGACCAAGGTGAAACTGAAGAACCCGAAAGCACCGGCCCCGGATTCCTCGGCGGCTTCGGAAACGATGATGTTGACCGGTGTTCCGGTCAAGGTGAGCATCGATCCGGCATGGGCGGCAAATGCCAACGGCAGAAGCAGTTGTGACGTCGATTTACCGAGACGTACCGCCAAGACGACCACCATCGGTACCAACGCGGCTACGGCCCCGTTGACGCTGATCAATGCGGTCAACGCGGCAACCAGCAACATGATCGCACTCACGAGACGGACTCGGGATTCGCCGACTTTCGCCAGCAGTTTCTCGCCCGCCCACGTGGTGACACCGGTGGCGTCGAGGGCTTCGCTGACGACAAAAAGCGCGGCGATGAACACCACCGTGGGATCGCCGAATCCGGCGAGCGCCTGCTCCATCGTGATCACACCGGTGGCGTACAGCGCCAGGGCAGTGCCGATCGCGATGATGCCGACCGGGATTCGGCCGATCACGAACAGCGCCACGACCAGTGCAAGCACGACGAAAGTGATGGTGATGTCATTCACGATTCGTAAAGGTACCTGCTCATACAGAACGGCCCCGTCTCGCAAGTGAGACGGGGCCGTGGGACGGACGCGAGGGGAATTAGTTGGAGGCGGCGATGCGGGCCTTCTCGAGAGCGGCCAGCGTGCGAAGAACCGTGGCCTTCTGCTTGTTCAGATCGCTCAGTCGTGCGCGAGCCGGCAACCCTTGTGCGAGTTCGGCGACCTTGATCTGCTCGTCGATTGAACCGAGCTGATCGAGAAGCCCTAGGACGCGCGTCTGGAGAGTGTCGATGTCCACGGTGTCGGTCTTGACCGGAGCGGCAACACGCGTCGCTGTGCCCGTGCTGGCGGGGCGGGAAGCGCGTGCGGGTGACGTGTCGGCGACAACCGTTGCGGCGCGGGGCCGAATTGCCTTGCGAACAGCGGCCGCATCAGGAAGGACGTCCATACGGATCTCGTTCAGGACTCGGCGTGCCTCGCGTGCGTTGACGCGGTACTCGCGCTCTTCGTCGTCGTCGGACTGCAGCGTGCCGCCGAGCGGGCGCAGACCGTACATGCCGAGGAAGCGCTTGGCGTCGTCGATGATGCCTTCGTTTTCACGGCATTTTCCGCAGCGGGGTTCGTTGCGGAACATGTCCACGGAGTTGTCGTCTCCGCACCAGACACAAGATCCTGGGCGCCACCGCCGGATCGTCGGAACTGATGAATTCAGGGAATGAGATTCGGGCCGGGATTCCAGGGTTTGCGCGTCGATCACGACGAGCCACACTAGGCGAAGATTGCGGCGCGGTGAACACCGCCCCAACATCGACCTGGGTTTCTCGACGGGAGCGTGATCAAGATCATGTCAATCGCCGCATTCGACGGTATTCGTGTGTCCCACAGGTGGTTTCATGATGACCGGGTGGTCTGTTTCTGAGACCTTCACGAAGACGACGACGGGCGCGTACCGGTGACCGTGAAGTCACAGGTACGCGCCCGTAGTGCGGCGCGAGACTAGGCGCTGCCGTTGAACAGCGAAGTCACAGAACCGTTCTCGAAAACTTCCTTGATGGTGCGAGCGAGCAGCGGTGCGATGGACAGCACCGTCAGCGTCGGGAACTTCTTCGACTCGTCGATCGGAAGTGTGTTGGTGACAACAACTTCCTTCGCGCCACACGTCGACAGACGCTCGGCCGCAGGGTCGGAGAGGACGCCGTGGGTTGCAGCGATGACGACGTCACCTGCACCGGCCTCCTTGAGCACCTTGACCGCGCCGGCGATGGTTCCGCCGGTGTCGATCATGTCGTCGATCAGGATGCAGGTGCGACCTTCGACCTCACCGACGACGCGGTTGGACTTGACCTGGTTGGGTACCAACGGGTCGCGCGTCTTGTGAATGAATGCCAGCGGTGCTCCGCCGAGCGAGTCGGCCCACTTCTCGGCGACACGAACGCGGCCCGAGTCGGGGGACACCACCGTGATGTTCTCGAGGTTGTAGCCCGCGCGAATGTGGTTGGCCAACTGGCTGTGTGCGTGCATGTGATCGACGGGGCCGTCGAAAAAGCCCTGGATCTGATCGGTATGCAGGTCGACCGTGATGATGCGATCGGCGCCGGCGGTCTTGAGCAGGTCGGCAATCAGGCGAGCGGAGATCGGCTCGCGTCCGCGATGCTTCTTGTCCTGGCGGGCGTACGGGTAGAACGGAAGAACGGCGGTGATGCGCTTTGCCGATCCACGCTTGAGAGCGTCGATCATGATGAGCTGCTCCATCACCCACGTGTTCAGCGGTGCCGGATGACTCTGCAGGACGAACGCATCGGAGCCGCGAACCGACTCTTCGAATCGAACGAAGATCTCACCGTTCGCGAAGTCGCGCGCGGTCTGCGGGGTGACGCGGATATCGAGTTCCTTCGCCACCTGCTCCGCCAACTCGGGATGTGCGCGACCCGAGAACAACATCAGGTTCTTCTGGTTGTCGATCCAATTCGCAGTCACTGGTTCATGCCGTCCTTTTGTACTTGCCGGTCGATCTGGTGGTGATCTGTGCTGTCTGTTGTGCAGGGCTGTCAGGTTGTTGTAGGGCTGTCAGGTTGTTGCAGGGCCGTCAGGTTGTGCAGCTGCTGCAGCTGCTGCAGCGGCATCGGCCGCGGGTGTGCCGGGACGATTCTTCTGGACCCAGCCCTCGATGTTGCGCTGCACCCCACCCGAGACGGCGAGCGCCCCAGGCGGTACGTCGTTCTTCAAGACCGTGCCCGCACCCGTGTATGCGCCGTCTCCCACGACGAGAGGGGCGACGAACATGGTGTCGGAGCCTGTTCGGACATGCGACCCCACCACAGTACGGCTCTTGTTCACCCCGTCGTAATTGACGAAGACGCTCGAAGCTCCGATATTGCTGTGATGGCCGATGGTGGCGTCGCCGACGTAGGTAAGATGCGGAATCTTCGAATGCTCGCCGATATCCGCGTTCTTGGTTTCCACGTAGGCGCCGATCTTGCCGTGTGCCCCGAGGCGGGTACCAGGCCGGAGATAGGCGAAGGGGCCCACAGCCGCGTCCGCGCCGACAACGGAGTCGGTCCCGTGCGAGCGGACGACTACTGCGCGCTCACCGACGGTCACGTTGTCCAAGGTGGTATCCGGGCCGATCACGGCGTCTTCGCCCACCGAGGTTGTGCCGGTCAACTGAACTCCGGGCAGGAGCGTCACGTCCTGTGCGACGTGCACGTCGCAATCTATCCATGTGCTCGCAGGATCGACGACGGTGACGCCGGCACGCATCCACTTCTCGAGGATCCGACGGTTCATCTCGCGGGCGAGCGTCGAGAGCTGCACGCGATCGTTGGCGCCCGCGACGAGAACCGAATCCGCGATGTGCTGAGCACGAACACGCTTGCCCGCGCGACGGGCGATCATGATCACATCGGTGAGATAGAACTCGTGTTGTGCGTTGTTGGAGTCGAGGGACGCCAGCGCGTCGCGCAGAGTTTCGAAGTCGAAGGCGTAGACCCCTGAATTGACCTCGGTGATCGAGCGCTGCGAATCGGTGGCTTCCTTCTCCTCGACTATGGCGTTCACCTCGCCGTCCGTCGTACGAAGGATTCGCCCGTAGCCGGTGGGGTCGACGGCCGTCGACGTCAACACCGTCACCGCGGCCGCGGGAGCAGCCGTGTGCTGGGCGAGGAGGTCTGCGATGGTCTTTCCGTCGAGCAGAGGCACGTCGGCGGCTGTGACGAGTACGGTCCCGGAGAAGTCGGCCGGCAACCCCTCGAGCCCACAACTGACAGCGTGCCCGGTGCCCTTCTGCTCGTCCTGAACAGCGACGGTGACGGAACGGTCCAGTTCCCCGGCGACTGCGTTCACGGCTTCGGTGACACGCTCACGATCGTGACCGACGACGGTCACCAGGTGCGTGGGATTCAGTGAGGTTGCCGCGTGAAGCGAATGTGCCAGCATGCTGCGTCCGGCGAGAGTGTGGAGGACCTTGGGAGTCTTCGACTTCATTCGTGTACCGGCACCCGCTGCGAGAACGATCACGGCGGTCTGCACTGGTTTGAGCTCCCTCTGTCGATCAAACTGTCGATCAAGACATACATTCCGCTCGGGAAAGCATGTTGTTCACCAGCTCCGCCGCCAGGACTCGAACCTGAACTATCTGAACCAAAATCAGAGGTGCTGCCATTACACCACGGCGGATTGCCACGCATTGCCGAGCCTTGCGGCCGAACGCGCGAGAGAATAATCGCATGCCGACCCGCCGTAGGTCGAACCGCTCCTCCGATCGGGCCCCTGAAGTCCCGATAGGCTGAGCGTCCACAGCAGTGATTTGTGTGTCGGCGAGAGGAAGACAATGGCGACGGTGTCCGGTTCAGGTGGCGGGGATCCAGTTCCCGAACGAGTGACACGGATCCGGATGACCGGTACCCAACGTCGGCAACAGCTGATCGAGATCGGGCGGGCATTGTTCGCCGAACGGGGATACGAAGCGACCTCGATCGAGGAGATCGCCCAGCGCGCGAACGTGTCCAAGCCTGTCGTGTACGAGCACTTCGGCGGCAAGGAGGGGCTGTACGCCGTCGTAGTGGACCGGGAGATGTCGCGACTCCTCGAGATGATCACGTCTTCGCTCTCACAAAATCGCTCGAGAGTTCGAGTCGAGCGGGTTGCGTTGGCTTTGCTCACCTACGTGGAAGAGCACACCGACGGATTTCGGATACTCGTGCGCGATTCGTCCGTTGTCGCGCCCAGTGGGACATATTCGAGCCTCCTCAACGACGCGATCAGTCAGGTGGGCTACCTGTTGGCGGGGGACTTCTCCAGACGCGGTTTCGACCCCGGACTAGCAACGATGTACGCACAGGCGCTTGTCGGCATGGTGTCCACTACGGCTACTTGGTGGCTCGACGAACGGACTCCGTCGAAGGAAGTTGTCGCCGCTCACCTCGTGAATTTGTGTTGGAATGGGCTGACGAATCTGGAAGCCGATCCACAATTGGAGGGTTAACCAGGCGCGCCTGCCGCGCAGAGATGGATCGCGGTCTAAGCTGTGTTCGCTGTATCACGATCGTTTGATGGGCAAATGTCTCATTTGTTTGCAGGGTGGGTTGAATGCCGAACCGTGCCATCCATTTTGACGCTGTGAACGGGTAAGACCAAGAATTCGTTCGATGTGTGGTGATTGGAGGCCGGATCGATGGTGAGGCAAGAGCGGGCAGAAGCCACCCGTGATTCGGTGCTGCGCGGAGCAGCGGGTGTGTTCTTGCGCCTGGGCTATGCCAATGCCAGCTTGAGCGAGATCATCGCCGAGTCGCAGGTGACCAAAGGCGCCCTGTACTTCCATTTCGGGTCCAAGGAAGAACTCGCGCGGGCCGTGATCGACGAGGGTTCGGCACGTTTCGACGCAAAATGTGAGCTCTGGTTGGACCGTCGAACTCCCGCGCTCGAGTCACTGATCGGTATTTCGTCGGTCATCGTCGACATCGGTGCGCATGACGCCATGGTTAGAGCTACGTTCCGCTTGTTGGTCGAGATCGGGGACTATCGGGGCTCCGGGCCGGCGACTCTGGACGTGTGGCTCGACATTTACCGTGAACTTGCCAGCCGTGCGGCCGACGAAGGTGATCTGCGTTCGGACGCGGATTCTGCTGACATTGCTCGTTTCCTGTTGGAAGTTGCGTCGGGAGTTCGGCTGATGGCAGCCGCGACCGGGACCGTTCGTGAGCTTTCGGACTCTATGAAGGCATCGTGGAACCTGATACTTCCGATCGTGGTCCCGGAATCGAAAGTGGAGTACTTCAGGCAATTCGCGGCCCGTCGCCTTGCCAGTGATCACTGAAATCACTGGCTCTCCGCACTGCTCCTTTGGTCAATTTACTGCAAATGTCCTGGTAGGGACATTGTTCTCTTTGTTCTGCATTCGAAACAAACTAAGAGTATGTTTATAGTGTTGATGGGAATCTGAAAGTCCGATCTTGCCGTCAATCTTCGGATTGCGGTATGTTCTATCGGTAGCTGAAGAATTGCTGAGAATGAAGGTTTGTCAGGGCAGGGTGACGGCGTCGGCGCACCGGGCAGCATAGGGGGCTGCCCGGCGTGTACGACCCCAGATGGGGAGTCAACAGATGGGTGACACTGCGCCGACGCCGATGCTCGACATCGGCCCGCGGATCGGCTGTGACGTAGTGAACGTCGTGGATGTCACTCGAAGTATCGAACTCTTCGGGCGGAGGTATCTCGATCGGACCTTCACCCCGCACGAATTGCAGACGTGCGCCGGGCCGGCGCGGGATCAACGATTGGCTGCACGTTTCGCCGCCAAAGAGGCTGTGGTGAAGGTACTGCGGCCTGGTGACGTTCCCGTTCCGTGGAGTTCCATCGAAATCACTCGGGCCGAGTGGGGTGGCTGTGGGGTGACGCTGTCCGGTAATGCCGCGGAACTCGCGCGGACCCAGGATCTGCACGATTTTCAAGTATCTATCTCGCACGAAGCGGACGTGGCCATCGCAATGGTGATCGCAACACGCTCGGGCGCTCGCATCGAAAAGAAGGACGACATCGCTGATGATTGATCAGGCAATTCGGAAAGTGCTCGTCGAGCACGGTCGGCTGGCAGTCGACGTGAGCACGATCGACGGAGAGGCCGATCTTTACGAGTTGGGTTTGACGTCGCACGCGAGCGTGAATGTCATGTTGGCGCTGGAGGATTCGTTCGACATCGAGTTCCCTGACGAGTTGTTGCGGAAGAGTACTTTCGCAAGCGTCAAGGCGATCGAGGGTGCGTTGACGGAGTTGGGTGCTGCATGAACGCTCCGCAATCGCAGTGCTCCACCGGAACGGCCCTCGAGCGGGCCGCACGGTTGGCCGACGAAGTTGCAGCGGTGTGGGCCGACGAAGTCGATGCAGAAGCAAGGTTTCCGCGTGAAGCTGTCGACGCCATGCGAAGCGAACGGCTGCTGTCCGTAGCTGTGCCGAGGGAACTAGGCGGCGAAGGGCTCTCGCTGCAGGAAGTGTCGCAGATCGCCCGTGTGATCGGAACGCGCTGTGCAGCAAGCGGAATGATTTTCGCGATGCATCAGACGCAGATATACTCGTTGGTCAAGCACGGCAACACCGAAGCACTACGCGAGTTTGTCGAAGAAACGGTCGACAAGCAATTGCTGTTGGCATCGGCAACCACTGAGCTGGGAATCGGTGGTGACGTCAGCCGGAGTTACTGCGCGGTGGAAGACTTGGGCGGTCACCTGCTGTTGATCAAGAACGCGCCTGTCATTTCGTACGGTGAACACTCCGACGCGATAGTCGTGACGGCTCGGCGAACACCGGAGAGTCAGCCGAACGATCAGGTTCTCGTGGTGTGTCGTACCCCAGACCTGACGCTCGAACGCACCACCGAGTGGAACACGCTGGGGCTGAGGGGTACTTGCAGTCTCGGTTACATCCTTCGGGCCACCTCGACGCCGGAGATGGTCGCCGGCGTACCGTATTCCGATATCTCCACCCACACCATGCTTCCGGTCTCGCACGTCGTCTGGAGTTCGGTGTGGTTGGGAATTGCCGACGCTGCAGTCGAGAAGGCGCGCAAGTACGTGCGTGCCGCCGCCCGCAAGCAGCCCGGGGTCACTTCCCCCGGAGCGCTGCGGCTCGCCGAAGTTGCCGCTTCGGCACAACAATTCGCCGATCTCGTCGGCGCCTCTGCGCGCAGGTACGACCGCGCAGTCCACGCGGTGGAAGGCGTTGCCGATTTCGAGGCGACGGGAGCGGTGGGATTTTCGCTCGCGATGAACAACCTGAAAGTCACAGCGTCGACAGCGGTGGTGGAAATCGTGGGGCAGACAATGTTGATCTGTGGAATCTCGGGATATCGCGAGGACACCGAATTTTCGCTCGGTCGGCACCTTCGTGACGCGCACGGCGCAGCGGTGATGGTGAACAACGATCGAATCATGGCAGGTTCAGCGCACATGGCCATCGGATACCGGGGAACGCTATGACGAACGAGACTGTGACGACCGAGACTGTGACAGGCGAGACCGATCTGGATCGGGCCCGGGCTGCATTTCAACGTGAACTGCTCGTCGAAGGACTTCTCGTCGAGACGGAGGTGCCGGGACTCTACGGGCGTTCCGGAGTGTTCGAGGACATCGTCGACGGTATCGACCGAGTGGTGATTGCAGCGGGGCCAGGCGACGCCGCGACTCGGCTGCGGTTCCCGCCGGTGTTCCCGCGGAGCAGTTTCGAGCGCACCGACTACATCGCTTCGTTTCCCAACCTCACCGGCGCCATCAACACCTTCGCTGGTTCCAATCGCGATCACGCGCGACTGCTGGCCGATCGCGCCGACGGACAATCGTGGGACCGCCACCTCGAGCCGACCGAGACCATGCTCGTGTCCGCAGCGTGCCATCCTGCCTATGCGCGGTACACCGGAGTTCTGCCCGAAGGCGGCGTGCTGCTGGACATCTACGGTTTTTGCTTCCGGCACGAACCGGCCATCGATCCGGCTCGCATGCAAGCGTTTCGGATGCACGAGTTCGTGACGATCGGTGACGCCGCGGCAGCGCGAGCGCATCGCGAGCACTGGATCGAGCGGGGGCTCGAGGTGCTCGGCCGGCTCGAACTCGACGCTACCCCGGTGATCGCCAATGATCCTTTCTTCGGGCGCGCCGGAAAGATGCTTGCAGCCAACCAGCGTGAAGAGAATCTCAAGACGGAACTGACAGTTCGGCTCTACGGAGATCTCGACGAGGGCACGGCGATCGTGTCCTCGAACAACCATCTCGACCATTTCGGTGTCAACTTCGACATCCGAACGGCGGAGGGGGAGGTGGCACACAGCTCGTGCGTCGGCTTCGGGATGGAGCGAATCGCGTTGTCCTTGTTGCGGACTCATGGTCTTGACGTGGCTGCATGGCCAACCTCCGTTCGTGAACGAATGGGCATCTGATGTCACGGCTCATCGACATTTCACCTGATCGCTACCGGCCCCATTCGTTGCACCAGGACGACCGCGTGTGGGCGCAGACCAACTGCTACACGGATCTGTGGATCGAAGTGTTGCATTCGCTGGGGTTGGACCCCGTCCCGGCATTGGCGTGTGCCTTCTCATCGCGGTTCGACGGGACTCAGTGGACGTTCCTCAAGCTCAAGGCCGAGGACATCTACGCGCTGTACGGAATCGAAGTCGCCGAGATGAACGTCTGGCGGGCACCGCTGATCCATGTCGAGGACAACCTCGCGGTTGGGATGCTGTCGACGGTTGAAGTGGACGGATACTGGCTTCCCGATACTCTTGGAACGAGCTATCACGAGGGGCACACCAAGACCACGATCGTGCCCAATCGGATCGATCGCGTTGCCGGCGAGCTCGAGTACTTTCACAACAGCGGGTACTACTTGCTGCGAGGCGACGATTTCTCCGGCGTCTTCGATCTCGATCGTTCCTCACTTCCTTCGTTCGTGCCCTATGTCGAACAGATCAGGTTGAATCCGGTTCACGCGACCAACGCCGGAAACATCGCCGAAGTGGCTCGGCGGAATGTAGCGGTTCGAGCGGTGGGTAATCCCGTGCGAGAGCTGGGACGCAAGGTGATCGAAGACCTCGAATGGGTGCAGGGGGCGGGTATGGATGCCTTTCACCTCTGGTCCTTCGGGCTACTTCGTCAGTGCGGGGCCAGCGCGGAGCTGGCTGCCGACGCCAGCGAGTTCTTGGACACTGCAGGTTTCTCCGGGACAGGCGAAGCTGCGCCAGATTTCCGCAAAGTGGCATCCGGTGCCAAGAGCGTGCAGTTTCAGATGGCGCGTGCCTCCAGGGGTCGCGCGGTGGACCCGCGTGAGCAACTCGACGAGATGGCCGTGTCGTGGAAGAGGGCGATGGAAATCGTTGCCGACACAGTCGGCGTCGACTCGCATCGACACCTGAGGTTGGTCTGACAGTGCCTCGTTCGTCAGCAGACCTGCTGGCCGGCGCGATATGGCGATGCGCTGCAACCGAACCCGGATCCATATCCGACCCGGATGCCCTCGAAGCTGTGACCGAGTGGGTCGCAGCGTCCGTGCCTGGAACAGTCATCGGTGCGTTACGTGCGGCGCAAACGGACGCCGGACGCACAAAGTCCGTTTCGTCGTCGTCTGTTTCAGAATCGTCCGTTTCATCGTCGGACTGGTGGTTCGTGACTACCGTGGCCACGACCGGTGAGGGGTCGTGGCTGCTCCAGTTCGACGGTATGACGGCGTTTGCGGATGTCTGGATCGGCGGTGTCCGTGTCGCGTCCACTGAATCCATGTTCACACCTGGGGAAGTGATCATTCCGGCCGGAGTCGGAGCTGGTAAACGTGTCCAGGTGGCTGTTCATTTTCATTCTCTCTCCGCGATTTTGAGATCGAGGCGTCCCCGAGGGCGTTGGCGCTCGTCGATGGTCCGTGAACAGGGTCTTCGGTGGATCCGAACCACGATGCTCGGTATGGCTCCCGTGTTCAGTGGTGTACCGGTACCGGTGGGTCCGTGGCGGGGTATCCGCTTGTTGGACAAGGGGATTGCCGCCGTAGTCTCTGCTGTCAAGCATGCGAGTGTTGACGGCACAACCGGTCGCGTTGCCGTCAGTGCTCGGCTCACCGGATTGCCGGCCGCGCTGGAGTACGTGACCGTGCGCGTCGGCGAACACTCGCGGCAATTGGCTGTATCCGCCGGACCGGATGGATTTCTCGAGGTGTCCGGTGTCGTCGTAGTGCCGGACGCGCAGTTGTGGTGGCCGCACACACATGGCACCCCGCGCACTTATCCGGTGACGATGGAAGCGGTCGGAGTCTCCGAGCATCTCGGTTCAGTTGGCTTCCGGACGGTGGAGGTCGACAGATCCGATGGTGGATTCCGTTTGTATGTCAACGGCATCCGGGTGTACTGCCGTGGTTCGGTGTGGGTGCCGACCGACCCGATCTCGCTTCAAGGCGACGCCGGCACAACTCGTGTCTTGGAACGCCTGGCTGAGGCGGGCCTGAACATGATTCGAATCCCGGGGACGATGGTCTACGAGAGCGACCACTTCTGGGAGGAATGTGCGCGACTGGGCATTCTCGTGTGGCAGGACATGATGTTGGCGACGCTCGATCCGCCCGACACCGACGAATTCTTCGAACTTGTTGCCGGCGAGGTCACCGCGTTCTTTCACAGAGTGCGCGGAAATCCCGCTCTGGCAGTCTTCTGCGGCGGCAGCGAGACCGAACAGCAGCCGACCATGCTGGGCTTGGTCGATCAACACATCCCGCTCATTCATTCGAGACTGCCGGAGTTGATCTCGACGGTGGCACCCGAACTCGAGTACGTGACGTCGTCCCCCTCGGCGCCTCGCGGGGGCGAGCAATTGGCAACGCATGTCGGAAGCGGGGTCGCTCACTACTTCGGGGTGGGTGCCTATCGTCGTCCACTGGCCGACGTGCTCAGCGCGCGAGTACGTTTTGCGACCGAATCATTGGCATTTTCGATTCCACCGTCGAATGCGGTGATCGAGAACGAATTCGGTTCACTCGCCGTCGCGGGGCACCACCCGGCATGGAAAGCCGCGGTGCCTCGGGACAACGGATCGTCGTGGGATTTCGAGGATGTTCGGGACCACTACGTCCACGCGCTTTTCGGCGAAGACGCTCGTGAAGTCCGGTGGTCCGACCCGGAACGCTATCTCGACCTGGGGCGAGCAGCTGTATGTGAGGCGTTCGCATCGACGCTCGGATACTGGCGTCGCCCGGACTCTCGGTGCGACGGCGCCTTGACACTCGCACTGCGAGACATGGAGCCCGGACCGGGATGGGGGGTCCTCGATTGGAGCGGCAGCCCCAAAGCTCCGTGGTTCGTGCTCCGTAGGAGCGCCAAACCGATCGCGCTCCTCGTCACGGACGACGGTATGGACGGATTGAGGCTCGACGCGATCAACGAGACCGCCGAACCTGTCGTCGGCGAGATCAGGTTTCGAGCGCACAGTCGGTCAGGTGTCGTCCCGGTCGACGTCGCGCTACCGGTCAAGGTGGAAGCGCATTCAAGTCTGACCTGGTCCGTGGACAGCCTTGTCGGCCGTTTCACCGACCTCACTCACGTGTTTCGGTTCGGGGCGCGGACATACGACGCCGTCACCGTCACACTCGAAGACGAAGACGGCGAGATGGTGGACGAAGTGGTCCACCTCCTGGGTGGCTCGGCGCGGCCTCGCGAGCGATCGGTCGGACTTGTTGCCACAGCGCGCAACGTCGGTGACGAAGAGTGGGTAGTCGACGTCTCGACGGATGCTTCCGCCCAATACGTTGCCCTCGAACTGCAGGGCTTCGAGCCCGAAGACTCCTGGTTCCACCTCGCGCCGAACGGTCGCAGGACTGTACGCCTACGGAGAACCGGTCAGGCGACGAAGGTGATCGGTCGCGTTCGGGCGCTCAACTCGCACGTGAGTGTGGCCGTGGCGCCGCCGATCACTCCGGTCACACAATCCTCGCCGTCCAAGCGGACGTCGAAGAAGACGAGTGCTACGGGAAACTGAACGGATCGGACTGCGCTGCGAGATCGCACACCGATAGAATCGAACCGGCGCACAACTCTGCCTCGGTGGGGATATTGCGCTCGGGCTGTGCGTCCGCAACCCGTCATCACTGTTCAGGAGCGCGTTCGTTGACTTCCTTGTCCTCTGCCCAGACTGCGCTCGCTGGACTCGCCGAGGTCGCCCTCGCAGATGCCGCGTTCACTCCGGTGATCGAATCCATCGGATCGGCCGCCTTGGACATCGTGGCTCCGAAGCCGGCTCGGCCGTTCATCGCCGCTGCACTCGCCGCTCGCACGCCGGTGCTGCTGGTGACAGCCACCGGTCGTGAAGCCGACGATCTGACTTCGGAACTCACCGAGATGCTCGGTGGAGGAGTGGCGCAGTTTCCGTCGTGGGAAACATTGCCGCACGAGCGACTGTCGCCGAGCGCGGATACCGTTGGGCGACGGGTGGAGGTACTGCGCAGACTCGCCAGGCCAGACGACGCCTCGTACGGATCGCCTCTTCGGGTGATCGTCACCACGGTGCGCTCCCTCGTTCAGCCGATGGCGCCAGGCCTGGGCGAGATAGAACCGATCACGTTGCGCGTCGGCACCGAGATCGATTTCGATTCCGTTCTGGTTCGTCTGGTTGAGATGGCGTACAGCCGGGTCGACATGGTGGGAAAGCGTGGTGAGTTCGCGGTCCGTGGTGGCATTCTCGACTTGTTCTCGCCCACGGCGGATCATCCGGTCCGTATCGAATTCTGGGGTGACGAGGTATCCGAGCTTCGGTACTTCTCAGTTGCCGATCAGCGTTCGCTAGCGGACGTCGACGTCGATTCCGTGATCGCGCCGCCGTGTCGTGAACTGATTCTGACAGCTGATGTTCGTGATCGAGCTGCGGCACTCGCTGCTGAGAACCAGGCTGACGCGTCGTTGGTCGAGATGCTGGACAAGATCTCGGCAGGTATCCCCGTCGAGGGGATGGAAGCTCTGCTCCCGGTTCTCAAACCCGGTGAACTGCAGCTACTTTCCGATGTACTTCCCGAAGGGGCGCACATTCTTCTGTGTGATCCGGAAAAGGTGCGCACCCGCGCCACCGACCTGGTGCGCACCGGCCAGGAATTCTTGGAAGCATCGTGGACGGCGGCGTCGATCGGCGGCGCTGCACCGCTCGACACGTCGATCCTCAACGGCGGAGGAGTCGATCTCGGTGCCTCCGCGTACCGGTCGCTTCGTCATGTTCGCGAATCTGCCGAAGCTGCCGGCCGACCCTGGTGGACAGTCAGCCCGCTGGCGTCGGGAAACGGTGAAGAACTCGAACTCCCGGTGCATGCGGCACCGCAGGTGCGCGGTTCCGACGACCTGTTGGCCGAGCTGTTCGTCAGCCTTCGGGCGCACGTGAGCACGGGCGGTCGCGCGGCGATCGTGGTGGCAGGTGCCGGAACCGCAAGCCGCGTCGTGGAGCGACTCGGTGAAGCCGAAGTGCCCGCCAAGATGCTCGATGCCGGCGCTACCCCCGCCCGTGGACAGGTCGCGGTGCTCCGCGGATCACTGCATGACGGACTGGTACTCGCCGGCGACGACTCGACGCCTGGGATGGTGATCGTCACCGAGTCCGATCTGACCGGCAACCGCGTTGCTGCGGTCGGCGACGGAAAGCGCTTGCCGGCCAAGCGCCGCAATCAGGTTGATCCCCTCGCGCTGTCGGCAGGGGACATGGTCGTGCATGATCAGCACGGTATCGGCCGGTTCGTCGAAATGGTCGAACGCACCATCGGTGGGGCGCGTCGTGAATACCTGGTCATCGAATACGCGCCGAGCAAGCGCGGTCACCCGGGCGATCGTCTGTTCGTCCCGATGGAATCGCTCGATCAACTCTCCCGATACGTCGGTGGGGAGTTGCCGGCGCTGAGCAAGCTCGGTGGATCCGACTGGGCAAACACCAAGCGTAAGGCCCGCAAGGCAGTTCGTGAGATCGCGGGCGAGCTGGTTCAGCTCTACGCAGCGCGTCAGGCTGCTCCCGGGCATGCGTTCGGCCCGGACACACCGTGGCAGAAGGAACTCGAAGACGCATTCGCGTTCACCGAGACGATCGACCAGTTGACCGTTATCAGTGAGGTCAAGGCCGACATGGAGAAGCCGGTTCCGATGGACCGGGTGGTCATCGGTGACGTCGGGTACGGCAAGACGGAGATCGCCGTCCGCGCCGCGTTCAAGGCAGTGCAGGACGGCAAGCAAGTGGCGGTGCTGGTGCCGACGACTCTGCTTGCACAGCAACATCTTCAGACCTTCACCGAACGAATGGCGTCGTTCCCGGTGAAGGTGCGAGGGCTGTCCCGGTTCACCGACGCCAAGGACTCGAAGGAAATCATCGCCGGCATGGCGGAAGGTGAGATCGACATCGTCGTCGGTACTCACAGGTTGCTGCAGACCGGTATTCGCTGGAAGGACCTCGGGCTTGTGATCGTCGACGAGGAACAGCGATTCGGAGTCGAGCACAAGGAACACATCAAGGCGTTACGCACCCACGTCGACGTCCTGACGATGTCGGCTACCCCGATTCCTCGTACTCTCGAGATGAGCATGGCCGGGATCCGCGAGATGTCCACGATCCTCACACCGCCGGAAGAACGTCATCCGATCCTCACGTACGTCGGCGCGTATGCGGACAAGCAGGTTGCCGCGGCCATCCGGCGTGAACTTCTGCGCGACGGCCAGGTCTTCTACGTACACAACCGTGTCAGCTCGATCGACAAGGCAGCCAAGAAGATCCGTGAACTCGTCCCGGAGGCTCGCGTCGTCGTCGCGCACGGTCAGATGAACGAGGACACTCTCGAAAAGACCGTGCAAGGATTCTGGGAACGCGACTTCGACGTGTTGGTCTGTACCACGATTATCGAAACCGGTCTGGACATCTCGAACGCGAACACACTGATCGTCGAACGTGCGGATTCGCTGGGCCTCTCGCAGTTGCATCAGCTTCGCGGACGCGTCGGGCGTAGTCGTGAACGTGGATACGCATATTTCCTGTACCCGGCCGAAAAGCCTTTGACGGAAACGGCATACGACCGACTGGCAACGATTTCGCAGAATTCGGACCTCGGCGCTGGTATGGCAGTCGCGATGAAGGACCTTGAAATCCGTGGAGCCGGAAACGTTCTGGGCGCAGAGCAGTCCGGCCACGTCGCCGGGGTCGGGTTCGATCTGTACGTCAGGCTGGTCGGTGAGGCGGTCGAAGCCTTCCGGGCTGCAGCCGACGGCAAACCGATCACCATGGACGAGGGCACGAAGGAAGTCCGGATCGACCTACCGGTGGACGCACACATCCCGCCCGACTACGTCACCAGTGACAGGCTCAGGTTGGAGGGGTACCGCAAGCTCGCTGCGGCAACTGATTCCGACGGCATCGCTGCCGTAGTCGAAGAACTGGTCGATCGCTACGGCCCACTGCCCGAAGAGGTTCGACGGCTGATCTCGGTGGCCAAGCTTCGACTGCTCTGCCGCGAGTATCAACTGGAGGAAGTCGCCGTCACCGGAACTCAGCTCAAGATCTCGCCTATGTCACTGCCCGATTCCAAACAGATCAGGCTCAAGAGGATCTATCCGAGCGCGCAGTACCGGGCAACGACCGGGCTCGTGCAACTCCCGCTGCCTCGCACCGGCGGAGTCGGCTCGGATCGCCTGCGGGACGTCGAATTGCTCCAGTACATCGCGGACTTCATCCTGGCGATTGACGGGCGCGCCGCCGGTGCCGTCCTGGTCGAGGCGTGAGCACACGGTGAACGAATCGCCCGTCGTCGTACTGCTCGATCCTTTGCGGCCGCATGTCTTTCCGCTGGAGGCGCTCCCGTTCCTGTCCGGCGCGATCGATATCGACCCGGACGTCCCCGACTCGGTACGCGGCGCACTGCCGGCCACGACACCCGGCGCCGCGGTGACTGTGATGATGGACACCGCCGAGCCGAAGATCGCGGCGTTGTCTGCCGCTGGGGTAAAGATGATTCGCGCCGAACCCATTCACGGCGATCGACTGGTGGAAGCGGCGTCGATCATGGACCGGTTGTGGAATCGCGGCGGTTGGGAGTCGACCCAGACGCACGAGAGCCTCTCCGTTTACCTCGTCGAGGAGACCTACGAGGTACTCGACGCGATTCGAAGCGACGACGAGAGCGATCTTCGGGAGGAACTCGGAGACCTGTTGCTTCAGGTGTTGTTCCACTCGCGGATCGCTCAAGCACACGGTGTTTTCGAATTGGACGACGTGGCCGGCGCATTGATCGCGAAACTCGTGCACCGCAGCCCGCACCTGGTCAGTTCCGGGGCGGTCGACATCGCTGAGCAAGAGCGGGCGTGGGACGCTTTGAAGGCTGCCGAGAAGGCTCGCGCGTCATCCATGGACGGCATCGCTCGGTCGCAGCCGCCGTTGCTCCTCGCCGAAAAAGTACTGAGCAGGGCCGCCAAAGCTGGTGTGATCGAAAGCGCCGATGAAGCTGATCTGGAAGCTCTGATCGAGCAGTGCCGACGCGCCGACACTGCACTCCTGGGCGCCCTGGACATGCTGATCGCCGACATTCGGATTCGTGAGGGAAGACGTCTCGAAGACGTGGAGGATTAGCCCACTTTGACGTAATTGCCCGGTAATCACCTGGCAATCGGAAAATAGCTTGGGCTTGGTGAGTGCAGTTGAAACAAACCTAAGGTATGTTTACGTACGAAATGAGCAACACTGGGTCGTTTTCTTGCATGAATTGGCCTTTGATCGGCGGTTATGTAGGGGGGTCCGATGACGGTTCATTTCTGCACTGCGAGAAGCGAGGTACGGCAACCGGCGGGGTGTTGCCGTACCTGGACGCTCGCGGTGGCTACCGATCAGCGATCCCCCAAGCCGTTCGATCCGCTGACGCCGTTCGTATGACAAGAAAGACTGATGGCAAATGAGCGTTCATGCTGAGGTGGAGAGCCGGTCGGCGGTATCGCAGGATTCCGCTCATGTCGGAACAGACTGGCGCCGGGCATACCGGAAGCGGATCGCAGTGAGCGATTCGATCACGGTCCTGTTCGTGATCGCACTCGCTCAGATCGGCAGTATGTGGCCGCATCCCATCGAGTGGCTGACACCACTTAAAGTGATCGCGTCTGCAGCGTTGGGCGGACTGTGGATGATCGCCCTCGCACGGGGGCGTAGCCGTCATCAGGCGATGCTGGGCGAGGGCAGTGACGAGTACGAGAAGGTACTGCTCGCTACCGGCCAGGTCTTCGGAGTAGGCGCATTGGCCGGGATCATTCTGGGCGTGGGAATTGCGCGAAGCTACCTCATGATCGCACTGCCCGTCGGACTCGCTGCGCTGCTTCTCGGACGTTACCTCTGGCGACGCGACATTCGAAGGAAGCGTGCGATCGGGGATTGCCGTAACTCGGTGCTGTTGGTCGGTGGACATGCGTCCGTCGTTGCTACTACGCGTGCCTTCGTGCGGGAATCCTCGGCAGGCTACGACGTTGTGGGAGCGTGCATTCCGCGTCGGGCGACCGCGTTGGACGATCACATCGTTGTCGACGGAGCAGCAGTCCCGGTAATGGGCAACGAGTTCGAGGTAGTCGAGGCGATGCGCGCAAGTGGCGCAGACACCGTCATCGTAACCGGGACCGAAGACCTCGGACAGGTGGGCATTCGCAAACTGATGTGGGACCTCGAAGCCGAGGGCGTCGACATGGTGGTTTCACCGGTCGTGGCCGATGTGTCGAAGGCTCGCTTGATGTTTCGCCCTGCGGCGGGACTCCCGTTGATTCACGTTGCGCGGCCGCGCTACCAGGGCGCGAACCGGCTTGCGCCCGCTGTTTTCGACGCGGTGTTCTCGATGCTGATGATCCTCCTCGTGGCGCCGGTCATGCTCGCCGCTGCCGCTGCAGTCAAGTTCACGTCGAAAGGCCCGGTGTTCTACAAGGCGGAACGCATCGGCCTCAACGGGAAACCGTTCCCCATGTTCAAGTTTCGTACCATGGTGGAAGGCGCCGATCAGCAGGTTGTCGATCTGATGGGGGACAACGAAGGCGCCGGAGGTGTGTTGTTCAAGATGCGTGAGGATCCACGAATCACGTCCGTCGGCAAGATCCTTCGTCGATTGAGTATCGACGAGCTACCGCAGTTCTTCAACGTCATTCGCGGAGAGATGAGCGTTGTCGGCCCGCGGCCGCCATTGCGTCGCGAGGTCGAGATGTACGACGACGAGGTTGCCCGGCGCCTGCTGGTCAAGCCTGGCATCACCGGTCTCTGGCAGGTAAGTGGTCGCAGTGATCTCTCGTGGGAAGAATCTGTTCGACTGGACTCTTCCTACGTGGAGAATTGGTCTATCCTGCAAAATCTTTCGATCATTACTCGTACCGTCTCAGCGGTCGCGAAAAGCGACGGAGCGTACTGACTACGCGGTTGGTGCCGGCGCGGATATCCGCGCCGGGCACCAACCTGTCAGCTGTCGAGCTCAACAATGCGAGAACAGATTCTTGACGTAGCCGGCAGTTTGGTAAACGTAGTTGAATGTCCACGTCCCGATCGAGAGTTCCGGACGGCTTGCGACCATGACCAGTTCTCCTTGATAACACTGCGAAATGATGTGCCGCGCCCGCGAGATATGAGGAACGAACGTCACGACGATGACAGTCTTCCATCCGTTGGCATTAGCCATTCTCTCGATTTCGAACCCCTCGCCCTCGGTGGTGGACGGTGACGGGACGATACAGTCGACAGGGAAGTCGAACGTACCCTCGCAGATCGACCGCATCTTCTTGTCGTTGTCGCCGTAAGGATTCGAGAAGATCAGGCGTGGTGCGTAACCGTCTTTCATCAGTTGGATTCCGACCTCCTCGCGTCCGTCGTGTGCTCCGCCGAGGACAACGATAGCGTCAGCACTTCGTGGTGCATCGATCTTGGGTGAGACGAAGACGGGCCAACCCGCTGCCGCACCAAGGGCGAGGAGTGATAGAGGTATGCCCGCAATCTTCAAGGCCGATTTGATCTGTTTGATGGCCCCACAATACCTGGACCCAGGAGACGACGATGACCGGATGGCAACCACTTCGGACGGTGGCGGGGTTGACCGCCTTACGGGATGCCTATGGGCAGAACATGTCTGGACTCGTACCTGAGACCGGTGTGTATCTCGCCGACGACGGTTGGTGGATCGCTCTCACGGGTGCACCCGATCCCAGCTACAACCTTGCATTGGTCCATGGGGGTGATGTGCGGAAAAACACGGTCGCCGTTGTGGAACGAGTGCTCGCAGAGCGACTGCGCACCGTTGTCATGCTCGCCGGGGCCGGTCTGGATGCCGCGACCGTCCTCGCGGATGCAGGGTGGGTGTGCGTCGGTTCGAGTTCGCTGCGCGCGCTACCGAATTCTCCGTCAGCGCCGGATGCCGCGGTGCGGATCCTGGAAGATGGCGACCTGCGTTCAGCACGACAACTTGCGGAGGATGTTTTCGGTATCGATCGCGAATCTGCGACTCTGGTGTATCAGGAGGCGGCCCCCGACCGACCAAGTGAGCGTTCAGTCGTCGGCCTGTTCGAACTCGACACGCTGCAGACCGCAGCGATGCTGTCGTTCGGTAAGCCCATCAGCACTGTGTGGGCGGCCGGAACCAGGGCGCAAGGACAGCGGCGCGGACATGGGTTACGGGTCCTTCGGCAAGTGTCGGCAGCCGCATTCGAGGCTGTCGGCGACGGCGCCGTGTGTGGTCTCGCCAGCGCTGCCGGCAATGCTCTGTACGACGCGAGCGGAGCCGAAATCGTCGAGTACTGGCAGATGTGGTCGCGACCGCGATGGCTACTTGGTAGCTGACATCAGCCGTCAGGTATGTTTGTGTGCGTTCGGCAAACTTTTGGTTTCTTTCAGCTACGCTTCAACGCGCGATCCAATCGGGGGTACTCAAGATGGCAGATTCGAGTACCAGGGATGCGGCGATACGTCGCGAACTCGGCGTTCCGCCCACTTTCGACCTGGTGAGGCATGCACGAAACCTTGCAAGAGTGTTCTTCCCCGCTCTTGTCATCGCATTGCTCGTCGGTGGGATTGTCTACGCTGTGCGGGGAAGCGCGACACCGGTGTATCAATCCGACATCGTCGCGGAGGTTCAGTCTGCCTCTCAGATCGTCGTGACGGACGCGAACCTCGGCCAGTTGGTTGCCCCCTATGTCGCGCTGGCCACCGATAGCGATGTGGTTGCCGCCATCCACGACCAGTTGAATAACGGGTGGACGACAGCGGATGTCTCAAGCCACATCTCGGTGACGCCCGGTACTTCTCCGGCATTGGTATTCGTCAAGGCGACTGCCTTCAGTCAGGCTGACGCGGACGCGCTGGCACGAATAGTCGTCGCCACCTTGAGCGACGCGCAGGCACGACGCAATGCAGACACGCTGGATCGTCGTACCCGAGTTCTCACCGACGACATCGCTCGATTGAACGGGGACTTGGACGCAGCGCGGCGAGAAAGCTCGGACGAATACGAGACACCCGCCGACGATCCGACTATCAAGGCGGATCTCGACGCGAGGCTGGAGCAGTTGCGCCAGTTGAGATCGACCGTATCCGGTTCCGACCGACTGCAGTTGCTTTCCGCCCCCGCGGGAACGGGTCTGCCGGTTGCGCCGAAGCCACTCGTCGAGTCGGCGGTTGCGTTCTTGGTGGTCCTCATTCTCGCTGCCGAAATCCTCTCTGCCTGCCGGGGTCGATTCAGTTCGCGAGTGACCGACGCGTGGGCACGTCGAACGGCCCGGAAATACGGAGCCTCACTACTCCTGCAGCACTCCGAAGCCGCTGAGTTTCCGCCGAACCTCGCGCTGACGATATGCCAGCGTGCAAGTCTCGGTGATCATGTCCTGGTGCTTTCGGGTGACGGCGTCCTCTCCACATCATGGGATGTTCCTGCGCACGTGCGATCCGGGGTCTCCCGATATTCGCTGAAGTCGGACTGGTGGCGCCGATTTGACTCCAATGGAACCGGGTTTGCCCTGGTTGTTGTCTCCGCACAGCACGCCAACCAACGGGAGATCGTCGAATGCCTCAGGGCTTTGGCCGAAGTCGATGTTGCGCGAACACTGGTACTCGTGGGTCCGTCTGCTCCCGAGCCTCTCCTCGACGTACTTACCCTCGCGGTGCTGCGTCGCAGACGCAGGCCCGCAAGTTCAGTGAAACTGGCGGCCGAGCCGACCAACTCGGCCACGAACTCACAGGCCCCGTCCGACAGCGCCTGGGTGAAGTCCGGTGCGCCGCGGCTGAACGAGCCTTCCGTTGCCGTGCCGTACGGAATGGATACTTCCGCCCTGGATTCGAGGAGGGATCGCGCCAGCCTGGTGGATGCGAAAACGGTCAGTATTGCGAAGAAGAACCTGCCGAAGGCTATGCCCAAGCCGAGCGCAGGGGTCGAGCTCGAAGAGCCGCAGATCGTGCAGGCTGTTGATGTCGAGGGCGCCGGAGTCGAGGCGTCCGCAGTGGAGATTTCCGGAGCGGAGTCGACCAGCAATGATGCAACTGGTGTCAAGGCGTCCGGGGAAGCCGACGGCATCGACTCCGAAGCCTCGACCGAACGAATTATGCTGACCTCCAAAGATATAGCGGAAATTCGAAAGAGGAGGCAAAGAACTCGCGTGAGCCTTATACGTTCGGATTCAGCAGACGGACAGTCGGAATCCTGAAGGACCGGGCTTTCACTAGATCTTGGGTGTGCTGCACCCTCCAACTGCCTGTTTCACCGCTGCGAGTGCGGGTTTCGGAGTGTAATTGATCGTGACCAGACCGAAGTTCTGTTCGATATCCGAAGTGTTGGTTCCGCGATCACGCATGCTGTAGATGAAAATGCGCTCGATGTAACCGAGCACCTTTGCTTGCGCGAATCCATCCGAGATGATGTTGGCCTGTAATTGCGGGCTGACGGCGGTCGGGCCTGTACCTGTCGGAGCTCCGAATTCGGTTGCCCAGACTTTCTTTCCGCTGTCCCCGTTCTGCACCATCGATTCTCGCATCAGTCGGATCCTGTAGAAAGTGTTCCAATTCTGGGTGGACGAATCCGAAGGTAGCGCAGGCCAACTGTACGGATGGATCGAAAAGACATCGAATGAAGACTTTGCTCCTGCCGCGTACATACCCTTGAGATATGTGACCGGTGAGATGTCGGATCCGTTGTCGACGGCCGGTGCCAAACCGCCGTTGAGAATCTTTGCACCCGGTTGTACCGCACGGATACTTTCAGATGCGGCTTTCAGGAGTGCAGTGTATGTGTTCACATTCGGCTTGGGGCGGAAGAATTGTGTCAGGTTCGGTTCGTTCCAAATCTCCCAAGTGCTGATTCTGTTCGAGTACCGTTGTGCTGCTTGTTGTGCAAACTTGGCAAACGCGGCCGGATCGGATGGATACCCGTGGGTATCGTTGACCCCGGCGACGCGAGCCCAAGCCGGCGTGTACGTAACGATTCCCAAGACGCTCAATCCTTGGAGACGTGCTCGATCGACGACGCGGTCCGTTGCGCTCCAATTCTGTTGGCCCTTGGTTGATTCGACGGCGGACCAATCGACGTCGAACCTGAGCCAGGTCGCGCCGGCATTCTTCATTGCGGTCAGTTCTGCATCGAGATCATTCTGAGAGAGACCGTTGAGTGGGGCGCCCGCGGCGATCCCTAAACCAACGGAACTGCACGTCGAGTTCGGGGTTGGGGTTGTTGTTGGAACTGGACTCGGTGCACACGCGCTCAATGACCCGACAGTCAACAGGGCGCAGGCGAGGGACAATCGAAGTCGACTCACGCCGACCACCTTCTTTCCACAGTGACTCGAAACCGGTGCGGAACAGACAAGTTGGAAGCCGAACTAGATGACCAATCCGACAAATCAAAGAATTGCATGAATTGGGTCACTTGGCACCAGTCTCGAAGTCGGTTCTGCAGTACTTCCGTCCGGTTGGGTGCTACTGCGAAATGCGCCGGTTGGTATTGTCCGATTTTCTCGGTGACTGTGGTCGAAAATGATCAATAGTTCAGAGGCATCCTCCAGTTTCGTTTGCATCTTGCAACACGGCCATTGCGGGCTTCGGTTCGAAGTCGAGATCCAGAAGGCCAAAGTTTTGTTCGCGATCACCGGGATCGGAGCCGCGGTCCTGGAGACTGTAAACGAAGACCTTCTGAACGAACCCGAGGCTACGCGCTTCGTTGAATCCGTCACGCAGTATCTCGGCTTGCATCGACGGGGTCACAGCGTCGAGACCAGTTCCTGTTGGTGCCCCGAATTCGGTCGCCCAAATAGATTTGGTCGAGTCGCCGTTTGCAACCATTGTGTCGTGCATCAGCCGCATTCGATAGAAAGAGTTCCAGTTTCGAGTCAACGGGTCCGAGGGCAGTGCCGGGTAGGTGTACGGATGCATTCCGACAACGTCGAAGTGTTGTCCAGCTCCATATTCGTAGATGTTCGCGAGGAACGTCGTGGGGCTTATGTCAGCGCCGTTGTCAGTTGCGGGGGACAAGCCACCGGAGACAATTGTTGCGCCCGGTTGCACTGCCTCGATTGCTACGCTCGATGCGGCGAGCAGCTTCGAGTAATACTCAGGATCCGGCGTCGGATTGAAGAATGTTTGGAGATTGGGCTCGTTCCAGATCTCCCATGACGAAATGGAATTCGAGTAGCGGGCAGCGGCAAGCGCCGCGAACCTACCGAACGCGTCCGGGTCGGCCGGACGGGTATGCGTGTCAGGACTCGTCGCTGCCGGATCTCTTGCCCAGGCAGGCGTGTAGGTGATGAGACCGAGAATCTCGAGCCCGGAAGATTTCGCGATGTCCACGAGGCGATCGGTTCCGGACCAATCGAAGGTGCCCTCGGTACTTTCGATGGCGGACCAGTCGATGTCGAATCTGACCCAGTGCGAACCCGATGATCGAATAGCTTCCACCGTTCGATCCATTTCGGCGTCACTCATTGCGGTATAGCCGGAACCAAGTGCGATGCCAGTATTGTCTGACGAAGGTTGAACTGCGCAAGGTTCGCCGGTTGCGGTAATCGAAGAATGGACTACCAATCCGACAATCAACAAGACCACTGCGACTGCGGCGACTCGACGTGCCTTAGCCATCGATGAGCTCCTTCAGCAGAGCCGGAAGATTCTTCTGGATGTCATATCGGTCCTCTACCTTCCGCCGGCCGATGCGTGACAATTCGGATCGTGCACTCCCGTCCTCCAACAGTCTCGTTATCTCGGCTGCGAGTTCTACTGAATCAGATGGCTCGACGAGCGATCCGGCGCCGTCCCCCAGCAGCTCGCTGGTGCCGCCGAGATCGGTTCCGACGACTGGCACTCCGATGCTCATTGCTTCGAGTGCCACGAGTGGGCCGGCTTCGGGAGAGGTGCTCGCAGAAATCGCGATGTCCCATCCTTTGATAGTTGCCAGTGAATCGACATATCCGAGAAATGTGACGCGACCCGCCAGATCCGGCTGCTGTGCGCGTTCACGAAGTACTTGTGCGTACATTTCATCGCCCGGGAACGGAAGTCCGGCGATTTCGAGTTGGACGTCTACTGTGCGGGCGATGGCATCCATCAACACCAAGTGGCCTTTCCACGGCGTCAGTGACCCGATGATTCCGACAACTCGGCGTGCCGGTGATCGAACTTCCGTTACCTCAGGGGGAACTACAACACCAAGTCGTGACACCGAGGTGGGAATTCCCAGCGAAAGAACAGGAAGCGATGTCGGTCCGGAGACGGCGACTGCTCGTCGGATCCCGGGTTTTGCAATCCGTACGACGATTCGTTGTTTTGTGCTCGAGAGAGTGTCGTGGACAAGCCACGTTGCACGTTGCGGTACGCGGCCGAGCCTGATCACCGGCAATGCGAACAGTGAGTTGACTATCACGGTCGAGCTGGCCGACTGAGGCCGAGACGCAATGATGCGCCCGGCAATTCGCCAATTCTTTGCAACTTCGAGAATCGCCAGGACGCGTGCCAGACCCCCTTCGCCTCTGAGCGACAGGGTTGGTAGCGTGACCGTTTCGAAGTCGACTGACGCGCGTGCGCGATCCCTCAGCGGCCCTTCCGGACAAGCCAACATTACCGTGAAACCCTGCTCGTGTGCCAAACGCATCAGCTGGAGCATGACCAGTTCGGCGCCGGAGATCTCTCCAGTGTGGCTGACGAAAATGATCGTTCGTGTCATTTTACTTCCCTGTCGGGTTTACCATTGCGAGTGGCGACTTCCCGCCCGCGAGCGATACAAGTGCATAGATTCCGACTGTCCCAAGTGGAGCGAGAACCGAAACGACTGGCCATGGCACGCCCAACCTTTCGACGCAGATCGTTCCTGCTACTGTGACCACCGCGCAGAGGGCGACGGCCGCTCCGAGCGGGAGCATCGGAAACATTCTGTGAACCGGCAGACTTTGCCGCACTACAACCCAAATTGCAACGAAAAGAAGCAGTTCGGTCGATACGGTCGCAACTGCCGCTCCGTTGAATGACATTCGAGGAATCAACACGATGTTGACCACGATATTGAAGAGTAAGCCGCCCAATGCAATCCACGGATATATTCGATGCCGGCCGCTCGCAACCAGGATCATCAACCCCAACTGGGTGAGCATCGAGAAGCATGCGCCAAGCACCAACAGTCGCGTCGAGGTCCCTGCAATTGCGAACCGCTCTCCGTACAGAAAGGTGAGCACTCTGAATCGCCCTGGGTTCGGTGGAGACTTCTGGCCTTGGAAACGAGGATGGAAGCATGCCGAATGAACGGGTGTCAGGGAGGCCGACGATGCGGCGGTATTCGCCGGAGGAGAAGGCCGGTGCGG
>NZ_LPNP01000057.1:0-125712 GCF_019266045.1 Rhodococcus sp. MH15
TGTCGGCGGTGTCATCGGCGTACCTCGCTGCCTGCAGATAACACCGTCGCCCACATATCCCGAATCCGTGGAAGGAAGCCCAGGATGATGTCAACGGCACTACCTACTAGCTACGGATTACATGTAGTCGCACTCTCGGACGCCTGGCAGAAGGGCGCACAACAGCTCGATACACAGACGCGAACCAATCTGGCCAACGACCCTCGAAACCTGCGCGCTGTCGACGGGCCCACGAACCAGAAGAAGTCGGATTCCGACGCGGCGACCTGGCTGCCACCCAACAAGGCCTACCGCTGCCAGTACGTGACTGCTCAAGTGGAAGTCAAAGCGGCATACGGTTTGTGGGTCACCCAAGCCGAACACGACACCATCGCAGACATTCTCGCGACCTGCTGAACTCTTGCGGTGATCAGCGGCCCTTGATCAGATACCGCACAATCGCCATTCCGAGCGCGAGGCCCACTACGGTGGCGAGCGCTGCAACCAGACCGTGACCGGTCAGTGCGACGAACACACCGGTGATGACTGCGACGACGGCAATGATCCCCGCGTCCACTCTGCTTTGACCACGTTCAGGCATGGCACTCTCTCGTGCTGTCAGGTCCGTCCGCTCCCCTCGTAGCGGACGGACCCAGCGGCAATCTGTCGAAATGCGCGAACTCCGGTGGCCTCACCGGGCTGACTTTGCGGGCGGTCCTGCGAGGCCGGCACGTCCCCCGGAGCCAACTCACATCGGTTCACGAAGTCCGTACCTTCGCAGAATATACCGATTGGTAGGTAATTACCGAGGGCTAAAGTCCCTGGTCATGGACTCATGCGACGAGTGGTCGGAAACTCGAGACGAACGAGCACATCCGCGAGGCGAGCGTCAGCCGAGATAGCAGAGGTCCGTGGCCACGGCCAGAGGCCCATCTGGAATCAGAGCGGCGACGTCTATAACCCGAAAAGTGATCCGAGATCCAACGATCCGACTGACGACACTCGCTTCCAATCAGAGCAATATGCGGTGGTGAAGCGAGAATCCGTCAAGAGAATCGTGACTGTCGCCGGTTCGAGGGTGCTTTCGAACTCGAGTACATTCAATTCACCATCGCCGTCGACTTTTGCTCGGCCGTATATGCACGGCATGTCAGCTGATACGGGCCCAGACGTCGTGTAGGTTCCCGGCAACACCTCCCACGGCACGTCGAACAGCCCGTGACCGGGAATCGTTCCCGGCGCTGCTGAGGCCGCAGACGTCCCGATCATTGCCACACCGACAGCTACTGCTGCAGCGGACGCGAGCAAACTAACCTTGCGCATTTTCCCTACCTTGTTCATACCTGAACCGCAGCGGCGAGTTCGAAGGCTTGTTGATGTAAGAACCCGCGGTTCGCGCAGTTCTTCAACTAACGGTAGTAAAAGGGCACGAGTTTTGGTGAGCTACCTTTTTGTGGTTCTGGCCCGATTTCCGTGACGGAGACTCCCATTGAGAAGATCAGAGAACGCCGGCGTTGCGGCTCTCGGCATGATTCGAACCTGTCATTCCAGCCTTCGATCACACACCCGCATTCGAGCCGAAACGTCGACGCTCCCCTGCCGTTTGGGTGACTCAGCCTCCGAGTGAGCCCGTCGGCAGCTTCGAGAAGATGTCCCCGAGGCTTCCGGTTCCACCAGGAGTTTCCGGTTCCGTCGGATCCACCGGCTCGACGACGATGACACCAGGCACGGTGACGGTCACGGTCTTGTCCGCAGATTCCGAAGAACTGAACTTCTTGGTACCCAAGAACTTTGCGGTGATGCGATGCTCGCCCTGGTCGCGGAACGGCCAGACCAGTTCTGCATGGCCATTGGAATCGACTGTGGCGCTGCCGATCTTCGTATCGCCGTCGAAGAACTCGACCGTTCCCTCACCCGGGTTCGGGTCGATACTCGCCGCAATCTTGACGTCTTCGCCCGTCAGTGCCTCCAGTGCGACAGCGACCATCGTCTCGGTCTGGTTGGTCGTGAAGACCTCGGTAGTCGAGAGGGCGTTGCGTCCTTCCCCCGCAGCAACACAATACCCAGCGGCATTGACCCACCGGGACTCACCGAAACTCATGCTCGTGTCTTTGATCTTGATGCTCGGGCTCGTCGCCCCGGCGCGCAGGTGCGTCGTCGCATTTCCCTCGTCGGACCGAGCTTCGAGTTTCAATTCGACTGCCGGCAAACGAAAGTCCGTGTTCGCCTTGACTTGCAGCCCTTCCTTGGGCTTGTTGTCGTTCGCGCTCGGACCGTCGTTGACTGTCTTGTTGCCGGTACCGGTAATTCGCAGGTACTCACCCGCCGGGTTCGCGTTTCCGTCTGCGCCCACCCGGAGCAGCACCGCAGTCTCGCCGGTCAAGTTGGACGACGAATCACCGACGAGGGAGTACGAAACCAGGGTTGCCCCTTGCGGTAGTGCGATGTCGTACTTGATACGACCGGTGTCCGAATCCGAACTACGCATGGTGCCTGGATGCAATTTCACTGTGAACTGTTCGCCGGGACGCACGGACGTGGGCGCCGTTACCTCCATGTTGTCGGAGAACGACGAATCCCAATCGGTGGCGCCGTCGACCCGGCACTTGTGTTCGAAGGAAACTGTCCGCGTCACGGTATCGGAAGCCGCTGCCACCGGCGCGGACACAGCGAGGAGTCCGGCCGCGAGTGCTGGTACGACAGCGCAAACTGCCAGAGTGCGGGGGTTCATGTGTTGCCTTTCAGAAGAACTCGGCCATTGAAAGTTCAGTGAGGTAGGACCGTGATCACTTGCCACCGAGCGAACCCGTTGGCAGCTGCGGCAGAACGGACTCGAGGCTGCCGAGACCGCCCGGAGTGCCCGGATCGGTCGGGTCGGGATCGACCGGACCTGTGGTGTCACCGGTCACCGTGAGTACGTGTGCCGCCGACGTGTACTTCGCCTCGTCTCCGGTAGCGGTGAATACTGCAGTCACGGACTTGGTACCCGCCTTACCGAAGGTGAGATCCAGGCGCGCAATACCGCGAACCACCGGCCGCGGGTCACCGACGGGTTTGCCGTCGACCATGAACTGTACTGTTCCCGTTGTGTTTTCCGGATCGACGTGAGAAGCAAAAGACACCTTGGTACCGGTCGCGGCGGTAGCCGGTCCTTCGAGCTTAGTCACGATGTCCGCGCCTGGCTCAGGATCAACGGGCCCCAGGTCCCCGTCGATCTTCGTGGATGCCAGGGCGCCGGCACCGGCATTGAGGGGGCCGGTCTCAGCGTCGCGCGGCGAGCAGGATGTGGGCGCCCAGATGGTTCCCGCGAGCCAGTGACTGACCTGAGGGAGGAAGGTCAAAAATGACTCGGGCCCGCCGAAAGTACCTGCAGCACCCGAAGTCCGGACATTGGTTTCGACTGCGCCGGACGGCCCGGCCTTTACGGTGATTCTGATCTTCGGAAAGACGATGTTGGTCTCGACTCCGGACTGAGCATTGATCGCAAGCCCGCCGTGCGCACCCGACGACGATGACGGACTGTTGCCGATCGCTTCGTTTGCGCCGGACAACCGGAGTATCGGACCGTCCGCTGCGGGAGTGCCGTCTTCGTTGACACGAATCACCGAAGCAGGTTTCCCGGCAATAACATTGCCCGGATCGGTGACCGTCGCCGAAACGAACTCCGCGTTGGTCGGAATCGGCAGATCAATCTTCAGACGCGAGATCTTCTTGACGCTTGCGCCGCTCACATCGTTCGGGATCTGGACGCTACCCGGATCCACGTCGATGTCGAAGACCTGACCTGGCGCGACTACCGTCGGAGCCGAAACCCGCACCGTAGCAGGCTTTCCGTCTGACGAAGGACCGGAGAACGCACTCGGAACTGCGCGGCACGTGACCTGGAACGTTGTCGACGTGGTTTCTGCAACGGGCGCCGCGGTTGCCGGAATCACGGACACAGCGGTTCCACCGGCAAGGAGGCCGGTAAGGAGCGCAGCATTCAGTAGGCGTTTTGACATGATGTCCTCTCGGAACAACCTGATTGACGTTTGCCGCCGAACTGTAACGGAGCCAGCGCCCGAGTTGACCCTTTTTCAATAAACAAAAACCACACAGTAGGTAAATACTTGGTAAGGGTTACTGGTCGTCACATCTGACCGCCGCCGCAGGCCTTTCCCCTCTCGATCAATCTCGCGATTCGAGATTCACTGCGGGGAAACACAATTCGACAGAAGTTCGCACCGTAGCGAGATCTCCGGTCATACTCTACCCTTACAGGAGGGTAGAGTATGAGAACCTCGTCAGGACGGAATCTCATGGCAGTAACCATCGCTTCATCCACCAACGACAATTCGGTTCGGGCCGCGCTCCGGTCACCTCACCGTCTCAAAACGGAGGTTTTGGCCGGACTGGTCGTGGCGTTGGCACTGATTCCCGAGGCGATCTCGTTCTCGATCATCGCCGGCGTCGATCCGCGGGTAGGACTGTTCGCGTCGTTCACGATGGCAGTGACCATCGCCGTCGTCGGCGGACGACCCGCAATGATCTCCGCAGCTACCGGCGCCGTCGCACTGGTCGTCGCTCCACTGACGCGCGAGTACGGAATCGACTACCTGATTGCGACAGTCCTTCTGGCCGGCCTTCTCCAGATCGTGCTGAGCCTCCTGGGCGTCGCAAAGTTGATGCGCTTCATTCCGCGCAGCGTCATGGTGGGATTCGTCAACGCACTCGCCATCTTGATCTTCATCGCCCAACTCCCCCACCTGATCGATGTTCCGTGGCTCGTCTACCCACTCCTTGCAGTCGCACTTCTGCTACTCGTATTCCTGCCGAAACTGACGAACGCCGTCCCGGCTCCACTGGTGGCAATCGTGCTACTGACAACCGCCACAGTCGTTTTCGCGTTCGATGTCCCCAACGTCGGCGACGAGGGCGAGCTTCCGTCGAGCCTACCGACGCTACTGTTCCCCGATGTCCCCCTGGACATGCACACACTGTCGATCATTGCGCCGTACGCATTGGCCATGGCGCTCGTCGGACTCCTCGAATCGTTGATGACGGCCAAGCTCGTCGACGGCGTCACGGATACTCAATCGAACAAGACCCGAGAAGGGTGGGGCCAAGGCGTCGCGAACATCGTCACCGGCTTCTTCGGGGGCATGGGAGGGTGCGCGATGATCGGCCAGACCATGATCAACGTCAAGGTCTCCGGCGCTCGCACTCGAATCTCGACTTTCCTGGCGGGCGTGTTCTTGCTGATACTCGTCGTCGGCCTCGGCGATGTGGTGGCGTTGATTCCCATGGCCGCATTGGTGGCCGTCATGATCATGGTCTCTGTCGGCACTTTCGATTGGCACAGCATCAATCCGAAGACCCTGCGCCGCATGCCGATCGGCGAGACAGTGGTCATGTTGGTCACCGTGGTAGTCACCGTCGCGACCCACAATCTTGCCTACGGCGTGATCGTCGGAGTGATCACCGCGATGGTCATCTTCGCTCGCCGCATCGCGCATCTCACCGAAGTGATCGACGTCGCGCATCCGGACGAGGACACCCGTGTCTATGCGGTTCGAGGCGAACTGTTCTTCGCATCCAGCAACGATCTGATCTACCAGTTCGACTACGCCGGCGACCCGAAGAACATTGTCATCGATCTGTCCGAGTCTCATGTCTGGGACGCGTCGACCGTCGCGACACTAGACGCCATCACCACCAAGTACGCGGCCAGAGGCAAGAATGTCGAGATCGTGGGGCTCGACGACGCATCGGCCGAGCGCCACCTGCGCCTGTCCGGTCGCCTGGGTGACGGTCACTGAGAGTATGGAGGCCCAGCGCGAGGAAAGTGGGAGTGATGTCTGAGCCGGAACATGCGGGCCAAGGGCCGAACATGCAGATCGGACAGGTTGCCGAACGCACCGAACTGTCGATCAAGACGATTCGTCATTACGACGAGGTCGGTCTGGTTACTCCGTCCGAGCGGAGCGCCGGAGGATTCCGCCTCTATACCGAGGCCGATGTCCAACGGCTACTGGTAATCCGACGAATGAAGCCGCTCGGATTCAGTCTCGAAGAAATGAAACAACTTCTCGATTCTCTGGCAGTGCTCGACGACGAAGCTTCGGACGCGTCAACGCGCACCGCTGCAACCGAATTCGTCACCGACTGCCACACCCGGGCGGAAGAAAGCTGCACACACTTACGTAAGCAACTCGCCTACGCCGAAGAGCTGACGGGTTTGCTCGCCGACCACAGTCTCAACGGTGAACGGCATTCGTGATCTGCAAGCTGAACTAAGCTGAGTTGATGGCCCGATACTTCGACGTTCACCCGGAAAACCCGCAGCCGCGCGCGATCAGCCAGATCGTCGAAATGCTGCGCAACGACGCGGTCATCGCCTACCCCACCGACTCCTGCTACGCCCTGGGCGCCCGAATGGACAATCACTCGGGCACCGATCGGATCCGCGAGATCCGTCATCTGCGTTCGGACCATCACTTCACGCTGGTCTGTGCCGATTTCGCGCAGCTCGGGCACTTCGTCCACGTCACCAACTCGGCGTTCCGCGCGGTGAAAGCGGCTACGCCTGGGCAGTACACGTTCATCCTTCCCGCCACGAAGGAAGTTCCGCGTCGGCTGGCACACGCCAAGAAGAAGACCGTCGGAGTGCGTATCCCCAGCCACCCGGTAGTGCGGGCACTCTTGCAAGAGTTGGGTGAACCCATCCTCTCCAGCACCCTTCTCCTGCCCGGCGCCGAGGAACCGATGACGGACGGCTGGCAGATCAAGGAAGAACTCGACCACCAACTCGACGCCGTCATCGACTCGGGTGACTGCGGAACCGAACCCACCACAGTCGTCGACTATTCGTCCGGTGTTCCCGAAATCGTGCGGGTCGGCGCAGGAGATCCTTCTCGTTTCGAATGATCCCCCACCCGGGCCACATCATGGAGTCGACCAGTCACGGCGTGACGATATCGAACCACAGATCGAAGTCCTCCAGCAGCGAGATGAACGTCTCCAGTTCGGACCGATCTCCCACAGCTTTTGCCGTTCCGGCCTTGATGGATTCGGTGAGCGAGGTCGTTCCCAGATACACCTCGTTGAACACGGCACGGGTCAAGGTCAGAGTCAGGGCGGCCGAAGCATCTGCCTTGTCCATGTCGTAGTTCAGCACGCCGTTGCGCACTGTGACCAGGACGTTGTCCGCGGTGTCGGACAATACGAATCGCAACGACAGGTCTACATCGGCTGCTTTGGGACCGTCGAGGCGAACTGCCCAGAAATCCAGCATCTGTTCGAGCGGCATCACTGCGACCACGGCCGGGCCGGTGGGGTTGTTGGACGGCATCGGTGCCAGCGGATGCCGCAATTCCATCGCTCCGACCAGGTAGAAGTTGCGCCACGTACCGTTCTCGGCTTGGTAGCCGAGTTGTTCGTACGTGTCCGCCAACAACTCTCGCGCTTTCTGATTGCTCGGATCGGCGAACACCAGATGGTTCACCAGCTCGGCCGCCCAGCGGTAGTCGCCGTCGTCGAACGCCTGCTTGCCCTTGGTCAAAAGTGCGTCCGGTCCGCCGACGGCTTCGACGTAGCGCTTGCCGTTCTCCACCGGCGGATGGGGATTGAGGTGAGCGGGAACGCCGTCGAACCAACCGAGATAGAAGGTGTAGATCGCTTTGACGTTGTGACTGAGCGAGCCGTAGTACCCACGGTTGTACCACTGCTTTCCGATCGCGTCGGGTACCTCGATCTGGTCGGCAATCTCTACCGGTGTCAGTCCCTTGTTGGCAAGGCGCAACGTCTGATCGTGCAGATACTTGTACAGATCTGCCTGATCCGACATCAGCTTCAAGATCTTGTCGTTGCCCCACGTGGGCCAATGATGCTGCGCAAAGATGATTTCGACGTCGGGGAACAGTTCCATTGCCAGACGCACGTAGTGCGACCACGCTTTGGCGTCGCGAGTCTTGGCGCCGCGCAACGTGTATAGATTGTGCATCGTGTGCGTGACGTCCTCAGCTGACCCGAGCGCCTTGAAATCTGGTAAATAGAAGAGCATTTCGGATGGCGCTTCGGTTCCCGGCGCGAGCATGAACGTCACGCGCACACCGTCGATGACCTCTTCGTGCACCGGTTCGGTGATGACGTCGGTAGGCACGGCGAACGTCGAAGTGCCGTGCGAAGTGGACAGGCCGAGACCACCGGATACCTGCCCTTGTGGCCCCGGACGCAGGAACGATCCGTACATGTACATTCCGCGACGTGTCATCGCCGTGCCGGCAAGTACGTTCTCGGAAATCGCTTCCTCCGTGAAACTGTCTGGTGCGTAGACCTTTACGGCACCGGACTCGATCTCTTCGTCGGTGACAAATCCTTTGACACCGCCGAAGTGATCGCCGTGGGAGTGCGTGAAGATGATTGCCTTGACCGGAACCTTCGGGCGGTGCTGGTAGTACAACTCCAGCGCGAGAGCGGCTGTTTCCGCGGACATCAGAGTGTCACCGATGATCAACCCGGTGTCGCCCTCGATGATCGTCGTGTTCGACAAGTCCTGGCCGATCACCTGGTACAGACGATCAGCCAGCTTGAACAGTCCACCGCCCTTTCCCATTAAAGTGGCTTGGCGCCACAGACTCGGGTTGACGGTATCCGGTGCATCGCCGTCGGCGAACCCGTAGGCGTCGTACGAGAAGATGAACTGCCCTTTGTCACCTTTGACCAGTCCGCCATCGATGAGCGGTGCCACGAGACCTCGAGAAATCAGTTCGAAGTCGAAGGTGTCGTCGAAAGGAAGGTCACGGAGAACCTGGGCATTTGCCAGGCGAGTCGCTTCGGTGGCGGGCTTGGGGTCGAGTTCGGACGGTGTAGTCATCTTCTCTTACGCTCCTCGGGAACTCGCGGTGACCTGTGTCGGGATATCGGTTCATCCTCGATCCCCACGCAGCCCTCGCACATCACCCGGAAGGGATGATCAGGTGGCCCGTCCAGCAATCAACAGCGCAACGACGAACTCACGCACCAACGTCCGCTCGTCGTTCTCGTCCGCCCCCGGCACCATGAGCAGCGAGAGAATCACTCGCACGATCCAGCGCGCCCGCGACGCTGTGCCTGCTCCGAGTTCACCGAGCATGGCGACACCAAGTCCGTTGATGACGTCGGATGAATTGGCAAGTTCACCGGCAAGACTCGCATCGCCCGGGGTGAACCATGCAGCCAACGTCGGAGTGCTACGCACCGCGGACACTGCAGTGAGTATGGCCGTCTCCAGACGCTCACTCGGATCGTCGATGGTCGCTACCGATTCCGCGATCGCAGTTCCCAGCCTGCGAGCTTCGCGGTGAACGAACGCAATGTGAAGAGCCTGCCGATTCTCGAAGTACCGATACAAGGTGGCCCGGGAACATCCTGCAGCAGAGGCTATCTCCGCCATACCGACCGCATTGACGCCTTTCGCGACGAACAATTGTGCCGCGCTGTCGAGGATCTTCTCGGCTGCCGCCAAGGCGCGCCCCTCTCCGAGCCAGTCGTTGCTCATGGCCGAGTCACCGACATCGGAGCCGAGAGCGGACGGCGCACGTAGTTGCCCGGCGCGTATTGCATCGCGTCGATGTCGACATGGAAGTCGGGAATCCGGGAGAGTAACTCTTCCAACGCAACTCGAGCCTGCATCCGAGCTGCCGACGCCCCCAGACAGTGGTGGGCGCCATGACTGAAGGTGAGAATCTTCTGCGGTCGACGCAAGACGTCCAACTCCGCCGCGTCGGGTCCGTACTTCTCGGGATCACGATTGGCCGCACCGTACATCAGCAGAACCTTACGTCCTGCCGGAATCACTTTGCCACCCAAGGCCACATCTCGCGTCGTGGTGCGTGCCAGTCCTTGGACCGGCGAGGTGAGTCGAAGCAACTCGTCGACCGCGTCGGTGATCAATGCGGGATCGTCCAGCAGGATCTGACGCTGGTCGAGGCGTTCGGTCAGCATCGCCACCGAACCACCCAGCATTCCTGTCGTGGTGTCGTTTCCACCGGCCACCATGGTGAAGGCGAAGCCCAGAATCGACAGCAGGCCGGACATGTCGCCGTCTTCACCGAGTCCAGCGGCGAGTAGGTGCGAAATCGTGTCGTCACCCGGTTCGACCTTGCGGCGTTCGATCAGCGAAGCGAAGTACATCATCAGCTCACCGGTGGCGGCCTGCGCCGTCGTCGCTGCCGCGGCCACACCACCTGCCGAATTGGCAGCGACAATGGCTTCGGTCCAGCCGTCGAACTGGTCACGGTCCGATTCCGGCACACCCAGATAGTGTGCGACAACCATAGACGGCAACGGTTTGAAGAGCTCGACGACGATATCGCCGCTGCCACGCGCTTTCAGCGCCTCGATACGTTCGACGACAAATTCGCGAACCATCGGCTCGACCGCCGATACCTGACGCGGAGTGAAACCCTTCGACACCATGCGCCGGAACTCCGACTGCACTGGCGGATCCTGCATCACGAACGGCGGATTGTCCTGCATCCCGATCTGTTCGAGTTCACCGTAGACAGTGGTCAATCCCTTTGCCGACGAATACGTCTCGTAGTCGCGAGCGGCGTTGTAGACGTCTTCGTGACGGGTGAGCACCCAGTAGTCGTCCTGCGGCGCAGCTTCCGGCACAACGTTGTGCACCGGGTCGTTCTCGCGCAATGCGTCGTACATGGCCCAGGGCGAACGCCAGGACTCCCCGGTGGAAGGTACAAACCGTGGCGAATGTGACACAGAAGTTGTCATGACTCGACTATGAGACAAATAGCCGAATGTGTCAACGTTCTACGATCAACCGTTCCCACGAGCAGCATTGAGTAACTCGCATCCACGCAGAGCACTATCGTGTGTCGGGTGATCACGGATCCGAAGAATCATCCGAACAGCGCTGACGCCGGGCGCCGCGCCGTGGTTGCGGTCCTGCTCCCCCGCGAACATCTCCCCTTCATCAGAGACTGGTGCCTGCACCACATCGAGCAAGGCTGGGAGGTTGTTCTCTACGACAACACCGGTTCCGTCGGGTCCACCCGCAAGACAAGCGCATTCAGCCTCAACCGTTGGCACGGCCGCAGCGAGGACAAGAGAGGCAACTCTTACGGCGCCTTCACCCGATCGATGTCGGACAGTGAAGTTCAGGTCGCATTCCGCAAAGAACTGCACGACCTTCCGGTGACGATCGTCGACTGGCAACCGCGCGACGCGGACGGTCGGATCGTGCACGGACAGGTAGAGGCGTACGTCGATTACGTGAGCCGGTACCGCGACACCGTCGCATGGGCAGCATTCATCGACGCCGACGAATACCTCCAACACGCACCAGGATTGGACTGGGAGGTTCTACTTGCCGGCGTTACTCAAGCGGGTTCGCACCGCGTCGTTCTCGATGCTCTGGTCTACGAATCCAGGTGGACGCGCGACGGGCAATTGCGAGACGTCGAGGAATTGAAATGCCTTGGGCTACAGAGCCATGGTTGCAAGAACATACTGAGGCTGTCGGAGATTTTGCGAGCAGACGTCTACTGGGGATGGAAGACAAGCGAACCGGCCAGCCTGGTGCGGCCCGACCGATCCCTCTTCTACTTCCGCCATTACCGCGGTTCGGAGGCGGCACTCGACTTCTCTCCGCTGCCGAACTTCGGGCCCCAGGTCCACGAAGAAGGTGTGGATGTGCCGGCAAAGATCGACGTATCACAAAAATGAATGTGCCTGCAAGACACAGGTATTCATCTGCAGGCAAACCTCCGGCCCGCATCCACGAAGGCAATATCTTCAGAATGCGAGCCGGAGGAAATCTGACTGCAGAAGCAGATCAGGAAGCGCTGTTGCCACCGAAGAGTGCAGCAATCGTGGCGACGGCTGCGATGCCGCTAACGATGCCGGCGATCGGGCCGAGAACCTTGGCCAGGTCCGTGAGCGGTCCGGTGGTTGCGTTGGCTGCAATGCTGCTGGTGTATGCCATGTCTAGCTCCTCATCATGGAATGTGTACGCGGTCCGCGCGCCCGGTATGTAACGGCGCTCACAATATACGTAAGACGACCGAAATTTGAAGCGGTGCCGCTGAGTGGGACGTAACTCACATCTCATCCAGCGGGAACCCACGAGTAACAATGCGCGATTCGGACAACGCTTCGGGAACCGTTGAATGACGAGCAGGAGAACAGCAGTGGGCAAGTTGGATGGAAAAGTGGCCCTGATCACTGGCGCAGGGCAAGGCGTCGGCCAGGGAGTTGCGTTTGCGCTCGCCAAGGAGGGCGCTTCCGTCGCGGTCGCGGGCCGCACTGAGTCGAAACTCGTCGTCACATGTAACGAGATCGCCGAACGCGGAGGCCGTGCCGAACCGGTGCTCATGGATATCGCCGACGCGGATTCCATCACCGGAGCCGTGGCGCGAACGGTGGAACTGTTCGGCGGCGTCGACATTCTGATCAACAACGCCAGCCTCAACCCGCTCGGCAACGTCCTCGACCTCACTCCGGAGCGCCTTGCCGACGGATTGACGTCCGGCCCCGTCGCGACTCTGCGAACCATGCAGGCCTGTTACCCGTTCATGAAGGAGCGCGGCGGCGGGGCAATCATCAACATGGTCAGCTCCGTGGCCGTCCGCTGGGACGCTGCCGGCTACGGCGGCTACGCGGCCGTGAAGGAATCCGTCCGAGCCCTCAGTCGCGCGGCAGCATGCGAATGGGGCGTCGACGGGATCCGGGTCAACGCGGTTGCTCCCCACGCGTCGTCGCCGGGGCTGCAGCGGTGGGCAGATGCACGCCCGGAGGAGGCTGCCGCCTTTGTTGCCGGGATTCCGCTACGGAGGATCGGCGACTGCGAAACGGACATCGGAACCGCGGTGGCTTTCCTGGTCGGCCCGGATGCCGCGTATCTGACTGGAGCAACAATTCCGCTCGACGGTGGTCAGTCGCGCTGGGGCTGAGAGCTGGCGTCGTCGAAGGCAAGCACCGCCGACTTGGCTTCGGCGATCGGGCGGCGGAAAACGAAACCGACCAGAACGGATGCCAAAACCAACGCGGCCAGCACTATGAGCCCGACCATCCACCACATGGTTTTCAGTATGCCCGAACCGACCTCCGCCGGACGCGCGCCACGGCCGCCGGACAGCGATGACAACCGCGAAAAGTGCTGAACACCAGTCAAATTCCGTTTTGCCCGTTTCCTGAGCTTCCTGAGAATCCGTGATCGATGACACATATTCGGATCCCGAACCGGAACGAGTGCGTGACTACGACGACACCTCGGTGCATCCTGGCAGGTATGGAATCCGCTGTTTCGGCCCAACTCGTCGACGGAAGCACCCTCACACACCCGTGGGGCGGGACAAGCAACATCACCGATCTCGGCGGTGACGTTCACTGGATCGACTTCGGCGGTCCCAGCGGAGCGCCGCCCATCGTGCTCGTTCACGGTCTGGGCGGCTCGCACCTGAACTGGGTGCGGGTCGCACCGGCGCTGGCGGCGCGCACGCGCGTGTACGCACTTGACCTCGCCGGATTCGGACTCACCTCTGCCCGTGGGCGACACACCGGCGTCGACGCCAACGCAGTACTTCTGAATCGCTTTCTCGACACAGTGGTGGGTGAGCCCGCCGTCCTGTTCGGCAATTCCATGGGCGGAATGGTCTCGGCAATGTCGACCCATGCCAGTCCCGAATCAGTCGCCGGCCTGGTCCTGGTGGATCCGGCGCTCCCCCTGCCCGTCCAACTTCCCGATCTGACCGTCGCCGCCCAATTCGCGCTCTACTCGATGCCGTACGTCGGTGAGCAGGTTCTCGGCTTCGGACGCCGAAAGATGTCAGACCGGCAGTTGGCCGCTCAGATGACCAGATTGTGTTTTGCCGATCCGACGCGAGCCGACCCCGCGGTCCTCGACGCGGGCGCTGCCTTGACGGCGATTCGCCGCAACGAACCTACCCAGGATGCCGAATTCCTTCAGGCAGCACGGTCACTGCTGATGACCCTCGCCCGTCCTGCCTCCTATCGAAAGACATTGCGAGAGATCACGACTCCGACGCTCCTGATGCACGGCGATCGCGATCGGCTTGTCCCAGTCGAGGCCGCACGGGCAGCCGCTGCTGCACATCCACACTGGACCACCATCATTCTCGGCGACACCGGTCACACCCCACAATTGGAGATTCCGGACGAGTTCACCCGTCATGCGCTCGCGTGGCTCGATCGCACGGGGCTGATCAGGAGCTGACACGTACCAACACTCCCCGGTGGAACGCCCTTGCCGATCGAGCAAGTGCCCCATCAACTTCGGAGTATCAAGAACGATTCGGCGGTCGTCTACGTTGGCAGGTCCGGCCCACCGGGGAACGCGAAACGGACACATACCCCAAAGCTCTCGAACCCTGGGAATGTGTCGGGGTACGCGCGTAGCGTGAGATTCAGGCCTTCCTCGGCCAAGCATTTCCGCGTCCCCTGCTTGTGTATCCGTTTCGGTTAAGGAGAGTTTTCAGATGCCCGCACGCACAGCGCTCGACGGAACACCCTGTTGGATCGACCTCACCAGCTCCGACACCGAGGTTGCCAAATCCTTCTACACCAACGTGTTCGGCTGGCAGGCTGACACAAACGACGACCCGCAGTACGGCGGCTACGCGATCTTCAGCAAAGACGGGCAGCCCATCGCCGGGCTCGGACCCCAGCAGGAGGGAAACCCCTACGGCAACGTGTGGACCACCTACATCTCCTCGACTGATGCGGCAGCGTCGGCGTCCAAGGCCCAAGCCGCGGGCGGAACGATCATGATGCCGTCGATGCAGGTCGGTCCTCAGGGCAGCATGGCGATCGTGGGCGATCCGGCCGGTGCCGTCGTCGGCATCTGGCAGGCAGATCAGCATCACGGCTTCGGTTTGGTCGGCGAGGCCGGAGCGCCGGTCTGGCACGAGACCTTGTCCAAGAACTACGCCGCGGTCCTGCCGTTCTACACCGACGTGTTCGGCTGGACTTACGAGTCGATCGGTGACAGCGACGAGTTCCGGTACTCACAGGCCAAGCAGGGCGACACCGTCGTCGCCGGTTTGATGGATGCCAGCTCGTTCCTCCCGGCAGAGGCGCCGTCGTTCTGGCAGGTGTACTTCGGGGCGGACGACACCGATGCGGCCGTCGCCAAGGTCGTCGAATTCGGCGGCAGCGTCTTGCGCGATCCCGAGGACACGCCCTTCGGTCGTCTCGCGTCGGTGGCCGATCCACTAGGTGCCAAGTTCCAGATCTCCACGATCATGGAATGACTCTCCGCGCGGAGGCCGCACCGGTCCGCGGTCTCTGCGCGCTGATCATCTGGAAAGTCCGGATTTGACCGCACAGATTTGAACACTCGCCCAGAAGGTATGCAGTTTTCTGCGTCCAACGCCTAATCTCATGGGATGCCCGCCCCCGCCCCTCTCCTCGATGTGTACTCGCAGCCGACTCTGTCGACGCTTGCGCCGTCGGTACTCGCTTCTCTCGGAGTGAGCGGCGAAGCGAACCGTCTCGATCTACAGCCCAGCAAGAAGACCGTAATTCTGCTGGTAGACGGGATGGGCGCGAATTTGCTCGCCCGCAACGCCGAACACGCACCATTCCTGAATTCACTGATCGGAACGCCCATCCGGGCAGGCTTCCCCACGACGACGGCCACCAGCATCGTCTCACTGGGGACCGGTCTGCCTTCGGGAGCGCACGGCATCACCGGCTACCAGTCCTACGTCGAAGAAGCCGATTCGGTGTTCAACTGGCTGGGTTGGCACAGCGCGGGCAAGAAGGAATCTCAGACCGACTCCATCGTCCCGGAGACCCTGCAGCCGCAGGCAACGACGTTCGATCGCGCCGCCGCAGCCGGCATCACCGTTACAACCGTCGTACCGTCGAAGTTCGACGGCAGCGGCCTCACCCGTGCCGGGATGCGCGGTGCCCAGTTCGCCGGAATCCAGGCATACGGAGACCTCCTCGCTCGCACCGTGGCGGCGTCGAAATCTGCCGACCGCACGTTCACGTACTGCTACATCAGCGAGATCGATGCACTCGGCCACGTCTACGGACCCGAGTCCGAGCCGTGGATCTTCCAACTGATGCTGGTCGATCGACTGGTCGAGCAACTGGCCGCGGCTCTCGGCCCGGACGTGAGATTGCTGGTGACGGCAGACCACGGAATGGTCGACGTGTCGGACGAGAACAAGATCGACTTCGACAACACTCCGATTCTGTCCAAAGATGTACTCGCTCTTGCCGGTGAACCTAGATGTCGTCACATCCACACCCGAGAAGGCGCTGCACAAGATGTTGCGGACCGCTGGCGCGCCGAACTGGGTGACCGCATGTGGATCGGGACGAGGTCCGAGGGCATAGTCGCAGGATTGTTCGGGCCTGCAGTGCATTCCGAGTATCACGGCCGGATCGGTGATGTCATCGCCATTGCGTCCGGGGACGTGGCCGTCGTACGTCGATCTGTCGAATCGGGACTGTCCGGCCTCCGTGGACAGCACGGCGCCCTCACTCCGGACGAACTGCTGGTACCGCTCTTGTCCTCAGGACAGCAGTAGGGTTCGCGCCCGGCGAATCTCGGGAACACCGACGACCTTGCATGCACCCAACAGGACGACGGCACCGATGGCCGCACCCGCCGACAATGAAATAACAGCAGCAAGCCTGGGCTCGGGAACTCGGTTCTGAACCGCCACCACCAAAGCGAGCGCACAACCACCTGCCAGAATTGCCGCCGCCGAAATCCTTCCGACGGTGGCCTGCACGCGACGGAATCCCAACAGCCCGTATCGCTTTCGAAGAAGGATGTGGCCGAGTACCGCTCCACACACGTAGGAGAACGAGCCGGCGGCACAGACGGCCAGGACCAGCCTTTCGTCACTCGCCGACAGTGACGCAAGAAGGACGAGCACAGTCTTGGCGACCACCATCACCAGGGCGATCACCGCGGGAGTTCGGGTGTTGTTGTCGGCGTAGAACACTCGCAGCTGAAGCATGACCATCGCAAAGGGCACCAGCCCGAATGCACTGACCGCAACGGCCGTCCCGATCAACCGGGCACTGCTGCCGTCGACCCGGCCGAAGAAGATCAAGGTGGTCAACGAGGGGCCGAACACCATGAGCGCCACAGTGACCGGAATCAGCGCCACCACTGAATACCGGGCTCCCCGGCCGAGATCGGATACGACGCCGACGTCGTCACCCGCAGCAACCGACCTGGCGATCCGCGGCATCAGCACCGTCAACAACGACACACCGAGAATGCCGTACGCCACTTGAAACAGCAGATCCGCGTGCGTGTACATCGAGTAGACGTGACGGGAGAGAGTGACCTTCATCGTCACCCACACACCGATCTGGCCGGCAACGACGTACACAAGTACCCAGCCGAGCAACGGCGCCCCGACGCGCACCGGTCGCCAGGTGTGCGGTACGACGCGCACGCGAAGGCGCCACCGAAACCCGTTGCGGTGCAGCGCTCGAGCAACGACGGCGGTTTGCGCCACGATCCCGAGCAGAGTGCCGATACCGATCACCAGAACCTGCGCGGTGGTCATCGACTCGGGAGTCAGAGCCACCGGTCCCGGGATACACAGGAAGACCGCGACCGTCACCAGAAGGACGACGTTGTTGATCACCGGTGCCCAGGCCGGCGCGCCGAACACCGATCGAACGCTGAGCACAGCCGTCATCATCGCCGTGACGCCGTAGAAGAAGATCTCCGGAAGAAGCAAGTACGCGAAGAGCGTCGTGAGCTCTCGTTGAGCCGGATCATCGATCACGGCCGAGACCAGAGGCGGCGCGCACACCACGGCCACTACCGTCACGAGCGCAAGAGCCAGCGCTCCGACGGTGAGAACGCGCTGCGTCTGCTCTCGTTCGAGCGTCCGCCCACGGCTCCGTTGCCGCGTCAGATACGGAAGCAGGACGCTGGCGAGAATCCCGCCGAGGAGGAGCTGATAGACCATGTTCGGGAAGCTGTTGGCCGCGTTGTACGCATCACTGACCAGGGCGATGCCCAGGACCGCGGCAAGGGCAAGGGTGCGGACGAAGCCGGTGATCCGACTGACCGTGCTGGCGAGCGCCACTTGCCCGCCCATCTTCGCCAAGCTGCCGCCCGTCACACCATTACGTTCGGACTCCCGTTCGGACTCCCCCACGTTCTCGACCATCTCGCCAGAGTGCCACATCGCAGATGTTCGACGATCCGGACGGAAACGGAAGGGCGCCCCGAACCGTGGGTTCGAGGCGCCCTTCCGTAAGGAAAAATCAGGCGGATTCTGCTCCAGCCAACGGCGGCATGACGACAACCTGACCGGCGAAGGACAGACCCGCACCGAAGGCGAGAAGCAATGCCTTGTCGCCCGGCTTGCACTGGCCGTCGCGCAGCATCTGCTCCATGGCGAGCGGGATCGAGGCCGCGGACGTGTTGCCCGTCTCGGCGATGTCGTTGGAGACGGGGAAGCCCTCGGGCAGCTTCATGCTGCGAGCGATGACCTCGTTGATGCGCTGGTTTGCCTGGTGCGGCACAAAAGCGTCGATGTCCTCGATACCCAGCCCCGACTTCTCCAGGGTGCGAGTGGCGACCTTGCCCATCTCGAAGGCAGCCCAGCGGAACACCGCGGTGCCGGCCATCTTGATCCACGGCCGAGGTCCGGTCGGGTTCTTGGTGTAGTCGAGCCAGCTGGGCTCCTGAACGATGGCGTCGGACTGGCTGCCGTCCGAACCCCACTCGACCGGGCCGATTCCGACGGTGTCGCTCGGGCCGACGACAACTGCGCCTGCGCCGTCACCGAAGATGAAGCGAACGCTGCGATCGGTGGGCTCGGTGGCCTCGCTCATCAACTCGACGCCGACGACGAGTACGTGATCAACCGTGCCACCGCGAACGAGATCGCTGGCCACTGCAAGAGCGGTACAGAAACCGGCGCAGCCTGCCGCGACGTCGAATGCAGCCGGACCCTTGATGCCGAGCTCGTGGGCGACGATGGACGCAGCCTGGGGAGTCTGCAGGTCCCACGTCGACGTCGCGATGATCACGGCGCCGATCTGCTCGGGTGCAATGCCGCTGACGTCCAGTGCTTTACGGGCAGCGCTGATCGACATCGCGAGGATGCCTTCACCTTCGCCGGAGAACCGGCGCGACTTGATACCCGATCGCGTCTGGATCCACTCGTCGGTGGAATCGATCAGCTCGCAGATCTCGTCGTTGGTCACGACTCGCTCCGGGCGGTGAACGCCGAGCCCGAGAAGGACGGACTGCCGACCTCCGGCCACACTGGCAATCGGCTTACCCATTGATCGATCTCCTCGTTGGTTTCTGGTGATGACGCGCATTCGACATCACACGTTACGTACAGGACATAAGCCCCTGCCTCTCAGGTCACCGTTCGATCACGGCAACAACATGAGGCTGGCTCACATTACGCTTCGGTCAGGTATGTAGTCCAGATCCACGATCAGGCGCGCAAATGAGCTAGAACTGCCAAAACACGACGATGCCCGCTTTCGGAAGCCGACAGGCCGAGTTTTGCGAAGATATTTCCTATGTGCTTGCTCACAGCGGTGTCGCTGACGACCAGTTTCCTGGCGATTTCCTGATTTCCCAACCCCTCCGCCATCAGTCCGAGAACCTCGGACTCGCGTGGCGTCAGCGATCTGATCGGATCGTCGGCGCGTCGACGGCTCATCAGTTGGGATACGACCTCGGGATCCATCACGGTTCCACCGTCGACGACCCGGTTCAATGCGTCGACGAACTCGGCTACCTTCCCGACTCGTTCCTTGAGCAGGTACCCGACCCCGCCGGCGCCTCCTGCCAACAATTCACCGGCGTAGCGATCCTCGACGTACGCGGAAAGGACCAGGACGGGAAAGCCCGGGCGAAGCTTGCGCACCTCGATCGCCGCTCGAAGTCCCTCGTTGGTGAAAGTAGGAGGCATCCGGACGTCGAGCACCGCGGCATCGGGGGCGGTCTCCTCGAACACCGTGAGGAACTGCGCGGCGTCGGAGACAGCAGACACCTCGAAGCCCTCTCCGCGGAGCAGCAGTGCCAGCCCCTCTCGCAGGAGAGCGTCGTCCTCGGCAATCAGAATCCGCACGGTAGTTCCACCCTCATCGTTGTCGGTCCACCCTCCGGGCTCTCCAATACTGCGGTTCCTTCGAAAGCCTCGACCCGGCGTCGAATACCCGCCACGCCGCCGCCCGGGCGTTCGTTCGCGCCGCCGTGACCGTCGTCGATCACGTCGATGAGCATCGTCTCACCCGACGAGTCGTCCGACGTCTCCGTCCGTGCCGTGACGGTGACCCTGCGGGCTCCGCTGTGTTTTGCGACGTTGGTCAAGGCCTCGGCGACGACGAAGTACGCAGCAGCCTCGACGGCAGCCGGGGCACGGCGGAGCTCGTCGATCTCGAGTACGCAGGGCACGGCGGAGCGCCCGGCGAGCGCCGAGATCGCGCCCTCCAGACCCAACTCGTCGAGGATCGGCGGGTAGATGTCGTGCACCAACGTCCGGAGTTCGCTCAACGCCTCGGTGGCCGCATCTTGGGCCCGATGCAGTTGTGGCAGAGCCTGGTCCGGATTGTTCTGCAACGACCGCTCGGCCATCCCCAACATCATCACCACCGCGACCAGACGGTTCTGCGCTCCGTCGTGCAGATCCCGCTCGATGCGCTTGAGTTCGGCCGAATGCGCGTCGAGCGCCGCAGCGCGGCTGGCCGTCAGGGCGGTGACGCGCTTCGAGAGGTCCGAACGCGTATCCGGCGCAAGCAAAGTCGTGGTCGACCAGCTGATCCATTTCGCCATCGCGGGGATCAACCACCACGCGATCAGGAAGTACAGGATGCCGATCAACGGCATTCCGGCAGCGCCCAGCCACGACGTCACGGGGTACGGGTTGTTGACGGGTTCGCCCGCGGGCATCTGCTGCCAGTACAGCGGGACGGCAATCGCATTGAGCGCACCGAGTGGCAGAGCAATGGTCAGCATCGCCGCGACGAAAGCACCCAGACCATGAATCGACAACCAGGCCGCGTCGCGCCTCGTCGACTGATCGGTGAGGAACCGGCTCCAGTCCCCGAATGTCGGATTGCTGGGCATCGGTGGGTATCGCTGCAGAACAGGGCGTCCGGTGTACGCAGCGGTGCGTTTGCGAGCCAGGCCGGCCCACCACCGGAGCACTCGCACGTACGACGGCAACAGCAACCAGCCGACGATCAGAATCGAGAGCGACAACAGAATGAGACCGACCATCAGCAAGAACAGGGAAACAACAGCTGCCGCACCCTCGACGAGCACGTACACCGCAGCCCTGGTTCTCTTCTTCACTGCCCCAGCATGCCGCACCACACCGCACGATCCACTACAGCTGGCTACACCATTGATTCGGGACTCTGCTGGATGTCGACGAATGCCGAATCTCCATAGCGTTCTTCCCATGAAGAATCGACACTCGGTCCTCGCCTCGCCGGCCCCTGGTGCCACGGGAGCTCGAACATCTGCCGTGCGACTAGAAGGGGTCAGCAAGGTCTACGGCAACGGCCGCGGCGCCGTGACCGCCCTCGACAACGTCAGCCTCACTCTGCCGCGCAGCACCTTCACCGCAGTGATGGGCCCATCCGGCTCGGGCAAGAGCACTTTCCTGCACTGCGCCGCCGGGCTCGACCGACCGAGCAGCGGATCGGTGTGGCTGGGCGACACCGAAATTTCACAACTGAAGCCGAAGGCCCGCAGCATCTTCCGTCGCGATCACATCGGTTTCGTCTTCCAGGCCTACAACCTGCTCGGCGCTCTCGACGTCGAGCAGAACGTCACGCTCCCCCTACTCCTCGCCGGGCGACGAGCCGACAAGCAGTACCTGACCTTCGTCCTCGAATCCGTCGGACTCGGATCACACCGAAAGCGCAAACCCTCCGAGTTGTCCGGCGGTCAGCAGCAACGCGTCGCCATCGCGCGCGCCCTCGTCACTCACCCCGACGCACTCTTTGCCGACGAACCGACCGGCGCCCTCGACTCCCGCAGCGCCAAGCAGGTTCTGGAGTTGTTGCGCCGGACGGCTGCCGAGTTCGATCAGACCATCGTCATGGTCACGCACGACCCGGTGGCCGCGTCGTACGCCGATCGTGTGCTGTTCCTCGCCGACGGGAAACTTGTCGGGCACATCGACCGCCCGACCCCGCAGCAGATCGCCGAGCGCATGACACACCTCGGGGACTGGTGATGATGAAAGCGCACACCTTTGCGCACCTGAAAGCGCATCGCTCCGGTTTCGTCGCCGTGTTCGTCTCCGTATTCTGCGCAGCGCTCCTCACCTGCGGTCTGGGTGTGCTGCTGGAATCGGGAGTGCGAGGCGGTGTCTCACCACATCTCTACGCCGGTGCCGACGCCATCGTGAGTGCACCACAGGCGCTCGAGGTCAAGGAAGACGCCGATCAGCCCTTTGCCGAGCGAGTTCTCCTCGCCGGCGATACGGTCCGCAAGCTCGACGCACTCGATGTCACCGTGGTTCCCGACATCTCCGTCCCCGTCAGCACGGCCGAGGGCGTCGTACTCGATGCACATCCTTGGAACACAGCACAATTGGCGCCGTACTCGCTCACCGAGGGGCGCGCTCCGCAGAGCCGCGACGAGGTGGTCTCGACCACGGGCGCCGCGCTCGGCGAGCGAATCACGCTGGCTCACGGCGCGGTAACGGACGAGTACACCGTCGTCGGCACAGCTGATTCGGCTTCGGTGCCGTCACCCGACCGTCCGGCACTCGTCTTCCTCGACGACGCAGAGGCCGAACGGTTGTGGCCGCACCAGAACGCTGTCACCGCAGTCGGATTGATCGCTCCCGAAGGCGTGGATGCTGCCGCTCTCGCCCGCGATGCACTCGCCGGAACCGGTGCGGAGGTCTCGACCGGCACTGCACGCGGAGGCATCGAATTCCTCGACGCCGGTGCTGCGCGGACGCAGTTGATCGTGCTCTGCGCGTCGTTTGCCGGTCTCGCGTTGATGGTCAGTATGTTCGTCGTTTCCAGCACGCTGTCGCTCTCGATCAACGCCAGGCGCCGAGAGTTCGCTCTGTTGCGGGCAATCGGGGCCACCACGCGGCAAGTGCACGTCATGATCGGACGTGAAGTGCTGCTCGTTGCTGCTGCGGCGGCAGCTCTCGGCGCGGTGCCCGGATACCTGCTCGCCCGAGTGCTGGGCGCACAGTTCGCCGACGCCGGGGTCATGCCCACCGATTTCGCGCTGGCCTACAGCCCGCTTCCGGCGATCGCAGCTTTCCTGATCTGCGTACTCACTGCCCGCGCGGCAGCGGCGATCGCGGCACGACGACCGGCGAAGCTCGACCCCGTCGAAGCGCTTCGCGAATCCGAAAGCGGCCCGGCGAAACTGAGCCGCGGACGCATCGTCACCGGGCTGATCTTCGGCGCCGCCGGCCTCAGCGCCTGCGTCCTCCCTGCTTTCCTGCCCGGCAGCGTGGCGGCCGCTGGAGCCGGTTCGAGCGCACTGTTGTTGATCTTCTCGGTCGCGCTGCTCGGCCCCTTGTTGGTGCGCGGCATCATCAAGGTGATCGGCGGTCCGCTGCGCCGCAGTGGGTCGGCGTCCAAAGTTCTCGCTGCCGCCAACGCCGAATCCAATTCGAGACGGCTCTCGTCGGCGGTTGTTCCGTTGGCTCTCGCAATCGCGCTCGGCTCGGTGCAGTTCTTCAGCCAGAGCACCGTCGCCGCCGAGGCGACCAACCAGTCGATCAAGGGCGTCACCGCCGACCTGATCGTCGGCGCACCAGCCGGTATCGCTCCCTCGCTCCTCGAGTCGATCGCATCGGTGCCCGGAGTGAGTGCGGCAAACCCGGTGGTCCGCAGTCAAGTCCTCCCGGTACCCAGCGGTGAGGAAGGCGGCTCAGCCGACAGCGCGATCGCGGCCCAGGGCATCGACGCCGCCAGCGCCGACGCGACCCTCGATCTCGCGGTGACCGAGGGCGACCTCAGCGCTCTGACGGGCGATACCGTTGCCGTGAGCGAAGACGGCGCCTTCACCCTCGGAGCCAAGGTAGGCCAGCGCGTCGACCTCTATCTGGGTGACGGAACACTGGTACATCCCATGGTCGTCGCAAAATATGGTCGCGGCCTCGGATTCGGGGACGTGACCATGCCGATCGAGACTTTGCGTCAGCACTCCACCGACGCTCTGATCGACACCGTTCTGGTTGCTGCCGAACCCGGACGGTCGGCCGAAGTCCAGCAGTCGTTGCGCTCGTTCCCCTCGATCGCCGCGATGAACCAGGACCAGTTCGGGGCCGCGGGCGAAGATCAGCGTCGTATGCAGTCGTGGGTCAGCATCCTCGCCGTCCTCGTCCTGCTCGGCTATCTCGCAGTCGCAGTCGTGAACACCCTGGTCGCCGCCACTGCCGAGCGTTCCCGCGAGTTCGCGCTCCTTCAACTGGTGGGCTCGCGGACGAGGCAGGTCCGAGCAATGATGCGCATCGAGTCGTTGATGGTGGTGGGAATCGCCGTCGTGGTCGGATCACTGATCGCCCTGCCGCCTCTGATGGGCATTGCCGTAGCGGTGTCCGGGCAGCCGATCCCGGCGATTTCACCGGCGATTTACGGTTCCATCGTCGCGGTGACCGCTGTTCTGGGATTTGTCTCCATCGCGCTCCCGACGCGCGCCGCTCTACGCAAGAACCCGATGGACGGAGTGCGTAACCACTGAGTGGCACTACCGTCGTCATCTATGGATGCGGCGGCCTGGGACAAGAAGTACGAAGAAACCGAGCTCGTCTGGGGCGCTCCTCCCAACGAATTGCTGGTGGAATACGCGACGGCCCTCCCCCACGGCCAGGCACTGGACCTGGCGTGCGGCGAGGGTCGTAACGCGTTGTGGCTCGCGACTCGCGGTTGGGAGGTCACCGGCATCGACTACTCGGCCGTCGCGATCGAGAAAGCCCGCACGATCGCGGCCCGCTCACCCCGATCGGTTCTCGACCGGCTCGACTACCGATACGGCGACGTCACCGTCGCGGATTACGCCTCGAGGAACGAGCAGGGATACGACTTGGCCCTGCTTCTTTACCTTCATCTGCCCGCACCACAACGCACCCTGGTTGTGAACCGTGCCATAAATTCTCTGAAACCTGACGGAATCCTCATGATTTTGGGTCACGACCGAAGCAACATCGACTACGGCGTCGGCGGGCCACAAGATCCCGAAATCCTTTACACACCAGAAGAATTGATGCAGGAGTTCCGCGGAAAGCTCGAGTTCGAGATCGCCGGAAATCCCCACAGGCACACCGAAACGGGAATCGCGGTCGACGCGCTTGTCATCGGACGCAAATCCGGTGTTGGCAATGCAAAGAACGGCTAGTAACATGTATTAAGTTACCGACGAGTAATAAACTTCGGGCGGTACTAGGAGTGCTGGACCGCACCACCTCACTGGGAGAAGCAGAAGACATGGGCCATTACAAGAGCAACGTTCGGGACCTGGAGTTCAACCTCTTCGAGGTTCTCGGACTGGAGAAGCCACTGAGCGAAGGCGCTTGGGGCGACCTGGATGCCGACACTGTCCGCAACATGCTGGCAGAGGTCGCACGCCTGGCCGAGGGACCGCTTGGCGAATCTTTCGCCGATGCGGACCGCAACCCCCCTGTCTTCGATCCCGAGACGCACACCGTTGCACTTCCGGAATCCTTCAAGAAGTCGTTCAAGGCTCTGTGGGATGCCGAGTGGTACCGCATGGGATTGAGCGAGGAGGTCGGCGGCGTGCCGGTTCCCCGCTCCGTCGTGTGGGCCATCGGTGAGCTGATCCTGGGCGCACAGCCTGCAGCGCACATGTACCAGGCCGGACCCGCCTTCGCGGACGTGCTGTTCAACAACGGCACCGAAGAGCAGAAGAAGTGGGCAGCCACCATCGTCGAACGCGGATGGGGCGCCACGATGGTCCTCACCGAGCCCGACGCCGGCTCCGACGTCGGTGCCGGACGCACCAAGGCGATCAAGCAGGACGACGGCTCCTGGCACATCGAGGGCGTCAAGCGCTTCATCACCTCGGCCGACTCGGACGACCTGTTCGAGAACATCTTCCACCTCGTTCTCGCTCGCCCCGAAGGCGCCGGACCGGGCACCAAGGGCCTGAGCCTGTTCTTCGTCCCGAAGACGCACTTCAACTTCGAGACCGAAGAGTTCGGCGAGCGTAACGGTGTCTTCGTCACCAACGTCGAGCACAAGATGGGCCTGAAGGTCTCCGCCACGTGTGAGGTCACCTTCGGCGGACACGGCATCCCCGCACAGGGCTGGCTGGTCGGCGAGGTCCACAACGGCATCGCCCAGATGTTCGACGTCATCGAGCACGCTCGAATGATGGTCGGCACCAAGGCAATCGCCACCCTCTCCACCGGTTACCTCAACGCTCTCGATTACGCCAAGCAGCGCGTGCAGGGCGCAGACCTGACCCAGATGACCAACAAGGCAGCACCGCGCGTGACCATCACGCACCACCCCGACGTGCGTCGTAGCCTGGCAATGCAGAAGGCATACGCCGAAGGCCTGCGCGCGGTGTACCTCTACACCGCAGCTCACCAGGACGAGGTTGTCGCCCAGCTCGTCTCGGGCGCAGACAAGGACACCGCGTTCCGCGTCAACGACCTGCTGCTCCCGATCGTCAAGGGCGTCGGCTCCGAGCGTGCGTACCAGTACCTGACGGACAGCCTGCAGACCCTCGGTGGCTCCGGCTTCCTGCAGGACTACCCGATCGAGCAGTACATCCGCGACTCCAAGATCGACTCGCTGTACGAAGGCACGACGGCCATCCAGGCTCAGGACTTCTTCTTCCGCAAGATCGCTCGTGACCGCGGCGTCGCGCTCGCTCACGTTGCCGGACAGATCAAGACCTTCATCGACAGCGAAGCCGGCAACGGTCGTCTGAAGGCGGAGCGCGCACTGCTCGCCACCGCACTCGAAGACGTCCAGGCCATGGCCGCCACGCTCACCGGCTTCCTCATGGGAGCTCAGGAGCAGCCCACCGAGCTGTACAAGGTCGGCCTCGGCTCCGTCCGCTTCCTGATGTCCGTCGGCGACCTGCTCATCGGCTGGCAGCTGCTCCGCCAGTCCGAGATCGCTCTCGCAGCACTCGACAACGGCGCTTCCGACAAGGACAAGGGCTTCTACGAGGGCAAGGTCGCCATCGCTTCCTTCTTCGCCAAGAACGTCCTGCCCGAGCTCACCGCTTCACGCGAGATCATCGCGAACACCGAGAACGACATCATGGAGATCGACGAAGCAGCATTCTGATTCGTTCCTGATTCATGAAAAGTGCCGGTCCCGAGAACGTTTCGGGGCCGGCATTTTCATGCTCAGCAGTCCATGGAATCCGAGGTCATCTGCGCTCGACGGTCGGACAACTGATCTGTGCGGACAGTACGGACGTCGTCGGTTGTTCGCCGGGCCGTGCCGCCCTTCCCACCAGGGAAAGCGCCACGCGCCTGCGGTCCGGAGAACTGACGATTTCGATGGACTTGTCGTCACCGCCCCCGAAGGACACGAACTGTCCGCTCTGATCCGAGAACTTCATGATCGCCGACCCGTGCTGACCTGGTTCCGGTTTTTCGTTCACGTAGACCTGCAACTGGAAATCACGTCCCGGATACTCGCCGCCGCCGTCGTACTCGTAAAAGGAACTGGTGTGCACCTCGTAGGCCCACTGGCGGTGACCGGCGGGCAGCGAATCCGCCCAGTTGTGCTCGAAACACGTGACGGATCCGGGCAGCGAGACATTGGCTGCGCCGCTCCACCCACCGGACAGGGTGATGGCTCCGTACGGCGCTGCTTCGGACTCGTGCCGATCGGAAGGCAAGGGCGGAACGGTCACGGGTCCGACATTGCGACCGGTGAACTCGAAAAGCCTCTCGCTCGACACGAACGGGGGCGACTCGCGCTCGCCGGCACAGGAGACAACCGACAGGGTGGCCATGACCAGTAACGCACACATACCGCGTCTACGAACCGGCACCTCGACTCCCCCGTTCCGTTTCCAACAGAATACATACCGTTCGGTCTTCAAGTTGTCGAACGTGTCCGACACATCCCATTCATGGGACCGCTCGCCCGCTACCGATGTGATTGGGTGAGCACGAACGTCCACTGAACCAGCACTCGGTTCTTTCGCAGGCCGAGTAGATCAACAGACAGGTGATCATCGTGGTCGCACCAGAGCACGCACAACCCGATTACGCCCCTGACCTGGCATTGACCGCCACGGACTTGGCGCTCGACGGCCCATGGGGGCCGGTGTTCGGACCCGTCAATCTCGAGATTCGTGCGGGCGGTGTGACCATCCTCGAAGGCTCGGCCGGTTCAGGACGTACGTCCTTACTTCTGACACTCAGCGGACGAATGAAAGCCAGTTCCGGCTCACTGACCGTCTTCGGTCGAACGCGTCCCCGCGAGATCTTCGAGATCGCCGGGGTCGCCGGGTTCGAGGACATCGACGAGCTTGCCGAATCCGTCACCGTCCGCGATCTGATCACCGAACAAATTCGCTGGGATGCGCCCTGGTACAAGCTCATCGGACGCGCCGGAGACCGCGAACTCGAAGCGGTGTGCGCTCCCGTCTTCGGCGATCATCCGTTACCTGCGCTCGGCCGGTACGTCAGCGATCTCGGGGAACTCGAGGCGATCCTGCTGCGTATCGCCGTCGCGAACACGAAAAAGCCGGCCCTGCTTGTCGTCGACGATCTCGAACAGGTGCGGCGCGACTCCGAACGCGCATACCTCGTCGAGCGACTCGTCGAGATGGGGAGCTACCAGACCATCATCGCGTCGACCGTCAACCCGCTGCCAGACGGATCACCCATCGATGCCGTCACCCTGCTCCAAGAAGTCACCAATCCCGACCAAGAAGGGGCGAGGTAACCGCGATGCTCGCTGGAATGTCTCTCGGAACCGAACTCAAGCGGTTCTCCCGCGGCGCGATGCCCAGGATCGCACTCGTCACCATCATCTTGATGCCACTGCTGTACGGCGCGATGTACCTGTGGGCATTCTGGAATCCGTTCGGTGAGGTCAACAAGGTCCCCGTCGCGCTGGTCAACACCGACCGCGGCGCGATGGTGCAGGGTCAGGAGCTCAACGCGGGCGACGAGGTAAGCCAAGCGCTGCTCGATTCCGGTGAGCTCGATCTCCACCTGGTCTCGCAGCAGGAAGCCGCTCAGGGAGTCTCGGACGGCACGTACTACTTCTCTCTCACATTGCCTGAGAATTTCAGCGAGGCCGTCGCCTCCCCGACGACCAAGGACCCCCACAAAGCTCAGTTGCAGTTCACCTTCAACGACGTCAACAACTACCTCGGCACCATCATCGGCCAAAACGCCGCCCAGCAGGTCCTCAGTCAGGTCAGCGACAAGATCGGCGCGCAGTCCGTCGAAACAGTTCTGGTCGGATTGACCGATGCGGGTGCTGGTTTGAAGCAGGCCGCCGACGGAGCGCTCCAGCTCTCGGCCGGAGTGAACACTGCCAACGCCGGAGCCGGCGAATTGGCGTCGGGCTCGAAAACTCTGGCCGACAACATGGTTACCGCACGTGACGGTGCAGCCACTCTTGCCGGCGGTACAGCGCAACTCTCGACCGGTATCAACACCGCCACGGACGGCGTCCTCGCACTGACCGACGGTCTGGGGCAGCTCGATCTCGGAGCCGTCCAACTTGGCGACGGCGCAAGCCAACTCAGTGGTGGCGTCACCCAGGTCGTCGACCAACTGAGTGTCCTCGGGAACACACAAGCAGACGTCGCACAGCTGGTCGGGCAGGCAGTGGCCAGCCTTCGACTGAACCCGGATCCCGTCAGCCAACAGATCGCCAATGCCCTCGAGCCTGCCCAGGACATGCTGCGCACTCAGGGTTTCGGTGAAGCGACCATGGGCCAACTGGGCGAACTCAAGAGCGGTGCACAACAACTCGCCTACCAACTCGACGATCCGTCGAGCACCTTCCGAGCCGGGCTCAGCGCCGCGGCCAACGGCGGTGGTGAACTCCGCAACGGCCTGGTACAGCTGCGTGACGGCGGTCAGCAAGTCAACGACGGCGCTCAAACCCTCAGTAGTGGACTGGTTCAACTCACCGACGGAAGCGTTCAACTCTCCGATGGTGCAGCCAAACTCGCAGACGGCACCGAGCAACTCCGTGCCGGGTCTGCCGAACTCGCGACCAAACTCACCGAGGGCGCCGGTCAGGTCCCCAGTTGGAGCGATCAGCAGCGAACCGCAACCGCTCAAACCCTCTCCAGCCCGGTCGAACTACAGGAGACGTACGAGAACCGGGCAAGCACGTTCGGAACCGGTTTTGCTCCGTTCTTCCTGCCTCTCGCGCTGTTCGTGGGCGGCATCATCACCTGGATGCTGCTCAAGCCGCTCCAGAACCGGCCCATCGCAAACGGACTCGGCGCGCTGCGAGTGGTCCTCGCCTCGTACTGGCCGGCATTGCTCATCGGCATCTGCCAGGTGATCGTGATGTACCTGGTCGTGCACTTCGCCGTCGGCCTGCACCCCACACACGCCCTCGGCACCGTCGGATTCCTGATGCTCATCACTGCCACGTACATGGCGTTGATCCAGGCATTCAACGCCATCTTCGGAGTCTCCGTCGGACGCGTCATCACCCTGGCGTTCCTGATGCTGCAACTGGTTTCGGCCGGCGGCATCTATCCCGTCGAAACCACCGCGAAACCGTTCCAGATCATCCACCCCTTCGACCCGATGACCTACGCGGTGAACGGGCTACGACAACTCACCGTCGGCGGTATCGACTCGAGACTGTGGGTCTCGATCGCCGTCCTCGGCGGCCTTCTCGTCGCCTCACTCGGCGCCAGTTCACTTGCTGCACGCCGAAATCGGCAATGGACCATGGACAGGCTGCATCCGCCGATCGAAGTCTAGGTCAGGGTCTCCGGCCAAGGCTCCACGGTCAGCGCAGGCCATTCCCTGCGCCACCGTGCTGCCTTGGCCTCGTAAACCTCTCGCGGCGCCAGCACCGGGAGGGGCGGACGATCATGTTTTGAAGCTGCCTCGCACGTGATGCAGACCCTGCCAGGAACCTTTACGACAGGGTCTGCATTCGGCTATCTCAGATATCGTCGGAGCTGCCGATCAGCTCACGTCGAATATTCTATTTCGCGCTCATCGATCGAGGCTTGCCCACCCGCCGCCTTCCATTGATGCGGTCCACAACCCGACCAACGTCAGCCCGTAAAACGCTAGCGTGTTCTTGACACTTCCGGTCCAGAAATCAGACGACATGAGTTCACCCTTCTTTACGAGAGTCCGACAAGGAATTGTTGAAGCGGAAACCTAAGGGCGTAGAACGTCATGGTTGCAAGTTCAGCCAGGTCCGTGCTCATTGCGTTGAGCGACATCTAGTTTCTCCTCAGATTGAACAGGGTCACCGGGGGTAACCGAATGACAGTTGGAGCGGGATATCCATCAGATATGTAAATAACATCGGAAGCATCTGTTCTACGGTCTGCCCCAGCGACGCGGTACCTTGCTGCACGGATCCCATCAGCCCTCTCCTCCACTCGCGGACATGTCGAGCGAGATGGCGTTCAATCCATCAAGCCCGTCGCCTAACGATGTTGCAAAGGACGGGATAAATGCCCGCAGGAGGGCCATGAACTGACCTAACATTTGTTACTCCGTTTCCAGTAGGTAATTGCTCTGACTGTGGCGCGGGGCCAGGTCGGTTTATCCGGCACAACAGTGGTTGCCAAGCGAGGTTTTGGGGAAGCCCGCAACTCCTCGTGGTGCCGACAACTGTACCCAAAATTTGCAAATTAGGAACTCGTTCTAGGAATTTTTCTTGCCATAGATGGAATTCATTTAGTTAGCACTAAAGTCCTAGTACTATAGTTCGGTTCATTAAATCTTTAGGACTAGAAATTTTGCACCGAAAGCGAGATGGAACCGCTTGCAGGATCAGAAAGCCACCCGAATCACGGATTCAGGTCGCGCAGCCAACTTCCCGATCACGGCTTCACGAACACTATTCGGTGGCACAAGAATTGATTGCGAGCCAACCTTACGGCGATTGCCCATAAGCCATGACTTCGAGACGATACCGATGCCGTCCAATCCGTGCCGGACGACCGAATTACATCGAGCAGGCTGCGAGACAAAGCCGCAGAGACAGGCCTGCATTCGTCACAGCCGAAGCAGCATTCGCCATCTCCCTGGCGACACCCGCGCCCATTGTCACAATTGCCGAAACACACACCCGAACTCGCAACACGGCGTCATACGGCGAACGGGTTGGAGCACGGAGACCCGCACTCCAACCCGTCCAGGTTCTTACGATCAACCTTGCAGCCGATCGACTTACTGGTAGTAGAAGTTCACCTTCGAGGCCCTATCCGAAAAGATGAACGCATTGCCATGGAGGAGGAACTCCCCTGCATCGATGACGGCGTCCGCCCCGCCGCCCGACCACTGCCCTGTGCGAGTTGTTGTGCCGTCCAACACGGTCGGAGTGTCGGTGGACATCCTGACCTCACCACCGCTCGTCACGGTGCTAGCCATCGCCGAGTCACCCTGCATGCACCATCCACCCGCGGCATTCGTTGTGGCGGTGAAGGTCGTGATCGGAGTCGTGCTGGAGGATGAGCTGTATAGCTTGCCAGTGACCTGGGCGCCCACTACCGCTTTGGCACCAGAAGGCACGCCCGCCACGTGGGCGTCCGGGCCGACGTAGAAATTGCCACATACCTGATACGCAGAGGATGCGGAAAGAGTTACGGCGGAGCCAGCAGCGCCGACGGTGGCAGCGGATGCAATACCGGTTCCGGCGAGCACCATCGCACCGGCTGCGGTACCGAGCAGGACACCTCTGACGGAATTCTTGGCAGTCAACTTCACGAGTTCTTCCTTCGGTTGAATTGATAGACCCCAGGCGTTCAATTCATAGGCGAGAGCGCGGAGTCCTTAACGCTCCAACCCGATCTGTTCTGACCATCTCTTACCACCAACCGACCTGCTATCTTCGGGGCTATCGCCAACTTCGCATTTATGGCCCTGCTCGCAGGGCTACAGCTTTCCCTAAAAGGGAATGCCCTGGTGAGAGCTCGCATTGAACAGGACCCGAAGCTCTGGTGACGTGAGTCACCGTACTCACATTTTGTCCATCCGGGAACAGGTTCTAGAAATTTTTCGTCCAACCTCGATATTTTTCTCAATGAAATTTCGAGCATCGAATGCAAAGCGTTTAAACCGACAATCCAAATAGTCGAGAAGTTTGAAAAGCCACGACAGTCGTCGAGCAGAAAATATTCCGATATATCGCACGTTGCACGAAAAGTCACATAGACAAACCACACTTTCACCGTAGAATGTTCATTTGTTAGTGATGATTGCTATTCACATTGGAGAAACCTTATTAGCACTAAAGAATTAGACGTAAAGTATTAGAAACAATCCACCAAATATCGGAAGAGATTTTCACCATGAGGGGACCCAGACAATCATGGATGAACGTCGCAGCACACTGAAAGTTCGTGAAATTAGCGCAGACGATTCCGAAAGGCGCAAGGTCTTGCGGGGGTTCAACTACCAGAACTACAGCTGGATGCGTTGAATCCGGCCGGTTGTCTCCATGCACGGACGGACGAGACAGCAGGGTCGACACGGATCGGCCACAGTTCGTGGCCGTGGCGGACGCACTGCGACCAGGGAAGACACGCCTCTCACGCCGAAATCGGCAATGGACCATGGACAGGCTGCATCCGCCGATCGAAGTCTAGGCGAGGGTCTCCGGCCAAGGCTCCACGGTCAGCGCAGGCCATTCCCTGCGCCACCGTGCTGCCTTGGCCTCGTAAACCTCTCGCGGCGCCAGCACCGGGTTGGGGCGGACGATCATGTCGAAAAGATCGTCGTATCCATGCGGGGCATACACGTCCAAGGTCCCATCCGATCCCTTGGTGATCCCGAAACAGCAAGTTGTGGAAGCGAAGTGGTCGACAGCGTCGCGGCAACTGGTGAACGGAACGCCGGGAATCCCGAAATGCTGCTCGTACCACAGGTGCACGCGGGCTTCGTTGCGTACTTCGACATCGGCATCCACATCGGCGAACAGTTCTGCCGCCGAACGAATCACACGGCCCTCCGCGTCGTAGCTCAGATCGCCGGCGTCGAAGTAGAACAGGTCGTAGTCCTTGATTCCGGCGCCGAGATCACGGCCGTCGATGTGATTCCAGACGGTTTGGAAGAGCCCACCCGCCGTCAGGTACCACTCCGGCAATCCCAGCTTCGGCGCACGATCCACGATCGTTGCGACCACCGGATTGGCCAGGGCGATCTCGAGAAATCGTTCACGCATGCTCTTCAGCCTCTCATATGACAAGCAAACTTGACATCTAGTGACAAGTATTCTTTACTTTTTGCATGACTGGAAAGGCCGGCGACAACAACGTGCGGGAGCACCGACGCCTCGCCGGCCTCACCCAGGCGCAACTGGCCACGGCAGGTCAGGTGAGCAGACAGAGCATCGTCTCCGTCGAACGCGGTGACTATGCACCGAGTGTCTACCTGGCACTTCGCCTGGCCCTGACGCTGGGGACCACCGTCGAAGCGCTCTTCCCCTTACCCGAATCGGAACTCACCACAGAAATTCCAGAGGAGACGGCATGAGCACCATGATGAAGGCAATGCGGTTCGTCGGCGATCTGGACGACGACTTCTACAAGGACGAGCGTCAGCGCGACGTCTGGAACGAAGCCTCGGCGGTGGGACTCCAGAGTGTCTTCTGGGCAATATTCGTCAGCTCGGCGATTCTGCCCTGGATCGCCGGCCGAACAGGGGCGTGGATCTCGCTCGCGCTGCTGATCGTTGCGTTGTTCGGCTCGTTGATCACGATCATCTATGCGAAGCGCCGCGATGTGGACGTGTACCTGCTGTCCACCTACGGCCGCCCTCGCGTGGTGATCAGCATCGCGCTCTACCTCGTGGCCGCGGTCGGAATCATGGCCCGTCTCGAATTCGATTCGTACGAAGAATCGTCAACCTGGGTCGGCGCGCTGGTAGGCGCCATCATCGGCGGTGGCATCGCAATCGCAGTCGTCAAACTTCACCAGCAGCGCGCCAAGCGACGCGACGCGGCCGAAGAACTTCTCTGAATTCCGGAAGTCTGCCCAGCACAACGGAATCCATAGAGTTGGTAAAATCGTGCCAGGTCAACCGATCGCGAGTAACGTCGAAACGGTGAGCACTCGCCTCGGATACCAGATGCCCAACTTCAGCTACGGCGGTCCGGTCAAGGACCTCTTCCCCACCGTCATAGCGCAGGCCCGCGAAGCCGAAGCCGCAGGCTTCGACACTGCATTCGTGATGGATCACTTCTACCAACTCCCCGGAATCGGAGCGCCGGACGCCCCGATGCTCGAGGCCTACTCGGCGCTCTCCGCGCTGGCGACGGCCACCGAGACCATCCAGTTGTCTGCACTGGTCACGGGAAACACCTACCGCAATCCGCCCATGCTCGCCAAGACCGTCACCACCCTCGACGTGGTGAGCGGCGGTCGGGCCATCCTGGGCATCGGCGCCGGTTGGTTCGAACTCGAACACAATTCGTTCGGATACGAGTTCGGAACGTTCACCGAGCGCTTCCAGAAACTCGACGAAGCACTGCAGATCATCGCGCCGATGCTCCGCGGTGATCGCCCCACCTTCGACGGCAAGTGGTACCACGTCAAGGACGCCATCAACGAGCCTCGCGTTCGCGACGACCTGCCGATCCTGCTCGGCGGTGGCGGTGAGAAAAAGACGTTCGGCCTCGCCGCTCGCTTCGCGGATCACCTCAACATCATCTGCGACCCGTCGGAACTGCCGCGCAAGATGGAAGCACTTGCGGCACGCTGCGACGAAGCCGGTCGCGATCCCGCAACCCTCGAGACCAGCTTCCTCACGTTCATGATGATCGACGAGGACGGCGACAAGGCTCGCGCCCATCAGCGAACGTTTCTCGCGGAGCGTGGCCTCGACATCACCACGGCGCCGGAAGACGTGGTCGCCAAGGCCACCGAACGCCATTTCGTCGGCAGCCCGGACGACGTCGCCGAGCAGGTTCAGACGCGCATCCTCGACCAGGGCATCGACGGCGTCGTGATCAACCTGATCACCAACGGCGAAGAGCCAGGCATCGTCGACCTCGCGGGCCGCACCCTCGGCCCACTCGTCGGCAAGTAGTTCCCTACTCGCACTTCACGATCGGCACCGGGTCGTACTTGACGGTCCGGGTGTTCGAGGAAATCTCGGCGCCACTCGCGTGGTCGGTGATCACGCGAGTGTCGCTGACCGTGAACCCGGGCGCACCGCTCGAAGCCACACAGCCAGGCCCCTCCGGCAAGGTCACGGTGTTCGGCGACGTCGGCGACGTCCGCGGGCCGGTCGTCGACGTGACATCGACAGTTTTGGTTCCCCAGATCCGAACGGTGATGTTCGACGACGTCGCAATCGTCTCGATCATCACGCCGGTCTTCGCCGGATTACGGAACTGCAGGTCGATCGCACCATCGAAGATGGTCGCCTCACGAGCCTCGGGGTACCGCGAGATGTAGTAACTGTGCTCGGTGTGCGCGACGTCGTCCATACCTGCGAAATACGTCGCGTTGTAGAGCGTCGTCGCGAGCTGGCTGATACCGCCGCCGACAGCCTTGTCCGGGCGACCGTTGTTGATGATCCCCGACTCGATGTATCCCTGCGCCGCACCGCGCGGGCCCGTGTACTCGTTGAGCGAGAACGTATCCCCGGGCTTGATCACGGCCCCGTCGATCTCCGACGCGGCCAGGCCGATGTTCACACCAGACGCGTATTCGAAACCACCGGTAGTGAATTCGCCGATCACCTCGTTGATGCCGAGGGCCTCCGCGGCTTCGGTGGTCAACGCCGGCGGGACCGGTCCGTAAACGGCGGGCGTTGCCCGAGAAGCCGTGCTGCCCAACAGAACCGGAAGTTCCTTGACCGTGTCCGGCCAGTTGATCAGATCACCGACGACACCGGGCACAACCGACGGTTTGCCACCGGCGAAGGTGAACGACGCGTCCTTGGGTTGTACTTCCGTCGACGCCAACTGCGGAGTCAGAATCTTGATCGCAGCATCCGTGTTGTACTGCGGAGTCAGCCCACCCGAGCCGTCGGGTGTGAAGGTCAGAACCTCGCCGATCTGATCGACGCCGAGTGTCGCGACCTTGCCGTCACGGCCGTTGACCACGACGTCACCCGAGACAGCTGGAATAGCGATCTCCTGCAGCGCACGATCGACACCGGCCTGAGTGACCGTCACCGGAACCTCGTCGACCGGAAGATCGACGACGCCACCATCGGACCATTCAGCGGCGAAGGTCGAACCCGCCTGCTGCGTTTCGAGCGCCTGACCGGCAGCGGGCGAAACACCAGTCGCCTTCCCGTTCTCGAACACGACTGCACCTTCGACGGGCGCACGATCGCTGTTCGCCGCGAGCTGCGCCATCGACGCATCCAACGCACCCTGGTCGATTGCCGACACCACGGGCACCTCGCGGGAGCCGAAGAACGACGTGATGCGGGTGATCGGGTTGATGGGCTGAGCGTTCACGCCCGACAGCGTCGCCGACCAGTCGACGTCCACACCCGCAGACGCGGGAACGATCTCGGAGTCGACGCCGCCTGCATGTACCGCTACCGGTTCGACGAGCCTCGGGCCGAGTTGGGCGCGCAGCGTGGCTTCCGCGTCGGCGGGCGTGAGATCACCGATGTCCACCCCGGCGACCTGAGTGCCGCGTGGTGTCTTCCCGGACGAGGTGAAGATGTCCACTCCGTAGGCAATCGCTGCGACGGCAAAGATGGCGCCGACTGCTATCGCCGGTTTGACCCACTTGCGGGAAGACTGCGAAGCGGGCACCACCGGTTGTTGCGGCGCCGGGGGTGCAACTACCTCTGGTTCTCGGACAACAGGCTCGTACTGCTGCTGGATGGGTTCGAGTTGCTGGGTGTCGTACTGCTGCACGAACTCGGGACGCGGCGGCTTCGGGGGAACCACCACTGCCGGGGGCTCGAACTGCTCTGTCTGCTCGTCGATGGCTTCTGTCGCCGGAACCTCGTCGACTACTTCCGACGGCGGTGCGTCCTCCGCTGGGACGACAGGGATGACGGTGGTGACCTCGTTTGCCGATTCGTCGACTGTCGCTTCCGTGGAATCGCTTGCTTCTTCGTCGACAGGCCTTGGTGCTTCGGCTGGTTCAGGTTCTACTGATTCAGCCTCGACAACGGCCTCGGTGTCCTCAGGGGCCTCGGGTTCCTCGACCGACTGGGGTTCCTCGACCGACTCGGTCTCTTCGACCGCCTGAGGTTCCTCGACCGACTCGAGTTCCTGTTCCGGGAGGGACGAGTCCTCGCTGTTCGTCTTCTCGACGGACGGACCCTCTTCGTCACTCACCTGTTGGCTCCTCGCTGCATCAACCGTCGCTGCGGCGCTCACCGACAACTCAATACAGGATATCCGGACATACGAGAGCCCCGCGCTGCTGCCAGGTCGGGGGTCAGGCAGCAACACGGGGCTGTCATGAATATCGGTAGCTATTCTGCAGCGTTACACGCCTGCGCGAAAAAGTTTGCAAAGAGTTCGGGGATCCGGCCACCCCTCGTGGCCGGATCCCCGATTACGCATCCCCTCGCGACGATCACTGCAGGTGAGCGCAGTTTTCAGTCGCATGGGGAGATTGTGGAGCGGTTACCGCTCGATGATCGCCGTGACACCCTGGCCACCGGCCGCACAGATCGAGATCAGGCCGCGGCCCGAACCCTTCTCCGCGAGCATCTTTGCGAGGGAAGCCACAATACGTCCGCCGGTTGCCGCGAACGGGTGACCTGCAGCCAAGGACGATCCGTTGACATTGAGCTTGCTTCGGTCGATCGATCCCAATGCGCCGTCGAGGCCGAGGCGTTCCTTGCAGTACTCGTCCGACTCGAAGGCCTGCAGGGTTGCCAGAACCACCGAAGCGAAGGCTTCGTGGATCTCGTAGTAATCGAAGTCCTGCAAGGTCAGACCGTTGCGGGCCAGCAAACGCGGGATCGCGTACGTAGGAGCCATGAGCAACCCGTCTTTGCCGTGGACGTAGTCGACGGCAGCGGTTTCGGAATCGACGAGGTGCGCCAGAACCGGAAGATTGCGTTCGGCTGCCCACTCGTCGGTGGAGAGGAGCACTGCAGAAGCGCCGTCGGTGAGCGGCGTCGAGTTGCCTGCCGTCATCGTCGCGTCGCCGAGCTTGGTACCGAAGACGGGCTTGAGCGTCGACAGCTTCTCGACGGTCGAACCGGGACGGAGGTTGTCGTCGCGGGTCAGGCCGAGGAACGGGGTGACGAGGTCGTCGAAGAAACCGCGGTCGTAGGCAGCTGCCATGTTCTTGTGGCTGGCAGCGGCAAGTTCGTCCTGGTCCTCGCGCTTGATGCCGAATTCCTTGGCGGTGATCGCAGCGTGGTCACCCATCGACTTGCCGGTGCGAGGCTCGCCGTTGCGCGGAATTTCCAGGCCGAGCATGCCCGCACGGACGTTGCCGAGCAGCTTGATGCGGTCGCCCGTGGACTTCGCGCGATTGAGGGAGAGCAGGAACTCGCGCGCCTGATCGTTGACGCCGATCGGGGCGTCGGACGTGGTGTCCGTGCCGCCGCCGATGCCCGAATCGATGCGGCCGGCCGAAATGGCGTCGCCGACGGCGATGATCGACTGCAGTCCCGTGCCACACGCCTGCTGAAGGTCGTACGCCGACGTGTACGGGCTCAGCGCGCTGCCGAGAACGGACTCGCGAATGAGATTGAAATCACGGCTGTGCTTGAGCACCGCACCGCCGACGACCATGCCGAGCTTCTCGCCCTGCAGATTGAATCGGCTCACCAGACCGTCGAGCGTCGCAGTGAACATGTCCTGGTTGGACGCCTGTGCGTACGCCTTGTCCGAGCGTGCGAACGGAATGCGATTTCCGCCGACGATCGCAACCGGACGGCGCTGACCTGCAGAATTTGCAGCGGCTGCGGCCGGTGCAGTGCGCGGTGCGGCGGGCTTTGCATTTGAACGGGCTTTGCTTGTCACTTGCGTCTCCAAGGATGGTGCGATTACCTGTTGAAGACTATTCTTACTCAGTAGTAAGTTACTTGTCTATCGCCGCATTCTTTCGATTGCCCGGTGAGAGACAACCCGAAACACAACAGAAGGTAGGACCGTGGCAGCCAGCAAGGGAGCTCCCGACCTCTATTCACAGTTCCTCTCGTCCGCCCCCGGCGCATTCATCGCGTCGAAGGCCGGCCTGCCCAGGCCCGAGAACCTGCGTCGATACAAAGCAGGAGAACCCGCACTCGCCGGACCTGTCCTCATCGGCGGCAAGGGTCGACTCGCAGAACCACTTCGCGTACTGCTCTCCGACTACCCGGCGGCTCAGGCACACGACAGCAGCTTCGGTGGACTCGTGTTCGACGCCACCGGAATCACTCAGGTCAGCGAGCTCGAGCAGCTGTTCGAGTTCTTCCAGCCCGTAATCCGCAACCTCGCACCGTCGGCTCGCGTCGTCGTTCTCGGCACGACGCCGGAAGAAACGTCGAGCGTCGACGAGCATGTCGCGCAGCGCGCTCTGGAAGGCTTCACCCGCAGCGTCGGCAAGGAGATCAAGCGCGGCTCCACCGCTCAGCTGGTCTACGTCTCCCCCAAGGCATCCACCGGACTCTCCGGCGTGGAATCGACTCTGCGCTTTCTCCTTTCGGCAAAGTCCGCCTTCGTCGACGGCCAGGTCATCGTCGTCGGCGCTGAAGATTCCGTCGCGCCCGCAAGCTGGGACAAGCCGCTCGAAGGCAAGGTTGCCGTCGTCACCGGCGCAGCCCGCGGTATCGGCGCCACCATCGCCGAGGTCCTGGCCCGCGACGGTGCGCACGTCGTCTGCGCTGACATCCCGGCCGCCGGCGAAGCGCTGTCCGAGACCGCGAACAAGGTCGGCGGCACGTCCCTCGCCCTCGACGTCACGGCAGCCGACGCAGCCGAGGTCCTCGCAGCTCACCTCCTCGAGCGTCACGGCGGAGCGGACATCATCGTCCACAACGCCGGCATCACCCGCGACAAGACCCTCGCCAACATGGACGAGGGCCGTTGGAACATGGTCATGAACGTCAATCTTCTTGCACCGCAGAAGATCACCGAGCACCTCGTCGAGAAGGGCGCCCTCAAGGAAGGCGGCCGCGTCGTCGACGTCTCCTCCATCGCCGGTATCGCGGGCAACCGCGGCCAGACCAACTACGGCACCTCCAAGGCCGGCGTCATCGGTCTCGTACACGCCGAAGCTCCCGTCCTGGCGAAGAAGAACATCACCATCAACGCCGTCGCACCGGGCTTCATCGAGACCGCCATGACCGCAGCCATCCCCTTCGCCACCCGCGAAGCCGGCCGCCGCATGAGCTCGCTCCTGCAGGGCGGCGAGACCGTCGACGTCGCCGAGACCGTCGCATACTTCGCCAGCCCGGCCTCCAATGCCGTTACGGGACAGGTCGTTCGCGTCTGCGGCCAGAGCCTCCTGGGCGCATGATGGCAACAAAGACCGTCGCGCTCACCGAGCAGCCGAAGACCCTCGACATCTACTCCCGCGCGGTACTGGGATTGTTGCCGTGGAACAAGTCCAACTCGCGCTCGGTGCCACAGCAGACCTTCACCCTCACCGGACTGAAGGTCGACACCGACAATCTGGCGGCGTACTGCCGCGTGACCGGACTGCGGTTCGGCGACACTCTGCCGATCACGTACCCCTTCACCTTGGCCTTCCCGACCGTGATGAAGCTGATGGTGTCGAAGGACTTCCCCTTCGCCGCCGTCGGCTCCGTTCACGCCGAGAACGTCATCGAATCACTGCGGCCCATCTCCGTCAGCGAACCGCTTGACCTCTCGGTGCATGCCGAGAACCTGCGTGAGCACCGCAAGGGCCTGCTGATCGACGTGATCACCGAAATTCGGGTGGGACGGGAACTGGTCTGGCGACAGACCTCGAGCTTCCTGAACCAGCAGAAGACCTCCCTGTCCGGCCAGCCCGGTCCGGAGCCCAAGGCTGACGAGGTCCCGCCGATGCCGATGAGCACCATCCGCGTCGACCAGACCACGATCAGCAAGTACGCCGCTGTCTCCGGCGACCGCAATCCGATTCACGTCTCGTCTCTGGGCGCGAAGGCTTTCGGTTTCCCGAAGACCATTGCTCACGGAATGTGGAGTGCCGCGGCAGTTCTGCGGACTGTCGAGGGGTCCGTCGCGGACAAGGTCACCTACAGCGTGCGTTTCGGCAAGCCGATTCTGCTACCGGCGACGCTGAATGCCTACGCTGATCGCACCGACGACGGCTGGGATCTGTCACTGCGCCACCCGAAGAAGGGTTACCCGCACGTCACTGCGACGCTGCGCTGACCTGAGTTTTGTCGGGTTCCCACCCGCCCCAATTGAGCGAACGTACCTTTCGGCGCCTTGGATGCGCTGAAAGGTACGTTCGCTCAGATTGGTTTGAGAGCTATTCGGACTTCTTCTTGCCCGACAGACCGCGCCACGCGAGGGATTCGAGTAGATCCGCTGCGGCATCCACTTCGATTTCCCCACCCGCGACCCGGTCCGCTACCGCCTCACCGGCGCCGACGAGCGCGATGGCGATGATCCCGTAATCGTGCGCGGCATCAGGATCCTTGGTGCTGGACTCGAGCAGATGCGCGGTCAACTCGATCAACCGATCGCGACTGGACTGCACGGTGCCCGCAAAAGCCTGCTGCCCGACGGCCTGACGGTAGAGCACCATCCACGACTTGCGGTTTGCGCCCACGAACCCGAGGAAGCCCTCGAGAGCGGCGCGCAATTGTTCACGCGGAGTCAGGTTCGGCGCGCCGGCCGGGGCGAGGGCCTCAAGGAAGCGGAGTCCTTCACGATGAATGCACGCCGCGAACAGCTCTTCCTTCGAGCCGTAGTACAGGTACAGCATCGGCTTCGAGATCTCGGCCTTGGCCGCGATGGTGTCCATCGAAGTTTCGTGAAATCCCCTGTCGGAGAACACGTCCACAGCCGCGTCGAGCATCTGCTGCTCACGCACTGCGCGTGGCAGTCGCTTGGTACCGCCGGCCATGCTTCCTCCAACCACAGGGTAAATGTCGATCTTACTCTACGGTAAGATTGCGCGTCGAATCCTGACTTCGACTCAGCAGGTCACGGCACCTTTGGCAGCGGCAACTGTGACCACAGCCTGATCGACCCGCGTCTGCGGAAGCTCACCCGACGCGACGGCCTGCTCGAGATGGTCGAGAACCCGCGGAACGTCGTCGGTGGTCAGCCACAATGCCTGATCGACTCCAGCCACCAGCGCAGCCTGAACCGCGTCGGCAATATCGTATCGGTCGGTGATCGCCTGCATGCCGCTGAGGTCGTCGGTGAACACCGGGCCGGTGAACGGCGCTGCGCCGTAACCCACTCCGTCGCGAAGCAACGCAACGGCTGCGGGGCTGATGCTGGCAGGGGTACCGGGCTCGGTCAGACCGGGAACCTCGAGGTGCCCCATCATGACGCCGACTCCGGTTCCCGACAGCTCGCGGAAGGGAATCAGGTCCGACGCGATCAGATCCTGTAGCGGCGGCGTTGTCACCTCACCCCGGTGCGAGTCACCCGACGCGCTGCCATGCCCGGGAAAGTGCTTGATCACCGGGAAGATTCCGGCGTCGCGCATCCCCTGCGCGTACGCACCGGCGTAGGCAACCACGGTCTGGGGGTCGTCGGAGTACGAGCGGTCCCCGATCACGGAGTCGTCGGGTTGGCTGCTGACGTCGACGTCGGGTGCGTAGTTGACGGTGATCCCGAGATCCTTCAAACCGCGTCCACGCTCGAGTGCCATCTGGTACGTCTGTTCCACTGTCATGGTCTGCGCCGTTTCCCTGGCCGACGGATCGGGCCCGAGGATGTCCGCGACGCGCGAAACCCGTCCACCTTCTTCGTCGATCGTCACCATCAACGGCAACTTCGACGCCGAAGCAACCTGCGGCACTTCGCGATTGGTGAGCATCGACTGATCGGTCCAACTTCCGACGAATATGCCGCCGATCTCCTCGTTCTGCACTATCGACAACGCGTCGTCGGTCCCGGTGACGCCGACGTTGAGCAGCTGGGCAAGTTTCTGACGCAAGGACAGCGAGGCTAGAAGGTCACTACCGCACGATGCGGCGACGGGTGCGGAGCTCGATGCCGCAGGCGTCGACGTGATCTCGGTGCTGGTGCTGGTCGGGGCGCTCGAAACCGGATCGGCGGTCCCGTTTTCGCCCGAGCATCCCGCAACCAACCCTCCGCACAAAGCAATGGTCGTCGCAGCCTTCAGAAACTTGATCCGCATACCTCGACCGTAACGGACCCGGTACCCATACACTCCCTCACGGGCACATCGGGACGGTAGCCTGGAAGAGAACCGATTCCCCCGCTGACGAGGAGGTCGTGATGCCACAAGGTCTGATGCTCATCGCGTACGACGGTTCCGACAACGCCAAGCGTGCAGTCGACTATGCGGGGCGTTTCCTCTCCGCCAATCGTGCTGTTCTCGTCACTGCCTGGGAGCCGATGGTTCGCCAGGCCGCTCGCATGTCCGGCCTGTCCGGGGTGATGCAACCGGAGTGGGTTCCCGACGACGACGTCGAGGACATCGCGTACACCGACGCCAAAGTCACCCTCGCCGAGGGCGTCGCACTGGCCGAGGCCGCAGGCCTGACCGTCGAAGGCAGAAGCGCCGAGTGCCGATCCGCGATCTGGTCTGCAATCTGCGAAACCGCAGACGAATTGGACGTCGACATCATCGTGACCGGCACCCGTGGCACCACGGGTTTGCGGTCGCTACTGCAGAGCAGCGTCGCGGATCATGTTCTGCGTCACAGTCATCGGCCGGTGTTGATCGTCCCTCCGGGGAAGTGACCTTCGCGCATTCCTGATCCGTGGCCGACTAGTGTCGAAAGCACCATGGACGGTTTTGTTCTCTCGCGCCCCGATCACAGCGTGGTCACCCGCGGCGTACGACGCAGCTTCGACAGCTCCGACGCGGCCACCAACGCTCTGTCGGCAGGTACGACAAAGCTGATCGTCGGAGCGCTCCCCTTCGACCCCGCTGCCGCAACGGCGTTGTACGAACCCGCCGAGGCGACGATCGCGTCGCGGCCGTGGCAACCGCGCGATCCCCAGGCCCTGCCCACGACCCGAGTTGACCGGGAGATCCCGTCGTCGTCGGAGCATCTTCGTCGAGTGGAAAAGTTGATCGGACGCCTCCGCAGTGGAGAGATCGACAAGGTTGTCGCGGCTCGCACTGTGGAACTTCGCGCGCAGACCCCGATCTCCCCAACCGCGCTCGCCGCACGCATGGCGGCGCTCAATCCCGTCGCCAACACCTTTGCCGTCGACCTCTCTGCTGCGGGAGCCGAATTCGAGGGCCACAGCCTGGTCGGCGCGACGCCCGAAGTATTGGTCAGTCGACGCGGGCGCGTCGTGACGTGTCGCCCGTTGGCCGGGACCACCAAGCGATCCGCCGACGCCGATCAAGACCGCGAGGCAGGCGAAAGCCTTCTGCATTCGACGAAGAATCTGGCCGAGCACGCCTTCGTGACGTCGTGGATCCGCCAGGTCCTGCAACCGATGTGCAGTGATCTGTCGGTGCCGGCAACTCCCGAACTGACCAATACTCACGAGGTCTGGCATTTGGCCAGCCCGATCCGCGGCACACTGCGAAACGACACTACTGCGCTCGACCTCGCCATCGCGCTGCATCCGACGCCCGCGCTGTGCGGAACACCCACTGACACGGCACTGAAGGTCATCCGCGAGACCGAGGAACCTCGGCGTTTCTACGGCGGCGCCGTGGGATGGTGCGACGAGGCCGGTGACGGCGATTGGGTGGTTGCCATCCGCTGCGCCGAGATCGGTGCAGACGGCTTCACTGCCTGGGCCAGCGCGGGTGGCGGAATCGTCGCCGAATCGGATCCGCAGGACGAACTCGACGAGACGTCCACGAAACTGCGCACTCTGTTGACCGCGCTTGGTGCCGAAACCCTCGACTGACCAGCACGTCACGAGGGTAATCGTCCGGATTCTCGAGTGCGGGTGATACCTTGACCCGAGCAGTTCGTACGGGCCGGTAAGTCCGTCCGACCGCGAACGACCGACTAACGACCAATTGGGAGATCCGCGATGACGAAGTTCCTTGTCCCCGGTGTGGCCAGCGCTGTCATCGGTGCCGTTCTGGGTGCCGGCGTCATCTTCGGTGTCACGGCCGCCGCGTCGGACAACACTCGTCCCGAGATCGACCGCAGCGGAAACGCAGATTCTTCCGTGCTGAACCAGGTTGAGTACGGCAGCCGCTGAGAGCGCAGGCCTCGCGAGTTCCCGTTCTTCCGCCGACGCAGCGGTGTCTTCGGTAGACACCGCCCCGTCGGCAGAGCCCCTGTCGAAGCGGTGGCTGTTCGGCGCCTCCGTCGTAGCGTTTCTTCTCACTTTTCTGCAATCGCCGGGTCTGATCACCGCTGACACCAAGTACGACCTGACGCAGAATCCGTTCGGTTTTCTCGAACGCGCCTCGCATCAGTGGAGTAGTCAGGCCCCGCTCGGCCAGGTTCAAAACCAGGCCTACGGATATTTCTTTCCGCACGGGCCGTTCTTCGCGCTCGGCGAGTTGGCGAACGTTCCGCCGTGGGTCACCCAGCGCATCTGGTGGGCGCTGCTTCTGATCGCAGGTTTCTGGGGCATCATCCGAGTTGCCGAGGCTCTCGGCATCGGCAGCCGTAGTTCGCGCGTGATCGCAGCGGTTGCCTTTGTTCTTTCTCCCCGCGTGCTGACCACGCTCGGTTCGATTTCCTCGGAAACCCTTCCGATGATGTTGGCGCCGTGGGTGTTGTTGCCGGTGGTTTTGGCCTTCGGCCCTGTGCGTGGAAAAGGAGTCCCTGGACTCCCTGACCACTCACGGGGGTTGAGGCGGTTGGCCGCACAATCCGCACTTGCCGTCGCACTCATGGGTTCGATCAACGCCGTCGCCACCGCCGCGGCCTGCCTGGTCGCGATCATCTGGTGGCTCTCGCACAAACCCAACCGAACATGGCTGACGTTCACCGCGTGGTGGGCGCTGTTCGTCGCTCTCGGCACCCTCTGGTGGATCGTGCCGCTACTTCTGCTCGGCAAGATCAGCCCACCGTTTCTCGACTACATCGAGTCCGCCGGTGTCACCACTCAGTGGGCATCGCTCGCCGAGATACTTCGCGGCACGGACAGTTGGACCCCGTTCGTCTCCCCCGAACGCATTGCCGGCGCCGTCCTGGTCACCCAACCCGCAGCAGTCGTCGCCACCGGCCTGGTTGCCGCCGCCGGCCTCGCCGGGCTCTGCATGCGGTCCATGCCTGCTCGCGGCCGGCTGACGCTCATCCTGTTCGTCGGTATCACCGGCCTGGCCGCGGGTTACTTGGGTGAACTCAGCTCGCCGGTGTCGGAGTCGGTGCGCCTGTTCCTCGACTCGGCAGGCGCGCCGCTGCGCAACGTCCACAAGCTCGAGCCGTTGGTCCGTCTGCCGCTGGTGCTCGGACTCGCACACCTGCTGGCCAAAGTGCCACTGCCGGGATCGGTTCCACTCGCCCGATGGCGCCGCGCGTTCGCCCATCCCGAGCGCGAACCGATGGTCGCACTGACCAGCCTGATCCTCGTTGCCCTCACCCTCTCGACCGCCTTGGCCTGGACGGGAAAGCTCGCTCCCCGCGGTGCGTATCCGGACGTCCCCTCGTACTGGAACGAGGCGGCGCAGTGGCTCGAGGACAACACCTCCCCCGGATCGGAAGCCGAACGTGCCCTGGTCGTCCCGGGAGCGCCCTTCGGCAGCCAGGTGTGGGGTCTGACGCGTGACGAACCGCTTCAGGCGTTGGCGAGTACGCCGTGGGCAGTACGTGACTCGGTCCCGCTGACCCCTCCCGGCGCCATCCGAGCGCTCGATTCGGTGCAACGTCTCATCGCCGACGGACGTCCGTCGGACGGCCTCGCACAGACCTTGCTGGGGCAGGGCATCCACTACCTGGTGATGCGCAACGACCTCGACGGCGAAACGTCGCGCTCGGCCAGACCGATACTCGTGCACCAGGCGGTCGAAGGCTCGCCGGGGATCAAGCGAGTCGCCCACTTCGGTGAAGACGACAGCCCCGAACCGATCGAAGGGCTGGTCGCGGACAGCGATCTGCGGCCCGGTTACCCAGCCATCGAGATCTTCGAGGTCACCCCGCCCGACGGCACCCCGGCGGTCAGCGGCCCGTACTCCGTCGACCTGAACCAGGTTCCGCGTGTACAAGGTGGGCCGGAATCGTCTGTGCGACTTCACGAAAGCGGGCTGGTTCCGGGGACCGGGCCGATGATTCTTGCCGCCGACGCCGAAGCTGCGGGACTGCCCGTCGATTCTGTCACCGTCACCGACACACCGCGCGATCGGGAAACCGATTTCGGTCAGGTCGACAACCACAGTTCCGCCCTGCGCACCCCCGACGACGCTCGTCGTACCTACAATCTGGTGCCCGACTACCCGGTTGCGAACACGCCTCTCGTGGAAGGCCGTTGGAGCGGAGCTTCGATCACCGTCTCCAGCGCCGCCTCGGATGCCACCCAGCTGGGCGGCACTTCACCGTCGAGCAGTCCCGCGTCGACGGTCGACGGCGATCCCGCCACCGGCTGGTTCAGCAACGGCATCGAGCGAGCCCTGGGCCAGTGGTTGCAGATCGACTTCGACACACCGATTTCCAGCGGGTTGCTTCATCTGACCACCAGTGCCGCGGCAATCGGTGCTCCCGTCAAATGGCTCGAGGTCTCGACACCGAACGGCAGCACAGCGGTGAAGGTGGAGCGTCCCGGTGAGCCCATCACCGTCTCGATCCCGGGCGGCACAACTCCGTGGGTACGCATCACAGCGACTCACACCGAAAACGGATCGCCTGGAACACAGTTCGGCATCAGCGAACTCTCCGTCGAAGACTTCTCCGATCGCAGCGCACCGAAGACCGTACCGATCCGTTTCGACACGGTCCTGCCGAATACGCCGACGGGCGCATCCGTGAACGCCTGGAATCTGAGCCAGGAGTTCCCCGGTCGCAACGCGTGCGCGGACTCGACCGACCGCGTGCGGTGCAGCAATGCATTCATGGCGATACCCGAAGAGCCGAGCCGTTTCCAACGCACACTCACGGTGCCCGAAAATACAGTCGTTGCACCGACACTGACCGTCCGGGCGCGTCAGGGCAACGCCCTCGAAGATCTGCTTTCCGTCCCCGGCCGAATCACGGCTTCGGGTTCGAGCGACATCGGCGACACACGCGGATCTGCCTTCGCTGCCACCGACGGCGACGCACGCACCACGTGGTCGGCGCCGCAGAGCACCACCGAACCGGGCGGCCCGAAACCGACGCTGACTCTCAATCTTCCCGAGCCGACCCTGGTCACCGGCCTGGACATCACGCGGGGACTCGGCACCCTGCCGTCGCTGCCGACCAGCGTCGCGGTGAATCTCGGCAACGGGCCGCAGGTGCGAGAGCTGCCCGAACCCTCGGACGATACGCCTCGAACCATTCGAATTACCCTCTCCCCCTTCGTCACCGACAAGATCGTCCTGAGCATCACCGATTGGGAACCGGTCCTCGATCAGACGGCGCTCGGCTTCGCCCAGGCGCAGCCCACCGGCCTCGCCGAGGTCGGCGTCATCGGTGCCGACGGAACCCCGATCGCCGGTTCGGGAGTGCAGGGCTCGGACTCATTCGACAACCGCACCGTCACCGTCACCTGTGGCGATGGCCCGACCATTTCGGTTGCCGGACAGCAATTCCCCACCTCGATCACGGCGACGGCGACGCAACTTCGGACCGGCGCACCCGTCGAGGCACGTGTGTGCGGTCTGGACGCTTCGGCGACTTTGCCGGCGGGACAGCCTGAAGTGGTCGTCGAACCAGGCCCCGCATTCTCGGTCGACAATCTCGACCTGACGGCGGTCGGTCCTTCAGCCGCGCAGCGGAATACACCGCTCGAATCGACCGCGTGGACGGCGAATCACCGCGAACTCACCGTCACGAACTCGTCCATCGATCAGCTGATCGTCAATCCCGAGAGCACCAGCATCGGTTGGATCGCCACCGCGCCGGACGGTTCCGAGCTGACGCCGGTGGTCGTGAACGGTTGGCAGCAGGGCTGGATCGTGCCGGCAGGCACCGCGGGAACCGTCACCATCGACTTCCCCAGCGACCGTTGGTACCGCCTCGGCATATTCGGCGGGCTCGTGTTGCTGATCCCGCTGCTGTTCGCGGCACTTGTCCCTACGCGCCGAGAGCCCAAGTCCCTCACACCACCCCGTCCGTGGCGCAGCGTCGCGGCCGGATGGGTGGGCGTGCTCGCGGCGGCCACCGTCATCGGCGGCGGAGTGGGAGCGGCGATCGCAGTTGTGTGCTCGATCCTCGGACTTGCCGCGCTGCGAATCTTCGGCCCGGCTCGGACCGCACGCATTCTCGTCGGCACCGCCGGCGTGGCCGCGATGATCGGCATCACGCTGCTCTCGACCGGACCGTGGCGAGCACCGGGCGGCTATGTGGGCGACTCGTTCGCGATTCAGTTCTCGATGTTGGTGGCCTTGGTCGTGACCGGGTTGGCCGCGTTGCCCTTTGCCGGTTCACCGATATGGCGGCGCTTCTCCCAGCGCGTCACCGCGACGCGCGCCGGTTCCTCCACCAAGGCGTAACTGGCCGAGGCCACAGCGACGCTCAGGACGACCGTCAGCGCCAGGACGTAGAAGAAGCTGCCCGAGAACGGAACTATGCCGAACACGGGGAACACAGCGTTCAGTACGGCCAGGTGCCAGATGAACAGGCCGTAGGACCAGCGTCCGATTGCCAGCGCCAGCGGGCTCGCCAGGAATCGATGCTGCGATTGATCGCGCAGAACCAGTGGAGCGATCAACGAGAAGCTGATGATCGCACCGAGTGCAATCTTGATCGCGTACTGCCACGGCTCAGGCCGCACCAGACCTTCGGGCCCGGCCAGATCGGTGCACGAGAGAACGAAGGCCACAAACGCAACAAAAGTCAGGAGCACCCGCCGGTGCGCGAGGCGATGCATCCACGTCGACGGGCCCACGGCCAACTCGGCCAGCACCATGCCTGCGCCGAACCACGGCAGGTAGCCCGGCAGCCAGTTGTCGTGGTGAATGGCGTCCGGAGTCGGGATCGGAATGAAAGCCCACGTCAGCGCCAACACCGACACCCCGAGCAGAAGCGGTAGCCCGAACCGGGCCGAGTTTCCGCGTAGTCGCACCATCAGATACGCGAACAGCGGCAGCAGAACATAGAACGCCACCTCGACCGACAGGCTCCACATCTGCGTGAGGCCCTCGGTGAGTGTCAACGGCACGAAGACCTGCGCCAACCCGAGATTCGCCAACCACACTTGGTAGCCCCCGCCGGCACCGGGCAGGAACAGCAGGATCAGGACCACTGCCACCCAGTACGCCGGCAGAATGCGCGTCGCGCGGGAGATCCAGTACCGGACGGTCGACTGCGGCTGCCCGATTCCGCGGGCCTTTGCCGCGTGGGGGCGCCACAGGAGAAATCCGGACAAGGCAAAGAACACCGCTACGGCGAGATCGAGTCGACCGAACGCGCGCCCGATCGCGCCGGACTGCGCTTCACCGGTTTGGAACGCGACATGGGTGACGAGGACACCGAGCGCCGCCAATCCACGCATACCGTCCAAAGCCGGAACGAAGCCCCGAGCCTGTGGCGGGACCGTCTGAGGGGAATTCGTGGAACTGATCATCACGGATAAGTGTGCACCCCAGGCCGATTGAGGGAAACCACCAGGGACTCACAACAAAATGCCTGGCCAATTCATGCCCTCATGCGACAAACCGGGCCGGTGGACTGTTAGTGTTCTGCCACACATGGTGTCCATCGGGGGCCCCATGCGATCTGCGCAGCTCATATTGTGCCGGTTGGGGAACCTCGAAAGACTTAACGGGTTAGGAGTCACAGCATGGCGGAACGCTCAGGGCCGAGCCGGATACTTCCTTGCATTCTGGTGGGCCTCGGTGCCTTCCTTTTGGCCATCGCCATCCTCATTCCTACCTACACGGTAGGCAAGCTGGAGAAGACGCCACTCGACCTCGAGGTGACCACTGTCGCCACAGGCACCGGTAGCGTCCTCAACTCGGCGGCCCTCCTCGGCGGAAAGGCACAGGTCGACACCAACGTGCCGATCGTCGCTCAGCGCTACGTCACCACGCAGGACCCGTCCGACGCCGACATCATCACCGTCGAAGCCGGCCAGACCGTCCGTCGTACCGACAAGCAGGGTGACACCGGACTGCTGACCGCAACCCTGGACCGCGTCACGCTCGATCGCGTCAGCTCGATGCCGACCAACGATCCGGTCGGAACCGTCCAGACGTCCAGCGACCAGCCCGCCGAAGAAGTTTCCCGCGACGGTCTGCAGTACAAGTTCCCGTTCAACACGGAACAGAAGAGCTACCCCTACTTCGACCTGAACGCTCGCGCCACGAAGGACATCGACTTCGTCGAAGAGACCGAGATCAACGGTCTGAAGGTGTACCACTTCCAGCAGACGATCGATCCCGTCGACCTGTCGAAGGTCGTCAACTCCCCCACCAACAAGCTGAGCCTGCCCGCCGACACCTGGGGCGTTCCCGGTGGCGCTACTCCGATCACGATGACGCGTTGGTACACCAACGTCCGTGACCTGTGGGTCGAGCCCAAGACCGGCGTCGTCGTCAAGGGCCAGGAGCAGTTGCACCAGTACTACGGACGCAACAAGGACTCGGTCGACGTCGAGGTTCTCAAGGTCACGCTGCCCTTCGACGAAGCAACCATCGAGTACCAGGTCCAGCAGGCACGTGACGGCATGGACAAGCTCTCGCTGTTCGGCCGCACAGTCCCGATCGTGGCAGGTGTGCTCGGCGTCATCGCGCTGATCGCCGGTATCTTCCTCGGCATTCGCGGCGGCAAGGGCGGAACTCCGGCCCGCGCTGCACACGGCGGAACGAACCAGAATCCCAGCGGCCAGGGCTCGCCCGAGCCGGCTCCGGGTGAGCACGACTGGACCTCGGACGACACTCAGGTGATTCCGCGTCCGGATCTGCGCAAGGACTGATTCAGACAGTAAGCAGAGCGCCCCTTCCACACGGAAGGGGCGCTCTGCTGCGTTTCGGGGCTTTGTTGCCGGATCGGCGTACGGATTGGCGCAACGGGTCGTTCCCTCCGCGTGGTTGCGGGCTTAGCGTTTTCTGGAAGTCCAGACCACCCCGAACACGAGGAGCCACATGCCCGCATCAACAGTTCTGGGTTCGCACATCTGTGTCAGCGATCTGACGCGACGGAGATTTGTTGTCGGCACGGCTGCATTCTCCGGGCTGTTCGCCGCCGGTTGCGCGAGGTCCGCCGGTACCGAGGGCGATTCGGCCGGGATGCGCACGGTCACGACCTCGCTCGGAACCTACGACATTCCGGTGACACCGAAACGCGTCGTCGCCATCGACTCCAGACTCGACCTCGAACCAGCCGTTGCGATGGGCCTGCCGGTCATCGCGTACAGCTTCGACGCCGCCGAGCCGTGGGTTCCGGCCGATCCCACGGCACAGGTGTTCGAGGCACCGGTCAACGTCGAGGCAATTCTCGCGCTGGAACCGAACCTGATCATCTGCACCGACATCGGTGAGGCCTCCGACATGTGGCCGCTACAGCAGTTGAGCCAGACAGCGCCTGTGCTTCCGATGGACTTCACGCGTCCGTGGCGCGAGAACATCGATCAGCTGGCGAGTTGGCTGAATCGCACCGAGAACCCCGACGTCCGTCAGGTCATCGGAGCGTACGAGGACAAGGCAGCCGGATTGAAGGAACGTCACGCCCCGAGCTTGGCGAGCAAGCAGATCGTGCTGCTGAATTACGTGAATCAGAAGGTCAACGGCGTCAACCGCAAGGGCATCTCCACGCAGGTGGCCGAAGACCTCGGCGTCCAGCTCCAGTGGCCGGTCGAGGGACAGAAGGAGATCTCTACCGAAAACCTCGTGACTGCCCTCGACTCGGCCGACGGAATGATCGTCACCACCGCGCCCGGCGTGGATCCCGTCAGCGACGACCGCGCGATGTGGAACCGTATCCGCGCAGTACAAGGCGACAACGTCGTCTACACGGGTGGGAACATCAACTACGGATCCGTCTACACCGCGATGCGTACGCTCGACTACTTCGACGATTTGTTCACGCGTCTGGAGAACTGACAGAGCCGCGAGGTGCCGGCCCGGCGCGGTCGGCACTTCGCACTGCGGCGACGGACACCGCCAACGCCGTCGTCGACGCAGCCACCACGGCGACGCCGATCAACTCTCCCGGCGTCTTCGCCCACACCAGCATGACCGTCGCCTCCACGGCCAGTCCTGCCCACGCCAGAAGGGCCACTCGCGTGCGTTCTGACGCGATTGCGGACAGCAAAGCACCCTGGAGTACCGCCAACGCTGCACCGTGCAGAGCGAAGGCCCACAGCATCGGAGCCACGGCGGCGTACGCGTCGCCCACGAGCATCGGCACCAGCGGGCCGGCAACCGCGGCCCCCAGAACCAGGACGGCGCCGATACCGACGAGCACCGCCAACGCCGAGCGAACCGCCTGCGCCGAGTGCGCCGGGTTCGCCATCTTCGGGTACAGCACGACGCCCACTGCCTGTGGCAGCCAGAACGCCACCTTCGTCGCGACGGCGCCGAGTGCGTAGACACCGGCGTCGTATTCGCTGAGAACGACACGGACGATCAGCAGGTCCAGCGAAGACAACGCGATCAGCGCGAGCTGAACCTGAGACGCCGCGAGCACGGAGACGACGCCGATACGCACCGGACGGTCCTCGCTCACCGAGACGGTTCGATCGACCACTCGAACTATCGCCACCAGGAACGCAGTTCCGGCCGCGCCCGCGACCAATGCCGCGCCTGCTCCGCCGCCGAAAGCCAGAACGATCACTGCCGGAAGGACTTTCATCACCCCGGCCCCGGCCAGTACGGCGCTGAGAGTGCCGAATCGACCGTGTCCTTGCAACAACCCCTGCTCCGTGGCCAGCAGAACCAACATGGGCGCAGTCACCAATGCCGAGAACGACGCCACGATTCCGGTGTCGAGCAGCCACGCCATCGCCGGAGTGAGCGCCACCGCGAGGACGGCGACGATCGCGGTGCATCGATACCCCAACGACCGCAACGCATCTGTGCTCTTGCCACGCACCGCCTCGCGGGCGACCACCGTCTGCAACGCCAAAGCCGGAACCGCAAGTACCAACTGGGCGGCAAGCAGACTCGCGAACTCGCCGTAGCCGACCGGACCCAACCATCGGCTGGCCAACCATGCCAACAGGTACGACGCGACATTGGCCGTCATCGATCCCACCAAAACCATGCCGACCCCGGCCGCGGCGGCGCGATCGAGTGGTTGGCGAGGCATGGCAGTAATGATGCACCACGTATCGTGCGCGTCATGACAGTGCAAGCCGGATACCGCCGTTACCTGCCTGCGGCGTACAGCCTGGCGCTGGCACTGTTGATCCTCCGACCGCTGCTCGGCCCCGGCTACCTCCTGCTGCGCGACGCCGTCAGCACGCCGCGCTCGTACCTGACCGACTCCGCCCTCGGACTCACCGACGCCGCGGCCCGCGCCGTTCCCCAGGACGCACTGATCGCAGCGTTGAGCACCGTGATCGACGGCGGACTGGTGGTCAAGTTCATCCTGCTCGTGGCGCTCTGGCTCGCCGGTTGGGGTGCGGCGCGCATGGTCGCCGTCCTGCTGCCGACGGCCGGTGTCGGTCCACAACTGGTCGCGTCGACGGTGATGCTCTGGAACCCCTACGTGGCCGAGCGCCTGTTGCAAGGACATTGGAGCCTGCTGACCGGATATGCCGCACTGCCGTGGATCGTGTGTGCCGGAATCGGAGTTCGCCGAGCCACGCCCGGGTCCTGGTGGGCGTTGGCCGCGTCACTGGCATTCGCGGGCCTGACACCTACCGGCGCTCTGCTCGCTCTGACGGCCGCGCTGGTGGTGGTAGCCACCCCAGGAGGCCGAACCTCGGCCATGCGGCGTGTCTGCGGCACGATCGGACTGTTCCTCGTCGCCGCCTCGCCGTGGTTGGTAGCCACCTTCGTATCCGGCGCAGCAGGCGACGGTTCCGATCCGGCGGGAGTCGCCGCCTTTGCCGCCCGAGCAGAACCGGGACTCGCGACGCTGGGCAGCCTCGCCGGTCTCGGCGGTATCTGGAACTCGGCAGCGGTACCGTCCACGCGCACAACACTCTTCGCATTGGTGGGAACGGTTCTTCTGCTCGTCGTCGTGTTCGCCGGTATGCCCGCTCTGTGGCGCCGACGCCGGAATCCTGTTGTCGGTGGACTCGGACTACTGGCCCTGTTCGCGGTGCTGGCTCCGACCATGGGCGCTACCCCGTGGGGTCTCGACGCCGGCCGATGGTCGGTCGAGGTGTTCACCGGCGCCGGTCTACTGCGTGACGCGCAGAAGTGGGTCGCGCTGGCCGTCCCGTTCTACGCACTTGCTGCGGCCGCCGCGGTGATGTGGGCAGGCAATCGGTTCTCCCTCCCCCGCCCGGCATTCTCGGTTGCCGCCGTCGTGGTGACGATCGTGGCACTGCCGGATCTGGTGTGGGGTGTCGGCGGCGCGTTGAAGCCCGTGCACTACCCCGGTTCCTGGACCGTGGTGACCGAGCAACTGCGAGACGAAACCGGTGACGTTGCAGTGCTTCCCGCCGGAATGTTCCGCGCGTTCCCCTACAGCGGTGATGCGCCGGTACTCGACCCCGCACCACGCTTCCTACCCCTCGACGTGCTGCAGACCGGCCAACTGGTGGTTGCCGGTGGTGCTGTCGGCGGCGAGGGGACTCGGGCAACTCGGGTCGAAGACCTACTGCTGGCCGGCGGAAGTCCTACGCAGTTGGCCGATCTCGGAGTCGGATGGGTACTGATCGAGCGCGGGACACCAGGTCAACTCGGCAACTCGGCAACCACGCTCGACGGCTTGGAACAGGTCTTTGCCGACAACGATCTCGAGCTCTACCGGGTACCGGGAGATGTTGCCGCGCACGAAGCCTCGACCCGCGCCCGAACGGCCGTCATAGTTGCGCATCTCGCCTGGATACTGATGGGCGTGATCGCGCTGATCTCAGTCGGACTGAACCAGAACCGAATTCGACTCGCGAGGCGCGGCCAGTCCTGAGACCCACCGACCGTCCTTGTGCGCGGTCAGCACCTCGAGCACTCCGGTGCCGGTCTGCTCCCAGGAGAACTCGCCCGACCACACCCGAGCTTTCTCACCGAGCACCGTGCGGAGTTCGTGGTCGCGGAGCAGGGTGCCTGCCGCCTGCGTCAGATCAGCGATGTCGCCGTCGCCGGCGTGCTCACCGCCGACCAACAGCCCGGTCACTCCGTCGACGATCGAATCGGTCAAGCCCTTGGAACTGCGGTAACCGATCGTCGGAACACCGTGCTGCGCAGCCTCGATGACCGCCAGGCCCCACCCTTCCTTCCGCGAAGGCATGAGGTGAATCCACGACTGCGCAAGGAGTTCATGTTTACGAGCCTCGTCGACGTGACCGTAGAACGAGACGGCGTCACCGATTCCCAACTCGGCGGCGCGATCTCGCAGGTTCTGCTCCCACCAACCACCACCGATGACGTCGAGATGGATGTCCGGAAGCGTCGGACGCAGGGCTGCGACGGCCTCGAGTGCGTCCTCGATCTGCTTGTGCGGCACCAGTCGTGAGAGAACCGAGATGGTGGGACGCTCGGCCCTGGTGATCGATCCACCCGCGTCGACGCCGACGGGGAGCCGATCGGCACCGTTACGCACCACGGCAATTCGTTCGCGCTCGACACCGAGGTCCACCAATTCTTCCGCTGAGGGAAGCGACACCGTCAGATACTGACTACGTCGATGGGTGCGCGGTGACAATCGCGATTCGACCCACCAGCCGATCCGGCCGACGAGCTTGCCTGCCACCGGCCACTGTTCGCGATGGCCGTGATGGACCAGAAGCGTGACCGGTGCACCCGCCACGGCCTTCGAGAAGAAGGGGATGCCGTTCTGGGTGTCGATCACCGCGTCGGGGCGGATGCCCTTGAGCGATCCGAAACCCAGACGTCCGGCGGCAATGGCGGCCAGAGCGCGGGGGTACACGCTGAAACGTCCACCGGCCCGGCTGATCGTGATGCCGTCTCGAACCTCCGACGCGGGCGCCCCGGGATACGACGCCGTCCGCAGCGTCACCTTGATACCGCGCTCGGCCAACTGGGATCCGACCTGCTCGAGGTAACGCTCGCTTCCACCGCCCTGGGGATGCCCGGTATCGCGCCAGCAGAGCAACAGAACCTCGCGCACGTGCGTTACTCCCTGAGTTGGTCGGTGGCCACCCCGGTTCGGGCGATCCTGCGGGATGCCCCGCCTGACCGGCCGGTAACCCTGCCGAACACCCTAACTGTTCGAGCGTCCGTATTGCCGCGCTCCTGACGGTGTTCGTGGACCGGGCGACCCAGTGGCTAAAGTTGCTACCCGTGACCAAGCCCGCAGTGACCCGCATTTTCGGCCGACGGGCAACCCTGAAACGCTCGTTCGGCCTGCTCAGCGACTTCCGCCACGAGCAGTCCGCGCCCGACATCTTCTACGGCGCGCTTGCGCGCGACTCCGTCGAATTGATCTCGGACCTGCACGAAGGTCACACCGGACGATCCCTCGACGGTCTCACCGTCCTCGACGTCGGCGGCGGTCCGGGCTATTTCGCGGAGGTCTTCCAGGCCGCAGGTGCCCGCTACATTCCCGTCGAACCCGATCCGTCGGAGATGCATGCTGCGGGTCTGACCGTGGGCGGCGCGGTGCGTGGATCCGGTTTGGCACTGCCGTTCCTGGACTCGTCCGTGGACATCTGCTTCTCCTCCAACGTGGCCGAACACGTCAGCGAGCCCTGGCTGATGGCCGAGGAAATGCTGCGCGTGACCAAGCCCGGCGGCTTGATGGTTCTCTCGTACACCCTGTGGTGGGGTCCGTTCGGCGGCCACGAAACCGGACCGTGGCACGCGCTGGGGGGCGAGTACGCAGCCAAGCGGTACCTACGCAAGACCGGACGCGAACCGAAGAACAGATTCGGGGTCTCGTTGTTCAAAGTCGGCGCCACGGACGGCTTGCGCTGGGCCCGTGGAACCAGCCAGGGCACATTGCTCGCCGCGATCCCGCGCTACCACCCGTCGTGGGCGTGGTGGATGGTCCGAGTCCCCGGTCTGCGGGAGTTCCTGGTGAGCAACCTCGTCGTGGTTCTCGAAAAGCGATAGCGACATGCGCCTCGCAGTCGACATCGGTGGTACCAAGATGGCTGCCGGGGTCGTGTCCGAGGACGGCCGCGTTCCCGTGTTCGACAGCGTTCCGACGCCGCAGACCGACCCGTGGGGATCCTGTGCGGCGCTGCTCGAACGAGTCGCAGACGGCCGAGAGGTCGACGGTGTCGGCATCGCGTGCGCCGGGCCGGTGGACACCGTCGCCGGCGTCGTCGCTCCCATCAACATCACCGAGTGGGCACAGGGATTCGAGCTCGTAGCGGGCGTCCGCAGCGTCTTTCCCGATGCCGGAACCGCCCTCGCAATGGACGGAGCCGCAGCGGCATTGGCGGAGTTCCACCACGGCGCCGGACGCGGAACCCCGAACCTCCTGAGCCTGGTCGTCTCGACGGGAATCGGCGGAGGAATCGTTCTCGGCGGTGAGATTGCTCGGGGTCGCACGGGGAACGCCGGTCACATCGGCCACATCGTCGTTCCAGGATCTGCCGAACCGTGCAGCTGCGGGGGCGTCGGCTGCCTCGAGACGGTGGCAAGTGGACCGTCCGCGGTGCGATGGGCTCGGAGCCAGGGCTGGTCGGGGAACACCGGCCGTGAACTAGCCGAGGGTGCACGCAGCGGCGACGCGATCGCCGTGGACGCGCTTCACCGTGCAGGCACGGCGCTCGGTGGTGCCATCGCCTCGGCGGCTGCCCTCCTGGACGTGGACCTCGCGGTGATCGGCGGCGGTTTCGCCCAGTCGGGTACACCGCTGTGGGAACCGATGCTCGACGCGGCTGCCCGACATGCCCGTTTGTCGTTCGTCGCCGGGCTCCGGATCGTTCCCGCCGAGCTGGGTGGCGCCGGAACTCTGACCGGTGCGGGCTTGCTCGCGCTCACCGCCGTTATCTGACACGCGTTCTTCCCCGATAAATCCGCAGGGAGTCCCACTAAACGGGTGCCACCTGTTCCCAATTTCTGTAACGTGTTTTAGTGTTCTGACTCACACCGTTACGGGCATTGCACGTGACGCCTACGGGAAGGAGGTGACCGTGAGCCCAGACGCTTCCTCATCTGACGTTGCCTCGACTGCTTCTTCGACCGATGAAACCGAGCATCACGCCCAGGTCGCCCGACCAAGCGATTCCCTCCGCGACACCGAAGACCTCCGTGAGCGCCTGGAACGGTGGATGGCCGGCAAGGTGCCGAGCGGATCCACTGTGACCGTCGCCGACGTCACCTTGCCCGCAGCCAACGGCATGTCCAGCGAAACCATCCTCTTCGACGCCACCTGGGACGGCGAACATCATCCCTTGGTCGCTCGGGTGGCGCCGACGGAATCGACCATGCCGGTCTTTCCTGCCTACGACCTCGAATCCCAGTTCCGCACCATGGCTCAGGTGCGCGAGCACTCGGCAGTGCCCGTACCCGCGGTGTACTGGTCAGAATCCGACCCGGACGCGTTGGGTGCGCCGTTCTTCGTGATGGAACGCATCTCCGGCGACGTGCCACCGGACGTCATGCCGTACAACTTCGGATCGTGGGTCACCGAAGCGTCACCCGAGCAGCGAAAGACCCTGCAGCGCAGCTCGGTCGACGTCCTGGCTCAGTTGCATGCCATCGACAAACCTGGTGAGCGTTTCGACTTCCTCCGACTCCCGAATTCGGGAACGACTGCACGAGAAGCATTCACGGCGCACATCGCCGAGCAGCGCGCGTACTACGAGTGGGTGGTCTCCGACGGGATCAGATCACCGCTCATCGAACGTGCCCTCGACTGGATCGAGGAGAACAATCCCGCGGACGATTCGCCGGCAGTGCTCTGTTGGGGCGACTCGCGCATCGGCAACGTCATGTACCAGGACTTCGCGCCGGTAGCCGTACTGGACTGGGAAATGGCAACTCTCGGCCCGCGGGAGATGGATCTGGGCTGGATGGCATTCCTGCACAGGTTCTTCGAGGACATCGCCGGACTGGCGAACCTACCCGGTCTTCCCGACTTCCTTCGACTGCCGGATCTCGCGCAGACCTACGCCGAGATCACCGGCCACACCCCACACGATCTGGAGTTCTACGTTACCTATGCCGCACTGCGTCAGGCGGTCATCATGTGGCGAATCCAGGCTCGCGCCATAGCTTTCGGCCAGTCACAGCGACCCGAAGACCCCGACGACATGATCATGCACCGCGCTTCGCTCGCCGCGATGCTCGACGGTACCTACTGGGAGAGGTTGACCTGACATGCTCTCACCGATGGACGACTATCCCGTTCACCAGATCGCCGAACCGATCCGTCACGTAGCCACCTCGGATCGAAACTTCTACGACCGCTACTACTTCAACTGCTACCCCACCGAATCCCCCGACGTGTTCCTCATCGTCGGACTCGGCCAGTACCCCAACCTCGGCGTCATGGACGCCTTCGCGGTACTGCGCCGCGGTGACGACCACATCGTTGCTCGTATGTCGAAGGCTCTGGGCGCCGACCGCACCGACACCACCGTCGGGCCTTTGCGCATCGAAGTGCTCGAAGGGCTGGAGAAGCTCCGCGTCGTCCTCGAACCGGGCAGCGAATACGATCTCTCCTTCGACATCACCTTCGATGCCACCATCCCCGCGGCGCTCGAGCCCAAGCACTTTCGCCGTCAACTCGAACGAGTCACGTTCGACACCTCACGCTTCCTGCAGACCGGCACGTGGACCGGATCGCTCACCGTCGACGGGGAGGACTTCGCGATCGACCCGAAGACGTGGCGAGGTAACCGCGACCGCTCGTGGGGTGTGCGTCCGGTCGGTGAAGCCGAACCGCAAGGCAGACGCGCCGTCGACGGAATCCAGAACTTCTTCTGGATCTACGCGGTCATGCAGTTCGACGAGTTCACGATCTCGGTGATCATGCAGGAAGACGAGCAAGGCAGGCGCATAGTCGAAGAGGCCATGCGAGTGTGGCCGGACGAAATCAGGGACAACGAATGGCTCGGCCGGCCCGAACACGAACTGACGTTCTGCCCCGACACCCGCGACGTCACCGGAGCAACCATCACCTTCCACCGGCCAGGCGGTGAAGTCCTGACCGTCACCTGCGAACTGTTGCTGGCCAACTACATCGGAATCGGCACCGGCTACGGGCTCGAACAGGACTGGCGTCACGGAATGTGGCAGGGCGAACTCGTCGTACAAGGGCTCCGCCACAAGGTCCACGAGATCGAACCGTTCCAACGCATGTTCTCCCCCGTCGACAACCTCGCGTCCTTCACGCTCACCGAAGGCACGAACACCAACACCGGCACCGGTCTTTTCGAGGTAGCCGCCATCGGACCGCACGAGAAATACGGATTCACCAGTTTCACCGACACCGCACAGGCAGACGACGCGTATGCCCTCGCGGCGACCGACAACACCGAGGAATGAATTGATGACTGACTACGACAAGCTCTACATCGGTGGAGCATGGGTGGCCCCGGCCACCGACCAGGTACTCGAAGTGTTCTCTCCCGCAACGGAGGAGCGCGTCGGCAGCTGTCCCATCGCAGCACCGGCAGACATCGACGCGGCCGTGTCCGCAGCCCGCGCGGCGTTCGAGGGACCGTGGTCACGCACCACCCCCGCCGAGCGCGGCGCGATCCTCGCCAAGGCCGCCAAGCTGATCGAAGAGCGCAGCGCGGAGATCAACCAGCTCATCTCCAACGAGATGGGCCAGCCGCCCGCCATGGTCGGCATGATGCAGCAGACCCCGTCGATGGCGACGCTGGGCTACTACGCCGAGCTGGCCGACAAGTTCGCGTGGGAAGAGAAGCGCACCGGCGCATTCGGGCAGACCAAGGTGACCCGTGAGCCCGTCGGCGTCGTCGCCGCCGTGCTGGCCTGGAACGTCCCGCTGTTCCTGGCGATCAACAAGCTGGCCCCCGCACTGCTCGCCGGCTGCACCGTACTGCTCAAGCCCGCACCCGAATCCCCTCTCTCCGTCCACGTGATCGCCGAGATCTTCACCGAGGCAGGTGTTCCCGAAGGCGTCATCTCCGTGCTCCCCGGCGGAGCCGAGACCGGCGAATATCTGGTCTCTCATGCGGGCATCGACAAGATCACGTTCACCGGATCCAGTGCCGTCGGCCGCAAGATCGGTGCCATCGCCGCACAGAACCTCAAGCGCTGCTCCCTCGAACTGGGTGGCAAGTCCGCCGCGATCATCCTCGAGGACGCCGACATCGCCGCCGGAATGCCGATGCTCGTCATGTCCGGCCTGATGAACACCGGTCAGGCCTGTGTCGCTCAGACCCGAATCCTCGCTCCCCGTTCGCGTTACGACGAGGTCATCGAGGGAATGAAGACCGCCGCAGGCTTCATGACCGTCGGCGATCCGTCCGATCCCGCAGCACAACTCGGCCCGCTGATCTCCGAGAAGCAGCGCGAGCGCGTCGAGGGTTACATCGCCAAGGGTAAGGAAGAAGGCGCGCGCGTCGTACTCGGTGGTGGACGCCCCGCCGGCCTGGACAAGGGCTGGTACGTCGAGCCGACCATCTTCGCCGACGTGGACAACTCGATGACCATCGCACGCGAGGAGATCTTCGGACCCGTTCTCTCGGTGATTCCGTACGACTCCGAGGACGAGGCCATCAAGATCGCCAACGATTCGGATTACGGCCTCGCCGGATCGGTGTGGACCACCGACATCGATCACGGACTCGAAGTTGCCGCGCAGATCCGCACGGGTACCTACGCGATCAACTGGTACGCCTTCGATCCCGGATCGCCGTTCGGTGGTTACAAGAACTCCGGTATCGGGCGCGAGAACGGACCTGAGGGCCTCGAAGCCTTCTGCGAGACCAAGTCCGTACTCATGCCGCCCGGCTACGTGGGCTGACCCACCCGGGAGTTGGCACCCTTTGCTGACAGTTGGCACCCGTTCCGACCTGCCGGAACGGGTGCCAGCCCCATGAAATGGGTGCCAACTCCCAGCGAATCCACAGATCCACCCGGTACCGTCGAAAACGAATCAGTCATCTCACAAAGGACATTCATATGCTCACCAACGCCATCAACGCTTTCCTCGCACTCTGGGGCAGCGCCTCCGTCGGCAGCAGTGGATACCAGATCCCGCCGGGAACCCTTCCCTTCGGTTCCTGAGACAGGACAACAGAACCCGCTGAGCGCACTTCGCGCCCAGCGGGTTCTTTGCTTTCACCGACCCGGTATCTACCGGTCCAGAACGTGATCCACCAATCGATCCTCGTGACCGGACACCAAGGCCTCGGCATCACCGGCGTCCACGTGCCCGAACCAGGTACCGCCGGGGTTCGCGATCACCAACGGCCCCAGGTTGCACGGGCTCAGACAACCGGTTCCGGTCACCTTCGACGAGGTACCTTTGGCCGCCGCGCTCATCGCCCGGTGCAACGGTCCTGCTCCGTACGCCATACAACGAGGGCCCTTGCACACCAACAGATGCCTATCGTGCTGCTCGATCACGGACCACGCCGGACTGCGATACGACGCCGGACTCGCGGTGATCTGCTTTCCCGCCGAGTCGAGTTCGTCGATCACCTGCCCGGCCACCGCACCTTCGAGCGTTTCCGTTTCATGGAGCGTCACTTCCAGTTCGGCGTCGATTCGGGTTTCGCGCCAGTTCGCAACCGCCTTGCTTGTCCACGTGAGCAGGTACCGATCCCTCGGCACCGCAACTGGAATCAACACGACCTTGTCGACGTCATCGACATGGGCTCGATCGAGTTCCTCGTGAAGGCTCGGCGAAGCGACATCGAGGTACGCAACGCGAACGTCGGCGTCGGTGCCCGCCTGAACAGCGTCGAACATCCGTCGCGCGGCCGACTCGTCGAGGCCGCTGACGGTCGGCCGCAGTACGACAATCACCCGACGCGAGCACCGGTTGTTGCTCATGCCGACGGCGCGGTTGTCCAGTCGATCCCGCTCGACGGAGCGAGTCCGAACTCTTCGATCTTCGCGCGCAACTCTTCCGCGCCGTAGATATTGGGGAATCCACTGGTGAACATGGCGAGCGGGAGTACGACGAAACGGTTCTGCTTGACTGCGTCGAGGTCACGCAGGCCTTCTCGGCTCTTGATCGCGTCGATCTTGCCCTGTACTTCGTCGGCACTCTTCTTGTAGTCCATGATCACGATGATGTCGGGTTCTGACTTCGCGACGGTCTCCCAGCTCGCTTTGAACCAGGTGTTGTCGACGTCGGCGAACACATTGGTTCCCCCGGCGACGTCGATGATTCCGTTGGGGGCTCCGTTGCCTCCGCTGGTGTACAGATCTTCTTCACCGCTGTCGTAGATCAGCACCTTCGGCTTGTCGGCGGCATCTGGCGCGGACTCCAGACGTGCCAAACGTGAATCCAATTCGGTCAATGCCTCGGCGGCGGTGTCCTCGGTTCCGAACAGCTTTCCGTAATTGGTCACGTCCGCACGAAGGGCATCCCACGGACCCATCGTGCCGAGCGCGGAATCCGCTGCGGCACTCTGCCGACAACTATCGGAGATCACATATGCATCGATGTTGTTGCTCTGCAGCGATTCCGGCGTCACACCGGAGGCTCCCTTGAACAAGCCACTGTAGGAGCCGACCACCAGGTCCGCCTGCTTACCCAGAATCGTCTCCATCGTGATCGTTCCGTCCAGGTGTGGGACATCCGCAATTCCAGGGCCGAACATCGACTCCATGACCGCGTCGTTGTTCGTGTTCAACACGACTGCCGCGAGACGATCCAAACCGCCGACTCGGAGAATGGTGCCGATATTGGCCGCATTGCTTGTCGCAACGACGTTCTCGATCGGAAGCTGGAAAGTGCTTTCGGTCCCGCAGTTCTCCAATGTCACCGAAGTCTTGTCTGCAGCTTCGTCCACCGGTGCAGTTGCCGAGCAGCCGGCAACTGTCAACAACGCTGTCGCGGCTACAACCGCACCGAACGACGCGCGGGTCTTGACATGTATCAAAGTGCACTCTCCGAAAATGATTGTTGTAGTTGAGAATTTCGTGATTCGAATACGAGGTGTGAACGGCCTGTCGCGGGGTTCACGAGCTCGAAAGTCTCGACGCCGAAGACAGTTGCCACCACCGAGGTGGTGAGTACGTCGGATGGATGTCCGAACGCCCTGGCCACTCCATCCGCGAGCACGAGCACCCGATCGCACACTGCCGCAGCCAAATCGAGGTCGTGCAGTGCCATGATCACCGTCCGGTCCAACGACCGGACCAGATCGAGCAGTTCGAGTTGATGCCGGATGTCGAGATGATTGGTCGGCTCGTCGAGGATGAGCACACCGGCATCCTGCGCGAGACCTCGGGCGAGAAACACCCGCCGACGCTCACCGCCGGAAAGCGTGTCCATCGAAGAGAACCGGTGCTCGATCATTCCGACCTCGCCCAGAGCACGATCGACGACGGCATTCTCGTGCTTTCCACCGACGCTCCAGGGCTTTGCATGTGGTGTGCGGCCCAGACTCACGTACTCGTGAACCAACAAATCGGCGGGACTCTGCTCTTCCTGCGCCACAAAGGAAATGGCTTTGGCCCGCGACCGCGCGGGCATCGCGTGCACGGAGTCGCCGCCGACACGAATGTCACCGCCGGCGATCGGCCCGAGACCGGCGAGAGCACGCAAGAACGTCGACTTGCCCGATCCGTTCGGACCAACCACGCCGACTACTGCACCGGCGTCGGCCGCGATGTCGACGCCTTTGACGATGGTTCGACGGTCGATGCGGACAACTACTCCGGACGCGGTCAGCGCCAGGGCTCGGGCGCTCACGAACTGCCACCGAATCGGTAGCGCCGACGGCCGAGAAGCAGGAGAAACAGCGGGGCCCCGATCACCCCGGTCACCACGCTCAGCGGGATCTCGGTCGGCCGCAACGAGGTCCGCGCCACGACGTCGACCCACACCAGGAAGGACGCGCCGATCAGTGCTGCCGCCGGTAACACCACTCGATGTCTGGCTCCGACAAGCATGCGTGTGACGTGCGGTATGACCAGGCCTACGAAGGCAATCGCGCCGGACACCGCAACCATCGTGCCGACCAACGCTGCCAGCACGCCGAACAGCACGTTTCGCAGGGTTCGGATGGGAATACCGAGCGAAGCCGCGACGTCCGGTCCGGCCGCCAGCGCGTCCAGCCAACCGTGCAGCGCGAACACCGCTGCCGTCAGCAGGAACACAACGATGACCGGCGCCCACAACTTGTCCCAGGATGCCCCGGCCAAACTTCCCAGGAGCCAGAACAATACGGACTGCGCGGCCTGGGAATCATTGGTACGCAGCACCAGAAAACTCGCGATCGCCGACAGGGCGGATGCGGTAACGGTGCCGGTCAGAACCAATCGCAGTGGAGTGATACCGCCTTGCAGCGTCGCGATGGTGAAGACGAGAATCGCAGCTCCCAACGCCCCGATCATCGCGCCGAAACTGAGCGCCCACACTCCCGCGCCGGCGAACAGTCCGGTGGTGATGACGGCGGTGGCACCGACACTCGCGCCGGACGACACTCCCAGCAGGTGGGGATCGGCAAGAGCGTTACGGACGAGGGTTTGCACCACCGCGCCGGCGACGGCAAGACCAGCGCCGACGGCCAGACCGAGCAGTACCCGAGGTGCTCTGATCCCCCACACGATCGCAAGTTCGGAACGCGTGACGGGTGGGCCTCCGAAGCGCGAGTGCACCACGTCCACCACAGTGGACACGGGGAGCATCTCGGATCCGAATGCCAACGCGCACACAGCAGAGAGCACGGCGACGACCAGCAGAGCGGGCAGCACGATACCCGGACTGAGCCGTCCTCGCGGCGCACCAGCCTTCGGCGAAAGCAGATGGGTAGGTGGAGACAGAGCTCCGCCAACAGCATTCATGGTGTGACCGATCCATCCTCGTGGCATGACACAACGTCAACGAGGGTGGTATCTGGCTACGGTCGACGCAGGGACGACCTCACAGTGGCGGGACCGCGCCGGAATTGCACCGACTTCCCATTACCTCGATGATGACGTCAGAACCATAACGGACCGCGGTCACCATTCTCGACACCGGATCAAGGTTGCGACCCGATCATCGATCTCGCGTGCCGTACGACGGCTTCCGTTCGCACTCGAAGTTCTTCGGGTGAATCCGATTCCAGCACAACCCGATGCACCTGACTGTCCACGGCAGTCACGGTCAGCCGCGATGTCAGCAACGCATCCTCCGCACTGAAACCGTGGCTCTGGAGGCACTCCGAAAAGCCTAGTACCAGTTGACGATTCATTTCTTCGACCTGCTCGATGAGCTCACGCGTACGCGGAACCTGATCGTAGAGCAGGTGAAAGAACTCTCGCGGCTTACTGTTCACTTCGACCGCGCACTCCACCAACATCCGGACGGCCTCGTCCGGGGAGAGCTCACGCTCGACGATGTCGGCAAGGCAGAGCGCAAAACTCTCCCGCGCAGCACTCACGTGACGGTTCGCCAACTCCGAGAGGATCTCGTACTTGTCGCCGAAATACTGGTAGAGCGAGCCCACCGACACCCCTGCTTCGTCAGCGATCCGGTTGGTGGTCGCTGCCATGGCTTCCGAAGCGAAAACGCGAGTAGCTGCCTCCAGGATCGCGTCGTAGGTAGCCCTCGAGCGCTGCTGGGAGGGCCTTTTCCGCCGAGTCGACACGGTCCTCCGATGCGAGTTGTCAGCCGCGACGCCGATACCGAGAATTGTGTAGGTGACCAGCGCCGATTACTCGAAGTTTATGCCCGACCGGTACACCGACCACATGCCGGCGCCGACCCCGACGTGGTGGGAGTGGAACGGCAACACCGTCCACGTCGCAAGGGCAGTGGTTCCAGACGCGCCGGTTCGTGTTCTCGGCATCCACGGCGCCGGCGGCTACTCGGGCGCGTTGTGGCCGTTCGCCGGGATCGGCGTGAAACTCGGAGCCGAAGTCCTCTTCCCTGATCTTCCGCTGTACGGCGACACCGTCGTAGCCGATCCCGCCGGCGTCCGGTACGAGCAGTGGGTCGATCTCCTCTGCGATCTCGTCCGGGCCGAGAAGGCGGCCGACGATCGGCCGCTGGTGTTGTTGGGCGCCAGCATCGGCGGTCTGCTGGCCTACGAGGTGGCCGCGCGGACCGGTCTGGCCGACGCCGTCGTCGCTACCTGCCTGCTCGATCCCTCGGATCCATCGGCCAGAGCTGCCGCGGCGCGGTTCGGCCCGATGGGTGTCTACGGCGCTCCCCTGATGCGGCGCACCGAACGACTGGTGGGCCGTATCCGCGTGCCCATCCGTTGGGTCGCCGACGTCGCGAACCTGAGCAGCAATCGGGAGCTCGCAACGCTGTGCGCAACCGATCCGCGCGGTGGCAGTGTTCGGGTGCCACTCGGATTCCTCAGCAGCTACTTCTCGTTCGAGCACACCGCACCCGAAGCATTTCGGACGACGCCCGTTCTGCTCACCCACCCGGCCGACGACCGATGGACGCCACCCGAACTGAGCCTGCAGTTCCTCCGCCGCATCAACGCACCCACCGAATTCGTGATGCTGGACGGGTGCGGGCACTTTCCCGTCGAAGAGCCGGGCCTGACGCAGTTCCACGACGCCGTCGCCACACTGCTGCACTCCGTCGCCGAGCGTCACCGCACGAAACCGTCGTCACCCGCCTAGCCTGAGAATCGTGAGCACCGAAACGGAAGCATCGGCCGACGAGAGCACCACGACGGTCGTACTGGCGTTTGCGGCGAACGCGCTGATCGCCGGTGCCAAGACGGCGGCCGCCATCGTCACCGGATCTGCATCGATGGTCGCAGAGGCCACCCACTCCTGGGCCGATACCGGCAACGAAGTGCTGCTGCTGATCGCGAACCGCCGCTCGAAAAGGGTTCCCGACCGAGACCAGCCACTCGGCTACGGCCGGGAGGCATACATCTGGTCGATGTTCGCCGCTCTCGGACTGTTTGCACTCGGCGCGGGTGTCTCGATCACTCATGGCATCCAGGAACTGTTCCATTCCGAACCGGCGTCCGACTTCGGTGTCGCCTACGCCGTCCTCGGCGTCTCGTTCATCCTCGAAGGCATCTCGTTCCGGCAGGCGTACAAACAACTCCGAAACGAAGCGTCCGCCGTGAACCGCGACGTCATGACCCAGGCACTCAACACATCCGACCCGACGACTCGGGCCGTGTTCGCCGAAGATGCTGCGGCACTTATCGGTTTGGTCATCGCGTTCGTCGGTGTTCTGTTGCACCAGGTCACCGGTTCACCCATCCCCGACGCCCTCGGCTCCATCTTCGTCGGCATTCTCCTCGGGGTCATCGCAATCATCCTGATAGATCGGAACCGCCGCTTCCTGGTCGGCGAAGAGGCCTCACCGACGCTGCGGGCAGCAGCCATCGAAGCTCTCACCCAACTGCCCGAGATCAACCGAATCACGTTCCTGCGTATGGAATACCTCGGGCCGCGACAGGTCTACCTGGTGGCCAGCGTCGACCTGGTCGGTGACTACGCGGAATCCCGTGTGGCCCACACGTTGCGCGAACTCGAGCGCTCACTCGAGCAGAGCCCACGTGTCGTGCGGGCGATCCTGACCCTCTCGACCCCCGAAGAACCGTCGATCACAGTCTGAACTTCCGGCCGGGCGATAGGCTCGGGCGATGCGCACACTGATCGTGATTCTGGCGGTTCTGGGATTTGTCGTCGGGGGAATTCCCCTGGTGGGCAGTCTGATCGACGTGATGACCAGCCCTGACGAGACCATCGTCTATCAGGGCTCCTACGTACCGTTCCGGGACGTGCAGATGGCTCGGGACTACGAGTCGACAATAGCCACCGCCTACGAACCCTTAGACGGACCGCGCTGGCTCGTCCTGGCCTGCTATCCCTTGATCGGAGCAGCATTGGGCGCTGCGACGGCCGTCGTACTGGGACGTCGCGGGTGGCACCTGACGCGAGCCTGAGCCGACGCCGATGGCCACCCGCCGTCTACACGAGGGTGGCCATCGAAGAAGGAGTGCTTCAGATGTACATCGCCGGATCGATGTAGCTGTTCGGGTCCACCAGTTTTTCCTTGGTGGTCCGTGGCCGCGCCACCGCCGGGATACCCGTCGCGATGGATTCGGCCGGAACATCTCTGGTGACAACGGCATTGGCGCCGATAGCGCTACCTTCACCGATGACGACAGGTCCGAGGATCTTGGCACCAGCGCCGACGGTGACCCGGTCTCCCAGCGTCGGGTGACGCTTGACCTGCTCGAGCGAGCGACCACCGAGAGTGACGCCGTGATAGAGCATCACGTCGTTACCGACCTCGGCCGTCTCCCCGATCACGACGCCCATGCCGTGATCGATGAAAAACCGCCGACCGATGGTGGCACCGGGATGAATCTCGATGCCGGTGACGAAGCGTGTCAGCTGCGAGAGCACTCGCGCCGGGCCGCGTAGCGCAGGGACGGCCCACATGCGATGTGCAACCCGATGCGCCCAAATAGCATGCAGCCCTGAATAAACGAGCGCGTTCTCCACATTGCTGCGCGCGGCAGGATCCTGACCGCGCGCAGCCTGCAGGTCCTCGCGAATTGTCCCGAGGATACTCACAAGTCTCAGTCCCGGATGTGTTCGAACAGCGGGGTGGAGATGTAACGCTCGCCGAAGTCGCACACGACAGCCACGATCAGCTTGCCGGCGTTTTCCGGACGCTTCGCCAACTCGAGTGCTGCCCAGACGATGGCGCCGGACGAGATGCCGCCCAGGATGCCTTCCTTGGTGCCGAGTGCGCGAGCGACCTCGATGGAATCGGGGAACGAGACGTCGATGATCTCGTCGTAGATCTCGCGATCGAGGACGTCGGGCACGAAGTTCGCGCCGATTCCCTGGATCTTGTGGGGGCCGGGCTGGCCACCGTTGAGGATCGGCGAGTCGATGGGCTCGACGCCCACGATCTTGACCTCGGGCTTGTACTTGCGAAGGGTGCGTCCGACGCCGGTGATGGTGCCGCCGGTGCCGATGCCGGACACGAAGATGTCGACGGCGCCGTCGGTGTCGGCCCAGACCTCTTCGCCCGTCGTTGCCTCGTGGATGGCCGGGTTGGCCGGGTTCGCGAACTGGCTGGCCGAGACAGCGTTCTCGGTCTGCTCGACGATTTCCTTGGCCTTGGCGACCGCACCGGCCATGCCCTCGGATCCCGGGGTCAGCACGATCTCGGCGCCGTAAGCACGCAGCATCACGCGACGCTCGGTGGACATGGTCTCGGGCATGGTCAGGATGACCTTGTAGCCACGAGCAGCACCGACCATGGCGAGTGCGATACCCGTGTTACCGCTGGTTCCCTCGACGATCGTGCCACCGGGCTTGAGTGCTCCGGACTTCTCGGCGGCGTCGATGATCGCCACGCCGATCCGGTCCTTGACGCTGTTGGCCGGGTTGTAGAACTCGAGCTTGACGGCGACCTGTGCGTCCAGGCCCTCGGTCAGACGGTTGAGCCGCACGATCGGGGTGCGCCCGACCAATTCGGTCACGTTGTTGTAGATCCCGCTCATATCTGGTCCTCCTGAGGATCGAGTGTGTCGACCCGCTCGCTGATCACTGCTTTACGGCTGAACTGCATAACGGCTGAACTGCTTAACGGCTACAGGCAAGGGCATACAGACGACCGATGCCGCATCGGTTCATCAAATTGAACCAATGCGGCATCAGGCCACTACATACGGGGGCGGTTTATCAGGCCAACCGCTGCTTCAGAGCTTCGAACTCGTCGCGAATGCCGGTCGGCAGCTTCTCGCCGACGAAGTCGAACCACTCTTCGATGAGCGGGATCTCGGCCTTCCACTCGTCGATGTTGACCGCGAGGGCCTCGGTGATGTCGGCGTCCGACACGTCCAGGCCTTCGATGTCGAGTGCCGATCCGGTGGGAACGACGCCGATCGGGGTGTCGATACCGGCAGCCTTGTGCTCGATACGCTCGACGATCCACTTCAGGACGCGAGAGTTCTCGCCGAAGCCTGGCCACAGGAAGCGTCCGTCGTCGCCGCGGCGGAACCAGTTGACGTAGAAGACCTTGGGGAGCTTGGACGCGTCCGCGGACTTGCCGAGGTCGATCCAGTGCTGGAAGTAGTCACCGACGTTGTAGCCGAGGAACGGCAGCATTGCCATCGGATCGCGGCGAACCGTACCGACCTGGCCTTCGGCTGCTGCGGTCTGCTCGGAGCCGACCGTTGCACCCATGAAGACGCCGTGCTGCCAGTCGCGAGCCTCGGTGACCAGCGGAACCGTCGTCTTGCGGCGTCCGCCGAACAGGATTGCCGAGATCGGCACGCCCTTCGGGTCGTCCCACTCGGGAGCCATGATCGGGCACTGCGACATCGGGGTGCAGTAACGCGAGTTGGGATGAGCCGCATGGGTGCCCGACTCGGGCGTCCACTCGTTGCCCTTCCAGTCGATCAGGTGCTGCGGGTCGCCTTCGAGGCCTTCCCACCAGACGTCACCGTCGTCAGTCAGAGCGACGTTGGTGAAGACCGTGTTGCCCTGGTCGATGGTGCGCATGGCGTTGGGGTTCGAGGACCAGTTGGTGCCGGGAGCCACGCCGAAGAAACCGAATTCCGGGTTGACGGCGTACAGCTGTCCGTCCTCACCGAAACGCATCCAGGCGATGTCGTCACCGAGGGTCTCGGCGCGCCACCCGGGGATGGTCGGCTGGATCATCGCGAGGTTGGTCTTGCCACAAGCGGAGGGGAATGCCGCCGCGATGTAGTAGGCCTTGTCCTCGGGCGAGATGAGCTTGAGGATGAGCATGTGCTCGGCCAGCCAGCCCTCGTCGTGCGCCATTGCCGAGGCGATACGCAGCGAGTAGCACTTCTTGCCCAGGAGAGCGTTTCCGCCGTAGCCGGAACCGAAGCTCCAGATCTCACGATCCTCGGGGAAGTGGGTGATGTACTTGGTGTCGTTGCACGGCCACGCGACGTCTTCCTGGCCTTCGGCCAGCGGAGCGCCCAGCGAGTGCAGCGCCTTGACGAAGAATCCGTCGGTGCCGAGCTTGTCGAGAACCTTGCTGCCCATGCGGGTCATGACGCGCATGGATACGACGACGTACTCGGAATCGGTGAGCTCGACGCCCAGCTTCGGGTCCTCGGCGTCGAGGGGGCCCATGCAGAACGGCACGACGTACATGGTGCGTCCACGCATGCAACCGCGGTACAGGTCACCCATGAGGGTGCGCATCTCCGCCGGGTCCATCCAGTTGTTGGTGGGACCTGCGTCGATTTCTTCCTTCGAGCAGATGTACGTACGCGATTCGACTCGCGCGACATCGGACGGATCGGAGTTGCCGAGGAAAGAGTTCGGCTTCTTCTCGTCGTTGAGGCGGGTGAAGGTTCCTGCCTCGACCAACTTCGTTGTCAGTCGGTCCCATTCTTCGTCCGAGCCGTCTGCGAAGACGACGCGATCAGGCTGGGTGAGTTCGGCAACCTCTTGCACCCATGCAAGCAGTTCCTTGTGCTGCGTGGGGGGCGTGCCGTCAGTTCCATTGAGACCGGGAATGGTCGCTGAGGTCATCAAACTCTCCTGGGGTGAGCCGGAACCGGGTTCTCGTGACACCGGATGCGAACTGCAGCGCCCCGATACCAGTCGATCCCGGTGTCCCCCTCTCGACGGGGTCCAGCCGCGTCATCCACTCACGTGGATTTCACGGACGCCGGGTGTCCTATGTATTGAGGTTAACGCTGGCTGTTCACCTGCAGGTAATCGGGTGCGGTCAGAAATGTCACAGAAACGATTCAGTTGGTGTGTTCAGGTGCCTACCCGGCGCTCAGAGCACATAAACGGAAGCTTTTCAGAGCGCTCCGGCATCGATTTTCTGCCACACGAGGGCGCCTTCGTCGTCTCGACTGCATTCCCAGGCCGAGTAGTCGCCGTCCGACTCGATCATCGTGAGGCGATCGGCGCTACCGTCGCGATCGAAATCGGACACGATCACGACGGCGTCGTCGGAGTGGACGACACGGCTGTCGACCGTTCCGTCACCGTCCAAGTCGAAGGCGTCGAAGTTCAGGTCGCCGGCATCGACCGGTCCCGACGCGGGCCCGAAGGTCTCGGGCTCGATACGCCCAGGATCGAGCGCTTCGGCTTCGTGCCCGTCGATGTGTCCGGCCGTGATCAGAAATGCTTCCATTACTCCCCCTACTGGATGGTGACCTACTGCTTCGGCAACCCCTACCGAAACCGTCCGCTCAGTATTACCAGACCCCGACGATCAGTCGTGGCCGAAATTGCCGCACTGTGGAGAACTCTGCACTCGCGAAATGATCAGTAGGCGGTGTTCAAAACGGCGAGGTCGCGCTCGCACGACGCGAGCTGACCCGATCTGGCCGCGGCGAGCTCACGAAGTTCACCGTCGATCTCCACGATTCGGGCCTGCGCCGACGCCAACTGCTCGCGACTCTCCGCCATGATCGCCGCTCCCAGATCCGCCTCGGCCTCGAGCAGCACGCTCTGCACTCGCTGCTCCCACTGAGCGCGAACCGCCGACATCGATTCGACGATCCACGACCTGGAGTGGGCACGATCGGCCGTCAGCCCGCGAGTTCGCGCCAACCACCACGCCGCGGCGCCACCCAGAATCAACGTCACGGGGATACTTGCGAACTCCAAGGCCGGAATCATTTCCAGCGGAGTCACTGCGATACGGCCGAGGCCGAGACCCGCGGACGCGCCGACAAGAATTGTCACCCGGTCCTCGTTTCCGCGCTGACGGCCCGGCAGGCCCTCCGGAATCTGCGGGGAAGGCATGTATCCGTTCGTCCCCGCAGATTCCACCGCTGCCGCCATCGCGGCGTCGAACACCCGGGTGTGGTGGTCGACCTCGTGCTGCAGTCGCGTCGGCACGCTGCCCAATTCGGCTCGCGAGGCCGTGTCGACCCAGGCACGTGCCCCGGCGACCGTCGCCCGGGTTGCCTCGGCGATTTGTTGTGACAGATCCCCGCGCGCTCGTTGCAGTCGGCTTCGCACCTGCACCAGGCGTTCGCCTCGCCGGCCGTCACGGTCTGCGAGCAGCTGCGATCGCTCTGCCCGCAGTTCGGCACCAGGAACACCGTCACGTAGATTCCGGATCTCCATCTCGATCATCCGGCGCGTCTGTGCGATGACTCCGGAATCCGAACCACCTGCTTCCCTCTCCCGTGCCGCCCGGCTCACGACCGCAACGAGTGACTGCTCCTGACCAGGCGCAATCGGGACCACGGGAGCCTGCGCAAAAGCGGTGCAGTGCGAAGCGAGAATCTCGGCATCACGCCGGCGCACCGCCTGCCAGTCTCGATAGACGTCGACGCGGGTCAGCGCCACCACCACCGGGGTTCCGCTCGCCGCAGCGTCGCCGAGGAGAAGGAGATCCTCGCGTCCGATCACACTGGCAGCGTCGACGACCAGAAGTACGACGTCGGCGTCCACCTCGCGTGTCACTGTCGAACAGTCATCCGAAGCATCGAACATCTGCGCGACGTCTTCCCGTCCACACCGTGGTGGACCGACAACGTAAATGCGAGTGCCCCTGCATGTTTCGGCGGCGACCCGGCGACCCGGATCGGATGCCGGATTCCATCGCTGCACCACGCGGAGCACCGAATCCGGAAGTACCGAAACGCTATTCATCGGTCACCGCCGGGGCAGAGCGATCGCCTCCGAGCTGCGCCCACCGACGCACATACCCGCGTCGAATCAGTGAGACCCTTTGTTGCGGACACTGTTCCGACTCGTCCACGAGCTCGCCCCACCACCGGCTGCACGTGCCCGCGTCGTCAGCGGTACGAGGATCGGGAGGCTCGCCTTGACGCAGGGCTCGAATTTCGGGGCTCATCATCGCCGCCGCAGCGCCGAACAACACCGCGGAGTCCGAACTCAGATACAACTCGATCTCGTCCCTGCCCGCAATGCTGCGCGAGGCAGATCGCCTCAGCGCCGGGCCGATCTGCTCGACCCGGCCCCACCACTGCGCCTCCAGAACAGGTCCGAGAGCCGCGAACAACTCTTCGACGCCGCGCCCGGTCAGTGTCTCCACCGGAACCGTGGGCACGCCGACGTTCTCCGAGATTTCCGCCGCCCGTCCCAGCGCCTCGTCCCAGCGCGGACCGAACAAGTCAGCCTTGTTCGCAGCGACGACCACACGATCGGAAACTCGAGCAATGGCTCGGCCGTCGACGTCGCGGACCGCGTCGACCACCACGTAGACAACGCAACGACGACCCAGATCGGGGTTCGAAGTTCCAGGGACATCGAATGCCCTCGACTCGGTCACCACAACCGGTGCGCCGACAACTCTGCGCGAGAACCGGTCGTCGCGCCCCAGGATCCGCGCCAACGACGACCGCCCCACCCCGGCTCGCCCGGCGACCACCAATTCGAGCGGCGCGCTCAGCGATCCGAGCACCGAGTGAACCGCCTCGGCGGCTCCCGAATCGATCGATGTCAGCCGATATGCCAGAGCGCGCAACTGATCGATCGGCTCCACGCAGGCGTCGTCGATCGATTCTGCGGGCAACATTCGTGACCAATTACTGCATGCAAATCCTGTGTTCATCCCCACCCCACGTCCCCATCGTGTCGGTGAGATTCTGTCAGGTTCTCGGCAAGGACGGCAGGTGACACCGCCCTTTCGCCGACAGTCCGAAGTCGACGGTTTCAGGACTTTCCGTGGAAAGTCTCAACTCAAACTTCAGACCCGTCTGCGCTAAACGGGGGTCATGCGTGACAATGGGTTCGTGAACGAAGCCGATCAGCATGCACCGCAGACCCCTGACACGGGGCAGACGGACCACACCAAGGGGTCCCGTCTCCATCCGAGAGTGACCAGCTTTCGCTCTCGCCGGGGTGCGCTGACCGACGCACAGCAGCAGGCTTGGGACCGTCAGTGGCCGCTCATCGGCGCCGACGTCTCGGACACACCGCTCGACGCGAACGCCTGGTTCGGACGTGAAGCACCCCTGATCATCGAGATCGGTTCGGGTACCGGCACCGCGACGGCCGCAATGGCCAAGGCGGAACCGCACGTGAACCTGATCGCGATCGAGGTGTACCGCCCAGGGCTGGCGCAGCTTCTCCAGCAGGTCGAACGTGAAGAGATTCCCAACGTCCGCGTACTGCGCGGTGACGCGATGGACGTACTCGAGAACATGGTCGCCCCCGAGTCCCTGACGGGCGTCCGGGTGTTCTTCCCGGATCCGTGGCCCAAGGCCCGCCATCACAAGCGTCGCCTCCTGCAGGGGCCGACGTTCGCGCTGATCGCCAACCGTCTCAAGCCTGGCGGAGTGCTGCACGTGGCAACCGATCACGCCGAGTACGCCGAATGGATCGAAGAAGCCGGCAATGCCGAGCCGCTGCTGACCGCACTCGACTGGGAGTCTCCGATGACCCACGAGCGTCCGGTCACCAAGTTCGAGGACAAAGCCCATAAGGTCGGAAGTGCAATCACCGAGCTTATATGGGGGAAGATCAGAGCATGAGCGTCAGCGAACAGCTATCCGACGACGTGACGTCGTCGGAATCTCCTCTCGACTTCGGTCGTGACTCCCGCCACCCCAAGCGGGTGCTTCTGGTCTGGGACGCCCCTAACCTCGACATGGGCCTCGGCGCCATCCTCGGTGGCCGGCCTACCGCCGCCTACCGGCCACGATTCGACGCTTTGGGTCGTTGGCTGCTCTCTCGCACCGCCGAACTGTCCGCACAGAACAGCGGCACGCTCGAGCCTGAAGCGACCGTCTTCACCAACATCGCGTCCGGCAGCGCCGACGTCGTTCGTCCTTGGGTCGAAGCCTTGCGTAACGTGGGTTTCGCGGTGTTCGCCAAGCCGAAGGTCGATGAAGACAGCGATGTCGATTCGGACATGCTCGAGCACATCGCGCTCCGGTACGGCGAGGGCCTCGCCGGAATCATGGTCGCCTCCGCCGACGGCCAAGCGTTCCGCGAACCTCTCGAGGACATCGCAGCAACCGGTATCCCGGTCCAGGTTCTCGGGTTCCGTGAACACGCCAGCTGGGCTGTGTCGTCCGATATCTTGGACTTCGTCGATCTCGAGGACATCCCAGGTGTCTTCCGTGAGCCTCTGCCACGGGTAAGCCTGGACACCCTGCCCGACGAGGGCGCCTGGTTGCAGCCGTTCCGACCGCTTTCTGCCCTGCTCATCGGGCGAAAAAGTGTTGCCGAGTAGGAGTTGATCAGTGTTCGCCAGCTGGGGAAGCATCGTCTATCGAGCCCGCTTCACCGTCATCGCTGTCATGGTGGCGGGGCTCCTCGGGCTCGCTGCGTACGGCCTGAGCCTGCAGGATCATCTCAGCCAGAGCGGCTGGGACGATCCGGGGTCGGAATCGGTAGAGGCTGCCAAACTCGCTGACGGCACGTTCGGACGCAGCACGACGGGTGACGTTCTGGCGCTGTACACGGCGCCGGAGGGCAAGACCGTCGACGACCCCGAGTTCCAAGCGAAGGTCATCGACAATCTGCAGCGACTCGTCGCCGACAACCCCGACCAGATCATGAAGATCAACGGCTCGTACTTCAAGGTCGACAACGGTCTCTCGGTGGCGGCCCTGGCGGACAAGACCAAGCAACACGCGGTCACCAGCATCGCGATCGCCGGAGACAACGACACCGCGGTGTCCAACAACTTCCGCGACGTCGAGTCGCAGTTCTACATCGACGGCGTCGACGTGCAACTCGCCGGCCTGCAACCTGTCGCGAATTCGCTCAACGACACGATGGCCAACGACATCAAGCGCATGGAAATGCTCGCGATTCCTGCTGTCGGTGTCCTGCTGTTCTTCGTCTTCGGTGGCGTCGTCGCTGCTGCCCTCCCGTTGATCGTCGGCGGTCTGACCGTCATCGGCGCCAACGGCATCATTCGACTGATCACCAACTTCACCGAGGTCAACGCGTTTGTTGCGCCCGTGGTCTCTCTGGTCGGCCTGGGTCTGGCGATCGACTACGGACTGTTCATCGTCAGCCGTTTCCGAGAAGAGATAGCCGAGGGGTACGACACCCCGACCGCTGTACGCCGAACGGTCATGACGGCGGGTAGAACGGTCATGTTCTCGGCGACCATGGTTGCCGTCAGCCTCGGCGGTCTGCTGTTGTTCCCGCAGGGCTTCCTCAAATCGGTGGCTTACGGCGCCATTGCTGCCGTCATGCTTGCCGCGATCTCGTCCATCACGATTCTTCCCGCGATTCTCGGCATTCTCGGCAAGCGGATCGACGCGCTGACCTTCAAGAAGCTGCGCCAGACCAAGACCAACGAGGAAATCGAGAACGGTTTCTGGGGCAAGCTCACCCGCTGGGTCATGCAGCATCCGCTCAAGGTCGCGGTCCCGATCGTCGCGGCTCTACTGCTGATGATCATTCCGCTGACGGGCATCAAGTTCGGCGGTATCAACGAGACGTACCTGCCCCCGGACAGCCCCACGCGTGTCGCGCAGGCGCAGTTCGACGAACTCTTCCCCGGCAATCGCACCGAGCCCGTTCGACTCGTCATCGAGGGAGCCGACAACACCACCCTCGGTCAGATTTCCAAGACCGCAAATGCTGCGCCGGGTCTGGTCGAGAAGTTCACCCCGGAGGTTGCGACGAAGGACGGTGTCAACGTCCTCAAGGCCGGTCTGACGGAGCGGAACGAGGCACGTCCCACCATCGACTATCTGCGGTCCGCGGACTGGCCCGAGGGCACAACTGTGCTGGTCGGCGGTACTCCGGCCATCGAGCAGGACAGCGTCGACGCATTGCTCGATCGTCTGCCGCTGATGGTCGTATCCGTCATCCTGCTGACGACCTTGCTGATGTTCTTGACGTTCGGCTCGCTCGTCCTGCCCATCAAAGCCGCATTGATGAGCGCGCTCGGACTGGGTTCGACGCTCGGAATCTTGACCTGGATCTTCATCGACGGGCACGGTTCCGGTCTGTTGAACTTCACACCGGGGCCGATCATGTCTCCCGTCCTGGTGTTGATCATCGCGATCGTCTACGGCCTGTCGACCGACTACGAAGTGTTCCTGCTCTCCCGCATGGTCGAAGCGCGAGCGCAGGGCGCGAGTACTACCGAATCCATCCGTATCGGCACGGCACATACCGGACGAATCATCACCGCTGCCGCACTGATTCTGATCGTGGTCACCGGCGCATTCGGCTTGTCCGATCTGGTGATGATGAAATACATCTCCTACGGCATGATCTCCGCGCTGATCATCGACGCGACTCTCATCCGAATGTTCCTGGTCCCCGCGACCATGAAACTGCTCGGCGACGACTGCTGGTGGGCTCCGGCCTGGATGAAGCGGATCCAGCAGAAGATCGGGCTGGGCGAGCCGATCCTCGACAACGAGCTGGTACTCGCGAACGTCCCGCAGATCGCGCCTGTCGGTGCGATCGCCGGACCGGGTCAGCCGCGCAAGATCGAAGCGGCCTCGCGGGTCATGCCGCCGCCTGCCCCGGCTGCACAGCCGGAAAGCGGACCTCGCGTTCCCGATCCTCTCACCGAGCCCATTCCGCTCAGCGAAATGGCGATCAAGGCACCCAACACGGAGGCTCCCGCCGCGGAGAAGCCGGCACCGCGACGTCGTCTCGATATCGGGAGTGCAGCCAGCGCCCCCCAGAACCTGATCGAGGCACCGGTACCCAATCCCTCGTACCGGCCGCAACCGAATGCCAGCGACAAGCGCAGAAACCCCACGCCCGCTGCGCCGGCCGAGCGTCCCATCGAGAGTTGGTTGTCGGACCTGCGGGCCCGGGAACAGACTCCCCCGGCCTCACGTCCACTGCCGGTGGTCCGGACGCCTTCGCGGACAAACGGTTCGGCGACCAACGGTGCTGCCAGCAGCAGTTCAGGCTCCAACGGCGCGAGCCGGAACGGCTCCGCAAACGGTGCTACCAACGGCTCTGCAACAAACGGTTCAGCCCCGACCTCGGTGGAGGCGACCCCCCAGTCGCCGCCTCCACCGACCGCTCCGGAGCGTCGTAACGGGGTTTTCACGGATTCGCCTTCGCCTACCAACGAGCCCCGAGTCTCGGACGCCACCCCTGACGGCGACGACAACGCCACCGGCAGGCACCGGCCTGACGACGCAGGCGCCATCAGCGTGAGCGAGCTCATCGCTCGCCAGAAGCGAAGCTGACTCATGATCCAGAAGCGAAGCTGACCTGCTCCTGCTCCTGCTTGGCGAAGGCTCGTGCATAACGTGTCCCGACCAGCAGGAGCAGCAAGCCGACCACCAGGAAGGCAACGCTACGCACCAGCCCACTGAGTGTGGCCAGGTCGAAGAGGAACAGCTTTGCCACGGCCGCACTGGTGAGAGCAAGCCCGGCTCCGAGCAAGACGCGAGCGTGCTGGCGGTTGTTCAATCCGAGCACCAGCGCTGACGTGGCGGCAAGCATCCACACGATGGTTGCAACACTGTGCCCGGCAACGAATCCGGTTGCACTGTCGAAAATTTCGACGCCGGATGAGACGAGCGCGCACGTCACCGCGTAGAGGACACCGAACCCTGCGGCCGCCCATAGAACCGCCGCGTTGGAATCGGCAATCAACTTCAGTCGGTGAATCGCCCAGACCAGCATCACCAGCGCGCCTATCGCCGTCAGGCTCGAGAGCGCCGTGATCGCACCGAGTTGCCTGGATGCGGCGCGAGCGGTCGTCAACGCTTCCGGCGGAACCGTCGTGAGGTATCCGATCGATCCGATTGCCGCAAAGGCGGTTCCGAGCGCGAAGACGAAGCGCGAACCCGCATACAGCGAGACTCCGAGGAAGATCATTCCGACCGTGAGGATCAGCGGTACGACCAGAGATTCAGTCGCCCCGGAGAAGCAGCAGAGCAACAATGCGAGGGCGCCGGTTGCGCCCAGTCCGAATCGCAGTTGCGTCGGCAAAGGCTTGGCCGCCGCTGCAGCCGAAAGAAGTAGTGCCGCAGCAATTCCGTACAGCACTGCGGATTCGGTGCGCCCGAGCACGGCTCCGACGCTCATCAGCGGAAGGGACGAGACGACAAAGGTAGCAGTGGACCACGCCCCTGCAATGCCGTCACGCGAGGGCGAACCCGTCCACTGCATAACCATCGCGCAGCCGACCCCCACGATTGCAACCACGCCGGCACTGATCACCAATTGCACTGCACTGTTTCCGGATTCGTCGAAGATGAACTCCGACGCCATCGCTGCGAGCAGTGCGAGAACCACCGGTACGGTGCGCGCCATGCCCAGGTACTTCCAGTCACGACCGAGCTGGGCGGAGAATGTTGCCGATTGGATCGCGAAGAGGAAACCGATGAGGGTCAACGATATTCCCGACGTCAACACGGGAGCCAGCAGCGCTGCTCCCAGAACGATCATGAGCGCCAGCGATTCGGAATCCCACTTCACGGCGAGGGCAACGCCGGCGGCGGCGATTCCGAAGGCAATCACCATCGCGAGCGGTGTCGTCACCCAACCGTAGAGAACGGAGGCTGCGACGACATCGAGATACATCCCTGCAAAACCTGTGGCAGCCAGGGCAATTGCCCCCACTTTGCCCCCTGGCCGTCCGTGGACCCGCACCCCGGCAAACACCAAGGCGCCGGAAAGGAGCGCACCACCGAGCACCCGCAGCGGAGGTCCGAAGAATCCGGCCTGCGCTGCAAGTACCAGCAGCATCACGACGCCGATCAGTGTGACGGCAACACCGGCCGCGGCCAGGAGTCGACTGATGACACCGTCGCGTTGCCACCAGGGCTGGCGAGGTGCGGCAACCGGATACGTCGGCGGCTGCCACGCGGGCACGCTCTGCTGAGGACGCATTGGAGGCACCTGCGGCACCTGTGGCGCCGGAGATGCGGGTGCCGGAACTACCGGCATGGGCGGGGTCGCAGTAGCCGAGGACAGCTGAGTCTGCAGGATCGACAGGTTCTGGCCCATGTGACGCAACTGCCGGCCGATGCTGTCGCACTCGGCCGAGAGGGCGGTCACCAGTCGCGGATCGACGGCGGAAAAGCTCGGTGTGGTCATGGCTTCGAGCTTGCTGCGTGGCCGAACCGATCAGATGAGTAGTACTACTCGATCAGCCTGGGGACTTCTCGTACTCAACTGAGGACAACTTCGACTGACAGCACCCTCGACTGACTGCATCATCGACTGACAGGGCACTAACGCCGAGGTGCCGCGTTCCGCAATCGTTCGGACAGAAGCCGACCCGAAGTGTGAAGCGGAGCGGGATCCTGACGCGCCCGAGCAAGGACCAGCGCGCCCTCGAGTGCGGACAGAGCGAGAATTGCCTCGGACTCGGCGTCTTCGCGGGACCAACCGTCTGCCTCGAGGCGCTGAGCCAGCAGTGCGAGCCACGAGTTGTACCCGTCCGCACAAGCACCGCGGATGACCTCGGATTCGGTTGCGGCATCCAGTGTTGCCGTAGCCAGGGCGCATCCACGTTCGTAGTCCGAATCCGACAAACGCGCAGCCAATGCGGCGGCGAATGCCGAGATCGCGGTGGCTGCATCGGGTGAGCCCTCCAGCAGGTGCCGGATGAAATCGGCCATTGCCTCGCCACGTCGCCTCAGAGCCTCGCCTGCGAGTTCTTCCTTGCCGCCGGGAAAGTGAAAGTACAAGGAACCTTTGGTAGTCGCACTAGCCGAGAGAACTTCCGACACCCCCGTTCCGGCGTAGCCCTTCCGCTGCAACAAATCGGCAGCGGCATCGACCAACAAATCTCTCGTAGACATACGTTCAATATACCGATCAGTACACATATCGACAACACTTGAAGTGCACAAATTGCCAAAACCTTGCATCACTAGACCGATTGGTACATGATTCGGGAATCAACAAACCGGAGCACGGCCAACGACGCTCACGACGACGAAGGACTGAATCGATGTCACCGAATTCCCCGAACAACACCACCACGACCGTCCTCGGACCGGACGAAGACCTCGCCGGGACCCTCGCGGCCACCGGCGTCCGGATGATGGTTCGAAACAAACAAACCGAGGGAGGTTTCTCTCTTGTACAACACCGCATCGCTCCGCATTCGATGACCTCACCGGTCCATCGCCACAGCCGGGAAGACGAGTACACGGTGGTTCAAAGTGGCCGCGTCGCAGCGATGGTCGGAGACGAGGTCGTCTACGCGGAGACCGGCGCCATGATCTTCAAACCGCGTGGCCAGTGGCACGCCGTGTGGAATCCCGACGACGCTCCAGCACGGATTCTCGAAATCATCACGCCCGGAGGGATGGAAGACCTGTTCGAACTGATGCCGAAACTACTGGCCGAAGCAGGTTCCGCCGCGGAATCGGTTGCAGCGCGGGTAGAAGCAGACTTCGGGATCGAATTCGATCTCGTTGCCACCGCCGAGATCGCACAGACACACGGTGTGGGATTCGGCATCGAAAGTCACTGACCGACTGTCAGCACCTACCGATCGAGGAAAATTCATGCTTGTACTCACCGGAGCAGAAGACCTCAGCGCCAACCTGAACCAAGAGCTGGGCGTCAGCGACTGGCACGATGTCACCCAGGAGTCCATCGACGAGTTCGCCCGGGTCACCGGCGACGATCAGTGGATTCACGTCGATGTGGATCGCGCGAAGGAGTCGCCGTTCGGCGGAACCATCGCGCACGGCAACTACACGCTCTCACTCGGCCCCAAGTTCTCGTACGCAATGTTCTCGCTCGAAGGTTTTGCGTTTGCTCTCAACTGCGGATTCGACAAGGTCAGGTTGCCCGCTCCGCTTCCGGTCGGCTCTCGTGTCCGCATGCGCGCGACGTTGAGCAAAGTCGAACCGATCAACGGCGGTGTCCAGATCACGGTGACGCAGACGTTCGAACGAGAACACGGTGACAAGCCCGTGTGCGTCGCCGAGATGTTGACCCGCGCGTATCACTGAAAGGTCAGGAGCCGAACATCTTTCGGATCGTGGTACCGAAGGGATGCTTCGCGGTGACACTGCCGAATCGCACCTTGCCGTGCACCACCAGATGCAGCGGGCCCATCTGTGGGCCGGAACGAACCTTGTTCGACGCGCTTCCCCCGACTGCCTCGACACCGTTCATGTCCACCGTCGCCTCTTCGGGAACGATCAGTGAAATCGAGCTGGCGTAGTCGTCGATCGAGATGTTCACGACCTGCGTCTGCATCACCGCGCGCGTGAAATCGATAGTCACACTGGACATTCTGGTGTCGACCACGACAGCTGGTGGAACGATCCAGGCACCGTTCCGCGTCACCGTCGCCATTCGTCCACGGATCACGGCAGCATTTGCCGCTCCGTAAGTACCTACAACCGGAGCCCCGACGGGAGCGCGGTAAGGCGGGCTCGGATGAACCGGCGGCGGTTGGGGTTGGTACGTCGGCGCCGGGTAGGGCTGGCCTTGGTACATCGGCTGACCCGCATTGGGATACGCGGGTGGGTCGTAGTCGGAGATCAGTGTGATGCCCGGAAGATCGGCGAGAACCGAGTTGAGCTCACCTCGTGTCTTTGCGGCCAAGGCAGTGTCCATGCGCTCGGTGAACTCACCGAGCGAAAGCATCCCTTGACCGACAGCTTTCTGCAGCAGCTCGCCGACATGCTCTCGTTCGGCATCGGATACGCGTAGATTCCTGGCCTCCATGATTTCCAGGATAAACGTTATTCGAGACCTTGTTCTATCGCGTATCGCGTGAGCTCGACGCGATTGGCCAACTGAAGCTTCCGAAGCGTTGCCTGCACATGGTTTTCGACGGTCCGGTGGCTGAGCGAGAGCCTCGTGGCGATCTGTTTTGCGCTCAGCCCCTTGGCGACAAGACGGAGCACTTCGGTCTCACGGTCGGTGAGCCGAGGCAGCTCGGGTGCGCGATCGTCGGCCGGTGCCGTCGACATCCGGCGGTACTCACCGAGCACCAATCCGGCGAGGCCGGGGGTGAAGACGGCTTGTCCGTCGAAAGTCGCTCGCACGGCCTCGAGCAGTTCCGCCACCGAAGCACTCTTGACCAGGTAACCCGACGCTCCGGCTTTGACCGCGTCGAGGACGTCGTCACGTTCGGCAGAGGCCGAAAGCACCAGTACCTTGCTCTTCGGCGAAACCTCGAGAACTGCGGTGGTGGCGTCGGCACCGTTTCCGTCCGGCAGGTTCATGTCCATCAGAACCACCGCCGGTTGCACGGCGGCGGCCCGGCGGCGCGCACTCTCGACACCCTCCGCCGTGGCGCTCACGGTGAAGCCGGCAGCTTCGAGGTCCCGGGAGACACCGTCGCGCCACATCGGGTGATCGTCGACGACCATCACCGTCACCGGATTCTCGCCATGTTCGTCAGCCGCGCTCACTTTTCCCCTTCGGAACGTTGATCTCCCATTCGGTGCCCTCCCCCGGCCCGGTTTGCAGGACTGCAGTGCCGCCGAGCACCTGCACTCGGCCGAGAATGGACTTCGATACTCCCATGCGGCCTTCGGCTTCGGCCTGCGCCAAGCGACCCTCGGGGATTCCGACGCCGTCGTCGCGGATGCTGACGATCACCTCGTCCGGCAAATCTTCGAGCAATACGTATGCCTTCGCCGCGGGCCCGGCGTGCAGCCCGACATTGGACAGAGCATTGTCGACGATGGCTGCCAGTTCGATGGCTCGATCACGCTCGATCACGACGGGGTGCGCGGGCGTCGACACCGACACTGACGTGCTTGCCTGCGTGGTCAGCAGCGGACACAGATCCACTGTCTGTCCGCCGACGTCTGCCGCGGCGCCCGAAACCTGCTCGGAGATCAGCATTCTCAAGGCGACCTCCTGCTCACCGGCCAGAGCAGCCAGTTCAGCTGCCTCGCCGCCGAGTGCCGCACCTCGCCTGCGCACCATCGCCAGCACCTGCAGAACGCCGTCGTGTACTTCGCGTGCCAAACGCTCGCGCTCTTCGGTGGCCGCCGCCAGACGGACGGCTTGCTCGAGTTGTCGATGCGAGCGCCGAGCGGTGGTGGTGGCCAAGCCCAACGCCAGGCCGACCGATACGAGCACGGGAGCCGTCGCATCGCGCCAGAGGTCCAGGTTGACCTGGTCGCGGATGATCGCGCTGGCCGCCGAGATGACAACTCCGGACGCCATACCGAGCCACGGCCCGCCGAGAATTGCCGCGGAGATGACCGCGTTGGTGGCCCACAGCGTGGTGGGCAGCGTCTGGTGATTCTGATACCACTCGTGGTCGGAGACCAGCCTCGTCGACGCCATCAGCAAGATGACGACCACCTGATCGGCGATCACCACCTGATACCGCGGCAGCTTCTTCCCGAACAAAGCACCGGATGTCCCGAGCAACAGTGCCGACACCCCGGTCCACACGGCCATCAGAGCGACGAAGAACCAGCTGAGCCGAGAGTTGGTGTAGTCGGAGGCCGAGGCGAACTGGTAGCTGATCGCGTACACCAGCGTGACGAGCCGAAATGCCTGCGCCGCCCGCCACAGCGGGGCATCAGGGTCGGTGTCGACACCCGACGCCTCGCGAACGGTCGGCTGATAGTGCAGCCGACGACGGCGGGTGGGCTCAGTCATCGGGAGGAGTGGGGTTCACGATGCGAGGCTCGGCGCGCGGCTCGTCGGGTTCGGCGGGGAACAGTGGGGTTTCCGGATCTTCGACGTGCAGTTCGGCGTACGCGATGTCCGGGTCGTCGGCGAGGAGGGAACGAATAGCGGTATTCAGGACCGCGACGATCGGAACAGCCAAGAGCCCGCCGACGATTCCAGCGAGAACGATGCCCGTTGTAATGGCGAGAACGACTGCCAGCGGATGCAGGCGAACAGCGCGACCCAACAACAGCGGTTGCATCACGTGCGCTTCGAGCTGCATGACGCCGATGATGATGCCGAGGACAATCAGCGCCGTCAGGAAACCCTTCGTGACCAGAGCGACAAGCACCGCGAGAAAACCGGTCAGAAATGCACCGACGATCGGAATGAACGCGCCGATGAACACCAACGACGCCAGCGGCAGGGCGAGCGGCACCCCGAGGATCGCCAGGCCGGCACCGATACCGATCGCGTCGGCGGCGGCAACCGCGACCGTGGCGCGCACGTAGCCGATCAGCGACCCGAAACCTGCAGAACCGGCGATCCGTACGCGACGACGCGCGTCGGTGGGAACGATCCGGGTGACGAACTGCCAGATCTGATCGCCGCCGTAGAGGAAGAAGATGAGAGTGAACAGCGTCAGCAATGCCCCGGTGAAGATCTCGCCGATGACTGTCGCCGTGGTCAAAGCGCCGCTGGTCAGGGACTCACGATTGGATTGCACCGACTTGACGACCGAATCACCTGCCTGGCGGATCTGATCCTCGCTGAAGTGCAGCGGACCGCTGGTGAGCCAGTTCTGAATTTGCGTGACGCTGGCCGTGAACTGGTCGGTGAGCTGGGGCAACCCGTCGATGAACTGCTCGACGACAAACGTCATGATTCCCGCGACCAGCCCGATCGAGGCAAGCAGAACGACGATGACGGCTGCCGAGCGGGGAACACCCCACACCTGTAGCCGATCGACAATCGGGATCAGCAGAGCTGATGCCAGCAGAGCCAGCCCCACCGGGATGAGCACGGTTTCGAGGCGGAGTACGACGTACCCGAGAACCAACAGTCCGGCGAAGATCACAATGAGGCGCCACGACCATTCCGCCGCGATGCGCACGCCGGGATGCACCGCCCGAGCGTCGGCGGAGATGGGTTTGTTCATCCTCGATGCTCGCTCCGCACGCCCCCTGTTTGCGTTCACATCGCGAGCCTAACCGGCCCGGCCGACACAGGTGAGCGGACGAATAATCGGACGCGCGTACCAACACTTCGACCTCTGCCAGCTAAATTGAACCCTGTGCGGGCCTCATACAGAGCAATAGCGGTGACCATCCGCAGCCGGTGGCCCCTCTATATGCTCTCCATGCTCGCAGCCAATCTGATCGGCGCGGTACTGGTCTTTGCCTTCGTCCGGTACGGCGTGCCGATCCAGGAGTCCGACGCGATAGTTGCCGACCGGGTCCGCAACTTCGCGATCTTCGGCGTGTACCTGGCATTCGCCGGCGCCGTCAGCCTCACGGCGGCGGCGATGATGTTGAAGTCGGTCATTCGCTGGCGGCTGCGCGGGGGTCCACCCACGAGGTCCGAGCAGATGGCGGCACTGCACGCGCCGCTTCGCCAGGCCATCGTCCACCTGGTGCTGTGGATTCTGGGCGGCATCATCTTCGTGTTCCTGACCATCACCGAGATGCCCGGACTCGCGATCGCCGTGATCGTGACGGTCTGCATGGCCGCGACCACGACCTTCGGGTTCACCTACATGCTCGGTGAGCGCATTTTGCGTCCGGTCGCCGCCCAGGCCTTGAGCGAGGGCGAATTCGATCGGACCATGGCGCCTGGCGTCGGAACCCGGCTGGCGATGACCTGGGGTCTCGGCACGCTGATGCCCGTCGCAGGCATCATCTTGCTGTGCTCGACGCAGCTCACGACCGATCTCGAGTTCTCCCCCGACTCGCTCGCGTGGGCGATCCTGCTCATCTCGATCATGGCGATCGTGCAGGCCTTTGCGCTGTCGATGCTGACGGCTACCCAGATCTCCGATCCGATCCGCCAACTGCGACGCGCCATCGAGCGGGTGCAGCGCGGCGCCACCGACGTACGCGTCGAGGTGTTCGACGGCAGTGAGATCGGCCGGCTGCAGGTCGGCTTCAACCGCATGATGAAAGAGTCCGACGAGCGTCGTCTGCTGCGTGAGCTGTTCGGTCAGCACGTCGGCGAGGACGTGGCCCGGCGCGCGTTGAAGTTCGGTACCGAGCTGGGCGGCGAAACTCGATTCGTGGCAGTTCTGTTCGTCGACATGGTCGGATCCACCGGTGCCGCGGCCGAGCGCCCGCCGGGTGAAGTGGTCGAACTGCTCAACGAGTTCTTCCGTGTGGTCGTCGACGTCATCGATCGTCACCATGGTTTTGTCAACAAGTTCATGGGTGATGCGGCACTCGCCATCTTCGGTGCACCACTCGATCGGCCCGACGCTCCGACTGCGGCCTTGGCGGCGGCTCGCGAGCTGCGGTTCAAGCTCAACGACATCACCGGCCTCGACGTCGGAATCGGTGTGAGCGCGGGGCTCGCGGTCGCCGGCAACATCGGTGCTGCCGAACGTTTCGAGTACACCGTGATCGGTGATCCGGTCAACGAGGCGTCACGGCTCACCGAGCTCGCGAAACTTCGGCCCAGCCGGGTGCTGGCGTCGACGAGCGCGTTGTACTTCGCCGACGAAGAGGAACAGGCCGAGTGGGAACTCGGAGAGCAAGTCCAACTGCGTGGGCGCCGACGACTGACGCATCTGGCGTGGCCGGAAAAGTATCCAGAGGTCGATCCGGATCAAATTGGTTAGGGTGAGTCGATGGCTCAGCCTGGAAACACCCCACGGCGACTGAGACGACCACGCTCGCCCGTGGCCGAGACCAGTCGGTCCACAGGGCGCTTCTGGTGGCTGAAGTGGCTGCTCGGGGTGGCTCTGATCGCTCTTCTGATCGTCGAGGGAATCATCCTGTGGCCCCGATTCAATGAGTACTGGCAAGCGCTCACCGAGATTCACTGGGGTTGGGTGGCTGCCTGTGTGGCGGCCCAGGCATTGTCGCTCAGTGGATACGCGTCCGTTCAGCAACGTCTTCTCAATGCGGCCGGCGTGGTCGCTGGTCACGTCAAGAACCTCTCGGTCATTTACGCCAGCACGGCGATGGCGCTGACGTTGCCTGCCGGCCAGGTCTTCTCGACCGCATTCACCTACAAGCAGACTCGAAAGTGGGGGGCGACGCCGGTAGTCGCGTCGTGGCAGTTGGCAATGTGCGGTGTCATAGCCGCTGCCACTTTGGCACTCCTCGGCGCCACCGGCGCAATAGCATTCGGAACAAAGGTCAGCCCGGTGACGCTGACGATTTCGCTCGTCGGCATGGCAGCGCTGTTCCTGGCGTTGCGATACATAGCCCAGAATCCCGGCAGCATCGAGCGCATCGGGCACCGAGTTCTGGCGCTGTACAACCGTTCCCGCAAAAACCCGGCCGGGCGCGGCATGCACCGTTGGTCCGAAATCCTCAAGCAACTGGACTCGGTTGAACTGAGCCGCACCGACACCGCGATTGCCTTCGGATGGTCGGCCGTTCACCGAGCTGCCGACGTCCTCTGTCTCGGTTTCGCTTGTTGGGCCGTGGGAGCCGATCCGTCGTTCGCCGGTCTGCTGATCGCATTCACGGCGGCAAAAGCGGTGGGCAGTATTCCACTCTTGCCGGGCGGTTTCGGCGCCGTCGAACCCGTACTCGCCACAACGCTGACCGCTGCCGGCTCCACCTTGGCGCAGGCCGCAGCAGCGGTAGTCGTTTATCGGATAGTCAGTTTCGTTATCGTCGCACTGGTGGGATGGCTCGTCTTCCTTGTGTCGTTCCGTGCAACCCACCACGAAGACCTCGAGATGGACCTCGAGTTCGAACGCCGAGAACAGCCGGGCGTCTAGCGTCGCAACGCTGCTGCCATGTCGTCGAGGTGTGCCCGACTGATCCGTACGGCTGCCTCCGCGTCGCCGGCTTCGATGGCGTCCACCAACGTTCGATGTTCGTCCGCGTCGGGCTGGCTGTGGGGATGCAGGTCCAGAACCGCGATCAACTCGATCAACGCCGCCCGCAGACGCGGTACAAAGGTCTCGAAGAGTTCCGACAGCACGGGATTGTGTGCCGCGTCCACCACTGCTCGGTGGACGGCGATGTCGGCGTCGACGAACGCTGCGTCGCCAGAGTGCGCTGCGGCAGTTCTACCGTCGAGCGCTTGCCGCAGAGCCGCGACGTCAACGGCATCGCGCCGCTGCGCGGCGAGGCGAGCTGCTTCGATCTCGACCGCGTTGCGCACCTCGACGACGTGAAGGATCGCCTCGGCTTCGAGCACTCGGGGCCACTGATCCGGAGGCGTCGTACTCCGTAGGAAGACCCCGGCGCCCTGCCGCGATTCGAGCATGCCGAGGCCCGCGAGAGTCCGCACTGCTTCCCTGATAGTGGACCGCCCGATACCCAACTGCGCAGCAAGAGTGGTTTCACCTGGAAGTTTGGCGCCGACTTCCCATTCACCGCTCACGATCCGCGCGCGTAGCAACTCCGCGGCCTGGTCGGTGAGCAGCCGACGCTCGACGATCGGGGACACGTGAACTCCTCAGGTTGTCTGATAAGTGATTTCGTTCTAGTGTAGCCCGCATGGCTACAGGAGCACTCCTTCTCGACTGCCGCGGCGGGGCCTGAAAGACCGGCACCCCTCCGCGGGGTTTCGCCATGCCGGTCTCTCGACTCGACCGCAGGAGAAACCGAAGATGAGTACTACCCGAGCCAACCGCTGGAACAACCAGAAGCCGTCACCCATGCCGTCCGAGCGCTATCGCGCCGCGTGGGATCGCGTCGACATTCCGACTTTCGAGCGGACGTGGCCGTCCAATCGCACCACCGCGGCGCCCCTGTGGGTGCCCGTCGATCTGCGTGACGGCAACCAAGCCCTCGCAGAACCGATGGACCCCGAACGCAAGCGTCGAATGTTCGAACTGATGGTGGCGATCGGCTACAAGGAAATCGAGGTCGGCTACCCCTCCGCGAGTCAGACCGATTTCGATTTCGTTCGCGACCTGGTGCGCTTCGATCTCGTCCCCGACGACGTCACTATCGTCGTATTCACTGCCGCGCGTACGGATTTGATCGAACGGACATATCAATCGATCGAGGGGCTGCCTGACGCGGTCGTCCACATGTACACGGCGACTGCGCCGACGTGGAGAAACGTCGTTCTCGGCAAGGAGCGAGAAGAGTTGCACGACATGATTTTCCGCGCCGCGCAAGACGTTGCTCGTGGCGGCGAAGGCCACGACGGCTGGCGATTCGAGTTCTCACCCGAGGTCTTCAACCTCACCGAACCCGACTACATCCTGCAGGTCTGCAACAGTCTCACCGAACTCTGGGACGCCAGCCCCGATCGCCCGGTCATCCACAACCTCCCTGCCACAGTCGAAATCGCCACCCCCAACATCTATGCCGATCAGATCGAATACATGCACCAGAATCTGGCCCGACGCGATTCGGTGATCCTCTCGGTCCACCCGCACAACGACCGCGGCACCGGCGTTGCGTGCGCCGAATTGGCAGTGCTGGCCGGCGCGCAGCGCGTCGAGGGATGCCTGTTCGGCAACGGCGAGCGGACGGGCAACGTCGACCTGGTCACACTGGGGCTGAATCTGCATGCACAGGGCGTCGATCCGGAAATCGACTTCTCCGACATCGACAAGATCCGTCGAACGGTGGAGTACTGCAACAGAATTCCCGTCCACGAACGCCACCCGTACGGCGGCGATCTCGTGTACACGGCATTTTCCGGAACCCACCAGGACGCGATCAAGAAGGGCTTCGCGCATCACTACGAGAGCGCGGAGGCTGCCGGCGTCGATCCGGGATCGGCGCCTTGGGCGGTCCCTTACCTGCCGATCGACCCCGCCGACGTCGGCCGCGACTACCAGGCGGTCATTCGTGTGAACAGCCAGTCGGGCAAGGGCGGAATCGCATATCTGCTGCAGACCGAGTACGGGGTCGAACTCCCCCGGCGCCTGCAGATCGACTTCGCCTCGCGGGTGCAGCTCGAAACCGACGACTCGGGCACCGAAATGACTGCCGACCAACTGTGGAAACTGCTGCTGCGCGAATACGGGTACAACGGAGGAGTGCGTCGGTACTCACTGGAACACACCGCCGACGGTGATCAGTTGTTCGTTGCCATCGATCGCGACGGGCGCGAGGTCACCGCCGCGGCCAGTGCGTCCGGGCCGGTCGAGGCATTGAGCAAAATCCTGACCGAACAGGGCTCGGCCGTCGAGGTTGTCTCGCTCACCCAGCATTCACTGCCCCGCAACCCGAATTCTTCCGGGAGTGCGAATTCGGCAGTCACCATTGCAGAGTGCGTGGTGAACGCCGAAGGGCGCTGGGGCATTGCGGTGCATCAGTCGGTGACAGCGTCGGCGCTTCACGCGGTCTACGCCGCAAGCACAAACACTGTGATGCAGCTCACATGATCTTGCGGAAGGATTTCCTGGGGTCCATAGTTGAAGCTACAAGAACTTGAACATTCAACTACTTATTCAGGAGCTTCCATGACCACCGCAACCTTGCCCGCATTGACCGCCGGAACCTGGGTCATCGACACCGTCCACTCCACTGTCGGATTCTCGGTTCGCCACCTCATGGTTTCCAAGGTTCGTGGAACGTTCGACGAGTTCTCCGGAACGATCACCGTTGCCGAAGACGGAACCCCCGCCGTCGAGGCCGAGATTTCCGTGGACTCCATCAACACCAAGAACGAGCAGCGCGACGGCCACATCAAGTCCGCTGACTTCTTCGACGTCGAGAAGTTCCCGAAGGCCACCTTCAAGTCCACCGCAGTGCGCTCCAAGGGCAGCGACTTCGTCCTCGCCGGCGACTTCACGCTCCACGGCGTCACCCGCGAGGTCGAGCTGAACCTCGAGTTCAACGGCGTCAACCCGGGCATGGGCCAGGGCCCCGTCGCAGGATTCGAGGCCACCACCGTCATCAACCGCAAGGACTTCGACATCTCCATCGAGATGCCCCTCGAAGGCGGCGGAGCAGTTGTCGGCGACAAGATCACGATCACCCTCGAGATCGAAGCCGGCCTCCAGGCCTAACAGCACTGTGCGCCTTTATTAACCGCCCGCGGTTAATAAAGGCGCACAGTCGTATGGTGTGAGCGTGAAGAAGTACGCACCATTCCTGCTGATCGACGCCATTCTTGTCATAATCTTCTGCGCGATAGGGCGCCGTACCCACGAGGAAGCCAATGCGCTCGCCGGTCTGGCGAAGACATCCTGGCCCTTCCTGACCGGCCTGGTGATCGGATGGGCTGCCACGTTCGCGCTCTACCGCGACAAGTTCAACGCCGTTCTCCTTGTTCCCACCGGCGTTGTCGTTTGGCTCGGCGCCGTCGTCTTCGGGATGATCCTGCGAGTGTTGAGTGGCCAGGGCACCCAGTTCAGCTTCATCGTCGTCGCGACGCTGGTCCTCGGCGCGTTCCTTCTCGGTTGGCGCGCACTCGCTCCGCTGGTAGTGAAAATCCGCACCAAGTCGTAACCAAACTCCACGGCTCGGAACCACCCGAAATGCCCGAGCACGTAGGACACTTTTCGGATGAGCAACACTACGGAGCCCGTCGAACGTAGCGAGAAGGAAGACCGGGGGTTCTTCGGCCAACCCTTTGCGCTGGCGAACCTGTTCGGCGTCGAGATGTGGGAGAGGTTCTCCTTCTACGGGATGCAAGGCATCCTCATCTATTACCTGTACTACAGCGTCAGCGACGGCGGCCTCGGCATCAGCCAGGCGGCAGCGACCAGCATCGTCGGCGCGTACGGCGGCACCGTCTACCTGTCGACGATTCTCGGGGCGTGGGTGGCCGACCGACTGCTCGGCTCCGAGCGCACGCTCTTCTACAGTGCTTCGCTGGTGATGGCCGGCCACATCGCACTGTCGGTTCTTCCCGGCATGTGGGGTGTCGGCGTCGGCCTCGTCATGGTCGCCTTCGGCAGCGGCGGCTTGAAGGCCAATGCGACCTCTCTGGTCGGAGATCTCTATTCCGAACAGGATGTTCGCCGCGACGCCGGATTCTCCATCTTCTACATGGGCATCAACATCGGCGGTCTTGTCGGTCCGCTGCTCACCGGAGCCGTCCAGGACGCCTGGGGATTCCACGCCGGTTTTGCTCTCGCTGCCGTCGGCATGGCGCTCGGCCTGATCCAGTACACGCTGGGCCGCAAGCATCTTCACGGAATCGGTGCCGAACCCGGCAACCCGTTGCCCGCGGACAAGCGCGCACTCTACATCGGGATCGGCATTGCCGCGATCGTCGTCGTCGCGGTCGCCTCCGTCACCGGCTTGATCACGGCGGACAACATGTCCGACGTCGTTGTCGGACTCACGATCGTCGCGTCGGTCGGTTACTTCCTCCTCATGCTCACCAGCAAGAAGGTCACCAAGGTCGAACGCAGTCGAGTCTTTGCGTTCATCCCGATGTTCATCGCGAGCGCGGCCTTCTGGTCGCTGTTTCAGCAGCAGTTCACCACCGTGCCGGTGATCTCAGACAAGCTCCTGGACCGCAATCTCTTCGGTTGGGACTTCCCGCCGACGTGGGTACAGTCGATCAATCCGGTGTTCATCATCATCTTTGCCGGGGTGTTCGCAGCGATGTGGACCAAACTCGGTGACCGTCAGCCGTCGTCGCCGATCAAGTTCGCGCTCGGTACCGGCACGATGGGTCTGGCGTTCCTGGCGTTCATCCCGATCACCGGGGGCGGACCGAACAGTGCACCGCTCCTCGGCCTTGCCGGTGTGCTTCTGCTCTTCACCTTCGCCGAACTCTTCCTGTCCCCCGTCGGCCTTTCCCTTGCAACCAAACTCGCGCCCGAGCATTTCCACACTCAGATGGTGGCGTTGTTCTTCTTGTCCGTTGCATTGGGTTCTTCGATGGCGGGAACCTTGGCCGGTTACTTCGACATCGACGACAGTCGCCCGTTCTTCCTGATCATCGGTTTCTCGTCGATCGGAATCGGAGTGATTCTTGCTCTTGCCTCGCCGTGGATCAAGAAGCTGATGCAGGGCGTGAAGTAGACGGGCTCACTTCACCCACAACCACAGAGCCAACACGAATCCCGCTATCGCTACTGCCACACGCAGTACCGATGGCGGGATTTTCTTGACGACGGGCGGGCCACACCAACCTCCGGCCAACGCGCCGAGCGCCATCGCCAACGCGGCCACCCAATGCACCTGTCCGGAGAAGGCGAAGATGAGTGCAGCCACAAGATTGGCGATGCCGAGAAAGAAACTCTTCAGGATCGTTGCACGCCACACCGTTTCGGAAGTGAGGATGAGCGTCGCAGCCAGGAAGATGACGCCGGCACCGGCACCGAAATAGCCGCCGTATACCGCGACGGCGAACAGTGCTGCGGAGTAGATTCCGGGGCGGTCGCCGCCGCCGGACAACTCACGAATCTTCGGTTGCAGCAGCAGCGCGAGCGAGGCGAACACGACCATCGCCGGCACAACGGATTCGAACGAACCTTCCGGTGCCAACCACAGGATGAGGGCACCGATGATGCCACCGGCAGCCGAATAGAGAGACCAGCGAACAAGTTTCGGACCGGTATCGGCAACTTCACGGGACGAGTTCGCCAACGCTCCGACGCCGACGGCCACCAACGCGACGGTATTGGTCATGTTCGCGCTGACCGGTGAGAGCCCGACGCTCAGCAGCGCCGGATACGAAACGATCGATGCAAGACCGGTGACAAAACCGACTAGACCGCTGAAGAATCCCGCTACGACGAGGAAAAGGAAATCGAGCAGGTTCACGAACCAGGAATCTACTCGCGGTGCCCGGTACTACTTGTCGGCAGGCTTGCCGAGTTCCTGGAAGAGCTTGTCCGTCATCTGCATTGCTCGATCACCGCCGTCGGCGTCTGCGACGAACACCGCGAACGCGAAGTCTCCGCGTGATCCGTAGAACCAGCGATCGTCACCGCTCGCTGCACCGGCCGCCATCATGTCCGGGTACCCAGCCAGTCCGCCGGCGCCTCGCATGGCGTCACGCAGACGATTGTTGACGTCGCCGGGCAATGCCGTCGGCGTGACGTCGGCGGTAGCCGGTTGTCCGAAGACCATCATCGGCATCGGGGCACTGCCGCGGGCGATCGATGCCGCGAGCATCGCCATTCCGAACGGAGTTACCGTCGGTGCGCTCGCGTCGTTGGACGTCTTGTTGGCCATGACGTTGTTCATCGCCTGGTCCACGCCGGGGCGGTTCGCGGCAAGCACTGCTGTCTGCTGTTCGAGTCCCTGAATGTGGAAGCCGTTGCCGAGTCCGAGTTGCTGCCCGGTGTCGGCCAACTGTTCGGGTGACACAGATCCGGGGTCGACGCCGTTCTGCATCGACGATGCGAGACGGACCAGATCGAGGGCACCGCCGGCCGGGCGCAACCCGGTGAAGGCGATCGGGCCCTGTTCGATGGCCTGATTGTTCTGTGCTGCAGCCAGAATGGCGCCGTCCGACGGGCGGATCGCGACGATGGCCGCAGGAGTACCTGCACTGACGACAGCTTCGATCGCGGCGAGTTGAGCGTGCGAGTCGAGGGTCGCGGCGACGTCGGGCCCGGGAGGTCCCTGGAAGCCGGCTTGCTTGATCGGGAATCCGTTGGGCTCGACCAGATTGACCGCCCAGCCGGCGGTGGCGTCGCGATTGGCCTGCCACACGGTCCGCAGTGGGTCCAGCAACGGCGAGTTGATGCGACGGTCGGAGGCGATCAGCTTGGGTGTCTTGACCACGACGACACCGGGGATCGCAAAATCGCTTTCCAGGTAGGCGTAGTCGGGATCGCGGAGCAGTACGGCGGTGACGGGCTTGCCGGGGTTTGCGGCGAGGTCGGCCAACATCGACTCCGAAGTGACCAACGGTGCGACAGGTTCGAGCACCGTGGCGAGGCGACGAGTGGTGTCGACGGGGTCCGGCATGGTGGCCGGGTCAAGAGTGATCGCGTTGATGGTCTGCTCGTTCATGAGCAGGGTGCCGGTGCTGTCGACTACCTTCGGCGGCGCTGCGTCCGTGCGGGTGTACGAAACGGTGCGACCGTTGCCGAGGTCGGGGACGAGGACCGACGGGTCCCAGGACACACGCCAGCCGACCGACAGATCACGAACCTCACCCTGCGACTGGTAGCTCCAGTCCTTGCCTTCGCCGAAGTTCCAGGACGCGTCGAGTGTGAAGAGTCCGGAGTCGCTACCCAGATCCATGACCTGAGCGACGTCGAAGTCGGTGGACTTGGCGGCCAGTCCGTCGAACATCTGCTGGATCGACGGCCGCGCCGCGTTGGGGTACGACGTGAGCGCCGCAGCAGCTTCGGCGTCGTGGTTGTTGAGGGCGGTGACGAAGTCCTCCACCACCGAGGCGGCGTCGGATTTCTTCTCCCCACCGATGACACACGACGCGAGCGCCACTGTCAGAACGACAGCAGTTATCGACGCAACGACATATTTTCCACGACGGTTGTGCTGTCCTCCGGGCCCCATGCATGTAACTCTTTACTTCTGTCACACGAGTAACAAGCACGGGATGCCTACGAACGTGTCACGGTTGAGCTACGACGGTGTGATCCAACTGCAACGGAAAACAGGTTTCAGCGCAGAAAAGTGCCCGCTACCTGCACTGCAGGCGAAGAGCTGTCCGCACCCGCGATGAATACCGCAAATGCGAGGTCTCCCTTGATTCCGACAAACCACCCATGTGCCGGGCCACCCTCGGTTTCGGCCGTGCCGGTCTTGCCGAGAAGCCCCGCAATGTCCTGCAACGACGTCGCCGTACCGCCTGTGACGGTCTCGCGCATCATCACCCGCAACTGTTCGGTCACCTCCGCGGGAGCCGGTGCAACGGTCTGATCTGCCACGCCGGGCTGTCCCTTGACCAACATCGGCGCGGGTGTCGTTCCGTTGGCGATCGAGGCCGCCACGAGAGCCATCCCGAAGGGCGTGGCGGTCACCGTGCCCTGTCCGATCGCGGACTCGACGCGTTCGGCGGGGGTGTTCGCGTCAGGGACGTTGCCCGTCACCGTCGTGAGTCCGGGGGTGACGTAGTCGACGCCGAGCCCGAACTGCAGCGCCGCCTTGTGCAAAGCATCGGCGGGCAGACCGACGGCCATCCTCGCCATTGTGGTGTTGCACGACTTCGCGAACGCGGTGTGCAGCGGAACCGATCCGAGGTCGAACTCGTCGTCGTTGGGAATCTGACGGCCCTCGATGTTCTCGGTACCCGGGCACGGCAGAACGGTGTCCGGTGTAGCGACACCGGCTTGCAGGGCCGCGGACGTCGTCACGGTCTTGAACGTCGAACCCGGTGGGTACAGGCCGGTCAGAGCGATCGGGCCCTGTGCGTCGGCGGGGGCGTTCTGGGCCACCGCCAACACCGCTCCGGTCGACGGCTGCAGCGCAACGATCGCCGCCTGTTGTGTCACCCCGGCAAGCGCATTCTCGGCCGCGAGTTGCATCGGTCGGTCGATCGTTGTGGCGATGTTCGGAGCAACCGGCCCGTCTTGGCCGGCGACGGTGGTGACGGTTCCGTTCTGCTTCACCTGCTGTACCGCCCAGCCCGCGGACTTGTCCTGCCCCTCCTGCCACAGATCGGACAACCCACTGAAAGTCGGCGACGCCAGAGTTTTGTCCACCGAGAGCAACCGAGCCTGCGGCGCCAAGCTCACTCCGGGAATCGCCGCCAACCGCTCCTCGATCGGTGCAAGATCCTCGGCCCGCAAAGTGATTGCGGTGACCGGCTTCCCACTTGCCGACGCAAGATCGCCGCTCAGCGATGCCGCCGTGATCGTCGGTGCGATGGGCGAGAGAAGGGCCGCCACGGCTGCCGTGTCCACCGGGGGCACCGCGACGGAATCGAGATTGACCAGCGTCACCACCTGCTGCTCCATGATCGGCTGGCCCGCCGCGTCCAGCACCGACGGCGGAGCACCGGTGGTGGGTGTGTAGCGCAAGGTCGTCGAGGAGGTCAGATCCGGAGCCAACAGCGCCGGGTCCCACTGAATCAGCCAGTTGTCCCCGCTTTTCGACGCGTTTCCCTGCGTCGAGTAGTTCCAGTCCTGACCTTCACCGAACTTCCACGCCGCATCGAGTGTGAACTTCCCCGCAGAATCACCGGACTCGGTGGCGTCGGAGACGGTGAATGTTCCCTCGTCCTTGCCCAGCCCGTCGATCAGAGCCGAAATCGCAGTCGACGCCGCCGCCGGATCGGTGGTCAGGGCTGCCGCCGCTTGCACGTCATCGGACGTGAGCGCGGAGGCGAACTCCTCTGCCACTGATTTCGGCTGGTCAGGGCCAGAACTGCAGGCAACTACCGATCCTGCGGCCAATACCCCCAGAGCCACGGCAGCCACGGGACGACGGAAAGTTCGGAAGCTCTGACGAGCGTGTGAAAGGCGCACGACTCCGATCATGCCCGAATTTGTGGCGCCAGTTCGACTATCGGTGTAATCATGTAATCAGTGCAATAAATGCACGCCACACTCCACCAGCTCTCCGAGGAGAACGCCATGAAGAACTCACAAAACTCCGGCGACCGCAGGTTCGGCCGTCCCGGAGGTTGGCAACAGGCGTCGGTTCCCGACGCGAGTGATGCGTCCGACTGGTTTGCCGGTCGACTTCCAGATGACTGGTTCACCGGAACGGCCGACGTCCAGGTCGACCGCGAAGAAATCGTCGTGATCGGTGAACTCCCGGCAGTCGACGGTGGCGAGGCCGCCGCGGACGGAAGGATCTCACGCTTTCGCGAAACCACGCGCGCCGACCGGATGCGCATCGCCGACGAGGCCGAGGCTCGCTACGGGCGCAAGGTCGCCTGGGGTGTACGTCTGGACGAAAAGACCGTCCTGTTCACACATCTCGCAGTTCCGGTGATGACACGACTACGTCAGCCCGAACGCAAGGTTCTCGACACCTTGGTGGACGCGGGAGTTGCTCGCTCCCGAGCGGACGCTCTCATGTGGACAGTCCGGTTGGCGGGCAAGCACAGCGAACAATGGCTCACCGAACTCCGCGAAGCGATGTCGAAGGTCGACGACCTCCGAACCGAAGGCCCGAAGATCTGAAGGCCAGAAAATCCGAGGGCCCGAAAATCTGAGCACCGAACACCGACGAGACCGACAGCACAGAATAATTCGATTGCACGGGACCGTTCGAGTGTTCTAACCTGGAACACGAATCATTCCCGACAGAACAGGAAACGGGCCGTTGCTCCTCTAGAGGTTCATCACGCGAAGGCACTCGCACCCATCAGCACTTGCTGAGCCGGGCGCACAGTCCAAGCACCCTCTGGAGTACTCATGACCCAATCCCATCTTTCTCTGTCGCTCTCGGATCTCACCTTCATCTGGCCGGACGGCGAATCAGTCTTTTCCCACACCAATTTTGTATTCCCCAGTGGCCGTGTCGGTCTCGTGGGACTCAACGGATCGGGAAAGTCGACTCTGCTGCGGTTGATCGCGGGAGAGCTCTCACCGGAATCCGGATCCGTGACCGCTTCCGGCGAGGTCGGCTACCTCCGTCAGGACATCACACTCGATCCGAGCGTTCGGGTGGATGACATCCTCGGTATCCACGAACTCCGAAACGCATTGCACCGCATCGAAACCGGCGACGGCTCCGAATCCGACTTTGCGCTCGTGGACAACAACTGGGATATCGAGGAGAGCGCCCTCTCCACCTTGCATCGACTCGGCCTCGAGAAGGTGGTTCCGGATACCGCAGCATTGAGCCGAACTGTCGGCACCCTCTCCGGCGGAGAGACCGTCTTACTCGGCTTGACCGCAACGCTGCTGAAGAATCCACAGGTACTTCTCCTGGACGAGCCGACCAACAACCTGGATCGCGACGCTCGATCACGAGTTCATGCTGCAGTCCAACAGTTTCCGGGAACCGTGCTGATCGTCAGCCACGACCGGGAACTGCTCGACACCGCGGAGTACACGATCGAACTACGTCGGGGGGATCTACGCGTGTTCGGCGGCAACTACTCGCACTACCAGGAGGTCGTGACCGCTGAGCAGGAAAACGCACTCGCCACCGTTCGCGACGCCAAGGCCGATCTGGCAAAGCAGAGCCGCGAGCTGATCGACGCTCGAACGAAACTGGACCGGCGTAAGCGCTATGGGCAGAAGATGTTCGAGAACAAGCGGATGCCGCCGATCATTGCGCAGACACGAAAACGTCAGGCCCAAGTTTCAGCGGGAAAGCTGGCCCTCAACCATATCGGGAAGGTGGACGAGGCCAAGTCTGTCCTGTCGGAGGCAGAGGAACTCCTTCGAGACGATCGCGAGATTCGTCTGGATCTGCCTGCTACAGAGGTTCATCCGGGGCAGCAGGTTGCGCGGCTCGACGAGGTGCCGTTGCAGAGCGGCCAAGTGGTATCGCTCCAGATCACCGGGCCGGAGCGGATTGCGATAGTGGGACGCAACGGAATCGGCAAGACGACGTTGCTCGATGCACTCGCCGCGTCGACTCCGTTCGTAGCCTCTCGTGCGCTCCCCCAACGTCTCGACGTGTTCGACGAGGACCTCTCGGTGGCGGACAACGTCGCGTTGGCCGCGCCACACGCGACAGCCGAGGAAATTCGCGGGCAGTTGGCACGGTTCCTTTTCCGGGGAACGGATTCCGACGTATCGGCATCCGCACTCTCCGGCGGTGAACGATTGCGTGCGGCGTTAGCCACGATCCTGCTGGCCGAACCCGCGCCCCAGCTGCTTCTTCTCGACGAGCCGACCAACAACCTGGACCTACCGAGTCTCGCCCACCTCACGCAGGCACTTTCCGATTTTCGCGGCGCCATGGTGGTGGTGAGTCACGATCTGCCGTTTCTGCGCGACATCGGTATAACGCGGTGGATCAGCATGGACGAGAATGGTATTCGAGACATCGATCCCGAGTAGGCCGACGGTTGACGCTATCGGTGCTCGACGGTCTGGCCTACCGTGGGGCGATGTGCCTTCACCTCGACGCAACCGCCGCGCTGTCGCTCGCAGGTTGGGTTCGCGAAGAACCTACTCGATCGGCCTCTGCCCCAGTTCCGCAACCACTGGTCGGCGGTTGTGACCAACTCGTAGTGTGGGCGAGTTCGTTCTCCGTACTTGCCAGTTCCGACGACCAGGTGTGGTTTCTCTCGGCGGAGAACTATGCCGGTGGCGTTGGCGTCAGCGATGAGGCGTTTCCCTGGAATGCGTTCCGGCACGAGAGCCTGGCGGTCGCTTCCGGGCCGGCGGAGCGCGCGGCGATCAACGCCTTCTGGTCCACTCACCTCCCGGTCCTGATGTCGGTCCGCAATGGGTACGAGTACTTGGCGCTCGCACCCGACGGTCAGGTTGTCCGTGGAGGAGAGCCGGAGTTCGAGGAGGTCACCATCGTCGCCGCTGATTTCGAGGCTCTGATTCGGGGCATAGCCGCAGGCGTCAGCACTGCAGACCCCTCCACCGATGCATTGCTTGGAACAGTGGGTACTGCCCCGCCGGGCAGTGACCGGTAGCTCTGGGGGAGGCCGAGTTGACGGCCCGACTGTTCGTGAGAGTCCACGCCATCCGTCGAATGGGACCGGACGACTACTCGAGTTCACGTGCGTAGCAACTGGCACCCATACTGGACGGGTGTTGCACGACGTGAGAAATCCGGTGGACGGTGCGCGGATCACCTATCAGATCGTGGGCGATGGCCCACCCCTGTTGATGGTGCACGGCACAGCGTTGTCGCGCTCCATCTGGCGTGGCTTCGGGTACGTCAAGGCACTTCAGGAGCAATATCGTCTGATCCTCGTCGACATGCGGGGTCACGGACGCAGTGACAAACCACACGACTCCGATTCGTATGCAATGGATCTGGTGGTCGGCGATCTCCTGGAGATCCTCGACACGGAGTCTCCGTTCGAGCCGGCACACGTCCTCGGATACTCGTTCGGCGGACGTTCGGTGATGTCGCTGACAGTCGAGCACTCCGAACGGGTGCGATCGCTGACCGTCGGGGGCGGTAGCAGCCGACCGATGACGGGCGCGTTCGACGCATTGTTCTTCCCGGGCTGCATCGACGTACTCGAAAGCGGCGGTATCGAGGGATTTCTGACCGGTTGGGGCGTGAGGCGCGGCAAACCGGTGGATCCTCAGACTGCGACTGCCTTCCGAATCAATGATGCCATCGCGCTCGCTGCCTACATGCGCCGCGCAGAGAAGGAGCACGGCATCGACGACGCCGTGCTGCAACGGATCACCACACCGGCGTTGTTGTTCGTCGGATCGAGAGATCGCGAGCGCCTGCCGGATACCGAGCATCTCGCGTCGCTGATCCCGGACAGTGCCTTGACTGTGATCGAAGGGGCTGACCACGCAAGCGCAGTCGCAGACTCCGATGCTGTACTGCGTGCGCTCATTCCGTTCCTCAGCCGACAGTAGTCCGCCTTGAACCTCTCGCTACTGCGATGTGAGCACTCTCGACTCCAGCGCGGTCACCGGTGGTTGCCGCAAGTCCAAGCGCCTCAACAACTGGGCATTCGCGGCAACGACCACAGTGGATACCGACATCAGGATTGCTCCGACCTCCATCGGCAGCACGAACCCGACGGGCGCCAGTACTCCCGCAGCGAGGGGAACCGAGATCGCGTTGTATCCCGCTGCCCACCAAAGGTTCTGAACCATCTTCCGGTAGGTGGCGCGGGAGAGCTCGATGACCGAGCTCACCGAACGCGGATCATCGCTGGCCAGAACAACTCCCGCCGACGCGATCGCCACGTCGGTTCCGGCACCGATCGCGATGCCCACATCCGCCTGGGCGAGTGCCGGCGCATCGTTGACCCCGTCACCGACCATCGCCACGCGGTGGCCCGCAGCCTGAAGCCGAGATACCTGCGCTCCCTTGTCCTGCGGAAGCACTTCGGCGAAAACTTCGTCGATCCCGAGCCTGCGAGCCACCGAATGGGCCACGGCCTCCGCGTCTCCGGTGACCATGGCCACCCGCACACCGCGAGCATGGAGGGCGTCGACGGCCAATGCTGATTCCGGGCGAATCTCGTCGGCCAATGCCAATGCGCCGATTACCTTCTCGTCACGCACTACATGCAGGACGGTCGACCCGTCACTGAGCCACTCTTCGGTCCCCGGGATCGCGGTGGCCCCGACCGATCGCAGCATCCCCGGTCCGCCGACACCGACGCGTGCACCGGCGACGTCCGCAGCAACCCCGATCCCGTTGTGCGCCTGAAAGTCGGAACCCGAAGTGAATTCGAGCGACAACTCCCGCGCCGCCGCGACGACGGCGCGCCCGAGTGGATGTTCGCTGTCGAACTCGACGGCAGCCGCTGCGCTGAGAACGTCGTCATCGGAATACCCGTCGACACCGCGTACACCGACCACTGCGGGCTCCCCCTTGGTGAGAGTGCCGGTCTTGTCGAAGAGAACGGTGTCTACGTTACGCATCGCCTCGAGGGCCATGCGGTCGGTGATCAAGATCCCAGCCCGAGCCGCCCGTTCCGTCGCGATCGAGACGACCAGTGGAATCGCCAACCCGAGCGCGTGCGGGCAGGCGATCACCAGAACGGTGATCGTCCGGGTGACTGCGCTCTCCGGGGTGCCCCAGATACTCCAGGCGATCGCGGTCAGCACTGCCGCGCCCAGTGCGTACCAGAACAGCAGAGCAGCGGCCTTGTCCGCCAACACCTGCGCGCGACTCGACGAGTTCTGGGCTTGTTCGACCAGGCGCCGGATACCGGCGAGCGCGGTGTCTTCTCCCACGGCGGTGACTCGAAGCCGAAGTGCCGAGTCGGTGGCTACCGTGCCGGCCACCACCTGATCTCCGACAGTCCGGCGGACGGTCTTCGACTCGCCCGTGATCATGGATTCGTCCATGTCGGCGCTTCCCTCGACCACCGTTCCGTCCGAGGGAACACGGGCGCCGGGACGAACTATCACCAGGTCGCCGGTCGCCAGAGCTGCGGTGGGCACGGTTTCCACCGATTCCCCCACCACCCGTTTTGCCTCGTCGGGCAGCAAAGCGGCAAGTGAATCCAAGGCGCTCGATGTCTGACTGAGCGAACGCATCTCGATCCAGTGGCCCAACAACATGATCACGATCAGAAGCGCGAGCTCCCACCAGAAATCGAGAGTGTGATCCACCCAGTGCAGACTCGCAGACCATGACGCGAAGAAGGCCACGGTGATCGCGAGCGCGATCAACAGCATCATTCCCGGCTGCCGAGAACGGATTTCGGCAACAGCGCCGGCGAGGAACGGCTTGCCACCCCAGAAGTACATCACCGTGCCGAGTACCGGTGAGATCCATTCCACCAGAAAGTTTTCCGGCAGTGTGTACCCGACCAGATCAGCGAACATCGCGTCTGCCGCAACGACCGGAACCGCGATGACCAGCATGACTGCAAACAACGTCCGGAACTGTGCGACGTGATCCCCGTGACCACCGTGTGCCCCATGGTCCATCTGGCCATGGTCCATCTGACTGTGATCCATGTGGCGGTCATCCCCTCGCGTGTGATTGCAGCACAGCACCGGTCAAGCCATCAGCCTCGAACGTATGCCCAGGTAGCCACCCGAGCAAGGTCACGCGGCCAAGGCCTCCTGTTCAACTCCCCTTCAACATCGCTTCCATCTGAGTGATTTCCGCCTGCTGACCGGCAATGATCGCTTCTGCCATCTTCTCCGCCGACGGGTCGAGCCCGTTGTCGAGTTCGGTCTGGGACATGGTGATGGCACCCTTGTGGTGCTCGATCATCATCGTCAGCCACAACTTGTCGAACTCCGCGCCACTGGCATCGGTGAGGGCGGTCATGTCGTCGGCCGACATCATTCCCGGCATCTCGGCCATCCCGACGCCGTGTCCCGCGTGCGCCGACTCATCCATGCCCTCCATCGAACTCGACGAAGGCTCGGGGCGTCCCCACTCCGTCAACAATTCGGTCATCTGAGCCATCTCCGGGCCTTGCGCTGCCTCTATCTGTGCTGCAAGAGAGAGAAGTTCGGCATTGTCGGTTCGACCGTCGACCATTCTGGCCATGTCCAATGCCTGCGCGTGATGCGGGTACATTCCTTCGAGAAACTCGATGTCGGCGGCATTGACACCCGCAGGAATCTCCGACTGTGCTGCGACGCTGGTTGTTTCGGAAGAATGGTTGATGCTCTCCCCGGAGTTGTCCGAGCATCCGGCAATCAACAGTGCTGCCGCTGCCACAACCGGAACGAACCGCGCGGCGCTCTTCCTGACCGTCAAAGACATGTTTTCACTCCCGAGAATTGATTCTGTTCGATATGCACTGCACCACAATTGATTTGACAAGAGTGCTGCACATGCACAGTTGCCACGTTACCGGCGAAAATCCACCGCGAAGCCCGATAACCGGCTCGAACAGGCTTCCTTCATCGAATCTTCACAGTCGAGTGGAAACCACCACGCGACAGCAATGCAGACACGCAGTCGACTAACCTCGGTCTGATGAGCGCCGAACTACGACCTGGCGAGGAACCGGGGCGCGTTCTTGTCGTCGACGACGAGACTGCCCTCGCCAAGGTTGTCGCCAACTATCTGACACGCGAAGGATTCACCGTGCGCCTCGCCCACGACGGGCCGAGCGCAGTACGTTCGGTGCGCGAATTCGAGCCCGCGCTGATCGTGCTCGACCTGATGCTCCCGGGCTTCGACGGTCTGGAAGTCTGCCGGCGGATCCGTACGTTTTCCGACGCGTACGTCCTGATGCTCTCCGCCCGCGGTGACGAGTCGGACAAGGTGACCGGACTGGCAGCTGGCGCAGATGACTACGTGGTCAAACCCTTCGGCCCCCGCGAGTTGGTTGCGCGAGTGAAAGCACTGCTCAGACGGCCACGTGCGTCGAGCATGCTGCCGGAAGCGCTGCCGACGCCACCCGGTCTCGACATCGACGTCCTCGCCCGCACCGTGCATGTCGACAACCGCCCGGTCGATCTCACACCCACCGAGTTCGCGTTGCTCTCCGCCCTCGCTACCCGACCTGACGCCGCCTGGAGTCGAGCAGACATCATCGCCTCGGTGTGGGGGTCGCCCTGGTTCGGGGACCAACACATCGTCGACGTCCATGTCCGTGCATTACGCCGCAAACTCGGCGACGACGCGACCGATCCTCGGTTCATCAGAACCGTCAGGGGCGTCGGATACTCCCTGAGGTCGTCATGAACGCGGTCGTCATGAACGAGGTCGTCATGAAGAAACTCGGGCTACGCGGAAAACTGCTGCTGGCGCAGCTTGTCGTCCTGTTCGTCTCCTGCCTCGCCATCGCCGCAGTCGCCATTGCCGTCGCTGCCCCGCTCTTTCACAACCACCTCATGATGGCCGGCATCGAAGACTCGAATGTCCGTACCCACACCGAAGAGGCATTCGCTCAGACCATGACCATTGCACTGTTGTGCGGGATCGCGGTCGCACTGGTGGGCGCAAGCATCGCCGCGGTCTACATCGTCCGACGCATCACGGCCCCGATCTCAACGCTGGCGGAGGCGGCTCAAAGCGTCGCAGACGGGAACTTCGACGTGACTATCGGCAGGTCCGACGTAGATGCCGATTTCACGCGTCTCGAAACTGCCTTTGCCGACATGGCGGCACGCCTTGATCATTCGGATCGGGTCCGCAAACGCCTGCTTGCCGATCTTGCCCACGAATTACGCACTCCGCTATCGACTTTGGCTGCGTACGTGGACGGCATCGAGGATGGCGTCCTCCCCACGGACAACTCTTCATGGTCGGTCATGCGCGATCAACTCGAAAGACTGCGTCGGCTCTCTTGCGATCTGGCGGACGTCTCCGCGGCCGACGAACACGCTCTCGAACTCGATCGCCGAGACGAGAAGATCGACGACATCGTTTGCAGCGCAACGGCAGCAGCGGCGCCACGTTTCGCCGATCGTGGAGTCGAATTGACGACCGCGCTACCTCCGCAACCGATCACGGCCGAGGTCGATCGCCAACGAATCGAACAGATCCTCGCCAATCTGCTCGAAAACGCGTTGCGGCACACTCCGAGCGGAGGTTCGGTGAGGGTGACACTCGCACGGGAAGGTGACCACCTCTCGGTGTCCGTCACCGACACCGGTGACGGAATTCCCGCAGACCAACTCGAATCAGTTTTCGACCGTTTCCATCGCGGTGATCGATCCGACGGTTCCGGTTTGGGGCTCACGATTGCGCGCAGCCTCGCGCTCGCACACGGCGGCGATCTGTCGGCGCTCCGAAACGAGCAACCTCTCGGCAGCACGCTGATCCTCACCTTGCCGACAGGTTTCAGGCTGCCGCTTTGAACGGATCGTGCTCGGCGATCAGCTTCTCGAGTCGAGCCTCGTCCACTCGAACCCTGACTGTGGATGCCTCCTGCTGATCACGAATCACCTTGGCCAACGTGAACGTACTGGTGACCAAGAACAGCAAGGACATTCCGAGAAATCCGCGTTGCCACGCATCGATCGGAAGATACGCAATTCCGAGGAGGGTGCCGACAAAACTGACGGCAAAGGCTATTCCGGCCTGAAGATAGAAGGCTGCAGTGGTCTTCGAGGGTGTTGTCGGTGTGCTCATGCTTCGAAGTCTGCTCGCCCATCCCGGCACTCGGATGCGTAGTCCTACTCGAGTGCGCTCGGTACTTCCCCGGCAAAAATCAGATGCCGTTACCCATCCTGGTGGATAGTCTCGGTCCGGTATCCGGAGTTGTTCCAGAACAGTCAGACGGCAGGAGTGATCGATGACCCGCAGACATATAGCCATGGTGAGCATTCCGGCACCGGGCCACGTCAATCCGAGCCTGGCGATCATCGCGCGTCTCGTCGCCGCCGGTCACCGCGTCACCTATGCCAACGACGAGTCGATGCGTGAGATCATCGAGGCGACCGGGGCCGAATTCGCACCGTACGTCTCCACGCTGCCCAGCCTCGTCCCTTCTCCCGACGGCGCCGAACCCGAGAAGAGCTGGGACGGGGATCTGATCGATCAGTTGACGATTTTCCAGGACGATTACGAGTCGATGCTGCCGCAGCTACGCCGAATCTACGAAGACGATCGCCCTGACCTCTTTCTCTACGACATCGCCGGCATTCCGGCACGAATACTGGCTCAGCAGTGGGGCGTTCCCATCATCCAGTTGTCGCCGACGTACGTTGCCTGGGACGGTTACGAAGCCGACGCCGCACCGATGTACGACGAAATTCGTTCCGATCCGAGAGGCGTCGACCTGCTCGATCGGGAGACCCGGTTCTTCCGCGCCGAAGGCGTCGAGGTCGATCCGCGTGAGTTCACCGGACGCCCACCCCGTGCAATCGTGCTGATCGCAGAATCGATGCAGCCCAACGCCGAACGCGTGAACCGCGACGTCTACACGTTCGTCGGCCCCGCACTCGAACCGAGCAGTCAACCTTGGGTGAACCCGGATCCCGAACGCAAGCTCTTGTTGATCTCGCTGGGTTCAGCATTCACCGATCATCCGGATTTCTACCGCACCTGCGTCGAGGCTTTCGGCCAGATGGACGGCTGGCACGTCGTCCTCCAGATCGGAAAGCAGGTGCAGATCTCAGATCTCGGACCATTGCCCGACAACGTCGAAATACACCGTTGGGTACCGCAGTTCGCGATTCTGCAGCAGGCCGACGCGTTCGTGACCCACGCGGGTATGGGCGGATCCAGCGAGGGACTCGTGACCGGGACACCCATGATCGCAGTGCCGCAAGCCGTCGATCAGTTCGGCAACGCCGACTCGCTCGTCGACGCCGGTGTCGCAGTACGCGTCGACAGCGCTACCGTCACGGCAGTAGAGCTTCGTGAGGCGCTGACTCTGGTGAGCGTCAACGAGTTCCGCCGACGCAGCGCGGAGTTGGCAGAAGAACTCGCAGCGGCGGGCGGTGTGTCCCGTGCCGTCGAATTGATCGAAGCCGCTCTACCCGGCAGCGGGCCCAGATAATGTCTGCTACCAGTGCCAGGCGTCGCCGCCCACGTTCTTGATGGTTCGCTGCAGCACAGTGATGGTGGTGACAAACTCCTCTTCGGTGATTCCCTGCATCCGCTCTTCCTGCAGCATCTGCTGTACCCGCGCGGCGCGATCGAACTGCTCGAAGCCCGCATCAGTCGGGCGAAGGACAGACCCGTCTTCGCGCGCCCACCCCAATTCGAGGGCAGAGTCGACGGCGTCATCGATCACGTCGGTGGATTCGTTCGGACCGATCGTCCGCAAGAGGACAGCACGCTCCACCCCTTCAGGGTGCAGCGAAAGTTGGTGCAGGACCCACCACCCCGGCTGGGTGACGCCGATCGCTTCGAGTGCTCCGCGCGTGCGCGTGCGAATCGCTTCACCGGCTCGCGCGGTCCAGAATCCGATCGGCTGGTTGGCCGGTGGCTGCATCGCTTGTTTGTTCATGCACACGACGATAAAACCTCAACGGAAGTTCAGGTCAACCACCAGCGAGGTGAAGTTCTACATATGTTGCGTGATTGCTCGGCCGATAATGCGGGCGGCGTCGGGGAACTCACCCGGGTTCGGTCCGGCGTAGTTGAGCCGCAAGAACTTTCCAGTCGGTTCTGCCGGGAACCAATCGTCACCGGCCCCGACGATGACGCCGGCCGACCGGCAGTCCTGCACCACGCGTTCGACGTTCGTGGTGTCCGGGAGCCGAAGCCAGAGGTTGAGTCCGCCTTTCGGTACGGCATCGAGGTGAGCGTCCGGCGCGTGCTCGCGCAGACTCGAGACGAGGAGGTCGCGTCTGGCCTCGAGTTGGTGACGAAGCCTGCGCAAGTGCGTTCGCCAGGCCGGTTGGGTCACGACGTCGAGCGCTACCGCTTGCAGCATCCCGCTGACGTACATCGAATCTGCCTGTGTATCAGCCAAAATCCGCTCGTACGCCGGACCCCGAGCGATCAATCCGGCAACTCGCACCGATGGGGACACGCTCTTGGTCAGCGCACGAAGGTAGACGACGTGACCGCTGTCGTCTCGTGCAGCGATGGGGCTGGGATCTGCGGTGATTCCGAAGTCGAGCGCCGAACTGTCCTCGATGAGGAATGCGCCGTGCCGACGGACGGTGTCGAGAACCTTGTCAGCCAACGACGGCGACCACAGCGCTCCCGTCGGACTCGCGAAGCTCGGTTGTGCGTAGAACGCACGGGCACCGGTCTGTTCGAATGCACGCGAAAGCTCTTCAGGATCAGGACCGTTGGCGCCGCTGGAAATCGGAATGACCGTGACTCCAGCCTGCGCGGCGGCCAGGATCGCTCCCCAGTAGGTCGGCGATTCCATGAGCAACGGACGCCCCTCCCCCACCAACGCGCGAAAGGACGTCGCAAGCCCACCCTGGCTGCCGGGAAGTACAACCACGTCGTTCGGCCCCGGCGGAGTGATCCCGGCAGGAGTGGCGGAACCCAATTCGGAGGCAAACCAGGACTGCAGTTCCGGAAGCCCGGCAGCGAGGGGCCGATTGAACACGGCGTCGGTTCGCGTCGCCCTGGTGAAGGCTGCACGAACCAGACCTTCCGGCAACAGCTCTCGGGCCGGATAGCCGGAATGCAGCGCGATCACGTCGTTGGAGGTGGACTGCAGCGCCATGGGCAGCTGCAGACGATAGTTCGGCGATCCAAGCGCCGCTGTCTGCCACCCGTAGTCGTTGGGTCGCACGACGCGCGCCGCGCGCACGAAGGTCCCCACACCGGGACGAGCCTCCACAACCCCCTGAGATACCAGTGTTCGCAGCGCCTTCTGCACGGTGACCGGACTCGCCCCGTGCAGGCTGACGAGCGACCGAGTGGACGGAAGCTTCGCGCCTGGAGGAGCCGTCGCGATCCACTCACGCAAGGCTGCGACAATCCTCGAACTGCTATCATTGGACATGTCGAATCATAGTAGCGCTACTCCTCTTTCGCCGCTAGCGCTATCGCGAATCAATGTCCGTTTCCAGACCGAACCCTGAGGCGCCCTTCTCATCTGAAACACAACTCGCCCACCCGAACCGGAGAGGTACGTAACCGCGTGAACACACCCATCGATCAGGCCCGCAAGCTCGAGAATGTCAGGTACGACATCAGAGGGCGAATTCTCGACAAGACCGAAGAACTCGAGGATCAGGGACACACGATCCTGCGACTCAACGTCGGCAATCCGGCCCCCTTCGGGTTCGAAGCTCCGGACGAAATCATGATGGCCATGATCCGCAATCTCCCTACCGCGCAGGGATATTGCGATTCTCGCGGACTGTATTCGGCGCGCACTGCGGTGGTCCAGTACTACCAGACGCGGGGTATCACCGACGTCACCGTCGACGAGATCTATCTCGGAAACGGTGTGTCCGAACTGATCACCCTGACGATGCAGGCCCTCTGCAATCCAGAGGACGAGATCCTGATTCCCGCTCCCGACTATCCCTTGTGGACGGCTTCGGTTTCACTTGCCGGCGGCACGCCCGTCCACTACCTCACCGATGAAAGCCAAGGCTGGGCACCGGACTTCGACGATCTGGAAGCTCGGATCACGCCGCGCACCCGAGGGATTGTCGTCATCAATCCCAACAATCCGACGGGCGCCGTCTACTCGACGGAGGTGCTGCAACGCTTCGTGGATCTAGCGCGCAAACACGATCTGATGCTCTTCGCCGACGAGATCTACGAAAAGATCGTCTACGACGGCCGATCCATGACAAACCTTGCGACGATGACCGGGCGAGACGTTCTGTGTCTGACGTATTCGGGACTGTCCAAGGCCTACCGCGTGTGCGGATTCCGAGCCGGATGGCTGGCCATCACCGGACCACTCGAGCGGGCGTCGAGCTTCATCGAAGGCATCAAATTGCTGGCCAACATGCGAATGTGTGCCAACGTGCCGGCGCAGCACGCTATCCAGACTGCACTCGGCGGACGCCAGTCCATCGAGGACCTGTTGCTCCCACAAGGTCGGCTGACGGCCCAGCGCGATCTCGCACACACCACGCTCAACAGCATCGACGGGATCAGTTGCCAACAGGCCGACGGGGCGCTGTACCTGTTCCCCAAGCTCGACGTCGACAAGTTCGGCATCGTCGACGACGAGAGGTTCGTTCTCGATCTACTGGAATCGGAGAAGATTCTTGTCAGCCACGGTCGCGCGTTCAATTGGATCGAACCCGATCACTTCCGGTTGGTGACTCTCCCCAACACCGACGATCTCTCGACGGCACTCGAGCGACTCGGCAACTTCCTCAGTTCCTACAGCCAGTAGCCCTGGGTACCGGGCCCACATACGACTGAACGCCGACCGGATTTCCGGTCGGCGTTCAGTGGTGAAAATCAGCAGGCGATCAGGCAGTGACGATCGCGTCGAGGGCCGAGTAGAACAAGCCCAATCCGTCGTCACTGGGACCGGTGAGAGCCTCGGTGGCGTGCTCGGGGTGCGGCATCAAACCGACGACCCGGCCGTTGGCCGAGGAGATGCCGGCGATACGACGCTGCGAGCCGTTGGGGTTCTCCTCCGAGTAACGGAAGACGACGCGGCCTTCGCCCTCGAGTTCGTCGAGAACCTTCTCGGACGCCTGGAAGCGACCTTCACCCGACTTGAGGGGGATGAGGATCTGCGCGCCGGCCTCGTATCGCGAGGACCACGCCGTGTTGTTGGCTTCGACCGTCAACCACTCGTCGCGGCAGATGAAGTGCAGACCCTGGTTACGGGTCAGGGCACCGGGCAGCAAACCTGCTTCGCAGAGGATCTGGAAACCGTTGCAGATGCCCAGGACCGGCATGCCGCCCTTGGCTGCTTCCACGACCTTGCCCATCGCGGGAGCAAAACGTGCGATCGCGCCGCAACGAAGGTAATCGCCGTACGAGAATCCGCCGGGCACGATGACCGCGTCGACACCCTTGAGGTCTGCATCGCCGTGCCAGAGTTCGACAGCTTCACCGCCGGCCAGGTTCACTGCCCGCGCCGCGTCGATGTCGTCGAGCGTGCCGGGGAAAGTGATTACTCCGATACGTGCGCTCATGCCTCGACTCGCCTGACGGTCCAATCCTCGATCACCGTGTTGGCCAGCAGGCCTTCGGCGATCTTCTCGAGTTCGGCGTCTTCGACACTGCCGTCGATCTCCAACTCGAACCGCTTGCCCTGACGGACATCGGATACTCCTGCAAAGCCCAGGCGAGACAGTGCCCCGACAATTGCCTGTCCCTGGGGGTCGAGAATCTCGGCCTTGGGCATGACTTCGACGACGACACGGGCCACGTGCTGCTCCTCGGTACTAGTGCGCGAACCCGGAGTGAAACGCTCGGGTGATGGCCAGTTTACCGGGCGGACCCGAGATGGTTCGCATCGAGTGATCGGGGCGTGACGGCCACCACCTGTGAAACCCGCCTGCGAGTCCCTTCGGGGCGGCGCATACTCGAAATCATGCGACTGACACATTTTGGCCATTCCTGTGTGCTCGTGGAGTTGAACGGCTCGAAGATCCTCTTCGATCCCGGCAACTTCTCGCACGGATTCGAAGGCATCACCGGCCTCGACGCCATCCTCGTGACACATCAACACCCCGATCACGCCGACCCGGCGCGGCTGCCCGAACTGGCCGAAGCGAATCCTGACGCCGTGCTCTACAGCGATCCGCAGACGGCTGAAAAGCTCGGTGGGCGCTGGACCGGCGTCCGGCCGGGCGACCGGTTCAGCATCGGCGACGTCGAGGTGACCGGAACGGGCGGAGAGCACGCAATCATCCATCCGGACCTACCGATGATCGACAACACCGCGTTCCTCCTCGGTGACGCCACCAACCCGGCACGGTTCATGCATCCCGGCGATTCCCTCTACGTCCCCGAACAAAAGATCGACGTTCTCGCCCTCCCCGCCGCCGCACCGTGGCTCAAGATCTCGGAGGCCATCGACTACCTCCGCGCGGTGGCGCCGCGCGTTGCGGTTCCCATTCATCAAGCGATCATCCGCGACGAGGCCGCAGGCATCTTCTACGGTCGCTACTCGGAAATGGCTGCCGACGGCACCGAGTTCCGAGTTCTCGACGAGGAGTCGAGCGTCGAAGTCGCCTGATTCGGTTCTCACGCACTCACATCGACGATGATCCAGCCGGTGCTCGTGCCACCGGCTGCGTCGGTGAGTGTGTAGAGAATCCTGTCGGTGCCTGCCTTCGTTCCGGCTTCGAACACCACTTCGCCGTTTTCGAGCTTCACGGTGCCACCGAGAAGTGACGTCGCCCCGACGCCGGTCACTGTGATCGAATCTCCGTTGCTGTCATGATCATTCGCGACGGCGTCGACGGTGACTGTGCCGCCTGAGCGGACCCGCGCGGTGTCGAGTGCGGCGTACGGCGGGATCGGGCTTGCCGTGTACCGACCGACGTCGTCGAGTCGAGCCGAGGCAACCTCCGCCGCATCGACGATGGCAGCGAATTCGGTGCCGTCGAAGCGCGAGAGGTCGTTACCGTTCATGATGGTCGATCCCTCGGCGCCGCCGCCGTGGTAGTCGTCGGCATAGAAGTTGTGGCCCAACTCGTGGCGGAGAACGCGGCTGAAGTTGCCGTCGGACTCGGCACCGACATGCGCGTAGCTGTGGTCGAGTTCGAACTTCGAGTAGTAGGCATTTCCGCCACCGGATGCGCACACGACGGTCGCCTGATCGACACTCGACCCGACCTGATCGGACCACAGATCTTCCAACTGCTCGAGATTTTCACAACTGCTCGAGTACGGATCGCCGGCGGAATCTGCCCGCAGGACAACTCGACCGAGGACCGGCCGAATCCCGACGTCTCTGATCCAGATGGCAGCGGTGCGGGCCATTGATTCCTCGGCCCGATCCAGAGCGACGGCGGCACTGCCTGCGCCGTGCGCGGAGTACCACTCGCCACTAAGGTCCAGTCCGACCACGAACTGCTTGACCGTCTTGCCGACCCTTGCGGCCGAGGCCGGCGCAATGGCCGCGGTGGGCCACTTGGGTTTTGCGTCGATCGGCGCCGTGCTGCGACCGACCACCTCGGATCCGACGAACTCTATCGAAACACCACGATCGAAAATCACCTGCCCGCGCAGTGTTCCGGCGGAGTCGACGATGGCCGAGACGATTGCGTCCGGACGCCCTTCTACGCTGCCGATGTACGAACGGGGCGCCGGGATCACCGCGTCGGTCAGCTCTCCGTCGCTGTCTTGCACAGCCATCGAGAACTCGGATCCCCGCAGGTTCATCTTGTGAAGGCGCAGTGTGAGTTGCTCACCTTCATCGTCGACGGTTGCGGTGCGGACGCCATCGCTCGATCCGCTCGATCCGCTCGATCCGCTCGACCCGCCGTCGACACTGCCCGTCGGCAGCATGTGAACCGCGCCGGTCGGAGCGGCAGACGCGAGCGCCGGAACGAACGCAGCACAGACGACTGCGCCCACAGCCACGGCGACAAGACCCTCGGCCGACTTGGAGAACACTCTCGTGCGCATGGCGAGATCCCAATCCCATCTACTAGCGGCAGATTAACTGCACGCACTCTAGCAGTGGGAGAGCTGGCTGACCCAGCGCTCTAATTAATCGTCCGTTTTATGCGATTTTGACCCACTCTGCACTACTACCAGCAAGGAAGTGGAGAAACGCGAAGAGTCTGCCCGCTCGGACAACCCGGACAGACGACATAGTCTCGTAGCTATCAAATAGTTGCCAACTGCCGAATTCAGGCAGCGCCGAGCTCCTGAGACGGGGAGTTCCACCGATACACCTGCGAGTCGGCTTCGTGGAAGAGGGCAAGGTCGACGGCGTCGAGGACGGCCTGACGTGGGCCCTCGTTTCCCAACTGCTTGGCCGTGATCGACAATCTGACCAGTCCCCCACGTTTGGCGGCACGCCCGGCGCCGAGAACCAATGCGCGACACCACCACGGCTCGGCCTTGAAGCCTTCGCCGATCCCGAAAACCCTTCCCCGTTGCAAGGTTCCGCGGGTCAGATCATGTACTGCCCCGAGGCCTGCCATCGTGCGAAAGCCCGTCTCCGGCAACACCGACATGGCACCGGGCGATGCCACCCAGCGCGGCGGTGCGAACACCCGGGTCCGAAGGCCTGCATGCTCGAGAACGCGGTCCGCAGCGAGTAGTCGCAGTTTCGCTTCGTGCTTCGACAGAGTGGCGAACTCGGCTCGGCGACGCTTGGTTGCGGCCTGGTCGTAGCCGTGCAGAACGATGGCATCGCCGTGCTCGCGACGCTCACGCAGCCAAGCCGTCGTCACCGCGTCGTCGGCCAGTCGGTATTTGTCCTTCAGTCGCGGCGCCACCAGGAGCGACAAGCGGACACCTCGAGTGTCCATCTCGTCTGCGAATCCGGCAGCGAGATAACATGTCTCGTCTCTGATTCCGGATACCGACACGATCAGTTCTGCGGACATACTCCGATAGTGGCAGCTGTGGGTGAACAGCACACTGCCGCCGGATGATCATCCGGCGGCAGTTTTCAGCGCACCTACTGGTTCTTGGAAACCTCTAGTTCTTGGGAAGCGCAGCTTCGATCGCGGCGACAACCTCGGGTGCGTCCGGCTCGGTCCGCGGACGGAAGCGGTTGACGACGGTGCCGTCCGGTCCGATCAGGAACTTCTCGAAGTTCCACTGAATGTCTCCCGCAGCGCCTTCGGCGTCGGCCGCCTTGGTGAGCTCGGCGTACAGCGGATGCTGGTTTTCGCCGTTCACCTCGATCTTCTCGAGAAGCGGGAACGTGACGCCGTAGGTAGTGGAGCAGAACGTCTCGATCTCTTCGGCGGTACCCGGTTCCTGCCCCATGAACTGGTTGCACGGGATACCGATCACGGTCAGACCGCGATCGGCGTACTCGCTGGCCAGCTTCTCGAGCGCCGAGTACTGCGGGGTCAGTCCACACTTGGACGCGACGTTGACCACGAGGACGGCGCGGCCGTCGTATTCACCCAAAGAGGTGGGCACGCCACCGAGGGTGTTGATCGCGATGTTCTGTACTGGAGTTGTCATAGGCTCCAACTTAGCGACTCTCTCGCGCACTGCTCCTTCGCGCACTGCTAATTCGACGCTCCGAGAATGCGATCGAGGTCGTCCAGAACGGTGAGGCCGCCGAGCGGTCCGACGCCGGTTATCCAGTAGGACATGTCCACCAGATGCGGGTTCGGGAAGAATCCGGCGTTGTCTGCGACGGCCTTCGGCATCGTGCCGGCATCGGCCGGTTTCGCGGAGGTGACCAGGATGAGGTCGGCGTTGGCTCCGGAGACGAATTCCGGGGAGAGGTCGACGGAGATCGAGTTCTCCCAGTCGCGTGCGGGAATCGTGAGTCCAGCACATTCGAGAGTGCTTCCGGCAAACGACGTGGGTCCGTACAGCGTCAGAACGTCGTCGCGTGGGCGGATCAGCTGAGCGGTCTTGCCCTCGGTGCTGTGCTTGCTCGCCACTTCCTCGCAGCGTGCCGTGTAGTCACCGAGCAGTTCACCTGCCTGATCGGTCTTGTTCAACGCCTCTGCGACGAACTGGACGTTGTCCTGCCACGGATCGGTCTGAGTTGCCATGTAGACGGTCGGTGCGATGGCAGCGAGCTGCTCGTACATATCACCGTGCCGCGATTCCGTTCCGATGATCAGGTCCGGGCTCAGTGCGACGATCTTCTCGAGGTTCGGTGCCGCGACGGTTCCGACCATCTCGATCTCCGCCGCTTTCTCACCGAGGTACGCCGGAACGCCGGTCGTCTCGCTGAGTACCGCGGTGCCCACGGGAATCACGCCGAGCGCTACCGACGTGTCGAGCTGAACCGGCTCGAGCACGACAACTCGCTGCGGATCCGTCGGTACGTCGGTAGTTCCGCGGGCGTGGGTGACCGCGTGCACGGTGTCGGCAGACTGACTGCCGGAATCGGTCTTGTCGTCACTGCCACACGCCGTTGTCGTTGCCACGATGGCGGCGAGGACAAAACCACCCAGCACGTACTTCGCCCGCGAGTTACTGCGTTTCATTCCCAACACTCCTGTTACCGACTGCTTTCGACCGTCACAGCCACGCGCATTCACCACGGCTGAGCAAAGGATTCACCATCCAATAGTCTGGTGAGCCTAACCTACGAGACTGGAGCCTCATCATGTCTTCCCTCCCCTGCCACAGCGACGGTGTCCTGGGGAAGGCATCTATGCAGTGCTTTCCGGAATTTGTCGCCAATCCGCAAACCAGTCGACGCCCTCACGCCTGTACACGGCAGTCGTCGACCGCCGGCGAACCTATGGTCGGTCGCGCCGGAATGACACATCTGTGGGTATTGATCGAGCACCCCGGCCCCTGGCCGGCGTCCGCCCCTGACGACATTCTCCCCGTCGCGCTCACCGAAAAAATCTACGCAGCGCAGGGCCGTATCCGTGTCGTGGTGATCCGGCGGACCCGCAACCGCCGAGTCCTCACCCCGACGTGCGTACTCGCCTGGACGGACGGCACACGCCAATGGATGCGGGAAGGGTCGGTCGACCGATACGAGGACCTGTCGGTACTGCCGTTCGAATCGATGGCCACCGGAGCGGAACCCGACTTCGGCCGCTCCCGCACGGAACCGCTCTTCGCAGTCTGCACACATGGAAAGAAGGATGCGTGCTGCGCGGAACTCGGCCGCCCGGTCGTGGCGGCGCTGAACGCGGCACAGATCGCAGATGTGTGGGAATGCAGTCACATCGGCGGAGATCGTTTCGCGGCCAACATGATTGCGTGGCCCGCCGCAGTCTATTTCAGCCGACTGGACGGCAACTCCGCAATCGATGCAGCCGAAAAATACCAAGCCGGAGAATTGGAGCTGCTGCACCTGCGCGGCCGGGCGGCACTGTCACAGGCCGCTCAGGCCGCCGAACACGCAGTCCGACGCGCCACCGACATCGTCGCCACGGACGCACTCGAGAGCATCAGCGAGAGTATGGACGGAGAACACACGACTGTCGATCTTCGGTTGGAGGGGAGAGACTTTCGCGTCGTCGTTCGCTCCGGTCCTCCAGGGCTGCCGTTCCGACATGATTGTGGTGCCGGAGGGACCGTCGAATGGAGCGGATGGACCGTCGAGCACGTTCGCGAGCAACCCCACTGACCACTCGATTTCGACAAGAGTGCCCGGCAGGCCATCGAACCGAGATTTGCGCTGACTGACAACACTTCGAATCAGGTCGCGATGAAGGATCGACGCCCCTGGTGTTTACAGCTTGCATTCTTCCCATGACCACCGCACTGACGCCGAATGCCGTACCCCGGTCTGCTGATCCGATCAAAAGTGAGGTCGACTACGAAACACTGGCAGAGAAATTCCGTCCGATCTTCGCGGACATCGCACAAGGCGTCGTCGAACGCGAACGCGATCACGTACTTCCCTTCCAACAGATCGACGCACTCAAGAATGCAGGCTTCGGCGCCGTTCGGGTGCCGACAACACACGGTGGATCGGGTGCGAGCATCCCGCAATTGATCCGCTTACTAGTCGAGCTGTCGAGCGCCGATTCCAATATCACCCAGGCCCTGCGCGGACATTTCGCGTTTGTCGAAGACCGACTGGTCGCCGACCCCGGCCCGGAGCGTGACATCTGGCTCCGACGCTTCGCGGAGGGACAGTTGGTCGGCAACGCATGGACCGAAATCGGCGACGTTGCATTGGGCGAAGCCAATACCAAGGTCTCGCCCGCACCCGATGCCGACCATTTCCTGGCGAACGGGGCAAAGTTCTACAGCACGGGTTCCATCTTCGCCGACTGGATCGACCTGTACTCGCAGCGCACCGACACCGGCGCATTCGTGATCGCGGCGGTCGAGGCGAGACAACCCGGTGTCACACACAGTGACGATTGGAACGGGTTCGGTCAGCAGACGACTGGCTCCGGTTCGTCCGTCTACGAGGACGCAATTGTACAGCCGGAGAACATCTTCGACTTCTCGACACGATTCAAATACCAGACCGCGTTCTACCAATTGTTCCACCTCGCCACTCTCGCCGGCATCGCCAAGGCTGCTACGATCGAGATCTCTCGTCGAGTTGCCTCTCGTACTCGAACCTTCAGTCACGGCAACGCTCCGAGATACGCGCAGGATTCGCAGATCCAGCAAGTTGTCGGCGAGGTGTCCTCTGCTGCCTTTGCAGCCGAGGCCGTTGCACTGCACGCAGCACAGTCGTCCCAATGGGCTTACGAAGCCGCATTCTCCGGCTCGCCGGAGGAAGAGAAGGCCGCCAACATCGCAGCCGAAATCGATTCGGGGCGAGGGCAAGTCGCCTCGATCGGACTCGTCGTGCCGGCCACGGCCAAGATCTTCGACGCACTCGGTGCTTCCGGAGTCAGCCGCGACCTCGATCTCGATCGATTCTGGCGCAACGCCCGCACCGTCGCCAGCCACAATCCGGTCGTCTTCAAATCCAAAGTTGTCGGCGACTACGAAATCAACAGAACCGAACCGATTTACGTGTGGGCCATCGGGACCGCACCGACCGAAAAGGATGAACAGGCATGACCGTGACCAGTGAAACCGAAGTCTTCGTCGGCGTTCCCGACACATCCGAGGGCTGGATCGACCGGGCTCGCGAGGTGAGCAACATCCTTGCCGCCGACGCACTCGCCCGCGACCGAGCCGGCGAACCACCGTTCCGAGAAGTTCAGCTGCTCAAGGACAGTGGTCTTGTGACGCTCCTGGGCCCGGTCGAGTTCGGCGGCGGCGGGCAGCGATGGGAGACCGCCTACAAGGTGGTTCGGGAGATCGCCCGCGCCGACGGCTCCATCGGACAACTGCTCGGATACCACTACCTGTGGGCATGGGCAGCCAGATTGGTCGGAACAGATCCGCAGATCTCCGCTGTCGAGGAGCTGTACACGAGCAACCGATTCTTCTTCGGCGGCGCGGTCAACCCTCGAGACACCGACCTCACCGTCGCGGACCGCGGAGACACCCTGGTGTTCAACGGTGTGAAGTCGTTTTCCACCGGCGGCCGAGTCACCGACCTCACGGTGCTCGAAGGAATCATCGACGGAACTGCGACGCATGTGTTCGCAATCGTGCCGACTGCTCAGGACGGCATAGTCTTCCGCGGTGATTGGGACAATCTCGGGCAGCGCCTCACCGATTCCGGCAGTGTCGAGATCAACGACGTCGAGGTCGACTGGGCAAGTGCGGCAGGCTTTGTCGACAAGGAATTCCAACCTCTGGTCTACAACACCCTGAACTTCCCGGCGATCGAGATCGTGTTCGCCAACTTCTACCTCGGGATCGCTCGTGGCGCACTGGACACTGCCGCCGAGTACACCCGAACCCGTACGCGTCCATGGCCGTACGGCGGTGACAACCGCGAAATCGCAACCGACGAGTGGTACCTCCGTGAGGGCTACGGCGACTTGCAATCCAAGCTGTGGGCAGCGGAGGCCTTCGTGGACCAGGTCAGCCGTGAGGCCGACGCCGTGCTCCACGACGCTCGCGAAAACCTCACCGAGCAGGCTCGCGGCGACCTCGCCGTACGCATTGCGGCCGCAAAACTTCGCGCCGCCGACGTCTCCTTGGAGATCAGCAACAAGATCTTCGAACTGACCGGTGCCCGAGCCACGTCCAACGACGTCGGCCTGGACATCTACTGGCGCAACATCCGGACGCATACCCTTCACGATCCGCTCGCGTACAAGCGCCGTGAAGTCGGTAGTCGTTTTCTGACCGGCGAGATTCCCGAACCGACCTGGTACACCTAGCCACGAACAGAAAAAGACCGTCGCACGGTTGGTGCGGGTCTGTCCAGAAAACGGTGTAATTGGTTGATTTCTAACTACTTTCGTCCGGCAGACAGCCGTCCGTCGAACGTTATCTCGAAGGCATTCAGTGCTGCCTTCCATCGGTTGGACCAGCGTTGGC
>NZ_LPNP01000058.1:0-471634 GCF_019266045.1 Rhodococcus sp. MH15
CACTAGCAAAAAAACTCAACTAGCAAAAAATGTGTCGGCAACCATTCAGACGGAAGAATGAACAATCACCGACGAAAAATACTCACACCACACACAAACCAACCAAACCCCAAGAGGCGGTTGATTATTCGCGGATGTGAAGTACCAAAAAAATTTTGGCACTGACATTCATCGACACACTGTTGAGTTCTCAAAGAACACGCACACACCTTCACTTCAACCAGGTTGAAAGCTCCGGGGCAAGGGTTACAATCTTAGCTTGTTCGCTCCAGGGAAGCAAGTTCCCGCTGAGCGTGATTGTCTCCGACTTCGTCCAACCGCGTTTCCCCGGCCTGTCGGTCGGGGTTGGTGTCCGTGTCGCTCTGACTTGGACAAAGTTACGCGAATGAAAACTGAGCGTCAAACGTGCAGGTCGCAGATGTTCGACAGGTTAAATCCGCTGGTAGCCCGCCCGGAGGCGGGCCACCAGCGGCCACAGGAGCCCCGCTAGACAACTGTGACCCCACACACGTCAGTTCGGAAGGATTCTCACGCCGGCGAAGTTGCGCTTTCCGCGCCGGACGACCAACCAGCGGCCGTGAAGCAGATCGGATGCGGTGGGTTCCCAGTCGTCGGCCGACACCTTCTGGTTGTTCACCGAAGCACCGCCCTCTTTCACGGCGCGTCGAGCGGCCCCCTTGCTCTCGCACAAGCCGCTCGTCACGAGCAGATCGATGATCGTGCGCGGCTCCCCCGGCGCCAATTCGCTGACCGATGCTTCTTTCAACGCCGCGGCTAGCGTCGACTCGTCGAGTTCCGCCAGCTCCGCCTTGCCGAACAACGCCTGACTGGCGAGCTCGACAGCACGGGTGTTGTGTTCCCCGTGAACCAAGGTCGTCATCTCCGCGGCAAGTCGCTTCTGCGCTTCTCGCGCATGCGGCCGCTCCGCTGTTGCAGTCTCCAGCTCCGCGAGTTCGTCCGCAGTCAGGAAGGTGAACCAGCGCAGGTACTTGATCACGTCGGCGTCGCCAGTGTTCACGAAGTACTGGTACCAGGCGTACGGGCTGGTCATCTCGGGGTCGAGCCACAAACTTCCGCCACCGGTCGACTTTCCGAACTTTTTGCCATCGGCCGAGGTCACCAGCGGAACCGTCATTGCATGAACGCTCTCACCGTCGACACGACGGTTGAGTTCGACGCCGGCAATGATGTTGCCCCACTGATCGGACCCGCCGACCTGCAGAGTGCAGCCGAGGTCGCGTCGCAAGTGCAGGTAGTCGTTGGCCTGGAGCAGCATGTAGCTGAACTCGGTGTACGACATCCCGTCCGACTCGAGACGACGCTTCACGGTGTCACGCGCAAGCATGACGTTCACGGAGAAGTGTTTGCCGACATCACGCAGGAAGTCGATGGCCGACATCTTGCCGGTCCAGTTCATGTTGTTCTCGATGACCGCGCTCGTCGGCGAATCGTCGAAATCCACGAATCGTTCGAGCTGACCACGGATGCGACCTGCCCAGTCCGCGACGGTATCGGCGGAGTTCATCGTCCGTTCCCCGACGTCACGGGGGTCTCCGATCAGGCCCGTTGCACCGCCGGCAAGAACGATCGGGCGGTTGCCGGCGCGCTGAAACCGCTTGAGCGCGAGGAGCGGAACCAGGTGACCTGCGTGCAGGCTCGGTCCTGTCGGGTCGAAGCCCGCATACAACGTGACCGGTCCGGCCTCGAGATCTTTACGCAAAGCGTCGAGATCGGTTGATTGGGCGATCAGCCCGCGCCAGGTCAGTTCGTCGAGAATATTCTCAGTCACGGACTCGATCATCCCATCTTCACGAAATGACCGGCGCTCGCGGGCTTCGGCGATACGCGGACACCGCCGGGGAGTCCGGAATCCAGAGGCGCCACGGGACCTCCGCCGCGGTGCTGACACCCACCCGCGGTCCGCTCACCCATTCCTTCGACTCCCCCAATTCGAGCCGAATCCGCGACGCCGGGTCGAACACGTCTGTTCCGTTGTCCCCCAGCGTGATTGCGGCGGAAGCGCCGAGATTACCCGGCCCTCTGGCCCATTGGTGAGACGGCCGGTCCGGCGATCTCCTTGCGGACACCACATCGTGGCCGGCTTCGATTTCGGCGGCTCGGAGCAGAACACCGCCCGCGACACCATCCGGGCCGTACGAGATGTTCATGCAAAAGTGCATTCCGTAGCTGCGGTAGACGTACAGACGCCCCGCCCGCCCGAACATCACGCTGTTTCGCGGCGTTTGCCCCCGATACGAATGCGCTGCCGGATCCGGCCAGGGCCCGTCCTTCTCCCCGCCGTAAGCCTCCACCTCGACAATTCTCAGAGCGACCTCGTCGACGATCAGGGTCGAGCCGAGAACCGCCAAGCCCGCTTCCAACGGGTTTTTCACATTTACCAAGGTCTCGATACTCACCCTTCGATTGTGCCCACACCGTTGACTCGCCGGTCGGCCGAGTCACATAATTCAACAAGTGATGAATTATTGAAACGAGGCGAACCGTGACCACAACGCCGGCAATAGACATTCGCGGACTCCGAGTCATTCGCGGCAAACACGAAGTACTCCACTCGCTTGACCTGCAGGTTTCGGCGGGATCGATCACCGGACTGCTCGGACCCTCCGGTTGCGGCAAGACAACCCTCATGCGCGCGATAGTCGGAACGCAGATCGTCGAAAGTGGTGAGGTCAGAGTCCTGGGAGATCGCGCCGGGTCCGTTGCCCTTCGCCGTCGGATCGGGTACGTCACCCAATCCCCCAGTGTGTACGGCGACCTGACGGTCACGCGAAATGTTCAGTATTTTGGCGCTCTGTACGGAAAATCCGGCGCAGACGTCGCAGCAGCGGTCGACGCCGTCGGATTGAGCCGATACGCCGACCAGACCGCCGCCGATCTGTCTGGTGGTCAACGCGGGCGAGTCTCGCTGGCTTGCGCGTTGGTGGCGTCACCTGATGTGTTGATCCTCGACGAACCGACCGTCGGCCTCGATCCGGTGCTTCGTGTCGAACTGTGGGAACGATTTGCCGACCTTGCTCGCAGCGGAACCACCCTGGTGGTCTCCAGCCACGTTATGGATGAGGCCGACCACTGCGCTGAGCTGATCCTGATGCGAGACGGGCATCTCCTCGCTCAACTCACACCCGATGAATTGCGCGCCAAAACCAGATGTGAACGCCTAGAGGACGCCTTTCTCGAGCTGATTCGGACTTCACCCGTCGGAGGCGAAATATCATGAGCATCAGGATCTTCGGTGCTACGACCGTCCGCATTCTGCTTCAGCTCCGCCAGGACCATCGCACGGTGGCCATGATCTTGTTGGTCCCGTCGTTGTTGATGATTTTGCTGTATTTCCTCTACCAAGACGTACCCACGCCACCCGGCCAGGTTTCGCTCTTCCAACGAGTGGCGATCACGATGTTGGGAATCTTGCCGTTTGTGGTGATGTTCCTGGTCACGTCCATCGCCATGCAGCGCGAACGCAGTTCAGGAACCCTCGAACGCCTGCTCACCACACCGATGGGCAAACTCGACCTTCTCGCCGGATACGGGGCGGCATTTTCGCTCTCCGCCGCCGCCCAGGCAGCCCTCGCGTGCGCGGTTGCTTTCGGATTCCTCGGACTCACCATCGCCGGCAGTCTTGCCTGGGTCATCGTCATTGCAGTTCTCGGCGCAATACTGGGCGTTGCGCTAGGCCTGTTGGCCAGCGCATTCGCGAAGACCGAGTTCCAAGCGGTGCAATTCATGCCGGTAGTTGTGGTTCCACAGCTCTTCCTCTGCGGACTCCTGGTACCGCGCGACCAATTGCCGACCTGGCTCGAATGGATCAGCAACGTCCTCCCCTTGAGCTACGCCGTCGACGCACTTCAGCAAGTGTCAATGCATGCCGACGCGACGGGTCAGATGTGGCGTGATCTCGCCGTCATGGCGGGCTTCGCCGCCGCCGCGCTATCGCTGGCCGCGGCCACACTCGATCGCCGCACTCCATGACCGACAAGGACACGAGTCCGGTACCGATTCGTTCGGGGCGACGACCGGGCAAGTCGGAGACTCGCGCGCAGATCCTCGATTCGGCGCGACGGGCGTTCTCCCAGAACGGTTTTCGACGAACAACTGTTCGATCGATAGCTGCGGCCGCTGACGTCGATCCGGCCATGATTCATCATCATTTCGGAAGCAAGGAGCAGTTGTTCACCGCTGCGATCGCGCTACCGATCGATCCAGTCCAGGTATTGGGACCGGTTCACTCCTCTCCGACCGAAAATCTCGGCGAAAATCTACTCAGAGCAGTAATCGGGCTGTGGGAATCAGAACACCAGCCGGCGATTCTGGCGGCTTTTCGATCAGCCATTTCCGGCGACGGATCGCAGCTGATCCAGAGCTTTCTGCTCGATGTCGTATTGCGCGACATCATTCCGCGGGTGGACACACCACCTGGTACCGGCTTGATCAGAGCGGAATTGGTGGCCTCTCAGATGGCCGGACTGCTTGTCACGCGATATGTGCTCGGACTCGAACCACTCGCATCATTGAGCGTTGACGCTTTGGTACCGCTGGTGGCTCCGAACCTCCAGCGGTACCTGACCGGTGAATTACCGATCTAGCCTTCAGCCCGCGCGAGCAACTTCTCGTGCTCGTCGTCCGCTACATCGCGTGCCTCGTCGATCAACAGAACGGGAATGCCGTTCTCGATCGGGTAGGCACGCCGCAGGCGCGGGTTGTAGAGCAACTCGTCCCCGACCAGCAGCAGCGGGCCTTTGTCCTGGGGGCAGGCCAAAATGCTGAGCAACGTCGAATCAATAGCCACGTGTGTCCTCTCGAACCGATCAAACAGAATGCCCTCAGGCTACCGTGCTCCGGTGCTCACCCTCGTCGGCATCAACTGCGCGGCAATTGCCTTGGTCAGCCGCTTGTACGACTGCGACTCGGAATCGAGGAACCAGGTCCGTGGCCCCGGCGCCGGCAATCCGGCCGCAGCCAACGCAGTGGAGCTCGGACGGTACGACGAACCCACCGGGATCTCGTCAACCACGTGCACGATATCCGGACGAGCGTCGAAAGCGATGCGCGAGAGGGCCTCTGCAAGCTCGGCAGAACGGAACTGCCGCCCCGGACGCCATGTCACGGCAGCGACCGCGAGCTGATGCGGCGCGTCACCGACTCCGTATGCGACGGCAAGATCCACCCGCGCCACACTCGACAACGCGTCGACGATCGGCTGGGTGAAGACGGGACCGCGGACCGTGGAAATGACCGTGTTCTTGTGGTCGATCAGCCAGTAGTCGCCGTCGGCGTCCCGGCGGAAGAGATTTTCGGTGGGAATCCACGAATCGCCGGCTTGGAAGAGACCTCGCATGGCTCCGCCCGAGAGATCGGCGGTGAATCCCGCGCGCCCGAGCAGCAATCCGACCTCGTCTTCGGCGCACTCACGGACAAATCCGTTTCCGTTCTCGAGGAGCCGACCACTCAGCGGGTCGTATGCCGCCAACCGCACCTGCGCGCTACCCGGCAGTGGGCGCCCCTTGGAACCAACTTTGGAGCCTGCAACATTGGCAAGAATCACGTCGCCTTCGGTCGACGCATAGAACTCGAGTACCTGCGCGGGGTCGAACGCCTCCGTTGTCCGCTTCCACAGACCATGGGGCATGCCCGAACCGATGAACAGGCGGACCGGATGACTACCGTCGATGAGAAGAAGATCCTCGTCGAGTATCTCGCGCATCATCGACCACGTGTAACTCACGACCGTCACGCCGTAGCGGTGGATTTCCTCGACGAACCTCGCGGGGTTCAGTCCACGTGAGAGCGCAATGCGTGAGCCACCGGCCATGGCACCACCGATGGTCGCGAGCAGACTCGACGAATGATGGAGTGGTGCAAGGCAGTACACGGTGTCACCGCGATCGAGATCTGCCGCCGTGGCCGTGCCGAAGGCCGACAGTGCCCACCGGTAGTTGGTGATCTGCTTGGCCTCGAGCACACCGCCGGATTCCGCAAAGATGATGAAGGCGAGTTCGCGGGCGACACCGGGATCCGGTCGGTACCACCCGGGCAGATTGACCTTCGTCGGATCGATTTGTTCGAGATCGATCACGTCGTGTGACGGATCCACCTCGAGGCCACGGGCATCGCCGCCGCCGAGCACCAGTACCGGCCGACCGGTAACCACTGCAGCATCGACGTTTTCCGGATCGGTGATGATCCGATCGACCGACCCCAGCTTGACCGCCGCCGTGATGTCGGAGCCTGGCGGAAGCATGACCGCGACGGCACCAAGTCGCGACAGGGCCGCGATGGCCGCGAGTGCGCTGGGGCGGGTCTCCATCAGGACACCGACATGCGCTGCCGGACGCACTCCCACGGAGATCAATCCACGCACGACATTGTCGATACGCGCGTTGACCGCTTCATACGTGTGCACGCGATTGTCGAAGAGGAAGCACTCGCCGTTCGGCGCCTTTCGACGCTGCTCCGCCAGCAACTGGCTCAGCGAGATCTTGGTGTGCGGCTGAATCTGGTTGAGTCGAGCCAGACGTGGCAACGCTCGTGCCGCTTCTCCCGACAATTCGAAAGTGCCGCGCAACGCACCGGCGGCAAGGTCACTGATTCCCTTGGTGACTCCTGCACCTACTTCAGCGACCGAGGCGACGGTGTGGATGATCCGATTGCTGATCGACACACCGGTCTGGTCTTCGAGGTCGGCGCCGTAGACCATGTTCGCGATACGGTCCGGGAGGGGTCCACCCGTCTCGGTCCACTGTACGAATTCACCGGTGGTCGGCCAGGTGTGATTGGCCGCGGTGGAACCGACAACCAAACCGAAATGGCCTGCACGCAAGGTAGATTCGTAGACCTTCGCCCGCGGAGCGGCTTGACTGATGCCTCGAACCGCTTGCGGCTGGCCGATGTCGTCGACCTCACCGACGAATGCCAGGATGGGGCAGGTGATCTCGGCGAGCGAGACCAATTGATCCTTGATGACGAACCCACCGGTCATCATTCGGTTGTGCACGATGAACTGCTTGAGCAGTTCGGCTACCGCGGGCCCCGACCACGCGACCCAACCCTCGGTCGCGAGGAAGCGGCGTTGCTGCTCCCGCGGAAGCAACGCCTCACGGTCGTGCAGTTGAAGCAGAAAGTCGACGCGCATCTTCAGCGTCTTCACGGGATCGAGCAACTGGAACCCGGTACGGGCCATCCACCCGGTGACCGCCAGGCGATTGAAGACGTGATCGGCGAGGAAATCTGCACCCTTGGTTGCCAATCCCGCCGGGATGCCGAAGGGTAGCGCGGCGAGTGTGTCGACCGGACTGCCGAAGGTGATGACGCTGGCGATGTTTCGACTACGCCGATACGCGGCAGCCTGATAGGCGAACATGCCACCCTGCGAATAACCGGAGATGTGAACATCTTTTCCGGTGTGACGGTGGATGTGATCGACGATGTCGCTGAGAGCGATGATGTGATCGGCGAGGTTACGATCCCAACCGCCCTCTTCGGAGTCGGGCGAACCGAAATCGACGACCCAGGGATCAAGGCCCATCTCGTGCAGAATTCCCACAGCGCCCTGGTCACGGGTCACGTCGTACACGTTCGCCGACATCATCATCGGCGGGATCAGCAAGATCGGTGCGCCGACGGTTTCCGGGTCACTGTCCGGGAAGTAGCGCCGTAGCCGATACATCGCTGCGCGTTCGACGATCTCGAACGGCGACGTGGTCGCATCCGTTTCCAGCCCACCCAACCGGACGACCTCGAGGCCGTTTTGTGCTGTCGCAACCACCCGACGAATCGGGCCCAGCACAGACTTGGAATTCAATCCCACCATTTCACTCCCAAGTTACTCACCATGTGACGTCAGTCTCATTTTTCCCGCGCGCGACAAGCCTACTGACGACGAATACGCGTACGCGGTCAGGGAGCAAATTCTGCTACCTGACCGCGTACGACCGAAGGACTACTGCCGAAAAGAGAGCGACAACACTCGTGACCGCGAGGTCACAGGGTCCATTCCCGCAGTGACTGCGCCACTGCTTTGACTCCGTCCAGCTGCTCGGCAACCCGCACCCCCGCAGTGCCGCCTCGCGCGTTGCGCGAAGCAATGGAACCCTCGACTGTCAGCACCTCACGAACAGCGGGTGTCAGCGCGCTGTCGACGCCGGCCAGCTCCTCGTCCGTGAGATCTTCGAGTCCGACCCCTCGTGCTTCGGCGACACGCACACACGCTCCGGCAGCCTCGTGGGCAACCCGGAACGGCACGCCCTGACGCACCATCCACTCCGCGATGTCGGTGGCCAACGTGAACCCTGCCGGAGCTAGTTCCGCCATGCGCTCGGTGTGGAACTCGAGCGTCTGCACCAGACCGGTGATGGCCGGGAGCAGCATCTCGAGCTGCGCAACCGAGTCGAAAACCGGTTCCTTGTCCTCTTGCAGATCGCGGTTGTACGCCAGCGGCTGAGCCTTGAGCGTCGCCAACAATCCGGTCAGGTTGCCGATCAAACGACCCGACTTACCGCGCGTCAGTTCCGAGACATCCGGATTCTTCTTCTGCGGCATGATCGACGATCCCGTCGACCATGCGTCGGCAAGCGTGATGTAGCCGAACTCCGGTGTGCTCCAGATGATGATCTCTTCCGCCATACGGGAGAGATCGACACCGATCATCGCAAGCACGAACGCTGCCTCGGCCGCAAAATCACGCGAAGCCGTTGCGTCGATCGAGTTCTCGGCCGAGCTGTCGAACTTCAATTCCGCTGCAATGGCTTCGGGGTCGAGACCGAGCGAGGAACCGGCCAGTGCACCGGAACCGTACGGGGACACCGCAGCTCGCACGTCGAAGTCGCGAAGGCGCTGCACGTCCCGCAACAGTGGATGTGCGTGAGCGAGCAGGTGATGCGCCAACAGGACCGGCTGAGCCGCCTGCAGGTGCGTCTTGCCCGGCATCACGGCATCCGGATGCGCCCCGGCCTGAGTCGCCAAAGCATCGACCACGTCGAGAACTCCGGTGGAGATGCGGCGGACCGCATCGCGAAGCCACATGCGGAACAGCGTGGCCACCTGGTCGTTTCGTGAACGTCCAGCACGCAGGCGTCCACCGACCTCAGGCCCGACACGCTCGATCAGACCACGCTCGAGTGCGCCGTGTACGTCCTCGTCCGAATCACTGGGCCCGAAGGCGCCACTGGCGACATCTGCCGCCAGACGGTCGAGACCGTCGAGCATTGTCACGAGATCGGCTTCGCTGAGCAGACCGGCCTTGTTCAGCACACGCGCATGCGCCTGCGACGCCCGCACGTCGTACGGAGCGAGGACCCAGTCGAAGTGAGTCGACTTGCTCAGCGCCGCCATGGCAGCGGCCGGTCCGGACTCGAACCGCCCGCCCCACAGCGCACCTTCGTTGGTGCCGTGTTTTTGAGCGTCTCCGTCACCGCGAGCCGTCATGGCTCAGAGTCCCAGATCGCGCTTCGCGGCGACCTTCGACGACAGACCGTGGATCTCGACGAAGCCCTTCGATGCGGACTGGTCGAAGCTGTCGCCCTCGTCGTACGTCGCGAGGTTGAAGTCGTAGAGCGACTCCGGGCTGCGACGACCGTTGACGGTGATGGCTCCACCGTGCAGGAAGAGACGGATGTCGCCGGTAACGCGTTCCTGCGTCTTGTTGACGAACGTGTCCAGTGCGTCCTTGAGGGGCGAGAACCAGAGGCCGTCGTAGACCAGCTCGGACCAACGCTGCTCCATCTGACGCTTGTAGCGACCGAGTTCGCGTTCGAGGGTGACGTGCTCGAGTTCCTGGTGTGCGGTGATGAGAACCATCGCGCCGGGAGCTTCGTAGATCTCACGGCTCTTGATGCCCACGAGACGGTCCTCGACGACGTCGAGACGGCCGACGCCCTGAGCGCCTGCGCGCTTGTTCAGTTCCTGAATGGCTTCGAGAACCGACACCGGGCGGCCGTCGATGGCGACCGGGCGGCCCTTGTCGAAGCTGATGATGAGCTCGTCGGGTGCGTTCCAGTTGACCGTCGGGTCCTGGGTGTAGTCGTAGACGTCCTTCGTCGGCGCGTTCCACAGATCCTCGAGGAATCCGGTCTCGACGGCGCGGCCCCAGACGTTCTGGTCGATCGAGAACGGCGACTTCTTGGAGACGTTGATCGGGATGTTGTTCTCTTCGGCGAAGGCGATGGCCTTCTCGCGGGTCCAGGCGTAGTCGCGGACCGGTGCGATGACCTGCAGGTCGGGTGCGAGGGCGCCGAATCCGACCTCGAAGCGAACCTGGTCGTTGCCCTTACCGGTGCAACCGTGCGAGACGATGGTGCCGCCGTGCGAGCGTGCAGCTTCGACGATGTGCTTGACGATCAGCGGACGGCTGATGGCCGAGACGAGCGGGTAGCGGTCCATGTACAGGGCGTTGGCCGCGATGGTCGGCAGGCAGTATTCGTCCGCGAACTCGTCGCGGGCGTCGACGACAACGGATTCGACTGCGCCGCAGTCGATCGCGCGCTGACGCACGACCTCCATGTCCTCGCCACCCTGCCCCAGATCGATGGCGACGGCGACAACTTCAGCGCCCGTCTCCTTACCGATCCAACTGATGGCAACAGAAGTGTCCAGCCCGCCCGAGTAGGCGAGTACGACGCGATCGGCCATGGTTTTTGTGCTCCTTCGGTTGAAAATCTCTATCAAAGAATAAGGGGTCAGGCGAGCGATTCGATCATGGCCGCGAGTTCCGCTCCGGAAAGCGGTTCCCGGGCCACCACGAAGATGGTGTCATCTCCGGCGATCGTGCCCACGATGTCCGGCATCGAGGACCGATCCAGTGCGCTCGCGAGGTAGTGCGCGGCTCCCGGCGGTGTCCGGAGGATCGCCATGTTGCCGCTGAAATCGGTGGAGACCAACAACTCACCCAACAGCCGTGAGAGGCGGTCGGTACCGCCGGCCACACCGCGTACCGGGTTCCCGTCCTCCGGCACCACGTAAACACCGGCGCCGCCGTCGGCGGCACGCAGTTTCACCGCTCCCAGCTCTTCGAGGTCACGCGAGAGCGTCGCCTGCGTTGCTTCGATGCCCTCGGCACCGAGCAAGGCCGCCAGCTCCGTCTGACTTCGGACAGGGTGAGCCGCCAGAAGCGCGATGATGCGCGACTGGCGACCAGCCCGAGTGGGAGCGACGCTCACGCCGGGTCCAGTTGGGTTCGCTGTTCCAGCAGCCACACGAGCAATGCCTTCTGGGCGTGCAGACGGTTCTCCGCCTCGTCCCAGACAACACTCTGCGGCCCGTCGAGAACCTCGTCGGTGACTTCTTCGCCGCGATGCGCGGGCAGGCAGTGCAGGACGACGGCCTTCGGATCTGCCTTTGCGAGCAGCTCCTTGTTGATCTGGAACGGACGGAAAGGTCCGACCCGATCGAGTCCGTCGTTCTCCTGACCCATCGAGGTCCAGGTGTCGGTGACCAACGCGTCGGCGCCGACGACGCCGGCCTGTGGGTCCTGCGTCAGGGTGATGGTCGCGCCGGTTTCCTCGGCGCGTTTGCGTGCTGCTGCCACGACCCAGTCCGCCGGTTCGAAGCCGGCGGGGCTTGCGATGGTGACGTCTATGCCTGCGGTCACTCCGCCGAGCATCAGCGAGTGAGCCATGTTGTTGGCGCCGTCGCCCAGGTAGGTCAGCTTCAGCCCCTTGAGCTCACCCTTCTGTTCGATCAGCGTTTGCAGATCGGCCAGAACCTGACAGGGATGAAATTCGTCGGACAATGCATTGACGATGGGAATCGTTGCGCCCGTAGCCATTTGCTCCAGGCGCTTCTGGCCGAACGTGCGCCACACGACGGCGTCGACGTAGCGGGAGAGAACGCGTCCGGTGTCCGCCAAGGTCTCTTCACGACCGAGTTGAGTGCTGCGCCCGTCGACGACGACAGCGTGACCGCCCATCTGTGCGATGCCCATCTCGAACGAGAAACGTGTACGCGTCGAGTTCTTCTCGAAGATGACACCGACTCCGCGGGGACCCTCGAGCGGACGCCGAGCGAACGGGTCCTTCTTGAGAATCGCTGCGAGTTCGAGAACTTCGGCCTGCTGCGCAGGAGTCAGATCGTCGTCCCTGAGAAAGTGTTTCACCACGGTAGTCACTTCTCCCCCGGCTGGTCAGCCGATAGTGCACTGTCGAAGATGGCAGGTAGTGCTGCCACGAAGGTTTCGGCCTGCTCGTCCGTGAGGATGAGCGGCGGCGCCAACCGGATCACTCCGGGTTGCGCTGCATTCACAAGGTACCCGGCTTCGCGCGCTGCGTTTTCCACTGCCGGCGCGACGTCCTCGGTCAGCACGACACCCAGCAACAGTCCTGATCCCCGTACGTAGTCGACCAACGGATGGCCCAGATCTTCGATGCCCGCCGAGATCGATTTGCCCAAGCTGTCGGCGCGTGAGATCAGGTCTTCCGCTGCAATGGTTTTCAGCACGGCAAGCGCCGCCGCAGCGCACACCGGATTGCCACCGAACGTCGTACCGTGCTTGCCCGGTCCGAACAACTCTGCCGTTGCCCCGGTCGCGATGCAGGCGCCGATCGGCATTCCGCCGCCGAGTCCCTTCGCAAGAGTGATGACGTCCGGCACGATGCCGACTGCCTGATGTGCGTAGAACCAGCCGGTCCGGCCGATGCCGGTCTGCACTTCGTCGAGTACGAGCAGCGCACCACGTTCGGCGGTGATCCGCCGAGCCTCGACGAGGTATCCCTCGGGTGGCACCACGACGCCGCCCTCACCCATGATCGGTTCGAGGAACACAGCGGCGGTGTCGGAATCGACGGCCTGCTCGAGTGCCTCGACGTCGCCGTACGGCACGAACTCGACACCGGCGGGCATCGGTTCGAACGGCGCCCGCTTGGCCGGCTGACCCGTCAGAGCGAGTGCCCCCATCGTGCGACCGTGGAAGGAGCCTTCGGCTGCGATGATCTTCTTCCGGCCGGTGGCGCGAGCGAGCTTGAAGGCAGCCTCGTTCGCCTCGGTACCGGAGTTGCAGAAGAACGCGCGCCCGGTGACGTTGCCGAGATGAGCGAGCAGCTGCTCCGCCAACTCGACGACCGGCTCGCTGGCGTACAGGTTGGACACGTGGCCGAGTGTCGACAGCTGAGTAGTCACGGCTTCGACGACGGCCGGATGTCCGTGTCCGAGAATGTTGACGGCGATTCCGGCCAGGAAGTCGACGTACTGCTTGCCGTCGGCGTCGGTGAGTACGGCGCCGTCACCGCGGACGAGAGCAACCCGGGGTACGCCGTAATTGTTCATCAGCGAAGCGGACCACCGCTGCTGCAGATCGATCGTGCTCATGAGATAGCTCCCTGCTGGGGACCGGCGACCGAGGAACCCGGCACGACCATCGTGCCGATTCCTTCACCGGTGAAAAGTTCGAGTAGGACTGAATGTTCGAGCCGACCGTCGATCACGTGCGCCGACGGCACACCTCCGCGCACCGCGCGAAGGCAGGCCTCCATCTTGGGCACCATGCCGGCATCGAGACTCGGCAACAACTGAGCAAGGGCGTCGGTGTCGATCTCGGTGGCCAGCGAGGCTCGGTCCGGCCAATCGGTGTACAGGCCCTCGACGTCGGTGAGGACAACGAGCTTCTCGGCACCGATCGCCTCGGCCAGTGCGGCAGCAGCGGTATCGGCGTTGATGTTGTGGACGACACCGTCGGCGTCGGGTGCGATGGTCGAGACCACCGGAATACGTCCTGCTGCAATGAGATCGAGTACCGCGTCCGGGTTCACGGTAGTGACGTCTCCGACCAGGCCGATGTCGGTCTGCTCTCCCTCGACCGCAACAGTGCGTCGAGTAGCGGTGAACAAGTGCGCATCCTCACCGGAGATACCGACCGCGTAGGGACCGTGCGCGTTGATCAGCCCGACGAGTTCACGGCCCACCTGACCGAAGAGCACCATCCGGACGACGTCCATCACCTCGGGCGTCGTGACCCGGAAACCACCGCGGAACTCACCCTTCATGCCAAGGCGTGCCAGCATCGCGTTGATCTGCGGGCCGCCGCCGTGCACGACGACGGGGTGGATGCCGACAGTCCGCAGGAACGCCATGTCCGCGGCGAAGGCGGTCTTGAGTGTCTCGTCGATCATGGCGTTTCCGCCGTACTTGACCACGACCACCTTGTCTCGGAATCGCTGCAGCCACGGCAGCGCGTCGGCGAGGACATGCGCCTTCTGATGCTCGCTGATCACGGGATACGTCTCGGTCATGACGAGTACGCCGAGTTCTCTTCGACGTACGCGTGCGAGAGGTCCGTGGTGCGAATGCTCACGGACTCGTTGCCGATTCCCAGGTCGATGTCGAGTTCGATGTCGATCCCGCTCAGGTCCACCTCACGCGCTCCCGGAGCGCCGACGCCGTCGATGCAGACGGGACTCCCGTTGAAGGACACACTGATTCGATCGGGATCGAGCTCGATGGGAGCGATACCCACTGCGGCGAGAACGCGACCCCAATTGGGATCGGAACCGAAAAGCGCTGTCTTGACCAGGCTGTCGCGGGCGATGGTCCGGGCGCCGATCAACGCATCGGACTCGGACGCCGCGCCGCGAACCGTCACCTTGACCCGCTTGGTGACACCCTCGGCGTCTGCCATCAACTGATCCGCGAGATCATCACACACGGCCAGCACTGCGGCGTTCAGTTCGTCCTGCGTCGGCGTGACACCGCTGGCGCCGGAGGCCAACAGGAGCACTGTGTCGTTGGTGGACGTGGCGCCGTCGACGTCGAGGCGATCGAAGCTCAGGTGGGTGGCGGCGCGCAGAGCGGTATCGAGCTGATCCGCCGTTGCGACAGCATCGGTCGTGACGACGCACAGCATGGTGGCCAGCGCAGGCGCGAGCATGCCTGCGCCCTTGGCCATTCCGCCGACGTTCCATTTGTTCGCGTGGTGCAGCGACGCCTGCTTCGGCACGGTATCGGTGGTCATGATCGCGTATGCCGCGTCGGTGCCGCCGGAGATTCCGCCGGCCAGTTCGTGCACCACCTCGGTGACACCGGGGATCAGCTTGTCCATGGGCAAGCGGTCACCGATAAGTCCGGTCGAACAGACAGCGACCTCGATCGCGCCCGTCTCGGTGCCCCAATTACTCAGTGCCGAAGCAACTTCCTCGGCAGTCTTGTGTGCATCCTGGAATCCACCCGCGCCCGTGCAGGCGTTCGCGCCGCCCGAGTTGAGCACCACCGCGCGCAGCTTGCCCGTCGTCAGGACCTGCTGAGACCAGAGCACCGGAGCTGCCTTGACCTTGTTCAGGGTGAAGACGCCGGCAGCGGCCAGATCAGGTCCCTCGTTGAGCACCAATGCGAGGTCCGACTTGCCACTCTTCTTGATACCGGCAGCAATTCCGGCACCGCGGAATCCGGCAGGTGCGGTGACGCCCTGCGTGCGGAGCAGACGTCCCCCGGCGACGTGAACCACGTCTGCAACGGTCGCGTCAGGCTCGATTGCGTTGTCGATCTGCTGCGGATTGTCGGTGCTCACGGAGCTACTCCCACGGTAGAGAGACCTGCGGTCTCGGGTAGGCCAAGGGCGAGATTCATCGATTGCACCGCGCCACCGGCGGTGCCCTTGGTGAGATTGTCGATTGCCGAGATGACAACGAGCTGACCGGCGTCGGCGTCGACGGTGACCCCGATCTGCACGGCGTTGGATCCGATCACAGCGCCGGTCTGCGGGAAGATGCCGGCAGGCAGCACATGAATGAACGGCTCGTCGTTGTATGCCTTTTCGTAGATTTCGCGTGCCTGCTCTTCGGTGGCCGTGGTGGCTGCCGTGCAGGTCGCGAGGATGCCGCGCGGCATGGGCGCGAGCACCGGAGTGAAGGAGACACTGATGTCCTTGCCGCCTGCGGCCGAGAGATTCTGAATGATCTCAGGGGTGTGGCGATGGACGCCGCCGACGCCGTACGCACGGACGGAGCCCATGACCTCGGAACCCAGCAGATCAGCCTTCGGTGCCCGGCCGGCGCCCGAAGTGCCACTGACCGCAACCACGTTCACGTGTGAGTCCACGATCCCCGCGGCAACGGCGGGGGCCAGTGCGAGGCTCGCTGCCGTCGGGTAGCAGCCCGGAACGGCGATGCGGGTTGCGCCTACCAATTTCTCACGGGCACCGGGCAATTCAGGAAGACCGTAGGGCCAGGTGCCGGCATGAGCGCTCTTGTAGTACTTCTCCCAGGCTGCGGAATCCTGCAGCCGGAAGTCCGCGCCGCAGTCGATGATGACCGTCGACTCGGGCAGCAACTTAGCGTACTGAGCCGAATTTCCGTGTGGGAGACCGAGGAAGACGACGTCGTGACCCGAGAGGATCTCGACAGTGGTCTCTTCGAGTACCCGCGAAGAGAGTGGAAGCAAGTGCGGATGATGCTCACCGAGCGTCGAACCGGCGTTGCCACCGGCGGTCAGCGAACCGATCACCAGACTGCCGTCGGCGTAGGACGGGTGCCCGAGGAGCAGACGCAGAACCTCACCACCGGCGTACCCACTGGCGCCGGCAACGGCGACTCTGATCGGCTTGCGTGCGTTCTCGGTCGTACCACCTTCAGTCATGTCACACAGTATGCATCATTGTGCATCGGAATGCATAATTACTTACCCATGGATCGTCGAATCTCCTCGAGCTTGGCCTTTGCGGCCTTCTGGCGCTCGTCCCACTGCTCGTCGACGGACTTTCCGGCAGGACTCTCGTGTGCCAATTCGGCCGAACCTATGGAAGTACCGAAGCGCCCCTCTATCTTCTCCCGAACACGGTCGAAAGTGGGGACTCCCCCTTCGGTGTAGTCGGGTTCGGGAATTCTCGGGTCGGTCGCAAGTACCACCGGGACGTCGATGATCTCGTCGACCTCCACAACGGTGTCGGGCAGTTCGACTTCTTCGGCGTCCGTGATCGTGTTGTCGTCCTCTACACGGTGCGGCTCGAGGCTCGCGGCAGCGGTGTCCACCACGGAAAGAAGGACCGACAAGCTCGGACGACGCTCGACCACTGCGCGGACGACCGCGAGGAAGTCCTTGTCGTCGAGTGCACTGGCGGCCTCGACTACCTGGTGCACGGACCCATCGTGCTCGGACCCATCATGTTCGGGCCCATCATTTCGTGACACTGTCAGTCCCTTCTCGAAAACGCCGACGGACAATTCCGATCCTTCCACGACCGTCCGTCGAAGGGGTCAGCGTGACGCGAGATACGCGGCAAATGCTTCCTCGCTCGAATATTCGGGGACGTATCCGAACTGTTCCTTGAGCCGCCGATTGTCGAGAACCGGTCGGTACTGGAGAAATCCGACGCGCTCCGGACCGTGTTCCGTTACGCCCAATCGCCGTCCGACGCGTAGAACGCCTCGCAACAACCATGCAGGAAGCGTCACCGTGCTCTTGCCCATCCGGGAAGCCAACTCGTCGACGGTCAACGAGCCGTCGCCCGCGACATTGAAGATGCCCACTTGGTTTCCGGTCACGGCCTCCGCAAAAGCGCCCGCGACATCGGTGTGCCAGACGAAGACGAAGGGGCTGTCGCTCCCGGCAACCTTGAGCAGCTTGCGGCGATCGAACAACGCGGTGATCTGATTGTCGACGCTCTCACCCAAGATCGTGCCGATCCGGAAGACAACCTGTTCCAACTCCGGGTGTTCGACGCGATATTCGGCGAGCATCTCTTCGACCAGGCGTTTGTGGCGACTGTATGTGAATTCGTCGTTGCCTCGGACAGGTACGTCCTCGGTGATCCACGGTGGGCTGTCGGAGTGGTAGCCGTACGCCGCTCCGGACGAAGACACGACGATCCGTCCAACCCCGTGTTCGACGCAGGCCGCGAGCACGTTTCGTGTCCCGTCGACGTCGACGCGGTACTCCTGCTCTGCTGTCGTGTTCTTGCCGGGATTCACGATGGACGCAAGGTGGATCACGACGTTCGGTCGGTACTGACCGAACACCCGCCCCAATTCTGTGGGGTCGCAGACGTCCGCCCTGACGCGGCGGATGCGATCGTCCGGCGTGTCCTTGACCGTGAGGTCGACACAGACGACGGTGATGCCCTGCGCGATCAGTGCGTCGATGACAGCGGTACCCAGGAACCCGTTTCCGCCCGTGACGAGTGCGACGGTCATGCCGGTACCGCCTTTCGGGCGCGTCGCTTGGACCAGATCGTCGCCAGAGCCAACCCGGCGATGATGTCCCAGATCCCCCACCAGCCGGCCACGACGGCCATGCCACCGAGACCGTCGAAGAACGTGAACACCAGGCCAAGCCCCAGCCCCGCATTGCGGATGCCGACCTCGAAAGAGACGGCGCGACGGCTGTATTCGTTCAACCCGGTGACGGCGCCGCAGAAGTATCCCAGTGCGAGGGCAACCGTGTCGTGCAGGAAGACCGCGAGCAGTACCACCCCGATGTAGTCGACGAAGTACGACGCATTCCCCGACACCCCCGCGACGATGAAGATCAACAACGCCACCAACGAACCGTTTTTCACCCAAGGCTGCGCTTTCGCGGCGATCTCCGGAAACCTTCGTGCCGCCCAGATGCCGAGAACGAACGGCACACCGATGATCAGGGCGATTTGCGCGACCATCTCGAGCGCATTCAGGTTCACGGACTGCAACAGAGCGTCGGTCTCCGGGCGTCGGCTCCCCAGAACGCAAGATTGAGCGGCATGAGGAAGATCGCGAGGACGTTCGACACCGCCGTCATGGACACCGAGAGTGCGACGTCGCCGCCCGCCCGGTGAGTCAGGACGTTCGAGATGTTCCCTGGCGGGCAGCACGCCACCAGGATCATGCCGAGTGCTACCGACGGAGCCGGCGAGAGAATCAGCGTCAGGAGAAAAGTCACTGCCGGCAACAGCAGGAACTGCGCAACAATACCCACCGCCATCGCCTTGGGTTTGGTGAGCGCACGACGAAAGTCGTCAACCGAGGTGTCGAGGGCGATCCCCAGCATGATCGTGGCCAGCACCACGTTAAGGATCATCAACGATCCCGGGTTGAAGTTGAGCACCACGTCGTCGATCGGCATCACTGTCCTCCCTTCGTCAGAGCGGCATCAAGCAGTCCGATGTGCCGCTTGATCGCCGAGCGGTAGGCGTCCTTGTTCACGTAGTAGGCCATTCGTCCCAACTTCAGGTACTTGTATCCCCCGGACAGATCTGGAGGAGGACCGGCCGCCGCCGCCGAGAATTCCCGCGCCGCGGCGGGGGCTTCGGTACGTGCGGTGATCAATTTGGCCACCAACTCGGCCTGCTCGAAACGGCCCTGCCACCCGAGACCGGATGCTTCGACCATGCCGAGAACAAAGAGATTGTCGTGGCGGCGACTCGCGACGTTGAGGAACAGGTCCGGGGCAGCGCCCGACCAGTCCAAGTCCTCGCGCGCGATGAAGGGATAGTCGAGGTGATAACCCGTGGCGCAGAGAACGAGGTCGTAGTCGGCAGACGATCCGTCGACAAACCGCACCGTCTTCCCCTCGAACCGGTCGACGTCGGCGCGCACGTGCACATCACCGTGCCCGATGTGGTGCAGGATCAACGAGTTCACGACCGGATGCGATTCGTAGATCTTGTAGTCCGGTGCCGGAAATCCGAACCGCACCGGATCACCCGTGAACTGCTTGAGTACCAAGGTGTCGACGCGTTGTTTGATCCACGGCGGCAACGGCTTTCCCTGATTCAAGGTGTCCGAGGGTCGGCCGAACAGATACTTGGGGACGAAGTAGTAGCCTCGCCGAACGCTCAGGTCGACGCACTCGGCCTGGTGGACGGCATCGACGGCGATGTCGCATCCACTGTTGCCCGCCCCGATGACCAGTACCTTCTTCCCGCGGAAGATCTCGGCGCTGCGGTACTGGCTCGTGTGCATCAACGTGCCGGTGAAGTCGCCCCGGAAAGTCGGCATGTTCGGCTTCGACAGCGTTCCGTTCGCGATGATCACGCCTCGATACCGCGCGACTGTTGTCTCACCGCTGCGACTGCGCGTGGTGACCTGCCACAGCGAATCGACCGGCGAAACGTCGACGACGGTAATGCCGAAGGCAAAGTGCCTGCGAAGATCGTGAGTATCGGCGTAGTCGCGGAAATAATCGGCAAGTTCGACGTGGCTCGGGTAGTCGGCCACCGAATCAGCCATCGGGAACTCCGCGAATGCGGTGGTGCCCTTCGAAGAGATGAGGTGCGCCGACTCGTAGACGGTGCTGTGCGGGTTGTCGATGTCCCAGAGCCCACCGACGTCGTCGTGGCTCTCGAAGCCGTCGAACGCTATCCCGGCCCGATCGAGGTTTCGCGCGCCGGCCAATCCAGACGGGCCCGCTCCGATCAGCGCGTACTTCTCCTCTGTGATCATCCGTCGAGCGTCGCAGATAGTCCGAATCTTGCAGCAATATGCCGGATAATGACGTTATGAGTGCACCAGATGCCGGCAACGGTCGCAGGATAGATGAAATCGATCTGAGGATAATCAATGCGCTCCAGCTCGCACCGCGATCGAAGTGGCTTTCGTTGGCCGAACCACTCGAACTCGACGCCGCGACTCTCGCCCGTCGTTGGAATCGACTCTCCGAATCGTCGTTGGCCTGGGTCACGGTCACTCCAGGGCCACAGGTGCTGGGCAGCATCGTCACAGCGATCATCGAAATCGATTGCTCACCTGCTCTTCTCGACACCGTCGCGGCACGGCTGACTCGCTCGGCCCACGCCGTGACCATCGAAGCATCAACGGGCAGAGCAGATCTGCTCGTCACAGCCGGTACCGCGGATCTGGCGTCGATGTCGCGCTTCATCTCGGAAGACGTCGCAACGATCGACGGTGTACTGGCGACACGAACCTCGATCATCACACGCTGGTTCACCGAAGGTGGGCGATGGAGACTCAATGCGCTGGCACCGTCCGAGAAGGGTGTGCTGACCACCAGCGAAAACCGTCCTGCCGTGCGCGCTCGGCCGACCGGGATATCCGAACAGGATCGCAAGGTTCTGACGAAGCTCGCTTACGACGGGCGCACTCCCATGAAGGAGTTGGCCGACGCGATCGGTGTCAGTCCCGCTGCGTGCAAACGCCAGATCGACCGGCTCACGTCTTCGGGGTTGGTGGCGCTGCGGTGTGAATTCGCGCGGCCGCTGGCCGGCCTTCCCGTGCTCGCCACTTTGTGGTGCCGCGTCGAACCCGAGCTTCTCGATACGGCGGGACGAGTGCTGAGTCGGGCGTCGGAAGTTCGAAACTGCTTCGCTGTAGTCGGCCCCGACAACCTGGTGGTTCAGTTGTGGCTGCATTCTCCTGCAGAACTCGATGCATTCGAAACTCGTCTGCGCAAGGAGATTCCGGGTCTTTGCGTCACGGAACGATCCATCGTGCTGTATCTGCGCAAACTGCTCGGCCACGTGCTCGACCAGCAAGGGCGACGGACGGACACCGTTGCGCCAGATGTGTGGCTTTCCGATTCACCTCAGTCGAAAAGCCGATAACACGACAGAGCCCACGACCACCTGGGATGGACGTGGGCTCTGTGATCAGTTGAGGAAATCAGCCGCGCATCTGCGCACCGACGGCCTTGGAAGCCGCCTCCACTGCCGCATCACGCGCGGCACTGGCCTCGTCCTCGGTCAGCGTCCGGTCGACACCACGGAATCGCAACGCGAACGCGAGCGACTTGCGGCCTTCACCGACCTGCTCGCCCTCGAAGACGTCGAAGAGGCGAATGTCTTCGAGAAGTTCGCCGCCGCCGGAACGCAGAGCTTCCTGCACCTTGGCTGCCGGAATATCGCGATCGACAACAACCGCCACGTCCTGGAGCACTGCGGGGAAGGGCGAAATGCGCGGCGCCGGCAGGTTCTCGACCAACGGCAAAGCGTCGAGGTCGATCTCCAGTGCACAAGTGCGCGCAGGCAATCCCGCACGCTCGAGAACAGCCGGATGCAGTTCGCCCGCATGACCGACTACGTTGCCGTCAACGACAACCTCGGCGCAACGGCCGGGATGCCACGGCAGGTACTGCGCCGCACGCAGTTCCACCTCGACGCCTGCTGCAGCTGCAATGACCCGCACTGCTGCAAAAGTGTCCGAAGCCTCGGCCTGACGGCCAGGGCCCCAGGGGCCGCTCGGCTCACGCAAACCACTCAACACTGCAGCGATGTGCACGGGCTGAGCCGGCAACGACGCGATCAGGTTCGCGATCTGCTCGTCCGTCGGACGACGATCCACCGGCAATGCATCCACCGGCTTGGTGTCGGGGCCCGGCAGGACGACCTGCGCGATGCCGTACAGCGACAGATCACGCTGACCGCGAGAAGCGTTGCGAGCCAGGATCTCCAGCAGACCCGGGAGCAGCGTGGTCGCCAACTCCGGACGATCGGCTTCGAGCGGATTGAGGACCTTGCTGGTGTTGCGGCGCGGATCATCCGCGTCGAGGCCCCAGACGTCGAAGACGTTCGTAGGCAGGAAGACCGGAGGAAGGACCTCGACGTAACCGGCGTGAGCCACGGCCTTCGAGACCGTGCGCTTTCGCCGCTGCGACGGAGTCAACCCACGTCCGGCCGGAGCGGCGGGAAGCACAGACGGGATCTGCTCGAGACCTTCGAGGCGAAGAACTTCCTCGACGAGGTCCGCAGGCTGCACCAGGTCCGGACGCCACGACGGCGGCGTCGCGACCAACTGGCCGTGTCCTTCTTCGCTGACGCCGACCTCGACGTTGCAGCCAACCTGGGTGAGGCGGCGAGCTGCGGTGCCGTTGGGGTACGTGACTCCGGCGACACGGTCGGGCAGGTCGATATCCATGCGAATGGCAGCGCGAGGGGCGACATCGCCCACGTCGGTCAGGACCGGTTCGATCCGTCCGCCGGCAATCTCGACCAGCAGAGCGGCTGCGCGGTCGACGGCCGCGAGCGGAATTGCCGGATCGACGACGCGCTCGAAACGCTTGCTCGCCTCACTCGGCAGCTTGTGCCGGCGCGCCGTCTTGAAGACTGCGAGCGGATCCCAGGTAGCTCCTTCGAGGAGGATGTCCGTCGTTGCCGTTCCCACCTCGGTGGTTGCGCCGCCCATGACGGCAGCCAGCGAGATGACTCCGGAATCGTCGGCGATGACAACGTCTTCGGGATCGAGCGTGCGTTCGACGTCGTCGAGCGTCGTCAGCTTCTCCCCCGCCTTGGCGCGACGGACCACCAGGTCGCCCTGCACTGCGGTCGCATCGAACGCGTGCAGAGGCTGACCGAGTTCGAGCATCACGTAGTTGGTGACGTCGACTGCCGGCGAGATCGGGCGAACACCCGAGAGCAGCAGTCGACGCTGCAGCCACCACGGGCTCACTGCCTGCGGATCGATACCCGTGATCTTCCGCATCACGAAACGCGAAGCCTTGGACTCCGGTTCGAGGCGCACCGGCCAGGCTTCACCCTCAGCCGGGTGAGCGGGAACCGAAGCGGGATCGGCGTATTCGAGATCGAAGCCGCACGCGAGTTCTCGCGTGAGACCGCGGACCGAGAAGCAGTAGCCACGGTCCGGGGTGATGTTCAGTTCGATGATCGTGTCACCGAGACCGAGCAACTCGTTGCCGTCCGCGCCGGGTTCGGCGGTACCGGGCTCGAGCACCAAGATGCCCGAATGGTCTTTGCCGATACCGAGTTCCGAGACGGAGCAGATCATGCCGTCGGACACCTGGCCGTACGTCTTGCGAGTGGCGATTTCGAATCCGCCGGGCAGCACCGCGCCGGGCAACGCAACGACGACGAGGTCACCCTCGTTGAAATTGCGCGCGCCACAGACGATGCCACGGGGCTCGGGTTCGCCGACCTCGACCTGGCAGAAGCGGATCGGCTTCTTGAACTCGGTCAGTTCGGTGATGGAGACGACCTTGCCGACGACCAACGGGCCGTCGATCGCCTCGAGTGTGTCGAGTTCCTCGACTTCGAGTCCCACCCGGACGAACCCGGCGTCCAGCTCTTCCGGGGTCACCTCCCAGTTGGGAGTTGCCCGCTGCAGGATCTCGGTCAGCCAGGATTGCGCTACTCGCACGTCTGCTCAGCTCTCTCGTTTGTCGATAAGTCTTTGTGAAGGTTCCGCGGACCGGATCGGTCAGCCTGCGACACCGAAGGGCAGCGTGAAACGCACGTCACCTTCGACGATGTCGCGCATGTCCGGGATACCGTTGCGGAACTGCAGGGTCCGCTCGAGGCCCATGCCGAATGCGAAACCCGAGTACTCGTCGGGATCGATACCGCTGGCGCGCAGAACGTTCGGGTTGACCATGCCGCAGCCGCCCCACTCGACCCAGCCTGCGCCGCCCTTCTTGTTCGCGAACCAGACGTCGACCTCGGCCGACGGTTCCGTGAACGGGAAGTAGTTGGGGCGCATACGGGTACGCGTCTCGGGGCCGAAAAGGGCACGAGCGAACGCGTCGAGAGTTCCGCGCAGATTGGCCATGGTCAGGCCCTTGTCGACGGCCAGGCCCTCGACCTGCGAGAAGACAGGCGTGTGCGTCGCATCGAGTTCGTCGGTGCGGAACGTGCGGCCCGGGCACACCACGTAGATCGGCACCTCACGCGAGAGCATCGTGCGGACCTGCACCGGCGAGGTGTGGGTACGCAGCACCTGGCGAGAGTTCTCGGGCGCCAGGTGGAAGGTGTCCTGCATCGTGCGCGCAGGGTGATCCGGCAAGAAGTTGAGCGCGTCGAAGTTGAAGTGCTCGGTCTCCACCTCCGGACCCTCGGCAACTTCCCAACCCATCGCGACGAATACGTCGGCGACCTGCTCGGAAATCAGGCTGATCGGGTGACGCGCCCCGACGGGGTGACGATCGGAAGGCAGAGTGACGTCGATTGCCTCGGCAACCAACACCGCGGCGTCACGCTCGGCGAGGAGGACCTCACGACGAGCGTCGTACGCGTTGTTGATCCGAGTGCGGAAGATGTTGACGCGCTTACCGGCGTCCGCCTTTTCCTTGCCCGGAAGGCTGCCGAGACCCCGGCGCGCGAGGGCGATCGGGGACTTGTCCCCCAGGTGCTCCACCTTGACGTGCGCCAGCGCGTCCAGGTCAGCGGCGTCCGCCAGCGCCTTCTCGGCGTTCTCAGCCGCAGCGGTCAACGCCTCTTCGGTGAGTACACTCGCGTCGACCTCCGGCGGTGTCGCGCCCTCATTTTTGGCCACGGCTGTGACGCTCCTGTCGCTTCTCGGTTTACTTCTCGTACTGCGTGCTTCTTGTACTGCTTACTTCTTGTACTGCGAGCGAGCATTCGAACTCGCTTGAGCATTGTCTCTGCTCTTGTATTGTCTCAGGCTTCCGCAAATGGGATTCCGTGAGGTCTTCGCGTGCGTTTTCAGCCGTGATCGGTGGCGCGATTTTGCACCCGCGCGCTTGCGTACAGGCAAATTGCCGCCGCTGTCGCGAGGTTCAAGCTTTCGGCGCGGCCATGGATCGGAATCCTGACCCGATGATCAGCCTGCGCGGCGATCGCCGGATCGAGACCGTGCGCTTCGTTACCGAACAGCCAGGCCGTCGGCTTGCTCAGCAACTCGTCGGCCTCGTCGAGATCGACCTCGCCGTCAGCTGCAGTCGCGAGAATCTGAATGCCGGCTGCGCGAATCTGCTCGATCACCGACACTGTGTCTCGATCGCGGACGACTGGCAGGTGAAACAGGCTGCCCGCCGACGAACGAACGACCTTGCCGTTATGCGGATCGACGCTGTCGCCGGCGAGGATTGCCGCGTCGGCACCCACTGCGTCTGCGATGCGAATGACGGTGCCCGCGTTACCTGGTTCGTTGACCTCGACCGGCACTGCGAGCAGGCGGGTCTCCTGATGGACGGCTGCGCTCAGCGGTACATCCAGTAGATCGCTGACGGCAACGAGTCCGGGCGGCGTGACGGTATCACTGAGAGCTTTGATGGCTCGATCGGTCACAAGAGCAACACGAACTCCAGCGGTCAGCGCCCGATCGATGACGTGCTGATAGCGCTCGGCTGCGTCCTCGGTGTAGAAGAGGTCGTGCACCGGGCGGGCCTCGCCATTCGAGAGTGCACCGTTCAACAGTTCGGTGACCGAGTTCTCGCCCTCGACGAGGAAACGTCCTGCTTTGCGTCGTTCTGCTGTGCGCAGGAGCTTGACAGCAGAAACGACCCGCGGAGTCCGCTCGGTGAGCGGGTCCACGGGCCGTTGCTGTGATGCGTGAATCAGGCTGCTTCTCCGGCAGGAGCGTTCACGTCAGCCGGCAGAGCGGCCTTCGCGAGTGCGACCAGGCCGGCAAAGGCCTCGGCATCGGAGACAGCGAGCTCGGCCAGGATCTTGCGGTCGACGTCGACCTCTGCCAGACGCAGGCCCTGGATGAGGCGGTTGTACGTGATGTCGTTTGCACGAGCTGCAGCGTTGATACGCGTGATCCACAGCTTGCGGAACTCGCCCTTGCGCGCACGACGGTCGCGGTACGCGTAGGTGAGCGAGTGGAGCTGCTGCTCCTTGGCCTTGGTGTACAGACGCGAACGCTGTCCACGGTAGCCGCTGGATGCAGCAAGAATTGAACGACGCTTCTTCTGGGCGTTGACCGCCCTCTTTACGCGTGCCACTTGAAAAATCCTGTCAATCTAGGGGCTGAAAGTACGGCCCCGGGTGGTCAGTAAGGGGGCGACTCAGATGCCGAGCATGCGCTTGATGCGCGGAGCGTCGTCAGGGCTGACAACAGCGACACCGTCGAGACGACGGGTAACCCTGCTGGACTTGTGCTCGAGAAGGTGGCGACGGCCGGCCTTCTGGCGCATGAGCTTTCCGCTGCCGGACACCTTGAATCGCTTCGAGGCGCCGCTGTGGCTCTTCATCTTGGGCATGGAGTCCTCAGTTCTTGTTACGTGGTGGATCTTGGGAAATCGACTAGCTGGCCGGAGCCTCGGGAGCGGCATCGCCGGTCGCCGGTGCTTCCGGAGCTGCTTCACTGGAAGCCGGTGCGGCCGGAGCCGGACGCGGAGCAGCCTGAGCCACTGGCGCCTGAGCGCTCTCCTGCGCCTTGACACGAGTCTTGGCGCCCTTGTGCGGTGCCAGGACCATCGTCATGTTTCGGCCGTCCTGCTTTGCCGAGGTTTCGACGAATCCGAGATCTGCGACGTCTGCTCCCAGACGCTGCAGAAGGCGGTAGCCGAGTTCGGGGCGTGACTGCTCACGTCCGCGGAACATGATCGTGACCTTGACCTTGGAACCGGCTTCGAGGAAGCGAACGACGTTGCGCTTCTTGGTCTCGTAGTCGTGGTCGTCGATCTTGGGTCGGAGCTTCTGCTCCTTGATGACCGTCAGCTGCTGGTTCTTACGTGACTCACGTGCCTTCTGTGCAGCCTCGTACTTGAACTTGCCGTAGTCCATGATCTTGCAGACCGGTGGACGGGCGTCAGGAGCTACCTCGACCAGGTCGAGGTCGGCCTCAAGGGCCAAGCGGAGTGCATCTTCAACACGCACGATGCCTACCTGTTCGCCGCCAGGTCCGACCAAACGAACCTCGGGAACGCGGATACGATCGTTGATGCGGGTCTCAGTGCTGATGGGGCCTCCTAGGTTGAACGGTGCGGTCTTCATGACCGCACGCAGCCCGTACCGCCCGCACCCCAACAAAAAAGCCCCGCTGTGATGATTGCTCATCCGCGGGGCCCGATGTCGACCGATCACATAAGATCCAGCTCACGCCGAAACCTATCTCCTCGACTGAGCGAGGAACCTGACGAAGAATGATCTCCGATAACAGGTGACCGGAACCACTGAACTGCAGTTTCACCTGCCGCGCAGAGGTGGGAGTCGGACTCCACTTGCTGCCCCCGAACAAGTCGGAGGCGGTCGTTGCAACAAGAGTAACAGGTCGCCACAGATGAAAGAAATCGGTGCCGCTCCCAGTACTGCCGGGAGAGGCCCGATTCAACACCGTCACGGCCTGATGGAATCCTTACATCCATGAGTGAGAACTTCGAGGCAGAACAGAACACCGACGGCGCGAACCCCGACGTCCGCGAACTCTCCGAAGTTCCCGCGGTCGAGGTCATCAGCCGTGCTGCAGTGATGCTGATGAGTTCGGCTGCCGAAAAACTCGGCCTCTCCGACGCCGATCCGTCTTCCAGCCCCTACCTGGACCTCGACGAAGCGCGTCGCGTCATCACGGCACTTGCCGGACTCGTGACTGCGTCGGTCGAATACCTCGGCCCTCATGCCGGACCCATCCGTGAAGGCCTCCAAGCCCTGCAGCGCGCATTCCGTGAGGCCTCCTCGCACCCGGACGAGCCAGGAAAGGGACCGGGCGAGAAGTTCACCGGTCCGGTCTACTGAGTTGGCAACCGCCAACAAGACTCAACCGACGCCCGAGGACGTCGACGCATTCATTTCACGCGTCGACGACCGCAAACGCGCCGACGCCGTGGAGCTGATCTCCCTCCTGTCGGCCGCAACCGGCGAGCCTGCTGTCATGTGGGGCTCGAGCATCATCGGATTCGGGGCACGGCACTACCGATATGCGAGTGGCCACGAAGGTGACACCCCACTGATCGGGTTCTCCCCCAGGGCCACCGCGCTCACGTTGTACTTGTCGCTGAACTTCGACGACTATACCGACACGCTCGCTCGCCTCGGCAAGCACAAAATCGGCAAGGGCTGCCTGTACGTCAAACGGCTGAGCGACGTCGATATGACGGCCCTGACCGAACTGATCACGGATTCCGTTGCCGCAGCCCGCAACATGATCGACTGAGTCACTCACCTACGGGGAGAAACAGGCCGAGCGTCTTCGGGCGGTTGCCCGAAGACGGTCGAATCGCGTGGTGTGAAGTGATCGTTCGTCAGCGTGGCCCGACGCATTCGATCGAGTCGAAACCACCGCACCGCGTCGCGCTGGCGACACCAGCCGATGAGAAACCACTGCCCACGGTCCTGCGCCAGAATGTGCGGCTCAACTGCCCGCACCGTCTCCGCACCGTCCCCATCCACGTAGTGCAACGACACGACGCGACTCTGCTCGAGACCTTGCTCGACGGCCTGCCGGTTCGCGCGCGAATCCGTCAGAGCCCCGCCGTCACCGCGAATCCACACGCGGCCACCGAGCTCCGCAACCTTGCGACGACTCTCCTCGTCCATCACATCGAGCAGTTTCGCCAGCGCTGCTCGTCCATCCGGCGCAAACGGAGCATCACCCATCGCCGTCAAGGCCAACGCGATCGAAACTGCTTGCGGAACAGTGAAATTCACCGGCGGTAGCGTGGCGCGACCTACGAGTCGGTAACCACCCCCGGGGCCTGAGCGCGCTTCGATCGCCGCACCCGACATCATCAGCGTCTCGATATCCCTCTTGATCGTCCGGGTGGTGACACCGAATTCCTCGGACAATCGGGAGCACGTAGTCCCTCGATCGCCCTGTCGCCGAAGTTCCTCGACGAGAGCATGCAATCTCGCAGCTCGATTCACGTTCACCAGTGTCTCAGATTCCGATACCAAACGGTGACATAATTGGTGACACTCTGTTGTCACCAACCCGGGCGCACTGTGAGTACATGAAAACTCACATCGTTCTTGTTCCCGGATTCTGGCTCGGTTCATGGGCTTGGGATGCAGTACTCCCACACCTCGAACGTTCCGACACCCGCGTGACCAGCCTGACACTGCCCGGGCTCGACGCAGTAGACACAGATCGATCAGCGGTCACCTTCGACGCTCACGTCCGTGCAGTCGTCGACGCCGTATCGGACTCCGACGAGCGCACGGTCTTGGTCGTACACAGCGGCGCTGGCCCGGTGGGGTACGCCGTCACCGATCGCATCCCGGATCGCGTCGCTCGGATCGTCTACGTAGACTCGGGCCCCATGCCCGACGGCGCAGCGCTGCGACCGGATCTGGCCTCCGATGTCATCGAGATTCCGCTCCCCACGTGGGCAGAGCTCGAAGCGGACGGCAGCAGCCTCGAAGGACTCGACGAGAAAGCTCTGGAGACGTTCCGCGCCAACGCGGTACCCGAACCGGCTGGGCCCGCGCGTGAGCCGATTGTCCTGACGAACGAAAAGCGCTACCAGGTGCCGTCAACCGTCGTTTGCAGCACGTTCCCCTCCGCGGTGATCGCCCAGATGGCCGACGGAGGTCATCCGATGGCCGCCGAACTGGCGAAACTCCCCGTGACGTACGTCGACCTCCCGACCGGCCATTGGCCGATGTGGTCGCGCCCCGAAGAGGTCGCCAACGTAATTCTCGAGACCAGCACTTCCTGATCGACAAAGCAGTGATGCCGGGTCGATTCCGACCCGGCATCACTGACCGATTTCTACTTGCTCACGTTCTACTAGCTCACGGAAGCGGCTTTCTTCCGTGGCGCGGCCTTCTTTGCGGCAACTGCCTTCGTCGCACGCTTCTTGGTGATCGGCTTGGCCTTGACCGGCGCGTGTTGTGCGGTGAGAACCTCACTGAGGAACTTGCCCGTGTAGCTCTCGGGGACCGCGGCAACGTCTTCCGGCGTACCTTGCGCCACAACGGTTCCGCCGCCGGATCCACCCTCGGGTCCCATGTCGACGACCCAGTCCGACGTCTTGATCACGTCGAGGTTGTGCTCGATCACGATCACGCTGTTGCCCTTGTCGACCAGACCGTTGATCACGATCAGGAGCTTTCGGATGTCCTCGAAATGCAGACCCGTGGTGGGCTCGTCGAGGATGTACACCGTGCGACCGGTGGACCGCTTCTGCAATTCGGCGGCGAGCTTGACGCGCTGCGCTTCACCACCGGACAGAGTCGGAGCCGGCTGACCCAGTCGGACATAGCCCAGGCCGACGTCGACCAGCGTCTTGAGGTACCGGTGAATTGAGGTGACCGGCTGGAAGAACTCGGCTGCTTCCTCGATAGGCATGTCGAGTACCTCGGCGATCGACTTGCCCTTGTAGTGGACCTCGAGCGTTTCGCGGTTGTACCGAGCGCCGTGGCATACCTCGCAGGGCACGTACACGTCCGGCAGGAAGTTCATCTCGATCTTCAAGGTTCCGTCGCCGGAGCACGCCTCGCAGCGTCCACCCTTGACATTGAACGAGAATCGGCCGGGCTGGTAACCGCGGACTTTCGCTTCCGTCGTGGCCGCGAACAGGGTTCGAATCTTGTCGAACACACCGGTGTACGTCGCCGCATTCGATCGCGGAGTCCGGCCGATCGGAGACTGATCGACCTGCACGAGCTTGTCCAGCTGATCGAGTCCGTTGATTCGTGTGTGACGGCCAGGCACCTGGCGTGCACCGTTGAGCTTGTTCGCCATGACGGTCGCGAGAATGTCGTTGACCAACGTCGACTTGCCCGAACCGGAGACACCGGTGACAGCGGTGAGAACACCCAGCGGGAAACTCACGTCGATGCCGTCGAGATTGTGCTCGCGAGCTCCGACGACCGTGACCTGGCGTTTGCGGTCCACCGGTCGACGAATGGCCGGAACCTCGATGAAGCTACGACCTGACAGGTAGGCGCCGGTCAGAGATTCTTCACACGTCAGCAGTTCTTCGTATGGCCCGCTGTGGACGACCTTGCCGCCGTGCTCGCCGGCGTACGGTCCGATGTCGACCACCCAGTCGGATGTACGGATCGTGTCTTCGTCGTGTTCGACGACGATCAGCGTGTTGCCGAGGTCGCGCAGGCGCGTCAGGGTTTCGATCAGTCGCCGGTTGTCACGCTGGTGCAGCCCGATGGACGGCTCGTCGAGCACGTACAACACACCGACGAGTCCGGATCCGATCTGCGTTGCCAAGCGAATTCGCTGGGCCTCGCCACCGGACAACGTGCCCGCGGCTCGCGAGAGGGAAAGGTATTCCAGGCCGACGTCGAGCAGGAAGCCGAGGCGCGCCTGAACTTCCTTGAGGACCTGACCCGCGATGGCCTCTTCACGCGAACCGAGAGTGAGGCTGTTCAGGAAATCCGCGCAATCGGAGATCGACAGTTCACAGACCTCGGCGATGGACTTACTGCCGAAGTCTCCCGCCGCGATAGTTACCGACAGGATTTCGGGGCGCAGGCGAGCACCACCACACGCCGGGCACGGGGTGTCGCGCATGTACCCGTCGTAGCGTTCCTTCATCTGATCGGATTCGGTCTGTTCGAGCCGGCGGTGCAAGAACGGCATCACACCTTCGAACTCCGCGTAGTAGGAACGGGTACGGCCGTACCGATTCTTGTACCGGACGTGAACCTGCTCCTCACTGCCTTCGAGGATTGCTTTGCGGGCCTTCGCCGGCAACTTGTTCCACGGCGTCTTCATGTCGAATCCGAGAATGTCGCCGAGGCCGGACAGCAACCGTCCGAAGTACTCGGAACTCTGGCCCATCGACCACGGCGCGATTGCACCGTCTTCGAGACTCAGGTCGGGATCGGGAACCACCAGATCCGGGTCGACCTCCTTGCGGATACCGAGGCCGGTGCATTCCGGGCAGGCGCCGTAGGGCGAGTTGAAGGAGAACGAGCGCGGTTCGAGATCGTCGATCGCGAGTGCGTGGCCATTCGGGCAGGCCAGCTTCTCGGAGAAACGACGCTCACGATCAGGTGCATTTTCTTCACGGTCGACGAAGTCGAGGACCACGATGCCTTCAGCCAAGCGAAGTGCGGTCTCGACCGAGTCGGTCAGGCGCTGCTTCGAACTCGCCTTGACCTGCAATCGGTCGACCACTACTTCGATGTCGTGCTTTTCCTGCTTCTTGAGCTTCGGCGGATCCGCCAGCGAATGGACGACACCGTCGACGCGCACTCGCGAGTAGCCCTGGGTGTTGAGCTGATCGAAGAGATCGACGAACTCGCCCTTACGAGTACGGACCACTGGTGCGAGGACCTGGAACTTGATGCCCTCCTCCATCTCGAGCACCTGGTCGACGATCTGCTGGGGCGTCTGACGTGCGATCTTCTCACCACACACCGGGCAGTGCGCCGAACCTGCGCGGGCATAGAGAAGTCGGAGGTAGTCGTAGACCTCGGTAATGGTGCCCACCGTCGAACGGGGGTTGCGGTTGGTCGACTTCTGGTCGATCGACACCGCAGGAGACAATCCCTCGATGAAGTCCACATCCGGCTTGTCCATCTGACCGAGGAACTGACGCGCGTATGCCGAGAGCGACTCGACGTAGCGGCGCTGACCTTCGGCGAAGATCGTGTCGAACGCGAGGCTGGACTTGCCGGAGCCGGACAACCCGGTGAAGACGATCAGGCTGTCTCGCGGGAGGTCGAGATCGACTCCTCGCAGATTGTGCTCACGCGCACCCCGCACGATCAGGCGATCCGCCACACCAATTCCCTTCATTGTCAATCGTCCGGGGCCGTCCCCCCGGAGAAGTCTCGAGTGGCCTCGCAAACGCGAGTCCTCGAGCGATCGTCATCGTAGGCCGAGCCACCGACACGTTTTTCTCACCAGGCGAGCCCATCGCTCTACCTGCCCCTATTCGAAGGTAGCCTGCGTTTCATGACGAATCAGCCCATCGTGATCGACGACTCCTACACCGGTCAGCTCTCCCCCGATTCTGCCCCTCAGCGGCGCACGGTCGAAGGCGCCGTCATCACGAAGATGTCGGTCGGCCCCATGGACAACAACACTTACCTCGTCGTCTGTTCCACGATCGGGAAATCTCTCCTGATCGATGCGGCCAACGAAGCCGAGAAGATCATCGCGCTCATCGCACAGGAAGCACCTGTTTTCGATTCCATCGTCACCACCCACCAGCACGGCGATCACTGGTTGGCCCTCGAAGACGTTCACGCCGCAACCAAGGTGCCGACCGCCGCGCACCCCCTCGACGCAGAGGTCCTTCCCGTCACCCCGGACGTACTCCTCGAAGACGGCGACAAGGTGACCGTTGGCAACTTGAGCCTCGACGTCATTCACCTGTCCGGCCACACGCCCGGCTCCATCGCGCTGGCTCTCACCGAACCGAGCGGACAGGTTCACCTCTTCACCGGCGACTCACTCTTCCCCGGCGGAGTAGGCAAGACCGCCGACCCCGAGAAGTTCACTTCTCTGCTCGACGACGTGGAAAAAAAGCTGTTCGGAAGGTACGACGACGCGACCGTCGTCTACCCCGGGCATGGCAAGGACACGACGCTCGGCGCCGAGCGCCCGCACCTGGCGGAGTGGCGCGAACGCGGTTGGTGACGTTTCACCTGTTCCGTACTGGACCCCGCTAACCGACTTGGCTGTCGACCTGTTCACCGTTGACTCGAAGTCGCGGAAGCCAGGTCGACAGAGTCCGGCCCAGTCCTTCGACCATCCGTTCCCCGAACACACACAGCGTGCGTTCCCACGGATGGCCGAAGGTCCCTTCCGTGAAGTCGCCCCGACTGAATATGTAGTAGTCACCGTTCGGATAGACCGGGACACGCCACTCCGCAAGCTCCTTCGCAGCAGCGTGTGCCTCCGCGTCGAAGGTGTAGCCCGGATGCTGCCAATCCAGAACGACGAAGTTGGGATCGTCGTTCCAATCGGTGACAAAACAGCGCAGCGCTTCGGCGTTGATCGCATCCACGCGAGCGGCCCACGCCCCTGGAGTCGCAGCTGGCGCCGCACCCGAATCGAAGTCCGCGGACGGCGTCGGCTCAGCGATATCTTCGTGGCAACCACTCCATGGTGGTTGATCGGTGTGCATTGTGTGACACCTTCGAACACGCCGTATGCGGATACGCGGTAACGGATACTTCAGAACGGTGTGTCCGGATCAGTGGAGAAGTCATCGTCGCAGTACAGCGCGCTTCGGCGACCAGGAATCCGGCGACCGGGCCAGGCGTGCCGGGATCGCCGAACCGGACCAATTCCTTGTGAGATCGCTAGGGTGGAAAACGAACCTACATCGGGAGGCTTGAAACATGCTGGTACGTCGAATTGCTCGTCCACTGCTTTCCACGATCTTCATCGCCGGGGGAATCGATGCTTTGCGCAACCCCGCTCAGCGAGCAGCCAAAGCGTCACCGCTGATCGACAAATCCGTCGAGACGCTGCCAGGAGCAGTGACGCAGAAGGTGCCTGCTGATCCGGAAACACTCGTCAAGATCAACGCCGCCGTCCAGATCGGCGGCGGTGCCCTGCTGGCCACCGGCAAGGCGCCGCGGCTCGCGTCGTTGGTGCTCGCGGGGAGCCTGGTACCGACCACGCTTGCCGGTCACGACTTCTGGAACGAAACCGATCCGTCACTGCGAGCGATGCAGCGCACAAACTTCATCAAGAACGTCAGCTTGCTCGGCGGACTGATGATCGCCTCCGTCGACACCGAGGGCAAGCCGTCGCTCGGCTGGCGCGGCCGTCGCGCCGCGAAGAAAGCCCAGGCGTCTATCGCCGCAGCACTTCCATTGGTCGCATCGCAGACCGATCACACGAGCGATCGCGTCGAGCATGCTCTGTCGGTGGCATCCGAACGCGGTTCCGAGCTTGCCGAAACCGCGAAGGCACACGGCACGGATTGGCTCGAACTTGCGAAGGAGCGCAGCTCCGAGTTCGCGGAGATCGCGAGCAAGCGAGCCGCGGAATTCGGAGAGGTCGCCAAGGAACGCGGCCCGGACATCCTCGAAGTCGCGCAGAAGCGCGGCTCCGAACTGGCCGAGACCGCACGCGAGCGCAGCGCCGAACTGGCAGAGCTGGCGAGCAAGCGCAGCTCCGAGTTCGCCGAACTCGCGCTCGAAAAGAGCAACGAGTGGGCCGAAACGGCGTCGGAGCAGACCGAGGTGCTGGGTAAGCGTGCGCGCAAGCGCGCAGAGAAGGCGCTCGAAAAGGCTCGCGCCAAGAAGGACGAATTGACGCACTGAGTGCACCGAAAGACACGGTCAGGCCACCTTCGGGTGGCCTGACCTGTATCTATGCGGCAGTTCATCTGGGGGAACTAGACTGTCTTGGCGCTTTTGCAGCGCGTGAATTTCTCATCAAGCCTAGGAGATCCTTTGCCCGACGCGGACCCGTCACTGAACGAGCACGAGCTCGAGCAGCAGTACGTGACGATGTTGTACTCCCGTCTCGACGATCTTCGAAAGTATGCCCAAACTCGCTTGAGCACGGTCCTCCTCGAGACCGGCGGAACCCCGCAAGCACGCAGCGAACGCGAATCCTTCAACGCCATGTACACCGAGGATCTCGCCAAGTACGACGCAGCCGAGAACGGAATGTGTTTCGGACGCATCGACTTCGACGACGAGCGACGCTACGTCGGCCGACTGGGAATCCTGGACACCGACAACGACTACGAAACGCTGCTCCTCGACTGGCGAGCTCCGATGGCGCGCCCGTTCTATCTGGCGACGCCCGCGGCACCTGAGGGCGTGAAGCGGCGACGCCATATTCGCAGTCGGAGCCGCACAGTCACCGGCATCAACGACGAATATCTGGACCTCGACGCGGCCCGCGCCGCCGGCGTGGTGACCGAAGCCGGCGGCGTCGCCGGTGAGAGCGCTCTCCTGGACGCTCTGAACGCAGCGCGTACGGGTCAGATGAACGACATCGTCGAGACCATTCAGAGTGAGCAGGATGCCATCATCCGCTCCGAGCACAAGAGCGTTTTGGTCGTCCAGGGCGGTCCGGGTACCGGTAAAACCGCAGTCGCCCTTCACCGTGCCGCCTTCTTGCTCTACACCTACCGTCAGCAACTGGCCAAGGCCGGTGTTCTCATCATCGGGCCGAACGCGACGTTCCTCGACTACATCAGCCAGGTCCTTCCTTCACTCGGTGAGACCGGAGTTCTACTCTCGACGATCGGGGACCTGTACCCCGGAGTGCGTGCGACTCGTACGGATTCCCTCGCCGCCGGTGAGATCAAGGGTTCCCTCGCGATCCTCGACGTGCTCAAGAACGCCGTCCGGGATCGGCAGGAAGTTCCGTCGAAGCCGATTACCCTTCGATTCGACACGTACGACTTGAAGCTGGATCGAAAGACTGTCACGAAGGCGCGCGGGCGTGCTCGGTCGTCGCGTCGCCCACACAACCTGGCGCGCCCGATCTTCGTGGCAGCAGTCATCGAGGCGTTGGCACTGCAGATGGCCGAACTCATCGGCGGAAACCTCGTCGACGGTGGGTCACTCCTCAGTCGGGACGACATCGCCGACATTCGCGACGAGATGCGTGAGGACCCGGACATCATGTCCGCCATCGGAAAGCTGTGGCCCGAATTGTCGCCGCAGCAAATCCTCGCGGAACTGTGGACGTCGCCGGCGAGGTTGGCCAAGGCAGCGCCGCAACTCGACGACGCCCAACGCGACGAGCTTCTGCAGAGCGTCGGACCGGGTTTCAGTGCGGCCGATGCTCCCCTGCTCGACGAACTGGCCGAGATTCTCGGCGTCGACGACGCCGCCGAACGCGAACGCGCACAACGTGAATGGCGCGCGCAGATCGCCGACGCCCAGGGCGCCCTCGACATCCTCACCGGGTCTGCACCACAGGATCTCGAAGACGAGATGGATCCCGAGATCTTGATGGCGTACGACTTGATCGACGCCAGCCAACTCGCCCAACGCCACGATCAGGGCCAGCGCCAGACCACGGCAGAACGCGCTGCCGGCGACCGAACCTGGACCTACGGTCACGTGATCGTCGACGAAGCCCAAGAGCTCTCCGAAATGGCGTGGCGAATGCTGATGCGGCGCATACCGAATCGCTGGATGACGTTGGTCGGCGATACAGCTCAGACCGGTGATCCCGCGGGAACTTCGTCCTGGCAGAAGATTCTCGAGCCTTACGTCGCCAAGCGCTGGAAGCTCACCGAACTGACCGTCAACTACCGAACTCCCTCGGAGATCATGGATGTCGCGCACCGTGTGCTCGAAGAGATCGACCCGGAGCAATCCGTGCCCCGGTCGGTACGCGACAGCGGATTCGCGCCGTGGGCGCTCAAGACCACGGCCGAAGAATTGGAATCGACCGTGCGCCGTTGCATCGAGTCCGAGTCGCATCCCGGTATCACCGCAGTGATCGCCGGTTCCGAGGTCGTTGCCGATCTGGCGGGCATTGCGAGTGACACCGTAAGCGTCCTGTCCGTCAAGGACGTCAAGGGACTCGAGTTCGACACAGTGTTGATCGTCGAACCTGCCGACATTCTCGACGAGTCACCACGCGGAATGAACGACCTCTACGTCGCATTGACCCGCGCTACCCAGAGGCTCGGCATCATTCACGTCGAGTCGCTCCCCTCGGTTCTCGACGGCGTCGAAGCAGCAGAGTTGGCCTTCGATTCGTGAGCATCACGGAGTAGGTTCGTGCGTGACACCACGAATGGTGGTGTCACTCCAATTTGTGTCGACGACTGAAGGAATGACCCCTCGTGCTTGGCCTGCCCGCAAGTTCCGCCGCACCCATCCGCAAGATCGCTCGCGTGGTGATCGGCGTCGGGATGCTTGCGGCGGTGACAGCCGGTTGCTCAGAGGATGATTCGAGTTCGACGGCTGCTGCCGGCAGCGACGACATCGCTGCTGTTGCTGCCGCACCGACAGAAAAACCGGTAGACGAGGCAGATCGGCTGCGGGCGGCGCTTGCGTCTACCGGGGTCACGCCCGCCTTTTCCGACGACATGTTGCAGGCGCTCGGTGACGGCGTCTGCCAGCAGCTCGCGGCCGGAACGGATCGAGCGATGATCATCGCGAATCTGCGGGCGGTATCGCTGAACGGAGCAAGCGAACCAATGGTCACCTCCGGAAACGGCTCGGCCGCATCGACAACACCCCCCAGCGCCGATCAGCTGGCTGAAGTGTTCGTCGATGCGGCCGAGGCCGACTACTGCCGGTAGTTCAGCGAACGGTGTGCACGATCAGGACATCGGACGTCGCCTTGCGAGCGGCATCGGAAGGCACCGATCCGAGTAGACGCCCGGTCAACGTGTTCAATCCGCGATTTCCGACGACCAGCAAGTCGCCCTTCACCTCGTCGAGCAAAGCGAGAAGCGATTCGACGGGAGCGCCGACGACGGCGCGCTCGACAACATCCTTTGCCCCCTGGGCATGTGCGCGCTCACGAGCGGTGCGAAGGATCTCGTAGGTCGGAGCGGAACCGGTGACCTGGTAGGCCTCGTTACCCAACGCATCAGCGGCAGCGCTCACGTCCTTGGGATCAGCCGGGTAGTACGCACACGCGATGACGAGCTGAGCGTCCGAGCCACTGGCAATGGCGGCAGCTCTGTCGACTGCCTTCAGTGACGACTCGGAGCCATCGGTTCCTACGACAACGGTCCGGTAGGCACTCATTCATTCCTCCATGGTTACGGGACGGACGGTACGGCCGGCACCGGGCGCAACGCTGTTGCGCCCGCTCGACAACCGCTGCGCTGACATTAGCGGGATTGTGCCGCGGATAGTGTTATTTGCAGTACACGCCACAAGCCCACAGTGAATGTGATTCTTCGTCACAGACACATTTGTTCGGTGGTGACCACTCAGCGAAGTTTGCCAAAGCGGGGCCCGAACAGCGCCGCCGGAAATACTTCCTGCTCGACCAGGGCGGTACGCCACGGCGTCGCCAATTCCAGCAACCGCTTGGCACCCTCCTCACCCAGCGCATCCCACGGAGCCAAAGCGAGGTCGTCCGTCAGGTCTTCGACGACGTCACGCAAGTCCTGCCCGTCCTCGGTCAGCGCACCGGACGAACGATCCAGCAGTTCGCGGTCCTTCAAACTCTCGACGGCCTCGTCCCACTGTTCCTGCGACCATCCGCGACGAGTCTGCGCGAATTTGCGCTGAAACCCGATTCCCGTCGCGGTGTGCGTGATCAACGCGTCCAGGCCGTTCAATCCCGCGGTCTGAAGGGCCGCAATGTGGCCGTCACCGCGATACTCACGCAGCAGTGTCAGCGCGTGCCAGAAACGCAGGTGCGGCTCGGCCGGCCAGTCGAGCGACGCCCAACCCGCGTACAGAGGGCGGCCGTCCACTCCAGGAATGTTCTGGGCAGCGATCGACACGAGTTCGGCGGCCTCGGCCATGTCCGCCGATCCTGTCACGTCTGCACCGAACAGGCGGACGTACGCCGCGTCGATTGCCCGATACCGCGCGGCGACAACCTCTGTGGGCCTTGCCAATTCCCAGGCACGTGGGATGACACTGGCGATCAATTCAGGATTGAAGTTGAAGAAGGTGGCCGTGACGACAGTCGCGGGTGGAGCGCCGAGCGGAGCTGATCGCCCGGCAAAGTACACCATTCGGCCAGGCTCCAACCCGACGCCGACAAGTTCCTTCTCCGTCTCCGGGACGAAGTACGCCAAGGAATGGAGAAGTTCGAGAGTCCGCGCGGTCTTGCCTGCAGTCTGTGCATCCATACCTGAAACCGTAGCGGTCGAAAGCACGAACGCACGCGAGGCGACCTACTTGAGACCCGCGGCGTCCATTCCTCGAAGCTCCTTCTTCAAATCCGAGATTTCGTCTCGCAATCGCCCAGCCAACTCGAACTGAAGGTCACGTGCAGCGTTCATCATCTGATCGGTGAGTTCCTTGACCAGATCTGCCAATTCGGCCCGAGGCATCGATTTGGTGTCGCGCCCCTCGTACACACCCGCACTGACCGCACGACCGGCCTCACCCTGCGCACGCCGACCACGCGTCGCATTGCGACCCGAACCACCGACGTCCACGGACGCCGCAGTGTCCTCTGCCTCCTCGTACACCTGATCGAGAATGTCCGCGATCTTCTTGCGTAGAGGTTGTGGGTCGACGCCCATCTTCTCGTTGTAGGCGACCTGCTTCTCGCGTCGTCGCTCGGTTTCCTCGATGGCCTGCGCCATGGAAGCGGTGATCTTGTCCGCATACATGTGCACTTGACCGGATACATTTCGAGCCGCTCGGCCGATCGTCTGAATGAGGCTGGTGGAGCTACGTAGGAAACCTTCCTTGTCGGCATCGAGAATCGCGACCAGCGACACCTCGGGAAGGTCGAGTCCCTCACGCAGGAGGTTGATGCCGACCAGCACGTCGTACTCCCCCAGGCGGAGCTGACGGAGCAACTCGACTCGCCGGAGCGTATCGATATCCGAGTGCAGGTAGCGGACGCGAATACCGAGTTCGAGCAGGTAATCGGTCAGATCTTCCGACATCTTCTTGGTCAACGTCGTGACCAGCACACGCTCGTCACGTTCCGCTCGCTCGCGGATTTCGTGAACGAGATCGTCGATCTGTCCCTTGGTGGGTTTGACGATGACCTCGGGATCGATCAATCCGGTCGGGCGGATCACCTGCTCGACGAACTCACCGCCGGACTGACCCAACTCGTACTTACCTGGTGTCGCCGACAAGTAGACGGTCTGACCGATCCGCTGACTGAATTCTTCCCAAGTCAGAGGGCGGTTGTCTGTTGCCGACGGTAGCCGGAATCCGAACTCGACCAGGTTTCGCTTGCGCGACATATCGCCCTCGTACATGGCGCCGATCTGAGGAACCGTCACGTGCGACTCGTCGATGACCAGAAGGAAATCTTCCGGGAAGTAGTCGATCAAGGTTGCGGGGGCAGTTCCAGGGCCACGGCCGTCGATGTGGCGCGAGTAGTTCTCGATGCCGGAGCAGAATCCGACCTGTTTGATCATCTCGAGGTCGTACTGCGTACGCATGCGCAGACGCTGAGCCTCGAGGAGCTTGCCCTTGCCTTCGAGCTCGGCGAGTCGCTCTTCGAGTTCCGCCTCGATGTCCTTGGCGGCACGCTCCATGCGTTCAGGGCCGGCGACGTAGTGCGTCGCCGGGAAGATACGAACCGTGTCGACCTGGCGAACGATGTCACCAGTCAGTGGATGGAGGTAGTACAGTGCCTCGATCTCGTCACCGAAGAATTCGATGCGGACCGCCAGCTCTTCGTACGACGGAATGATCTCGACCGTGTCGCCGCGCACGCGGAACGAACCTCGCGTGAACGCCATGTCGTTGCGGTTGTACTGAACGTCGACGAGCAGACGCAGGAACGCATCCCGCGGCACCTCCACACCGACGTCCAGCTGAATCGAGCGATCGAGGTACGACTGCGGTGTACCGAGGCCGTAGATGCACGACACCGATGCCACCACGACCACGTCCCGTCGTGACAGAAGGCTGGACGTCGCCGAGTGGCGCAGCCGCTCGACATCGTCGTTGACGGACGAATCCTTCTCGATGTAGGTGTCCGTCTGGGCGATGTACGCCTCGGGTTGGTAGTAGTCGTAGTACGAGACGAAGTACTCGACCGCGTTGTTGGGTAGCATTTCCCGAAGCTCGTTCGCGAGCTGAGCCGCCAAAGTCTTGTTCGGAGCCATCACCAGAGCCGGGCGCTGCAGCTTCTCGATCAACCACGCAGTCGTGGCCGACTTGCCGGTACCGGTCGCACCGAGGAGGACTACGTCCTTCTCCCCCTCGTTGATCCGTTTCTCCAGCTCGGCGATAGCTGCCGGCTGATCGCCTGCCGGTTCGTACGGGCTGACGACCTCGAAGCGCGCGTCTGAGCGCTCGATGTCACCAACCGGCCGAAACTCGGAATGCGCGACCACGGGATGTTCGGAAGCAAACGCCATGAAACCAGGGTAAGCGCACCTACCGACACAATGCCCGCTCGTCCGCGTTCAGCCGAAAATTCAGTTCGGCGGTAGGTTCTTCGACCATGAGCGAGGAACGTCCCCACATTCACCGGCCGAAGGTCGAAACCTTCGACATCGCAGCTCGCACCAACGTCGATCCCAAGGGCTTCGTTCGCCCGGTCGAGCACTACCGCGAAGAACCGTGGGGGCTGTACATGGCGCGCCACGCCGACCATCCCCGGTTTCACTACCTGGAGTCCTGGATCATTCCCGAACTCGGAATTCGGGCGTCGATCCTGCACTTCACCCCGGAACACATCCGAGACTGGGATTTCTATGTCGACATCGGCGACTTCATCCGCGGCGACCAGGTCTGGACGTCCGAGGACCACTACCTCGACCTGATCGTGCAGACCGGACGCAGCGTCGAATTGCTCGACGTCGACGAATTGCTCGAGGCGAACACCGCCGGGATTCTCGACCCGAAGACGTCAGAGCGTGCGATGCTGAACGCGGCCCGCGCTATCGACGGCATCGCCGCCCACGGTCACGATCTCGACGCCTGGCTCACCTCGGTGGGCATGCCGGTCACGTGGCGCTGAGTGGTTAGAGGGACCAGCCTGATTTCTCGGCCCACTCCCATGCCCGGTGGAAAGCGGCGTCGAACCACGGCGTCTTGACTCCCAGGTAGGCGTCGATCGCAGCGGCGTAGTCGTCGATGCCGGCGGCACTCTCGGCTGCCTTGACCTTGAGTTCGGCATATTCGGCACGCGCCGACGCATCGGCGCGAAGCCAGTCGCGGAAGAGGATCGCGAACTGCTGACCTGGCCAACCGTCCACCCGAATGTGAATGTTCGCGCGGCGCCCTGGATCGGCACTCCCGTGGATCCGCTTCGCCCACACCGCCGGATCGGTCTCGCCACCGAGGTACGACGGTTTCGGGTCGTCGGCGACGATGTGCTCGATCCGGGGGAACCCGGCAGCGGCCAGATCTTCCGCGAGGTCGTCGGCAACGCCGAGGTGCTCGACAGTGATCTGAATGTCGATCACGTCCTTGGCATCGAGACCAGGCACTGCGGTCGATCCGATGTGATCGATACGGCGCGCACGGTCACCGGACGCCAACGACAACCGGCCGATGATTCGTTCGGCCTGCGCCGGCCACGACGGGTCGGCTGGAGTCAGCTCGGGCAGTGCGCGCACTACCGTGCCCTCGCGGAGGTTCTTCTCGAAGGGAACAAGTCGATTCGCCCACAAGTCGCGGACCACGTCGTCGAGTGAACCCGGCTCTCCGCTGTTGTCGAGCCACACGTCGGCAACAGCACGACGCTGATCGTCATTTGCCTGCGCTGCGATGCGCGCACGAGCGTCGGATTCAGGCATGCCGCGTGAGCCCACCAAGCGCCGAACTCGTTCCTCCTCGTCGACGTAAACGATGACGACCAGATTGAATGCCGGCGCCATCGAACCCTCGACCAACAGCGGAATATCTTGAACGAGCACTGCATCCGACGGCGCAGACGAAATCTGCTCCATCGTCCGCGCACCGATCAGTGGGTGGAGGATGCCGTTGAGAGTTCCGCGTGACGTGTCGTCGGCAAACGCCAACGACGCCAGCGCGGGTCGGTTGAGGCTGCCGTCCTCGGACAGAATCCCGTCGCCGAATGCATCGACCAGAGCGGCAAGTCCCGGAGTACCGGGCTCGACCACTTCTCGGGCGATCAGGTCGGCGTCGACGATGACGGCTCCCAGTTCGCTGAGGATTTTCGACACTGTCGACTTACCGGCTCCGATGCCTCCAGTGAGGCCAACTCTCAACACACTCGACAGTCTCTCATCTCCGCGCCCGAGAGATTCAGACACGCCTACTGATCGAACACGCCGGGGCGTTCGAGGCTCAAATACCACAATTTCGGTGACCGTGCGGTTATGTTCTAGCGAACGCACCTGTACCTGCACCTTCTCGAGAAAGTGGACGCCATGCGAGCAGATCGCGACCATCACGGTCAGCACCGCCTCGGAATGCCGAACGGCGTGCACTGCATAGAGTTTCCCGAAGTTGCTTTTGCCCTGGCAGAGCACCGTCGTACGTGGTTCACGATGCTCGTGAGCCAAGGCCGACACAGCTTCGCGTCGATGCGTAAGCGCACAGCCGAAGCGACCGCCACCTACTGGGTGCCTGCTCCCGCAAACTGAGTTCTCTTCACAAAGTACAAAATGACCGGCAACCCTTCGGTGCCGGTCATTTTTGTGTTCACCCACTGAATTGATTCTTCGCTCGCAAGTGACACCTGGCAGAGAGAAGAACCCCGCCCCTGCACGTGCAGGGGCGGGGTTCTTCACAGATCTCGCCTGATCAGATCAAGCGGTAATCCTTATGCGTTGCCCGACAGCTTCTCGCGAAGTGCGGCGAGCTGTGCATCGCTGGCAAGCGATCCGCCAGCGGACTCGGCCGGAGCGGAGCCGGCAGCAGCCGGAGCCTCGGCGTCGTCTGCAGCAGCCGTCTCCGAGGAGTAGCCGGCAGCAGCGGTGGCAGCCTCAGCGGCCTCGTCTGCAGCGGTCTTCTCCATCTGAGCGGTGTGCATCTTGTGGCGACGCTCAGCCTCGGCGTAGCGGTTCTCCCACTCTTCACGCTGCTTGTCGAAGCCCTCGAGCCATTCGTTGGTCTCGGGATCGAAGCCCTCGGGGAAGATGTAGTTGCCCTGCTCGTCGTACGAGTCGGCCATGCCGTACTTGGACGGATCGAACTCGGCGTTGTAATCCTCGTTGGCCTGCTTCAGCGACAGCGAGATACGACGACGCTCGAGGTCGATGTCGATGACCTTGACGAGTGCATCGTCGCCGACGCCGACAACCTGGTCCGGAACCTCGACGTGGCGCTCAGCGAGCTCCGAGATGTGAACGAGGCCTTCGATTCCCTCTTCGACGCGCACGAATGCACCGAACGGAACCAGCTTCGTGACCTTGCCGGGCACGATCTGGCCGATGGCGTGCGTGCGGGCGAACTGACGCCACGGATCTTCCTGCGTTGCCTTGAGCGACAGGGAGACGCGCTCGCGGTCCAGGTCGACGTCGAGAACCTCGACGGTGACCTCGGTGCCGACCTCGACAACCTCGGACGGGTGATCGATGTGCTTCCAAGACAGCTCGGAAACGTGAACCAGACCGTCTACGCCGCCCAGGTCCACGAATGCACCGAAGTTGACGATGGAGGACACGACGCCCTTGCGGACCTGGCCCTTCTGGAGCTGGTGCAGGAATTCGCTGCGAACCTCGGACTGAGTCTGCTCGAGCCATGCGCGGCGCGACAGGACCACGTTGTTGCGGTTCTTGTCGAGCTCGATGATCTTGGCCTCGATCTCCTTGCCGACGTACGGCTGGAGGTCGCGGACGCGACGCATTTCGACGAGCGAAGCGGGGAGGAAGCCACGAAGACCGATGTCAAGGATGAGGCCGCCCTTGACGACCTCGATGACGGTGCCCTTGACGGCCTCGTCCTTCTCCTTGAGCTCCTCGATGGTGCCCCAGGCACGCTCGTACTGAGCGCGCTTCTTCGACAGGATCAGTCGACCTTCTTTGTCCTCCTTGGTGAGGACGAGAGCCTCGACCGCATCTCCCACGGAGACGACCTCATTGGGGTCGACGTCGTGCTTGATGGAGAGCTCACGAGAAGGGATGACGCCTTCGGTCTTGTAACCGATGTCGAGCAGAACCTCGTCGCGGTCGACCTTGACGATGGTTCCTTCGACGATGTCGCCATCGTTGAAGTACTTGATCGTGGCATCGATGGCGGCGAGGAAGTCCTCGGCGGAGCCAATGTCGTTAATGGCAACCTGCGGCGAGGTGACGGTTGTGGAGGGCATATGTTGAATTGCTCCGGACGAGTTGTGGTCGGTTGATGGATTTTGTCGGACGAGATGCGCAACTGTGGCGTACAAATGTTGGAAGTACTTTGTGAAGTACTAGATCGAAGTACCCAGCTGCATCAATAACGAACAACCGAATACCGGATCACATTCCACACCGCGGAAGCGCACCGCGAGCTCCCTCGGTCCGACTGATTCCGAGACCTTGGTAAAGATCTCGTATAGACAATCGGTCGGATGACAGACACTCGCGTGAGTAAGACTACGCGTCGGCTATCTTGCCGGGCAAACCCGGGTACCCTGCGCCCGCATCACCCGTTCTACTGTGTTGTTCATGTCTGACGAGCGCCATGCCGCTGCCAATTCCATTCTCGGTACCAGCGGCGTCGGCCGAGTCCGTGTCGATTCGAGTGCCAGCGACCGCGCCAGCCGTGCGTGGTGGGACGCCGACGCCGACGATTACCACCGAACCCACGGCGAGTTTCTGGGCGTGAACAGCGCGGAAGGTGAATTCGTCTGGTGCCCCGAAGGGCTGCACGAGGGCGATCACCACTTGCTCGGCGACATAGTCGACAAAGACATATTGGAAGTGGGTTGCGGCTCCGCGCCGTGCGCCCGATGGCTCGCCGGACACGGTGCTCGGGCCGTCGGTCTCGACATCTCGATGGGGATGCTCGCCCGCGGGCAGGACGCGATGAATGCCGGCGGGCCGGCAGTCCCGTTGATTCAGGCAAGTGCGGAACTCCTGCCGTTTGCCGACGGGAGTTTCGACATCGTCTGTTCCGCGTTCGGCGCCGTCCCGTTCGTTGCCGATTCGCAGCGAGTGATGAACGAAGTCGCCCGGGTTCTGCGTCCCGGCGGATCGTGGGTCTTTGCCGTCAACCATCCGATTCGATGGATCTTCCCCGACGATCCCGGGCCGAAAGGCTTGACCGCGACCCTCCCCTACTTCGACCGCACCCCGTATGTCGAGGTCGATGACAACGGAGTCCCCACCTACGTCGAGCATCACCGCACCATCGGCGACCGGGTTCGTGAGATCGTCGCGGCCGGACTTCAGGTGCGCGACATCATCGAGCCCGAATGGCCGGAGTGGTTGGACCGCGAATGGGGACAGTGGAGTCCCCTGCGCGGCCAACTCTTTCCGGGCACTGCAATTTTCAGCGCCGTCAAACCCTGACGGCTACAGCAGCTTCGACAGAAAAGCCTTGGTCCGGTCGTGCTGAGGATTGGCCAGGAGTTCCCGCGGCTCGCCTGCCTCGACCACAACTCCCCCGTCCATGAAGACCAACTGGTCGGCGACCTCGCGGGCGAAACCCATCTCGTGGGTGACGACCACCATCGTCATGCCTTCTTTGGCCAACTGCTTCATCACGGTGAGAACTTCACCGACCAGTTCGGGGTCGAGCGCGGACGTCGGCTCGTCGAACAGCATGAGCTTCGGGTCCATCGCGAGAGCGCGGGCGATGGCAACTCTTTGCTGCTGACCACCCGACAACTGGGCCGGATAGGCGTTGGCTTTGGCGCTCAACCCGACCTGATCGAGGAGGTCCTTCGCTCGTTCGACAGCCTTCTTCTTACTGACGCGCTTCACCTGCGTCGGCGCTTCGATGATGTTCTCGAGAGCGGTGCGGTGCGGGAACAGATTGAAGTGCTGAAACACCATCCCGATGTCGCGGCGTTGTTTGGCCGCTGCTCGCGGGTGAAGTTCGTACAGTTTTCCGTTCTTCTCCGAGTAGCCCACCAGGTCGCCGTCGACGTACAGTCGGCCGGCGTTGACCTGCTCGAGGTGATTGATGCAGCGCAAGAACGTCGACTTGCCCGACCCGGACGGCCCGACGAGGCACAGAACTTGGCCGGGATCGATTTCGAGTGAGACCCCTTTGAGAACCTCGAGCGCGCCGAAGTTCTTACAGACCCGGTCTGCCTTGACCATCGGTGTCATCTGCGTTCTCCTCCTGGAATATCCGGGAGTGTCTCCACTACCGTTTCTTTGCCCTGTGCGTCGGCGAGTGCCTGAAGCTGGCGAGTGGTGAGCGTCCTCGTCGACCCTTTCGAATAGTGGCGTTCGACGTAGTACTGGCCGACCATGAGAACACTGGTCATTGCGAGGTACCACGTAACCGCGACCATCAAGAGTGGGATCGGCTCGAAATTTGCACCGGATATGTCTCTCGCTCGTCCGTAGAGTTCGGTACTCAACGGCACTGCGGTCACCAGCGAAGTCGTCTTGAGCAAGCTGATCAATTCGTTGCCGGTCGGTGGGATGATCACCCGCATCGCCTGGGGAAGGACCGTTCGCCGCATCGTCTGGCCCCACGTCATTCCCAAAGCCACTGACGCTTCGGTCTGACCTTCGTTGACCGAGGCGATACCTGCACGGACGATTTCGGCCATGTACGCCGCCTCGTTCAATGCGAGTCCGATGACTGCGAAGAGAAACGCCGCCTGGAGATCCTGCATGTCGAAATGCACGAACTGATGGACGAACGGAACGCCGAGATCGATGCTCTTGTATATGGAGGGGAAGAGACCCCAGAAGACGAGCTGGACGTAAACGGGCGTGCCGCGGAAGACCCACAAATACACCCAGGCAGCGGACTTCAGCACCGGGTTCGGCGACAGCCGCATTACCGCGAGGACGATGCCCAGAACGATCGCGGCTGCCATCGACAGAATTGTCAGTTGAATGGTGACCCAGGCGGCCTTCGAAATTCGAGCGTCGAAGAGGTACTGGCGGTAAGTCGCCCAGCCGAACTGTTCATTGGTCGCCGAACCGTAGATAAAGAGCCCTACCAGGACCACCACCACGACTGCTGCGACCCATCGGCCCGGTCTGCGCAGTGGGATCGCCTTGATCGGCGCCGGATCGCCAGTCTCAGTTGTTGTCATGTTCATCAGCTTTCCGCGCCGTTGATCTTGGATACTTCGATGACGCCGGCCTCGACACTCCAGGTCTGCGCGATCTGTTGATAGACACCGTTGTCGATCAGGTACTGCATTGCCTGCTGCAGGGCGGGACCGAGGGCGGAACCCTTCACGATCGGCCAGCCGTACGGCGCGGAATCAAAGGGCTGACCCGCAGCTTCCATCCGCCCCTTACTCCGTTTGATCGCGTAGCCGGTCACCGGTGAATCAGCGGACAACGCGTCGACTCGACCCAGGATGAGTGCGTTGGCCGCGTCGTCCTGACTGTCGTACTTAATCTTCTCGATGGGCGGCTTGCCCGCAGCAACGCATGCCTCGCTCTTGGCGGGTACTTCGTCGATGTCCTCGGTAGTTGTGGTCTGTACCGCCACTCGCAACCCACACGCATTGTTCGGGTCCACGGGATTGTCCGGCCGCTGAGCCCACTGGATACCTGCGCTGTAGTACGTGACGAAGTCGACCGACTTCTCCCGCTCCTTGGAGTCGGTGAACGAAGACATGCCGAGGTCGTAGCTTCCCGACTGGATAGCGGGGATGATCTTGTCGAAGTCGGCCTGGTTATAGACAGCTTCGATCCCGAGCACAGTCGCCACTGCGTTCATGATGTCGACGTCGAAGCCGACGATTTTGCCATTCTCATCTTTGAATTCGTTTGGTGCGTAAGGAATGTTGACCCCGACCTGCAGCTTGCCCGACTCCCTGACGTTCGGGGGCAACAGGGCGGCGATCTCGGGCACCTTCTGGATGTCAAGTGGCGGCCCCTCCGGAACGAGGCCCTCGTTGTTGGTCACACACCCGCCGCACAGTGCGACGATCAAGCCCACCAACAAGACTCGCACCACGTTGGCGCGGATACGCCCGCCACTGCTCGAGCCATAACTCACGCCACGTGGCCTTGGTGCCCGTGCGTTTTCATCGACCACGACTCTGCTCTCCACTCGTCGATCGCCGCACTTGCAACGTCCATCCGAAATTCAGTCGAACGGTAGGTTACGGCAGGAGTTCCACCGTCGCCGACTTCGCAAGATTCCGGCCTGTCGTACAAGAATCAGCGACGCAGAGTGTGTGCGTACACGACTTCGGAAAATTCGCTGGTCGATGCCAAACCGCCGAGGTCGGCGGTCGCGATGCCCGACGCGATGGTCGTGCGAACGGCATCTGAAATCCGGCGTGCTGCCGCAGACAACAACCGATCGCCACGCGCATCACCGAGCCAGTCGAGCATCATTGCACTCGAGAGGAACAGTGCCGTCGGGTTCGCCCGATTCTTCCCGGCGATGTCGGGTGCGGCACCGTGCGCAGCCTGAGCCATGACCTGCGTCTCGGAAGCGTTGATCGACGGCGCGGTTCCGAGTGAACCGGACAGCTCGCCCGCCAGATCCGACAAGATGTCGCCGAACATGTTTTCGGTCACCACGACATCGAAGTCGCCGCCGCGCCGAACCAGGTGCGCCGCCATCGCGTCGACGTGCTCGTCGTCGACGACTACGTGTGGGTACTCCGCAGCGACTGTTCGGCAGGCGTCACGGAACAGGCCGGTGGTCAGTGTGAGGACGTTGGCTTTGTGGACGATCGTGACGTGATTGCGCCGTCGCGACGCCAACGCGAAGGCAGTGCGTGCGATCCGTTCACACGCAGCGCGGGTGAACACACCGACGGCCAGCGCGATGTCGGGCGTCGGCATGAACTCGCCGCTGCCGACTGCCATGTTCCGATCCGCGTACAACCCCTCGGTGTTCTCGCGGACGATCACCAGATCCATGTCGGGGACCATTGCCTTGACACCGGGGAACGCCGCTGCCGGCCGAATGTTCGCGAACAGCTCGAACTTCTTCCGGATGACGCCGCCGGGTGTGAGTTGTCCGCGAAACCTCTCCGGATAGGACGCACTGTCGTGGGGTCCGAGAATCCAACCCTGCAGCTGCCCCAACGAATCGATGGTCTCGTCGGGAATCGGTGTGCCGTGGCTGTCGATGGCCGTGTTCCCGAGCGGAAGCTCGACCCACTCGACGGGCGGAGCATGAACCGCTGACAACGCCGCATCCACGATCTGCCGTGTCGCCGGGACGATTTCGTGGCCGATTCCGTCGCCGTGCATGAGTCCCAGCCGCATGGCCGAAGTACCGATTGCGCTCGCACCTGTCATCAGGCAATCATTGCTCACCATGGTCCAGTCGGTGGAATTGCTCCTCGATCCAGTGAGTGAGTCGGAAGTCCGAGCACAGTGGCAGCTTCTCGCCGACGCCGGTTTACCAAGTCAGGCCTCTCATCACAGCCCGTCCAACCGTCCGCACATCACACTGTTCGTCGCCCGTGAGATCCCCGCGGAGATCGACAAACTGTTGAAGCGGCGCTTCTCGGCCCCTGACTTCGAGGTCCGACTCGGTGGCTACATCGTGTTCGGCGGCAAGCAGATGGTCTTGGCGCGCTCGGTCATTCCTTCGCGCGCACTCCTTCACCTGCACCGAGAAATAGCCGAGGCAACCGTTGGTTCGACGGCGCTTCCCGCCCACGTCGAGCCCGGCGCGTGGACGCCTCATGTGACGCTCGCCCGACGCGTCGAACCTGCACGTCTGGGTGAAGCCATCGCCCTGCTGGGAACCGACGTGATTCAAGGGCGCTGCGGCGCGATCAGGCGCTGGGACGGCGAACAGAAGACGGAATGGTTACTGACGCCGCCGCTGTGACAGATCGGGTTGCACGTCGGGTCACCAGGATTCCCGCGATCACCGCGAGTGCACCAACCGGCTGATTCCAGCCAACGCTTTCGTTCAAGACTATTGCGCCGAGAGCGACGCCCACCACTGGACTGAGATAAGTGACGGTGGACGCCGCAGTCGGCCCCCACCCCTGAACGACATTGGTGTTCCAGATGAATGCGAGCCCGGTCCCCAGTGCGCCCAGAGCGATCATCGACAGGACAACTGCCGGCGTCAGGTGCATCGGTGTATTCGCGATGACCGGTGAGGCCAAAACCATCACGAATGCACCGATACTGATCTGTAATAGCGCGACCGTGCGGGTGTCGACGCCGAGAGGAAGCACGAAACGTCTGAGGTAGACAAACGAAATCCCGTACGAGGCAGTCGCTCCCAGGCAAGCGACCTGAGAACTGACACTTCCGCCGACGCCGAGATTCCACGGCGCCAATACGATCAGCACCCCACCGAATCCGAGAAGCAACCCCAGCGATTTGTATCGCGTCAGCGTCTCCCCCGGCAGAAAGGCAAGGGAGACAGCCATAGTCATCAGTGGCGTGGTGGCGTTGTAGATGCTCGCGAGTCCCGAAGACATGTTTTGCTCCGCCCAACTGAACAGCAGCCACGGCACGATGCATTGTGTCGCTGCGAGAAAAGCCATGTGTTTCCAGACGCGAAAGTCCCTCGGTAGGCCGATCCGGCTGACCGCTGACACGAGAACCAGCGCGAGCGCACCGAAGACCAAGCGCCACAGAACTACCTGCGTGAAGGACAGACCTTCGAGCCCGATCTTCATGAAGAGGAAACTGGCTCCCCACACCACCGCAGCTGCGGTGTATTGAAAGGCCAGACTTGCCCTCAAAGGGTGAAGTCTCCGTGCGGACTGACGTCGTGACGAGTGTCGGGCGTTCGGCCGGCAAGAGCTAGTACGTTCAGGACCAGTAGGACCAAGACGCTGACGACGATGATTGCCATGTGTCCAGCCTGACGGAATGTCCCACGTGGCAGTAGTGGCAGAAAAGCCAGACTTGGACGATTTTCTGCCACTTTCCTGTTTTTCTGTCACACTCGAAAGATGCTCGCGAAAGTGGTGGTCCCACTGATGCCGATGACCGAAGCGTTCGAACTCGGCGTCGCATGTGAAGTCTTCGGCTTCGACCGATCCGACGACGGCCTCCCCACGTACGACTTCTCTCTGATCGCCGCAGTTCCGGGTCCGATCCGAACGCGGTTCGGGTACAACATCGATGTTCCGTACAACCTCGATTCTCTCGACGACGCCGATCTCATCGTCGTGTCCGCCGGCGGAACCTACGACGCCGGCGACGCGTACATGTGCTCACCGAGTCCCGACTCGAGTGTCGATCCCCTGTTGGTCAAACTCAACGAGGCCGTAGCCCGGGGCGCCAAGGTGGCGAGTCTGTGCACCGGAGCGTTTGTCCTCGGGGCGGCTGGACTACTGGACGGAAGGCGATGCACGACGCATTGGCGGCATGCAGAGAGGCTTGCCCAGACGTATCCGGAAGCCAAGGTCGATCCGGACGTGTTGTACGTGGACGAAGATCCGGTGTTCACCAGCGCAGGCACCGCGGCAGGAATTGACCTGTGCCTGCACATCGTCCGAAAAGAACAGGGTTCTCGCGTTGCCAATGGCATCGCGAGAAGGATGGTGGTGCCGCCCCATCGTGACGGTGGGCAAGCCCAGTACGTTGCCACTCCCCTCGCCTCGACGCCGAGTGCAACCCTTGCCCCGCTCCTCGACTGGATGACGGAGAACCTCGCCCTCGACCTCACTGTGGGCATGGTCGCAGCCCGCGCGAACATGTCCGCGCGCACGTTCGCGCGCCGTTTCCAAGCGGAAACGGGAACAACCCCCGCCCGCTGGCTCAGCGATCAGCGAGTACTGGCCGCCCAACATCTCCTCGAGAATTCCGACCTCTCCGTCGACGTCATCGCAGAACGCGTCGGATTCGGCGGCGGTGCCGTGCTTCGCCAGCACTTCATTCGTCTGCGTTGCACCACGCCGCAGGCCTACCGCCGGACGTTTCGGGCGACCGAGAACGCAAGCTGAAATCGGCTCAGGGAAGAATCAGCGGTTCCGGGGCGTTGCACACACCAACAGCCCGCACAATGGAAAGGACCCCTGTGGCCACCCAGACACTCACCCAGCAGAACTTCGACGAAACGATCAACGGCAGCGACGTCGTCCTCGTGGACTTCTGGGCCTCCTGGTGCGGCCCGTGCCGCCAGTTCGCACCGACGTTCGAAGCCTCTTCGGAGAAGCATGCCGACGTCGTTCACGCCAAGGTCGACACCGAGGCCGAGCAGGGAATCGCAGCGGCCGCCAACATCCGCTCCATCCCCACGATCATGGCCTTCCGCGAAGGCGTACTCGTGTTCAACCAGGCCGGCGCGCTTCCCGCCGCTCAGCTCGAGGAGCTCGTCACTCAGGTCAAGGCACTCGACATGGACGAGGTCCGCAAGCAGATCGCAGAGCAGACCGCATCTGCTGAATAGCGTGAAAAGGCTGGGCCGGAATCGAAGTCGATTCCGGCCCAGCCTTTTTCGTTGCTGCCTAGTGAGCCGCGCTGTCCCAGCTTCGACCGGTTCCCACCGAAACATCCAGAGGTACCGACAGCTCGATGGCTGTGGCCATCTTGTCCTTGACCAGCGCGGTGACCTCCTCCAACTCGGAGGCAACCACTTCGAGCACCAATTCGTCGTGCACCTGCAACAGCATGCGCGACTTCAATCCGGCGTCGGCGAGAGCCTTCTGCACGTTGATCATCGCCACCTTGATGATGTCGGCCGCAGTGCCCTGGATCGGCGCATTGAGGGCAGCACGTTCGGCAACCTCACGACGCTGACGGTTGTCGCTGTTGAGGTCCGGCAGGTAGCGACGACGACCGTAGAGCGTCGAGGTGTAGCCGTCCTTACGTGCCTGCTCGACCACCGCGTGGAGGTAATCCCGCACGCCGCCGAAACGAGCGAAGTACGCATCCATCTGCTGCTTCGCTTCTTCGGTCGAAATCTTCAGCTGCGACGCCAATCCGTAGGCACTGAGCCCGTAGGCCAGACCGTACGACATCGCCTTGACCCGGCGCCGCAGTTCTGGAGTCACCTCTTCGATCGGTACACCGAATGCGCGCGAGCCGACAAAGCTGTGCAGGTCCTCACCGGTGTTGAATGCCTCGATCAGTCCCTCGTCGCCTGATACGTGCGCCATGATGCGCATTTCGATCTGGCTGTAGTCGGCAGTGAGTAGAACGTCGAACCCTTGCCCGACTACGAATCCGTCGCGAATCTCGCGCCCCGCGTCGTTTCGCACCGGGATGTTCTGCAAGTTCGGATCGGTCGACGACAGACGTCCGGTCGCGGCAACCGTCTGGTTGAACGTCGTGTGAATGCGTCCGTCTTCGGCTACGGCCTTGAGAAGACCGTCGACGGTCACCTTCATACGCGTCGCATCACGGTGCGCGAGAAGGTGTTCGAGGAACGGGTGTCCTGTCTTGTCGAACAGACCCTGCAACGCCTCGGCGTCGGTGGTGTAGCCCGTCTTCGTCTTCTTCGTCTTGGGCATGTCGAGTTCTTCGAACAAGACCACCTGCAGCTGCTTCGGCGAACCCAGGTTGATCTGCTTGTCGATCACCTCGTAGGCCGAGTTTGCTGCGTCGGCGACCTGGGAGGCGAAACGGCTCTGAAGATCGTGCAGATGCGCGCTGTCGACGGCGATGCCGGTGGCCTCGATCTGAGCGAGCTCGATCGTCAACGGCAGTTCCATGTCGGAGAGGAGCGACTTGGATTCGATCGACTCCAACTCGGTGTCCAGTGCAGCTGCCAAGTCGAGAACGGCCTGAGCGCTGAGCATCGCGGTCTCGGCCGCTTCGGCAATCAGCTGCTCGGTGTCGTCGAGCAGTGAAAGCTGTTCCTGGCCGGATGTTTCGGCGCGCAGTTCACGCTTGAGGTAGCGGAGCGAGAGGTCGTCGAGATTGAAGCTGCGCTGGCCCGGCCGGACGAGGTACGCGGCCAGAGCAGTGTCGCTGGTCAGTCCACCGAGCGTCCAACCACGCCCACGCAGAGCATGGATCGCCCACTTGGCTTCGTGCAGCGCCTTCGGCTGCGATGCGTCGGCGAGCCAATCACCGAGAGCTGCTTCGTCTTCCGGTGTTGCCGTCGACGCCGCGATGTATGCACATTCACCGTCGGAGGCCGCGATCGCGAGTGCAGTGACGTCGCCGGCGAACGGAGTTCTGGTTCCGAGCACCGTCACGCCGTGACGCTCACCGGTTCGTGCGTGGGCGTCGAGCCACGCGGCAACCGCACCCGGGGCGAGTGCGTCGCCGCTGACCTCGAACCCTTCCTCTGCTTCGGGCTCGGACGACGACAGGGTCGCGAACAGTCGATCGCGGAGAACCTTGAACTCGAGATCGTCGAACAACGCATGAATCTTCTCGCGGTCCCACGGGGCCAACACCAACTGCTCGGGCGTGTACGGCAAGGGAACGTCGCGAACCATTTCGGTGAGCTGACGATTGAGCAGGACGTTCGCGAGGTTCTCCCGCAGTGAGTCGCCCACCTTGCCGCGGACCTTGTCCACGTTGTCGACCAGTCCCTGCAGGTCGCCGTACTCACGGATCCACTTGGTGGCGGTCTTCTCGCCGACGCCGGGGATGCCGGGGAGGTTGTCACTCGGGTCGCCGCGCAGGGCAGCAAAATCGGGATACTGCGCCGGGCTGAGGCTGTACTTCTCCTCTACGGCCGTCGGCGTGAATCGGGTGAGCTCCGAGACACCCTTCTTCGGGTAGAGCACAGTGACGTTGTCGGTCACCAGTTGCAGCGAGTCACGGTCACCGGTCACGACGAGAACCCGGTATCCGAGTGCCTCCGCCTGCGTGGTCAAGGTGGCGATCACGTCGTCGGCTTCGAAACCTTCCTCGGCCATGACCGGGATGCCCAGCGCGCCGAGAACGTCCTTGGTGATGTCGATCTGGCCCTTGAATTCGTCCGGAGCCTTCGCGCGCTGCGCCTTGTATTCGGGGAACAGGTCGGCGCGAAACGTCTGACGCGACACGTCGAAGGCCGCGGCCAGGTGGGTGGGCTGCTCGTCACGAAGAAGGTTGATCAACATCGACGTGAAGCCGTACACCGCGTTGGTGGCCTGCCCACTGTGTGTCTTGAAGTTCTCTGCAGGCAGCGCATAGAAGGCGCGAAATGCCAACGAATGCCCGTCGAGAAGCATCAGAAGAGGGCGATCGTCCGCCTTGCCGGTGGTGCCGGCTGAAGCGGTGGACGTGCTGGACCGAGTTGTGGTTGCGGGGCTCACGGTTCATCAGTCTAGGGATCGCGACCGACATCGACGCCTTCGCCGTTGTTTACGCAGGAACAGACACAAGAATCGGACAATTGATGCAGCCTTCGGCCTTCGATACGGAACCGAAACATCCCGGAAATCTCAGAACCCCATCTGAAGCGAACGGAGCCGTTAGAGTCCGGAAATCGCAGCAACGAAACAATCCCTGTGCTGCGCGGCACCTTTGTCCAGACGCGCTATTCCCGACCCGCTCGGAGGACGTACGTGGCCCCACCCGTAGTGAAACGGCAGACCCTCGCGACACTCAGCCGACTACTGGCCTTTGCATTACTGACGTTCTTCGCATTACTCAGCCTGGCCGGAATTGCTTCGGCTCAGGAACCGACCACTTCCCCTACACCGCCGACCCCGACAGCATCCGCAACACCGACAGCACCGGTTCCCGACAACGCTGTCCCCGTCAGCGGCAATCTCAACAACGGCGGCACACGCCTCGAGGGCGTCACCGTCCGTGCACTCGATTCTTCCGGCACGGAAGTCGCCACCGGAGAATCGGCATCGAACGGCCGTTGGGAACTGGCCGTGGCACCGGGCACCTACACCTTCGAGATCGTTGCCGACACACTTCCCGACGGGGTCAGTGTGCAAGCCGCTGTCGAACGCGAGGTGGTGGCCGGCCGCGCGAACACCGTGATCTTCTCGTTCGGCGAGGTACGTACCGCCTCGAATGTCAGCTTCGGCGAGAAGCTGATCCGCACGACGGTCGACGGTCTGCGGTTCGGCCTCGTGATCGCGATCGCCGGTGTGGGTTTGAGCCTGATCTACGGCACCACTGGCCTGACCAACTTCGCTCACGGCGAGATGGTGACGTTGGGAGCCGTTGCTGCCTGGGTGATCAACACGTCCTTCGGCGTTCCGCTGATTCCCGCCACGATCCTCGCGATCTTCGTCGGCATCGGCATCGGCCTGCTGACCAACGGAATCGTCTGGAAACCACTGCGTAAGCGCAAGACCGGGTTGATCGCGCAATTGGTGGTCTCGATCGGTCTCGCGATTTCATTGCGCTACTTGATCCTGATCTTCTTCTCCGACCGCGCCGAACCGTTCGACGACTACCAGGGCCAGGTCGAGAAGAACTGGGGCCCGATCGCACTGACCGACGCCAACGCGATAGTCATGATCGTCAGTCTGGTCGTCCTGGTCGGCGTCGCACTGCTTCTGCAGAAGACTCGCATCGGAAAGGCCATGCGTGCCGTCTCCGACAATCGTGACCTCGCCGCTTCGTCCGGTATCAACGTCGAGCGCGTGATCATGTTCGTCTGGGGTCTCGGCGGCGGATTGGCCGCCCTCGGCGGTGTGCTGTTCGGTATCTCCGAGCTCGGCGGACGCGTCCAGTGGGAAATGGGCTTCAAACTGTTGCTGCTCATGTTCGCCGGAATCACCCTCGGTGGTCTGGGAACCGCGTACGGGGCGCTACTCGGCTGCGTCATCGTCGGACTTCTGGTCCAACTCTCGACGCTCATCATCAACCCAGACCTCAAATACATCGGCGGACTTCTCGTCTTGATCGTGATCCTCGTGGTTCGCCCCCAGGGCATCCTCGGATCCAGACAAAGGATCGGGTGACGAACATGGACATCATGGGAGCTTTCCAGGTTTCCTTCGCCCAGCTGATCGGGCCGTCGGCAATCTTCTACGCACTGTTGGCAATCGGGTTGAACCTGCACTTCGGCTACGCCGGACTGCTCAATTTCGGTCAGATCGGTTTTGCCCTTCTCGGCGGCTACGGCGTCGGCATCATGACCGTGACCTACGACCAGCCGCTCTGGCTCGGCATCCTCGTCGGACTCACCGCAGCCGGGCTCCTCGCGCTCGTGCTCGGTATCCCGACGCTGCGTCTGCGCGCCGACTATCTCGCCATCGTGACCATCGCCGCTTCGGAGATCTTGCGTCTGATCTTCCGCTCGACCGCGTCGGATTCGGTGACCGGTTCCACTAATGGCCTGTTCGGTTTCGCAGACCCGTTCACCGCACTGAGCCCCTTCGACTCGGCCAAGCAGTACTCATTTCTCGGCGTGAAGTTCTACGGAGACGACCTCTGGTCGATGGTCGTGGGGTGGACGCTGGTCTTGATCTTGTGCGGATTTGTCTACCTGTTGACGCATAGTCCGTGGGGGCGCGTCCTCAAGGCGGTTCGCGAAGACGAGGACGCAGCGCGATCGTTGGGCAAGAACGTGTTCGTGTACAAGATGCAGGCGCTGGTTCTCGGCGGCGTGATCGGTGGTCTGGCCGGGGTGTTCAACGCTTTGCAGACCAAGTCCATCAACCCGGACTTCTACTCGACCGCGCAGACGTTCTTCGCGTTCGGCGCACTGATTCTGGGCGGGGCGGCAACGGTATTCGGCCCGGTGGTCGGCGCAATGTTGTTCTGGTTCCTCCTCGCCATCCCTGATGCCTTGCTGCGTCAGGCGATCTCCGGCGAGAATCCGCTGCTCTCGCTGACCGAACAACAGGTCGGGGCCACCAGGTACGTCCTGCTCGGATTGATGATTGCTCTCCTGATGGTCTTCAGACCGCAGGGAATACTGGGTAACAAGCGGGAGGTGCAACTCAATGCTTGACGCCGATACCAGAGCACAGATCTTTGCCGACGTTCCTCACCTTCCCGGATCGGCGAAACCCGACCCGGTGTTGGTCGCTGACAACGTCTCGCGGACGTTCGGCGGTCTCAAGGCCGTCGACGTCGATCACCTCGAGATTCAACGAGGGTGCATCACGGGTCTGATCGGTCCAAACGGTGCCGGAAAAACGACGCTCTTCAACCTCCTTACCGGATTCGACCGGCCGGACACCGGTACGTGGTCGATGGACGGTCAATCGCTGGGCCGCATGTATCCCCACCAGGTAGCCAGGAAAGGAGTGGTACGGACGTTCCAGTTGACCAAGGCGCTCTCCAAACTCACCGTGCTGGACAACGTACGTCTCGGTGCCACCGGCCAACGTGGTGAACGCATTTTTGCATCTCTCGTCCCGTGGATCTGGAAAGGCCAGGAACGCGAGATCACCGAACGCGCCAACGAACTCCTCGCACGATTCAAACTCGACACCAAGGCCGACGACCTCGCCGGTTCACTCTCCGGTGGGCAGCGCAAACTGCTCGAAATGGCTCGCGCACTCATGACCTCGCCCTCGGTGGTGATGCTGGACGAACCGATGGCGGGGGTCAATCCTGCTCTGACGCAAAGCCTGCTCGGACACATCAAGTCATTGCGCGACGACGGAATGACCGTCGTGTTCGTCGAGCACGACATGGACGTGATCCGAGACATCAGCGATTGGGTGGTGGTCATGGCGCAGGGCAGCGTCATCGCCGAATCCACCCCGGACGAACTCTCGTCCAACACAGCCGTCGTCGACGCATATCTGGGCAGCCACCATGACCAGGCCCTCGAGTTCGACGACAACGGAAATCCGGTGGGCGAGACGGCCGTTCTGGCCGCCGCCCTGGCTGAAGCCGAGGTCGAAACCCTCGAGTCGGGCGGGGACCTGTCGGAACCCGACGTCGACAACCTTCCGGCCGATCTCGCCGCGACGCTGGAATCGAGTCCCGAGGAACCGCGCGGAAGGCACGAGAAGCCATGAGCGAGAACCACGCACGTTCACTCACGCCTGCAGAGTTCGCCGCGACGGCCGAGGAGCATCAGCGACTGTCGGCAGGTGCCCTGCTCCGCGCCGACAGCCTCGTCGCGGGCTACATTCCCGGCGTCAACATCCTGCGTGAATGCAACTTCTTCCTGAAGGAAGGGGAAATCGTCGGGATCATCGGACCCAACGGCGCAGGCAAATCGACACTCCTGAAATCACTGTTCGGACTGATACCGGTACGCGAAGGGTCGGTCACCCTACGCGAGGACAACATCACGTCTGCGCCCGCTCACGTCCTCGTTCAGAAGGGAGTCGGGTACGTCCCTCAAACGCAGAACGTCTTTCAGACTCTGACCATCGAAGAAAACCTCGAAATGGGCATTTATCTGCGTCCCAAGGCATTCGCGGAACGATTCGCCTTCGTGAGTGAACTATTCCCTCTTCTGAGTGAACGACGAAAGGTGAAGGCCGGCGCACTCTCGGGTGGCGAACGCCAGATGGTCGCGATGGGCCGGGCCCTGATGATGGATCCGTCGGTGCTGCTGCTCGACGAACCGTCCGCGGGCCTGTCCCCCATGTTCCAGGACGAGGTGTTCATCCGCTGCAAGAAGATCAATGCTGCCGGTGTCTCGGTCATCATGGTCGAGCAGAACGCGCGCCGCTGCCTTCAGATCTGCGACCGCGGTTACGTACTCGATCAGGGTAAGAACGCGTACACCGACACCGGCGCCAATCTGATGAACGACCCCAAGGTGATCGAGTTGTACTTGGGAACGCTCGCTGGAAGCAAAGAGAAGTAGGACAGACACGAGAATGGGCCAGGGTCGCGAGACCCTGGCCCATTCTCGTTGGCTGCTTACCTGCCCACGACTTACTTCCCCACCACCACGAATCCTTCTGTGGTCAGGGTGTTCTCAGGGCCGAACTTGAGCTTTCCGTACGAACCGATGGACGGCTCCCCCGAATCGTTGAAGTCCAACTCACCGGTGATGCCGTCGTAGTCGATGTCGGTTCCCGCCTTCACCAACGGCAGGCACTCGACGTAGGACGTGCACTTGGTGCCGCCTTCGGTGACGCTGTTGATGTTGGCCGCGATGTCGGTACCGGCCGTCGACTTCGCCTGCTCGGCAGCGAGCGCTGAGATCACCACCGCGTCGTATGACTCTCCGGCGTAGTTGAAGTCGATCAGAGAGGGGTTCACAGCCTTCAGACGATCCTGGAAGGCAGCTCCGACGTCCGTCAGGGGCGTCGTTCCCTGCATGGTGTCGAGCAACGGCTTCGCCACGGATTCGCCGAGAGCGTTACCCATGTTGCCGTCGACGCCGTACATCGCCATTCCGTCCGACGGGCCGATGCCCACTTCGTGCATGCGCGTGATGATCTTCGCCGACTCTTCGAAGCCCACCAGTGCCACTGCATCCGGATTGAAGTTCTTGACTTGATCGACTTCGGAGTTGAACGACTGCGCGTTCGGGTCGTAGATGATCTTCTCGATCTGATCGGAGGGGACACCCGAATCGATCAGATTCTTTTCGATGTTGTCCGCCAGACCCGTCCCGTACGGGTCGTTGAGGGCCATGATCGCTACGCGCTGACCACCGTCGTCCGAAATGAGCTGTGCGACGGCCTGAGCCTGCAGTACGTCCGTCGGAGCGGTGCGGAAGTACATGCCCTTGTCTGGGTAGCAGACGAATTGGTCCGAGGTGTTGGCAGGCGAGAACATCACGACGCCTGCGCTGGCGATCTTGTCGATCACCTTGAGCGAGACCGAAGACGACGCGGCGCCGACGATGACCTGAGTGCCTGCAGCCAATTCGCGGTCGACGGTGGTATTGGCGGTGTCCGTTGTGGTGTCACCCGAATCGCCGGGAATCAGCTGGACCGGTTGGCCGAGAACGCCTCCGGCTGCATTGACGTCGTTGACTCCCAGCTGGGTGCCCGCGACCATCGGCGGCCCGAGGAACGACAAGCTGCCTGTATCGGGAAGAAGCGTGCCGATGCGCAGCGCTTCCGTGGACGGGGTGGCGCCGGCCTTGGCCTGCTCCGGGGTGCAATCAGTCGTGACGGATGTCGTCGCGGCAGAAGCGCCGGACGTAGAGCCACTCGAAGACGAGTCATCCGACTTGTCCGAGCTACAGCCTGCAAGTGCCAGTGATGCCGCGCCGAGAACTGCAGCAGTACGCACAAGTGTTCGTCTAGCCATCCCACGCTCCTAAGATCAGCCGGTGCTCGCGCCACCCGAACTGGCGCTCGCTGTGGGATCAGACGCTAGACCTTGGAACCGTTTCGCGATCCTTCAAGAAAGCCCTGTGACCTGACTGTTATCTGAAGGTGCACAGTGTTTACACGGCTGTAGCGCTGCGCGACGTTTCGACGGTCGACGCAGCAACCGGGTAACCCGGACACTTTGCTCAAGCGTCCGGTTCACCGCCCAGAGTTTCCAGTACGACCTGTGCGACCGCCTTCATCGTGGAGCGCCGATCCATCGCGGCGCGCTGAATCCACTTGAACGCCTCAGGTTCGGTGAGCGCTTGGCGAACCATCAGAACACTCTTGGCTCGCTCGATCAGCTTGCGTGCTTCGAGCCGGTCCGAAAGATCAGCGACCTCACGCTCGAGCGCCGTCACCTCGCGGAAACGACTGACCGCCAATTCGACAGCGGGAACGAGGTCACTGATCGAGAACGGCTTGACCAAGTAAGCCATGGCGCCGGCATCGCGTGCGCGCTCGACCAACTCGCGCTGACTGAACGCTGTGAGAATGACAACAGGAGCGATGCGTTTGGCGGCAATCTCCGAAGCGGCGTCGATGCCGTCTCTCCTGGGCATTTTCACGTCCATGATGACCAGATCAGGCTTGAGCGACTCGGCCAACTCCACCGCGACCTGCCCGTCACCCGCCTCACCGACGACGTCGTAGCCCTCTTCGCGGAGCATCTCGACCAGATCCATGCGGATCAACGCCTCGTCTTCAGCGACGACAACACGACGGGGTGCGAGCTGATTGCCTTGCGGCTGCGGCGAATTCATGGCCACCATCCTCCTCCATCGAACCGCCCCGACACGAGACGCGAACGATTAGAGGGTACCGGTGTTTGACATTGAAATCGCATCTTCTAATGTAGTCATCGCAACAAGCCCTCGTATCCCAATTGGCAGAGGAAACGGATTCAAAACCCGTCCAGTGTGAGTTCGAGTCTCACCGAGGGCACCACCTGCCGCAGCTGGCCGCACCGCAAGGTTTCGGCATTCGGCTGTACCCCAGATCGACCGCCGTTAGATTCGATCCATGAACGGTCACCGGCTGATTGCTCTGCTCGGAGCCATATCGATTCTCGCGCTGCTCACCGGGTGTCAAACAGACGGCCAATCCAATACTGCCGGCGAATCCAGCACTGCCGGCGAATCTTCCACCCAGGCCGCGCTCGATGCTGCAACACAGACCGGCACCCTTCAGGTCGGCTCTCCCCCTGTCGATGCCCCATCCACCGAGATCTCCATGCCTCCCCCGTTCCCGAACGACACGGAGGTCCCTTCACCGACTCCGCGCGTCGATGTGACCGAGATCGACGTGATCGATCACGATGGTTTCACCCGCATCACCTATCGCTTCGACGGAAGCGGATCTGTGTTTTGGAAAACCGAATACGTCAGTGAAGCAATCCGAGCGGGTGACAGCACAGTCGTGGACGTCGGAAGTCGATCGATACTTCAAGTCGACCTGATGGGAGTCCAATCGGATTCGTCGCTCAACTCCGTATCTCACGAGGGCGAAAACATCACGCGCATAGACAGTGCAGCCAGGAACAGTGCGATCCTGCAGTCGTTTGTCGGCACGGTCGACATCCGTCCGGCATACACCGTATCGACATCCGATTCACCGTCCCAGTTGACGATCGACATCCCCAAGGCAGACAGCTGACTGTCGAATACCCAATTGCGCGCTCAGCTCAGCCATTCCAGCGCAGCGGTGCTCGACGCGGTAATTCGGTTATCGCGGGGCGGATGAATACTCCGTCTCGAAACCGAGGTCTCACAATCGATCCGAGGCGATTGCGGGGTCCGGTTCAACACGACTGTCATGATTCTCACTGCATGCCCGAACGTCCGCTGCTCGAACTGCTGCTGCCAGTGTTTGTTCCAGCAGGACTGCCACCGTCATGGGGCCGACGCCACCCGGCACCGGTGTGATCGCACCGGCATGTGGGAGCGCAGCGGCGTACTCCACATCTCCGACGTTGCCCTCGTTGTACCCCGCATCGATCACCACTGCCCCAGGCTTGATCCACGTCCCTTTGATCAGTTCCGGAACACCGACGGCCGCGATGACGACGTCTGCCGAGGCGACGTGTGCGGCCAGGTCGACGGTGCGCGAATGGCAGTATGTCACCGTTGCGCCTCGACGCAGGAGGAGCATTCCCATCGGCAATCCGAGTATCGGGCTTCGGCCGACCACGACGGCATGCTTTCCGGAGAGTTCGACGCCTGTGGCGTCGAGGAGGCGCAGGATGCCACTCGGTGTACATGATTCGAATCCCCCACCGGTCAACGCCATTGCCGCGAACGCTGCCGAGGTAACGCCGTCAACGTCTTTGTCGGCCGAGATGGCATCGAACGCGGCCCGTTCGTCGATGTGGCCTGGCACCGGGTGTTGCAGCAGTATGCCGTCGATCGAAGGGTCCGCCGACAACGCTCTCAGCACGTCGACCAGTTCTTCGGTGGTTGTACTCACCGGGAGTTCGACCGTCCGCGACGTCATTCCGACGGCGACAGATCGTTTGGCCTTCATCTGTACATACGCCTTCGAGGCCGGGTCCGCTCCCACGATGACGGCGGCCAGGCAAGGAACGTGCCCCGCCTCATCACGAAACTGCCTGGTGCGCACCGACAGGTCCGCGAGCGCAGCATCGGCAATTGCGCGTCCGTCGATTATTCGAGCGGCCACGTTCTGGCTGGGCAGATTTTCGGTAGACAGATTTTCGGTGGGCCGATTCTCGATAGACATGGATCCCCTTCACACAAGATGTGTGAAGCACCCAGGCGGTCGATGCCTCGCGATGTGCACTCCCCGGTGGTAATTCCCACCCGCGCCAGTCGTGCGTGGTCAGCGTACCGCGCGGTTGCTTCACCGCCACGAAACGCGTCGAGAACGCCACTCACAAAACGAGACAAATCGACATAACCTATCAATAGGTAACGATCTGACCTGCAGTTATTCCATCCTGTGCAATTAGATGGCACGATGGGGGCAACCGCACGGGCACCAAGCATTGGAGGCACCGATGGACAACGGCAAGATAAACCTGACCTATGACGGTCGGGTGTCACTGAGCTTCCAACTGGCGATTCCGCACGCACCGGACAAGGTCTGGAAAGTGATAACGGAACGCGAGTACCTCGACGCCTGGTTTCCGGCGGACGTCGATTTCGATCTCACTCCCGGCGCGGATCTACTGTTCAAGGTGACACCGGAACAAGTCGAGCGTTTCGGACTGCCCGCAGATCACGTGACGCGCGGGACGGTCATCAGCGTCCACCCGCACCGAATTCTCGAATTCCTCTGGGACGCAGACACTCTTCATTGGGAACTGGCACCGGACGGCACCGGCGGCTGTTGGCTGACTCTCACCCACACGATGGAGGACGAGGAGTCCGCGTACGCGCACGCCGCCGGTTGGCACGCGGGCTTGGAAGTTGTTGCGGCCCAACTCGATGGACGCGAAGTCGACTGGTCTCCGTGGGACCGCGCCGACGAACTCTCACCGCAATATCGCAAGTCTGCTTGATTCTGGGCCCGAGTTCGGTCTCGGGCCCGCATCTCATTCCCCTTTACGCGGGAAATGCCTGATCATTCCTTCTTGGACCACCGTCGCCAACAGCAGTCCTTCCACCGAGAAGTACCGTCCGGTTGCCAGACCGCGCGAACCTGCGGCGACCGGCGATTCGGTGGCGTACAGGACCCAGTCGGTGAACCGGAACGGGCGATGGAACCAGATCGAATGATTGACCGTCGCCGCGACGATACGATCATGACCCCAGGACAAACCATGAGTGGTCAGAATCGAATCGAGCACGGTGGTGTCGGACGAATATGCCAGCGTCGCAGCGTGAATGAGCGAATCGTCCGGCAGATCACCGTCGGGGCGCATCCACACCCGATTGTGGTTGAGTTTCTCGCCGGTGCCCTTGAGGATCCACGCCGGATCGTTGGCGTACCGCATGTCGATCGGCTTGAGCGCTGCACTGAAATGCGGCAGTTTTTCCTCGTACCCCACCAGATGATCGCCGATGGGAGGCAACGACTCCGGAAGTGGAACATCCGGGATCTCGACAGCATGGTCGAGCCCCTTGCCGGAGTCCTGGAACGCCGCGAGCATCACGAACAATTCGTTCTCACCCTGATAGGCAGTCACCTGACGGTTGGCGAACGCCCGCCCGTCGCGATGACGATCCACCCGATACTCGATGGGCGCCTTGACATCTCCGCCGCGAATGAAATGGGCATTCACCGCATGGATGGGGCGATCACCGTCGACGGTCCGCCCGGCGGCCATCAGTGCCTGAGACACCAACTGACCGCCGAACGTCCGCGAACCTACCTGTTTCGGGTGGTATCCACGGAACGCGTCTTCACCGATCTGCTCCAGATCCAACAAACCGAGGAGAGTACCGAGGTCGGTGGACGCGTTCGCGTGGGTCACTCAGTGGTCCTCTTCACCGATGCGGTGGACGTGAATGAGGTTGGTGGAACCGACAGTTCCCGGAGGGGACCCGGCAACGATGACCACGAGGTCGCCCTTGACGTACCGCCCGAGGGAGAGCAACGCACTGTCCACCTGACGCACCATCTCGTCGGTGGTGGCCACCGCATCGACCAGGAACGTCTCGGTTCCCCACGTCAGCGTCAGCTGACTGCGCACCGCGGGCAGCGGTGTGAAGGCGAGCAACGGCAGCGGCGTGTGCAGACGAGCCAGTCGACGCACCGTGTCACCGGACTGAGTGAACGCAACCAAGGCCTTGGCGTCGAGACGTTCGCCGATGTCGCGTGCTGCGTACGAGATGACACCGCGCTTGGTGCGCGGGACGTGGGTCAACGGTGGGACACGGGTCGATTCGTTCTCGACGGCCTCGACGATGCGGGCCATGGTGCGAACGGTTTCCATGACGTACTTGCCCACCGAAGTCTCGCCCGAGAGCATGACTGCGTCGGCGCCGTCGAGAACGGCGTTGGCGACATCGGATGCCTCTGCGCGAGTGGGACGTGAGTTCTCGATCATCGACTCGAGCATCTGCGTCGCGACGATGACCGGCTTCGCGTTCTCACGAGCAATCTGGATTGCGCGCTTCTGAACGAGCGGGACCTGCTCGAGCGGCAACTCGACACCGAGGTCACCGCGGGCGACCATGACGGCGTCGAACGCGAGCACGATGGCTTCGAGATTGTCGATGGCCTCGGGCTTCTCGAGCTTCGCGATGACGGGAACGCGGCGCCCGACTCGATCCATGATGGCGTGAACCAATTCGACGTCCGCCGGTGAGCGAACGAAGGAGAGTGCAATGAAGTCGACACCCAGCTTGAGAGCGAACTCGAGGTCGGCGATGTCCTTGCCCGACAGGGCTGGAACGGAGACGTTCATACCGGGCAGTGAGAGGCCCTTGTTGTTGCTGACCGGACCGCCTTCGGTGACCCGACAGACGACGTCGTTGCCGTCGATGGACGTGACGACCAGGCCGACCTTTCCGTCGTCGACCAGCAGTCGATCGCCGGCCTTGGCGTCGCGCGCCAATTCCTTGTACGTGGTCCCGACGCGATCGTGCGTTCCCTCGACGTCGTCGACGGTGATACGAACCTCTTCACCGTTGGCCCAGGTGGTCCGCTCGTCCTTGAATCGGCCGAGGCGAATCTTGGGCCCCTGAAGGTCGGCGAGAACACCGACGGCCTTTCCGGTGGCGTCCGACGCGGCGCGGACGCGAATGTAGTTTTCTTCGTGATCGGCATGCTCGCCGTGGCTGAAGTTGAGGCGCGCCACGTCCATGCCGCTCTCCACGAGCTCACGGATGCGGTCGCCAGAAGCTGTCGCAGGTCCAAGTGTGCATACAATTTTTGTCCGTCGGTTCACGGCTCGAGCCTAGTCGCTACCCCACCGCACTTCTATCCGGCATTTGCGACCTGCACTTTCTGTACTTACTCGATTCAGTTGGTCAGCTCACGAACAGCGGAAATGCCTTTGGATGAACCGGAGCCGGAAGCGCCGACTCGCCTGTGAGAAACATGTCGACGGCACGTGCGGCCGACCGTCCCTCGGCAATCGCCCACACGACCAGCGACGCCCCGCGATGCGCGTCGCCGCAGACGAATACGCCGGGTGTCCGGGTCTGCCACCCGACATCACACTCGATTCTGCCGAGTGGATCGGTGCCGACATCAAGGTCGGTGAGCAGCGGGGCGGTTTCGACGCCGTCGAAACCCAGAGCGAGCAGGACCATCTCGCACACGAGATCGATCGTGTCTCCAGTCTCCACCAAGGTTCGTTGTCCGTTCTTCGCTCGTGACACGGCTACCGGAACCATCCGGATTGCACGGACCGCACCCTTACCGTCGTCGAGAAATTCCTGCGCAGCCCATCGGAACCGTTTGTCACTGCCCTCCTCATCCGCCGGCGAGCTGCGTAGGACCCGCGGCCACAACGGCCATGGGTCGCGATCTCGATCGCGGTGTGCCGGAGGTGGGACGTGGTAATCCAACTCCGTCACTGCGTGCGCACCCTGGCGATGCACCGTGCCGAGGCAGTCGGCGGCCGTGTCGCCGCCACCGATGATCACGACGTTCTTACCTCGCGCCGAGATGCTCGACGCACCATCACCCTCGCATTCGTGGTTGGCCGCACGCAGGTACGTCATCGCACGATGGATTCCGCGAAGACTACGACCCGGTACGTCGGTGTCTCTGGCACGATCAGCCCCGACCGCCAGGACTACCGCCTCGAAATCCGTCGAGAGGTCGTGCGCGCTCACGTTCACTCCGACGGCGCAGTCAGTGACGAATCTGGTCCCCTCGGCGGTCAGTTGGTCCAGCCGCCGGTTGATGAGGGCCTTGGGCAACTTGAATTCCGGAATTCCGTAGCGAAGCAGTCCCCCGATCCGATCGCTCCGCTCGAACACCGTGACACTGTGTCCGGCTCGTGTCAGTTGTTGAGCCGCGGCCAGCCCCGCCGGTCCCGAACCGACAACCGCAACACGGTTTCCGCTGTGAACTACCGGTGCCTGCGGCCCCAACCAACCCGATTCCCAGGCGTTGTCGACGATCGCCTGTTCGATGCGCTTGATGGTGACACCCCCCGACGTGTGCTCGTCGTCGAGTGCGAGAACGCAGGCCGTTTCGCACGGTGCGGGGCACAGATGTCCGGTGAACTCGGGGAAATTGTTGGTGGAATGCAAATTCTCCGAGGCTTCGGACCACCGTCCACGCCGAACCAGGTCGTTCCATTCCGGAATGAGATTGCCGAGCGGACACCCCACGTCGGCCGAATGGCAGTACGGCACAGCGCAGTCCATGCAACGCGAGGCCTGTGCAGATACGTCTCGATTTCGCACGACGGGATCCAGCGACTCGTATACCGACGCCCAGTCGCCGACACGCACATCGGTCGATCTGGTCGGTGAGCCGGATCGTTTCACGTTGAGGAACCCGCGTGCGTCAGGCATGAGCCGGCTCCACCAGTTCGTTCTCTTCCACGACCTTCCGGTAGTCGACAGGCAAAACTTTGGTGAATCTCGGACTCTGGCCAACCCAGTCGTCGAGAAGTTTTGCCGCCACCGGCGAGCCGGTCGCAGCCAAATGCTCGCCGAGAATTTCGACCAGCTGACTGCAGTCTTCCGCCGAAGGCCGCTCCAGAACGACCATGTCGCCGTTGACCTTCTCTGCCTTCACGTCGAGTACGAAGGCAATTCCGCCCGACATTCCCGCAGCAAGGTTCCTACCAGTTGGGCCGATGATGACGACGCGACCCCCGGTCATGTACTCGCACGCATGGTCGCCGACGCCTTCCACCACAGCGACCGCGCCCGAGTTGCGCACCGCGAATCGTTCCCCGACACGCCCCCTGGCATAGAGCGCACCGCTCGTAGCGCCGTACAGCAGCGTATTGCCGGCAATCACCTGATCCTCCGCCACGAAGGGCGCGTCCTCACTCGGCCGAAGCACAATTCGTCCACCGGAGAGCCCCTTCCCCACGTAATCGTTTGCATCGCCGACGACGACCAGCGAGATGCCGGGCGGCAGGAACGCACCGAGTGACTGGCCTGCCGTTCCACGGAGCACGACGTCGATGGTGCCTTGAGGTAGCCCGACGGCGCCGTAGCGTCTGGTCACCTCTGCGCCCAGCCTCGTCCCCACCGCCCGATCCGTATTGTGTACTGGCAGTTCGATATGCACGGGTCGAGCGTCCTCGAGTGAGTTCGCGGCGCACTCGATCAGGGTGCGTTCGAGTTCGCTCGAAACAGGTACACACGGCGGGTAGGCCGCGCCGGTCGGCGCGGCCGGAACGTCGAAGAGTGGTGAGAGGTCCAACGTGCGGCTCTTCCAATGCGCCACCGCCGGAGACATTTCCAATACGTCTGCGTGCCCCAGCGCATCGTCGATACTTCGAAACCCCAGTTCTGCCAACAACCGTCGTACGTCGGCGGCGATGAAGCGAAAGAAGTTCTCGACGTACTCGGGCCGGCCGGTGAATCGCTCGCGCAGTTCGGGATTCTGCGTCGCTACTCCGACGGGGCAGGTGTCGAGGTGACATACCCGCATCATGACGCACCCGGCCGCGATGAGTGGCGCCGTGGAAAACCCGTACTCCTGCGCCCCCAGCAACGCGGCGACGACGACGTCCCGCGCCGTGCGCACACCCCCGTCACACTGGACGACGATCCGATCGCGTAACCCGTTGAGCACCAGGGTCTGCTGAGTTTCGGCCAGCCCGATCTCCCACGGCGTACCCGCGTGGTGGATGGACGAGAGTGCCGCAGCACCCGTCCCGCCGTCGTGACCGGAGATCAGCACCACGTCGGCGTGCGCTTTGGCCACACCTGCCGCAACAGTCCCGACTCCGGCTGCGCTGACCAACTTCACGTGTATCCGCGCGCGATTGTTCGCGCATCTGAGGTCGTAGATCAATTGGGCGAGATCCTCGATCGAATAGATGTCGTGGTGCGGGGGCGGAGAAATGAGCCCGACCCCAGGCGTCGAGTACCGGGTTTCCGCGATCCACGGGTACACCTTGGACCCCGGAAGCTGCCCTCCTTCACCCGGCTTGGCACCTTGGGCCATCTTGATCTGAATGTCGGTGGCATTGACCAGGTAATCGCTGGTCACCCCGAAGCGACCACTCGCGACCTGCTTGACAGCGCTTCGACGCCTGTCGTCACGCAACCGCTCCGGCGACTCTCCGCCCTCACCGGTGTTGGAACGCCCGCCGAGAGCATTCATCGCAACCGCCATCGTCTCGTGCGCCTCCGCAGAGAGGGAACCGTAGCTCATCGCACCGGTGTTGAATCGAGCGAGAATCAACTCGACGGGTTCGACCTGATCGAGCGGAATCGGCGGACGAACCTCACACCGAAATCGAAACAATCCCCGCGGTGTTCCGCCCTGCGCGCTCAGTCGATCGACTTCATCGCTGTAGCGACGAAACATCTCACTTCGCCCGGTCCGGGTCGCATGCTGAAGGAAGAACACGGATTCGGGTGTGAACACATGCAATTCACCATCGCGGCGATACCGGTACTGTCCGCTGTCGGTCAACTGACGATTGTCGAACTGACGATGCTGCACTGCGGACGACGAGAACGCAGCCGTGTGGCGCATCAGAACTTCGCGCGCGACTTCGGTGATACCGATCCCGCCGATCCGGCTCCGTGTGTTGCAGAAGTATTCGTCGACCAACTCTCGACCCAAGCCCACGGCCTCGAATACCTGTGCGCCCGTGTAGGAGTGAACCGTAGCGATTCCCATCTTCGACATCACTTTGAGCACGCCGAAATTTGTTGCTCTCAGGTAGTTGTCCGACGCAGTCTTCGGATCTATCCCGGGAAGTTCGTCCTGCTCGCTGAGGGCTTGGACAGATTCGAGAGCAAGATACGGGTGGACAGCCGCCGCACCGTAGCCGATCAGCAGCGCGATGTGATGAACTTCGCGCGCGTCACCCGAGTCGACGACGAGGGAAACCTTGGTCCGCAGGCCATGACGAACCAGATCGTGGTGCACGGCTGATACTGCGAGCAATGACGGAATGGGAGCCTGCTCAGGGCCTGATCCACGGTCGGAGATCACCAGAATCTCGATTCCGGCTGCGGCGGCTGTTCGGGCGGACTCACGAAGCCTCTCGACGCCTTCGGTGAGACTGCCCCTCGGATCGAAACCTGCGCGAAGGACAGCGCTTCTCGGAGTTCTTGCGCCGCATAGTTCGGCGACCTTCGCCATCTTCCCCGGTCCGATCACCGGTTTGTCGAGAACAATCCTTCGGCACGACAGCGCCGACGCTTCGAACAAGTTCTGCTCAGCGCCGAGGGTGACACCAAGCGTAGTGACGACTTCCTCGCGAATCGCGTCCAAAGGCGGGTTGGTCACCTGAGCAAAGAGCTGAATAAAGTAGTCGTACAACAGCTTCGGCCGATCCGAAAGAACGGCGAGAGGCGTGTCGACACCCATCGATCCCAACGGCTCCGATCCTGAGCTTGCCATCGGGACAAGAATGTCCCGCAGGTCCTCGGCGTGGTATCCGAACAGCAACTGCCGTTGCAACAGCGGAGCCGGATCGCCTCGGGCAGGCGCAGTCTCGGGGATGTCCTCGAGGTCGACCAATCCCCCGTCGACCCAGTCCCGGTAGGGGGCTGTGCTCGCGAGTTCGGACTTGATCTCCGCATCGGAAACGATCCGATGGCGAGCGGTGTCCACGAGAAACATGCGTCCCGGTTCGAGGCGCCCCTTCTCCAACACCTCGGACGTGGGAGCGTCGAACACACCGCTCTCACTGGCCAACACGATACGGTCGTTCTTCATCCGCCACCATCGCCCTGGGCGAAGACCGTTGCGATCCAACACGGCCCCGACAACAATGCCGTCGCTGAACGTCACGGACGCCGGGCCGTCCCACGGTTCCATCAGACAACCGTGAAATTGGTAGAAGGCCTTTATCTCGTCGGGCATCGAAGAATCGTTCTCCCAGGCTCCGGGAATCATCATCGCGATGGCGTGTTGCACACTGCGGCCCCCGAGCGTCAAAAACTCCAGTACTTCGTCGAACGACGAAGAGTCGGATCCTCCCGGGGTGCAGATCGGAAACAGGCGATCGATGTCCCCACCTAAAAGTGTGCTCCGCAGCATCGGCTCGCGAGCGCGCATCCAATTCCTGTTTCCCACAATCGTATTGATCTCGCCGTTGTGGGCGATGCAGCGATACGGCTGAGCGAGTGGCCACGACGGAAATGTGTTCGTGGAGTATCGACTGTGCACGACTGCCAACGCAGTTCGCATTCGGTCGTCGCGTAGGTCGGTGAAGTAACCGGATAACTGCGTCGGCGTCAGCATGCCCTTGTACACGATGGTTCGGGCGGACAACGAGGGAAAATACACTGCAGTGTCGGCCGAGTGAATCCGCTCGGCTTGTCTCCTGAGGGCAAAGACTCGTCGGTCCAAGGCAATTCCGCCCACACTACGATCTCGCGACTCGGCGCACGTCACAAAACACTGACTGATGTACGGAGCGCACTGCGCGGCAACGGTTCCGACGCAGTCGCGGTCGACCGGCACCTCTCGCCACCCGATAATCCGCAGTCCTTCTGCCGCTGCGTACCGGTGTATCCGAACTACCGCGCGCCAACGTGCTTCCTGATCCACCGGGAGAAAGCAGTTTCCGGCCGCGTAGGTGTTCTCACCCATCGCGTTGGGTGGTGGAAGCTCGAACTCGGTCACCGCGTCGAAGAACTCCGTCGGCAGCTGAATCAGAATGCCCGCGCCGTCTCCGCTGTTGGATTCGCGCCCAACTGCGCCGCGATGGGAGAGATTGCCCAGGACCGCGAGCGCATCGTCGACAATGGAATGCAGGTGGCGTCCAGAGGTGTCTGCTACCACGGCTACACCACACGAATCGGTTTCCTGATCGGGGTCGTACAGGCCCCGAGGTTCAGGTATTCGAGAAAACAGCACTCGGCGACCTCCACGCGGACATGCAGCCGACGTGCGCTAGTTTATCAGCCCATAACCGCAGGTCGCGAGAGCAAAACGGTGACCCCCTGATACGGAGGCATCAGGGGGTCACACTTGCCGAGGGTCGTTTCGATCAGCTACGCAAAGGGCGGTTGTACTGATCGCGCACACTGCCGGTCAACATCATGATTCCGTCGATGAGCGGCCAGATGCCACCGATTCCACACGTCAACCAAGTGACCGCGATCTGTGCGACAGCCATGCCGGGCTGGTTGAGATAAAAACGTCCTGCACCGAATCCGCCGAGCAGAATGCCCAGCAATCCGGCAGTCGTCTTCGACTTGTCCGAGTACGGTTCACCGGTCATCGGGTCACGTCCGTATGGTGCGGACGGGTCGACCAGGCCGTAGCCAGGCTGAGGATAACCCTGAGCTTGTGGGTACCCCTGAGGCTGACCGTAACCCGGCTGTGAGTATCCCGGCTGGGGGTAGCCCTGCGGTGGAGCCGCGTAGGGATTCGGAGTCTGATCTGCCGGTGCACCGTAGACGGGACCGTCCGTCGGGGTTTGGGTCGGCCTCGAGTAGTCCGGCGCCGGATAGTCGGTCGCCGGATAGTTCTGAGCGGCGTAGCTTTCCTGCGACGTGTACGGCGCTGTCGGCTGATTCGGGGTGGAATCAGAATCGGCAGCGGGAAACGCTGTGGTCGATTCGGTTCCGGTCGGCGGCGGGTAGATGGGGTGGTTTCCCCACCCCGGACCGTTTCCGACTCCCGAATACGTGTCCCAGCCTGGACCGGTGCCGGTGGTCTCCGTCGACGGCGTCTTTTCGGTGGGTGCCGAGGTTTCCGTCAACGACGCATCCGCCGTCGCGTCGTAGTCGAACGGCGACCCGAACTGCGGTGGAACCGGCGGCTGTGATCCAGACGAGTCCCCCGACTCGGAAGGTTCCGGATTCTTGTTCAAGTTAGGCAACGTACTTTCCTTCGATTCGACGACGGTACGTAATAGCTTTTGTTATCGGACTTCGAGAAGGTTCGACCTTCTCGAGGCCAGTCCCCCACACATGTTTCCTCGGTTCGCGCTCGCGACTCATCCTCGCAATGGCCGGCGAGCACCGTCCCGCGCATTGCCCGAAAGTATCACGATGCCGTCGACGAACGCCCAGATCCAGATTCCGATCGCAAATGGAATTCCGATGAGGAACGCCGACATGAACAGCGCGAAGAACATGCCGAGCAGTTGGCACAATCCGATGCCGACACTTCCGATATAGAGGCGCCCGACTCCACAGATTCCGAAGAAGCCCAGCAAGATCTGCAACAGTCCAGCGGTGGCCTTCGACTTGTCGGAATACGGTTCCCCGGTTACCGGGTGCCGACCGTACGGGGCGTAGGGATCTCCGAACCCGTACATCGATGGAGGCGGCAATGGCTGCTGATATCCGTACGGATTGGGCGCGCCGTAGACCGGTCCCTGATCCTCGGGGAATCCCCCCTGCGAATAGGGACCTGTCACGGCTTGTCTTTCTTCGACAGCTTCACCGCGTCCGACGACTCATCCGACGCTGCCGTGGAGTCGCTTGCCTCACTGGAAGCGGATTCAGCAGCATCGGATTCAGAATCTTCAGCGTCGGCGCCTTTCGCGTCGGCCTTCGCCGAGTCAGTTTCGGTAACTGGCGCCGCGACCCCTGCTTCGCCGACGGCTACCGCAGCGACGTAGTCCTTCGACTTCAAATCAGCCGGATCCTCACGCCCCTTCTTCGCCAGGAAGAAGTAGGCCAGTGCGGCGAAGAACACGATCCCCGAAGTGAATGTGTTGACGCGAATGCCGGCGATCTCGTAGGCGAAATCGTCGCGCATCAGTTCGACGACGAACCGGCCCAGACAATAGCCCGCGACGTACAGAGCAAACAGGCGTCCGTGGCCGATCTTGAATCGGCGGTCGACGAGGACCAGCAGGATCACGATCAGGACGTTCCACACAGCTTCGTAGAGGAACGTCGGGTGAACGACCCGAATGACTTCTCCGTTGGAGACACCTGCCAGTTGATCGAGCTGGCCGGAAGAGTTCACACGCTCGAAGATCTCGAGGCCCCACGGGACGGTGGTCTCGCGACCGTACAACTCCTGGTTGAAGTAGTTGCCGATACGACCGATGGCCTGCGCGAGCAAGATTCCGGGCGCAATCGCATCACCGAGCGCGGACACCGGAATGCCGCGTCGACGGCAGCCGATCCACGCACCGATGCCGCCGAGGAACACTGCTCCCCAGATTCCGAGGCCTCCCTGCCACACCTTGAGTGCGTCGAGTGGCTGACCGTTCTCGCCGAAATAGGCGGGCCAGTCGGTCAAAACGTGGTAGAGCCTGCCACCGATCAGACCGAAGGGAACGGCCCAGATCGCGATGTCGAGAACGGTCCCCTTCTCGCCGCCGCGGGCGACCCAACGACGATCTCCCCACACGATCGCGACGATGATGCCGAGGATGATGAAGAGCGCGTAGGCGCGAAGCGCCACCGGTCCGACGTACCAGACGCCTTGGGGCGGGCTGGGGATATAGGCCAGCAGGTCCACAGTTGAGGTCACGACGCCACGGTAGCCGAGCGGACGCCCTCGGCGAGTTCTTCGGTGAGCGAGCGAACCGCTCCCAGGCCGTTCTCGACCGCGGAGACCAGAGCCGAGCCGACGATGACGGCATCGGCGTATGCCGCGATTTCGGCAGCCTGTGCGCCGGAGCGAACTCCCAATCCGACGCCGACGGGAATGTCGGAATGCGCGCGGATCCGTGCGGTCAGTTCCGGAGCCATCGAAGACACGGCGTCGCGAGCGCCGGTGACACCCATCGTCGAGGCCGCGTAGATGAATCCACTACTCGCATCGAGTGTCATCGCGAGCCGTTCTTCCGTCGAGGACGGGGCGACAAGGAAGATCCGGTCGAGGTGGTGCTCCTCGGATGCTTCCATCCAGGCGCCGGCTTCTTCCGGAATGAGGTTGGGGGTGATCAATCCGAGCCCGCCGGCGGAAGCGAGGTCTCGTGCGAACTTGTCGACGCCGTACTGCAGTACCGGGTTCCAGTAGGTCATCACGACGGCCTTGCCGCCGACCGAACTGATCTGCTCGATCACGGTGAAGATGTCGCGAAGGCGAACGCCGTTGGTGAGTGCGGTTTCGGCTGCACGCTGGATGGTCGGACCGTCCATGACCGGATCGGAATACGCGACACCGACTTCGATGATGTCGCAGCCACCGTCGACCATCGCCTTGAACACGTCGATCGATTCGGGAACGGTCGGGTAACCGGCAGGCAGGTAACCGACGAGGGCGGCACGCTTGTCAGCCTTGCACGCGGCAAAGGTGGGTGCGAGGCGTGATGGTCGTTCGCTCACTTGTCCGAGCCTTCCGTGTTGTCGTTCTCGTCTGCTGCATCATCCGGAGCGGCTGCCTGACCTGAGGCGCCGTCGAAGAGACCGAACCAGCTTGCGGCGGTGTCCATGTCCTTGTCACCGCGACCGGAGAGATTGACGACGATGATCGCGCCCTCGCCGAGTTCCTTGCCCAGTCGGAGCGCGCCGGCAACGGCGTGGGCGGATTCGATGGCCGGGATGATGCCTTCGCGGCGCGAGAGCAGCAGTAGAGCATCCATCGCTTCGCTGTCGGTGACGGGTTCGTAGGTGGCACGCCCGATATCGCTCAGGTAAGCGTGCTCGGGTCCGACGCCCGGGTAGTCCAGACCAGCAGAGATCGAGTGCGATTCGATGGTCTGACCGTCTTCGTCCTGGAGCAGGTAGGAGTAGGCACCCTGGAATGCGCCAGGGGTACCGCCGGCGAACGTTGCTGCATGCCTTCCGGTTTCGACACCGTCGCCGGCTGCTTCGTAGCCAACCAGCCGTACCGACAGATCGTCGATGAACGGGTGGAAGATTCCGATTGCGTTGGAGCCGCCTCCGACGCAGGCTGTGACTGCATCGGGCAGGCGGCCGGTCAGTGCCTGAACCTGGACGCGTGTTTCGAGGCCGACCACTCGCTGGAAGTCCCGAACGATGGTGGGGAACGGGTGCGGGCCTGCCGCGGTACCGAAGCAGTAATAGGTGTTGTCCGCGTGGGAAACCCAGTCGCGCAAGGCTTCGTTGATCGCGTCCTTGAGCGTGCGCGAACCGGTCTCGACCGAAACGACCTCCGCGCCGAGCAGGCGCATGCGTGCGACGTTCAGTGCTTGACGTTCGGTGTCGACAGCACCCATGTAGATGACGCACTCGAGACCGAGCAGCGCACAGGCGGTGGCCGATGCCACACCGTGCTGGCCCGCTCCGGTCTCGGCGATGATGCGGGTCTTGCCCATACGCTTTGCCAGCAGAACCTGACCGAGAACGTTGTTGATCTTGTGAGAACCGGTGTGGTTCAGATCTTCACGCTTGAGAAGGATGCGCGCACCGCCGGCGAACTCGCTCATTCGCGTTGCCTCGAAAATCGGCGACGGGCGCCCGGTGTAATCGCGCTGCAAGCGGTCGAGTTCGTTCAAGAACGTGTCGTCCGCTCGAGCCTTTTCGTACTCCGCAGTGACTTCGTCGATAACCGCCATGAGGGCTTCCGGCACATGCCGTCCGCCGTAGACGCCGAAATGGCCTCCGGCGTCGGGATCGTGGGAGCGCTCGGTGAGTCCCGCGCTGGCCGGCGGCAGATTGCCGCCCTTGAATATTGCACCGGAGCCTGGTTCCTGAGTACGTGAAGTCACCCCACCAGTCTGCCCCAACGGTGTCGCTGGTCACCGCCCGGGTGCATCAAAGCACGCCGGGCGGGTGAAGCGATTTATCGAGACGGTTTGGGGCAGGACGGGTGCGCACCTGCATTGACCAGATCTGCGACGGCCTTGCGAGGGTCGCCGCTGGTCACGAGGCCTTCACCGACGAGCACTGCGTCGGCGCCCGCCCCGGCGTACGCCAACAGATCGGCAGTTCCGCGAACACCGGACTCGGCAATCTTGATCGTCTCGGTCGGAAGACCGGGAGCGATGCGACCGAAGGTGTTCTTGTCCACCTCGAGAGTCTTGAGATTGCGGGCGTTCACACCGATCACCTTGGCGCCGGCTTCGAGCGCGCGGTTGGCTTCTTCCTCGGTGTGCACCTCGACGAGGGCAGTCATTCCCAGAGATTCGGTGCGATCGATCAACGAGGCGAGCGCCTGCTGCTCGAGTGCCGCGACGATCAGCAAGATGACGTCGGCGCCGTGAGCGCGAGCCTCGTGAATCTGGTACGGCCCCACGATGAAGTCCTTGCGGAGCACCGGAATGGTGACCGCTTTACGGACTGCGTCCAGGTCGGCCAACGAGCCGTGAAAACGGCGCTCTTCGGTGAGAACACTGATGATGCGTGCGCCACCGGCTTGGTACGCCGCGGCAAGCTCAGCGGGATCGGCAATGTCGGCCAACGCACCCTTTGACGGGCTCGCTCGCTTGACCTCGGCGATGACGCCGATGCTCGATTCCAGAAGTGCTGCTGCAGCATCGAGTGCAGGCGGTGCAGCGGCCGCAGCAGCCTTGACTGCAGCGAAGTCGAGTACGGCTTCGCGGGCGGCGACGTCAGCGCGCACCCCGTCGAGAATCGAGTCGAGTACGGTCATCGTGGCCCGAATCCTTTCTGGGCAAGAGCCCGATGTGAGATACGTCATCAGGGTGGTCTCAGCCTAGTGGGACGAAATTTTGCTACTCCGTCGGGGTACCCACGCAGGTGAAGGTTCAGTCTTACTCAGTGGGACGACCCCGGTTTCGCGCCGTTGTCTCCCCCAACTCCGTCGTCCCCGTCAGTCGCTGTCGGGTCCTCTCCGGCGTCGAGCGCATCCCACAACATCCGTTGTGTCACAGGCTCGTCCGATGCAGGTTTGTCTCCCTGACCAAGCTTGGCCGCGGCCTCGCGGCGCGCGGCAGGGTTGTCGTATTTCGACGACAACCCGCCTCGCACTGGAGGTTTGCGCATCAGAAGTACTGCCGCGCCAAGCGCCGCCACCGCTCCGACCAACGCAAGCAAGGCAGGCAGTACCGAAACAGTCGTCGAGAGATCTTCCGGGTGACCGGACAACTCGGCCAACTCCACCGCTCGGTCCGCAGAGGCTCCGGACACCAACAACTGCACTGCCGGAACCGCTACCGCGACGGCGACGAGGGCAACCAACAGTCCGACTACCCGAAGTGCCCAACCTCGCACCGCAAACGACGCCGCGATCGCCGCCAGAAGCGCGAGCGCGAGCGGAGTCATCGCCGCCGCCCAGGTGCTGCCGTCGAGATCCGTCGTCCTCTCCAGCGTCTTGCCGTCGCTCGAGGTCAGATGAACCCACGTCATTCGTGAGCTGCCCCACAGAGCTGCTGCCGACAACGCCAGCAGAAGCGTTCTCGGCACGGCGGTGCCACGAGAAACGCTTGTAGGCTCCGCTGCACTCGACTCGTTCTCACTCACTGATCGTCACCTCCGATGGTGCGCAGGGTGTGCGCCGACGCAATCGCGCTCAGCACTGCCATCGCCTTGTTGCGGGCCTCGGTGTCCTCGTAGACCGGATCCGAGTCGGCGACGACGCCGGCGCCCGCCTGGACGTATCCGATCCCGTCCTTGATCAATGCCGTTCGGATCGCGATCGCGGTGTCGGCGTCGCCGGCGAAGTCGAGGTAGCCGACGATGCCGCCGTAGATACCGCGCCTGGTCGGTTCCAGTTCTTCGATCAGCTGCATCGCTCGGACCTTGGGTGCCCCCGAGAGGGTTCCAGCGGGGAAGCATGCGGTGACGGCGTCGAGAGCGTGCTTTCCCTCGGCCAGATGTCCGGTGACCGTCGATACGAGATGCATCACGTGGCTGTACCGCTCGATGTGCCGGTAGTCGTGCACCTTCACCGTGCCCGGGCGACAGACACGACCCAGATCGTTTCGCCCCAGATCGACGAGCATGAGGTGCTCGGAGTTTTCCTTCTCGTCGGCGAGGAGATCTTTCTCGAGCAGGATGTCGTCCTCCTCTGTGGCACCGCGCCATCTGGTTCCAGCGATCGGGTGTGTTGTCGCGACGCCCTCGGCGACGGTTACCAGTGCCTCAGGGCTCGAACCGACGATCGAAAACGCCGTCTCTCCATCACCGTTCGGCACGTTGAGCAGATACATGTACGGGCTGGGGTTCGACGCTCGCAGCATCCGGTACACGTCGATCGGTGCTGCAGTGCAATCGATCTCGAATCGCTGCGAGAGAACTACCTGGAATGCCTCGCCCGCTTCGATGTCGCCGATCAACTTTTCGACATCGACACCGAAGCTCTCGGTGGTGCGCTGACGACGGTAGTTCGGAGTCGCTTTCGAAAATGTCGACACCGTCGATTTCGCCGGCGCCGCGAGAGCACGAGTCATCGCGTCCAACCTTGCGACTGCGTCGTCGTACGCCGTGTCGACGCGCTCGTCCGTGCCGTCCCAGTTGACGGCATTGGCGATGAGGGTGATCGCCCCTTCGTGGTGATCGACTGCGGCGATGTCGGCGGCAAGCAGCATGACCATCTCGGGGATCTGCAGGTCGTCGACCGCGGAGTCACCCAATCTCTCGAGGCGCCGCACCGCGTCGTAGCCGAGGAATCCGACCATTCCGCCGGTCAGCGGGGGCAGGTCGGGCAGCCGCTCCGAACGAAGCAGCTCGAGGGTGGCACCGAGCGCGTCGATCGGGTCGCCGCCGGCCGGAGCGCCGGCCGGAACGTTGCCGTACCAGGCCGCCTCTCCGTCCACGACGGTCAGTGCAGCCGGACTTCCGACGCCGATGAACGACCACCGCGACCACGAACGACCGTTCTCGGCCGACTCGAGCAAGAAGGTGCCTGGACGATTGCCGGCCAACTTCTCGTATGCCGAGAGCGGAGTTTCGGAGTCCGCCAACACTTTCCGAGTGACCGGAACGACCCGGTGCTCAGCTGCGAGGGCACGGAACTGCTCCCGGGTGGTGGTGGAATCGGACGCGTCACCGACGATCGCGGTGTCGGACGACCGTGCGGACATGGAGGTGGGCTCGCCGTGCATGCCTCCATCATCCCAGGCTCCCCCACACGGTCGTCGTGCGCGGGTAACCTCGGCCGAATGAAACCAGGCCAACTCGCTCCCGATTTCTCACTGCCCGACCAGGACGGGACTCCGCGCTCGCTGACGAGCCTGCTCGAGAACGGACCCCTGGTCCTCTTCTTCTACCCGGCAGCCTCGACGCCGGTGTGCACCGCCGAGGCGTGCCACTTCCGTGACCTCGGCAGCGAATTCGCCGCGGTGGGCGCTTCGCGAGCGGGCATCAGCACCGATACGGTCGAAGCTCAGTCCACCTTTGCCACCGCACAATCCTTCGACTACCCCCTACTCGCCGACACCGACGGCAAGGTAGCCGAACAGTTCGGCGTCAAGCGCGGACTCCTGGGCAAGTTGGCTCCGGTCAAACGCTCGACCTTCGTGATCGACACCGACCGCACCGTCCTCAAAGTCATCTCGAGTGAACTACGCGCCAACACCCACGGCGACCAGGCGCTCGAGTTCCTTCGCAATCGAAGCTGACCCACCTGGGCGACCTGATTCTCTGCGCGATTTGAAATCTCTAGGCGACCTGAATCGAGCGCTTCGCAAGCCCCATCCAGAATCCGTCGATCACCTGGGTGGGCACCTGTTCCGGATCGGATGACGCACCGAGCGTGACGAACAACGGGGCGAAGTGCTCGATGGTCGGATGCGCGTACGGCATCCCGGGAGCTTGAGCGCGGAAGTCGATCAAGGAATCGACGTCACCGGCAGCGAACCTCTCCCCTGCCCACGCGTCGAATTCCGCCGACCATCCCGGGGCCTGTGCCTCCGGTGACGGATCGCGCAGGAACGGTAGCCCGTGCGTGGTGAATCCGGATCCCACGATCAGTACACCTTGCTCACGGAGTGGCCGTAGGCGCTGTCCGAGATGGAGCAAACGCTCGGGATCGAGGGTGGGCAGCGAAATTTGCAGTACCGGGATGTCTGCGTCCGGGTACATCACCGTGAGCGGCACGTAGGCACCGTGATCCAGGCCTCGATTCGGCTGCTGAACCACGCGTTCGTTGTCCGGCATCAACGCGGCAACCTGGGCGGCGAGTTCCGGAGCGCCGGGAGAGTTGTACTTCGCGCGGTAGAACCTCTCGGGAAAACCACCGAAGTCGTAGATGAGCGGGGTGCCCGTGGTCGTCGATCCGATCGTCAGCGGTGCTGATTCCCAGTGCGCCGATACGACGAGGATTGCCGTCGGCCGCGGAAGATCGCCGGCCCACGCCCCCAACTGGTCGACCCACAACGCGCTGTCCACCAGCGGCGGAGCACCGTGGCTGAGATACAGCGCAGGCATGGTTGTGGTGGACATACGGACTCCTCGGGATAGACATTCGTCGTAAGTTGAAGGTTCAACCTAATATAGAACTCAACACTTGCGTCCCGCAACTATTCCCCGCAGGATTCTTCTGGACATGCGTCTGAGACGCTGTACACAAGCACGCTCCGTGCACGAAGAATGCTCGACCCGAAGGAGAAGTCACCGATGAGTGAACCGACCGCGCAGCCCGACGCGCAGTCTCAGACGAAGTGGCTCACAGCCGAGCAGCAAGAAGCATGGCTGACACTGATCGCTCTCGTGACACGGTTGCCTGCCGCACTCGACACTCAACTACAACGCGATTCGGCACTCACACACTTCGAATACTTCGTACTCGCGGCACTCTCGGACGCCCCCGACCACAAGCTCCAGTTGTCGGTACTGGCCCAGCGCGCGAACGCGTCCCTGTCCCGCCTCTCGCACGTGATCACGAAGATGGAGAAGGCCGGCTGGGTGAAACGGGAAGTCATTCGTGGCAGCCGCGGCTCCAACGCAGTGCTCACCGACGAGGGAATGGCAAAGGTGGTCGCGGCCGCACCGCCGCACGTCGCCTCAGTTCAAGGTCTCCTCTTCGAGGGCCTCGACGATCGCCAGGTCGCCCAGCTTTCGTCGTTGGGTACAGCAATGCTCACCCAACTGGACAAGGGAATCGCCGCCGGACTCGGCAAGGCCTGACCACATCCCCGAGACGAGCGACTGATGATCAAGACGGCAGCTTCGCGAGGTCGAGAGCAGCCAAGTGACTGAACAGCATGCTCGCTCCGATCGGGTTTCCACCGCCGGGGTACGTAGTCCCGCTGGCCGCTGCCATCGTGTTCCCCGCCGCGTACAACCCGGCAATCGCCGTACCGTCGGCTTTGAGCACCCTCCCGGTCGCGTCGGTCCGTAGACCACCTTTGGTCCCGAGGTCGGAGATGCTGAAAGCGGCAGCGTGAAACGGCCCTTGATCGATCGGTACGAGCGGCGAAGCCCCCTCAGAGAAGGCGCGGTCGTACGCAGTGTCTCCTCGACCGAAGTCCGTGTCGACGCCAGTCGCCGCAAACGCGTTGAATCGCTTCACGGTCTCCACCAGTTCCGCTGTGGGAACATCGATCTGGGCAGCGAGGTCTTCGAGTGTCTGTGCACTCTTCCACAACCCCGCAGCCACATACTGCTCCGTCTGGGCCATGGGTACGTTGGGTGCCTTCACCGGCGGCACTGCGCCTTCTCTGTTGTCGTAGATCATCCAGTACGGCGTGGTTACTTTCCCTGCCCGCATGTGTTCGATGACAGCGCGACCCAAGCGGTCGTACGGCGCTGATTCGTTGACGAATCGACGACCGTCGTCGTCCACGAAGATTCCGCCGGTGAACCACAGCGCAAACGCGGAGCGCCCATCTGGATGGGTGAGTCCCGGCGACCACCAGGCCTCGCCCATCAGGTCGGTGTCGGCACCCGCGGCGACCGCCGCCTGGTGCGCCTTCCCGAGGTTGCCGGGGCAGCCCATCGTGTCGAGAGCGGATCCGGGGACACCGAATTCGGCACGCATGGTCTCGTTCTGCTCGAATCCACCGGCGGCGAGGATCACTCCTCTGCGTGCCTGAATGGTTCGACGCCGACCATCTCGGTCGACGACGGCTCCGACCACCACCCCGTCCTCGACAACCAGTTCCTCGAGAGTGGTCTTCAGGTGCATGGTGGCGTTCGGGAGTTCCGCAAGAGCCAACAGGAATCGACCGATCAACGACTGGCCGCCGACGAGGTACTTCGGCAACTTCTCCCCCAGCCGTTCCGTCGCCAGCGGCGGACGAAGCGAATCACGAAGCGCACCCAGCATGTTCGCGTTCATCGGCTTGGGAACAATGTGCCGTCCACTCGCGCGAGCCTTGGGCTCCTCACCGAAGTAGTCGGGCCACGGCAGTATCTGGAACTCGAAGTTCGAGTCCTCTTCGAGGTAGTCGATCAACCCGGCGCCACCTCGAACGTAGGCTTCCTGAACGTCGGCGGGCGTACGATCACCCACCACTGATCGGTAGTACTCCAGCGCATCCTCGATGGTGTCGACGTCCCCGCCCCGACGAAGAACGGCGTTGCACGGGAACCACATTCCGCCGCCGCCCGAGTACGCCGTTGTTCCGCCGTACTTGTCGGTTGCTTCGATCGCAATGACGTCGAGGCCTTCGCGGGCTGCCGTGTACGCGCCGGTGAGTCCACCACCTGATCCCACAGCGAGTACGTCGCACGTCTCGTCCCACTTCGTCATCGTCAGCCTCTCTGATTCTGGGCACAGTTTCCGAACATGTTCTAGAAATCGTTCTAACACATGGACTTAGCGATCGCGGGGGTTCGAAATTCTGTCCCACCGAGCGGGAGCGAGACATGACGCCGAGCGGGAGCGAGAACGAGCAGCGATAGCGCACACTTTGCTCGCACGGGCCTGATCCCGTAGTGTCTGGACACATGTCTGGTAAGACCAAGTTCGAGTCCACTCGTCGACGGCTCACACAGCAGCAAGCCGAAACCGTCGATCGATTGACCGCGGCAGCGATCACGGTCCTGCGCGACAAAGGGTTTGCCGATCTGACTGTGCGAATGGTGGCAGCGGAAGCCGGTGTCGCCGCAGCCACGGCATACACCTACTTTTCGTCCAAGAGTCACCTTGTGGCAGAACTGTTCTGGCGCCGACTCGACGCGGTACCGCACGAGCCCTCCCCCGAGGCGGAACGAGAAGCGCAGGTCTGCTCGGTCCTTCGAAGCGTCGCACTCCTCGTTTCCGACGAACCGGAGCTGGCCGCGGCCGTGACCACGGCGATGATGGGCAATGATCCCGACGTCGAACACCTTCGGGGACGTATCGGCAAGAACATCCGCGAGCGGCTCATCGAGGCGCTGGGGCCGTCATACGATCCCGACGTACTCGAAGCACTCGAAATCTCCTGGTCCGGAGCGCTTGTTCGAGCCGGCATGGGTTACGAGTCCTATTCGCAGATCGCAGACCGGCTCGAAGTCACTGCCAGGCTGATCATGGCGGGCCGCGACAACCTTCACTAGACGGGGGTCATGGCACTCACCAGCCATGTGCCGTCGACTCGATCGAGTGTCACCTCGACTCGGCTCGACGTCGACGCTGGTGCCGGCCGCGCGGTACTCGTCGTGATCTGATCGACGAACACGAGCACTTCCGCGCGGTCCGCGGCAACGGAGAGCACACCGACATCGACGACTCGGGCTTTCGTGCTGATTCCCTGCTCCTTCGACTGTGGGGCAACTGTTTTCGATCCGAATTCGGTGAAACTGTCCTGAAACGATCCGCCGGCGCCTTCGGCCGCTCGTGCGAGATCGTCGTCGACGGTATCGCTGTTGTAGCTCAGGAGCTTCTCGACGAGCGTGGGCGCCACACCGATCACCTCGGCACGTGCGGTTTCAGCGTCCCCCGAACGGTGGTGACTCCAGATCGCAGTGCCGCCGACTCCCATCAAGACCAACGCTGCAAGCGCTATGACCATGCGCTTCACGGCACGAACTCCACACTCGACATCAGTACCCGCCCGTCGACGTCCTCGACACCGACGCGCAGACGGTAGGTGCGCGCCGAAGACTCTCCCGCTGAATTGCCGACCTGAGCAGATGCCGCGATCAGCACCACCCCCGAGTTACCGGATTCCGATGCCAAGGCTGCGGTGTCGACACGCCCGTCGGAATCGACGGCAAAATCACGGATGGACGCGACGAACGCAGATTCGCCGGACTTCAGTTCGTCGGCAAAGGTTCCCGTACTCAGCGACTGCAGTGTCTCGAGGTCCTCGTCGACTGTGGCGGAGTGAACGTCGATCAGAGCGAGGGCTCCTGCGACCGCACCGTCGACGTACTCTTGACGCTGGGACTCTCGCGCGCGGTCCGATCGAACTGCCAGAGCACCGAAGACCACAACGACGCTCAGAGCCGCGAGTGCAATCCAGACCAGGGCAGTGAGTACACCGCGCTTCCCTCCGACCGGATCCAGCACCTCACCTCTCAGCGATTCGTCGGCGTCAGCAACTGTTGCCACGGCTCACCCTCCCCCGGGCCGGAGTCAGCCGGAGCCAACTCCGTGTGTTGATAGTCGACTCCGTCAGGCCCGGTGTACAACTCGCCGGGCGCATTGGTCCCCGACGGCACGTACGCTTCGGGGCTCCGACAGATCTCCGGGCTCGGTGCTCGTTTGCCCGGTACCTCCATGCAGGGAATGTTCCGGGATCCACGAACTGCGAAGACCGAGTTCTGCGGAACTTTGCAGTACAGATCAGCCGGGGTGTCCGGCACACTCATCTGGGTCGGGTCCCGTCGCTGATCGGCCGGAAGGTAACCGGTCGAGCACGCCGCGGGGTCCTGCGCTTGGAGGTGGAAGTTGACGTTCGCGGCGCCGTCCACCTGCCCGCGTTGGACAACGGTTTCCTGTGCCGCAACCAGTGGCGGCAAGATGACGAGCACCTGCTCCAACCCGGCGTTGTACGTCAAAGCCACCTGAGCGGTGCTGGTGAAATTGGCAAGCAGCACAGGCAAAGTGGGCTTGAGGCCTTGAAACAGCAGGTCGGCTTCAGTCGCGAAGCCCGGTCCGGTCTCGAGGATATTGCGCACGGACCCGTCGGCGACCGCCAACTGTCCACTGAGTTGAGCGACACTGGACGCCCACTGGCGAATCTGATCGCCCGTCACCACCTGTGTCTGCAGGAGCGGATCCAACTGCTGTACGAGCGTCGTAGCCGGCGTTGTGGCAGCGGACATCTGATCGACGAACGAAGTGGTCGAATCCAGCAGACGAGCCAGATCCTCGCCCCTGCCTCCGAAAGCTGCCGCGGACTCGTCGATCGCCGATCGCAACTTGTCCTGCGGTACGGATGCGAGCATCGCCTGCGCCTGATCGAGGACCGGTCCGATCTCGGTCGGGATCGTGACAGCGTCGGGGCCGATCACGTCTCCGTCGGTCAGAAAGGGTCCGTCCGCGGTGCTCGGTTGCATGTCGACGTATTGCTCGCCGATTGCCGACACGCTTCGCACCGCTACTGTGAGCCCGCTGGAGGGAACGGGAACCGCACTCTCCAAAGATAATTCGGCGCGTACCACTCCCGGAGACAGACGCACCGACCTGACCTGACCGATGGTGTCGCCGCGATAGGTCACGTTCGCGTTCCGATACAGGCCGCCGGCGTCCGGCAGTTCGACTGTCACCGAGTAGCGCCCGATGCCGAGCATGGTCGGAACTCTCAGGTACGAGATAGCCGCTGCGCTCATGCCTATCACCGCCAGGATCGCGAAGATCGTCAATTGCCTTCGCACCAACTTCGTGAGAATCATCGTCCACCTCCCTGGGCGGGTTGCGCTGTGCCAGGTGGGCCGGGCTGCCCTGTGCCGAGTGGGGCGGTCAAGGGATCGACCAGTACTCCGTTCTCCACGGGGGTTTGCGGCGCCCCGAACGGAGTGCCGAAGCCGAGCCCCGACTGGAGACGATTACTCGTGAGGTCGATCAGCGCCCACAAATTGGTGTAATCGCCGCGCATTCCGTCGTCAATGGTCGTCTGGGGGAAGGGGAAGGTACTCAGGTTGCCCAAATTGTTGATCAGGTCCGGTCCTGTTTCGACCACCTTCTGCAGCGTCAATTCCAAGGCGCTCAAATTGGCTTTCAAATCGTCGCGGGTCCGGTCGACCAGATCGGTCCCGACGTCCCCGAACCTGCCGACCGCATCGAGGGCGGTGGTCAGGTCGACGCGTTGGGCGCTGAGTTCCGCCAAGGCCGGATCAAGGGTCTCCAACGCCTCACCGAGAACGTCTCGCTGAGCCGTGATCTCGCCGGCGAAGACGTCGAGATTCTCCATGGTCGTGACCATCGCATCACGTTGGCGGTCGAGTGTTTCGGTCACGGTATCCATCTGACTCAGCAGGTCGCGCGCCGCATCCGTCCGTCCGCCGAGCGCCGTGTTCAGCTCCGTGGTGATGCTGTGAATCTGAGCGAGCCCGCCGCCGTTGAGGACCAATGACAGTGCCGTCAACGCTTCCTCGGTGGTGGGATAGACGCCGGCCGACGCGAGGGGGATCACCGATCCCTCCGACAACCGCCCTTCCGGCGCAACATCGGTAGGCGGCGCAAGCGCAACGTGTTTGGACCCGAGCAGGCTGGTTTGGCCGATCTTGGCAGTCGCATTGGCGGGCAGGGACACCGAACCGTCGAGTGCAACCGTCACCCGTGCGTGCCAGTTGTCGGTCTCGATCGCACTGATGCTTCCGACCGTCACGTCGTTGACCATGACCGGAGAGTTGGGACTTATCGACGTGACGTCCGGCATCTCGATCACGACTGCGAAACTCCCCTCACCGCGCCCAGCCGCGCCTGGCAGCGAAACCGAATTCAGCCCGCTCCATTGGCAACCCGCCAGAACCAGCACGGTGCTCGCCCCCACACAGACTGTCACCCACCTCCGGGTAGTCATCGGGGTTCCGTCGACGGCATGAGCAGTCCGGCCAGGTCAGGCGCCGGGGGCATGATCGGAAAGCTCAAGGCGCCAGTCGGTTCCAGATCAGGCTCGCTGTACACCAGTTGGTCCGGAAGAGCCCCGAGCGCCCGGGTCGGATTGATGCTCAGGTCCGGGTAGTTCGCCTTGATCGTGTTGAGCAACGGGCCGAGGTATTCGATGCACAAATCCGCGCCCTTCTTCGAGGTGTCGTTGGCCAGGCCGGCGATTCCGCCGCAGATCAAGTCGATCGGGTTGCCGACGTTCTGGAATGCGGGCACACCCACCATCGCTCCTTGGGCCGGCCGGTAGACGTTGTAGTAGTTCGACAACGCTGTCGGAGCCAGATGCAGTACCTTCTCGAGACCTGCGCGCTTGTCGACCAATACCTGGGACACGTCGGCCAACTTCGCGATCTGCTCCGTCAAGCCGGTTCGGTTCTGTTCGACGAACCGCTGTACGTCGACGACGGCGGCGTCCAGATCGGCGAGAGCCGGAGCCAATTGCGTCCGGCTCTCGGCGAGCACACTCGAGACATTTGCCAGTCGTCCTTGGAACTGAACGATCTGTTCGTCGCTTGCGGCGAGTGCGGTCGTGAAGGTCTGCAGGCCGCGGATGGTGCCGAACAGATCGGCTCCGCCTTCGTCGAGTGTGCTCATAGCCTCCGAGAGTTCGGTCACCGAGCGCCCCAGCGCTTCCCCGTTGCCAGCCAGTGCGGATCCGGCACCGTCGAGGAAGTTGGCGGCGGGACCGCGATCGTCCCCGACGGGGCCCAAAGCGTCGGCAGCCCGGCCCAGCTGTTCCTTGATCTGGTCCCACTCGACCGGGACGGCCGTTCTGTCGAGTGGGATCTCCGCACCGTCATTCAGTGCGTCGGCGCCGTCCGTCACCGCCGGCGTCAACTGCACGAAGCGGGCCGAGACCAGCGACTGGGCAACGATCACCGCTTTCGCGTCCTCGGCGACGGGAACCTCGCGCGCCAATTTCAGTTCGACGCGCATTCGATCTCCCTGTGGGGCGATCGCGGTGACGCGGCCGACGTCGACTCCCACGACACGAACGTCGTCACCGACATACAGACCGGTCGTCGAGGTGAAGTAGGCCGTCACGTTGTAGTAGCGCAGATGTTGCACCGCAAGGTATCCCGACACGACGACGATCGCCGCACCGATGACGCTTCCACCAACGACGGCGATTCGGCGCCAGTTCACCGGTTTGCGAACTCGTAAGGCACCCATCATCGAACCTCCGGAATCGGTAGCGGCGCAGGTGGTAGCCCGAACATCGCGTTGATCAACGGTTGGGTGTATTGCGCCGGCACCAGGTTCTGGACGTAGGCGTAGTAGAAGGGGCCGCTGGCCACGGTGTCACCGAGCGTGCCCACGTACGTACCGAGACCGTCGATTCCCTGAGAAAGGTTGTCCTTGTTGTTCTGCAGAATTCCGACAACCGTGTCGAGTTTGCCGAGGACCGGCTGCAATTGCGCCTCGTTGTCGTGGACGAGTCCGCTCAGCTGGGTCGACAACGCCGAGATGTTCGTGATCACTTCCCCCAGCGCCGCCTGTCGCCGATCCAGTTCTCCCAACAAGGCGTTGCCGTCGACGAGTAGCGCGTTGACCTGTGGTCCACGCTCGGCCAGCGTCCCGGCGACGTCGTTTGCATCGGACAGCAAGGTGCGCAACATGTCGTCGCGTCTATTGACGCTGTCGGAGATCCGTGCGACACCGTCCAGCGCCGGCCTCAGGTTCGGCGCACTGTCGGACATCACCTGCCCCACTGCGTCGAGCGATTCGGAGAGTTGGTCGAGATCGATGTCCTCGACCGTCGTGGTGAGGTCACCGAGCACGTCGGGCAGCGAGTACGCCGATCTTGTTCGCTCGACCGGGATCTCGCCGCCGACCGCGATCCTTCCCGGACCGTCCAGATCGAGCGATACCGCTCGCTTGCCGAGCAACGACATCGTGGTGACGGCCGCCGATGTGCTTTCTCCCAAACCGATCGAGCCTTCCAGTGTGAAATCCACGCGCGCGAGTCCGTGCTCGACCTCGATCCGATCCACCGTTCCGATCTTCACTCCGGCGGCGTTGACTTCGTCTCCCGGCGCGAGACCGCTGGCGTCGGCGAACACCGCGCTGTACCCGACACCCGATTTCAGGAACTGCAGATTCTGATACTGGAGCGATGCCAATACGACGGCGGCCGTGACGACCAATCCCACGACCCCCACGCGTACGGCCTGGCTCTGTGCCATCTCTCTCATCGTGGTGCGCACCTTCCGGTCGTCTGATCCACCAGGTCGACAGTGAGCGGCGTACCGTCGGCACCGTCGACCTTCAGTGCGATTCCGCACAGATAGAAGTTGAAGAACGACCCGTACGAGCCGACTCGGATCAGCTGCTTGTAGTTCGAGGGCATGGACGCGAGAATCCGATCGAGCTCACTTTGTTGCTCGATCAGCGGATTCAGGCTTGCGTCCAGCTTCGACAGGTTTCCCGCGATGTCCGGGCGAACTCCGGCGAGGAGATCGGCGAAGGCGCCTGATGCGGTGTTCACACTCTCGACGGCAGTCCCGATCATCTCCCGGTCCGCCGCGAGCCCGCTGACCAGCTGTTGTAGGTGATCGAGAGTGTCACTGAACTGACCACCGCGGCTGCGCAATTCGCTGAGCACACCGTCGAGGTTGCCGATCACTCGACCGATCAGTTGGTCGCGGTCTGCGAGAGTGTTCGTAATCGATCCGGTGTGCGCCAGCACCGATGCCACAGTTCCGGACTGGCCTTGAAACACCTCGAGCAAGGACATCGACAACGCGTTGACCTGCTCCGGGTCCAGGGCTTGAAACAGCGGCTTGAAACCACCGAGTAGCGCATCGAGGTCGAGTGCCGGTGCGGTGCGATCGACGAGGATGCTCTCGCCCTCCGGTTGCGGTTCCGCGATCCCCGGATCGTCGAGCAGTTCGAGGTATCGATTACCCACCAGATCCTGATATCGAACAGCGGCTCTGGTCGATACGGTCACGGTGTCACCCGTATCCACACTGAAACTCACGTGGGCACGGTGATTCCCACCGAATTCGACGGAGCCGACAGAACCGACCGGCACACCGGCGATGCGCACCTTGTCGCCGGCTCTGAGCCCGGAGGCGTTGACGAACTCCGCCGAGTACGACCTCGCGTCGCCACCTCGCATCTGGCCGAACACGAGGATCAGCCCGGCGTTGACGAGGATCATCACCAGAACAAAAATTCCGAACTTGACGGTGTACCCACGAACTTTCATCGGATCTCCGTCCCGAACAGGTAGCTCATCAGATCCGGGACCGTGTTCATCGGTTGCCCACCGTTCGGCTGACGCTCGGGCGCAAACGGATTCACCCCGGTGTCGGTCACCAGGTACGGCGCATTGACGTTCGGGTCGCGCAGTGGAAGGCCCATACACTGCGGGCCACCGGTTGCCGCGACCTTCGGGAGGTCGTCGGGATATCGGTACGGTTCGGTTCCGGCGATCAGACCGATCGACATCTTGATTCCTGGTTGTCCGTTGTAGGCGCCGTCGCCGATCTTCTTGCTCTCCTGCAGTCCGTGGAACATGCAGGGAATCACCGGGGAGTATTCCTCGAGCAGTGCGGTGGTCGGCCGCAGTAACGACAGAACGGTGTCGATACCGGCGGCGTTGGCTCCCAGTACATCTTCTCCGGTGCGGGCGACCCCGATCACGTTGAGCAAGAGGAGATCAAGATTCTGCTGCTCGTCGAGAACAGTGGTTCCCGTCGTCGTGAGCGAGTCGAGGGTGTCCATCAAGTCGAGAACAGCGTCGCGGTAGGTCTGTGTGACGGCTGGTAAATCCGTCAACACATGATCGAGAGCCTCACGTGCAGTGTTGAATTCGAGCAAGGAGGAATCTGCTTGTTCGAGTGCGACCCCGAGCCGTTCGCCGCGTCCTTGCAGAGCAGTCGAGAGGGCACCCAATGTCGAATCGAGTTTGCCCGGGTCCACCGTCCGGAGCACGGTGGTGAGTTTCTCGAACACCGTGTTCAGCTCGACGGTCACCCGGGATGCGTCGATCGTCGCTCCGGCGGCAAGTCGCGCACTACTCGGCTGCTCCGGCGAGGACAGGCTGACGAACTTCGCGCCGAAGGCCGTGTTCGACGTGATCGCCACATTCACGTTTGACGGAATCGATTCGAGCGCTTCGGGATCGATCGACAACGACAGTTGTGCGGTGGCGTCGTCAGTCGGCGTGATGGACTCCACCGAGCCCACGGTCACCCCGGCCATCTTCACCCGCGCGCCCGGATCCATCACGAGCCCCGCGCGCTCCGCGATCACCGTGATCGGGACGCGAGCGACAAACACCTGGTTGAAAGACGCGACCGACAACGCGATGACCCCGACGATCGCCGCAGCCAAGCCCAGAGCAGCCAACTTGTAGCCGTATCTGTGCACGCAGTCCCCCTAACCGGACAGATTGAAGTTGCCGGAACCGCCGTAGAGCGCGAGTGAGACGAGCAGGGTCACCGCCACGACGCAGATCAGCGAGAGCCGAACCCCGCGGCCCACTGCAGTTCCCACGCCCGACGGTCCCCCGGACGCGTTGTATCCGTAGTACGTGTGGATCAGCATCACCAGTAGTGCCATCACGAGCACTTGAACGAAGGACCATGCGACGTCGACCGGATCGAGGAACGTCGTGAAGTAGTGGTCGTAAAGACCCGAGGACTGACCGAACAGCACGACCGTGGTGAATCGTCCGGCCAGAAATGATCCTACGAGCGCCAGTGAGTACAGCGGCAAGATCGCGATCATCCCTGCGGTGACGCGGGTGCTGACGACGTACGGGACCGAACTGATCGCCATCGATTCGAGGGCGTCGATTTCCTCACTGATGCGCATGGCACCGATCTGCGCGGTCGAACCTGCTCCGATCGTGGCCGACAGGCCGATTCCCGCGATGACCGGCGCAGCGATACGAACGTTGATGAAGGCGGAGAAGAATCCGGTGAGCGCTTCGACTCCGATATTTCCCAGTGAGCTGAAACCTTGGATCGCAATGGTGCCACCCGAGGCGAGAGTCAAAAATCCTACGACCGCAACCGTGCCGCCGATCACTGCCAAAGCTCCGGTGCCCATGCTGATCTCGGCTACCAGCCTCAACACTTCTTTCGGGTGTTTGCGAATTGCCCACGGGATGTGAGCGATGGCGCGCGCGAAGAAGACAGCTTGTCGCCCGACGTCGTCGATCGAGCGTGACGTTCGAGCCACCCGAGCCCGCGTGCGTCCGAACTTGCCGATTTGTGCCAGCGAATCCGAAAGCGTCACCTCGATCACCCCGCCGTCAATCGGATGCCGACCGCGGTGACGATGGTGTTGACGACGAACAACGCCATGAATGCGTACACCACCGTTTCGTTGACGGCCTCCCCCACGCCTTTCGGCCCACCCCGTACCGACAGTCCGCGATAGCAGGCCACCAATCCCGCCAGCATCCCGAACAGTGCAGCTTTGACCATCGACAACGCCACCTCGGGCAGGCCGGTCAGCAACGTGATTCCCTCGACGAAGGCTCCAGGGTTCACGCCCTGGAGAAACACCGAGAAGGCGTAACCGCCGGCGATGCCGATGACGCAGACGAGTCCGTTGAGCAGCAAAGCCACCACGGTCGACGCGACCACCCGCGGAATCACCAGCCGAGTGATCGGATCGATCCCGAGCACCTCCATGGCGTCGATCTCTTCACGAATCGTTCTCGATCCCAGATCGGCGGCGATGGCTGTCGCGCCCGCACCTGCCACGATCAGCACCGTCACCACCGGACCGACCTGAGTCACGGCACCGAGCGCGGCCCCGGCGCCGCTGAGGTCGGCGGCACCGATTTCGCGGAGAAGGATGTTGAGGGTGAAACTCACCAGGACCGTGAACGGCACGGCTACCAACACTGTCGGCACGATCGACACCCGGGCGATCATCCAACTCTGCTCGAGAAACTCCTGCACCTGAAAGCGGGTGCGGAACAAGCCCACTGCGACATCGGCGCCCATCCGGTAGAACTGGCCGAGTTCGCGCATCGGGCCCGCAAGTGCAACTCTTCCGCTGTACACGTCAATGCCCCGAAGGGCATGACGTGGAGTTGCCGTAGTCGACCTTGAATTCCTTGATCCCGTTGAGCCAACCGGACGAGAGCCTGCTCGGATCGCCGAGCTTGCTGATGTCGGGCATGTGATCGGCGATCTTGCCGAAGATCAGATCGACCTCCATTCTGGCCAGGTTGGCGCCGACGCAGTAGTGCGGCCCGGTTCCTCCGAACGCGAGGTGCGGGTTCGGGTCTCGGGTGATGTCGAAGACGTCGGGGTTCCCGAAGACGGTTTCGTCGAAGTTCGCCGAGCCGTAGAGCAGTACGACGCGCTGCCCCTTCGCAATCGCAGTGCCGGCAATCTGTGTGTCCACCACTGCTGTTCGTTGCATCGACGTCAGTGGCGAAGCCCAGCGGATGATCTCGTCCGCGGCGGTGCGCGGACGCTCACGCTTGTACAGTTCCCACTGATCCGGATGCTCGAGAAATGCCATCATGCCGAGTGTCGTTGCGTTTCGCGTCGTTTCGTTGCCCGCGACAGCCAACATGATGACGAAGAAACCGAACTGTTCCGGGGTGAGTTTCTGCCCGTCGATGTCGGCATGCACCAAGCGTGAGATGATGTCGTCGAGCGGTTCCTCCCGTCTCGCCTCAGCCAGTTGATAGGCGTAGCCCAGGATCTGCGCCGACGCCATCCGAGACTCGCCGGCGAGCGACTCGTCGTCGTATCCCGTCATCTGATTCGACCATTCGTACAGCTGACGGCGCCCGTCCTGCGGTACACCGATCAGCTCCGAGATCGCCTGCATGGGTAACTCGCTGGCGACCTGGCTGACAAAATCACCGCTACCTTCCGCCACGGCAGCCGACGCTATGTCTTCTGCCCGCGCTTCCAACCCGGCCCGCATCGCTTCCACCGACCGCGGAGTGAACAAGCGCGCCACCAACTTGCGCAGCTGTGTGTGCTCAGGGGCGTCCTTGTTGATGAGGACGTGTTTTGTCGCCTCCAACTCCTCCGCCGAGATGTTGTCTTCATGCCGCGGAATGCAGCCGTTGACGTTGCTCGAGAACTCCTCGCTGCGCAACGAGACGTCGCGGACGTCTGCGTGGCGGGAGACAACCCAACAACCACCGTCGTGAAATCCGCCGGTACCCGGTTCCTGGGCGTTCCACCAGACCGGAGCGCATCGTCGTAGTTCGGCGAACTCGGCAAGCGGGACGCGCTCGCCGTACAGATGCGGGTCGGTCACGTCGAACCCGTCGGGAAGGTCGATCTCAGGCATTGCAGATGCTCCTTTACGGATGGGTGCCGGGTGCCGGGTGTTGCGTGTGAGCGCTAGTCGATCCGGTGGACCGGGTCGCTGTTCTGTGAGAACTCCTTGGCCCAGCGGTAGTCCGGCTTGCCGCTCGGCGCTCGAACGACCTCGTCGGCGATCCAGAAGGAACGCGGAATCTTGTAGCCGGCGAGGTGACTGCGGGCGTGCTTCTCGATGGATTCGAAATCCGGTTCCACACCGTCGCGGATGCGAAGCACTGCCGCCACCCGATTGCCCCACCGCTCGTCCGGAACACCGATCACTGTCGCGTCGTAGATGTCGGGATGGGCCTTCACCACGGCTTCGACTTCTTCCACGAAGACCTTCTCGCCGCCGGTGTTGACCACCATGTTTCCCCGTCCGAGGAGGGTGACCGAGCCGTCGTCCTCGATCCGCGCCCGGTCTCCGGTCACCACTGCCCGTGCGCCGTTCACCTCGCGGAATATCTCGGCCGACTTCACCGGATCCTTGTAGTAGCCGAGTGGAACGTTTCCGAGTTTCGCCAGCCATCCTTCGGCGCCCGAGCCCGGCTCCAACACACGGTTGTCGTCGTCGACGACGACCGTGAATCTGTTGGCACCCACTTTGGGTCCGCCACGCTGCTCGAGCCCTTTGGTTGCGAATCCGATTCCGCCGAAGCCTGTTTCGGACGATCCAACCGAATCGGAGATCATCAGATTCGGAAAGACGTCGAAGAACGCATCTTTGACCGATCCGGAGAAGAGCGCAGCGCCAGAGGCGAGCACAGCCAGGCTCGACCCATCCGGTTGCAATTCGTGATGGGCTTCGACCAGTGGACGGCCCATGGCGTCGCCGGTGATGACCATGACCTGCGGCCGATACTCGGCGACGACTTTCCAGACCTGTGCCGCATCGAACTTCGGTTCGAAGATGACGGTGTTTCCGGAGAACAGAGCGTTGAACGTCGGCATCAGTGCCGAGGTGTGGATCAGCGGTGGAAGCATGCACCACCGCATCGGTTCGGCTGCCGCGGCGCCACCGCGCGACTGCTGGTACTCGTCGGCGATCGGCTCACCCGAATAGAAGTCGTAACCGCCGGCCAATACGCGCCAGATGTCTTCCTGCCGCCAGACGACGCCTTTCGGTCGTCCGGTTGTTCCGCCGGTGTAGAGAACGTAGACGTCATCGCCGGAACGCTCGGGAAATGCATGTTCACCTGTGCGAAGCGAGGATTGGTTGCCGAGCGCATCCTCGTACGCCACTGCCCCTGGAATCGACGGTTCGTTCCCGAGAGCGAGTTCGTCCGCCGCCTCGATCACGTACTTGACCCGCGGCGCGGCCACCAAGGCCTCGGCGACCCGCTCAGCGAAACCACGATGGAAAACCAACGCCGTGAGATCCGCGTTCTCGTACAGATAAACCAATTCGTCGCTCGTGTAGCGGTAGTTCACCGTGATGGGAACGCCGCGGATCTTGAAGGCCGCGAGGACAGCAACCATCGCCTCGATCGAGTTGTGCAGCTGAATACCGATGTGCGAACCGACACCCAACCCGACGGACTGGAAGTAATGCGCCAATCGGTTGGCCCGCTCGTCGAGCTCACGGTATGTCACCTCCTCGCCGGAAACGATCAGCGCGAGGCGATCGGGCATCACATCGACGGAATGCTCGAACAGGTCTGCAAACGTGTACGCCATAGGTTGAGTCCTTCGGGTTCGGCCGGTCAGACGACGAAGAGAGGCAAGGGGATTCCGCGATCTTCGAATACGAATGCCGCGCCGGTACTGACCTTCGTGATGGCGACTTCGACGCATTCCGGAGCGGGAGCTTCGGTGATGTCGACGGCCAGAAGAAGCCCCGCGGCATCTTCGGCCACCACTCTCACGGTGAAGTGCGGATTCACGCCGCGGACCAAAGCTTGGAGAGGATCGAGGTGCTCGCTGCCGAGCAAGGTCGGCCAACCGCCGTCGCGGTCGACAAGAGCTTCTCGCGAGATCCGCAGCTCCAGAGCACCGCCGTCCTGTCGAATCTCGCTCTCCACATACTGCTTCGGATTCAGCAAGGGATGCACGGACAGGACCAATGCCAACGATTCCAGCGTCGAAGGAAGCCCGAGCGCATCTCGAATACGCTGTGCCGCAACTCCCGCGATTCCGGTCAATTGCTTTCGCGTGATCTCGCGAGCCTTGTCTTCGTCGGCACGGCGGCGAACCGCTGCCAGAAAGCCCAACGCCAACAGATGATGCTGCACGCAGATCTCCTCTGCGATACGAACCAAGGCTGATCGCGAGAAGTCGGAAAACCTCAGGTCGGACAACAACGGACCCGAGTAGTCCGCCCTACCGTCCCCACCGTGATCGATCGGGCTCAGCTCGACCGTCACCGCGGCGGTGCTTCCGATCTGCTCGGTGTGCGCGGTCATCACGGGAGGCGTGTGCGACGGGTCGATGGACACGGTCCAGGCGCAGTGCGGATGTCGGTCGGCGGGCCTGCGCGGTGGTCGGTGAATCGGCCGGATCTGGGCGCGCGGGTTGGTCGCGATAGCCGTTGCATCGAAAGTCGGATCCTCGATGTCGTGACACATCGAGGTCACGAACTCATCGCCCAACGGCTCGACGTCCATGAGTGCTCCGCAATGGTCGAGCCAGAATTCACCGTGCAGCGGATCGTCGACCCGGTATCGGAAGTCCATGAACTGTGGAGGAGCGCCGATGTCGAGTTGTAATCCTTTGAAGATCGTCACGACGTCGTCGCCCTCGTATCCGAGAGCCTTCTGCATGCGGCGGGTGTACCAGGGGCTGGCCGACTCCCACTCCTCGACGGCCACCTGTGCCATACCCTCGCGTCCGAATTCGACGATCAGATGCGCCATGCCCGAGCGATCGATCAGCTGCCCGCACAGGAGCAACTCGGGCACCAGCACGGCAAGGTCGCGCTGCGAGAGTGCCTCGAAGGAATCGCGCACCGACATCGGACTCACCACAGCGAAACCGGCGCGGTGCCCACCGGATACCAGCCCGGTAGCGGGTCGCCCGAGATCGATCGCTGGATCCGGCCCTGCATCCCCTTCGAGAGAGCGTTGTTGCCGATCATCTCCATGAACAGTGCCGACACGTTCCCGAAGTCGAAGAAGTCACGCTGCCACGACCATTGGAAATCCCCGCCGTAGCGGAACCAACTACCACCGATACCGTAGACGGAGTAGTTGCTACCGTCCTCACGCTTGGCATCGGAAATCTGCTTCCACAAGCCGATCACGTTTCCGCTACGGTCGTCGATCACAAAGTCTTGATACGGATACTCCCAGCCTTCGAGGCCCTTCATCTCGAGACCGAGCGCGACTTCGCGAATCTCCTCGCGCCCCACCGCCATGAAATCCTGCTTGGGGCCGTAGTTCCACCCGTACGTGGCGTCCTCGGTATACATGTCCGCCAACGGTTTCCAATCGCCGGCGGCTTCGGCCTTTTTGTTTGCCTCGATCCAGCGTTGGACCATCTCGTCGAGCTCTGCGCGGTCGAAACCCGTCATCTGAACTTCCTCCCTCGAGCACATGAATTCGCTGCAATCAATCGACAATTCTCAGGGCGCCGGTCGGGCAGTACCTGACCGCCATCTCGGCTTCACCGCGGAGCGACTCGGGTGGGTCCGAGTCCAGAAGACTGACCTTCCCCCGCTTCGGGACGACAAAGATCTCCGGTGCCTCCAGCTCGCATGCCGCATGGCCTTGGCACAGGTCGAGGTCGACTTCGACGTGCATGATCACCCCTCACGCCCGGGACGTGTTCGGCGCCGGTACCTCACCGCGCACGGCTGCTGCAACTGGACGACCATCTTGCTGTGGTCGTTTCGGTAGGATTCCGACGGCTGCGCCATCTCGAACTCGAAGTCCCGCAGCAGGATCGAGAAGATCGCTTTGAGCTGCATCTGGGCGAACGCAGCGCCGACGCAGCGATGCCGGCCGGCTCCGAACGGAATCCACGTCCAGCGGTTGACGATGTCCTCTTGATTCGGGTCGATGTACCTCCCGGGATCGAAGGTGTCCGGCCGGGGAAAGTCCTCGGCGATTCGATTGGAGATCGCGGGTGTCGCGGCGACAAGATGGCCCTCTCGGATCTCGAAGCCGCCCACTTCGAAATCTCCACGTGCCACCCGCAAAAGGATGATCAACGGCGGATGCAGTCGAAGGGTTTCCTTGACCACAGCCTCAAGAACCGGAATCTGGCGCAGGGCATGAAAACTGATATCGGCGCCGTCGGAGTACAGATTGTCGAGTTCGTCGACGACGTCCGTCATGGTGTCGGGATGCCGCAACATCTCGATCAGCGACCACGCTGCCGTGCCGGAAGTCGTGTGGTGGCCGGCGAACATCATCGAGATGAAGATTCCGGTGATCTCGTCGGCACTGAACCGGAGGTCGCCGTTCTCGTCCTTGACCGAGACCAACACGTCCAACATGTCGCGGTCATCCTTGCCCTGCGGAGGATTCGCGATGCGCCCGTTCATGATGTCCTGTACCAGAGCGACCAACGCCAACCGGGCCTCGTCGCGGCGGCGGAAACTCTCGATCGGCGCGTACGGATCCACGAAAGCCAATGCATCCGTTCCCTGTTCGAGCTCGTGATACAGCTTGGCGAAGCTATCGTCCAGTTCGTCGCGGAACTTCTTGCCGATCAGGCACGCCGACGAGGTGTAGATGGTCAGCTCGGCGAAGAAGTCGAGCAGATCGATCTCGCCTTCGTCTCCCCACTGCGCGACCATCGCCTCGACTTCGCGGCCGATCGTGGCGGCGTGCCCGCGCATCTGTTCGCCGCGCAGAGCCGAGTTGTGCAGCATCTCTTTACGCCGCTCCGGGCTGGCGTCGAAGACGACGCCTTCACCGAATATCGGCTTCATGAAGGGGTAAGCCGCTTGTTGGTCGAGATCCTCGTCGGTGGAGCGGAAGAAGAACTCGTTTGCCTCGGCTCCGGACAGCAAGATCACTGTGCGGTCGGCAAGTTGAAAGGCGCCGACGTCACCACATTCCTCACGCACCCGGCGCATGAGCGCTATCGGGTCGGTTCGCAGTTCCTCGAGATGCCCGTGCGGGAGGTCCCCGCCGGACACCCGCGGCGGCTCGGGCAGTGTTCGCGACGTCTCTTGCACTCCGTGCGTCATGTCGTCTCCTGTGAGTTCGCAGTGGGAAGTTTGTCCAGTGGCGCCTCGGGCTGAACTTCGACGAGCACGATGTGTGCTCCTCGCGGCGCCGACACAACGGCGACGATGGCATTGGCGATGTCCGAGGCGCGCAGAAAGTAACCATGGCGGGCGAACCCCCACTTGCTCCACGATTCCCCGACCGGTCCGATGATCTCCGGCGTCGTGTCCATCCCCATGCCGGTCAGTGTCGGCCCGGGTCGCACGATCGACGCGCGAATGCCTGTTCCCTCGAGCTCCATTCGCATCTGACGCCCCATTGCCTCGAGCCCGGCCTTCGCTGCGTCGTACGCACCCATGAGTGGACGCTGGCGCTCGGCACAATCCGAGCCGATCAGTACGAAGTCACCGCGCTGTCGTTGCCTCATACCGGGGAGTACGCGATGCGCCAATCGCTGCGCACCGACGAGGTGAACTTGGATCTGCCGTAGAAACGCCTCAGGATTCATCTCGTCCGCAGCCCCGAATTCGAGGTCTCCGGCACCGGAGACGACGATTTCCGCGGGGCCGTGGACTGCCTCTGCGGCCGAGACGAACCCGTCGACCGAATCACCGTCCGTGACGTCGAGGAAGTGGGCGAACGCTTCACCACCGTTGCTGCGGATCTTCTCGGCGATGGCTTCGCATTCGGCGACTCGACGCGCACCGAGTGCAACCGGATGCCCGAGTTCGGCCAGGGCATACGCGGTGGCTGTGCCGATTCCCGACGACGCACCACTGATCAGTGCCGGCCGGCGAACGGGATTGGGTTCGAAACGAGGCATCAGCGCACCTGCACTTTCACCGGCAGGGCCGCAAAGCCCCGGACATTTGTCGAATGAACACGCTCGATTCCGGACTCGACGACTTCGTAGTCGCTGACCCGACGCCCGAACTCCGCCAGGGCGATCTTGGCTTCGAGCTTGGCAAGGTGGGCACCGAGGCAGAAGTGCACGCCACCACCGAAACTCGCGAGTTTGCCCGACGAACTCCGGCCGATCTGGAAGCTGTCGGCATCGTCGAAGACGTCGGCGTCTCGGTTGGCCGATCCGATCAGGAGCAGGACCTTCTCCCCCGCCGGAATGGTGCGCCCGTGGTATTCGAGGTCGACAACCGAAGTCCGAGCCACGATCTGACTCGACGTGTCGTAGCGAAGAGTCTCTTCCACCCATTCCGAGGCTCGTTCGGGATCGTCGAGGACCGGTGCGATCTGCTCCCGGTGGTGCGAACCCCAGTACAGAGCGTTTCCGAGAAGCTTGGTCGTGGTCTCGTTTCCGGCCACGACCATCAGAAACATGAATCCGAGGATCTCCTGGTCCGAAAGCTTGTCTCCGTCGATCTCGGCGTCGAGCAAGGCCGAGGTCAGATCGTCCGTCCGCGATCGGCGACGCTGCGCGATCATCTCCTTGTAGTAGCCCATCAAACTGATCGAAGCCTCCACCGCAGGTTGCGGCACGTCGAGAACACCCGCCTCTCGATGCACCACCAGATCCGCCTTGCGCCGCAGTTCGGCTCGGTCGGGTTCGGGGACACCCATGAGTTCGGAGATGACGTCCATCGGCAGCTTTCCCGCCACCTCCGTAATCCAGTCGAACTCCCCCGCGCCCAGCGCGGGTATCAGATGTTGCTTCGTCAGTTCGAGTATCCGGCCGTCGAGCTCCGCAACACGCCGCGGTGTGAATCCGCGAGAAACCAACTGGCGCAACCGCATATGGCGGGGATCATCCATAGCGAGAAACGACATCACATAATGCGCGTGTGGACCGTATGCAGCGGGGTCGAGTGATACTCCGTTTGCGCTCGACAGACGCTTGTTGTCCTTGAATCCGTCGACCACGTCCGCATATCGCGACAATGCCCAAAAGCCCACGCCCGGATTGTGATACAGGGGTGATTCTTCGCGCAGACGCTTGTACGTCGGATACGGATCGTCGTGAAAGTGGTAGTCGTACGGATTGAAGACCACCGGATCGATCAAAGCTTCTGTCATGATTTCTCCAGGATCAGTAGAGCTGAGGCCTCGAGGCGTCCAGCGATTTGCGCGTAGGTTCCGTAGCCGATTCCTGCGCGCAGAAGCGCCCCGGCATAAAGCATTTCGAGCGCTTCCAACACTTCGGGTTCGCCATTCGGATCCAACGCCGAGGCGAGTCGTTGATGGATCTCGAGTCCGATCCGGCCGCGAAGATGTTCCACTTCAGGATCGGATCCGAGCAGTGCATTGGTCACGGCGGCCGATACCTCCGGTTCGTCCGCGAGAAGCAGCGCGATATTTCGAAGTACAGACAGCACGTGCGCGGTGCGATCCAACCCTGAGCCATCAGGCGCCGACGAGTTCTGAAGTCTTCGCCAGAAAACCTCTGCGACGAGATGCTCCTTGGACGCGAAATACGTGTAGGCGGTCGCAGTTCCTACGCCCGCTTCGGCCGCAACCGAACGGACAGTCAGTCCGGAAAACTCTTGTTTGCGTAGAACTTTCACTGTTGCTTCGGCAAGCCTGGCCACAGTTTCCGCCTGTTTGCCCGTGAGGCGCCTGCGAGTGGATTCGTAGACAATCGATCCCCCGCCACTTGAATCGCCCCGTTTGCTGGACACGTGTCTGGACGTTACTACAGCGTCCTGTCCAGGGCAACGAAATGGGGAAACTTGGAAAATTCACCACGAACAGGCAGCAGCGACACGAAAAGTTCTACTACAGACCGATCTTCATCCCGGCACCAGCGTCCACGCGCAGTTGCTGACCGGTGACGAATCGCGACTCGTCCGAGGACAGGTACACGACTGCATGCGAGATGTCCGCGGGTTCGACCCACGGGGTCGGCATCGCCTGCATGAACGGGAACGTCACAGCCGCATCCTCGGCCGTCGGATTCTCGAGGTCGGGACGGAACGTCCGGTACATCGGCATGCTCTGCAACATGTCGGTGTTCACATTGGTCGGATGAATCGCGTTGACGCGAATGGAACTCGGCCCGAGGGTCAGCGCCAACGAACTGGTATAGGCCTGAATCAGCTTCTTGGCCAAGCCGTATCCGTCGCCACCCGGACCCTGGAGCGCCTGTTGCCCGTTGAATCCGGTCTGCGGCACCAGACCGGCAACAGATCCGATCGCGATGATCGAACCCCCTTCGCCGAGGTATTCCATCGACGCGTGCACTGTATTGACGACACCGAGAAAGTTCACATCGAAGGCGTCGACGAAACCGGCGGTCGACACGTGTTTGCCGAGCGGACAGATACCGGCGTTCGCCACGACGACATGCAATCCGCCCAACTGCCCTACCGCCTCGGCAAGTGCTGTTTCGAGTCCGGCGCGATCACGGACGTCGACACGCGCCGTCACCACCTGCTGCCCGGCCTCTTTCACCAGGCGAGCCGTTTCCTCCAGATCGGCAGGACTGGCGAGCGGGTATTCGTTGCTGGCGATGTCTGCGCACAGATCGAAGGCGATGATGTGCGCGCCCTCCTGCGCGAGACGGACGGCATGACTGCGCCCCTGACCTCGAGCAGCGCCGGTCACCAACACCACTTTTCCGTCAACTCTGTTCATTTCGACCTCTCTCCTGTGGATGTGAAGACGTGGTTGTGAATGTGCGGTGAACCGTAGCGGCGCCGCACCGGACACGAGGCGCTTTTCGTCGAAGCAGATCCGAGACCCTCTCGAGACTGCTGGGCTCTCGAAATCTCTTATGCCCCAAAAACCATTGCCTCAACCACAAGTGTGAACTAGAGTCCAGACACATGTCCAGAAAGAGAAGGTTTGCGCTATGACGCTTCGACCCGCAGACAGTTCTGCACTTCTCGTCGACGGAAAACTGGTTCCCGGATCCGGCGGGACCTTCGAAGTTTTCAACCCGGCGACCGAGGAACTGATCGGCCGTGCGGCCGAAGGCACCGCCGCGGACATGGACGCGGCCATCGCCGCTGCGCGCCGTGCGTTCGACGACACCGAATGGGCACGCGATCACGGGTTTCGCGCTCGCTGCCTGCGCCAACTGTGCGATGCACTCCAGTCCCACATCGAGGAGTTGCGTGAGATCACCGTCGCCGAGGTCGGCGCACCGGTCATGCTGACGAGCGGTCCGCAACTCGAAGGCCCGATCGAAGATCTTCGCTACTGGGCCGATCTGATCGAAACCTATTCGTGGGAACAAGATCTCGGGCACGCGTCACCCATGGGGATTCCGACCCATCGCCGACTGCTCAAGGAAGCCGTCGGCGTCGTCGGCGCAATCACACCGTGGAACTTTCCGCACCAGATCAATTTCGCCAAGCTCGGTCCCGCCCTCGCAGCCGGCAACACCATCGTTCTCAAACCCGCGCCGGACACGCCCTGGTGCGCCGCGCTGGTCGCCAAGGTGATTGCAGAAGAAACCGAGATCCCGGCCGGCGTAGTCAACGTCGTGACGTCGACGGATCACTCCCTAGGCGCGCAGCTGTGCAGCGATCCGCGCGTCGATCTCGTGTCCTTCACCGGTTCCACCGCCACCGGACGCACAGTGATGGCCACGGCCGCGCAAACCCTCAAGAAGGTCTTCCTCGAACTCGGGGGTAAGTCCGCATTCATCGTCCTCGACGATGCGGACATCAAGGGTGCATGCTCGGTTGCCGCGTTCTCCGTCTGCGTTCATGCCGGTCAGGGATGCGCGCTAAGTACCAGACTTCTGGTGCCGCGCTCTCGGTACGACGATGCTCTGGCCGCGGCATCTGCCGCGATGGCGGGTATCCGAGCCGGCGACCCCAGCGCGCGCGGAACGGTGTGTGGCCCGGTCATCTCGGCGCGCCAGCGCGCCAGGGTGGAGAGCTACCTCGCCCTCGCGGTCGAAGAGGGCGGCACGATCGTGACGGGTGGGGGCCGTCCCGACGATCGCGAGAGGGGTTTCTTCGTCGAACCCACTCTCATTGCCGGGCTGGACAACTCGTCTCGCGTAGCGCAGGAGGAGATTTTCGGGCCCGTCCTCGTGATCCTTCCGTACGACAACGACGACGACGCTATCCGGATTTCCAACGATTCCCCCTACGGCCTGTCCGGGTCGGTGTGGGGCACCGATCCCGATCGCGTCGCGCACGTCGTTGCCGGTGTCAGAACCGGAACGCTGAGCGTCAACGGCGGCGTCTGGTATTCGGCCGACGCACCGTTCGGCGGCTACAAACAATCCGGGATCGGCCGCGAAATGGGCCTCGCGGGTTTCGAGGAATACCTCGAAACCAAGCTCGTCGCTTCACCTTCCTGACATTCCACACCCTCACCCCACACCCTCACCACAGAATGATCACCACGAAAGTAGGTCGACATGGGACGTTTCGACGGTCGCACCGCGATAGTCACCGGAGCAGCGCAGGGTATCGGAGAGGCGTATGCCCGCGCTCTGGCCGCGGAGGGGGCCAACGTGGTCGTGGCGGACCTCAATCGCGAACTCGGTGAAGCAGTCGCCAAGCAGATCAACGCGGACGGCGGAAATGCCGTGTTCAAGGACGTCGACGTCGCCGACGGGGAGTCGACTGCGGCACTCGCCGACTTCACGATCGAGCAGTTCGGCAGCATCGAGCACCTGGTGAACAACGCTGCCATCTACGGCGGAATGAAGATCGATTCCCTGTTGACGGTGGACTGGGACTACTACCGAAAGTTCATGAGCGTCAACATGGACGGCGCATTGCACGTGTGCCGGGCGGTAGTACCTCACATGCGAGCGAAGGGCGGTTCGATCGTCAACCAGTCCTCCACAGCAGCCTGGCTGTACTCGAATTACTACGGACTCGCGAAGGCCGGCGTCAACAGCCTGACACAACAACTCGCGACCGAACTCGGCTGGTCGAACATCCGGATCAACGCCATCGCTCCCGGCCCTATCGACACGGAGGCGACTCGAACCGTCACCCCCGGCAACATCGTCAAGGACATGGTGAAACGAATCCCGTTGCAGCGCATGGGAACACCGGACGATCTCGTCGGCATGTGCCTGTTCCTCCTCTCCGACGACGCAGGCTGGGTGACCGGGCAGATCTTCAACGTCGACGGAGGCCAGGTGTACCGGTCATGACGCAATCGGCGCCGAAAGCCAGCGCTTCGAAAACCAGACTGGGATACATCGGCCTAGGCAACATGGGCGCGCCGATGGCGCAGCGCCTCCTGGACTGGCCGGGCGGACTGGTGGTGTGTGATGCCCGCGCAGAAGCGCTCGAACCGTTCACCGCTGCGGGCGCGAGCGCAGCATCGACGCCCGCCGACGTTGCAGCGCAGGCGAGCATCATCTCCGTCACGGTGCTCGACGACGCGCAGGTACGCGAGGTTGTGTGCGGGCCGCACGGGATTCTGTCGACCGCACAGCCAGGCACTGTCGTCGCGATTCACTCCACTATCTCGGACACCACGGCGGTGGAACTCGCTGACATCTGTCAACAGCGTGGTGTTCTGCTGGTCGACGCGCCGATCAGTGGCGGTGCCGGCGGCGCAGCGCAGGGCAGGCTGGCAGTGATGATCGGCGGCTCCGACGAGGCGTTCGAAGCCGTCCGCGAGCCCTTCGGATCCTGGGCCGAGCTGGTGGTTCACGCCGGTGACGTCGGCGCGGGAACGCGAATGAAGCTCGCACGCAACCTTCTTCACTTCGTCTCGTTCACCGCCACGACCGAGGCCGCGCGACTCGCCGAAGCAGCAGGACTCGATCTCCGCACGCTCGGAAAGGTCGTCAGGCACACCGATGCGATCACCGGTGGCGCGGGCGCGATCATGCTCCGCGACACCACCGCACCGGTCTCGGAGGACGACCCGTGGTTCTCGATACTGCGGCATGTTCGCAATCTCGGGGAGAAGGACTTGGCCTTGGCCATCGACCTCGGTGATCGGCTGAATCTCGACCTGCCGCTCGCGCACCTTGCGCTCGCCGGACTCGGTGCCGGTCTGGGCGTCGGGAATGACAGCGAAGTCAGGCCGGCCGAACCTTCAACGGCATCTACTACTCGGGAGCACGCATGACCGACATCACTCACATGACCGATGCCGGTGGAACCGACGAAAGCCGCATCTCCGAGGCCCGTGCTCGTGGCGTCGCGAAGATGAACGAGGTGTACGGCTGGGAGCTTCCCGCCGACGTTCCCGGCGACTTCTTCGCGGTCACCGCCGACCACCTCTTTGCCGACATCTGGACGCGACCGGGACTGTCGGTACGTGATCGACGACTACTCCTGATCGGTGCCATCACCGCCCAGGGGCAGAACGATGTGGCGAAGATCCAGATCAACGCTGCTCTCCACAACGAGGAGTTGACCGAGCAGCAGTTCGAAGAGGCCGCAATCTTCCTGTGCCACTACGTCGGCTGGCCGCTGGCCACCGGGCTCAACAATGCGCTGATCGCCGTGAAGGCCGACAGACGTAAAGCCGCGCGCGCCAAGGAGAAGGCCGCGGCCGATTCCGCGAAAACGGACACCGACTGACTTTCGGTCGAGATACTGCCATCAGGGCATCGATCACACCCACCGATTCCCCCACCAATCAACCAGAAGAGCGAAGGATCCGAATCCATGGCCGAGGCCAGCTCAATCCGTCCGCAGTCCTCCGCAAACATCGAGCAGTGGCACTTCGAGGCTGACGTCGTCGTCGCCGGCTACGGCATTGCCGGAGTGAGTGCTTCGATCGAGGCCGCGCGAGCGGGCGCCGACGTGTTGGTGCTCGAGCGCACGAGCGGCTGGGGCGGCGCTGCGGCGCTGGCAGGCGGATTCATCTATCTGGGCGGCGGGACCCCGTTGCAGCAGGCACTCGGGTTCGAGGACTCCCCCGCCAACATGAAATCGTTCATGATGGCCGCACTCGGTCCCGGCGCCGACGAGGAGAAGATCACCGACTACTGCGAAGGCAGCGTCGAGCACTACAACTGGCTCGTCGACAACGGTGTGCCGTTCAAGGAGAGTTTCTACGGCCAACCCGGCTGGGAAACACCCTTCGACGACGGACTCATGTATTCCGGCGGCGAGAACTCGGCACCGTTCAACACGATCGCGACACCGGCCCCTCGCGGGCACGTTCCACAGATGAGCGGCAAGCGCACCGGGGAGAAGGGCGGTGGTTTCATGTTGATGAAGCCACTGATCGAGACGGCCGAAAGCCTCGGCGTACGAGCAGAATACGACATGCGAGTCCAGCGCCTGGTCGTCGACGGAGATCGAGTGGTCGGCATCATCGCCAAGCAGTACGGCAAGGAAGTGGCAGTTCGAGCACGCACGGGTGTCGTACTGGCGACGGGAAGCTTCGCCTACAACGAAGCGATGATCCAGTCGTACGCCCCACGGCTGATCGGGCGCCCCGGTGCGGCTATCGAAGAGCACGACGGAAAGTCCATCCAGATGGCGCAGGCTCTCGGGGCCGACCTCGCGCACATGGACGCCACCGAGGTCGCATTCTTCGGCGACCCCCAGTTGATGATCCGCGGCATTCTCGTCAACGGACGCGGCCAGCGCTACGTCAACGAGGACACGTACCCGGGACGAATCGGCCAGGAGACGCTGCTGCGCAACGAGAATCAGGCCTACCTGATCATCGACGAAGCTTCCTACGAAGAGGGCTGCGCCGCCGACAGTTCCACACCGTTCTTCAGATTCCAGCCCAAGTGGGTGGCCGAGACCGTCGAGGAACTCGAATCCGACATGGGTCTGCCGGAAGGCACCCTCCAGTCGACCGTAGAGGTCTACAACCGCCACGCCGCGCGTGGTGAGGACCCGGTACTGGGAAAGAAGAAGGAGTGGGTCAAGCCGATCGGCTCACCCGTCGCCGCGCTCGATCTTCGCAATTTCACCGCCGGTTTCACGCTCGGCGGTCTGCGCACGTCGATCAACTCGGAGGTCATGCACGTCTCCGGCGAACCGATCCCGGGTCTGTTTGCCGCTGGACGATGCACCGCCGGTGTCTGCGCTGGAGGGTATGCCTCCGGAACGTCCCTCGGAGACGGCAGCTTCTACGGGCGACGCGCGGGAATCAGCGCTGCCAAGGGCTGAGCGTCTCTTCTCAGATGTCAGCGTCCTCGCTGCGACGTTCGAGGAACAACGTGTCACGCCACCGCCCACCCAGTTGAGCGATACGCGACCGAGTGCCGACGACTCGGAATCCGACGGCCTGATGCAAGGCGACGCTTGCCCGGTTCTCCGGGAAAATCGACGACTGCACTGTCCAGATCTCACTGGCGTCGGCGGCTTGCACCTGTCGGCGAAGCAGCAGCTTGCCCACGCCGCGCCCGCGAGCGCCGCTACCGATGTAGATGGAGTTCTCGGCGACCCCGCGGTAGCAGTCTCGCGAGGACACCGGGCTGAGGCTCGCCCAGCCTTCGACGCGGCCGTCGATCTCGGCCACCCATCGATGATCGGGTAACCATTGCGCGTCGAGCTTCTCGGCGGATGGCACCGAGGTGGTGAACGTCGCGGTTCCGGTGTCGATTCCTTCGCGGTAGATCGAGCGGACGGCATCCCAGTCGCCGGATTCCATGCGGCGCACCACCACGTCATCGGGAAGAACTCCCAGTGTGTCTTCGACCGGACCACGAGCAGCCACGACGGCGGCCGCTGCCATCAGATCGGAGTATGCCGTTCCGGCAACACTGACAACCGAAGTGCCTTCACGCACCGAAGCCTCGACAATACCGACCTCGATCAAGGCCTCGAGGTGGGCACTCAACGCCGACGGCTCGAGTGATGCGGCGTGTGCAATCGTGTCGACGTCGATCGGACCGCCGGCAGCAAGTCGGAGCACTCGCAGCCGCGTCGGATCACCCAGGCACGCAAACCTGCGCGCAAGTACGTCGGTGTCGAGGGGAGCGAGTGTTTCTGAACTCATGAGGCGACTATAACGCCGCTGACCTGCAGTTCGGTCGGCTAGGTTCGGCAAGAGTGTCCCGGAGTGAGAAACAACTCAGCCACCGACCCCAGGGTTCGCCGGCTAACGCGCACCGATCGACGCGGCAATCATCGACCACGAGTTGTGAAGATCGTCCTGCCAGTAACCCCAAGAGTGAGTGCCAGTTGCCCGGAAATCATAGGTGGCCGGGATGCCCAAGGAGTCGAGCCGCTCGGCCAAACGCTGGGTGCACTGGTTCGTCCCGGCCTCGATGACTCCACCCACGATCACCTGGTTCGCCAGAACGCCGAGGTCGCCGTTGACCATCGGTCCGCCCAGATTCTCGTGTGGGCCGGGCAGGCCCGATCCATTGCTGATGTAGAGGTCGACCCCCCGCAATCTCTCGGCGTTGACCACAGGATCGTTGGCTACCCAGCCCGGACCGCCGGGAGGACCCCACATGTTGTCCACGTTGCCGCCGCGGAATCCGACCACGAATCTCACGTAGTCCTGACCGGGTTGAGTACTCGTCTCGGCACACCCGCTGAAAGCACCGACGGCACGGTAAACGGATGGCGCCGCCTCGGCCAGGCTCAGAACCGAGGTACCTGCCATCGACAATCCGGCAACGGCATTCGTACCCGTAGTCCCGAGCGTGGCATCGACGATCGGTGGCAACTCCTGGGTGAGAAATGTGGTCCACTTGTTCAGTCCGAGAACAGGATCGGGCTTCTCCCAGTCGGTGTAGTAGCTGTAGGCACCGCCGATCGGGTTGACGACGTTGACGTTCTTGTCGCCGAAGAAGTCGACGACGTCTGTCCGTGTCTGCCACGTCGCCGTGTCCTCGCCTCCGCCGGCGCCATTGAGTAGATAGAGGGTCGGCCGGGGCGCACTCGTGTCTGCCGGCCGAATCACCTCGAGCGGAATCACCTTGTCCATCGCAGCCGAGTAGACGTACATAGTCAGCTGACGGGCGTTGATCTCCTCGACGTGATCGAGAGCTGAACCGTCTGGAGGGGATGTTCGCGCCTGATCAGCCGAGGCAAGCGCCGCTTCACCGAACAATCCCGTCCATGCGACGAGTGCGACGACAAGCATTGCCCGAGTACGTCCGATTCTTCTCATTGCCGCTCCTCGTGCTCGATTGCGGTGCCCGGCAACAGCTCGGTGGCGCTCGCTTCGCGGGCGTGCGGCTTGGTGGCTTGAAGTTGTCATGCCCGTTCGGAGTAGCCGGAAAACATCGAGAGCACCCGGGCGAGCTCCGGTCCGATGACCGCCATGGCCGGAGGTTCGATCATCTCGTTGTGTTCGCAGCGCACGGGCACCTCCACGATCCGGCCCGTCACGAGTGGGCTCCATTCCTGCGGCGACCTGTCGCGCGGAATCGTGTCGTCTTCTCCGGATGCCAGGAAGATCAGCAGATCTCCTTCGTAGACCTGGGGAACGAACTGGTGCGTGATTCTCTGTGAAGTCTCGTACCCTCGGGCAATCCGTTCGAGGTCCCGACCGTCGACTCCCGTATCGGGCCCGAGCCTCCGGGCCAACACGGCCGCCGCCTCGTCGAAGGTCAGATCTCGGTCGGTCTCGATCCCGAGGCCGAGTCCTCGCAGTAGGTCTCGGACGTCGAGTGCGGCTGACGCAGGGGCATCGCCGTTGTCGGGGTAGCTGTCCATCATCGCCAGTGTGGCGACGTCGCGGCCGGACGATTGCAGTTCGACGGCCATGGCGTGCGCGATGACTCCGCCGAGGGACCACCCGAGTAAGTCGTACGGCCCGTCCGGCGAAACGGCCTCCACCTCTTCGACGTAGCGATGGGCTAACTGTTCGATCGACTGATAGTCACCGTCGTCGCTGAGAGCGGGGAGCTGAAGTCCGTACACGGGTCTGTCCTCGGGCAGATACCGCACCAAGCCGGCATACCCCCAGGACAGGCCGATACCGGGGTGCACACAGAACAGCGGTCGCCCAGTCCCTTTCGTCCGCAGTGGAACAACCACGGCGAGAAGCTCTTCCATACCGGCGTCGGCTGTCGGCATGTCGAGGCGTCGAGCGATTCCAGCGGGTGTCGGGTCGAGGAACATCCACTGAAGCGGGATTCTCCGTCGGAAACGAGAGTGCAGTGCGCTGACGATTCGGGTGGCCACCAGGGAGGACCCGCCCAAGTCGAAGAAGCTGTCGGTAGTGCTCACCCGATCGACACCCAGAACCTCGACGAACGAGTCGACCACGGCACGCTCGGTGTCGGTAACCGGCTCGCGGAACTCGGCTGCAGCCGAACCGAATTCGGGTTCCGGTAAGGCCTTTCGGTCGAGCTTGCCCACCGGCGTCATCGGAATCCGCTCGAGAAGCACCACTGCCGACGGAACCATGTGCGAGGGTAGTCGGTCGGCTGCGTACGCCCGTATCTCGTCGGTGCCGGTGGCGTCAGCAGCTGACGCACGCACGTACGACACCAGGACCGTTTCACCCGACGGTCCCGTGTGGCCGACAGTCGCGGCGAAGTCCACCGACGGATGGCGTGAGAGAACTGCATCGATTTCCCCGAGTTCGATCCGAAAACCACGGACCTTGACCTGGAAGTCGCTGCGCCCGATGTATTCGAGTGTGTGATGCACTCCATCGCCGGACCCAACGATTTTGGCACTGTCACCGCCGGATTCACGCCAACGCACGACATCTCCGGTGCGGTACATCCGGCGCCCCGGCGACCCGTACGAGCAAGCGACAAATCGTTCCGACGTGAGCGACGCCCGATTATGGTACCCACGTGCCATACCTGGGCCGATGATGTACAACTCCCCCGGCACGCCCACCGGGACGGGCTGCAAACGCTCGTCCAGCACCAGGAAGCCGAAGCCCACTGCCGGCGAGCCGATGTTCACTCCCGCACCGGGTTTCATCGAATCGCTGACACTCGCCTGCACGGTGGTTTCAGTCGGGCCGTAGCCGTTGTGCAGCCTCCGACCCGGCGCCCATTGCGCGACGACCTCCGGCGGGCAGGCCTCGCCCACCAGATCGAGAACACGGAGCGCCTCGAAACCGTTGTCACCCAACGCCGCCAGCGCGGTCGGTGTAATGGTGGCATGAGTGACCTGCTCGCGCCGGAAAACATCGGCCAATTCGGCGCCACCGTACACAGCAGGCGGAACGATCACGACTTGCGCCGAGGCGCTGAATGCCATCGTCAACTCGAAGATGGAAGCGTCGAAACTCGGCGATGCCAACTGAGAGACATGAGAGTCGTGAGTGACCTCGAACCTCTCACGAGTTTCGGCCGTGAAGCTCGCCAAACCTCGATGAGTAATGTTCACTCCCTTGGGTTTCCCGGTAGATCCCGAGGTGTAGATCAGGTAGGCCGGATGATCGAGGTTCAGTTCACCGGTTCGATCGTCATCGGTGATCGGTTCCGGCGACAGCGCGGCTACCCGCCGGGCGAAGTGTGGGTCGTCGAGTTCCAGCCAGGGAACAACGTCGGGTAGGTGAGTTCGGCTGGTCTGAACAGTCAAACCGAGCGAGGCTCGGCAATCGGCGAGCATGTATTCGACGCGCTCGCGCGGATAGGCCGGATCGACAGGAACAAAAGCCGCTCCGGCTTTGGTCACCGACCAGATCGCCACCACCGATTCGATCGAGCGAGGCATTCCCAGTGCCACGAAGGTCTCCGGGCCCACACCGCGACCGCACAACTCCCGGGCAACACGATTCGACCACTCGTCCAGGTCGCGATAACTGAGCTGCCGGTTCTCGAGCGACAGGGCCACCGAGTCAGGATCGATCGCCACGGCGTCCGCCAACAACTCAGGCCACAATTTCGGAGGTACTTCGGGGAGCCCATGCGCCGGCGTCAACTCGCGACGTTCGAGATCGCCGAGTAGGTCGATGTCACCGATCGGTACCTGCGGATTCCGGGTCACGGCCTCGAGCACACGAACGAACATGTCGGCAAAACCGCCGACCGTACCGGGGTCGAAGAGATCAGTGGCAAAGTCGACGGCTCCGCTCATCCCTCCCGGTTCACCGCGATCGTCGTACTCCTCGGCCAGAAGGAATTCCAGGTCTACCTTCACTACCTCGAGTTCAGGGTCGATCCCGCGGACATCCAGTCCCGGTAGCTTCAGAATCGGTCGTTTGTTGTTCTGGAATTCCAGCGACACCGAGGAAATCGGTGCATAAGCGCTCGACCGTTTCGGCCCGACCGCGTCCACTACCCGCTCGAAGGGCACGTCGGAATAAGCGAACGCGGCGAGGTCGACTTCGCGGCAATGCTCAACCAACTCGCGGAACGATCGAGCCGGATCCACCTGTGTGCGCAGTGCGAGCGTGCCGACGAACATGCCGACCAGATCATCGAGGGCACGATCTCCCCGGCCGGCGATCGGCGTGCCGATCACGATGTCGTCGGTGCTGCCCAAACGTGCCAGCAAGAGCGCGAGCGCTGCATGCACAGTCATGAATGCAGTGGACTCGTGCTGCCGCGACACGTTCAGAATACGGCGGTGAAGATCACTGCTGATCGAGAAGTGAATCCGCGAGCCGTGAAAACTCTGTTGCGTCGGCCGGTCTCGATCGAGCGGAAGTTCCAAGAGGTCGGGAGCACCTGACAATGCACGTCGCCAGTAAGCCAACTGCTCACTGATCACCGACCCGGGGTCGTCGACTGAGCCCAGAATCTCCCGTTGCCAGAGCGCAAAGTCGGCGTACTGGACTGGAAGCGGCGTCCACTGGGGATCCCCGCCGTACGCGTGGGCCTCGTATGCAATCATCACGTCTCGGGTCAACGGAGACATCGAGAAGCCGTCAGCCGAGATGTGGTGCACCACTACGGCAAGCACGTGTTCGCGCTCATCGATGGTGAACAACGCTGCCCGCAGGGGAATTCGTGCGGCGACGTCGAAACCGGCCGAGACCATCCGAGCAAGCTCGTCACGGAGATGATGTTCGTCGGTCACCGATGTCTCGGTCAGTTGCGGCAGCTCGGCGCTCTCGGTGGGCAGGATGTGCTGGACCGGTCCGTCACCGTGGACCGGGAACATCGTTCGCAGCGATTCGTGGCGGGCGATGACATCGGACATCGCTGATCTCAAGGCCGGTTTGTCGAGTTCACCGCTCAACCGCACCACGAGCGGAATGTTGTATGCAGGAGAACTGGTGTCGAGTTGATTGACGAACCACATCCGCTGCTGAGCAAACGACAAGGGGATGTTGTCGGGTCGGGGGCGCGGTCCCAGTCGCTCCGACCCTTCGGCAACCGAGTGGCCGATCACCGTAGCCAACTCGGCCACCGTCGGCGTCTCGAACAGATCCCGCACGCCTACGGTAGCTCCGAGCACCGCCCGTAGCCTCGCCGCGACCGAAGTGGCGCTCAGAGAATTTCCACCGAGCTCGAAGAAACTGATGTCGGTACCGACTCGTTCGAGGCCGAGCACCTCGCCGAACACGTCCGACACTGCCTGTTCGACCGGGCCGACCGGGGGACGGAAATCCCCTGTGGTCGTCTCGATTTCGGGTCTTGGCAACGCCGAACGGTCGACTTTTCCGACAGCGGTCAACGGAATGTTCTCCAGCACCGTGAGAACGGCAGGCACCATGTGCGAAGGCAAGCGCCGGGCCACGGCGCGACTCAGGATCCTGGTGTCCAGTCGACCCGCCGTGGGCACGACGTACGACACGAGTCGGGTGTCTCCGGTGGGGGCGGAATCGGCAACCGTAACGGCAAAACCGACGCTAGGCTCCGACATGAGCACACTGTCGATCTCACCGAGTTCGACACGGAAGCCTCGAACCTTGACCTGGAAGTCGCTTCGCCCGACGTACTCGACACACATGTCCGCCGTCCATCTCACGATGTCGCCGGTGCGGTACATCCGCGTTCCTGGGTCAGCCGGGTTGGCAACAAAGCGTTCTGCCGTCAACCCCGCCCTTCGGTGATATCCCCGTGCCACGCCTGGTCCGGCCAGGTACAGCTCGCCGGGGACCCCGACGGGAACCGCTTGAAGTCGAGTGTCGAGCACCAGTTCGCTGACGCCCCTGACGGGTCCACCGATGGTGATTGGTTCTCCGGCGGTCATCGGCGGGCTGACGTTGGACATGATCGTTGCTTCGGTCGGTCCGTACGCGTTGTACAGGCGGCGGCCAGGTGCCCAGCGAGCGACGAGGTCGGGCGGGCACGCCTCGCCCCCGAATACGACTTCCGAAAGTTGTTCCAGCCCAGCTGGGTCCACCGATGCCAATGCCGCTGTGGTGACGAACGCGTGCGTGACGGCGTGCTCTGCCAGAAGTTGCGCCAGGTCCTCGCCCCCGTAGATCCCGGGTGGAGCGACAACCATCGTCGCCCCGGCTCCGAAAGCCTGCAGATATTCGAAGAGCGACCCGTCGAAACTCGGAGTGGAGAAGTGCAGCGTGCGTGATTGTGGAGTTGCGCCGTAGCGTTCGAGCTGGTCTCGGGCGAAGTTGTCGAGCCCTCGCTGCGTGACCACGACGCCCTTGGGCACGCCGGTCGACCCCGAGGTGTAGACCACGTAGGCAGCTGAATCCAACCCGATCGGACGGAGTCGGTCGTTGTCGGTCAACGGGCTCCCCGAGAATCCCTCGCACTTCTTAGTGAAATGCGGATCGTCGATAATCAGCCACTCCGCGATATCGGGCAATCGATCTCGGCCCGCGGTGGTGGTCAATCCGAAGCTGACCTTCGAATCGATCAGCATGTGATTGATCCGCTCGTCCGGATAGTCGGGATCGATCGGCACGAACGCAGCGCCTGTCTTGGCGACGGCAAGTATCGACACCACGGACGCGAGAGAACGTGGGACACCGACCGCTACATAGTCCTCGGTTCCCAGGCCGTGCGAGACGAGCATGCGAGCAATGCGATTGGAGAGGATGTCCAGCTCGCCGTAGGTCATGCCGCCGTCCGCCGATTCCACGGCCGGTGCGTTCGGATCACGCTGGGCTGCCTCGTCGAAGATCTCCGGGAAGACGCGCGACGACCCGCCGGCCGTGCCACGGACTGGCACCAATTCAGTATGTTCGGAGGCTGCGAGCACCGACACCACAGCCAAGGGACGATCCGGCTGGGTACACGCTTCGAGTACGCGCCGCAGTCGTCCGGCGATCTCTTCGATGTCGGCGGCACCGAAAACCTCGGGTATGTACTCGAATTTCAGGCGGAGCCTGGTGTCGACCGATGCTACGAGGCTGAGCGGGTAGTGGGCAGCGTCCTTGGCTTCGACATCGGTGATCCGGACCCCCGCAATATCGGTATCGGACGAAAGCCCCTGACGGTCAACGGGATACGATTCGAAGACAGTCAACGTGTCGAATCCGATCTCCGGCCCCGCGCCTACGTGGATCTCGAAAAGCCCGAGACAGTGGTGATCCGACAGCTCTGCTTGCTCGGCCTGGATCCGCGCGAGGAGTGTGCCGATACTTTCACTCGGGCGCAGCGTGATTCGGACCGGAATTGTGTTGATGAACAGCCCGACCATGGTTTCGATCCCGGTCAGCTCGGGAGGTCGACCCGACACCGTCGCTCCGAACACCACATCGTCTCTCCCGGTCAGTGCAGCAAGGACGATCCCCCACGATGCCTGAACAATCGTGTTGATCGTCAGCCCGAGTTCACGCGCCATTCCGCGAAGTGAGGTTGTGAATTCCTCGTCCAGATCGAACACCCACTCGGCCGCCATGGTGGAGAGTCGACGCGATCGAACCGCTGGAGCCAACAGCGTCGGTCCTTCGACTCCGCTCAGCGTCCTCGCCCACACAGCTCGGGAAGCTTGCTGATCGCGGCGGCTCATCCAGGTCAGATAGTCGCGATACGCGCGCGCGTGAGGCAAGGCCGCCACTTGACCGTCGGCGGCATAGAGCGTCGCCAATTCCCGGATCAGCAGGGGCATGGACCAGCCGTCCAGAAGGATGTGATGATTGGTGAGCACGAGCGTGAACTTCTCGGGGGCGAGAGCGATCAGGGTGAATCGGATCAACGGCGCCCGTGCCATGTCGAACGGGCGCGCTCGGTCCTCGGCCAGCGCTCGATCAATTTCCTGATCTGGTGCACCAGTGAGGTCGATTTCCTGCCACGGCGCTGCCACGTTGCTTCGGACCACCTGGACGGCACGGCCGTCGGCGCTGTGAAGGAAGGCGGTACGCAGGTTCTCATGCCGGCCGAGCAGCGCGTCGGCGGCGCGGCGCAGGCGCTCCGAATCGACTGCGCCGGCTAGATCGAGAGCCACTTGTACGAGGTATGCGTCGACCGATCGTTCGGCCAATTCGGCGTGGAACAACAACCCCGCTTGCAGTGGAGAGAGTGGCCAGACATCGCTCAGGTCGGGACACCGACTTTCGAGGTCGTCGATCGCCTCCTGTCTAAGATCGACCAGATCGAAGTCCGAGGGTGTGAATCCGCCGCCGCCCGCCGCGAACTCTCCGAGCCCGGCCAGTGCGTCGAGCCACCACTGCCCCAGTTGCCGAACGTCGTCCGCACCCAGAATGTCCGGTGGGAACGTCCAGCCGGCAACGAGCTGCGGACCGTTCTCGGTATCGCTGTCGACCGTCATCACGTTGACCTCGAGGACGCTGGCGAGTGGGAGATCGACGGCCGCAACCGTCCGCAGGTCCTCGTCACGGATCGGTACCCATCCCGCTGAAGCGTCGGCGTCGGTTCCACCGACGCGTCCGAGGTAGTTGAAGCTGATCTGAGGCACCGGAAGTTGCGAAAGAGTGTGTGCCGTTTCGCGGTTCAGATAGCGCAGCAACCCGAAGCCGATGCCGCGGTCCGGCACCGCCCGGAGTTGTTCCTTGACAGTCTTGGCAGCGACGCCGGCAGCCGGGCCGCCGGCGAAGGCGTCACCCGGATCCACTCCGCTCAGATCGATCCGCACCGGGAAGATCGTCGTGAACCATCCCACCGTGCGAGCAAGATCTGCCCCGGGAACCACCTGTTCCTCGCGTCCGTGCCCCTCGAGACTGATCAATGTCTCCGGATTGTCGATGCCGCGGTCCATGCGCCAGCGGACCATCGCAAGTGCCAAAGCCGTCAACAATCCGTCCTCGACGCTCCCGTGAATCGCCTGCGGAACTGTCGTCGACACGGCCTCGGTCAATCCCGTGGGAACTCGTACTTCGATGTCAATGGTGGCCGAGGCGGTGTCCCTCTTCGTCAGGGCGTGCACACCCAGAGTCGGATCGGGACCCTCGAGCACCTCTCGCCAATAGTCGATCTCAGCCACCCGATCGGGCTCGCACGCGGCGTCGACGAGGCCATGTGCCCATCGACGCATCGAGGTTCCGACCGGAGCAAGTGACGGGTCGACGCCTGACTGCACCTGCGCACAGGCAAGTGCAAGATCGGGGATCAGGATTCGCCAGGAAACACCGTCCGTCACCAGATGGTGCGCTACCAGTAGCAACCGTTTCCGGCTCTGCCGGTCCTTTTGAATCTGCCGGTCCTTTTGAATCTGCCCGTCGGTGTCGAGCAGGACTGCCTGCACCATCACACCTGCCTCCGGGTCGAGCCGCCCCAGAGCTGCGTCGAGTTCTGTCGAGACCGTCTCCGCGGCAGAACCCCCGAGGCTCCCGTGGCGTACGACGGTCTCCGCCCGCACCGTACCTACAGGCGCAACGTCCATCCGCCGAGCGGATTCAGGATGATGCGTCGCCCGGATGCCTGCGCGGAGGATGTCGTGGTGGTCCAGCACAGCCTGCATGGCCAGTGTCAGCGTGACCTCGTCGAGCGTGGCAGGAACCGAGAGCAGAACAGATTGGGAGTACCGGAGAAAATCTCCACCACGGTCAAGCATCCATTCGACGATCGGCGTCAATTCGATCTCACCGACGCCGCCGCCAGGCAATTCGTCGACGACGACACGGTTGCCAGCCGTTCCGGCCGTCTCGGACAGCGCCGCAACAGTTTTGCGTTCGAACACCTCGCGCGGTGTGATCAGAACTCCGGCAGACCTGGCGCGCGTCACCAACTGGATGGACATGATCGAGTCACCGCCTAGAGTGAAGAACGAATCGTCGACCCCCACCTCCTCGAGTCCCAGAACTTCGGCGAACAGACTCGCAAGGATGTTTTCCGTCGCGGACGCGGGGCCACGACTTACGGTTGCCTGTCGCCCGAAGTCAGGTTCAGGCAATGCATTCCGGTCGAGCTTTCCGTTCACCGTCAGCGGCAAACCCTCGAGAACCGTCACGACAGCGGGGACCATGTGGGGCGCCAACCTCTGTGAGACATACTCGAGCAACGCCGCCGGAGAGATAGTGGCACCGGACTCCGGCACCACGTAGCCCACCAACCGGTCTCTGCGGGCTACCACCGCCGACTGAGACACGCCCACTCCGGAGAGCAGTGCAGCCTCCACCTCGCCGAGTTCGATTCGGTACCCCTTCACCTGCACCTGCAGATCGTTTCGTCCGAGGTACTCCAGCTGCCCGCTGTCGTTCCAGCGCCCCAGGTCACCGGATCGATACATACGCGCACCACTGACCGCGAGGTCGGGAATGAACCGCGCGGACGTCAGACCGAACCGGCCGAGGTATCCGCGTGAAACCTGATCACCGGAGACATACAGTTCACCCACCACACCGGGCGGCACCGGGTGCAACCGCTGATCCAACACATACACACGCAATCCGGGTAACGCCCGACCAATCACCGAGGCCGATCGTTGACGCACCAGCACACGATCGAGCGGTAAATGGCTGACGTGCACAGTGGTCTCCGTGATGCCGTACATGTTGACCAGATCTGGTGACGAAGTCCCGCGACGGGCGTACCAGCGCGTCAACTGTCCGAAGTCGAGCGCTTCTCCGCCGAAGATCACGTAGCGCAATGACAGGGCCGCACCCCCGGTAAGCCGGTCGGCTTCCGCCAATTGATAGAAGGCGGTGGGAGTTTGATTGAGCACCGTGACACGTTCGTGCCGTAGCAATTCGAGGAATGCCTCTGGTGAACGGGCCGTGAAGTAGTCGACCAGTACCAGTCGGCCACCGTGTGCGAGTGCGCCCCACATTTCCCAGACCGAGAAGTCGAATGCCTCCGAATGGAACATCGTCCACACATCGCCGCTGCCGAAGCCGAAGAGCGCTCTGGTGTTTGCCAGCAACGTCACTACGCTGCGGTGAGAAACCTGCACCCCCTTCGGGCGCCCGGTGGACCCCGAGGTGTAGATCACGTAGGCCACCGATTCGGGTCGGAGCGGTAGCAGCCGATCTCGGTCGGTCACCGCAAGCGGAGAAAACCTGTGCAGTGCATCGAGAATCACCGGGTCGTCTACCGCAATCACTGGAATCTCGCTGTCTGCGATTGCGTCACTGTCTCGTATGTAGACGCCGTCGGCCCGGGTGGTCAACACACACTTCGGCCGGGCGTCACGCAGCACGAAGTCCACCCGGTTTACCGGAGAAGTCGAGTCCACCGGTACGTATCCGCCACCCGCCTTCACCACCGCCAGCAATGCCACCATCAGGTCGATCGAGCGGGCCATCGCGACTGCCACCAAGGTTTCCGGCCCCACCCCCTGCGCCACCAACAGTCGAGCAAGGCGGTTTGCTCGCTCGTCGAGTTCGCGGTACGTAACCGACAATCCGCCGCAGCGCACCGCCACGGCAGCACCGGACGTCCGCGCCGTGCGATCGAAGAGATCCGACAACGAATCCTCGTCTGTTCCGGCGCCAGAGGGCGTGGGCGCAACCAGCAACCCGCTGAGTTCGCCGGCCAGAATCATGTCGATATCACCGACGACCACCGACTGGTTCTCGGTCACGGCGCCGATCACTCTTTCGAAGCGCGCCGCGATGCGCGCCACCGACATTCGATCGAAAATATCTGTTGCATAACGGAAACCGGCGCTGATACCAGCGGGCTCACCGTGCTCGTCGACGTGCTCCATCACACTCAGTTGCAGATCGAATTTCGCAACCGCGAGATCGACGTCGAGCGAGCGAACCGTCAGTTCCGGCAAGTCGAAGCGCAGTCCCGTATCGGTCTGGAATTCGAGGAGTACCTGAAACAGAGGTGAATGCTCGGTGGAACGGTCGGGCGAGAGGTAATCCACCAACCTCTCGAAGGGGATGTCTGCATGGTCCAGAGCACCGAGATCCGTTGACCGCACCGCGGCCAACACCTCGGCAAAGGTTGCTCCGGATGAGACAGGTGTGCGAAGGACGAGCGTGTTGACGAACATCCCGACCACATCGTCGAACTCCGATGCACCGCGACCTGCGACCGGAGTCCCGATCACTACGTCGTCCGCTGTAGTGAGCCGTGCCAGCAATACCGCCAGAGCCGCATGCATCACCATGAACAGAGACGAACCGTTCTGGTGTGCGAGTTCGTTCAAAGCTCGATGGATCTCGGGCGAGAAGTCCATCGAAACCACCGCGCCCTCGGCAGACCGTTTCGAGGTTCGTGGTCTATCGAGAGGGAGCGGCAAGACGTCCGGAATACCCGACAGCTTCGCTGTCCAATAATCGAATTCGGCCGAGAGCGAAGTTTCCGGACCAACGTCTGCGTCGACGATCTCACGCTGCCAGAGGGTGTAGTCGGCGTACTGAACCGGCAGCGGCGCCCAGTCCGGGCTCCGACCTTGCGTGCGCGCGGTATATGCACTCATCAGGTCGCGTGCCAGTGGTGCCATCGAGAAGCCGTCTGCGGCGATGTGGTGAACAACGATCGCGAGTACATGCTGCTCCGGTCCGGTTCGGAGTAACCTCACGTGCAGCGGGAACCCTTCGGACACATCGAATCCGATGTCGAAGAACGCGTGCAAGTCCGTGAAAAGCCACTCGCCGGGAATCGGCACGGGGTGGATTCGAGGAGCAGCGACCGCGGGTTCGGCGATCACCTGGTAGGGCCCGTCTGCGGACGCAGGAAAGATCGTTCGAAGAGATTCGTGCCGTTCCACCACATCACCCAGCGCGGCTTGGAGCGCACCCGAATCCAGGAACCCGTCCAGTTGTAGTGCGACGGGGATGTTGTAGAGCGGAGACGACGTGTCGAACTGGTTGACGAACCACATCCGCGATTGCGCGAACGACAGCGGAATACGTTCTGGCCGTGCCCTACTCGTGAGGGGCACACGAGTAGCTTCCTCGGGTCCAGGCTCGCCCGGCGCGGAGTCGATTGGATCTATCGAGGCCGCCAGGTCCGCGACCACGGGGGCGTCGAACAGTGCATTGACCCCCATATTGGTGTGCAATGCGGCGTTGATGCGGGCGATGACTCGAGTGGCGCTGAGGGAATCCCCGCCGAGTTCGAAGAAACTGTCGTCGGCACCCACCTGGTCGAGACCGAGAACGTCGGCAACAGCACGGGCGATTCCGATTTCGGCAGGAGTGGCAGGAATCCGATATGCAGCGCTCGCAAAATCGGTGTCCGGGAGGGCTTTACGGTCCAACTTCCCATGCACCGTCACCGGAAACTCCCCCAACACCACCACCACCGACGGCACCATGAACCCCGGAAGAGACCTCCGCACCCCCTCCAACACCACCACCTCATCGACCACCACCCCCACCTCACCCACCACAAACCCCACCAAAAAATCCCCACCCACACCCGACCGCAACACCACCACCGCACCAGCCACCCCCACCTGAGCAGCCAACACCGCCTCCACCTCACCCAACTCCACCCGCTGCCCCCGCACCTTCACCTGAAAATCCGTGCGCCCCACAAACTCCAACACCCCACCACACCCCCACCGCACCACATCACCCGTCCGATACACCCGAGCACCCACCACCCCCGACACCGGATCCGCCACAAACCGACCCACCGTCAAATCCACACGACCCTCATACCCCCGAGCCACCTGCACCCCACCCACATACAACTCCCCCACCACACCCACCGGAACCGGCCGCAACCGCGAATCCAACACCAACACCCGCGTATTCCACACCGGCCGACCAATCGGAACACCCACCCCCACAACACCCTCCACCACATGAAACGTCACATCCACCGACGCCTCCGTCGGCCCGTACAAATTCACCAACTCCGCACCACACACCCCCGCAAACCGCCCCGCCAACACCGACGACAACCCCTCACCCGACACAAACACCCGACGCAAACCCGAACACCCCACCCCCAACTCCCCCACGCTCAACTCCCCCACGAACACCTCCAACATCGACGGCACAAAATGCACCACCGACACCCCCCACCGCTCGATCACACCCACCAAATACACCGGATCACGATGCCCACCCGGATCCGCCACCACCAACCGCGCACCCACCATCAACGGCCAAAACAACTCCCACACCGACACATCGAACGACACCGGCGTCTTCTGCAACACCACATCCCCCACACCCAACGGAAACTCCCCCTGCATCCACAACAACCGATTCACCACCCCCGCATGCGACACCACCACCCCCTTCGGACGACCCGTCGACCCCGACGTGAACATCACATACACCGCATGCTCAGGCAACAACACCCCCAACCGATCCCCCACCCCCACCGGACCACCCGAAAACCCCGAAACATCAACACAACCCACATCAACAAACCCCACCCCCACCGGCAAACACCCACCATCACCAACCCGCGACAACACCACCACCGGATCCACCACCCCCACCACAAACCCCACCCGCTCCACCGGCGCACCCACATCCACCGGAACAAACACCCCACCAGCCCGCACCACCGCAAACACCGCCACCAACAACTCCACCGACCGCGACAACGCCACACACACCCGCGACTCCGGACCCACCCCCAACGAAATCAACAACCGCGCAAAACGATTCACCCGAACATCGAACTCACCCCACGACAACACCACCCCACCACACACCAACCCCCCACCACCCACACCAGCAAACCGCCCATCCAACACATCCACCAACGTCAAACCCCCCACCACAACCCCCACACCATCCCAACCACCCACCACCAACCCACGCTCGGGCACGCCCAAAATTTCCGTATCCCCTACTGGCACTGTTGGATCCGACACGACCGACCGGAGGAGGCGGACGAAACGCTCGCCGAACTCGGCGACTGTGGTGCGCTCGAAGATATCGGAGGCATAGGTGAAGGCGGCATCGAAACCCATGGGGAGGCCGTCTTTGCCACGCTGCTCGGAGAGCGACAGTTGCAAGTCGAATTTGGCGACACCGACGTCGACTGGAACAACATCGACACCCAGTCCGGGTAGTTCGAGGTGGGGATCTGCGGTGTTCTGGAATTCCAACAGAACCTGGAAGAGCGGTGAGCGAGATGACGAACGCTCCGGCGCAACTGCATCGACGACTCGCTCGAACGGCACCTCGGCTTGTCCGAACGCTGCCAGATCGACTTCGCGAGTTCGTGAAAGGATCTCCTCGAAAGTCGCGGCGGTGTCAACGGTGATTCGCAGGACGACCGTGTTGACGAACATCCCGACCAGATCGTCGAGGACTTGCTCGGCGCGCCCTCCTACCGGAGTCCCGATCGCTATGTCCGGCGAGGCGCTCAGCCGTGCCAACAGAACCGCCAGCACTGCGTGCATCACCATGAACGGTGTCGTGTTGTGATTCCGAGCGAGTTCGAGGAGTTCACTGTGCACGTCTGCGGGCACCGAGAATCGGACCGATTCACCGCGCATGGATCGTTCCGCCGGTCTCGGTCGATCCAGCGGAAGGTCGATCACGTCAGGTAGACCGGCCAGGGTGGACGTCCAGTAGTCCAACTGCTTCGCCTCGAGCGTGTCCGGATCGTCGTCACTGCCGAGCAGTTCGATCTGCCATTGGCTGTAGTCGGCGTACTGCACAGGCAAAGGCGACCAGTCCGGTGCCCGTTTCGCAGCCCGCGCCGCGTAGGCGCGGGTCAGGTCGCGGGCCAGCGGCTCGAGGGATGCTCCGTCCGCCGAAATATGGTGAACCACCAGCGCAAGGACATGATCGTCCGGCGTGACCCGAAAAAGGGAGCCGCGCAGGGGCACGTTCGCGCTCACGTCGAACCCCTCGCGAGCGAGATCGGCGATGCGCCTGTCCAAGGCTTCCTCGTCCACGGATACTTCCCACGCGATCTTCGACGTCACGCGTTCCGAAGGCACTACTACCTGATGTGGGCCGTCGACCGACGCCGGGTAGACGGTACGGAGCGATTCATGCCGATCGACAACATCTCCCACCGCGCGCTGCATCGCAGCGACATCCAAGGCACCTGACAGTCGGACGACCATCGGAATGTTGTAGGCCGGGGACGACGTGTCGAACTGATTGACGAACCACAGGCGTCGTTGTGCCACAGACACCGGAATCTTGTCCCTGTACGAATGTGCCTGCAGGATTGGACGCTTCGAACGCGTGCGATCAACGCGGGATGACTTCGCATCCCGCACGTGACGGGCCAATGATTCGATAGTCGGTGCTTCGAACAAAGTCCGCACCCCGAAATCGATTTCTTCAGCGGCATTTACGCGAGCGATCAGCTTCGTGGCAATCAGTGAGTTCCCGCCCAGATCGAAGAAGTCGTCACCCGCACCCACCGTCTCGACGCCTAGAACATCGGCAAAAATCTCGGCGAGCACTAGTTCCTCAGCGCCCTCGGGCGGTCGAAAGTCGTCCGACCGAGCATCGAGCCGAGGTGCCGGTAACGCAGCGCGATCGACCTTTCCCGCCGGAGTTACCGGCAACTCGTCGAGTAGAACAAATGCCGCAGGAACCATGTACGACGGAACACGGCTCGCGACGTACCGCGTCAGCTCGGCCGTCGAGAGCGCACTTCCGCCGGCAGGCACGACGTACGTGGTGATCATCGCTGTCCCGGAGGGAGCCGCACGCGCCACGGTGACTGCATTCTCGACCTGCGGACACGACCGCACGACGCTGTCGATTTCCCCGAGTTCGATACGAAATCCGCGAACTTTCACCTGGAAGTCACTACGACCGACGTACTCGAGTCCACGGCCACGGCGCCACCGCACCAAATCCCCCGTTCGATACATCCGCTGCCCGGGGAGGCCGAAGGGGTCTGCCACGAATCGTTCTGCGGTCAACGCATACTTCCGGTGATATCCACGTGCGAGCGCGTCTCCCGAGATGTACAGTTCGCCCACAACACCGTCGGGGACGGGGTGCAATCGCTGATCGAGCACGATCTCCTCGAAGCCGCGGAGCGGACCGCCCACTGTGATGTTCTCCGACGACACCATCGGCTCGCCGATGTTCGACATGACGGTGGTCTCGGTCGGCCCGTACGCATTGCACAGCCGTCGGCCGGGAGCCCACCGCTGCACGAGATCCGGCGGACAGGCCTCACCACCGACCACCACTTCGCCGAAGTCCGAAAGGCCCTCGGGAGAAACTGTTCCGAGCGCCGCAGTAGTGACAAAACCATGCGTGACACGCTGGGATTCGAGGAAGTGAGACAGCTCGTCACCGCCGTAGATCGTGCTCGGTGCAATCACCATGGTCGCTCCGGCACCGAAAGCCAGCAGGTATTCGAAAATCGAGGCGTCGAAACTCGGGGTCGAGAAGTGCAGCGTTCGCGCATCCTGGGTCGCACCGAACCGCGAACGCTGTTCGGCAGCAAGCGCTTCCAGTCCACGATGCGAGACCGTCACCCCCTTGGGGAGTCCGGTGGATCCGGACGTGTAGATCACGTATGCAGGACTGTCGGGCCGGATCGGGTGCACCCGATCGACATCGGAGATGGAGCGCACGGACAACCGTGCAAGTCGGCCACGGAACTCAGCGTCGTCGATTGCTATCCAGGAAATCGAATCCGGCAAACGATGAAGTTCGGAAACGACCGTGAGCCCCAGTACGGCGCCGGAATCGGTCAGCATGAAGCGAACACGTTCACCCGGATAGGTCGGATCCACCGGCACGAATGCCGCGCCGGCTTTGGTCACCGCCAACATCGCGACAACCGATTCGATCGAACGCGTCAAACCCAGCGCCACACTGTTTTCCGGACCGATGCCGCGGTCGATCAAGACTCGGGCCAACTTCGACGAACGCTCGTCGAGTTCTCGATACGTCAACTCGGCATCGAGATACGACAGGGCCACGCCGTCGGGGTGTGTGCGCGCCGCACCGTCGAACAAATCGGCCAGGGTGCGATGCGAAGCGCGCGGGTCACCGCGGACAGGCCGTATCGCGGATCGCTCGTCGTCGGACAAGATATCGATGTCGCCGACCATGATTGCCGGATCCGCTGTGACGGATTCCAGGACGCACGCGAGCCGCAAACCGAGGCCGCGTACCGTCTCGGCGTCGAATAGATCGGTGGCAAACGCGAGCCTCACCGAGATTCCGGACGGCGTACCCACCTCGTCGAAAGTCTCGACTGCAGACACTCCGAGATCGAAGCGGCCGATGTCGCGAGGGTGCTCGTCAGCGCCGGCGACGGACTCGAACATCACCTGTACAACCGGCGCATAGGCGGGTACATCCTCCACGTGCAATGGCTGAACCAACTGCTCGAGCCGTATCCCACTGTGCGGCAGCGCATTACTTCGGACCTCGACGACACTGCCCAAGAGTGCCGTGAACGGCGTCTCCAGATCGATGCGACTCCGGATGGCGACGATGCTCGCGTCGGATCCCGCGGGCGTACCGATCACAACATCCGAAGCACCGGACAACCGGCTCACCAGGAGAGCAAAGCTCGCATGTAAGACCGCACGAGTGTCCGTCCCGAGATCACTCGCCATCGCCGTGATCCGCGCGTGGGTGTCGGTGGCGATCAGGACCTCAACCTGTGCACTGTCCAGCGATTGCGTTGCAGGCCTGGGTCGATCGAAGGGAAGTTGCAAAAGTTCGGGCGCCCCGGCGAGCTCATGTCTCCAATACTCGAGGTGCCGGACTTCGCGTTGTCGTCGCTCGCCCTCTCGGGCCGTCGGGCCGTGAATGTCTGCGAGTTCGGCACCGGAATCAGACGCGATCAACTCTTCCAGCAAGCCGACAAAGTTCCGGTGGTGCTCGCGTAAACCCGCCTCCTCGTATCGGATCGGGTTTGCCCGGAAGTCGACACGCAGCCTGTCGCCGCTCGGATACACGTTGACCAGAAGGTCTTCCACCGGCCCGGAGGTGACGATGTGATACTCACCAACCACCTCGCCCAACTGCACCTCCTGGCGAAACAGCATGACGTTGACCATGGGCCCGGCATATGAGTCTTCGCCTTCCAGACCGCTCGTCACGCCTGCGTCCCGACGGATGTCGTCGAGGCTGCAGCGCTGGTGCCGCAATGCACCCATGAGCTCATGTTGGACCTGGGCGAACAGTTCACCGACGGTGTCGACCGCTGCGACACGGATGAGCAGTGGCGTGACGTTCACCATCATGCCGCCCGAGTCCCGCAGCACCGCCGTAGTCCGTCCGGACATCGGAACATGAATCTGGACAGTCTCTTTCGCCGTCATCCGCGCGAGGTACAACGCGAGCGCAGCGATGACCGGTGCAGCGTGGTTCTCGGATTCGTAGAGAAGGGCACAACTTCGGTCCGACATCAGTGTGCTTTCGAGTCGGCTCTCGGTTTGCGCGGGCCCAGAAGCCTCCGCCAGGCTGGATCCAGCGAGGGTGGTATTGCGCTCAGCCCAGTACTCCCGGTCGGCGGCAAATCGATCCGACATTCTGTACCGCTCGTCGATGTCGTACAGCGTGCGCAGCGTCGCGGCACGACTCGGCTGCGAGTCCTTTCTCGCCGCCGAGGCCGAGTACCGATGCGCAATGCGGTTCATCATGGTCATGGCACCGAAACCGTCGAGCGCAACATGATGGATGCGGCTGTACCACAGATAGTGCGCGTCCCCGACGCGCAGCACAGCGGTCGCGACGATTCCGTCGACTGCCAGGTCGAGCTGCGTCCGGCAATCTCGGCGCATCCACCCGAGGGCATCCTCGATCGGATCGGGGGACCCACGGAGGTCGACAAGACGGACGGTGATCTCAGATGTCTCGTCCACGTACTGCATCGGTTGACCGTCGATCTCGATCACTTTGAGCAAAGGAGATTGAAACTCGTATGCCACCGCTCGCGTTTCGCGATCCAGCAGTTCGACGTCGAGTTCGCCGCGCAGCTCCACGTAGTGCGCTATCAGAATCGGGACTTCGGGATCGAATTGCTGAGCGAACCAGGTTGCCCGTTGGGCGGCCGAGAGCGGAAAGAGCGTCTCATCAGAAGGGTCGGTCCGACTTACCTCGAAGGGTTTCACAGCGCCCCGCCCCGCATGATCTCCGCGGCCGCCGAGTGCGTAGCCGCGTCCGAATCAACAGCGCGAAAGCAAGAGGCTGATCGCGCCTCTCAAGCAGTCGTACCCAGAATCGGCAAGCGCATGCACCGCCCCACCAGTCGATGTCACGTACGTATCGCTCATGTTTCGCGTGCCCGATATGTACTAAAAGTGTGAATGCGTCTCGTCACCTCGGTAATGTCCCACTCCGAGAAGACACATCCCCCGAGGGGAGCAGGCGCATGGACATCACCACCATTACCGACGTGATACGCCGACCACCGGATCGCCCAGGGGACGTGTGGCGTCCCGGCGACGCCTGGCTCGCGGGAGGAACGTGGCTGTTCTCAGCGGAACAACCCGACACCCGTCGACTCGTCGACCTCAACGCGCTCGGCTGGACATCACTGGAGGTCGGCGCGACTCATTTCGGTGTCGGGGCCACGTGCACCGTTGCCGAACTGTATGCGTTTGTCCCGCCGGACAATTGGCGTGCGAGTCCACTTATTCGCGTCAGCTGCGAGTACTTCCTCTCTTCCTTCAAGGTGTGGAATTCGGCAACCGTAGGCGGCAACATCTGTATGTCGCTTCCGGCCGGACCGATGATCACCCTGGCAGTTGCACTCGAGGCTTCGTTGACACTATGGGCAACCGACGGAACAGTGAGGACCGTCGACGCGTGCGACTTCGTGACCGGTGACCACCAGAATGTCCTGGAGCCGGGCGAAGTCCTTCGGAGCATCGAGTTCCCGGTGCACTCACTCACCAAACGGCACGCCCACCGCCGCTTCAGTCTCACGCACCTCGGCCGTTCGACGATCTTCATGATCGCGACGCAGACTCCTGGCGCCGACGACTTTCACCTCACCATCACCGCCGGCACCACCCATCCGATCCGGCTGACGTTCGACACCATGCCGGACGAGCATTCTCTGCGACGAGCCGTCGACTCCATTTCGGCCGACAGTTGGTTCGACGATCCCAACGGAACCCCCGACCACCGCCTCCACCTCGCCCGCCACTACGCCAACGAGCTCCGAAACGAACTCACGGGGAGCCAGTCATGAGCTACACGGTGAACGACCAGCAGTTCCACGAGGAGCCGTTCCCGGGACAGTGTCTCCGGACGTTTCTTCGGCACCTCGGACACCACGGGGTGAAGAAGGGGTGCGACGGCGGGGATTGCGGGGCGTGCACAGTGTGGCTCGACGGAACACCGATACACAGCTGCATCACGCCCGCCTTTCGCGCCGACGGTCGCGCGGTAACCACGATCGAGGGACTCGGCACGCCCGAAGATCTCCATCCGATTCAGCAGCAGTTCCGGGATGCACCCGGCTTTCAGTGTGGGTTCTGCACCGCCGGGATGATCATGACCTCGGCGGCGCTCACCGACGCGCAGAAAGAAGACTTGCCGCGAGCGCTCAAGGGAAACCTGTGCCGCTGCACCGGTTACCGATCCATCGAAGACGCGGTCAACGGTGTCGGTGCTGTCGAAGTTGCCCTCCCGGGACAGGCCGTCGGAACCAGCGTCGGGGCGCCGGCGGCCACCGACGTGGTGACCGGCCGAGCCGAATACACTATGGACACCGCCATCGACGGCATGCTGCACCTGAAAGTGCTGCACTCGCCGCACGCACATGCACGCATCACTTCCATCGACACCACCGAGGCGCTCGCTGTCCCCGGTGTCCATCGCGTCTACACCTGGAAAGACGTGCCGCGCAAGCTCTTCACCACGGCAATTCATACCGATCACCTTGTCGATCCGGACGACACCTACATTCTCGACAACGTCGTGCGGTTCGTGGGTCAGCGTGTAGTGGCCGTCCTCGCCGACTCCGTCGTCGCTGCGGAAGAAGGCCGTCGGAAGGTGAAGGTCGATTACGAGATCCTGCCTTCCGTGTTCGATCCGGAAGAGGCCATGGCCGACGGCGCTCCAGCCCTGCACGGATCCGACGATCCCTTTGTTCGGGATCCCGAGCACAACATCCTGCTCGAACTTCACGGTCATGTGGGCGACGTCGAGGCCGGGTTCGCCGAGGCCGACGTCATCCACGAAGGCACCTACTTCTCGCCGCGGGTTCAGCATGCGCACCTCGAGACGCACGGTTCGATCTCCTGGATGGAAGACGGACGCCTTCACGTTCGCACAAGTTCGCAGTCCCCCTCCATCGCCAAGGTCAAACTCGCCCATCTCTTCGACCTCCGCCCGGATCAGCTACGCGTGTTCTGCAAACGCGTGGGCGGCGGGTTCGGAGGAAAACAGGAAGTGATCAGCGAGGATCTGGTGGCGCTCGCCACCCTCGACACCGGTCGTCCCGTCTGCCTCGAATTCACCCGAGAAGAAGAGTTCACCACCGCGTCGCCGCGTCATCCGATGAAGCTCACGATCAAGCTCGGTGCCAAGTCTGACGGAACCCTCACGGCATTTCAGTACCGAAACATCTCGAACACCGGTGCGTACGGAAACCACGGTGGAGAGACACTCTTTGCCGGCGGCGCGGCGGTCTCGCTCTACCGCTGCGCCAACAAGAAGTTCGATGCGTATTCCGTGTACACCAACAATGTTCCGAGCGGCGCTCTACGTGGGTACGGCATGACTCAGCCCGCTTTCGCCGTGGAATCGGCCATGACCGAATTGGCCATCGCGCTGGACATGGATCCGCTCGAACTGCGTCGACGCAATATCGTCCGACCGGGCGATTCGCTCGTCGCACTCGAAGACGGCCCAGACGACGTGATCTTCACCGAAGACGGACTGGGGCAATGCATAGATCTGATCGACGCCGCGTTGAAGCGCCAACCGGTTCCCTCGCTCGGAGCGGATTGGCTGATCGGCACCGGCACTGCCAGTTCGCTACACGAGACCGCGCCACCCACCGAGCACATTTCCGAGGCTTGGCTCACCCTCGGCGAAGACTGTGTATACGAACTTGCCATCGGCACAGTCGAATTCGGTGAGGGTACTTCTACCGCCCACGTGCAGATCGCCGCGAATCAGCTGGGCACAACACCGTCACGTGTACGAATCATTCAGTCGGACACCGACCGAACCGGTTTCGACACAGGCGCTTTCGCCAGCGCCGGCCTGTTTGTCGCTGGGAACGCGGTACTTCGCGCGTCGAATGCGCTCCGCGATCGCCTACTTGCCTTCGCCGCGCACCACACCGGCGTGTCGATTGACCAGTGCTCGATGGACGACGACAAGATCGTCTGCGGTAGTACTCGATTAACACTGCAAGAGATACTCGAGGCCGCACGCCCGCGCGGGATCCGATTCACCGAGGCGCGGAAGGCATACGGATCTCCGCGCAGCGTGGTGTCCAACACTCATGGCTTCCGGATTGCCGTCCATCGCATCACAGGCGAGATCCGCATTCTCTACAGCGTCCAAGCCACCGACGCTGGGGTTATCATCAATCCAGCGCAGGTGCGGGGACAGATCGAAGGTGGCGTCGCCCAGGGCATCGGCTTCGCACTCACCGAGAACTTCCACGTAGACGCAAACGGCGCGATGATGAACCCGAATCTACGTAACTACCGGATCCCGACATATGCAGATATCCCACGCACGGAGGTGATCCTCGTCGAGTCATCAGACTCCGTCGGCCCACTCCGCTCCAAGGGCATGGCGGAGTGCTGCATCAATCCGGTTGCCCCTGCATTGGCGAACGCACTGCAGGATGCAACCGGGTCACGATTCCGGTCACTACCGCTCACCCCGGAACGCATCTACTCAGGCTTGAACCGATGACCGCGAACACGTCGGCAGACAGCGTGGCGACGGTCATCATCGGCCAGCGGGTGCGTGCCGGACTGGAGAAAGAATTCGAGGTCTGGCAGAAAGATCTCAACCGAGCCGCCGCAGATTACGCGGGCTTCCTCGGGGCAGAAATCGCGGCTCCGACGCCCACCCAACCCGATTGGGTGATCGTGTACCGCTTCGACTCCATCGCTCATGTTCAAGCGTGGATCAACAGCGCGACGAGGCAGAACTACCTCGACAGCGGGCGTCAGTACTTCGACGGCCCGGCCACGCAGCAGGTAGTGAGCGGTGGGATCAGGCCTCCGGACCCACTGCTGACCGTCGTAGTGACGCACCGAGTCGGTGACGACAGCATCGACGAGTTCCTTGCCTGGCAGGATCGCCTTCGGGAGGTGGAGAGTGCTTTCGACGGATTCCGCGGCACCGAACTGTTTCGCCCAGTCGACGGTGTGCAGGATGAATGGACCCTGCTGTATCGCTTCGACAACGCTGCCCACCTCGATACGTGGCTGACTTCCCCTGAGCGACAACAACTCCTCGCCGAGGGCCGCAAGTTTCACGACTTCGAACTGCGAACCGTGGACAATTCGTTCGGCAGTTGGTTTGCCTTCGACGAGAACGGAAACGAGGCCCCTCCACCTTCGGAGACAAAAACCTCGATCGCGGTCTGGGTCGGTCTCTACCCGACTGTCGTCTTGCTTACTTTGGCGCTGTCACCGCTGAAGCTGCCACTCTGGCTCGGATTGTTGATCGGCAATCTGCTGTCGAGCTTCATCATGAGTTTCTTCACGATGCCGTACTACGTGAATCGACTCCTGCGCCGTTGGCTGCGTCCGCCTCCGGGGATTCCTGTCGCAAAAACCAACGCACAAGGGGTGGCAATCGTCGCCGCTGTGACCTTGTTCTGGGTTATCGTCTTCTACCTCGTGACTACTCAGTTCTGGTCGCTGCCCTGAACTCTCCGGAACACGAAAAGCCAGCGCATGCAACGGGGCATGATTCTTCCCCGGTGCATACGCTGGCATTTTCAGTTATGTCCGTTCACGCGGCCGTTGGTGGGCTGTTCCCGCCGATCGGCTGCTGGAACGGATCGATCGACATCGGTGGATAGAACACCGATTTCCGATCCGGTCCGATCTCGACCCGCCACTCGGTGTGATGCAGCGTCCGATGATGATGACCACACAACAAGACCAGATTATCGAGATCCGTTGGGCCACCATCACCCCAGTGAACAATATGATGGGCATCGCACCACCCCGACGGAGTCCCGCACCCCGGAAACGCACACCCACCATCACGAACCGCAAGAGCCCGCCGCTGCGGAACCGTCGCTGTTCGCGCTTCCTTACCGCAGTCGAGCGGAACACCACTCTCGTCCAACAAGATCCGGGTGACCGTGCAGTCGCACGCCAACATCCGCGCGGTATCGATACTGATCGGGCCCACCCAATCCGCCCACGCGAAACCCAACTCCTCAGTGGACGGCAAGAGGTCTTTCAACGCCTTGAGGTCTGTCATGTCTTTTGCGCTGGCGGTGACCGTGATGTGCGGTTTCACCCCGCCCTCGACCGGACCCAACCCCGCCCGCTCGTACCGGCGCAACAACTCGCAAAACCCATCCGCCCGCCGCAGCGCCGGAGTACGCGTGTCCTTGACGCCGTCCTTCTCCGGCGTCGGCGCAGACAGACTCGACAACAACGTGATCAGACGGGCCCCGTTCACCGCATCCAGATCACCCTTCACGGTCACACGCCCGTACAAACCTTTCGAGGCGTAGAACTCGTTACGCTCCGAATCCTCACCCACCGGAACGCCGTCCTCACGCTTGCCGTACTGCTTCTCGATCCGCCGAATCGCCGCCCGCACCGCATCACAATCGGCAATGTTCTTCGACGCCAACCCCAACAGAATCCCGCGAGCCTTGTCCACATCCGCCAGGGTCATGTTCTTCGGCGGATGCTGACAAAACGACGCCACCTGCCGCGCCTTCAACGCATCCACGTCACCACGGTGAAACGCATCGCCCACAACAGGCTCGAGCATCAACAACCGCGCCAACCCGACCAACAGACTGCACTCACCGATCTCCAAATTCGTCGAACCATGCAACCACTGCGCGATCGCCCGAAAACCTCTCCCGCCGAGAACCTCCCGGGAAAACATCTCCACGATCAACAACACCATCCGCGACTGCAACTCGTGCCGGACACGCACCAGATCCAGAACCTCACCCTTGAGGCCCTCACCATCCAGCTGCCACGCTCCCCGACTGTCCATACCGAAAGTTTAATCGAACACACTTTCGATAACCAGAGACAAAACGGACAACTTCGAGAACAGGAAGGCTCGAGACACGTTGACATGAAACTACTTTCAGCAACTCTCAAAACCGGATCATCGGCCGCCGAGCGGCAGAACTCCCCCGCCGACGGGATAGGGCGGCAGCGTTCCCACAAGCGTCGGTGTCAATGTGGTCGCAGACGGATCGGCACGACCGAGAGTGAATTTCCGAACTTCGGCACCCGTTCCGTTGCTGCCGCTGACGAGGAGATCCGCGCCGGTAGTCGTGCTCGTCGTGGCCACTCCCACACCCGACTCTGGAGCGGTGAACGGGTCGAAAGCTGCAACCTCCCGAAATGCCACGTCCGTCGAATGGTGATCTGGACTCTCGAGGTACATCTCGGGTGCACCGTCGAGCCTGGATCCACTCGAGAAGACGCGGATTGATCCTTCTCCTCCGAGCATGCCTGCCACTATCGACTTTGCGCCGCCCTCGGCGCCGGCCACCCAACCCGTCGACAGAGACACCCCGTCGCGGTAGCCCTGATCGAATGCCAAGAACTGCGACGTCATTACAGGACCAGCCGTATGACCTGCGTGTTCATCGGAGCCGCCCTGCGCAGCCGCCGTCGGTTCGTACAGGTCGTAGCGGAACGTCTTGATCAACGGCTCCTCGCCCGCACCCGGTGCGGTCACGATGCTCGCTCGACCGGAGTGACTGTCAACCATTCCGGTTGCGAACGTGACTCCGCTACTCGATCCCGGGTACGGCGAGAACGAACCGAATTCTGCGGGTGCGGACCTCTTGTCCGCCGGAAGGTCGGTGGAGTAAATCTTGACCTGCGACTCCATCCCTGGGCCCGAGGCAACGATGATGTTGTCCGCCAGTGCGTTTCCGTCGATATCGACGCCGCCGATGTTCACTCCGCCACGAAAACCCACATCGAAGGGGGCAAATCTTGCCAACTCGTCGGTGAACGGCACGCCGCCGACTGCGTTGTACGCCACCACTTCCGGAGCCGAGCCTGCACCTGTTCCAGCGACCAGATCAAGCACCATGTCTCCGTTCACGTCCGCCATCGCAACACTCGGGGTGCCTTCGAACGACGGGAAGGGCGTCACAGCAGTGATCAGTTTGTCGCCGTTGGCATCGAATATCTGCACCTTGGCGGGCACGCCGGCCGAACCAGGTATCGCGACGGCATATGTCGATACCTCGGGAATCACGTTGACAGTCGCCATCAAACCGTTGTCCTCGTGATTGAGTCGGTGGCAGTGAATCACAAAGGTTCCGGTGTACTCGGTGAACTTCGTCCGCAACGTCACCGATGCTGGTTCCAGCGCATTCTCGTTCTCGTCCGTCACCGGCGCCGGCACGTTCACGTTGTCGATTCCCCAGGGCTGAACGCCCGTCGTGGTACCTGCGACGGGATCCACAACTTCCGTTACCTGGAAGTCGTTGACGTGAATATGCATCGGGTGTTCGTCGTTGTTGAGGTTCGTGATCTTCCATTCCTCAACGGAATTCAGTCGCGGTTGAATCAGCGGAATGTTGGGGAACGTGTTGTCGGCGAATTCGTAGGTGAAGGCCTTCGGATCGCTGTTGCTGGCCTTCTCGTTTCCGAACCCACCGGACACTGTGAGATTGCGGGTCACGTCGGGCGTCATCGCTGCGGTATCCACGAACGAGGTGTAGGTATCGAGCTTCTGTCCGAACTCGAAGGGAGTCGTCTTTCCTTCACCCTCGTCTGGCGTCGCACGGATCAACTGCTGAGTCGGGAACGTGAAGAATCCGTCCGCGTAACTGATCACCGACGGGTCGACGGTGACGGTTCCGAGTTCGGCGGGCGGATTGTCGGTACCGTTGTTGGTGTAGAGAATGCCTGGATTGCTCACCGGCTTCGCACCTTCGAGCGGTGGCATCTCCAGCACCAGATCGCCGGACTCCGGCATCGTCACTGCGATTGCGTATCGCGAGGCCGGCGGAATCACCAGCCTGGTTCCGTCCCCGTCCACGGGTGGCCTGACCTCGTCGAACGGGTTTCCGTCCTGCCCTGCGATGGCGAACTTCGGATGGGCGCCGGTTGCGGTTTCCGTCAACGTGACCGGCATGTAGGCAAAGTCGCTGATGTTGGCAAGCACCCAGATCTCGGTCTGCCCCGGCTTCAGTTTCAGCGACGGCTGGAACTGACCGTTCACGGTGTACTGCACATCGCGTTGGTTGTCCGGCAGTGAAGGATCGGCCGGTACAGTCGTCGATTCACCCACGAAGCTCTGCAGATTGCCTGGAACGAATTGATTCTGTCCACGATGATTGGCCGGGGACAACGGTCCGGTGTACCAGTTGGTGAAATACTGCGCGCCCTCGGTGGTGTCCGAGAAATTCACCGGAGCAAGGCTCGGACGGTACGTCCCGTCGGCTAGTTCCGTACCGGCGGGTGGCGTCAACGTACTGACGAATTGGGGCCAGTTCGCGTCGTTGAGCTGTCGGCCCTTTCCTTTGCGGTCGAATACGAAGTTGTACTGCAATGCCATATCGCGAATCGGAACGTCGTTTGCCGTCACGACAGGCAGATTGCCGTCCGGCCGGCCGATTTCCAGTAGCCCGGCCAGGCCCATGTACGTCTGCTGGGCGGTGAGGGTGTGCCGGTGACTGTGATACCAGTACAGACCGTTCGGCATCGTCCCCGGAATCGCGTAGTCGTACACGTTTCCCTGGCCGGCTGGAATGTTGAGCAACACGTTGTCCGCATTGCCGTCCGGACTCACGTGCACTCCGTGCGTGTGCAGATTCAGCGGAGCCGACGTCAGCGCCGGCGGATAGATCGGCACGCCCCCGCCCGCAGGTGTGAATGCCGGATCGTAGAAGTCCTGGATCGTGAGATCCTGCAAATCGTTGTCGTAATGAATGATCAATCGCTCTCCGGGATTGACGCGGAGAGTCGGCGCCGGATAGACGTCACTCGCCGAGGTCGATCCGTCCGACGCCGTACCGCGGATGACCTCGTACCCGAAGAGCAGAAAATTCGACACGGGCGCCGAAGCGGTATCGAGCGGAATCACTCCCTGATGAGCGGACAAGCGCACCTCGAGAACACCATCTCGGCTACTCAGTTTCACCGGCTCCCGGTAGTCGACGGCGGTTCCGTCCGAGCCGTAGTTCGCGCCCACCTCGGGCGCCGATTCAGCGGACGTACACGCGGCCAACGCCATCGTCATGGACACCACTACTGCTGCGGCTAACGACTTTCCTCGCAGTGCGATCACTGGTTTCCCCGTTCCATGGTGGCGTGAGATACGTCCGATCAGCGCTCATCAGCCTATCGAGAAAACATCGGCTGAACAGTACATTCACGACAAATTGCCCACCTAGTGCCCGCTCGAGCGCTTCACCTTGCAAGCAGTCTCAGCAAACCGATCAGAAATCGAGAAGCACAGCCACGGGACCCGCAATTACGTTGAAACACATGAACACACCACAGAAGTCCACTTCCGACCACACGTCGTCAATCCACGCATCAGCAGGGAGCGCCCAGATGACCACCGCGCAATCCGTGATCCTCGACGTACCCGACCTCGTCGCAGCCGAAGCCTTCTACAACGCTCTCGGCGTCGGAGATCGAATCCAGCTACGCGAATCGAACGAACCGACAACCGGGTTTCGTGGGTACACCATTTCGCTCGTCGTCTCCCAACCGAACATCGTCGACGCCTTCGTCGGCGCCGCACTCGCAGCCGGTGCCGCCGTCTTGAAGCCTGTCAAGAAATCCCTCTGGGGATACGGCGGAGTCGTCCAGGCTCCAGACGGTTCGATCTGGAAGATCGCCACGTCGTCGAAGAAGAACGACGGGCCGGCCACCCGCACGATCGACAGCCTCGTGCTGCTGCTCGGCGCCGAAGACGTCAAGGCCAGCAAGCAGTTCTACCTCGACCGCGGACTCGAGGTGTCCAAGAGCTTCGGTCGCAAGTACGTCGAATTCACCAGTGCAGCAAACAATGTGACACTCGCACTGTATGGTCGCCGCGCTTTGGCAAAGGATGCCGGGGTTGCTCCGGAAGGCACCGGATCACACCGTCTGACCGTTGCCGGCGCGTCTGAAACCTTCACAGACCCAGACGGTTTCGCCTGGGAAGCCGCCTGCGCTTGACATCAAGCACAGATCACCGGGAAGGCGGCCGGTATCAGACTTCGGAGTTGGCCGCGTCATGCGCCGGGTACGCATGCACCAAGGCAGTAGCGAGTTTGGGCACCGCGTGAGTGAGCGAATGCTCGGCGCTGTGTGCAATCGCATGAGCTTCGGCAAGTGTTGCCCGGGGATCGATGTCGAGTTCTGCATCGGCATGCAGTCGGTGTCCGATCCACCGCATCTTCAGATCACGAACACCGAGGACTCCAGGTTCGTGCATCAATGCATGCTCTGCGTCGTCCACCAACTCAGGTTCGACGCCGTCCATCAACCTCCGGAAGACGTCTCGCGCTGCAGTCCTGAGCACCGCCACGATGGCAACGGTGATGACAAGGCCGATGATCGGATCTGCCAACGGGAAACCCAGCGCAACTCCCCCCGCCCCCAGAAGGACTGCGAGCGAAGTGAATCCGTCGGTCCGAGCATGCAATCCATCGGCCACCAGGGCCGCTGAACCGATTTGCCTGCCGACCCTGATCCGATACAACGCCACCAATTCGTTTCCGATGAAACCGATCAAACCTGCCGCCGCTACCCAACCGAGGTGCTCGATCTCGACCGGGTTGATCAATCGCCTCACCGCCTCGACACCGGCGATCACTGCCGACAGTGCGATCATGGCGAGCACGAACAGTCCGGCCAAATCCTCCGCACGCCCGAAACCATAGGTATAGCGCCTGGTCGCAGCGCGCCGACCGAGCGCGAAGGCAATCCAGAGTGGGACTGCCGTGAGCGCGTCGGAGAAGTTGTGAATGGTGTCCGCCAGCAGCGCCACCGAACCCGAGATCGCCACGATCGCGACCTGAGCAACTGCGGTGACTCCGAGCGCAACAAGACTGATCTTGACCGCCCGGATGCCGATTACGCTCGATTCCAATGCGTCGTCGACACTGTCGGCAGCGTCGTGACTGTGCGGCGAGAACACTTCGCGGACTGCCGATCGAAATCCCTTCGGCCCGTGGACATGGCGGTGGCCGTGGCCGTGGCCGTGGGACGTCTTGGGTTCGTGCGTCACGACGCACCTTCTTCTTGATCGGTCCGATCGACGTTCGCCGAGCGCTCCGGGTGTATCTCCCGAAGTTCACCTTCACTACGGTGATGCCCCGGCAATCCGGGTCCGGCATGCTCCGCATTGAAGACCGCGTCCGTAACCAGTTGGCGCACATGGTCGTTCTCCAGGCGATAGAACACCGTCGTACCATCGCGGCGCGTTCGTACCAACCTTGCCATGCGCAATTTCGCCAGGTGCTGCGACACCGAGGGCGCCGGCTTGCCGACGCGTTCCGCCAGTTCGTTCACCGAGCACTCGCGGTCTACCAATGCCCACAAAACCTGCACACGGGTTGCGTCGGCCAGCATGCGGAACACCTCGACGACGAGGTCGACTTGATCATCGGGAAGCTTACGGCGACAAACACCACTATCTGCGTTCATACGTAGATAGTAGATCATGCTGGACGCCGAAGATGACCTCTCGTCGATTCACCAGTTGTGCAAAGCTTGGCGGCAGAGCCCTTCGCCACTCGCAGACCGGGAGACAACGATGAGTACCGACGATTGGAACGCAGGAATCATTGCGGAATTTCGGGAGAACGAGGGCAAGGTAGGTGGCCCCTTCGAAGGTGCGCCCATGGTGTTGGTCCACCACACAGGACGCAAATCCGGACGCGATTTCGTGAGTCCCATGATGTATCTGGCAGACGAGCAGGATCCGAAGACCATCTACGTTTTTGCATCCAAGGCCGGTGCCCCGACCAATCCCGACTGGTACTACAACCTCGTTGCCACCGACCAGGCAGAGGTCGAGATCGGCACCGAAACATACCCGGTCTCCGTCAGCGAAGTAACCGGCGAGAAGCGTGACCGCATCTACGACGAGCAGGCCAGTCGATACCCGGGATTTGCCGAATACGCGGAGAAGACCGCTGGGATCCGCACAATCCCGGTGGTAGCCCTGACTCGCGCGTAAATCCTGGTAGCACCTCCCAGTCGTTTCCATTCGGAAACGGCTGGGATCGTTTGTACGGAATCAGGTCGCTGAAGAGGCTTTGACCTCACCCTTCGCATGCCGTCCGAGCAGCACGTATCCTACCCAGGATCCGACAACCACTGTCGCCGCGAGCGCCTGTACAAGGCCTTCGATACTCGCCGGATAGAACACGCCGGTGATGTAGTGCGAGATGAATCCGGTGGACGGCAACTCCGCGATACCGGCCATCCGGCGGGCCCAGTTCTCGAGATTGGTCAGCGGGCAGTCGTATCCGACCGCTATCGAACCGACTCCCCAGACGACTGCAAGAAGGTGGAAACCGATGGTACGACGCCACTTCCACGCCACGAATCCACCCAGCACCACATAGAGGACAAACCCGAAGTGAACGAACACCGTTACTACTTCGATGAGCCGATACACCATCGTCGTCTCCGCTCGTGGCGCGGAAGTCCCGCAACAACCAGACTAATCCGATGTTAGTCCTCGTAGAGGTGATCTACCCGGTGTATCAGCGGTCGTGCGAGCCGCGGCGGCTGCAGCCGCATCCGGGTCGTCGCCCGATGCGATCGCAGCTTCGGCCCACAGTTCACTGCTTCCCGCGATGAATGCCTTGGCCTCGTCGCTCGCCGACCACTCGGGTGTCTCGAGTGGCGTCGCGATCCCCAGTTCCACGTGTCGAGCCAGCCCGAGCAGTCCCATGTCCCACCCGACGCCGACGGCACCTGGACCGTACTCGGCCCACCGATCCGGCTCCACGTCCGCGGCATGTTCGAAATCGAACAGCGTTGCACCACTGCCCTTTTCGGCGAGATTTACAGTCACATAGCTCACATCGCCGCCATATTCCCAGGTGATGCGAAGAGTTCGAGGAGCTTCGCACGCCAAAATCTCGCCGCCGGCGTTGCCCTCGAGCTGATAGTGGCCGCCGATCATGGCTTCTCCCGCGACCGGCATGAACCATTGGCGAATGCGGTCGAACTCGGTGATCGCCGCCCAGACCGTGCCTATTGGTGCCGCGAGAGTCCGCGACATGCGCAGCATGCGCGTTTTCCCCTCGTCTCCGCCGAACGGGCCCAGTTCTCGCGCCACCAACTGCAACGAATCAACTGCTTTGTCGACCATGAGACTCCTCGGTTCGAGCGAAACTTTCAGCTCAGTCGCTGCTGTAGATGTACCGCTACCTCTTCTCCAGCGGCGCTCTTGCCGATCGCCTTGCACAGCGCCACGCGCAGCGGAAGCCAGTGAGGTCCGTCGCCGGAGGGCATCAGCGTCGCCTCGAAGGGATGCTCACCATCGAGGGTTCCGACCACCTTCACAGCGCGTCTGGTTCCCAGAAGTTCCGCCGAGCCGGGCACGGTCAAGAACGTTGCGAACGCACCGTCTTTCTCGATGGGAGCGGTGAACGAGTAATCGAGCGGTTGTGGAGTCTTGTCAGTGGCCATCTCGCGTCACTGCTCAGCAGCGAGCAGGACGTCGGTGTCGAAACACGTGTGAGTGCCGGTGTGGCACGCGGCGCCCTCCTGATCGACGATCAGCAAGACGGAATCGCCGTCACAGTCGAGTCGCACCTCGTGGACGTACTGGGTGTGCCCCGACGTCTCACCCTTGACCCAGTACTGCTGCCGCGAGCGCGAATAGTACGTCCCCTTACGGGTTTCCAGTGTTCGCGCGAGCGCTTCGTCGTCCATCCACGCGACCATCAGCACATCACCGGTCGACTTCTCCTGCGCAACCGCGCTGAACAGTCCGGCGTCGTTTCGCTTCAGCTTCGCCGCGATTGCGGGATCAAGACTCATATGACGTTTATACCTTCCACCTGTGACTTCCGTGGAATTCCCCTGCACGGCCGCCCTAGAATGGAAGTTCCTTCGCTTCTCGCTCTGGAAGAAGATCCGACATGAACCATCAGCATCATGACGGTCCGCACCCGGAGTACATCTGCCATCTCGCGAACCCGAGTACCGATCGCGTCCGAACCCGCCACGTCGTTCTCGGCATCGGCCCAGGTGCTACCAGCAAGAATGTACTCAGCTACGCACTGACGCTTGCCGCCAAGGAGGATTCAGCCCTCCACGTCGTTCACTGCATCACGTCAGAGGACCTACCTGTCGAAACCGACTCACCAGAATTCGAAACGCGTCTGCACGACGAGATGGTGTCGCAACGCGAGCAGACAACCTCGGCACTTGCCTCGCACGCCGACACCTGGACGTACGACTGCACCTATGGAGACCCGGCCGGTGTCATTCTCGCAACCGCGGACAAATACGACGCATTTACCATCGTGATCGGATCTCCGCGAAAAGGCGCTGCCTCCGCGGTGAGCCGACTGATGCACATCTCGGTCACTTCCCGACTGAACCGGCAGAACCGTTATCCCGTGATATCGGTTCCGATCGGAGTCAGCTCGGCAAGATAGCCGAACGCGGGACAAGCCCGCCTAGATGATCGAATAGTCCTCGAGCGGAAAGCGTTTCGCTTCGACGAACGCATTCCGTGTAGACGTGGGCCGCAGAATCGCAGCCTCGCCGTGCTGATTGAAGTAATAGCTTCGTGCAGTCTGGCAACTACCGCCGTAGAAGACGGAGTCCGCCAGGTTCTCGGTCATCCGGTCGAGAAACTCGGCGTTGGCAGTTTCGGTGACCTCGAATGTTTCCGCGCCGCGCCGTTTCACCTCGCCGAACAGTCGATCCATGTGCTGCATCTGGGATTCGATCGTCGTGAAGTAGGACAACCCGCTGTACGAGTACGGACTGGCGAGCGTGAGGAAATTGGGGAAATACGGAACCGCGACCCCTTCGTAGGCCTGGAAACGGTTGTCGCGCCACCACTTACCGAGGTTTCGTCCCTCTCGACCGATAACCTCGATGGCTGGAAAATTCACATCCCAGAGGTTGAATCCCGTTGCCAGCACCAAGGTGTCGATCTCGGTCTTGCGACCGTCGGCGGTGACGATTCCGTCGGCAGCGATGTGGTCGATCGGCGTCGTTTCGAGATGCACGTTGTCCTTGGTGAACGTACGGAAGTAGCTGTTGGAAAATGTGGGACGCTTGCACCCGAAGTCGTAGTCCGGTGTGAGTTGTTTGCGAAGGCTGGCGTCGCTGACCTGGGACCGCAGAAACGCACGTGATGCGGCCGCCGCACCCTTGTTCAACAGTTTGACCTGCTTGTAGTGCAGGACCGCGCTGACCATGATCATTTCTAGGATCGACGAACTGACAGCGCGCGCGATTCGCTGGGTGAGCGGAATACGCGAGAACAGCTTCTGCACTGCATTCGGAATGGGGACGTCGATCTTGGGAACCACCCAGATCGGGGTGCGTTGGTAGACGGTCAACTCTGCGGCCTGACGCGCCACCTCGGGAATCAACTGCACAGCGGTGGCGCCGGTTCCGATGATTGCGGTCTTGGTGCCGGACAGATCGTAGGAATCGTCCCAGGCCGTGGTGTGGATGATCTTGCCGGCGAAGTCGTCGATACCGGAGATGTCGGGCCGATGCGGTTGCGAGAGGAAACCCGTCGCAGTCAGGAGGTACTTGGCAGTGATGTCCGGCGCGCCTTCGACGGATACGACCCAGTGCGAGGAATCCTCGTCCCAGCGGGCTCCGTTGACCACGGCACCGAACGTCATGTGCTTCCGCAGATCGTACTTGTCCGCGACGTGATCGGCGTACTTCTTCAGTTCCGCGCCCGGTGCGAAAAGCCTGGACCAGTTCGGATTGGGCTCGAACGAATACGAGTAGGTGACCGACGCGATGTCGACAGCCAGACCGGGATAGCGGTTGACGTGCCAGGTTCCACCCAGATCGTCCTCGCGCTCGAGGATCGCCAGGTTGTTCAGGCCCAGCCGCTTGAGTTGAATGGCCGCACCCATTCCGCCGAAGCCCGCCCCCACCACAACTGCGTCGTACTGCACTGCCATCGAAGAATCCCTCTCGTGAACTGCACATCAGAAAAACTGCACATCAGAAACTGACACGTCATTCCGTTATTGAGAACGGTATCATTCCTGATGTGACGAAGGCCATGACCAGAGCGGAACGAAAAAAGGCGGAATTGCGCCGCGAGATCATCGACGCATCATTCGAGTGCTTCGCCCAGCGCGGCTATCACGCAACCGGAATTGCCGACATCGCAACAACTCTCGGAATCGGCCACGGGACCTTCTACCGGTACTTCGAGAACAAGCGCGACATCATCGATCACGTCATCGACGACCTCGTCGCAAAGATCATCAGCGCACTGGCCACCGAGAATGCTCCCGACGCCGCCAGCACACTGGACGAGTACCGCGCCCAGGTGGGACGGATCGCCGAGGCGCTCCCCCGCATCTTCTTCGACGACCCCCGCATCCCGCGGGTTCTGCTGTTCGAGACGACGGGCGTCGACGCCGATCTGACGGGCCGGATGCTCGATCTACTCGACCAGTCGGCTTCGTTGACCGCGGCGTACCTGCACCACGGAGTCGAATGCGGCTATCTACGCGCCGACCTCGATGTCGACAACACTGCCCACGCCGTCAACGGCATGATGCTGGCAAGTGCGATTCAAGGATTGCGAGCCGGTTCGTCCGTCGACTGCACGGCGTTGAACCAAGCCATCAGCCGCCTCATGTTCGACGGAATCCGCGCCGAGAACGCCTAGCGAACGACGATTCCCTCGGCACGCATCGCATCCTTGACCTCCGGGATGCTCAGATCGCCGAAGTGGAAGACACTTGCTGCGAGAACTGCGTCCGCGCCCGCTTCGACAGCCGGGGCGAAGTGCTCGACCAGGCCGGCACCGCCACTGGCGATCACCGGTACGTGGACCGCTGCACGGACAGCGCGGATCATCAGAAGGTCGAAGCCCGCTTTGGTGCCGTCGGCATCCATCGAGTTGAGCAGGATCTCCCCCACTCCCAACTCTGCACCACGCTCGGCCCACTCGACAGCGTCGATCCCGGTGCCGCGCTTGCCCCCGTGCGTGGTGACCTCCCACCCCGACGGTGTGTCCGGCTGCCCCTGGGGAACGGTGCGGGCATCGACCGAGAGGACGATGCACTGCGAGCCGAAACGCTCACTCAGTTCCTTCAGCAGTTCCGGGCGCGCAATCGCCGCGGTGTTGACGCTGACCTTGTCGGCACCGGCACGCAGCAGACGATCGACATCCGCGACCGTGCGCACTCCACCGCCGACGGTCAGAGGAATGAAAACCTGCTCGGCAGTGCGACTTACGACGTCGAGCATCGTGCCGCGATCCGACGTGGAGGCGGTCACGTCCAGGAAGGTCAGTTCGTCGGCGCCCTGAGCGTCGTACGCTGCCGCGAGTTCCACCGGATCTCCGGCGTCGCGAAGATTCTCGAAATTGACACCCTTGACCACTCGCCCGGCGTCGACGTCGAGGCACGGAATCACACGAACTGCGAGGGTCATGACTGTGGTCCTCCTGAGGACGAAGCGCGCGGATCACCGAGCGCGTTGAGGATATCGAGAATCTCACCGTGGATGCCCGGAGCGGCAGCGAGCACCGACTCCGATTCTACGGTCCACGGGCGGCCGGCCAGGTCGGTGACCACCCCGCCCGCACCGCGAACGAGCGCGACCCCGGCCGCGTTGTCCCACGCGTTGCGGCCGTAGACGATCGCACCGCCCAGGATGCCGGCCGCGGTGAAGGCCAGATCGACTCCGGTTGAACCGTGTATCCGGATCCGCGAGGACACCTTGCTGATCTCGGCGAGGAGGTCGAGACGGAAACTGCCGGGGATCCGCCCTCGACTGTTGACGTTGAGCGCACCCAAGCCGACGATCGACGACGCCAGATCGGTTGGCTCCAGCGGCGGTACGGCGATTCCATTGACCAACAACGGACCGCCGGCGCGAGTCGCGTACGTGTGACCGATCAATGGAAGCCAGGTCAATCCGAGCACCGGGACACCGTCGTCGAGAAGCGCCAACAGCGTTCCGGCAGTGGGCAATCCGGCCGAGTAGTTGAAAGTTCCGTCAACGGGGTCGAGAACCCAGACGAGCCCGGAACCGACGTCGGGACCACCGAATTCCTCGCCGTGCACCTCGATGCCGGTCTGCTCGAACAACTCCGCGGTCAACCGCTTCTCGAGCGCAAGATCGACCTCGGTGGCAAAATCACCCCAGCCCTTGCGGACCGCACTCGGGGCGCCGACACCGGAGACGAACTGATCGTGGACGCCGTCGAGAAGCCGACCCGCAATCGCGAGAAGTTCGTCGAGGTCACGCGTCGGAGTCATCTGGAAAATCTATCCGGAAACTGCTGCCAGTGCTTCGGGGAGAGTGAAGCGACCGGCATACAATGCCTTGCCCACGATCGCGCCCTCGACACCCTGATCAACCAGGCTGGAAATGGCGAGTAGATCCTCGATGGTCGACACACCACCGGAGGCGACGACGTGCGCGTCGGTGACCGCGCAGACCTGGCTGAGAAGTTCGAGATTGGGACCGGTGAGTGTGCCGTCCTTGGAGACGTCGGTGACGACGTAACGAGTGCAGCCGTCACGGTCCAGACGCGCGAGGGTCTCCCACAGATCGCCGCCGTCGGTGACCCAGCCGCGACCACGGGTGCGGTACTGACCGTCGACGAGACGAACATCGAGGCCGACAGCGATCTTGTCGCCGTACTTGGCCAATGCACGCGCACACCACTCGGGATCCTCGATAGCGGCAGTACCGAGATTCACGCGAGCACAGCCGGTGGCCAGTGCGGCTTCCAGTGAAGCGTCGTCGCGGATTCCACCGGACAGTTCCACCTTGACCGTCAGGTCGCCGATGACGCCGGCCAACAGTTCACTGTTGGACCCACGCCCGAAAGCAGCGTCGAGGTCGACAAGATGCACCCATTCGGCACCGTCGTTCTGCCACGCAAGAGCAGCGTCGCGGGGCGACCCGTAACCGGTCTCACTTCCCGCCTCTCCTTGCACGAGGCGAACAGCTTCACCGTTGACGACATCTACAGCAGGCAAAAGGACCAGGCTCACGTGCGGTAACCCTAGTAGGTCAGGACCTCGAACCGTCTTCCGGGTCACCGAACGCTTTTCGGGTCATCCGCTTGGATACGACACCCATTGCCGCAATCGCAGCGACGACCCCCACGAGACCGATCACGAGGCCGACGCCCGGCGATGGTTTGAGAACAACGATGACGACGGTTGCGACCGCCAGCGCAGCCACAGCGGCGCCGAGCGAGAACAACGCCAGACGGGCGAGAGAGAAATCGTCACCGCGGTTCGGTCCGGATCCCCCGGTCACAAACTCTGCACCCAGTTGCTCAGCAACTCGGCGCCTGCGTCACCGGATTTCTCGGGGTGGAACTGCGTTGCCGACAACGCACCGTTCTCGACGGCAGCGAGAAACTTTCCGCCGTGATCGGCCCATGTCAGCTTCGGGGGTGCAATGTGCTCGGACGGCGCGAGCTCCCAACTCTGCACACCGTAGGAGTGGACGAAGTAGAAGCGGGTATCGGCGTCTATGCCCTTGAACAGGGTGCTGGACTCCGGCGCCTCCACGGTGTTCCAGCCCATGTGCGGCAAAACCTCTGCTTGCAGCCTCTCGACGGTGCCGGGCCATTCGCCACAGCCCTCCGCCTCGACACCGAATTCGACTCCCCGGTCGAACAGAATCTGCATGCCGACGCAGATGCCCAGCACCGGTCGGCCACCGGCCAGGCGTCTGCCGATGATTCGGTCACCCTGCACTGCACGCAGACCTTCCATGCAGGCCGCGAACGCGCCGACGCCGGGCACCACGAGACCGTCGGCCGCCAGTGCAACCTTCATGTCGTTGGTCACCTCCACCTGCGCCCCGGTGCGCGCCAGTGCGCGAGTAGCCGAATGCAGGTTGCCGGAGCCGTAATCGAGTACAGCAATCGTGGAAGCGCTCATGCCCCAACTCTATCGGGCAACCCTGCTGCCGATCACTTTGCCGCCTGCGGCCAGTGCCGGGAGCAGAGCGACAACGACCGCAGAGACCGCGAAGACCCACGCATAGCCGGCAGTCGTGGCCACGAATCCCAACGCCAGTGCACCGATTCCGGTGCCGGCGTCGTAGCCGATGTTCCAGATCGCGCTGGCGGATCCGAGTTGCCTCGGGCCGGCAGCCTGAAACGCCATGACCAAGGACTCGTTCTGCACCGCCCCGAACCCCAGCCCGAAAAGGACCGCCGCGCAGAACAAGACCGGCGTCGACCCGCCGTCGACGTTGATCGCGAACAGCACCAATCCGATGGTCGACGACGCCAATGCCGGCGCGAGTGTCCGACCACTGCCGAGACGATCGGCGATCAGTCCCGCCGAGTACCGGCCGACCAACATCGACCCACTGGCGGTCGCCAACACCACTCCAGCAACGGCCGCACGCTCCGAGATTGCGATCGGCAGTAGAGACGACAATCCGCCGAACGAGGCGGACACACACGCCAGAGCGAGCACCGGAACCAAGACGGCGAACACACTCAGTCGAACGGATTCCCCGGTCGGCTGGGCGAAGATCTTCGGCAACCCGGCAATGGCCACCAGCGCGAGCGCCGGGATCAGCGCACCGAGGACGAACACCGGTGTCGCCGACCACCGTTCCATGATCGCAAGCCCCAGCGGAAGCCCCGCCATTTGTGACGCTGCGATCGCGATTCCCTGAGCACCGGTGGCACGGCCCAGAATTCGTTTGGGCGCCAACTCCGCCACCAGTGCACTGCCGGCCACCGTCAGCATGCCGAAACCGATACCACGCACCGCGGAAACCGCCAGGACAGGGCCGGCGTCGGCCGAGATCAACAGCACCAACGACGGTGGACCGAGGAGCAGACACCCGACCGCCAGCACGCGCCGGTAGCCCTGCGTCCGCAACAACCGAGGCACGAGCAGTTGCGTCAAGACCGTGGCCGCCATGAAGACACCGGTCACCGATCCGGCAAGCGCATCCGATCCGCCGGACTGCGCAACCAGCAACGGCACCACCGGCAACAGCAACGACCAGCCACCGAAAGCTGCTGCCGCCATGATCAGGACACCGATCATGCCCGGTGTGCGAAGCAACCCCGGCGATGGAGCAGGATCTTGCGTCTCAGATACAGTCACTTTTCGCGTCTCAGACACAGTCACTTTTCGCGTCACAGACGCAGTGCGCCCGCTACCGCCGCCAGAACCGCCAACGCCAGAAGGATTCCCGACGCAAGCTTGTTGACCTTGAACATCGAGTAGGCGCCGCCCACGGCAATACCCGCGCCGATGAACAGTAAGTAGGTGAAGAGGACGCTCACAGTGTGCCCTTCGTCGACGGCACGCCGCTCACGCGCGGATCCGGCTCGACAGCCTCACGCAGAGCTCGCGCAACGGCCTTGTACTCGGCTTCGGTGATGTGATGCTGATCGCGGCCGTACAGAACCCGAACGTGCAGTGCGATACGTGCATTCAATGCGATCGACTCGAACACGTGGCGGTTGATCACCGCGTGATACGGAACGCCCGGGTACCCGCCGATGACAGAATGCACCATGTAGTCGGGCTCCCCGGTGTGCACGCAGTAAGGGCGACCGGAGACGTCGACCGACGCGTGCGCCAGCGTTTCGTCCATCGGGATGAAAGCGTCGCCGAAACGACGGATGCCCTTCTTGTCGCCGAGTGCCTGGCCGAGCGCCTGGCCGAAGACGATCGCGGTGTCCTCGACGGTGTGGTGAGCGTCGATCTCGACGTCGCCCTTCGCCTTGACGTCGAGATCGAAGCTGGCGTGAGTACCCAACGCGTTGAGCATGTGGTCGAAGAACGGAACGCCGGTGGAGACGTCGACGATGCCGGTCCCGTCCAGATTCAGTTCGACGACGATGCTTGATTCCCGAGTTGTTCGTTCGATCCGCGCGATGCGATCGCTCATGCCGTCTCTCCTGAATTCGTGTCGACCAGCTGGGTGCCTGCGATTTCGTCACTGGCCTTGATGAACGCGTCGTTCTCGGATTCGAGTCCCACGGTGGCCCGCAGATATCCGGGGATGCCGATGTCGCGGATGAGAACCCCGCGGTCGAGGTATTCCTTCCACGCCTGTGCACTGTCGGTGAACTGACCGAACAAGATGAAGTTCGCGTCACTGGGAATCACTCGGAAACCGTTGTCCGCCAGCGCCTTCGACACTCGATCGCGCTCGGCGGACAAGGCGTGCACACTGCCGAGGGTCTCGTCGGCGTGACGCAGGGCGGCACGTGCCGCCGCTTGCGTGACCACCGAGAGGTGATACGGCAAGCGCACCAACAACAGTGCGTCGATGAACGCGGGAGCGGCGGCGAGGTAGCCGAGTCGGCCACCGGCAAACGCGAAAGCCTTGCTCATGGTGCGGGTCACAACCAGCTTGGCCGGGAACTCGTCGATCAGCGTCATCGCGCTGGGGGCAGCGGAGAACTCCGCGTACGCCTCGTCGACGATCACGATGCCCGGCGCCACGTCGAGGATGCGTCGCAGTTCCGCAATGCCGACGCTGTGTCCGGTCGGGTTGTTGGGGCTGGTCACGAACACGACGTCGGGTCGACGTTCCGCAATCACGGTGACGGCAGCATCCACGTCGAGTGCGAAGTCGTCCCGACGGAAGACCTCGACCCACTCGGTATCGGTACCGTCGGCGATGATCGGGTGCATCGAGTACGAAGGCACAAAACCCATCGCGCTACGTCCCGGACCTGCGAACGCCTGAAGAAGTTGCTGCAGAATCTCGTTCGATCCGTTTGCCGCCCACAGATTGTCGACGGTGACCGGTACACCTGTCTGCTTCGCCAGGTACGCCGCCAGATCCGTCCGCAACGCCACAGCGTCACGGTCGGGGTAGCGGTGCAGTTCCTTCGCGGCTTCGCGCACGGATTCGGCCACATCGTCGATGAGCGCCTGGGTCGGCGGATGCGGGTTCTCGTTCGTGTTGAGCTGAACCGGAACCGTCAACTGCGGTGCGCCGTACGCCGACTTTCCACGCAGGTTCTCGCGAATCGGCAGGGCGTCGACCGAAATCGACTCTCCAGGAGCACTACTCATCGCAGAGCCTCGAATCGCAGACGCACAGCCTCGCCGTGAGCCGGCAGATCCTCCGCATTGGCCAGCGTGATGACATGTCCGGCAACGTCTTTCAGTGCAGACTCGGAGTAGTCGATCACGTGGATTCCACGAAGGAACGTCTGCACACTCAGACCGGAGGAGTGGCGTGCACACCCGGCCGTCGGCAGAACGTGGTTGGAGCCGGCGCAGTAGTCGCCGAGACTGACCGGCGCCCACGGGCCGACGAACACGGCACCAGCGCTGGTGACCTGAGCTGCCACCCCGGTTGCATCCTCGGTCTGGATCTCGAGGTGCTCTGCCGCATACGCATTGACGACGCGCAGACCAGCGGAAACATCAGAAACGAGCACCGTGCCCGACTGGCTGCCGGTCAGTGCCGTGGTGACGCGCTCGCGATGCTTGGTGATCTCGAGCTGCGCAGCCAGAGCCTTGTCGACCGCGTCGGCCAAGTCGACGCTGGTCGTGACAAGAACGCTGGCGGCCATCACGTCGTGCTCGGCCTGGCTGATGAGATCGGCGGCAACGTGGACCGGGTCAGCGGTGTGGTCGGCGAGGATCGCGATCTCGGTGGGACCGGCTTCCGCGTCGATGCCGACCAGTCCGCGGCACAGACGCTTGGCGGCAGTGACGTAGATGTTGCCGGGACCGGTGATGAGGTCGACCGGGACAAGCTCGGTTCCATCGGTGTCGGTTCCGCCGTAGGTAAGGAGGGCGACGCCCTGCCCGCCGCCGACGGCCCACACCTCGTCGACGCCGAGCATGGCTGCTGCGGCAAGGATGGTCGGGTGCGGCAATCCGCCGAAGTCGGCTTGGGGCGGCGAGGCGACAACAAGTGATCCGACGCCGGCCGTCTGAGCCGGCACGACGTTCATGACAACGCTGGACGGGTACACGGCATTGCCGCCGGGCACGTACAGCCCGACGCGCTCGACCGGAACCCAACGCTCGGTGACCGTGCCACCCGGAACGACCTCGGTGACGGTGTCCTTGCGACGCTGATCGGCGTGCACCTTGCGGGTGCGCTCGATCGCAACCTCGAGGGCTTCCTTGACTGCGGGGTCGAGTTCACGAAGTGCGCGCTCGAGCTCGGCCGCGGGTACACGAACCGAAGCCGGACGAACGCCGTCGAACTTCTCGCCGAATTCGAGAGCGGCTTCTGCCCCGCGATCACGGACGGCTTCGACCATCGGGCGAACCTGATGCAGTACCGCGTCCACATCCACTCCACCTCGGGGAAGCGCGGCGCGAAGTTCGGCCGTGGATGGGGTACGACCACGCAGGTCGGTGCGGGCAAGCATGAGAGTTCCTCTCGTACGCAAACGGGGTGCCTGTGCAAGCGGCAGCAAACCGGTCCGGCATCACAGGCCCTGAACAGCGCGCCTGAAACACAGAACTGATGTCAATTATCCAGGATAGGCGCACCCCGTTTTTCACCGGTCCACCTGCAACGCTCACTGCAGGTCCGGCGCCCGCCGCCGGGCGAGTTCGATCAGCTCGTCCCTTCGAGGTGTTGCCACCGAGATTTCACGGCCGTCATGCAGACGAAAGCGGACCCCGTCGCCGGGAGATGCGAGAATTACCCGCATACCTGGGCCGGTCATTCGATAACCGATTCCGGAGCCCATCCCGATATGTACTGCAGTGGCAGACACAACTTCGTCCCACCGAAATACCTGACGCAGCCCCGGAGACAGCGTGATCGACACTCGTTCGACGTCTGTGGTGATGATCACGCGCACCTTCCACATGTACGCGGCCAACCCGAAGGACAGGACCGCGGACAACACGGCGCCGACGTAGCCCGCCGAGTCGCGATCCACGATTGCCGCGAACCCGCAGACAATTACCAGGACAATTCCGAGGACGACGCACAATGCGACCGCCGACCGCCGCAGTAGTGGGCTCAGGGGAATGGACTCGTGAAATTCGCGCACAGCACCCCCGCCTCGATCGCCGACAACCCCACCCCGAGGAATGACACCGGGAACACGACCATCCCATTACTCGCGCTTTTATAACAAACACGTCACGCACAGCTAGGGTCCAAAGTCGTGACAGACAGTGACGTGGCCACGACCGCACCTCCGGCCTTGCCGACCCCTCAGCGATCCAGCGGACCGAACCGAGCACGGATCGTTGCGATTGTCGCATCGATCCTCGGCATAGTTTTGTGCGGATCAGTGCCGTTCCTGCCGATCGAGCAGGACACCGCCGCCGTCAACTGGCCGCAGGCCGGGTCGACGACAAGCGTCGAGGCGCCATTGGTCTCGTACACACCGTTGCGCATGGAGGCATCGATTCCGTGCGCGTCGATCAGTGAGTTGGCTGCCACCGGCGGAACGCTCGTCTCGACTGCTCCCCCGGGTGCCGCCGATGCGCGCCGCTACGGATTTGTTGCCACTGTCTCCCCCGAATCCTCCGACGCTCCCGCTCGGGTCGACGTTGTCCTACGCGATCGAGTGTTGCTCTCGACACCCGTCGCTGATCTGCCGAGTGGATGCGCACTCACGCTCGCCGCCGAACCGACCCGAACCACCTTCAGTGCCACCGGTTCCGAACCGCGCGTCATCGAGGGCGACAGCCGGCCACAGGTAGTCGGCGTCTTCAGCGACCTCGATTCGGCGGCAGCCGGTTTGAACGTCTCGATCGAGGCGGACTCTCGCTTCACGTCGAGCCCGTCGGTGATCAAGACTCTCGCCATGATTCTCGGGGCACTCACGGCTGTCGTGTCCCTCTTCGCGCTGCACCGCCTCGACAACCGCGACGGCCGGGGCACACGCAAATTTCTGCCCGCCCGATGGTGGAAGTTCACCGTCCTCGACGGGGTCGTCGTCGGAACTCTGGTGCTGTGGCACTTCATCGGCGCTACCACCACCGACGACGGCTACCAGTTCACGATGGCAAGAGCCTCCGAGCAATCGGGCTACATGTCCAACTACTTCCGGTGGTTCGCGGTCCCCGAAACCCCGTTCGGAACGCCGTATTACAACATCCTCGGACTCCTGGCCCACGTCAGCACCGCAAGCCCCTGGGTCCGTCTGCCTGCTCTGTTGGCAGGCATCATCACCTGGCTCGTCATCAGCCGGGAGGTTGCGCCTCGGCTGGGCGCCGCCATTCGCGGAAATCGACTCGCCCTCTGGACCGGCGCGCTTGTCTTCCTCGCTTTCTGGCTTCCGTTCAACAACGGACTGCGCCCCGAACCGATCGTTGCCCTCGGCGTGCTGCTGACCTGGTGCTCGATCGAACGCGCCGTCGCGACGAGACGACTTCTGCCGGTCGCAGTCGCGATCCTGATCGCCGGATTCACCTTGACTGCCGGCCCTTCCGGCCTCATCTGCTTTGCCGCACTCATCGCCGGAATACGCCCGATCATGCGCATCATCATCGAACGTGCGCGCACCACCGGTTACGTCGCGGCTGTCGGGCCACTGCTAGCTGCCGGACTCTCGATTCTCATCCCCGCGTTCGGCGATCAAAGTCTGGCCGCCGTCATCGAGATGCAACGCGTCCACTCGATCTCACCGAATCAGCCCTGGTTCGACGAGTACCTCCGCTATCAGTACCTCTTCAACATCTCCGTCGACGGTTCCCTGACTCGCAGATTCGGTGTGTTCGTCATGGTTCTGTGCCTTGGCGTCTGCACCGCGATGATGCTGCGCAAGGGGGGCCGTATTCCCGGTTTGGCCGCCGGCCCGTCACGCCGCGTCGTGGGGCTGACGATCGGCGCACTGCCACTGCTGATGTTCTCGCCGACCAAGTGGACGCACCACTTCGGAATCTTTGCCGGACTCACCGCCGTTCTGGCGATGATGACGGCCGTCGCCGTGGGAACAAAACTCCTGCGCTCGCCGCGCAATCGGGCCCTCTTCGCGGCGGCCGTCCTGTTCCTCCTCGCGGTGGCATTCACCGGCAGCAACAGCTACTACTACGTGTCCAGCTACAGCGTTCCGTGGTGGGACAAGCCTGTGTCCATCAGCGGACTCGGCGCGAGCACCGTCCTCCTCGGGCTGACGGTGCTGATGCTCGGCGTCGCCGCGTGGTACTTCTTCCGTGAGCCGTACACCGCGGGGAAGGAACCGTCCGCGAAGCACGCTCGACTGCTTGCCATCTCGCCACTGACGGTTGCCGCAGGTGCCATGGTCCTCTTCGAGGTGCTGTCCATGGCCAAGGGCGCGGTCACCCAGTACCCAGCCTATTCGGTGGGCCGTGCAAACGTCGACGCCGTTCTCGGCCAACACTGCGGACTCGCCAACGACGTTCTGCTCGAGACCGATCCGAACGCCTCGATGCTGACGCCCCTCTCGGGCAGCGTCGCCACAGGACTGTCCGCCGGTGGGGCTACGGGATTCGATCCGAATGGCGTCGCCTCCGACCTTCGAGCAGACAAGGAAGCCACGGCTACCGGCGGCGCGAACACCGTCGACACCTCCGAGGACACCGCCGGCAACTCGGCCGGAACCGGCGGTGGCGCCGGACAGACCGGAGTCAACGGCAGTTCGGTCGCGTTGCCGTTCGGTCTCGACCCGGCGACAACACCCGTCATGGGTAGTTACGGTCAGCCCTCCCCCGGCACTCTGACCAGTGACTGGTACCAACTCCCCGACGTGGGCGAGAACGCCACACGTGGCGACATCATCTCGATTGCCGCGGCTGGTCGTGTTCGGTCCGTCGACAAGGACGGAATCGTCACCTACGGCCAGAACGTCGAGGTCGAGTACGGCACAGCGCGTGGCGTCGACGATGCCGAAACAGACGCTGTCGAAACACTCGGAAAGATCGCGCCCCTCGACATCGGCCCGGCGCCGTCATGGCGGAACCTGCGTGTGCCGTTGGATCAGATTCCCGTCGAAGCCAACAGCATTCGACTGGTCGTCAGCGACTACGACAGCAAGCCCGACCAATGGGTGGCCGTCACCCCGCCGCGGGTTCCGAAGACCCAGAAGCTCAACGACGTCGTCGGTTCACAGGCGCCCGTCATGCTGGATTGGGCTGTCGGACTGGCATTCCCATGCCAACGCCCCTTCGATCATCGGGTCGGTGTCGCCGAGGTCCCCGAGTATCGGATCCTTCCCGACCATTCCGGCGCGCTCGTGACCAGTGCCTGGCAGGACCACTACGGTGGTGGACCGTTGGGGTGGATCGATCTGCTCCTGACCGCTCAGACCATTCCGTCGTATCTCGACAACGACTGGGCTCGCGACTGGGGTTCGATCGAGAAGTACACACCGATCGATCCGAGTGCAGTACCTGCCCAGGTCGACGAAACGACCGTTCAGCGCTCCGGGACGTGGAACCCGGGATCGATGACCATGGTTTTCTGAGCGGAATTTCTGAGCGGCTGGGTCACTGAGTGACACGGTCCTGCCGCGGGCGGATCGGACGAAACGCCTGCGACTGGACACTTGTATGACTTAGTCTCCCAGGCATGGGAGCCCTGTCACGGTCTATTGCGCCTGCGCTGATGGCACTGACGTGCCTGTTCGGGGTGCTGGCCCTTCCCGCTCACGCCTCGGCTGAGGTACCGGATGACTTCCTCTGGGGCGTTGCCACCTCCGGGTTCCAATCGGAAGGTTCGTCGCCGGACAGCAACTGGTCTCGATACTCCGATTCCGGACGAACCCACGACAAGATCGGTGACTCGGTCGACTTCCGTCATCGCTACGCCGAGGACATCGACCGGGCGGCCGATCTGGGATCGAAGGTTTTCCGATTCGGCGTCGAGTGGGCGCGAGTTCAGCCCGCCGCCGGGAGCTGGAACGAGACCGAATTCGCCTACTACGACGACGTGGTAGCTCACATCCGCGCGCGGGGCATGACTCCGATGATCACACTCGACCACTGGGTGTATCCGGGATGGGTTGTCGATCAAGGCGGCTGGACAAATCCGAAGACGGAAGCCGATTGGCTGGTCAACGCAGAGAAGGTAGTCGAGCGGTACTCCGGAATCGGGGCGCTCTGGATCACGATCAACGAGCCGACTGTGTACGTTCAGCGCGAATTGACCTACGGCGGAATCGCACTCACCCAGGCGCCGTCGATGTTCGACTCATTGGTCCGAGTCCACCGGGCGATCTACGACCGCATCCATGTTCTCGATCCCGGTGCCCGCGTAAGCAGTAATTTCTCCTTCATTCCCGGCGTGTCCGAGGCGATCGATTCGGTATTCACGGATCGAGTGCGCGACAAGCTCGACTTTCTCGGCATCGACTACTACTACGGTGTGGCCCTGAACAATCCGACTGCCGCGTACGCCGCACTCGACGAGTTCTACAACGTCACGCCGCAGCCCGAAGGCCTGTACGACGCATTGATGCGGTACTCGGGCAAGTATCCGGAACTCCCCCTCTACATCGTCGAGAACGGCATGCCCACCGACAACGGAGCGCCGCGCGCCGACGGATACACACGCGCGAATCACTTACGCGATCACATCTATTGGATGGAACGCGCCCGAGAAGACGGTGCCGACGTGATCGGCTACAACTACTGGTCCATCACCGACAACTACGAATGGGGTTCGTACCGACCTCGATTCGGCCTCTACACGGTCGATGTTCTCGGCGATCCCACTGCGGCCCGAATCCCGACCGACGGCGTCGACGCCTACCGCCGGATCATTCACGAGAACGGCGTCGGGGCCGACTACGTGCCCGTCATGGCCCCGGCTTTCTGCTCGCTCGTCGATCCTCCCCGCAGCTGTACGGCTACTCGATGAGGGCCGTTTTCCGAATTTCCTCCACTCCTCGTCGTTAGGATGTCCCATGCGAACACTGCGAAATATCGCCGGAACTGCCGCTGCCACCGCTGTCCTGATCCTGGTTGCCGGAGGCGCTGCGACGGCAGCCCCGAACCCGGCCGATTCACCCCGTGAGGCGCAAGCACGCGCCTACATCGACGCCCTCGTCTCCCATGACGTCTCCGATGTTCATTTCGCCCCGGATGCGACCCGCGTCGAAGCCGGACTCAAGACGGGGTTCTCCGGACCACAGATGTCCGCCGACCTCGAAAACGGCATCCAATACCGCGTTATCCAGGGCGTCCGAGACCTAGAGATGTCGGAGGCCGGGGACATCGTCTCGACCACCTACCTGCTGGACGCGGGAATCGGCGGCACTCGCCTCATGACCGTGGAGATTCGTGAAACCTTCGAAGTCCGTGACGGTCTCATCCACGACGTCGTCGCCGACATCATCCCGGTGTCTGTGTCGTGACGCGCGCCCGATAGCTACTGGGCGGTGCACCCGAGACTCGGGTGCACATCGCCGCGAAGGCAGCCGGCGTCGAGTATCCGAGTTCAGACGCAACGGCCGTCACACTGGCCCCGGCAGAAAGTTTCGGAAGCGCGTGAAGAATGCAGGCACGCTGCATCCACGACGACGCGCTCATCCCCGTTTCCGAGATCAGCAAGCGGTGCAGTGTCCGTTCACTGACGTGGAGTCGGTCGGCCCACCGCGTGGGCGAGTCATGGATCGACGGGGCTGCGAGATACTGCGCGCACAACGCCCGCAATCCCGGGTGCCGAGGCAGCGGGAGTTCCACAGGTAGGGGCGCAAGATCGCGAAGTTCGTGCAGGATCAGCTGAAATACCGCGGCGCTGCGTCCGTGTGCGGGTAAGTCGTCCTCCACATTCAGCTCGACATCCATGTCGACTGCAGCGACAAGTAACTCACGCAGGAGCGACGATACTGCGACGACTCGGCACCTGACCGGGAACCACGGCGCTGCGGACGGTTCGATGTAGAGGCTTCGCGTGCTGACGCCGTCCATTGTCACGGCATGAGCGACACCGGCGGGAATCATGACCGCATTGGACGGCAGAACAGTCCACTCACCGTCTTCGGTTTCGACGTTCATCGCACCGTTCACAGCGAAGAGAAACTGGGCTCGTCGATGTTCGTGGGCGGCCAGCACGTGACCGGGTGGGTAGTCGGTTCCGATTGCGAGAACACCGCGGGGTGAGTGATCGACGTCGTTGATCGAGATGTTGCGCACCGGAGGAACCTACCGAGTCCGTGTCTGATTGACAATGGAACCTGGCGAACCTTCGAATGTGCGCCAGCGGAGAAATCGCTACCGTTCATCGAGTGCTTCACTACGCCCTCATCCTTCTCGCTTTCGGCGCCTTGACCGGAGTCACCACCGTTCTGTTCGGATTCGGTGGCGGGTTTGTCACTGTCCCAGTCGTTTACGCTGCATCGACGCTGAGGCCGGACGTCATCGATCCGATGCATGTCGCCGTAGCATCCTCGGCGGCCGTGATGGTGGTCAATTCACTCGGTGCCACAGTCGCATTCAGGAAGTCAGGACGGCTTCGGACGGAGTACATCAGACCTCTGATCGGCCCCGTCGCACTCGGAGCCGGGCTCGGAGCGGTTGCGGCGGGCCACGTAGACGACGGCGTCGTCCGGATTCTGTTTGTGCTCTACCTGCTGGTGACAATCTTGGACAGTCTTCTGCGACAAGGGTTTCTGACACCATCTGAACCTCGCGAACATCTTGACCGTCACGGCGTCCGCGCTGTCGGGATAGGCATCGGTGCCGTCGCAAGTTTCCTCGGAGTCGGCGGGAGCGTCATGACGGTTCCGATGATGCGACGCCGCGGAGTTCCGATGGCCGACGCCGCCGCGAGCGCCAACCCGTTGAGCTTGCCTGTCGCCGTCGTCGCGACTGCGGTGTATGCGGTTTCATCAGGGCACAGTTCAGCCTCGGATCTGTCGGCGGGCAGAGTCGGCGCTGTCGACCTTCTGGCCGTCTGTGCACTACTCGCCGGTTCCCTACCGGCGATCGCGCTGAGCCGACGAATCGTCGGTGCCATACCGGACCGAGTCCATGCCGCCGCCTACATCGCTCTACTCGGCGTCGTCACGGCAGTGATGGTGATTGCTTAGCGAACGGCGTATCGCAGATAGATGACGCCGCCGTCGAAGGTTTTCTCCTCGAGCAGTTGCAGATCAAGCCGGCTTTCCGGGAGAGCTCGCAATCCGCCACCGATATTGACCGGACACAGGAACAGTCTGACTTCATCGACCAAACCCGCCGCGAAAGCACTAACCGCAACCGTCGGTCCACCGATCGAGATATCTTGTACCGCTTCACTCTCGAGCAAACGGATGAAGTCTTCATCGAAGCTCGGGACAATCCTGGTACGTGCGGTCGACACCTCGTTCAGCGTCGTGGAGTACACGATCTTGTCGATTCCACGCCAGATCTGAGCGAACTCGGCGGTCGCCGCCTCGATACCGGCAAACTCGCCCGGAGCCGAAGGTCCTCCTGCCACCGAAGAACGCTCGAGATCCTCGGACGCCATTGTTTCCCAGGGAATCATCGTCTCGTACATCCGGCGCCCGAGCAGGTACGTGCCGACTCCCCTCTCTAGCTCGTTGACGAACGCGTGGACCTGCGCGTCGGGAACCGCCCAGTCGAAGTTCCCCTGCTCATCGGCCACATACCCGTCGATCGAGCAGATCGCCGAGTAGATCAGGCTCACCATCGGTCCACGTGCAGCACGTTGTCGACCGGTTCACGGGCGGCGGGTTTGAACGTCTCGCCGGTGAAGTACGCCGTCGGGATGAGCGCAGCCTGATGGAATCCGGCCGGAATGCCCAGCAGCTCCGCAACTTCCGCTTCACGCTGCAAATGCAATGTCGTCCACGCCGTACCGAGCCCACGTGCCCGCGCGGCCAGCGCGTAACTCCACGCAGCCGGGAGTAGCGAACCCCACAGGCCGGCTTGGTTCCCCTCCGGCAGCGTCTTGCCCGCCTTGATACACGGAATGAGAAGGACCGGCACCTCACCCATGTGCTCACCGAGCCACGCGACGCTGGTGCCCACGCGTTGTTGAATCGGCGCGCGATCGGGATCATCGGCGAAGAGTTTTGCCGCCGAACCGTGAGAGGCAAGGTACTCGTCGGTGACTTCCTTGTAGATCTGCCCGACTGCTGCACGCAGTGCCGGATCGGTCACCACCATCCACTGCCAGCCCTGGCGATTCGAACCGGAGGGCGCTTGCAGGGCGATCTGGAGGCATTCCTTCACCAGGTCCAACGGCACGGGACGGGTCAGATCCAGACGCTTTCGAACGGTCCGCGTTGTGGTCAGCAATTCGTCGGGTGTCAGGTCGAGTACGGGATACGACGTCATCTCCCGATCATTGCACTGTCGCGAGCAGTGAGCAGGACTGTCCGTCTACACTTTTCTGATCCCGTGCGTGCTCGTTGTCGGGAGTATTTCCCGATCAAAGGACTTTCGACATGAGTTGGCACGTCTGGTTGGCGTTCTTCGGAGCAAGTTGGGTGATCAGCCTGTCGCCGGGGGCCGGCGCCATTGCGTCGATGTCGTCGGGACTTGCCTACGGCTTGCGACGCGGATACTGGAACATCTTCGGGCTGCAGTTGGGATTGTTGCTGCAGATCGGAATTGTCGCGGCGGGGGTCGGTGCAATTCTCGCCAGTTCGACCGTGGCCTTTTCCTTGATCAAGTGGTTCGGTGTCGCATACCTCGTCTACCTGGGGATCAGGCAGTGGCGATCGGCGCCCACCGAGGTGGAGACCGACGAGGCAGCCGCGAGCAGCTCCGGTCCGATGATGATGCTTCGCGGATTTCTCGTGAACGCGAGCAATCCGAAGGCCGTCGTTTTCATGCTCGCAGTGCTCCCGCAGTTCCTGGACCCGTCGGCGCCGCTGCTGCCGCAGTATCTGATCATCGCCGCCACGATGTGCGCAGTCGACGTGATCGTGATGACCGGATACACCGGCCTGGCCGCCCGGGTACTCACCTTGATGCGCTCCCCCAAACAGCAGCGAACCACCAATCGAGTGTTCGCCGGTCTGTTCTTCGGAGCCGCCGGCTTCCTCTCGAGCATCGGGCGTGCAGCGGCTTGATCGGTAACACGGCTCGAGAGATCACAGGCCCGCAATCAAGTTGACGACGGACGCCACGATCACCGAACCGAACAGGTACGACAGCAATGCGTGGCCGAGTGCCATCGCGCGCATGTCCGACGACTTCAAGTTGGTGTCGGAAATCGCGAAGCTCATCCCGACCGTGTACGCCACGTAGGCGAAATCGCTGTACCTCGGCGGTTCTTCCTGATTGAAATCGATTCCGCCGTCGGGGCCGGAGTAGTACAGCCGTGCATATCCGAGGGCGAAGAGCGTGTGTACCGCCAGCCACGAGATCACGACGCTGCCGACTGCAACCGATGCCGCCACTACTTGGTAGTGATGTCCGTCGGGTGCCGCCAGGAGCAGGAACGCGATACCGACCAGGCTCGCGACGGCGGCACCGAGAATCAGCAGGTGCGCGACGTTTCGGGCCGGCTCTTCGCGCGTTGCGTGGCTTGCGGTGAGCGTCGCGTCGAAGGGCCAGACCAGAATCCACGTCCACACCGTGAACACCATCGCCGCCACATCCCAGCCGATCAGAAACGCGAATCGGGGGTAGCCGACCAACGCCGTGACGACACCGGCGGCCACACCGAGCAGCAGACCCGTCGACACTCTCAGCGCCGGCCCGGCACCCAGGGCGCTCCGTGGAACCGGGTTGATCGGAAGGTCGTGCGGTCGATCGTTCACGGGCTCAGTCAACCACTGTTAGAAGTGAGACGGTGGTTACGTGACACGGCGACTCAGGCGTTGCACGCACCGACTATCGGCTTGCCGTTGAATCTGTCCAGCACATACTGCAATCCGACGCCGAAATCCGCTACGGCCGGCGCGAGGTGGTTGTTGCCGCTCCCCGGATTCACCGCAGGCAGGGTGTCGGTGAACAACGTCGCCTCGGCCCCGCGCGCGCACCAGTCCTGAACCAGGCGCCGGGTTTGCTCGTACGGGATGAAATCGTCGTTGAGCGCTCCGTTGACCAGAATCGGCGAGGCCGGGGTTCGCCACCCGATGCGTTGTTCCTCGATCACCTTTTGGATCTCCGGTACCGATTCCACCACGTCGGCGAGTGGTCGTCCGTCTGTGGTCCACGACGCCGTCGACTGCTTCCCGTACTTGGTTCGGGAATCGATGAGGCATTGCCCGGCGACGTCGGCGAGCACGGACCGGCCGTAGTCGTTGAGTCGAGATTCGATTGGCTCTCGGGCGGCAGGATAGCGGTCGAGGACGCCGTTGATCGTGTAACCGATCGCGGCCATCAGGCCGGTACCGTCGATATGACGCAGAACGCTTGCCAGGTCTGCCGGGGGCGCGCTCGCGTAACTCCCGACCAGATTCAACTCAGGCGCGTATTCGGGTGCCAGTTCGGTTGCAGCGGCAGTGGTGCCGCCGCCCTGCGAATGGCCCCACAGCGCTATCGGATCGTCCTCTCCTGCCTGCGCGAGGGCTCGGGCAGCGCGTGCACCGTCCAACATCGCATGGGCTTCCTCGGCGCGATTGACGTAGGTATGGACGCCGGGTGTTCCGAGTCCGATGTAGTCGGTGACGAATACACGAACGCCCTGGGCGAGGAAAGCGAAAGCAAAAGCTGACTCGTAGTTGACACCGACACTGTCCACACCGGCACCGTAGTTCGACGGATTCCCGGGTTCCGCCAGGCGGAGCTGACCGGCAGTGGGAAACATCCTCGACGGCGCGCACTGATCACCTTGGCCCTGCGTACCCGGACCGATCACCACTGTCGGGCGGGGGCCCGCTCCTGACCACGGGGCAGCCGGCTCCAGGTACGAGCCCGACACAGCAACCTTGGATCCGTGGGTGTCGGTACTCGAATACAGGATCCGGGTCCCCACACCAGGCACTCCGCCGACGGCACCGGCCAGAGCCAGCGGTTCCGTCCGAATCACCGAACCCGGATCACCGACGTCGCCCGGAATCGCATCGTAGAAATCGTTCACAGGTTCGGCGTTCGACATCGGTGTGAACAGCAGCGAGGTCGGCAACAGCGCTGATACCGCAACGGCCGAAATCTTCAGTGCCGCGAGGACAACCTTCCGGGTGCTCATGGAAATCCAACGTATAGGCCTCAGTCGACGCGCGGACCGGTTTCGATCTGCGGGACTTCAATCGATCGATACCAACTGTCACGCGAGCGGGCCATGCCGCTGGCCCCCCGATCCCCTGGTTTCACGGCCAGAACCTGATGAATCGTAAGCCTGTGCGGCTCCTCGAAACCCAGGGCACTGGCAGCGAGATACAGCAACCAGGTACGCACCCGGGGAGCACCGACCTGTAAGACCGATGCGTCCCAGTTCTCGCGAAGGTTCTGCACCCATGCGCGCAGTGTCAGTGCGTAATGCTCGCGCAACGCTTCGCTGTCACGCGTCTCGAAACCCGAAAGTTCCAGCGCATCAATGGTTTTACTCAACGGAAGGATCTCACCGTCCGGGAAGATGTACCTGTCGATGAAGCTGGGACCGTCATCGACGTTGTCCGACAACGACTTCACCGCGGCGATGGCATGATTGAGCAGACGACCCCGCGGCACGAGCAGGTCGTAGAGTTTTGCCGTGTACACCGGCAAATTGACCAGGCCCACGTGCTCGGACATGCCGATGCTCGAAATCGCGTCGTAAGGGCCGTCGTCGACGTCGCGGTAGTCCTGCACCCGAATCTCGATGCGATCGGTCAAACCCGCGTCGGCAACTCGCCCCTTGGCGTATTCGACCTGCTCGTTGCTCAGCGAGACTCCGACGACGTCGACGCCGTAGTTCTGGGCGGCGTGTAATGCCATCGATCCCCAACCGCAGCCGACGTCGAGCAGTCGCATTCCCGGCTTCAGATCGAGCTTGCGGCAAATCAAGTCCAGCTTCGCGTACTGAGCAGCTTCGAGGGATTCGACACCTTCCGGCCAGTATCCGCACGAATAAACCATGCTCGGCCCGAGGAACAGTTCGTAGAAGCGATTCCCGACGTCGTAGTGATGGGAGACAGTCGCCGAATCGCGTGATCTACTGTGCCGCTTGCCTCGCTTACTACGCATCTCGATCGCCGGGGGTGACGGTGGTGGACCCACCGCTCCCAAGCCGGCGAAAGTACCGGCGGCGCGAACAATCGAGCGCAGCGGCAACGTCGACAAACGATTCTCACCGAGCCGCGTGACCAGTTCCGGGACGTCGAGGAGCGCGAAGATATCGCCGTCTACGTCCAGATCGCCGGAAACGTACGCCCTCGCCAGCCCTAATTCGTTGGGAGAGTAGAGGACCCGCCGTAGGGCACGCCGATTCCGGAAGTGAACCTGCGCAGCGGCGTCCGGTGGCCCTGCCTCCGAACCGTCCCAACATCGCACGCGAACCGGAAGCGGAACCCCGATCACTTCCTCGAACACCGTCAAAATCTTGGCCGCGGCACCAGTCACTGATCAACCCTCCGACAAAAGATGGTTAGCCGATGACAGAAAACTTACGCCCGATTCGCGAATCTTTCGCGCCATTTGTCCGAGTTTTGGACAGTGTTCATCGCGGTTTCGGTATTCATCGCCGAGTTCAGGGCTCCACCATTCCGGCGAGGAATTCCACCAGCAGTCTCTTCGTGACCTCACGTGGCAGCGATTCCACTGCCGCGAGGACGGCCGCCATGTCCAAGGGAGAATCGGAAGAGCCCCGAGGATCCAGCCCCGCCGACGTCAACGCTGCCGCGACGGCGTCACTGGGCAACGCAAGAACATCGGCGACGGTGACATCGCCACGTTCGAATGCTCCGGCCAACTCTGCCAGGGCCGGCGGCGCCTCGGCTGCCGCCGAGCCGCGAACGTCGTCGGCACCGAGGACGAGTGCGCTGGTCAACTCGCCGAGCACAGATTCCGTCACCGGGGTGACGGTGAGGTGGGTTGTTCGAGGCAACGTCGTCCCGTCAGGTTGCGTCGACGCCGGCTGCCCTTGAAGGACGAAGCCGCGAGCACCGACAGCGCTCACCCAGCGATGCGGATCCACTCGCCGTTCGAGCGGCACGGAATCGTCGGTAGCGACCGCGAACAGTGGTCCCACCGGCGAGCCCACGACGCGAAGACCTTCGATTGCCTCGACCGTGCCGATCAGTGCACGAGTGGCCCGCTGCGCCCGGGACACCAATTCGGCGTACCCGGATTGCCCGAGGACTTGCGAAATCGCCCAAGCACCGGCAAGAGCAGCAACGGATTTGGAACCGAGAAGCGTGGGATTGACCACCGGGTACCCCGGCCAGTCCGTGAGTCCGAAATACTGCTTGCGATGCAGATCTCGCCCTCGGTGCAGCAGGACCGAAACGCCTTTGGGCGAGTATCCGTACTTGTGGAAGTCGACGGACATGCTGGTGACCCCGGGCACCCGGAAATCCCAGGGTGGCAGATCACCCCACCACGGCAACGCAAGCCCACCGATGCAGGCGTCGACATGCAGTGGAATCGAATGTGCACGAGCAACTTCCGCGACATCGGCGATCGGGTCGAGCGCCGCGAACGGGTAGCTGGGCGCGGAGACGACGATCAAGACCGTGTCTTTCCGAACTGCCGTCGCAATATCTTGTGCGCCGACGCGCCCCGACGTGGGATCTACTGGTACCAGGATCAGTTCCAGTCCGAGCAGGTGAGCTGCCTTGTGGAAAGCGGCATGCGCGGTGGTCGGAAGAACCAGCGAACCCTCACCCGGCGGGAGCCCACGGAAGTCGCGAGCTGCCTTGACGGCCAACACACAACTCTCCGTTCCGCCGCTGGTGACATTGCCGACGACTACGCCTCCGGCGTCTGTATCTGAGGCTGGGTCTGAAGCTCCATGGAGGAACTCGCGTGCGAACGCAACCAACTCACGCTCCATCACCGCGGTGGACGGGAACACCGTCGGGTCGAGACCGTTGACCGGCTGAACCAATCGAGCTGCGTCCGCTGCCAACTCGTCGAGCGCTGCGAGGCCGCTGTCGTACACGTACGACAGAACCCGGCCTCCGTGCGTCGGAGCGTCCTGCTCGCGAAGCGAACGCAACCGACTCAAGATGTCGGCCGCCCTCTTCTCGAGGTTTGCGCTCTCGACGATCTTGCCCTGAAGTTCCTCGGCCCGAGTGGAACTCATCGTTCACCTTTCGTTCTCGTGAGTGGATTCTTGTTCGGTGCGGTAATTCCGCAATACGACCAGGCTGATCGCAACCAGGATCGCCGGCACGACCGAGAAGCCGAGGGCAATTCCGGTCAGCGCCGATTCCGGTTGCACGACAGTCTCGCCCGCAGTTTTCGAAACGAAGCCGGTCACCGCGAGTACACCCAAGAACACCGCGGGTCCCAGGGCAAGGCCTGCGGTTTCCGCGGCGGTCCAGATACCACTGAGCGAACCACCGCGTTGGCGCCCACCGATTCGCGCGTCGTCCTCGATGACGTCCGGAAGCATCGCCAGCGGGAACACCTGCATGCCGGCGTAGCCGACGCCGGCAAGCGCGACGGCACCGTAGATCCACGAACCCGCGTCGACAGCCGCAAGCGTCAACAACGCCGTGGCGACGACGAACAGAACCGAAGACACCACGTAACCGCGAAGCTTTCCGTACCGATGCGAGAACCGGTACCACAGCGGCATGACGACGAGAGCTGGTCCGACGAGTGCAACGAACAGACCGGTGAGCGCACCTTCGTTGCCCATCACATAGCTCGCCAGATATTGCGCACCCGCCAACATCACGGCGGTGGCAAGAGCTTGGAGCACGAAGACGCTGACCAGCAATCGGAACGCGCGGGTACGTCGTATCGCGTCGAACCCGTCCCGGTACTGCGAGAGCAACGAGCCGACCGGCGCGTCCGCGTGAGTCACCGTGTGGCGCGCGGCTCCGCGAACTGCCCAGATCATTGCCCCGCACATCAGCGCCGACACCCCGATCGCCATGACCAGATAACCGCGTGCTCCGCCCCCGGCAGCGTCGCGTAGCTCGGGTCCGCCGGCGCCGATGACCAGAATTGTCAGGGCCAACACCGCAATTCGAACCGATACCAACCGGGTGCGCTCGTGGTAATCGCCGGTCAACTCGGTCGGCAACGCGATGTACGGCACCTGAAAGAGGCTGTAGGCACTCGCCGCGAGCAGGAAGAAGACGAGCACCCACATCGCCCCGACTCCGGGGCCGGCCGACACCGGGGCCGAGAACGTGAGAATGAAGAGCAACGGCAGTCCCAGAGCGCCTGCGAGCATGAGTGGCACTCGCGTACCAGTTCGATGAGAGCTTCGGTCGCTGATCGACCCGATCAGCGGATCGATCAGGACGTCGGCGATTTTCGGGACAATGACCACAAGCGACGCGAGCGCCGCGGCAACGCCGAGCGTGTCGGTCAGGTAGTACGCCAGTACCAGACCTGGCAGAACACCGAATCCACCCGTACCGACACTTCCCGCTGCGTATCCGGCCACCACACCACGCGAAAGCCTGTCAGGCGATCTACCTTCACGAAGACGTACCGGTTTGTCTGTAGTCACCGTCCACACACTAATGTCACGACTCCGTACCGCGAGGGCAAAAGAATCCCGATGACCAGAAGTCGCTCACTCGGACGTGCCTGGCATGCCAGACTGTGACCCGATTCGCACACGAAACGAAGGTCTGAAGACGATGGTTGACCCACTGCGAGAGATCTGGCCTCCGTACGGAGTCACGATCACGTGTGGGCCCATCACCTTGCTCCCTGTGCGCGACGATCATTTCCCCGAACTCACTGCGCTGGTCCGAGCCGGCATTCACCCTGCCGAACAGATGCCGTTTCTCGTCCCCTGGACGGTGGGCACTCCCGACGAAGTGTCGCGAAGATTCATCCAATACCACTGGTCGGTCCGCGGAGCGATGACCATGACCGACTGGAAATTCGAAACAGCCATTGTCGTCGACGGAGAAATCGTCGGCTGCCAGGCGTTCGCCGCGACGGACTTTCCTACCAGTCGTACCGGTGAAACCGGCTCGTGGATCGGACGCGGGTTCCAAGGCCGGGGTGTCGGCACTCTCGCCCGACAGGCAATCTGCGCATTCGCATTCGACTCTTTGGGTGCACGAAGCGTCGTGTCGTCGGCATTCACGGACAACCCCGCCTCGATCACGGTGTCCACCAAAGTCGGGTACCGCGCAGACGGCACAGTAGAGGAGTTGGCTGCCGACGGTCGCATGACCGTGCGTCGTCTCTTCACCCTCAGCCGCGAAGATTTTGTCGCACCGCCGTATCCCGTCGAAGTGACCGGCGTGCGCGCGTTCAAGACGATGCTCGGCATCGACTGAGCGAGCTACCCGTGCACCGTGAGAACCGAGAGAGCAGCGACAACCGGAAGACCAGCGACAACCGGTAGAACAGCGACAACCGGTAGAACAGACACATGGAACCCTCCGACATGATGGCCGCAGTCACCTCGTCCATGCGCGACCGTACCGGGCGCACCCTCGAAGAATGGGTTGAGGCCGTACGGACGTCCGGGGTCGACCCGCTCGATCAGAACGAAGTGCGCAAGTGGCTGAAAGCAGAGCACGGTGTGCCGCAGAATTCGCAGTGGGCAATTGCATTCGAGACTGCCGAACAGTCCGGATGGGTGGAGCCGACCGTCGAGCAATACATCGACCAGCAGTACAGCGGCCCGAAGGCGGCACTGCGGCCGATCTTCGATGCAGCCCGACGTCTGATCGAAGAACTCGGAACCGATGTTCGGGTCGAAGGCCGCGGAACCTACACACCCTTCGTTCGCGCTCGCCAATTCGCCGCCATCGCAGCGGCCACCAAGGCCCGAGTCGACCTCGGACTACGTTTTGTCGAGGCCCCCGAATCCGAACTTCTTGTGCCGGCCAAGGCTCCCGGGCAGTCGACCCACAAGATCGGGCTCACCAGCACCGCAGACGTGAACGACGAAGTCGGATCGCTGACAGCGATCGCGTATCAACAGAACGGCCGGTAGGTCACCCACTCACCGCCACGCAAACGCACCTGCAGGCTGCACGAAAGTCCCTGTCCTCCTTGTCGGAGAACAGGGACTTTCTTCACCGCGGGGGAAGGTCGCTGCGACGTGTCAGCTCAGGCCGAAGAGCGCGCCGATGATGGTCCGAGCAGCCTCGAAGAGCGCGTCGACGGACGGAACACCGATTTCAGAGCTGATGGAAAAAAGGGAACCCAACATACGATCCTCCGGAGATAGTTTCTGAATGGCTTACTGCCACAAGGGAAATGCTACCGATTCCACTTGCGGAACTGAAGCAAGGGGACCACGGGAGTGACAATTCCGGACCAAAGTCCCGGCCCGTTAGATCTACTGCACCCCAGTATGATTGCGATCCTTCGAATCCGAATCGACACCTTCGAGATAGCCGACGAGAACTTGGGCGACCTCCGCCAACACCTCAGTGCTCGACATTTCCGAGTGGGAGCAGTCGACCAGGTACGCCCGCAACGGCCCCACCAGTTCGGACCACCTTTCGACCAGGTGACGATGTTCAGGCAGATCATGCTGCGCCACAAACAGTTCCACTGACCCGAAATAGTGCCGCGGCGTGTGGTCCCGAACGATTCGCGACAGTTTTTCCACCCGACCCACTACGGATTCGAGTACCGTATCGGAAAGGAAATCCATACCGGTCTGCCTTCGGATCTCTGTCGCAACGTCTGTGAAAGTCAGTGCTGCAGTTTCAGTTTCAACCTCGGATAGCCCGATCTGCGCGAATAGTTCGGAAGGTTTCGGAGCCGCTTGTACCGATGGCATCATCTCCGGTAACAGCGCGTCGAGCATGACAACCGAACCGACCAGATCGCCGGCCTCCTCGAGTTGGCTCGCCATCTCGAGCGCGATCGTTCCGCCGGCAGACCAACCGAGTAGATGGTATTCACCCGACGGCTGCACCGTCCGTACGGCATCGACGTACCCCGACGCCAACTCCGCCACCGTGCCTGGCAATTCACCTGCTCCCGTTGCCTGGATGCCGTACACCCGTCGACCCCGCAGCTGACCGACGAGTCCGGCGTAGCACCAGGCAATTCCGCTGACCGGATGCACACAGAACAACGGCGGCCGTTGGTCATCGGGGTCGCCTCCGAGCATGACGACCGTGTCCAGCGGATCCGAACGAAGCGAATCACCCTCGAAGACATCGGCATGAACGAGATCCATCCGAGAGGCAAGCTCCGCCACAGTTCGGTCGGTGAAAATCCATTGAACCGGGAATTCCCTGTTCAGGCTCTCACGCAAGCGCGTCGCCACTCGAACTGCACCCATCGATGTCCCGCCGAGCTCGAAGAAGTCGTCGTAGCGGCCGACCGATTTCGCGCCGGTCACGCCCTCGAATGCCTGTGCCACGTGACGTTCGGTATCCGAGATGGGTCGATCCACACTCGACCCTGGCTGCGGTGAAGGAGCAGGAAGTGCCGCTGCGTCTATCTTCCCCGAAGCGAGCAACGGTACCTCGCCCACTATCGTCACCGACGAAGGCAGCAGGTGCTTCGGCAGCAGGCCGGAGACGAACCCGCGAAGCTCCGATTCCGTCGCCGAACCGTTTTCCGCCAACGTCACATACGAACGGAGTTCAGCGGATCCGTGCCCGTCGTCACAGACAACGGTTACCGAGAAGGCCACTGCTCCATGGCTTGACAGAGCCGCGTCGACCTCCGCCGGTTCCACGCGGACACCCCGCACCTTCACCTGCGCGTCGTTGCGACCCAGGTACTCGAGCGCTCGGTCGTGACGCCTACGACGCACGAGGTCACCCGTGCGATACATCCGGGTCCCCACCGCATGAGGATTGGCAACAAAGCGCTCGGACGTCAGAGCCGGGGAAGCGACGTACCCCCGCGCCACATTCTCACCGGCGAGGAACAGTTCTCCCGCAACGCCATCCGGAACCGGTCGGAGCCTCTGATCGAGAACAAATGCTGTCGTACCAGGGACTGGAGTGCCGACAGTGACGTCCGCGTCAGTGATCCGTGCGGAAATCGATGCCGCGATCGTTGATTCGGTCGGTCCGTATCCGTTGACGATGCGATGTCGGGGTGACCACGCCGACGCAAGGCGCGCAGAGAGCGGCTCCCCCATCGATTCGACGATCAACGGTTGCACTGCATCCGGATCGACTGTCGCCAGGACCGTCGGCGTCACGATCAGATGTGTTACGTCGGCGGCTATCAGCAGATTCGTGAGTTCTTCTCCCCCGTAGACGAAGTCGGGAGTCAGAATCAGCGTTCCACACCCTGCAGCCGCGAGAAGGATCTCGATCACCGACGCGTCGAAGGTCGACGACGCCAATTGCAGGACTCGGGGGCCACGCTCGAGCTCGGCGATCTCGGCGTGTGCGGTGCAGACGTTCATGATTCCGCGGTGTGAAACCTCCACGCCCTTGGGTCTTCCCGTGGAACCCGACGTGTAGATGACGTAGGCGAGGTTGTCGGGGTGAGCCGGCGTTGCCGATACCTCGGCAGCGCCACCAGCAGTGCGGGATTCGTCCATCGCCACCCACTCGACGCACTCGGGCAAACTCTCGGATGCACCTCCCGCTTTCAAACCGACAACCGAACCGCATTCCTCGACCATCGTCTGCCGGCGCGCTGTCGGCAGCGCCGGATCGAGCGACAGCCACGCTGCGCCTGCACGCGCTACTGCCCACAACGCAACGATCCACAGATGCCCGCGCCCGAGCGCAACGGCCACCACGTCGTCGGGTCCGATTCCTCGGACCACCAACTCGCGTGTCCAGTGCGACGACTCCTCGTGCAGGTCGCGGTAAGTCCAGCGTCTGCCGTTCTCTTCCAGCGCGACGCCGTCGGGCGCCTGACGCAGAGCGCGTTCGAAAATGTCGGCAATCGTCAGAGGTTCGACGTGGCGAGGATTCGCAGCAGTCAGCGCCGAGCGTTCGAGTCCGGACAGCAGTTCGATCTCCCCGATCACAATCTCGGGTTCCGCGGTCACTGATTCGGCGATACGTCTCACCCGCTGCATGAACAGTTCCGCGGTCGACTCGCGGAACTTCTCCGTCGCATACAGCAATCGAATAGTCAGACTGTCACCGGTGTCGACCAGGTCCCACGTCAAGTCGTAACCGGTCGACGCCCCTGAATTGTCGATGTCGAAGACGGTAATGCCGTCGATCTGCGGCAACTCCAGCGCTCGCCGGTACGCCAGCATGACCGTGAACAGCGGATGCTCGTTCATCCTGCGCGGCGGATCGACCTTCGCAACGACGTCGTCGAACGAGACGTCCGCGTTCGCCATTGCTTCCAGATCGACACGGCGAACCTCGTCCAGAACAGCAGCGAAGCGATCGGTGGAGTTGATCCTCGTGCGCAATGCAACAGTACCCACCATCATTCCGGCGACGCTCAGCAGCGCCGGATCGTTCCGCAGACTCACAGCTGCTCCCACCACGACGTCGTCCGTGACGCACTCGCGAGCGAGCAGCACGGCAATCACGCTGTGGACGACCATGAATACCGTGACGCCATGCGAACGAGCCAACGCCGACAACGCGTCGTAGGTGGCGCCGTCGAGGACTTCCGTCACCATCTCCTCGGATCGTGAAGACACGGGACTCCGGGGGTTGTCGACGGGTAGAGCCAACACATCCTCGACGCCACAAAGTGCGTCCGACCAATAGTCGAGTTGCCGGTGAGCCATGCTGAGAGAATCCTCGGGGTCACCCAAGCTCTCTCTCGCCCAGAAACTGTAGTCGCCGTAGCTGATCTCCCCCGACGAGCGATCCCAGGGAAGACCTGCCGACCTGGCCTCGAAGGCTGCCACGAAATCGGTCAGGATCGGGCCCATCGACGCTCCGTCGATCGCGATGTGGTGAACAACGATGACCAGGACCGTCAGTCCTGCAGAGTCGACTCCTGCCTTTTCGGCGAACACACGCACACGGAACGGAACATCTCGTTCGAGATCGAACGGCACAGTCGCGAATGCCGAAGCGCTCGCACGGATATCGCCGACGTGTACCGCAGTGAGATCGAATGCAACAGAGTCCATTTCAAGTTGTTGCGGACCGAATTCACCCGGAACACAGACAGTTCGCAATACGGCATGGTGATCGACGACGTCGCCGAGCGCGCTGCTCAAGACCGAACGATCGACGTCGTCTGCCAGGACCGCTGCAAACGTCAGGTTGTACGCAGTCGATTCCGGCTGAAGCTGATTGATCAGCCAGAGTCGTTGTTGCGAGGGCGCCAGCGGGGCTGGCTTGCCGGGATCACGTCGAGTCAGTTCGCGGCGTTTGCCATCGGACGCGCTCGCCGACAGCCACTGAGACATCGCTCGCGGCGACGGATTGTCGAAGACGGCGCGAACAGGCACATCTCGCGCGAAGATCGAGGCGAGTCGACCTGCCACCGCTGCCGCGGCCAACGAATCACCACCTGATTCGAACAGGTTGTGCAGAGCGCCGAAACTTCCGGACACGTGTTCCGACATGACAGCGGTGACGAGTTCCTCCGAAACCGTCACTGCTGCATCGGGCGCCTGGCTCTCGAACACATGGCGCCGCAACGCATCTGCGTCCAGTTTTCCGTTCGTCGTGAGCGGGATCGACTCCAATACGACCACGCGGCCGGGCATCAGATACGCAGGCAACATCGCGGCCAACTCGATTGTCAGCTGATCCGCCTCCACACCATCGCCGACCGCGCACGCAACGGCGATGTCGTCGACGAGGACAACCGCCGCAGCCTCGACGCCCGTGCACCGACGCAGAGCTGATTCGATTTCGGCGGGCTCGACGCGGATTCCTCGCACGCTCATCTGACGGTCGGAGCGTCCGACGAATCCGAGCCTGTCATCCGTGCGGCGATGAACCAGATCACCGGTCCGATAACGGCGGTGCCCACCGGGTGCTGCGATGAACGACGTGGCGGTGCCGGCAGGATCTCCGGCATAGCCCATCGCAAGCCCGGGCCCGCTGACGTACAACTCACCGATCCCGGCCCACGGCACCGGACGCAGTCGCGTATCGAGCACCTCTGCACCGATTCCGGCGAGCGGGACTCCGATGGTGACCCGATGATCCACCTCGGCGACAGTGGTGACCACCGTGCATTCCGTCGGTCCGTACGCATTGAGCATTCGCGCGCGGCGACTCCACGCACGCGCGGTGGAAGGTGAGAGCACATCGCCACCGACTGCCACCACCTCGAGCGAATCGAACCGCTCCGGAGCCATCGTGTCGAGTACGGCTGGAGTGGACAACATGTGAGTGACGCCGCGTTCTGCGACGAATTCTTCGAGTGCCCTTCCGCCGAAAGCCTCCCGAGGAGCGACCGCCAAGGTAGCCCCGGCGCCGATCGCCAACATCATCTCGAGGATTGCTGCATCGAACGTCGGTTTGTAACCGTGCAGCACAACCGATTCCGAAGTCACGCCGTACTTGCGGACAGCATCGTCGGTCAGCAGGCCCAGTCCTCGGTGTGTGACTGCAACGCCTTTCGGTTCACCGGTCGACCCGGACGTGTGAACAACGTACGCGACTGAATCCGGATACTGCCGACCGGGAACAGGGCTGCGATCGGAGAGGACGGTGCGCAGCTGCTTCAGACGTGCCGGCGGCAGGTCGGGGTCGATCGGTACGAATGCCGCGCCCGTCTTCGAGATCGCCAACATTCGGACCAGGTACGCGATAGTCCGTACCGCCGGAATCTCGTACACGGCACCCGGTCCTGCTCCCCGAGCCACCAGTTCCCAGGCTTGGGCATCCGAGGCAGAGTCGAGTTCGGCATACGTCACCATGCGGTGTCCGTCGTCGAGAGCAATGTTGTTCGGGAATCGCGCCGCGGTGGCGGCGAAGATCTCGGTCAGCGTGCGGGACGAATCGACCTCGGCAGCAGTCCAACTGGGCGCCGCGCCCACCACGAGATCCGAAACGAGTACTGGCACATCCTCGGCAATCGAGGTGAGCACTCTCGACAGCTGTCGGGTAACCGCGTCGGCGCTCGAAGGATCGAAAACGCTCGCGGCATAGATGAGCGCTCCGGTCAATGAACCGTCGTCAGCGGGTGCGAGCGAGACATGCATGGGGAACTTCGTTGTCGCGGTCTCGATTTCGCGAGCCTCGATCGTGAGGCCGGAAACCTCCACGGCAGGGATCGCGAAGTTCTGCAGACCCAGCGCAATCTGGGGAGTTCGTCCACCGAGCAGCTCACCAACCAACTCGGCAGGAACAGAGCTGTTTTCGAACGCTGCCACATCAGCATCGAAAGCTGCACCCAACAGAAGATCGATCGGCACGTCCCCGTCGATCCGAAGGCGAAGAGGCACCGTATCCACGAACATGCCGACCACGCCGTCGAGCTGAGGCGCCCGCCGTCCGTCGACAGCTGTCGCGATCACGACATCGGGATTTCCACTCAGCTTGGCAAGCACCACCGACAACGCCGCATGAACCACCGCGAACAGCGAGACCTTCAATCGGTCGGCTCGCGCCTGCAGTGCCGAGGTGATGACGGCTGGTATCACGAAGTTCACTCGCTGCGCTAAGGTATCCGGCCCGCCATCGGAGTGATCCACCGTCAGCGGAGACACAGATGTCACACCGTCGAGGGTTCGGCGCCAGAACTGCTCGACGACAGGGGAAACGTCACGTGCTGCCTCCCACGCGGCAAAATCCCCGTACTGGATCGGCAACGGAGACCATTGCGAATCCAGTCCAGCTCGTCGCTTGCCGTACGCGGTCAGCAGGTCGCCGACCACCGTTCGCATCGACACCCCGTCGACTGCGATGTGATGAAAGCTCACTGCCAGAACGTGCCTGACCGGTGACACCTGGAGCAGCATCCAGCGCACCGGCAGGTCTGCCGCTACATCGAAACCGCGCGAGCCGAACTCTCGCAGCAGCACCTCGACCTCGATGTCGGCGACCAACCGCGTTTCCATTGTCACGGAGGTCGGAGGATCCACGACCTGAACCGGTGGAGTGCCCGGATACCGGGTTCTGAGGACATCATGACGACCGACAAGATCCGTTGCTGCCTGACGCAGCGCGGCCGCGTCGAGTTCACCGTCGATCTCGATGCAGATCGGCAGGTTGTACGCACCGCTCGCTGTGTTCCGCTGATTCAGTACCCACATCGCACGCTGGTTTCGTGACAGGGGTGCGGGCGTGGGGTCGCGGCGCGGTTCCAGTCGGACAAGATCGGTCACCGAGTCGTTCTGCTCGAGCGAATCGAGCCGGGCTGCCAACGCCGCAACTGTTGGATGCTCGAATACGGTCCTGAGCGGAACAACCAGCCCCAGAGAACTACTCAGGAGCGAGGTAACCTCCGCGGCCGACAGCGAGTTGCCCCCGAGCGAGAAGAAGTCTGCGTCGCGGTCGTCCTCATTCCCACCGAGGACGGAACCAAAAGCTCCGGCTACAAGACGTTCGGTGGCGGTGGCCGGTCCCTCTGCACGGGAAGCATCCAGTGTCGGCGACGGGAGACGGGCGAAGTCGACCTTGCCGTTCCGCATCGGAAGCTCGCCCTCGATGTCGACGATGACATGCGGAACCATGTACGTCGGAAGGACTTCTGAGACGGCAGCGCGAAGTTGACCAGTGTCAACTCTTTCGGCACCTGAACTTCTCACGTAGGCGACCAACAGAGGACTTCCACCTTCGGCCGACCGAACCCCGACGACACAGAAGTCGACGTTCGCGACAGACTGAATGACTGCCTCGATCTCACCCGGTTCGATCCGGACACCGTTGACCTTCACCTGCACGTCGGTTCGCCCGAGATAATGCAGGCGATACGTATTTCCCTCGGATTTGGGGCTTTCCGGCTTCCACATCACCAGATCGCCCGTCCGGTACATCCGGGCGCCTGAACCGGTTGCCACGAATCGTTCCGCAGTTCGGGCCGGTTGGCCGGCGTAACCGCGAGCGAGCATTCGACCTGAGAGATACAGTTCGCCGGCGACTCCCGGCGGCACCGGTTCGAGTCGATCATCGAGCACGACGGCGTCGACCCCGGCCAGTGGATACCCGATCGATCCGTCGTGAGTGTCACCCGACAGTTGTTCGATCGACAGTGGTTCGGTAGCAAGCGAATACATCGTCGACTCGGCAGGTCCGTATCCGTTGATGACTCGGCGTCCGGCTTGCCAGCGCTTCGCCAACGCGCCGCCGAGTCGCTCGCCCCCGAACATCACCGTGGAAAGGTCCGGCAGCGAAGGATCGCCGATCGAGGCGACGACAGTAGGTGTGGCGCACAGATGAGTAATTCGCTCGCGCCTCAGTGCTGATGCGAGTCCCGAGCCGAACAGTTCTTCGTTCTTCGCCAGAACGAGCGTGGCCCCGGACGCACTCGCGATGAGCACCTCGAGCAACGTCATGTCGAATCCTGGCGCTCCGCGATGGAATACGCGAGAACCTGGCCCAGCCGAGAATCGACCGGGCAGGTCTTCGGCGATCACACCGAGCCCGCCGTTGGTCACGACCACAGCCTTGGGGGTTCCGGTCGTTCCTGACGTGAAAACTACGTAGGCCGCCAGGTTCTCGGAATATTCGCGCACCGAGTCGGTGACTTTCTCACCACCAGCGTCTTCACCACCAGCGTCTTCACCACCAGCGTCTTCACCACCAGCGTTGCGGCCGCCGATCGCTCCGGTGCCCAGTGTTTCGAGGACATCGCGTACTCGCGCCTGCGGCTGTTCCGGGTCCGTCAATGCCGGAGCTGCACCGACCTTCGCGATTGCCCACAGTTGCACGATCGACGCAATCGACCGATCTGCAGTCCAAGCAGCGACCTGGTCGGCTCTTAATCCCCGGGAGCGCAACTCGTCGGCTGCGACATCCGACTGGGCATCGAGTTCCCGGTAAGTCAGTGTGTTGCCCTCACCCTCGACCGCCACAGCGTCCGGGGCGGATTCGACGCCGAAGCGCAGCATGGAGGCAAGTGTCGTACCGGAAAGTCGAGATCGATCAGGCCGGTCGACCGCGCCGTGTGCGGGGACGAGAAGAGCTCGTTCCGCACTGTCCAACAGGTCGATTTGCCCTACGGCGACATTCGGGTCGACAGACACTTGATTCAGGAAGCGCTCGAACCGGCCCGCAAAGCTCGATACCGTCAGATCATCGAATAGATCAGCGTTGTAGACGAATTCGAGACCGAGTTCGCCCCCGACCCCCTCGTCCGTGACGTTGACCTGCAGATCGAAATTTGCGTGCCTGACTTCAGGAGCAATCTGTGTGATGTCCAGCCCTGGTATCGACCACGCGGCGGTCTCAGCAGTTCGGAACGAGAGCGCCACCTGGAACAACGGATGTCGCGAACGCGATCGCGGTGGGTCGATCAGATCGACCAGCGATTCGAAGGGCATCTCTGCGTGCGCGAACGCCGCTACGTCACGCTGACGAACCTGCTCGACCAACCGGCCGAACGAGTTCGACGGATCGACTTCGGTTCGAAGAACAATCGTGCCGGCAAACATGCCGACCAGCTCGTCGAGTTCAGGTGTGACGCGTCCGGACACAACAGTGCCGACAGCTACGTCATCGCTACCGTTGTACCTCGCCAACAGCGCCGCGAGAGCGGCGTGTACAACCATGAACATGGTCGCGTTGTTCGATCGTGCGAGTGTCTGAAGGCCCGTTCGTACCGAACCTGAGATCTCCACCCGATAGCTCGACGCACGGGCGAACGTCGAACGTGGACGATCGAGGGGAAGCGTCACCTGCTCGGGAAGTCCTTCGAGAGCCTGCATCCAGTAGCTGCGTACCGTCTCGGGAATCCCCGATTCCCTTTGCCATGCGATGTAATCGGAGTATTCGAGCGCGAGCGGCGACCACTGCGGAGCGTGCTGCGCCGAGCGGGCGATGTACGCCGCAGTGAAGTCGCGGACCAACAATTCGAGTGATCGAGCGTCGGCGGCAATGTGATGGACGACGACAGCCAGGATGTGCTCGACAGGTGAAACCTGGAGAAGTGCCGCACGTACGGGCGGATCAACGGTGACATCGAAGCCCGAACCCACCAGTTCTGCTACACAATTCTCGGCGTCGCCGCCGTCGAGTGCCTCGAGCTGAAAGGCCGGAAGCGCATCCTCGGCGTCGAGCACCGTCTGAACCGGGCCGCCGCCGACAACCGGGTACACGGTCCGCAGAGTGCGATGGCGATTGATCACGTCACGAATTGCCAGTTCGGCCGCAACCACGTCCAGCTCGCCTGCCAAGCGCAGCACGATCGGGATGTTGTATCCGGCGGAGTCTGTATCCAACTGATTCAGAATCCACATTCGATGCTGGGAAGCTGACAGGTGCACTTCCGTGTTGTCCGAACGAGGCCCCAAGGACACGTCAGACGCGTGCTCCGCGCCGGTTCGCCCTACACCTATCCGCGCAGCAGCGATGTCTGCGAGCTGATCGACGGATGGGTGCTCGAACACATCGCGGACGTCGAGGTTACAGCCCAGGGCGGAGTTCAGACGCGACGAAAGACGAGTGGCGATCAAGGAATTGGCGCCTTGATCGAAGAGGTTCCGGACCGGATCGACATGCGGAACTTCCATCAAATCGCTCAGAATGGCTGCGACTGTCTGCTCGAAGAAGTCTCGCGACTGCCGAGTCGGCTGCGTGAGAGACACCGGGGTCGGCAACGATGCTCGGTCGATTTTGCCGTTGATCGTGACCGGTAATGACGCGAGCGCCATCAAAGCCGACGGAACCATGTGCGCGGGCAGCAACGAACGAGCAGTCCGCAAGACGCCGTCGAGGTCGTGTCCGCTCCCCGGGGTGATGTAACCGACCAAAGTCGGCCCGCTGTCGAGTTCTCTCACCACTACCGCGGCCTGCTCCACCGACGTGTGAGCCAACAGCGCGGATTCGACCTCGCCCGGTTCGATGCGGTAACCGCGCAGTGCCATCTGACCGTCGGCGCGGCGAACATATTCGAGTCGGCCGGCTCGCCAACGGACCAGATCGCCGCTGCGGTACATCCGTGATCCATCGAATCCGGGTTCAGGCACGAATCGCGAAGACGTCATCGCGGGTCGACCCAAGTAGCCTTCGGCCACCTGCGGACCCGCAACATACAGTTCGCCGACAGATCCCGGAGGGACGGGGTTCAACGACGCGTCCAGTACGTAGCTGCGCAACCCTGGTAGTGGGGACCCGATCGGCGAGACAGTCTCGTCACCGGGGACAAGATCGAAACTGGTGACATGGACTGTGGTTTCGGTGATTCCGAACATGTTGACGCCCCGCACGTCCGGGTGCCGATCGAACCAAGCCTCCACGCGCCCGGCGTCGAGGCGATCACCGCCGAAAACAATCGTCCGGAGCGGAAGCAGCATTTCCTGCGTGACTTCCGCCAACGCATAGAAGGCGGCCGGGGTCTGATTGAGAACGGTCACTCGTTCCCGCACAATCAGATCCGCGAATCTTTCGGGTGAGCGCGCGACATCACCGTCCACGATCACGAGGGATCCGCCAGTGGTCAACGAACCCCACATCTCCCAGACCGAGAAGTCGAATGCGTACGAATGAAACATCGTCCATACATCTTCGGCGTTGAAGTCGAAGATCTCTCGGGTCGAGGCGAGCAGCGCCAACACGTTGTCCTGAGACACCACTACGCCTTTGGGTGCTCCAGTTGATCCGGAAGTGTAGATCACGTAGGCGGCGGACTCCGACTGTGCAACGGGCCAGTCGGCCGTAGCGTCAGTCGTCTCGTCCACGAAGATGACAAGTTGCTCGTACCCAACGAACCGCCCAGCAGATTCGTCCGTCGACAGAATCGCTTTCGGGCCTGCATCGGCAAGTACGTAGTGGATACGAGCGTCGGGATACTGCAAGTCGATCGGTACGTACGTCGCGCCCGCGCGAACGACAGCGATGATGGCTACGACGAGGTCGACCGATCGAGGCAGGGCGACCGCCACGCGATCACCGACTCGAATTCCTCGATCGATCAAGACAGCGGCAAGGCCCTCCGAACGAACTCGCACCTCTTCATAGGTGAAACGAGTATCGCCACTCGACACCGCGATTGCATTCGGATGCCGGGCTGCGACGGCCCCGAAGAGGTCAGGCAGCGACTGCGCGACAATCGACGGCGCCGGCACCCGAGCCGACAATTCTTCGCGTTCCGCAACACTGAGAACATCGATGTCACGCAGCATGATTGACGAGTTCTCGGTAATCGAGTCACATACTCGACGAAGCCGCTCGACCCAGCTCTGCACGGTGCCTGCATCGAACAGATCGGCGGCATATCGGAAAGTGCCGCGAATACCGCTCGCGTCGCCGTCAATCGTACGATCCTCGCGCACCGTCACTTCGAGGTCGAAGCGAGGGTGCACGGGGGGTAGCGGAGTGCCGTGCGCCGTCAGAGTTCCCATCGCGATCTCGGAGTCGGGCGCTACCGGATCGACAGCGAGAACAACTCGGAGGAAGGAATTCTTCTCACCTACGCCCCCACCGACCGCACGGTCGACCACCCAGTCGAACGGAACGTCGGCATTGGACAGGGCCGCCACATCAACCTCGCGCACCCGAGTCAAGAACTCACCGAACGTGTCTCCGCCGCGAAGGAGCGTTCGCAGCGCGACGGTCCCGACGAACATACCGACGACACCGTCGAACGAAGGATGCGTTCGTCCGGAGGTCGGGGTCCCGATGACCACATCGGACGCACCGGTGATCTTGCTCAGTGCGATCGCAAGGCAGGCGTGCAACACCATGAAGGTTGTGCAGTCGTGCGCGCGAGCGATCTCGTTCAGCGCCGCATGGATAGGTGAGGGCAACTCGAACGCCACGTCCCGCGCCGACGACGGTTGGTCCGGCCGGCGGGATCTGTCCACGGGAAGCGCCAGAGTCGGATCAACACCGGCGAGTGTGTCGGACCAGAATTCCAGCTGGCGTCCTGCCAAGCTCTGTGGATCCGCGGGATCACCGAGAATGGTTCTGTGCCAAGCGGAATAGTCGCGGTAGTCGAGAGCGGGCGAAGGCCAGATCGGCGACCGTCCGTCGGCGCGAGCGTCGTACGCCGCGATGAGGTCCGAGACGATCGTCGCGAACGAAAGGCCGTCCAGGGCGATGTGATGGGCAACCACGGTCATGCGGTGGTCGGCATCGCTGCCGGAGGCGAGGATCAAGCGAAGAGGCGCATCGGTCGCCAGGTCGAAACCCGCCGCAACCAAATCCGCTGACGCAGCCTCGTAATCCTCGGACGCAACCTCGATCAGAGTCACCGGAGTCGCGGTCGCAACCTGGATCGGCCACGCGTCGTGATTCTGGTCGAACGAGAAAACAGTACGCAAGACGAGATGGCGATCGGTCAGGTCACCTACCGCCACCCTCATCGCCTCGATATCCAGAGCACCACTGAACGCGACCTCGAACGCAATGTTGTACGCCGACGACTGGGGATCCAAACGGTTCAGTAACCATAGGCGTTGTTGCGCCGGTGCGATTTCCACGACGAGGTCGTCCGAAATGCGCTGGGGTTCCTCCACCCACTCCGCCCGCCCCGCACGGATCACCCGGGCCAGGCGCGCCGGCGTCGGGGCACCGAACACATCCCTCACACCAACCCGTCTTCCGAGGGCGGAACTCACTCGCGCGGCGACATACACGGCGTCGAGTGAACTACCGCCCCAGGCGAACAAGTCGGAGTGCGGTCCGAGAACTCCGACGCCGAGGACCTCGGCCATCACCGAGGCAATCAATTCCTCGTCGTACCCGATCGGGTGGTTGACCGCCGCGCGCTGCTCGGCCGGCGCGGACGACGCCGGTTCGGGGAGCGCCGAACGGTCAGTCTTTCCATGGCTCGTGACGGGCAATGCTGCCAAAATAGTCACCGAACTCGGCAGCATGGAACGAGGAAGTCGGGAAGCCAGATGATCGAGCACCATCGTCTGGCTCAACGGATGAGCTGCACCTTCGGCCACGGTCACATACGCCGCAAGCGACCCGGATCGCTCGACCACCGCTGCTTGCGCAACGCCGGGAGTCGACAGGAGCACAGCCTCGATCTCGCCCAGTTCGACGCGTACTCCACGGATCTTCACTTGTTGGTCAGAGCGGCCCAAGAACTCGAGTTGACCGGCAGCGTTCCATCGCACCATGTCCCCGGTGCGGTACATACGCTCACCAGCGCCGGCAGCACCGAAGGGCGCAGCGACAAAACGCTCCGCGGTGAGCGTCGGAGAAAGGTACCCTCGCGCCAGTCCGTGTCCCATCACGTACAGCTCCCCCGCGGCGCCGACCGGAGTGGGCAGCAACGACGAATCCAACACCACAGCGGAAACGCCGTCGATCGGGCGCCCGATCGGAGTATCACCACCAGGCGCGAGCGGCTCGCTCATGAATGCCGCGACGGTTGCTTCACTGGGCCCGTACGAATTCACGATGTCGACGTGACTCGACCACGCATCCACGAGCGCTCCCGGCGGTCGCTCGCCGCCGACGTTCAGGACTCGAAGTTCCGGCAAAGCCCGAGGATCCATCGTCAACGGAACCGATGGCGTCGAGTTCAGGTGCGTGACACCTTCGAGCCGCAAATAGTCTTCGAGGTCCACTCCGCCGATCAATCCGGGAGGAACGATCACTGCGGTCGCGCCGCAGCCGTGTGCAAGCAGAATCTCGAGGATCGCCACGTCGAACGATGTGTTTGCAAGGAGCGCGACGCGGGAGGAACTATCGATGTTCAGACGCCGTGCGTGAGAACGCAGCAACGGCACAATGCCTCGGTGCGTGACCGCGACACCCTTCGGTCGCCCGGTAGAACCAGAGGTGTAGACCACGTAGGCGGTGTCGTCCAGAGACAGGTCGGCGATAGATGAACCCGCCCCCACGCGTCGATCCACCGGCCCTTCGACGGTCTCGTCGCCACTGGGATCAACGACGCACACCCAAGCCGGCACGTCCACGAGTTCGCCACCGACCACAACCGACACGTCGGCGTCGTCGAGAATGAAAGCGACACGCTCGGAGGGTGTTTGAGGATCCACGTAAAGAAGGACAGCACCAGCCCGCACTACCGCGTGGAATGCAACTACGGAATCGGTCGAGCGCTCGGTGAGGATCCCGACGACGTCACCTCGTCCGACTCCGTTCTCCACGAGCAAGGCGCAGAGTGCATCCGCGCGAGCGCCGAGCTGGTCGTAAGTGACGTCCACACCTTGCTCGCGGATCGCGACAGCACTCCCCTGCCCTGCGCCGCCTCTGATGACCGAATCGAGCGTCGCGAATCCGTCCGTCCGCGGACCCAGCGCGGGGACCAGATCCTTCACTTCATCCGTCGAGAGGATGCGGAGGTCACCGAGCGCACAAGTCGCCGAGTCGAGGAACCCCTCGAGTAGCCGAACGAACTGACGATGATGCATCGCCAGGTCACGTTCGCTATAGAGGTGCGGATTGGCTTCGAAGGAAAGGCGAACGTTCTCCCCCGCGATCGACGGATAGATGCTGAAGAACAGGTCTTCGGTGGGGCCGGATGTGAGGACGTGAAACTCGCCGACGACGTCGCCGAGCCGAATGGCTTCGTGAAACATCATGACGTTCACGGCCGGGCCCGCCGCCTCACGGGATCCGCCCTGACCCTCCTGGAAGCCCATGTCCTCGTAGCGGAATCGCTGGTGGCGTAGTGCACCGGTCATCTGAACCGAGATCTGACGCACCAGTTCTCGTGGGGACAGATCCCGTTCGAGTTGCGCACGAACAGGCACGATGTTGGACAGCATCCCACCTGAACGTCTCGACGTCGCCGTGGTGCGGCCGGACACCGGCAAGCTGAGGACTACGTCACCGGAATCCGTCATGCGACCCAGATAGGACGCGAATGCACCGACGAGGACCGCCACCTCGGACGTAGTCCACTCGGTCGCGACATCCGAAAGTTGTTTTGCAAGAGTTGGATTCAGTGTCCGAACCATCATGCGCTGCGGCATGGATGTCAGCCCGGCGCCGTCGGCGAGGCGAACCGGGCGGGGCAGGCCTTCGGACATCTCCGTCCAGTACTGCTCGTCCGATCGATACCGCGACGAGGATCGGTAGTCGACGTCGAGGTCATGCAGTGCACGTACCCCGAGACCACCGAAAGGAGTCAGCGTCTTGCCATGAACCAGATGCGAATAGCGCTCGGCCACCCGAGCGGTGAGTGTCATCGCCGCATGTCCGTCGAGCACGAGGTGATGGGCGTGCGAGTACCAGTAGTAGTGCTCATCTGCCAGGTGAAGCAAGGTTGCCGAGATCAGGCGGTCAGACATCACGTCAAGTGGCCGTGAGTATTCCGCTGTCATCCACTCGTTCGCGCGCCGAACCGGGTCGCGGTCGCTGCGTAAGTCGAGGTATGCGAGATCGTCGACGATCGAATGATCGACGACCTGTGCCGGCTCGGCATCGGTAGCGACGAGGCGAACGAACGGCGACTCCAATTCATGACATGCCGTATTCGTTGCCTCGATCAGCGCGTCGACGTCAACCGGTCCGCGTAGTTCCACGTACTGAGCCACCACGAACGGAGTTGACGGACTCAATTGCTGCGCGAACCACAGCGCGAGCTGAGCCCGAGACAACGGAAAAGCACTCAACCCGTCACCTCACATTTCACCAGCCTTGTTTTTCACGAACGTTCGGTGGCTGATCACGTGAATCCATGGGAGCGAACACCACGAACGGCCGAACCGAACCCTACTGTCTCGTCTAAGTTTTCACCACTGGGCCAACACTGCTAGACATGTCGACGCAGCTTTCACGCACTCAAACGTCAGGAGCTTCAGCGGATGAACAACGACACGGTGGGACCAAAGTCCGACGACGATTCCGGGGCTGAGCCGATGGGCTCGGACAACATCCCACCGAGCGGTCCGAAGCGCGAAACCAAGGGGGCGGCCGCATTTCTCCGAAGCCGTAGAACGGCAGTCGCGATCACCGCAACGACGCTGGTAGTGGGCGGTTTCGTGGCATGGCTCGGGTACACGGCATACGAGGCGAAAGACAACCTGGAGGCGGCTCGCGACCACGCACAGTCGGCGAAGAGCGCTCTCCTGGCCGGAGATACGGGAGTAGCAGAGTCTGCCGCGGCGGAAGCCGATCGCGCAGCATCGGCCGCATACGACAACACCCATTCACTCCCCTGGAACATCACCGCCGCAATTCCCGTCATCGGGTCGCCGTTCGAGTCGACGCGCCAGATGACCGAGGTCGTTCAGGGGCTTACGCGTGACGTTCTCGGCCCTGCCGTGACTACCGGAACTTCACTCGCACCAACGGAATTGGTGCAGCCCGGTGGGCGCTTGGCACTCGCACCGTTACGCGAAGCGGAACCGAAACTGGCCGAAACAGCTATCGCCGCGGAATTGCTGTCGTCGCAGGCACAGGAAGTTCCCGAATCGAAGTACCTGGGCCGAGTTAACGATGCCAGAGCAGAATTACAGTCGCAGACAAGCGAACTGGCTACCCTCCTGACGAACACCGCCACCGCGGCGCGCATCGCACCGGCAATGCTCGGCACCGACGGACCGCGCAACTACTTCATCGGTTTCCAGACCAATGCGGAAGCGCGAGGAACCGGCGGCCTGTTGGGTGGATACGGCATCGTCCGAGTCGACGACGGCGCCGCTCGGGTGGACACACTCTCCCCCAACTCCGAACTAACACTGGACAATCAACCGATAGACCTTGGTCCTGACTTCAACCAGCTGTACGGAAACAGTCGCCCGACCACCGATTCTCGCAACAGCAACCTCAGCTCGCACTTTCCCTACGCAGCGCAGATCTGGCAGTCCCTGTGGTCACAGGAGTCCGGGGGTGAGATGGTCGACGGTGCGATAGCGACCGATCCGATCGCCCTGAGTTACATCCTCGAAGCGGTAGGACCGATCAAGATGCCCGACGGAGAGTCGGTCACCGCCGACAACGTCGTGGAACTGACCGAGTCGACTGCGTACGCTCGCTTCCCTTCCGACAACGAGGCACGAAAGCAGTATCTGCAGACAATCGCAGCTCGTGTCGTGGAGAAGATGACCGGGAACATCAAGTCGCCGAGCGCACTGCTGGAAGCTCTGGGCAGAGGTGTCAGCGAGGGCAGAATCGCCGTGTGGAGCTCTCACCCCGACGAACAATCGGTTCTCGCCGACACCGTCCTCGGGCACACCATTCCCGATGATGCGGCGCCGTACGCCGGTGTGGTGATCAACAACCAAGCCGGCAACAAGCTCGACTACTACCTCACACGAGAAATCGACTACACAGCCCAGACGTGCACCGGCGACACCCGAAAGACAACGGTCACTGTTCGACTGACAAACAACGCGCCCGACGCCGACCTGACCGAATATGTCAGCGGGATCGTCGACAACCCCGGACGACTACCCAAGGGCACCAACGTGGCTGCAGTCACACTACTGGCAACGACCGGCGCCAAACTCGACGCAGTCTCCGTGGGCGGGCAGATTTCGTTTGCCGTCAACGGAACCGAACAGGGCCACCCGGCATTCATGACCAGGGCCGTCATTCCGCGAGGCCAGACCGTTGAGCTGAAGTTCGATCTGACCGAGCCCACAGCCGAGGGTGAAGCACGCGTACCGGTCCAGCCGCTTGTCGACGACCCGAAGATTACCGTCGACGTTCCTAGCTGCTGAGCTTGACCGGCAAACGTCGACGAGGCCCCTGGCATGTCGCCGTTTGTCGGGCTCGTGAACTTTCAGCAGATTTGAAACTTTGGCGAAGGCTAGCCTATGCTTCCTGACGCGCCTGGAACCGGCCGTCGGCTGCGATCCGTCGGAGTCTCACTCCTCGGCGCATCGACAACGGAAGGTTCCCCATGCGATACGCCCGTGTGCGCTCACTTCGCCGAACTGTGGCGCTGAGTGGATTGGTCATTGCCGCCCTGGTAATCGGCGGATGCAGTAACAACGACACCGCAACCGAATCGAGCAGCAGCGACTTCGAAACCGTCACCATCGAAAGTGCGCTCGGAAACGCCGTCATCACCGAAAAGCCCGAGCGAATCGTGACTCTCGGCATGGGGTCGGCGGAGACCGTAATCGCGCTCGGCACGATCCCCGTCGGCGTCGAAAAGTACGCATGGGGCAGCGACGACACCGGGTATCTGCCGTGGGTCCACGAAGCGGTCACGAAGCAAGGTGGCGAACTGCCAGAGCAGTTCACCGGCGGAACCGATCTCAACATCGAGGCGATCATCGCTCTCGAACCCGACCTGATCCTCGCCCCCTGGTCCGGCATCACACAGCAGCAGTTCGACTCACTCAACGCGTTCGCGCCGACCGTCGCCTACGCCGAGAGCCCCTGGACCATCACGTGGGAAGACCAGATCAACGTCATCGGCAAAGCCATGGGCGAATCCGAGAAGGCGACAGCCGAAATCGACAAGATCAAATCGCAGTTCGCGGAATCGACTGCAGCACATCCGAACTACGCCGACGTCAGCTTCTCCTTCATCTACAACACGGGCCCAGGAACCCTCGGCGTCTTTTTCGCCGAAGAGCAGCGTGTGGCCATGGTCCGCGCACTTGGCCTGCAGGTGGATCCCGTCGTCTACACCTTGACGGAATCTGAAGGAACAGACTCCGCCGTCATCGGCCTCGAGAACGCAAACCTCCTCGACAAGTCCGACCTGCTCTTCACCTTCTACTCGGACCCGGCCAACCGGGCCGAGATCGAAGCGCAGCCCGCTTACCAGGCAATCCCCGCTGTGGCTCGGGGAACTGTCATCGCTCCGACCGAACAGCCCTTCGTCACCGGTTCCTCGATGATCAACCCTCTGACCGTGCCCTGGTCGCTCGAGCGCTACGTGCCGATGATCGACGAGGCAATCGCGAAGCTGAACAAGTGATGTAGATCAGCATCGTGCGATCGAGAAACCCGCGTCCTATTCGGACGCGGGTTTCTTGCCGTCGCGTTCAGCTTTGAATCGCATCCACTCACTGCTCAGCATGCGATTGTCGATGATCCACCCCATGTAATCGCGCATGTTGAGCACACGAATGTACGCGGGACCGTTGGGATTTGCGTACTGCAGGGCCTCGGTCGCAAGCTTGCGTTGATTCTCGAGATACACGTGCTCTGTTTCGAGGAATCCGCCCCACACGTCGGAATCCATGACGTAGTAGTGAGTCCGATCCCGAGGCTTGCGCGTGAGCTTGACGAACCCCCGGTCGATCAATCGACGAATGTAGGTGGACACCGATCCGCGACTTGCTCCGAGTGCCTGCGCCAACTCTTCGGCGCTGACCCCTGGCGACTCGCTGATCAACAGATAGCCCGCAATACGTCCTTCGATGCGGGCCCCACCGCCGGACTGCCAGTACACGGAGAACTGGTCGATGAACCAGGTGGAGAAATCGTCACCGCGAGCAGGGCTGGCATCGCCCATTCGTTGAGCCTCCGACGTCTCTGGGTACGAACAATTCGCCACTATTGTGCCAGCACCACCGTCACCGAGCCGAAATCACCAGCCCTGGAGTGGTTGCGATGAACTCGAGTTGTTCGATCGTCAAAGGCGACGCCGATGTGGAGTCCGCCGATGTCACGAACTGGGTCACCACTACTGTTTCGCCGGAGGGGTGAACAACCCGGACCGTGTCATCGCCCGAGCCACCGGGATCGACCAGGCGAGTCACGGTGGTGGAGCCTGGCAACGTCAGTGTCTCACCCGGTTCCGGCACAGCGGTACCAACTGATATTTCGACATCGCTGCTGCCGTCCGCTGTCGAGGCGACGATCCGCTCGCACACTCCTCCCTGTCCGTAATCATCTGGAACCAACGAACCGAGCGGGCGCTCCAAAGTGACGCCTGCCGCGCCGAGATCCTTCCAACGTGCATCGAGCAACTGATTCAGTCGGTCGATATCCATGCGCGACGCAGGTGGACCGGCATTCACAGAATCGGTGTAGCAGGATGCCATCGGCGGCGGCGTCGAGTCTGGAACCGGCGCAGTCACCGCAAGCCCCGGCGCGGTCGCTAACGCGATCAGTTCGTCCATCGTCAAGAGCGGGGAAGCATCCGACGAAGTTCCGGTCGACGTGTCGACGCTGGCAACAACCCGGGATCCATCACCGAGATACGCGACGACTCCGCGCTCGCCCCCGACTTCCGAACCGTCCGTGTCTTCGAAATCGGCTCTGTCCTCGAAATCGGCGATGTCGAGCACTGTTCCGTTTTCGAGATGCTCCCGCCGATCCACCAGACCCTCCAAGCACGGCGGCACCGGCTGATCCCATGCACGCACCTGAACCGAGATATCCGCAGTCCGCCCGACGCGAGTCAAGGTTCCCTTCGCCGACGTAGAACCGCTGAACTCGATCGGGTCGACCCCGTCAGGAAACGAGGCACCCCGGTAATTCTGGATCGGCGCAAACTCGAGCGCTTTCGATGGACTCGCAAATGCAACGTCGACATCGGAAGGCAGCGATTCGAGTAGTGCGTCGCTCATGGCGGTGGCCTTCGGTCCCGAGAACCATGGATAGTCCGGGTCGTCATAGCCGGGCTCACCGGCAAAACCGTAGTTGATACGCACCGGCGGCCCCGGCGATGCCACCGAATCGCAGCCGGGAATCGACGTGCCCGTGTCTTCGTTCGTCACCGCCGCGACAACAGTTCCCAAGGCGACGATCGAGACGATCACCAGCCCGTCACGCCAGGTCCATTGCTCGCGGCGACGGTTCGACTCGTGTGCGGTGCGCCCAGACATTTCTCGATCATTGCCTACCACAACAACTACGTCGCTATCCGACATACCCGCTGAGGTCGTAGATCGTGGAATTTCCCACCGTTGTCGACGTGAAATTCGCTTCGACCCATTCCTGGATGACACTCGAGGTGCTGCCCCCGCTTTGGCCCTCTCTCTGGCTTCCGCCCTGGCCACCGGCAATGTAGTAGTGAATTTTTCCGTCTGCCACGTACTGGATGAATTGATCCAATGTCGGTGCGGGATCGGAACTCCAACCGCCGATCGCCATCACCGCGGCATTGCTGGCCAACTCGTAGGTTGCTGCGCTTTGCGAGCCGTTGGTCGCGGCCGACCACGTGGTGCCCGCATTGACCAGCATTGCCGTCAACTCGGAAGTACTTTCGCTGCCGCTACTCAGTTCTTGCCCGTTCGACGCCGGATTTACAGTCGCGTCAGAAGAATTCGGCGGAGCGTCACCGTTTTGCAGCCCTGGGCCCCCACCCATACCTCCTCCCCCGCCCATTCCGGAGTCGGACACGGCGCCGGTTGGTCCGGCCGTCGGGATGGATCCGCCGTGCGCTGTTGCGGCAGTGGCAATCGCGTAAGACGCAGAACCGGTTATCCCTGCCAACGATCCAAGAATCAATCCAGCGACAGCGAGCTTGCGGAATCGATCCTTGGCTCCCACGAGAACCAGGATCGCGCCGACGACAGTGCCCGCCAACAGAATCCACTTCAGCATCGGCAGCCAGTCGGCATTGCGGTGCAACAACACCCAACTCCAGATTCCTGCGGCCAGCATCGTCGCAGCCAAGCCGCAACGTCCGATCCAACGGGCACGGACCAACCACAGAGCGTATCCACCGGTCCCGATCATCGCCGCGACGGCGGGCGCCAGCGCAACTGTGTAATAGGGGTGGATCATGCCGGACATGTAGCTGAAGATCAGGCCGGTAACGAGAAACCAACCACCCCAAAGGATCAACGACGCACGGACAAGATCTGTGCGCGGTGCGCGCCCACAGGCGAGCAGGCCGAACACCAGCGCAATCAAAGCCGCAGGAATAAGCCAGGAAATCTGGATACCCATCTCGCTGCCGAACAGCCGTTCGAGTCCGGCACTTCCCCCGAAGCTCGAACCTGCACTGCCACCGGCCATTCCGCCACCGCCACCGGTGCTCCCGAAAAGTCGACCCAATCCGTTGTATCCCACTACCAAGTCCATGACGCTGTTGTTGGTCGATCCGCCGATGTACGGGCGAGAATCAGCGGGCCACAGCCACACTGCCAACACCCACCACCCAGCCGATATGACAACGGACGCAGCACCGATCACCAGGTGGACCAGGCGAGTCCGCAAGCGCACCTGTCCGGCGATCAAATACGCGGCACCAAATGCAGGCAACACCATCAGCCCTTGCAGCATCTTGGTGAGAAAGGCAAACCCCAGCGCTACTCCTGCGAGCGCCACCCACATCGCGGCTCGACGACCGATCGCCGTGCACATGGCGCGAATAACGAAGTAGCCGGCGAGAGTCATGAGCAGAACCAACAGTGCATCAGGATTGTCGAACTTGAACATCAGGGCGGCAGCGGGCGTAGCTGCCAAAACAGCTCCCGCCACCAAACCCGCAGCGGGCGACGCCACTCGTTTGACGGCCGCGTATACGAGCGCTACTGATCCGACGCCCATCAATGCCTGCGGAACTAGAAGACTGGCACTCGAGAATCCGAAGATTCGTCCGGACACACCCATGACCCACAATGAAGCGGGCGGTTTGTCGACAGTGATGAAATTCGAGGTATCGAGGGAACCGAAGAACCACGCTTTCCAATTCTGGGAGCCGGCCTGCGCCGCTGCAGCGTAGAAGGTGTTGGCGTAGCCACTCGCGGTCAGATTCCACAAATACAGGACTGCCGTTGCTGCCAACAGGATCGTCAGCGCCAATCCTGTACTGCGCGTGCGGAACCACGACGGCGAGGGCTCCGCGCGATGGGCAGTTGGTGCCGGCCGCTGACGCGGGGCCGGATGCAGAACGGCGGTCATCAGGAAGTCCCTTCACGAGTTACTGTCCTGCCAACGATCGCGTCTCCAACCCTGGCGGCACTGGGAGCCGGCTGGAAAGTTGCTGTGAATGGCTCAGGTCAGGGAGCGCTCGAACAGCACGACGCTGAACCAACCGGTGTCGGCATCGTCTCCGAAGTCACGACGCCCTACCTCGGTAAAACCGGCGTCCAAGTAGTAGCGGCGCAACCGCACGTTGGTTTCTACACAATCGAGCCGCAGGTACTGCGCGTTCTCGTCCGCGGACCGTCGATGGGCCCAGACGAGTAAGCGTTCGCCCATCGAGGTTCCCGAGAATTCTCGATCGATAACCAATCCGTGCACGTAGCCGGCAGGCTCGTTCGAATCGGGCCAGACCACAGGGTCCGACCAGATCAACCGCAGGGCACCGACAATCCTCGACTGCTCCCGGTCTCGCGCAACAAAGAACTCCCCTCTCGAAATCTGCTGCTCGACCTGCTCGACGGACACTTCACGCGGGCGCCACTGGATGATTCCGCGTTCTGCCAACCAGTCTTCTGCCGCGTGCCGCAGCGCCAGAATCTCCGGCCCATCGGTCTCGACCGCTTGCACAACGTCCACAACCATATGACCTCCCCCATATCTGCAGCCGTTCACAACAACACGGCCTCCAGGCCCCAACCCGGGTGTATCTCCGAGTTGAAGCCTATCGGCGTGAAGTTGTGCGCCTAAACGGGTGTCACCACTCAGTCAGGTTTTGAATGTGGTGTTCGCCGGCCGTGGGTGCTGCTGCGGGTCGATCGAGGGCGGCGGAATGAACCAGGGCTTGTTGTCGACACCGATCCGAATCGCCCACTTCCCGACGAACCCGGCTTTCCGGTGCATCAACCGATGATGTGAACGGCACAGCAGCACCAGGTTGTTCATCACCGTCGGCCCACCGTTCGCCCAGTGCCGGATATGGTGCGCATCCGTCCAGGCCGGTACACATGTGCAACCCGGGAACGCGCAGCCCTTGTCCCGGGCGATCAACGCCACTCGCTGTTCGGCGGTGACCAACCGTTTCCCGGGTTTCGCATCCAACGGCGCGCCGTGATCGTCGAGCAGAACCGTGGACAGGAAACAGTCACACCCGAGAAGCCTGGTCTGCGACACCGACAGCGGTCCGAGCCAGGGCATGTGCCCGACATCAAGATCAGACACAGCCACTCCACCATCAGCCATGGAGGGTGTTGCGGCGCAGTCCCGATGCTCAGCGAGATCACGCGCGTTGATGTGCACGTTCACGTGCGGGCGTTGGCCACCATCGGTACCGGTTTTCGCGCAGTCCAGATACCGGCGGATCAGTTCCGTGAACCCGTCCGCCGTGCGCTTCGCCGCCGACCGAGCATCCGGGCTTCCATCGGGTGCCGGGGTGGGCATCGTCAGATTCGACAACGCCGACAGCAGCATTTCACCGGTCAGGGCGTCGAAATCACCACGCACCACCACCCGACCATTGAGCGTCGACGCGATCCGCAACTCGTTGAGATCGACATCCTCGGCGGGCGGGATCTCATCGGATTCGAACAACCGCTCCAACGTCGCGATCACGTTCCGCACCTTCGTCGTCGTCGCCTCCACACCCGACGCAGCAGCCAACAACAAATCGATGCACTTCGGGAGCGCCTCCTCCGGCATGCCTTTCGGCGGTGACTCGCAGAACGCCACGATCAACACGGCATGATCGAACGAGCAGTCCCCGCAATCGAACCGAGCAGCCACCGCAGGAAACGGCCGCAAAGCCGCACCCAGCGCGGCGATCTTCTTCCCGTCCCGAACCTGCAGCATCGTGTTCGCCGCCAACCACGCACCCGCCCCGCGGCTGGCGATCACCTGATCATCCGGGCGCAACGACAACTCGTCCACCACAGCCACACGCACAGCTTCCAGGCGCAGAATCTCCGCACTCGCCTCGACAGCAGCAGCGCGCAACTCAGAAGCAGACAACCGCCACAACCGTCCGCGCAACCCCACCGCAGAACCAGACACCACGTCCGACAACAAGACGCTCATTGAATCCCCCGATCCCCTCCCCAAATCATACTCGAACACGTGTTCGAGTCAAGAGTGGTAGACCTCGAGCGCCCGCGCTACCGATTCGTCACCCGGAGGTAGCAACGGCAGTCGCACATCGGGAGTCGGAATCTGTCCCAACGCATGCAATACGCCCTTGATCACAGTCGGGTTCGGTTCGGAAAACAGAGATCCGGACAGCTTCGACAAACTCCGCCCGAGGTCACGGGCGCCGTCCACATCGCCACTGTCCCAAGCTTTTACCAAGCGGACGAACTCAGCGGTCGACACATGAGCGGACGCCAAGATGCCACCGGCCGCACCCAAGGCCAGAAGAGGCGCGAGAAACAGATCATCCCCCGCCAGTACGGCGAAGTCGCCTGGAAGATCCGCGAAGAGTTCGACGGCAGCTGCGTCGATACCGCCCGCGGCATACTTCACACCAACAACCCCGGGCAAAGTACCCACCTCCTGCATAGTGCCGCTGTCCAGATCGCACGCAGTTCGGTACGGCACGTGATAGACGATCAGCGGCACTGGGCTCGACGACTGCAGATGCGCGAAATGCGCCACCACACCGGCTTTCGACGGCCTCGTAAAGGAGGGAACCGGCACCAAGGCCGCCGAGACCTCAGGCCACCGAGCCAGCCTCCCGAGCGCCTGCGCACTGCCCGCCGTGTCGTTACTGCCCGCGCCGACCATCAACGTCGCACCTCTCGCACGGCACACATTCGCACAGATATCCAGAACGGTCACTCTCTCCTGTTCGGTGAGTGTTGCGGCTTCCGCTGTAGTCCCAAGCGCAACGAGTCCGACCGCACCCTCGGAGAGGACCTGGTGCGCAAGCTGTTCGAGTGCATCGGTTGCAATACGACCGTCGCTCTCGAAGGGCGTGATCAGTGGAACATGGATTCCGGCCAGGTCAACTCGAGTCGTAGTCATAGAACTCAGCCTCACCGAACAAACCTTGTAGGTCTAGTTCGCATTTCCATCGTCGAGCGTAAGCTGAGCTGATGCTCGATGTTCGCCGACTGAAGCTCTTGCGCGAACTAGCGCTGCGCGGAACCATCGTTGCCGTTGCCGAGGCGCTGTCGTTCAGTCCCTCCGCGGTGTCGCAGCAGTTGGCCGTCCTCGAACGTGAAGCCGGCGTGCCGCTGCTGGAACGAACAGGCCGTCGCGTCCGACTCACACCCGCCGGTGAGAACCTCGCACGTCATGCCGAAGCCATCCTGCAACGCCTGGAGCAGGCGTCAGGTGAATTGGTCGACGCACGTCGTGGACTGGCGGGGCCGCTGCGCATCGGAACGTTCCCGACCGCGGCACGGGCGATCCTCCCGGCGGCATTGATCGCCCTGTCTCGCGAGCATCCCGGGTTGGAACCGATGGTTTCGGAGATCGACCCGGCGGACGTCGCCGACGACCTACGAGCTGGGACTCTGGACTTGGCGTTGATTCACGACTACGACTTCGTCCCTCGCCCCACCGAACCGGGCCTGACGACATTGCCGCTCTGCAGCGAAGCCGTGTACCTCGCATCGAGTGACATCGAGTCAGATCCCCACGACGCTGTCGCATCGCTGACCGACTGCGTAGAACGTCCCTGGATTACCGCAATTCCCGGAACTGCTTGTCATGCAATGACTATTCGCGCATGCCGGGCAGCTGGATTCACCCCGAAAGTGCGACACCACATCGACGAGTTCGCCACCGTTCTCGCCCTCGTCGCTGCGGGACAGGGTGTTTCGCTGGTTCCTGAACTCGGAGCAATCCATCCGCCGCTAGGTGTGCGCCTGACGCCGATGCCCATTCGACGAAGGACCAAGATTGCACACCGAGCGGGCTCCGACGCTCACCCGGCGGTCGCAACCGTGACAAACGCGCTTCGCTCGGCCGTCCCGCAACTGCTGGACGCCGAGCAATAGCGACACCTACATGTCGAGCCCGAGGTCGAGGACCGTCACCGAGTGCGTCAAGGCACCTACAGCGAGGTAGTCGACGCCGGTTCGGGCGTACTCTGCGGCAACGTCGATGGTGAGACCACCGGATGACTCGAGTTTGGTTTCTGGAGCAACAGCGTCTCGGCGCTGGACCGCGATCTGCGTCTGCCACAGCGGGAAGTTGTCCAGCAGAACAAGTTCCACGTTCTCCGCCAGCACCTGATCGAGCTGAGTGAGGTTGTCGACCTCAACTTCGCACTCGATGTCCGGGGCGAGCTCACGGACCGCACGAAGTGCTGCGACCACCGAACCGGCAGCAGCAACATGGTTGTCCTTGATCAACGCCGCGTCGCCCAATCCCATACGGTGGTTGACGCCTCCGCCCACGTGGACTGCATATTTCTGCAGAGAACGCAGTCCGGGCAGCGTCTTTCGGCTGTCCCGCACTTTGGCATGAGTGCCGGCAATGGCGTCGACCCACTGTGATGTCGCCGTGGCGATTCCCGAGAGATGGCAGACGAGGTTGAGCATCGTGCGCTCTGCCGTGAGAAGTCCGCGGGTGGGCGCGACAACGGTGAGCACCGATTGACCTGGCGCAACCCGAGTTCCGTCGGCCACCCGATCAACGACCTCGTAGTTACCCGCGCCGATCACCTCGTCGAGAACAAGCAGTCCGACGTCGATGCCGGCGACAGTACCCGAGGAGCGTGAGACGACCGACGCCTTCGCGACCGCATCGGCGGGAACCGTTGCGGTAGAAGTGATGTCGGGTCCATAGCGCAGATCCTCGTCCAGAGCGAGCCTGACCAATGTGAGCAGCTCGTCACGGTCGAGCGGCGCGGGCAGGATCTTCTGCTCGGTCATCAATGAACTCCTGTCAACAACATGTCGGGTATTTCGAGCGCTCCATCGGCACCCATCTTGATCCGAGTGCTGCGACGCTGATTCGGATCTGTTTCAGGATAGTCGGTGCGGGTATGGCAGCCACGGCTCTCGGTTCGCGCCACGGCCACGTCGACCAATGCAGTCGCGGTCAACGTGAGCGCCGCGTCTTCGAGGTCCGGAGCAGCCACCGCCACTGTCTGTTCGGCGTCGGCAAGCGCGGCTCGCGCAATCTGGAGACCGCCTCCGTCGCGAACCACCGACGCGTGTGCCGTCATGACGGACTGCACGGTCTCTCGCGGCAGGATCGGCATCGGCTTGCGCACCACGTTGACCACTTCGGCATGAACCTCGCGACGCTCGGCAGCTGCGATTCCTGCACGCTCCCCGACTACCAAACCCTCGAGAAGGCTGTTGGACGCAAGACGATTCGCGCCGTGCAATCCCGTGCGAGCCACTTCGCCTGCTGCGTAGAGACCAGGCACTCCCGTTCGTCCATGGACGTCGGTGGCGACTCCGCCGCACGAATAGTGCGCGGCCGGAGCGACCGGAATTAATTGGGTGCGTGGATCGATGCCCGCTTCGAGGCAGGACGCCGTGATGGTCGGGAATCTCGAATCGAAACCGTCGAGCTTGCGAGCGTCGAGATAGACGTGATCAGTGCCGAGATCGCGTAGGCGTGCTGCGATTGCCCTCGAGACCACGTCACGCGGGGCGAGATCACCCAGCGGATGAACACCTGCGGTGACCGAATCACCGTTGGTGTCGACAAGAATCGCGCCCTCGCCGCGGACCGCCTCACTGATCAGGGGTCGGCGGCCTACCCCGCCCGGAGTGAAGAGCACCGTCGGATGGAACTGAACGAACTCCAGGTCCGCAATCGCCGCACCGGCTTCGAGTGCCAACGCGATTCCGTCGGCAGTCGCTCCGGGCGGATTTGTGCTGCAGGCATACAGCTGACCGAGTCCGCCGGTAGCGAGCAGCACCGCGGGCGCATGGATCACTCCGAGGCCTTCCGGCGAGGAGACGATGAGTCCGCACACCCCACGCCGGTTGGTCACCACCTGGACTGCCGCTGCACCGAACAGAACGGGGAGCCCGGCAGCATTGAGAGCCCGCTGCACTTCCGCGCCAGTGGCGTCGCCGCCGGCATGGATGATCCGACGCGTGCTGTGCCCACCCTCGCGGGTGCGCGACACCTCGCCGTCTCGCCCGCGATCGAAGACCGCTCCCAACTCGGCCAGCGCAGCAACAGCGTCGTGACCAGCTTCGACGATGGAATAGACAGCTTCCTCGTCGCACAAACCGACGCCGGCCTCACACGTATCCGAAACGTGCGACTCGACGGAATCGGTATTCAGATCGTCGACGACCGCGATGCCGCCCTGCGCGTACTGAGTCGCGGTGTCCGTCGGACCGCCCTTGCTGACCGTGAGTACTTTCAGTCCCCGCAGAGAAGCGGTGCGCGCAGCGGTGAGGCCCGCGACACCGCCTCCCACGACGACCAGGTCGGCATGAGCCTCCCAGGCGAAACGCCCGGCAGGGCTCGTCACTCGCCGCCGCCCGGATTACCGATCTCGATCATGCGCTGCACCGACTTCTGTGCACGCTTGGCCATCTCGAGATCGACGTGGACCTCGTCCTTGCCCTCGAGAAGGCAACGAAGCAACGCGGCAGGCGTGATCATCTTCATGTACGGGCACGACGCGCGGTCGTTGACGGCCTGGAAATCAACGTCGGGCGCTGCCTTGCGCAACTGGTGCAGCATCCCGATCTCGGTCGCGACCAGAACCTGCTTGCTCTTGGTGACGCGGGCAGCGTCGAGCATTCCGCCGGTGGAAAGAATCTTGACCTTGTCCGCGGGGACCGCGCCTTCACCGGCTAGGTACAGAGCCGAAGTAGCGCAACCACATTCAGGGTGCACGAACAGCTCGGCGTCCGGGTGCGACTTGGACTTGGCCGTCAGCTCGTCACCGTTGATGCCGGCGTGCACGTGGCACTCACCAGCCCAGATCTGCATGTTGGTACGGCCCGTCACGCGCTTGACGTGAGCTCCCAGGAACTGGTCCGGCAGGAACAGAACCTCGCGGTCGGGATCGATCGAGTTGACCACGTCGACGGCATTGGACGAGGTGCAGCAGATGTCGGTGAGACCCTTCACCTCTGCGGTTGTGTTCACGTACGACACCACCAGGGCGTTCGGGTTGTCGGCCTTCCACTCACGAAGCTGCTCGGCATTGATCGAGTCGGCCAGAGAGCAGCCGGCTCGCTCGTCCGGGATCAGCACGGTCTTGGACGGCGACAGGATCTTCGCGGTCTCGGCCATGAAGTGCACACCGCAGAAGACAATCGTGTCCTCGGGCGCCTCGGCAGCGATTCGCGACAGCGCCAGGGAGTCACCGACATGATCGGCGACGTCCTGAATCGCAGGCAGCTGGTAGTTGTGCGCAAGAATCGTCGCGCCGCGTTCGCGAGCCAGACGTTTGATCTCAGCGGCCCACTCGGGGGTCGCTTCGACTCCGTTGTATCCGCCGGGGCCGTCGTGAATCTGCGAGGCCGATCCCTCCCATAACGTCGTGGTCGTCATGGCGTTCTCCTTCACCGTGAACCCGGGCTCGTCACCCAGTTCAAATCCGGACGGGCTGGCCCGGATTTCCGTATTCGAGGTTTTCGACTTAGGATCGAAAACGTGCCCAATAGTAACACCACCCACGAAGTGCTTGCAGCGGTGTTCCAAGTTCGCACCTTCCCCGCAAGCATCGCCGCAGGTGACGGCGATCACTGCCCGCAAGGTCGTGAAGAGTTGGCCGTGCTGCTGTGGCAGCGTGCACTCAACCCACAGAAGGGCACGTGGTCCCTGCCCGGGGGCACTCTGCGCGACGACGAGGACCTGACGACCTCCGCTCGACGACTCCTCGCCGAGAAGGTCGACCTACGAAAGGTCGCCCACCTCGAACAGCTCTCCGTCTTCAGTGATCCACAGCGCGTGCCGGGTCCGCGCCGCATCGCGTCGACCTTCCTCGGACTCGTTCCCCTCAGCGCCGACCCACAACTGCCACCGGACACGGCCTGGCACCCCGTTTCGAAGTTGCCGGAGATGTCGTTCGACCACGGAACCGTCGTACGGCACGCGCGCAATCGACTTGCCGCGAAACTCTCGTACACCAACATCGCATTCGGGCTGGCCCCGGAAGAGTTCGCGATGTCGACACTGCGCGAAATCTACTGCGCTGCCCTCGGTTACCAGGTCGATGCCACCAATTTGCAACGCGTGCTGGGGCGTCGAGGCGTTCTGACTCCCACCGGCAACACCGCACCGTCCGGCAAGTCGGGTGGACGTCCACCCGCCCTGTACCGTTTCACCGACTCCACCTTGCGGGTCACCGACGAATTCGCCGCACTACGGCCGCCAAGCTGACACCGATCGCACTGTCAGGCAACAGCTTCGAGACTTCCGCGCTGCAACCACACCGAGGTCACGGCGCCGGCCGGATCGATGACCCGGTTGATTACACCGAACCGAGTCGTCACCCGATCGAGAATCCGATCGGCCTGCCAACGATCCGTCGGATCGGCGACAATCGCAAAGAAGCGATGGGCAGGTTTTCCCGCCATGACGCGAACCAATTCGGTGACCGTCCGCGCCGTGACTGCCACGCTCCAACCAGCGTCGAGAAACTCGGCGGCCGTGCGCGCACCGTGCTCGAATCCGATGTCCGTGACAAGTACAACTCCCCTGTTGGCGGCGTTCTCTGAAACACTCATTGCCGAACCTCCACTCGGAATCAATCTTCTTGACTCCTATGTAAGTCCGCAATCTTGTGCTTCCCTTGTGCTGGTTCTGTGAGAACTCTGGGGAATTGCGCGCCCCACCTCAGACAGCCCTGGAAAGGCCCGCCCAGAAGACCGTCGAGGCCGCGTTCACCACCTCGCCCACCGGCACGTCGCCCAACATTCCGCCCGCAGCAAGCGTCGCGACGCCGTGGAACGTCGCAAAGGCAACCAGCGCAATACTTTCCGGATCACCGGCGGCAATGTCACCTGCGGCCTGAGCTTCCGAAACGAGCCGGACGGTCAGGTCCATCGTCGCGTGCCCCGCGTTGACGACAGTTTCGGCGGCGCCCGGCGCATGCTTGTTGCTGTACATCAGAGAGAGCAGGCCCGGATGCTCCAGCGCAAAATCCACGTAGGCATTGGCGAGCGAGGAGAACCGGGCCCTCGCGGTCGGTGGAGCATCCGCGACTGCCCGCTCGAGCGCACCGGTCATCCGATGGAATCCACTTTCGGCCAAGGCATCGAGCAAAGCCTGGCGATCACGAAAGTGCTTGCCCGGAGCCGCGTGGCTCACGCCCGCCTCACGCGCGAGTTGCCTCAGCGACAACTTGTCGACGCCATCTCGTTCGAGTGTTGCTTCGGCCGACGCCAGGAGTTCCTGTCGCAGGCTGCCGTGATGATACGGCTGTTCGTGGGCGGGCATGGTGGCACCATATCAAAATGTTGTCATTGACAACTATGGTGTCAGTGCCTACATTTGGGATCACCCGAACCGAAGGAGCCACCATGGCCATCGACGTAGCCGGAACCACCGTCCTCATCACCGGAGCCAGCGCTGGGCTCGGAGTGGAATTCGCTCATCGCTTTGCCGCTCGCGGCGCAAACCTGGTTCTGGTCGCCAGGCGGGCCGACCGCCTCGAGGCACTCGCCACCGAACTCCGTGGCGCCCACGGCATCATCGTGACAGTCCTGCCCGCCGACCTGGCCGCACCCGGCGTCGGTGCATCGCTGCACCAGGAGCTGACAAACCGTGGCATCACCGTCGACTCGCTGATCAACAACGCCGGATTCGGAACACACGGGGCATTCGTGGACGAAGATCTCGAGCGCGTCACGTCCGAGATTCAGCTCAACATCGCCACGCTGGTCGAGCTGACACACACATTCCTGCCCGACCTTCTCACCGGCCGCGGAGCACTGGTCAACATCGCCAGCACAGCGTCGTTCCAGCCGACACCGGGCATGGCCGTCTACGGCGCGTCCAAGGCGTTCGTACTCAACTTCACCGAAGCACTCTGGGCCGAAGCTCGCGGCAGCGGATTGACTGTATTGGCGGTGTGCCCCGGTCCGACGCGCACCGAGTTCTTCGACGTAGTCGGCTCCGAAGACGCGGCGGTCGGGCGAATGCAGACGGCAACTCAGGTGGTGGACACCGCTTTCCGAGCACTGGATCGACGCTACGCGCCGCCGACCGTCGTATCGGGACTGCCGAACTGGGTGTCCTCGATCAGCACTCGCTTCGCAACCCGCCGGTTGGGCGCGCTGATTTCCGGGCGACTGTTGGGTGACGTGCGAATGAAAGCCGAAACCAAGCGCTCGTCGACCTCGCCGGCCTAGCGACGCAACAGTTACGGAAGTTTCGGCTGGCTCTCGACTTCGGTCTGTTCGGTGTCGGTGGCCGGATCCCCAGATTCCGGATCCCCGGATTCCGGGTGGTCCCCCACCCCGAGGTCGTCGTACGGATTGAGCACTGCAAGAACCAATGTCACGACGCACGCCGCGAGCGGCTGAAACAGAAGCACGAGCAAAGTTCCGACGTTCGGGGCCCGCGCGATGATCTCCCCGACCGCCGGATTGTCGGCCGTAGGGAAACGCAGTTTTGTCACGCCCGAACCCACGAGTGCCATCAGTCCGGCACCTGCCACTGAACCGACTATCAACCCGCCCAGGGCATAAGGACCTCGACTCAGGCGTGCCAACCAGGCCGCCACAGCCGACAGCACACCGACGATCAGTGCCAGCCAGATGAACACGGCGCTCGCGTCGAACTGATGAAGGCTCTCACCCGTCAACGCGACGCCGCGCCCCTCGGACACCACCAACAGGTGCTCGGCCGGAGCCAAGAACGCCCACAGCACACCGACGAGCACGCTCACGCCCGCAATGGTTGCGGCGATCACGATCGCGGTGCGCAGACGAATCTGCCGAAGAGAGATCACACAGAGTGACGCTACCTGCGGGCGACGTCGATCGAGTCGACGACACCGTGTCGGGAGCATTTCGCCCACCATCCGTCAGGGCTGACCTGAACGATCATGCGGCGCCCGCACTGCTCGCAGAAGCGAGGAGGCTCGAGCCCCATCGACGCCGCAGTCGGCGTCGGATCGTCGACGCCGTCGACGATCCGACGCCCGGTGAACGGGTTGTACCGCTCCTCGGTCACCGGAGTGCTCACAGAGTGTCGTTCAGTGCTTTGATCGGCATCTGCAGATCCACCAACAAATCCAGATCCTTCTCGGTGGGACGTCCGAGGGTCGTCAGATAGTTGCCGACGATCACGGCGTTGATTCCGCCGAGGATGCCCTGCTTGGCACCCAGGTCGCCGAGAGTGATCTCGCGTCCACCCGCGAAGCGCAAGATCGTGCGAGGTAGTGCGAGACGGAATGCCGCCACGGACTTGAGCGCCTCGCTGGCGGGCAGCACGTCCAGATCACCGAACGGCGTACCCGGACGCGGGTTGAGGAAGTTGAGCGGGACCTCGTCCGGCTCCAGTTCAGCCAGGTTGGCCGCGAATTCTGCGCGCTGCTCCAGGGATTCGCCCATGCCGAGGATTCCGCCGCAGCACACTTCCATGCCTGCTTCACGAACCATCCGAAGCGTGTTCCACCGCTCTTCCCACGAGTGCGTGGTCACGACGTTCGGGAAATGCGACTTCGAAGTTTCCAAGTTGTGGTTGTACCGGTGCACACCCATGGCGGCCAGTTGGTCGACCTGCTCCTGGGTGAGCATGCCGAGCGAGCAGGCGATCTGGATGTCGACCTCGTTGCGGATCGCCTCGATGCCTGCGGCAACCTGAGCGAGCAACCGGGCGTCGGGTCCGCGGACGGCGGCCACGATGCAGAACTCGGTAGCGCCCGACTTCGCAGTCTGCTTGGCAGCTTCCACCAAGCTCGGGATGTCCAACCACGCCGCGCGAACCGGCGACTGGAAGAGTCCGGACTGCGAGCAGAAATGGCAGTCCTCAGGGCAGCCGCCCGTCTTCAGGCTGATGATGCCCTCGACCTCGACCTCCGGTCCACACCACTTCATACGCACATCGTGGGCGAGAGCCAGCAGGTCTTCGAGCCTGTCGTCGTCGAGTCGGAGTACGTCGAGCACCTGGCTTTCGGTCAGGCCAACTCCTCTTTCGAGAACTTGCTCGCGCGCCTGGTCGAGGATGTCGACCGTCGCAGGGGCCGTGCTAATCGGGGGCGGGGTCACAGACGTCTCCTTCGAAACCAGCAAAATTGAACACCGTACAAGTTGAACGGTGTTCACGTTAGAGACGTGGTGGAATACTGTCAAAGGCGGGTCCGATCGACATTCGATCGAAAGCGCTCCACAGCGGGACGAAACGAGGGGAGCAACAAGTGCAGTTGCGACGCGGCGACGTGCTGGACGGCGCCATGGCGATACTCGACGAGTTCGGACTTGCCGACCTCACGATGCGCAGGCTCGCGACCTCACTAGGTGTCCAACCCGGCGCTCTCTACTGGCATTTCCCGAACAAACAGACCTTGCTCGGCGCGGTCGTCGACAAGATCCTCGAAGACCTCGACGCCCCCGTTGACGCGGACACGTGGCAAGAGGCGTATTCCGAACTGGCACACAGACTTCGGTCTGCCCTACTGGCGCACCGCGATGGCGCCGAGTTGGTCAGCGCCACCTTCGCTTCGCGGATGACGAACAGCAAGGTGCGCGAGCATTTCGTACAAGCCGGGCAAGAATCCGGTCTCTCACGCGAGCACGCCCAACTCGCGGCGTACGCCCTGCTGTATTACGTACTCGGCCATACCGTGGACGAGCAGTCCCGAGCGCAGATGGAAGAAATGGGGGCACTTACCCGAGCACCCATTTCCCCCGACTCCCCCGAGGTGATCGGCGGCGGTTCCGACGAGGACCTCCTCGACGGCGATCCGACAGTGCGCTTCCAGTTCGGCCTGGACCTGTTCATCGACGGCATTCGCACTCGCCTGAATTCGATCCCCGATTCAACGCCCATCGAATCGGCTCTACGACACTCCTGACAGTCGGAGTACTGCAGTAGTGCCGGCCGCGACAATCACCACGACCACCAACGGCGCCTTGAACCAGGCGCAGATGCCTCCGGCCACCACGCCGAGCATCCGCGCCGGCCCCGCAACGTCATGCCCGGTGAAGACCGTCGATGTCACAACCACTGCGAGCAGCAGCACCACGACAGCACGATCGAGGGTTTTCTCGGCGAAGCCGGAGAGCTTCACCCGAGCGCGGAGCAGAACGCCACTTGCCCGCAAAGCGTAAGAACCGCAAGCGAACACGACGATACCGATCCAGACCGACGCGGTATTCATCGAACCTTCTCCCGGAACGGTATCGTCACCGCGATACTCAGCAGCGCAACGAGCGGAGCGGTACCCGACGGCAGGAACGGCGACGTGGCCACCGCGACTGCTGCACCGATCAGGGCGGCAAGCAGCGTCACCTTCTCCTTCAGCGCAGGAAAGACAAGGGCCAGAATGACAACCGGAAACGCGGCATCCAATCCCAACGCGCCGGGGTCTCGGACGACGCTGCCGAGCAGCCCGCCCAGGAGAGCTCCGATCGGCCACGACACCGCGATCCCGATTCCACAGAACCAAAAAGCCGCACGCTTGCGCTCCACCGATTCCTGCGCCATGGCGACCGCGACGCTTTCGTCGTTGACCAGGTGCGCGCCGACCAACTTGCGCCAGCCCGAGCCCCTGCGCCAGCCTGAATCTTTGTAGCGATCCCTGCCGAGGAATGATCCTGCCGACATCCCATAGGCGAAGTTACGGGAGTTGATCAACAAGCCCGCCACAACAGCAGCGGTGGCACTGCCTCCGGCTGCGATGATTCCGATGAACAAGAACTCCGAAGACGCTCCCAGAACGAGTACAGCCAACGCCAAAAGCTGCCACAACGAGAATCCAGCCGATCCTGCCGTCACACCGTAGGACACACCGACGATGGCCACGGAGAGACAGATCAGCACGCTCACCCGAACCGTGTCTCGATCAACTGTTCGCCATAAAGAACGCATGTATTCTATGTTGAACGAAGTGACACCGTTCGTCAAGTAGAACGATCGATCGGAGAATCGAACGATGCCCAGTAATGAAACGGATACAGCGGAGACTCCTCAGAAACTGGTCGCCGTCGCACTCAAACGCGAACGTGCCCGAGCAGGCTTGAGCCTTTCGGAGGTCGCCAGGCGCGCCGATATCGCCAAGTCCACACTCTCCCAACTCGAATCCGGACTCGGAAATCCGAGCCTCGAAACTCTGTGGGCACTCGGAAACGCATTGGGCGTGCCGTTCTCACAACTCGTCGACTCTCAGGCACAGACCGTTCAGTTGATTCGAGCCGGAGAAGGTCCCGCGATTGCGTCGGCAAACGCGTCGTACATCGCGACACTCTTGGCGCCGAGCCCACCGAACGCACGACGCGATCTGTATCGGATAGTCGCCGAACCGGGCGAGCCGCGTATTTCGACTCCGCATGCACGCGGCACCACCGAACACGTCGTGATCGGCACCGGACGGGCGGAGGTCGGGCCCACTGCAAATCCGATCGAACTCGGACCGGGCGATTATCTTGCTTATCCCGGCGACGAGGAGCACATCTTTCGGGCGCTCGAGCCCGGGACGACAGCGATCTTGGTGTCGGAACACACCTGAGCCGCGATGAGTTTCGCCGCTGCGGGAAGTCTGTATCTGGGAGGTGATGTGGCCAGAGCCTCGATTGCCGAAGACAGTAACGACCGACAGCAGGAGGACCCATGTCCGGATCCAGCATCAGCAGCATTTTGCTCTCGAGCACCGACCCCGAACGCTTGCGCGACTGGTACGCCGAGGCGTTCGCCCCGAAGGTCGACCGGACTCCCGGCGAACCCGGCTACGACGTGCTCGACTTCAACGGTTTCTACGTGATGCTCGACAGACGCGACGACGTCGGCGAGACCAACCCCCAGCCGGGTCGCATGTTCCTCAACGTCGAAACCGACGACGCCCGGTCGATCGCACAGCGCATCGATGCGCTCGGCGGAAAATGGCACGCTCCACTCGAAGACCGCGGGGGCAGTTTGTTCGCCACTGCGATCGACCCCGACGGAAACTACGTTCAGATCATCGAGTTCAGCGAGGAAGCCAGGGCCGAGATGGAATCCGGAATGACGGATTCCCAAACCACCTAGTCCGGCAACCGCTGGGAACGGAGATAGTCATGCTTACAGACACGAAAGCATTCAGCGGATTTTCGGTGACAGACATCGACTCTGCAAAGAAGTTCTACGGCGAAACACTCGGGTTGAAGGTAACCGACGGAGACATGGGACTGATTCGCCTACATCTTGCCGGCGGAACCGAGATCCTCGTTTATCCGAAGCCGAATCACGAAGCGGCGACCTACACGATTCTCAACTTCGTCGTCGACGACATCGACACAACCGTCGACCAACTGACCGCACGTGGCGTGGAGTTTCTCAAATACGACGGATTCCCCCAGGATGAGCGAGGCATCATGCGTGGCAACGGCCCCGACATCGCGTGGTTCACCGATCCCTCCGGCAATGTTCTGTCGGTGATCAAGGAGTCCTGACGCGCTTAACCGCTGAACAGCTGCGACTGCCGCTGTTCAGCGGTGTCGGTGTTGGAGCGTTCTGCTGCCGCAGTTTCACGCTCGGCAGCCAGTTGCTCGGCGCTTTTTGCGTCGACAACGGGCTCCGACGCGCTGAGGTCGGAAAACAAGCCACTGCTCGATTCGTTCACATGCCACCCTTTTGCCTGGTCATCGTTGCCGCGCGCAGATAAACCTGCGTTAGAGATCGGTCGATGGCTACTCAATTACTGCCGCCCGTACGGCGCCGACAAGACGCCGATGACTCAGCAGTTCTTCACCCAGTGTTGCACGCCTGTGTTTTCCACGAGAAATTCGGTCCAGACGGGTTGTCATCGCCCGCACGGCGGAGCAATGTGAAAGATGAGCGCGGAGCAGGTCGGCAGCACTTTCGTCGGACACCTGGCCCCTCAATTCACCGCACAATTTTTGGAGGAATCATGTTGGGAATTGCTTTGGGCCTCGGCAGCGCCGCTGTCGGAATCGGCCTCGGACTGCTCGGCGCAGGAGCGGGAATTCTGCTGAGCGACAAGACCGTCAAAACCGCACGACGTGAACTCACCGCCTGACGAGGGCGAGCGCACTGAATTTTTGGGCACTCGGGTCGGTATTCGGGTGAACGCCGCGATGCGACACCCCGCGCAGTGGGTGTTCGCACGGGCCGCGCATCGACGTGGCGTGCATACCGGCGTAGATGTTCCGACGAGCGCGCAGGACGTGCTCGACCGGTTGACGGCACTCCGAATAAGTACGTGGAGTTACGGATTCGACCACAAGTCGGTCCGTCACCTGGGTCCGATGGCGCAAGACTTTGCGGCGATTTTCGGCTTGGGATCCAACGCCCGCCGGATCTCCGCCGTCGACGCGAACGGCGTCTGCATGGCGAGCATCCAAGCGTTGAACCGCAAAATCAGTGCCCTCGAGACAGAAGTCAGCGCGCTCGAGAAGGACGTGAACAGACTGAGACGGGAAACGGGAGACACGAGCACGACTCGGAATGCATTGGAAACAAACAACAATCACATATCCACACCGCTCGACGAATTCGGTGGATCCACCGGTCTGTAGTTTGTTCGGTGTGACCGCCCCTGATTCAGACTCCGACTCAGCGCCCAACGTGATTGCCGCGCTGTTCGACGTGACGTCCGATGCAGTCGGCGACGAACATGTCGAACAGGTACTTGCCGAATTCGGCTTTGGCGCAACGGAGGTCGCGGAGACCGCGGCCCGCATCCGGGCCAGTCGGTCGGAATTTCGGCGACTTCGCCGTCGCGAGAACGAATTGGCGGTTCTCTATTCGAGTGCACGTGAGCTCGCGCAGGTTCGCGACGTGGACACACTGCTGCAGAGGCTGGTCAACCGCGCACACGACATCATGGGCACCGACGTCACGTACCTGTCCGAGTTCGACGTGATCACTCGTGACCTGAATGTTCGAAAGACGGCCGGCGCGGTCTCGCCGGAACTCCAGCATCTGCAAGTTCCTGCCGGCGCGGGACTGGTCAGCGCGATTGCCGAATCTCGAGCAGCCCAATGGGTTCAGAACTACAGCGACTACACGCAGTCGCGCCATGACGAAGTGGTCGATGCCGCGATCGTCGCCGAGGGTCTGGTGGCGATTCTCGGCGTGCCGATGCTCTCCGACGGCCAGATCCTCGGAGTCCTGTTTGCCGCCGACCGCCGGGAACGACGATTTACCGCAGATCAGATCGCCCTGCTCTCTGCGCTGGCTGATCACGCCTCGGTAGTCCTGCAAACCGCACGGGCGCTGGACCGCGCCGAGGAATCCGCCGCCGAGACCGGGCGAGCACTCGACGAGCTGCGCGAGCACGTGTCCGCGCGGGACAAATCGAACATCGTCCACCAGGATCTGATCCACGCCGTTCTCCGCGGCGGTGGCTACGCCCAGGTTGCACGAACCCTCAGCAGCGCACTCGAACGCAGCACCGTCGTCGTCGACAATGAGCTACGCCCTCTCGTCACATCGTCGGGTGAGCAGATCACGACGGTGCCGTTGTCGCTACCTCGCGCCGTGTCCGATGCCATCGACCAGAGTCGCCGCAGTGGCCGATGCACGTTTGTCGCCGATAACAGCGAGACCGTGATCCAACTCGTCAGCGCCGTCACCGCCGGAGAATCGTTCCTCGGGGCCATCTTGCTGAATCGTTCGGACGCGCCGATCGGCCCCGTCGAACTCCGGACCGTGGAACGGGCAGCTCAGGTCACTGCCATCCTCGTGTTGCAACACTCGGCGGCGGCAGCAGCGGACCGGCGTGCACGTGACGAACTGGTCGCCGACTTGCTGAGCACTGCGCCCGAGCGCAGGCGCGATCTCGAACGTAGGACCCGAAACCTCGGCATCTCCGTCGGCGAACTGGACACCGTCCTCGTGGTGTCGGTCGCTCCGGAACTCCGCACCGCCGCGCTCCGCGCAATCGGGCAGTCTCTGCCGGTAGCGGGGTTGGCGGCGCAGCATGCCGGATTGATCGCGGTGGTCTCGCGCTCGGGAAACCCGGCAGCCGCGGCGACGGTCATTCACCGTCAGATCACCGGTTCGGTAGGACCGCACGCAGTAGTCATTGCGCCGGCGACGGCGGAACGCCCCGAAGAGCTCCCGGCGCGCTTCACCTCGGCGCTGCGCACGGCCCGCCTACTCACGGCATTGGGCAAGACCGACGGCGCGGTCACGACGGCGTCATATCTGCCGTACACCGTTCTGTTCGGCGAAAATCCGGAATCACTTCATCAGTTCATCGACGAAGTAATCGGCCCGGTACTCGCGTACGACCGCGACAAGGACACCGATCTCACCGCGACCCTTCGTGCCCTGGTACGCAACGACGGGAGCCCGACCAAGGCTGCCCGCGCACTCAACTATCACCCCAACACCGTCGTTCAGCGTCTCGACCGCATCCGTACGCTCCTCGGTCAATCGTGGCGGGAAGACGAGAACTTTTTCCGGGTGTCCATGGCGACGAGGCTCGACGAACTTCGGGACGTGGGAACCGAAGAGGCCGGAAGCGGCATCACCGACAGCGCCGATGGTGCATGACACTACAATTTCGACCGATCGATGTGTCGTGAGCACGTGGCCTGGCAAGCATCGACCTCCCTACTGTGAAGCGGAGCACAGAACCACTTCAGGAGGACGACCCCACGTGTCTATGAACAACCGGTCCATCAACAGCCGCATCGCCGATTTCCGGTCCTACGACGTCGCCGCACGACGCGCCGAGATCGTCCGCCAGACCGACCTGACCGAAGCAGACATCGCGGTCTACGACGCCGCCGACGGCCTCACCATCGACCAGGCCGATCGCATGGTCGAGAACGTCCTCGGCGTCATCGGCATCCCGGTCGGCGTGGCCACCAACTTCACGATCAACGGCACGGACTACCTGATCCCGCTCGCCACCGAGGAGCCGTCGGTAGTCGCAGCCGCAAGCAACGCTGCTCGCATCGCACGCGGACTCGGCGGCTTTCACGTCTCGAGTACCCCGCCGATCATGCAGGCCCAGATACAACTCGTCGACGTCGTGGATCCGGCGGCCGCCCGTATCCGACTCCTCGAGGCACGTGAAGAAATCATTGCACTCGCCAACGAACAGGACCCGAAACTGGTCAGCGTCGGCGGTGGCGTGAAGGACGTTTCGGTACGCATCGTTTCTTCGGACAAGGCCACCTACGTCGTCCTTCACCTTCACGTCGACGTACGAGATGCGATGGGCGCCAACGCCGTCAACACGATGGCCGAGGCAATCGCGGATCGAGTCGCCGAGATCGGCGGCGGACACGTCGTCCTGCGCATCCTCACCAACAAGGCCGATCTGCGGCTGACACGCGTTCGCGCCGTGTTCGACGCCGAATTGATCGGCGGCGCAGAGGTTGTGGACAACCTGATCCATGCCGCACGCTTGGCGGAGCTGGATCCCTACCGCGCCGCGACGCACAACAAGGGCATCATGAACGGCATCAGCGCCGTGGTGCTGGCGACCGGAAATGACACGCGCGCAGTCGAAGCCGGGTGCCACTCCCATGCAGTCAACGCCGACGGAATCTACTCGTCGCTCTCGCATTTCGAGAAGAATGCCGACGGAAACATCGTCGGCACCCTCGAGCTACCCATGCCGGTCGGCCTCGTCGGCGGGGCCACCAAAGTGCACCCCGTAGCGCAGGCCGCAATCAAGATGCTCGGCGTCGAGAGCGCCGAGGAACTCGCCGGCATCATCCTGGCAGTCGGCCTGGCGCAGAACCTGGCTGCGGTCCGCGTTCTGGCCAGTGAGGGTGTCCAGCGCGGACACATGGGGCTGCACGCCCGCAACATCGCTGCCACCGCCGGAGCGCAGAAGAGCGAGATCGACGCCGTGGTGGCACGCCTGATCGCGGACAAGAGCATTCGCGTCGAGCATGCCGAGAAGGTTCTCGCCGAGATCCGCGGCGGAAACTGACGACAATGACCGAAACAGTTGCAGGATCACCGGTGTGGAAGCCGGCGCCTCATCGAGTGCCGGCGCCGGGGCTGCCGACCTCGGTCCAGATCTACGAAGTCGGGCCACGCGACGGACTTCAAGCGGAAACAGCGGTGATCCCGACCGAGACGAAAGCCCAGTTCATCGAACGCCTGGTCGCGGCCGGCTCCCGCACTGTCGAATTGACGAGTTTCGTCTCACCTCGATGGATCCCGCAACTTGCGGACGCGGAAGAATTGATGGGTCGGCTGCACCTGCCGGACTCGGTACGTACGGTCGTTCTTGTCCCGAACCGCAAGGGTCTCGAGCGGGCCGTCGCCGCCGGAGCAAGCGAGGTTGCAGTATTCGTCAGCGCCACAAAGGAATTCGCGAAACGCAACCTCAATTCCACGGTGGACGGCGCGATCGCCGCGGCTGCCGAGGTCACTACGGCCGCCCGAGCCCTGGGACTTCCCGTCCGCGGCTACATCTCCATGTGCTTCGGCGACCCCTGGGAAGGCTCCGTGCCCGTCGAGCGTGTCGCCGACATCGCAAAGACCCTGATCGACAGCGGTGTCACGTCACTCTCACTCGGCGACACCATCGGCGTCGGCACACCTGGCCATGTGCTCGCTTTGCTCGGCGCCCTCCGAGAACGTGGCATCCCCACATCGCAGATCGCCATGCACTTTCACGACACCTACGGCCAGGCGCTGTCGAACGTCTATGCGTCGTTGACCGCTGGGGTATCCGAATTCGACAGTTCCGCAGGTGGTCTCGGACGGTGCCCATATGCCAAGGGCGCGACCGGAAATCTCGCGACCGAGGATCTGGTGTGGATGCTCCACGGCCTCGGGATCGACACCGGCATCGACCTGGATTCGCTCACCGATACAAGCATCTGGATGGCCGAACAGATCGGCCACTCGAGCCCGTCCCGAGTTGTCACCGCCCTCCGCGCAGCACGCACCTGACACCCGCAACGCAAGCCCCTCATCTCGCAAGCCCCTCCCTGTACGACCCCGCCATGCATGACACTGGAGAAGACTGATGTCACCACCGCAGCCGGCAACGACGCCGACCACCACAACCGAGCCGACCGAGCAGCAGACATACCTCGAGGTCTGGGGCGACACCGTCAACGGTCGACACCTCGCGATCTCCGTTGCAGTCGGCAGTGTCGTCGGCGCCTCGGCCCTTCTCGCGGCCCAGGCACTGTTCGAACGGGTCGTCAGCGAACCGTCGTTGGCCCAGGCGTACAGCCTTCTGGTCGGCATCGCGGCCTGCCTGCTCGCCGGCGTGGTCTGCGGAATCTTCATCAAGCCGAAGCGGATAGTCGCCTTGGCCGCCGCCGACGCGGAGTCGATCGACGGTGTCATCACGACGATGAGTGAACAGCGCCAGGGTCTGGGCACTCTCGCCGACATTCCGGAGCAGAGCCGACAGGAACTTCGCGAGCTGGGTCTGTACGACCACTTCGCCGCTGCCGAGGCCGAGCACGCACGGGTCTCGAACACACCGAAGGACGGTGGGCGCGCATGAGTTCGGTTCTGACCAACGAAATTCTGATTGCCGTTCTCTTCGGCATCATCGGCGCGGTCGCATTCACGTTCATCGGATTGATCTCCGGCACGGACGAGACCGCCACGATCGCACCACTGACTCTGCTCGTGATTCTGCTCGGCGCTCCCCCGGCGGCGGTCTTCACGTTCTTTCTCTCCGGTGCGATCGCCAAACACATGACACACGCGGTGCCGACGATGCTGCTGGGCATTCCCGGCGACACGATGGCGATTCCACTCTTGCCGGAAGCGCAGATGATGCGCTCACTCGGCATCCCGCACATCGCACTCCGCAAGGCGATCTCGGGAGCAGTGATCTCGGCGTTCGTCGCTGTGCCGGTTGCCGTTTTGTTCGCGACCATCCTCGCGCCGTTCGCGGACACCGTTCAGTCGATAGCACCGTGGCTGTTCCTGGTCGCCGCCATCGGCATCGCCTACGCCTCACCAGGCCGCTGGGCCGGGGTTGTCGCCCTCGTTCCCTTCGTCATCTTGATCCTCGGCGCCCGCGCGTTGACGTCGAATTACGATGTGTCGCTGAACATCAGCTACTTCCTTGCGATCGCAGTCGGGCCGCTGATCGCGGACCTCGCATTGACCTTGGGCCCGTCGAGCCGTAAGGACATGGAACGCAGTGAACCCAAAACCGTTGCATTGGCCCCGGACATCAAAGGATGGAAGGGATACTTCCCCAATCCTCTGAAGGTCCTCGATCGCAAGCAGATCGGTTACACCGCCGCCGCTTCCACGGTGTCGAGCGCAACCTTCGTCTTCAGCCCGGTCGCCATGACTGTTCTGATGGGTGAGCTGGTAGGTGCGCGGATCAAGAACGGCTATCACCGACTGACCACAATGGTCTCGGCGAAGAACGGTACGACGGAATCCACCTACATCGCGGAAACCCTCATCCCACTCGTCGCTTTCGGCCTTCCGCTCAGCCCGCTCGCGGCAGGCCCCGCAGCCCCTCTGTTCAACGCTCCACCGGTGTTCGAGACCAATCAGGAAACCGGAGTGATCAACAATCTCTCCACGTACCTGACGCAGTGGGAGTTCCTGCTCTACGGACTGCTCGCAGTGGTCACGGCAACGGTCATCGCATACCCGTTTGCCATGAACTACGCGTACCGCGCTGCGTCAGCGGTGGTCAAGCACATCAGTCACGAAGCTGTGATCGCGGTGTTCACGGGACTCGTCGTCGTCATCAGCATCTGGGAGGGCGGCATCCTCGGGCTTCTGATCACCGTGACGGTCGGCCTGGTCGGTGGTCTTCTCGGGCGCCTGTTCAAGATTCACGGCGGAGTTCTGTTCATGGGTTACTACGTAGCGCTGTTCAGTGTTCCTGCGCTGATCAATCTGTTCTGAATCGGTCGACTCCACCACCACGTGCGGACCCGCAACAAACTGCGGGTCCGCACGTATTTCTTCAGCTACCGACCGTGAGCGCCACGGTTCGATTGCGGTCCAACTTCTTCGCTCGATACAACGCCTCGTCAGCGCAATCGACCAATTGCGTCAGGTCTGCGTCGCCGTGGGGTGAACACGCGACACCGATGCTGACGGTCGGCCCGAATTCACCCAATACTGCCGACGAATTCTCCGCTTGCGCGCGTCGAATCATCTCGGCTGTTTCGGTCGCACCCTCGAGATCGACACCGGCCATCAGTACGACGAACTCCTCGCCGCCCAATCGGGCGAAGAGATGCTTGTCATCGAGGTGCCGCCGCACCTGATCGGCAAAACTCACCAACGCTGTATCGCCGGCACGATGACCGAGGTTGTCGTTCACCATCTTGAAGTGATCCAGATCCATCATCAGGACGCTGACCGGACGTCCAGAGGGGCGACGCGGATCGGTCGCACCCGTCACGCTGCCGCCTCGCCGCAGGAATTCGTCCCGGCGCAACGCACCGGTGAGATCGTCGTGGGTGACGGCCTGGGTGAGTGCCTCGAGCGCGCGGCGACGCTCGAGGATCACACAGGCCACCGCGATCGGCGCTACCGCCAGCAGCGACAATCCGATCTGGACCGACGCGCTGACCGGCGAGACGCCCTCGCTGGACAATCCGAGATGGCCGTCGGCCGTCAGTACCAACGTCCAGGCAGTTGACACAGCGGTGAGCACCGACGTGACAAATACATTGGTGAGCAAGGCTGCAGTCACCAGCGCCGGCATGGCAAACGCGATCGCTCCGGCACCACCTATCACCCACTCCAAGATGATGCAGACGGCCAGCAGCGCCGTCGGAACGACTGATCGACGCACAAGCGTGGCAACAGCTTTCGGTTCTCGATCCACTCGTCGAAGCGAAGGGAATGTCAGCACCAAGGGGACGATGGTCATGTAGTTGACGAACTCACTCGAGAACCAGAGCAACCAGCCGTCCCACCACTGCCCGCCGAACAGCACGCGGTTCGCGATTCCGCCCACGAGCGCCGCCATCGACGCGGCGGCGACAGTCACCGACACGAGATAGCCGACGGACTGAATACTGGTCAGTCGACGGTCCTCACTGTCGACCCAGCGAAAGGCGAAGAAGCCGCTCGCAACCCCGACGATGTTGGCCGCGTTGAGCCACACCGTGGACTCCCATGCCCCACCGGTGATCAGGTCGGCTCCGACATAACCGACTACGACGCAGATCCAGGTGAGCAGTGTGGCGGAACGCGGCGACCGAAAGAGGATCCCGAGTAGCAGCGCGTTGGCCGGCCAGAAGACTGCAAGCGTGCCCGGCAGACGGCTCAGAATTCCGACCAGGCACGAGACGAAGACGACTACGCCGATAAGCAGTGCGCGACGTACGGCCGATGACGACAACGACTTTTCGACCGTGCTCACCACCTACATTCGACTGACCTACTCACAATTCGACAACCACTGTCGGTGACCAAGGCGCCCCGGATGCAGGGTCGCCGCAAGACACCCGTCGAAATATACCGACCGGAATCGTACGCGAGGGACGTCGAAACCCAAGGCGCCCCACTGTGGCTTGGCTATCGATGCGGACAAATCGGATGTTACGTCGTCAGTTGGTCAAATGAAGTTCACCGAGCGTGATCGAAGCGGTGCGAGCAAACTCTCGGACACTCGCGCCTCCACTTCCGGCAGGCATTACCCCGAGAAGGGGAACACCGCTGACCGAGACCAGATCCTCGCGATTGCATTTCTCGGCGAGGTCCGGTTCCTGCGGCCACGAACCGATCACCAATCCGGCGCAGTCCACGCCGGATGCACGTAGGGCTTCCACGGTCAGTGCCGTGTGATTGAGCGTGCCCAGGCCGGACGCAACCACCAGCACCACTGGCGCTGCCAGAGCCGCGGCAAGATCGCGAGCGGTGAACCCGTCGACGCCCAAGCGGACCAGCAAGCCGCCGGCGCCTTCGATCAGGGTCAGGTCGTGGGTGGTGTCCAGGTCGCGAGCAACTCGGACTACTTCGTCGAGCGCCAACAACGGCAGACCACTTCGACGGGCAGCAGTATCCGGCGCCAAAGGTTCGGGATACCGCGCCAACTCGACCAGCGTCACGCCGCCGCCGGTCAGACGCTCGATCTCGGCCAGATCACCCGCACCGTCCACGTCGACGCCGGTCTGGGCCGGTTTGAGCACTGCAACCGACTTGCCCGACTGCAAGGCCACCGATGCCAATGCGGCTGTCACCACTGTTTTTCCGACGTCGGTCGACGTTCCGGTCACCAGGAAAATGCTCATGCTCGGGCTCCGGCCAATACTTCGCGCAGTACGAGAGCGATCTGCTCCATCTCGGATGCGGACAGCGTCGCTCGTGCGGTCAGACGCAGCCGTGACGTTCCTTCCGGAACCGACGGCGGGCGGAAGCAACCGACATGCAACCCCTGATCCCGGCACGCCGACGCGGCATCGAACGCCCGCTGCGGATCACCGAGAACGACTGAGACGACAGCAGATTCAGGCGACGGAGCACCGGTGACGTCCGCCAGCTCGGATGCCCGGGCCAGGACGTCGAGCGCTCGCGTCGGCTCACGCTGGAGTACGGCGAGTGCAGCCCTGGCCGCGCCTACGGCGGCCGGTGCGAGCCCGGTGTCGAAGATGAACGTTCTTGCCGCGTCGATGAGATGCGCGCGGATCTTGTTGTCACCGAGCACAACTCCGCCCTGGCTGGCGAGCGACTTGGACAGTGTTGCCGTCACGACGACGTCGGGTTCACCGGCCAGGCCCGACTCGTGGACGAGTCCACGTCCACCGGCACCGCGCACACCGATGCCATGCGCCTCGTCGACCAACAGGATCGCCCCGTACGCGCGGCACACCTGATGCATCTGCCGCAGTGGCGCGAGGTCTCCGTCGGCACTGAAGACCGAATCGGTGACGACCAGCGCTCGCTCTTCCACTCTGCTGCGCAACGTGTCGGCGAGAAAGCCCACGTCCGAATGCGGAGCAACGGCAACCCGAGCACGTGACAGGCGGCAGGCATCCACCAGCGAGGCATGCGATCCCGCATCGGAGACGATCAACGACCCTGGACCCGAGAGCGCCGTCACCGCGCCGAGATTGGCTGTGTAACCGGAGGAGAAGACAAGTCCGGAGTCCGCCCCGACGAACTCGGCCAGTTCGACTTCGAGCAGTTCGTGTTCGGTGGTGGTGCCGGTGACCAGACGCGAGCCCGTGGCGCCCGCGCCCCAACGGCGCAGAGCCGCCGCGGCACCCTCGATCACATCGGGGTGCCGCACGAGTCCGAGGTAATCGTTCGACGCCAGGTCGATCAACGGGGAGTCGACCGTGCGAGGACGGAGTTCGCGACGCAGTCCGGCGGCCCTGCGGTCCGCTTCGACGGCCGTCAGCCAATTCAGCGAGGTGTTCACTTTTCCGACCATACTTGAACACCGTTCAACTCAATGGTTAGGGTGCATCCGTGCTCACAACCGGACTTGATTCCCATGACGTCTCCGCCATCGATGCCGATGTCCTCTGGCATCCGTACGGATCGTTTCCCGCGTCGACTCGTCCGCTGATCGTCGACTCTGCGCAGGGGGCTACCCTGACGCTCTCCGACGGCCGCCGATTGGTCGACGGGATGAGCTCGTGGTGGGCCGCCATTCACGGCTACCGCAATCCCGTGCTCGACACCGCCGCCGCACGGCAGCTCGGCAAGATGAGCCATGTCATGTTCGGCGGACTGACGCACGAACCCGCCGCTCGCCTCGGGCGACTGCTCGTCGACATCACACCACCTCACCTCGACAAGGTGTTCCTCTCCGACTCCGGTTCGGTGGCCGTCGAAGTCGCAGTGAAGATGTGCCTGCAGTACTGGCGGAGCCTCGGAAAGCCGTCGAAGAATCGTTTGATGACCTGGCGCGGCGGATACCACGGTGACACCTTCACCCCCATGAGCGTCTGCGATCCCGACGGCGGCATGCATACTCTCTGGACCGACGTCCTGCGCCCTCAGGTCTTCGCGCAGGCTCCCCCGGCGGGCTATCTCCCCGAATACGTGCAGGAGTTGGAATCGCTCTTGGCCGAGCATCACGAGCACCTCGCAGCGGTGATCGTGGAACCAGTGGTCCAAGGTGCCGGCGGAATGCGTTTCCACGATCCCGCGTACCTGATCGACCTGCGTAACCTCTGCGACAAGTACCAAGTCCTCCTGGTCTTCGACGAAATCGCGACCGGATTCGGACGCACCGGAGAATTGTTCGCCGCCGATCACGCCGGCGTCAGTCCCGACGTCATGTGCGTCGGCAAGGCACTGACCGGCGGGTACATGAGTCTGGCGGCAACGCTGTGCACCACGGAGATCGCGGAGACCATCACTGCCGGTGAGGGCGGCGGGCTGATGCACGGCCCCACCTTCATGGGCAATCCACTCGCGTGCGCCGTCGCGGTGGCGTCGACCGAACTTCTGCTTGCGATGGACTGGCGGCGTGACGTCGCAACCCTCGAACGTGGCCTCGCTCGAGGCCTCGCCGAAGCCGTCACAATTCCCGGGGTCGTCGACGTCCGCGTCAAAGGCGGAATCGGAGTGATCGAACTCGAACAGCCGGTCGACATGCAGAGCGCGACCGATGCAGCCGTCGACGCCGGCGTCTGGCTCCGGCCGTTCCGCAACCTCGTGTACGCGATGCCTCCGTACCTGTGTTCGGAGGCAGAGGTGGAACAGATCACAGCCGGAATGCTTGCAACCGCCCGCAGCCAGGCGAAACGGTGATCGGCACCGTAGACAGTCGACGAGATTCGATCGGCTGCACCCGATAGGGTCTGATTCATGGATCAACCGCCGAGCGAGACCTCAGCCACTCCCATCCCGGTATGGCCTGGCAGTGCGTACCCACTCGGTGCCACCTACGACGGCGCGGGGACCAATTTCTCGCTCTTCTCCGAGGTCGCCGAGGCCGTCGAGCTGTGCCTGATCGCCAAGGACGGAACCGAAACCCGCATTCGGATGGACGAGGTCGACGGTTACGTCTGGCATGCGTACCTTCCGTCGGTATCCCCCGGCCAGCGATACGGCTACCGCGTACACGGGCCGTACGATCCGGCTGCAGGTCTGCGATGCGATCCGAGCAAGCTCCTGCTGGACCCGTACGGAAAAGCGTTCGACGGAGACTTCGACGGAGACCGTTCGCTGTTCTCGTACGACGTCGAATCGGCGGCGGACCCCGAACCTTCAGCAGACGACGAATCTCCCGCCGTGGGGCCGCAAGAGGCTACCGACGAAACGAGTTCGGAAGCCGAATCGGACGAGGTGGGCCTCGAAGACGACTCGCCCACGGGCGATCAGGAATCGGACGAGATCCTCGAGCCCGAACCCTTCGAGCCGGAACCACTCGTCGACGAACCCGCCACCATCCCTTTCCCCCAACATGATTCGCTCGGCCATACGATGTCGACCGTCGTCATCAACCCGTTCTTCGATTGGGCGTCCGACCACTCGCCGAAGCGTCCGTATCACGAGACGGTCATCTACGAAGCGCACGTCAAGGGTATGACCGCGACGCATCCCGGAGTTCCGGAGGAATTGCGCGGCACGTACGCGGGGCTCGCTCATCCGGTGATCATCGAGCACCTCACCGATCTGGGTGTCACGGCGATCGAACTGATGCCGGTCCACCAGTTCATGCACGATCAGGTGCTTCTCGACCAAGGTCTGCGAAACTACTGGGGTTACAACACCTTCGGCTTTCTCGCTCCGCACACCGACTACTCCTCGGCCACGAAACCCGATGCGGCCGTAGCGGAATTCAAAGCCATGGTGCGCAGCTTCCACCAGGCGGGTATCGAAGTGATCCTCGACGTGGTCTACAACCACACCGCCGAGGGCAATCACATGGGGCCGACCATCAGCTTCCGCGGAATCGACAATGCCGCCTACTACCGCCTGGTCGACGGCGACGAAGAGCACTACATGGACTACACCGGAACGGGCAACAGCCTCAACGCCCGTCATCCGCATACGCTGCAATTGATCATGGACTCTCTGCGGTACTGGGTCACGGAGATGCACGTCGACGGTTTCCGCTTCGACCTCGCCTCGACACTCGCCCGTGAACTGCACGACGTGGACCGCCTTTCGGCCTTCTTCGATCTCGTGCAACAGGATCCGATCGTCAGTCAGGTGAAGCTGATCGCCGAACCGTGGGACGTCGGCGAAGGCGGTTACCAGGTCGGCAACTTCCCCGGCCTGTGGACCGAATGGAACGGCAAATACCGCGACACCGTCCGCGACTACTGGCGTGGTGAGCCGGCAACGCTGGGGGAGTTCGCCTCCCGTCTCACCGGATCCTCTGATCTCTACGAGGCCACCGGACGTCGCCCTGGCGCGAGCATCAACTTCGTCATCGCTCACGACGGTTTCACCCTGCACGACCTCGTCTCGTACAACGAGAAGCACAACGAAGCCAACGGCGAGAACAACAACGACGGCGAATCGCACAACCGATCTTGGAACTGCGGGGTCGAAGGCCCCACCGACGACCCGGAAATCCTCGAACTGCGTGGCCGTCAGAGCCGGAACATACTGGCTACGCTGATGCTCAGCCAGGGCACCCCGATGCTTGCTCACGGCGACGAGATGGGCCGAACTCAGCAGGGTAACAACAACGTTTACTGCCAGGATTCGGAACTGTCATGGATGGATTGGACTCTCGCGGAAACCAACGCCGACCTCGTCGAGTTCACCAAGCGCGCAATTGCCTTGCGCGCCAAGAACCCGGTCTTCCGGCGTCGTCGATTCTTCGAGGGGCGACCTATTCGAAGCGGCGATCAGAGTCGCGACATCGCCTGGCTCACGCCGTCTGGCGAAGAGATGACTCCGGCCGACTGGGACAGCGGTTTCGGCAAGTCGTTGGCTGTCTTTCTCAACGGTGACGCGATCCCGGAACCGAACTACCGTGGCGAGCGCGTCACCGGAGATTCGTTCCTTCTCTGCTTCAACGCCCACTACGAAGATCTCGAATTCTCCACCCCCAACGCGGACTACGCGTCGGAGTGGACCGTCGTACTCGACACCTCGGTCCCCACCGGTGAGAGCGATACCGTGATCAAAGCCGGAACAACATTGGATGTAAAAGCGCGAGCATTGACGGTACTTCGCAGAACCGCTTGAGGGAGACGTGCACATGGCCCCGATAACCAGCACCTACCGACTGCAGTTGCGACCGGATGCATTCACTCTTCGTGATGCGGCCGCACAGGTGGACTACTTCGAGGCATTGGGGGTCTCACATCTCTATCTCTCCCCCATCCTCACGGCAACGTCCGGATCGACGCACGGCTACGACGTCACCGATCCGACAACCGTGTCCGAAGGACTTGGTGGCCGCGAGGCCCTGGTGGAGCTCTCGCGCGCCGTTCGATCACGTGGGATGGGCCTGATCGTCGATCTGGTCCCCAACCATGTCGGTGTCGCCAAACCTCGCGAAAATGCTTGGTGGTGGGACGTTCTCACGCACGGGCAGTCGTCGGAGTACGCGCATTTCTTCGACATCGATTGGGCCGAGGACAACGGAGCCAACGGCGCCGACGGCAAACTCTCACTCCCGGTACTGGGCAGCCCGGACGATCTCGACGCACTGACTGTCGAGAAAGATGGCGAGGAAACACTTCTCGCGTTCTACGAGCACCGCTTCCCCATCGCTGCCGGTACTGAATTCGGATCTCCACAGGAGGTGCACTCCAGGCAGTCGTACCGACTCGTACCGTGGAACGCCGGGATCGTCAACTACCGACGGTTCTTTGCCGTCAACGAACTCGCTGCGCTGCGCCAGGAGGACCCCCAAGTCTTCGAACTCTGCCATCGGCAAGTGAAGTCGTGGGTCGACGAAGGACTGATCGACGGCGTTCGCATCGATCATCCGGACGGACTCGCGAATCCGGCGGAATATCTCGGGCGCCTGCGAGAACTGATCGGACCAGATCAGTGGCTCGTGATCGAAAAGATCCTCGGCCATACGGAACCACTCGATCCGATGCTCCCGATCGACGGCACCACCGGATACGACGCCCTCAATCAGCTGGGCGGCATTTTCGTCGATCCCGCCGCCGAACTCGAATTGACCGAACTCTCGGCAGATCTGACCGGCGACGACGGGGACAGTACGTGGTTGCATCACACCGAACGTCAGTTCAAACGCGACACCGGGCGCGGTGACCTGGCACCGGAGGTTCGCAGGCTCGTACGTGCAATCCGACGCGAAACCGGAAGTCGTTGCAGTGAGACCGAACTGAACGACGCAGTTGTCGTCGCGATCGCTCGGATGCCGGTGTACCGATCCGACTACAGTCCCCTCGCCGGTTTGGCCGCTCGGATCGTCGGCGACATGCACGAATTGGCTCCCGGACATGAACCATCGTTCAACGTGTTGGCGCAATCCCTGGTGAACAGCGGTGAAGCCTCAGTTCGCTTCCAGCAGGTGTGTGGCGCTGTCATGGCCAAGTCCGTCGAAGATCGACTCTTCTATCGGACGGCGCGCCTGGTCTCACGTCAGGAAGTCGGCGGCAACCCGGCATCGCTTGCCGTCTCCGTCGCCGAATTCCATCTCCACAACGCGGACCGAGCGAAGCGGTGGCCGCGCGCGATGACGAGTCTGTCCACTCACGACACCAAACGCGGCGAGGACGTGCGGGCACGGATCGGTGTTGTGTCTCAGGTGCCGACGCTGTGGGCCCGGCTGATTCGCGAGTGGGAAGACGTGTGCCCCAGCCCTGATCCGCTTACCGGATTGTTCTTGTGGCAGAACATCATCGGTGTGTGGCCGGCGGACGGCCGCTCGGCAGCCTCGGTTCCAGAGCTGCGCGAGCGTTTGCACGCCTATGCGGAGAAAGCCGTCCGCGAGTCCGGCGCCAGAACTTCCTGGAACGATCCGGACGTCGACTTCGAGTCGGCAGTGCACCGCTGGATCGACGAGGTGATCGACGGCCCGGTCGGTGATTCGGTCAGCGAATTCGTCGGCAGGATCGCGCGTCACGGCTGGTCGGACTCTCTGGGCCAAAAGCTGCTCCAACTTCTCGGGCCCGGCGTTCCCGACGTCTACCAGGGCACTGAGCTGTGGGAGGACTCGTTGGTCGATCCGGACAACCGGCGGCTTGTCGACTACGGAACGAGGCGATCACTGCTCGATTCCGGCGCCGCGCCGATCGACGCAACAGGAACCGCAAAGTTGCACCTCGTTCGCACGGCACTGACACTGCGGCGGGAGAACCCCTCGTGGTTCGATCACGGTGAGTACCGGCCGGTCTTCGCTTCAGGTTCCGGATCCGGTCATCTGGTCGGCTTCTCGCGCGGCCCGGCAGGTGATCCGCCTATGGTCGTTGCTCTGGCGACGCGACATTCGCTCAGACTCTCGTCGCACGGTTGGAGAGATACGCGAGTGGACCTGCCAGATGGCGAATGGGTCGACGCACTGAGCGGACAACCCGTCTTGTCTTCGGATGCGCGGGACATCTTCGCTGCCGGGCCATGTGCCCTGTTGACCAGGGTGCGCTGAGCGGTTTCCGCTGACTGGGCATTCACCCCCGAAAAGAACTTCGTCGCGCTAACTTCCGAAGAGCAGATCATCACCACTAGTCGGAGGTTTGAGCATGGCCGCCAGTCGATTCACCGGAAAAGTTGCCTTCATCACCGGAGCCGCCCGTGGTCAGGGGCGCGCCGAAGCTGTCCGGCTGGCAGAAGAGGGCGCAGACATCATCGCCGTCGACGCGTGTGTTCAATTCGAATCCACCTCGTATGCCGGCGCCACCGACGACGACCTGGCCGAGACAGTCGAAATGGTCAAGGCCCTGGACCGTCGAATTGTCGCTACCAAGACCGACGTTCGCGACTTCTCTGCGCTGTCCGCGGCGCTCGCGGCCGGCATCGACGAATTGGGGCGACTTGACGTCGTCGTCGCGAACGCCGGAATCTGTTCTGCCAACATGTCCTGGGAAATCACGCCCGAGCAGTGGCAGGAAACGCTCGACGTCAACCTGACCGGCGTCTTCCACACCGCCAAGGCAGCGATCCCGCACCTGATCAAGCAAGGCACCGGTGGCTCGATCATCTTCACCAGCTCCGTCGCCGGCCTGCGCGGCCTCCCCTTCCTCGGCCATTACGTCGCGAGCAAACACGGCATCACCGGTCTGGCCAAGACGATGGCCTCGGAGTTGGGGCAGTACAACATTCGGGTCAACACCATCCACCCACACGGCGTGGAAACCGGAATGCAGATGACGGACATGCGGCCGCTCATCGACGCCAACGCCCACACACTCGGTCCGATCTTCATGCAGACCTTGCCCGACCCGGTCAGCCAGCCGGAGGACATCGCCGCCGCCGTCGCGTTCCTCGGTTCCGACGAGGCCCATCACATCACCGGCATCGCGATGCCGCTCGATCTGGGCACCCTGATCCGCTGATCGAATCTTCTCGAGTTTTTCCCGTCCTCGGGGAATATCGCTTCCCCGAGGACGGTTGCGCGAGACATGACCAAAACTGTTGTAGCGCAGACGTACGGCACGCCCGAGGTCCTGAAGCTGGTGGACGTCGATTTACCGGCACCGAAATCAGGTGAAGTCCTGGTCGACGTGAAGGCGATCGGCGTCAATCCCTTCGACTTCAAGCTCTACAGCGGCGCTTTCGGCACCGACCCCGAGAAACTTCCCATCCGCCTCGGCGGCGAGGCAGCGGGCGTCGTCTCGGCTGTCGGCGACGGCGTCACAAATGTGAACGTCGGCGACGAAGTGATCGTCAGCCCCGGCAACGGCCTCTACTCCGAACAAGTAGTCGTGCCGGTCTCCTCTGTCACCGCGAAGCCCGCAGGCATCAGCTGGGAACAGGCAGCCGGCCTCCTTCTGGTCGGCGGAACTGCAGTCGACGCCCTCGACACCATTCGGGTCGGTTCCGGCGACACCGTTCTCATCCACGGCGCGTCCGGCGGCGTCGGCGCGATCGCTGTTCAGCTGGCAGTTGGTCGCGGAGCTACGGTGATCGGCACTGCGGGAGCCTCGAATCAGGATTACGTGCGCTCGCTCGGCGCGACGCCTGTGCTCTACGGCCACGGCCTCGAAGCGCGTGTCCGTGAACTCGCGCCGAACGGCGTCGATGCGGCGTTCGACACCGCCGGAACGGACGAAGCCGTCGATGCATCTCTGGCTTTGGTCACCGACAAGAGTCGCATCGTCACCATCGTCGCGTTCGGACGCGCCCAGACCGACGGCTTCGCGTCCGTCGGCGGAGGCAATCCGGCAAGTGCGGAAGCGCGTTTGAAGGCTCGATCCGAACTGGTCGAACAAGCCGGTTCCGGACATCTCACCGTGAAGATCGCCAAGACTTTCCCACTAACGGACGTCGCGCTCGCTCACACCGAGTTGCAGAGTTCGCACCCCGCGGGAAAGTTCATCCTCGTTCCGTGACCTTCAGCTCTGTCTTGCCTAGGCCTTAGGGGCGAGTGGAACCAACAGGGTGGTGCCGAACGCGACGAGCACCGATTCGCCTTCGCGTTCGGCATGTACCTCGGCAGTGACGAACACCTGCTTGCGCCCGGCCTTGACCGAGCGCGCCGTAGCGACAAATGCGGTTCCGACGCCCGGACTCACGAAATTGACCGCGCAGTTGGACGCCGCCACGACACCTACCTGGGTGAAGGCAGCAAATCCGCACGCGGTGTCGACGAGTCCCGCCACGAGCGCAGCGTGCAGGTGTCCCGAGTACTGGCCCAGATCCTCACGCCATTCGAGCCGCAGACAAACGCGACCCGGTTCGGCCTCCGTGACTTCGAATCCGGCCCACCGGTTGAAGGCCGCCGAGGCGTTGACCGCGCGCAACTGTTCGAGCATTTCAGAATTTCCCATGTAGACCAGTCTACATAGATTGTGGTGGATCGCTGGGGTGTTTAAGCTCCAACTCGTGGCGACTCCCCCGAAACACCGCGAAGCACTCGTACGAGCTGCGGCCGATCTGTTTCGCCGCCAGGGGTATGCGGCAACGGGCCTCAACGAGATCCTCAAGTCGAGCGGGGCGCCGAAAGGTTCGCTCTACCACTACTTTCCCGGCGGCAAAGAGCAGATCGGCGAAGAGGTCGTCCGCGTCGGCGGGCAGTTGGTCACCGACACCCTGACCGAACTCGCCGACAGCCAATCGGACGCCGGGTCGCTGCTGCGCGAGTACGCGCGGTTGCTCGCCGGATGGGTGAGCGATTCGGATTTCCACGAAGGCTCGCCGATCACGACGGTGTTGTTGGAACTTGCCCCCGATTCGGAGAGCGTGACAGCCGCCGGACAGGCGGTGTATCGACAGTGGACTTCGCTACTGCGCGACACACTGATCGCGTCCGGGGTCGGACGTGCGCGAGCGGAACGGCTTGCCGTCCTGGCAGTGTCCGCGCTCGAGGGCTCGCTGGTGCGGGCTCGCGTCGAACGATCCGGTCAGCCGATTCTCGATTCCCTCGGCGAGGTCGCCGACGTGTTCGACGGAGCAATCGCCGCGGCGCACTCTCACTGAGCGAACGCGACCTGAGCGAACGGCACTCTCGGTCTCATGAAGGCGCCGAAAGGTACGTTCGCTCGGAATCGGAGGGTGGCTCAGTCGGCTTCCGGGCGCCATCCCGAGCACCACCTCGAGCACCACCGCGGGCCGCGCCGATCCCTGCGACGACGACGCACGCGATACCTGCCACGGCCAGAACACTCGGAACCTGTTGCAGCACAACCAGACCGATAAGCTGCGCGAAAGCAGGCTCGAGACTCATCAGCGTGCCGAACGCCGCCGTGGACAGCCTTCGCAACGAGACCATCTCCAGAACGAACGGCACGACGGGCAGCAAGATCGCGAGTCCGAGGCCCACGAGAATCAGATGCGGAGTCAGCCGCCCGATAGCCGAGTGGCCTACGGCAATTGTCGCGGCCAACCCGGCTACCGCCATCGACACCGCCAGCCCGTTGATACCGGCAACCTCGTCGCCGACGCGCTGGGTGAGCAAAATGTACATCGCCCAGCAGAGCGCCGCACCGAGTGCGTACGCCACACCGACCAGATCGACTGTCCCGGCCCATGGTTCGGTGAGAAGCACGACGCCCACGCCTGCCAGAACCGGCCACAGAACACGGCCACGCCCCCGGAGCAATGCAACCGTCAGCGGACCCAAGAATTCCAATGCGCTTGCTGTTCCCAGCGGAAGGCGCTCCACCGCTGCCATGAACAGGAGCGTCATGCCTGCGGTGACCACACCCAGAACCACGCAAGCCAGAAACGCCTTGCGAGTGAACGCCGAAGGGCGGGGCCTGACGATGATCAGAAGAATGATGCCTGCCCAGGCGAGTCGTAGCCACGCCGCTCCGTCTGCGCCGAGCTGATCGATCAGGCCCACCGACACGGCGAGCCCGAGCTGCACGCACAACATCGCCAAAACAGCCAGGCCCACTCCGGCCCGCGCTTTCGTATCCATAGCTGAATTGAACGGGAGGCCAACCGTTCGTGTCCACGCGATTTTAACCTACATTATGTTCACGATTAGTGAATGATCGAAGGATGGAAACCCGTCGACTCCATCTCCTCCTCGAACTCTCCCGCTTGGGTTCGATGCGTGCGGTCGCCGAAGCGCACAACCTCACGACGTCGACCGTGTCCCAACAACTCGCGGCCTTGACCGCGGAGACTGGTACCGCACTGATCGAGCCCGACGGTCGCCGGGTGCGGCTGACGCCGGCCGGTCAACGACTGGCCGATCATGCCGTCACCATCCTGGCAGCCGTCGATGCAGCTCGCCTGGACCTCGATCCGGACGCGGAACCGGTGGGGACCCTGCGAGTCGGCGGATTCGCAACTGCGATCAGAACCGCGATGCTCCCCGTCGCTCGAAGCCTGCAACGCAGTCACCCGCAGGTGGACGTGATGATCTACGAATACGAACCCGTCGAGGCTTTTGCACTCCTCGAACGCGACGATCTAGACCTCGCACTGACGTACGACTACAACCTTGCCCCCGCGTCGCCGAGCCCACTACTCGAAGCAATTCCGCTCTGGTCGACGCCATGGGGACTGTGTGTTCCCGACGACGCCAAAGCTCCCGACAAGTCCACAGAATCCGGAATCGATCTCCGCGCCTTCGCCGACACGTCATGGATAGTGAACTCACGCAACACGGCAGACGAGCGCGCTGTGCGAACCCTCGCGTCGCTGGCCGGGTTCACCCCTCGGATCACTCACCAGATCGACAGTCTCGACTTGGTCGAACTCTTGATCCTCAGTGGTTACGGCGTGGGGCTGATGCCGCTCGAACGCAAGACTCGCGAAGGCGTGCGCGTCGAACCACTCGTCGATCCGCCCGTCATCCTCACTGCCTATGCGGTGACGCGTCGCGGCCGATCGTCGTGGCCGCCGCTTCGGCTCGTGTTGGACCGACTCACGGCCTACCGATAACTCACATCCGATCAGCGTCGCCGTCGCGGCGCTGCTGCTTGGCAATTCGACGCTGCTCTTCCGCCCGTTCGCGGCACTGACGCAAGAAGGCTTCGTCCGCCGCCGGATCCTGCGCAACGGCACGTCCCGGGCGCTCGTATTCGCCGTACCCGGTTGGGCCGACGTATCCGCGGGGCGCGTTCTGTCCGCGCCCGACCACCAGCCACAGAACCGATCCCAAAGTAGGAAGGAAGATGATGATCAGAATCCAGACGACCTTGGGTAGGTACTGGATGTAGGCGTCATCTCTCGTGATGGCGTCGACGATGCAGAAAATCCACAGCAACATCGTGATGAGGCCGAACAAGGCATAGGGCACGCTGGCGATTCCTCCCGAGAATAAAAAACCCTCGCCATGCTAACGAAAACAGACCAATTAGTACATTAGATTCTGGCGAATGTTGAACTCGAGCCATCCTCGGTACGCATCGACGTCCCATCCACTGACCCGACGCAATTGCTGATGAAGCTGCGGCGAGACGAAAGCGGCAAGTATGCCCGCGGCTTTCTCGAGCGAAATCTCAGGCCTCAACAAGCCATGCTCGGAGAGACCCTCGGCTATCGACATCGCATTGACGGCCGACTGATCCGACGACTCCTCGGATAGTCGACGCATGTCGGCATCCGCACCCGAGGATTCGACCGCGACCATCATCAGAGCGCCGGCACGTTCGAGCAGTCCGATGCCCTGAGCCACGATCTGGGAGACGATCCGGCGAACGTCATCGGGGTCCGAGGCCAGGTTCGGCGCGCCGAGTGGAACCTCTTCGGCATCGAGCGCCGCAGCGAGGGCCGCTTCGAAGATCTCGAGTTTCCCGCCAGGGAAGGCTGTGAACACCGTCCGATCGGCGACGCCGGCCGTGGCGGCAATCTGCTTGACGGTGGCACTGACATACCCGTCTCGAATAAACAAGGCCGTCGCCGCATCACGAATGAGTTCACGCGTTCGCTGCGCGGAAGCTTCACGCACGCGGGAGTGGTACTGGCGTCTGCCCTCCATTGCGCACACTTTAGCCGCATTCGATGCAACGACCATGCATGGAAAGAATCGTGCAGCTCAGGAGCCTTTTCCGGGGTGATCTATCCAGCCGTCGCTACCGGGAAACACCAACGCCTCGTGGCCGTTGTCGTACCTGACCAGATAGGGAGGACCGCCGTCCTCGCCGTGCACCTCGAGAACCTCGGCAGTTACCTCCGCCTGCCCCACAACGCGCCCCTGGACGTGGAGACGGTCACCCACTTCGGCATGCATCACTCCTCCTCGCTGCCCGCTCGCGCAGGCGCAGACCAACCACTGACGTTGTTCCCGCCATGCCGACTCGGAAACCCTGGGGCGAGTTGCCGTCGTGAGAAATCGCATATTCACCGAAGGTGACAGTGACGGGTGAACAGTGGTTCACTCATGGGTGAATTCCCGTTCACCATCGCCGCGTGAAGGACCGTCTCTTGGCATTGCACTCGTCTCCGACCACTCGCCGTTCAAGTCGGCTCATTACCGCAATTCTCTGTCTTTCCGGCACCGTGGTCGCGCTGCAACAAACGATGGTCATTCCGTTGTTGCCCGATTTCCCGAAGATCCTCGGCGTCAGCGCTGACGACGCCTCCTGGCTCGTCACCGTCACGCTCCTCACGAGTGCCGTCGCCACTGCGATCGTCTCCCGCCTGGCAGACATGTTCGGAAAACGACGCATGATGCTGATCTCGATGACGATGATCGTGGTCGGATCACTGGTGGCGGCGATCGGCGGCAACTTTGTCGCCCTGCTGATCGGACGTGGTCTCCAGGGCTTCGCGATCTCGATGATCCCCGTCGGAATCAGCATCATGCGCGACGAACTGCCCAAGGAGAAGGTGGCGTCGGCAACAGCGTTGATGAGTGCCACTCTCGGAATCGGCAGCGCACTCGGGCTCCCGCTGTCCGGGTTGATCTTCGAGCATCTGGGCTGGCCCGCCATCTTCTGGCTCTCGGCGATCGTGGGCGTCCTGCTGATCATCGCGGTAGCCGTCGTCGTCCCGGAATCAAGTGTTCGTACCCGCGGCAAATTCGACTTCCTGGGCGCGGTCATGCTCTCGACAGCACTCACGGCGATCCTCCTCGCCATCTCCAAGGGCGCCCGTTGGGGATGGACGAGCGAACTGACATTGCTGATGTTCGTCATCGGAATCGTGACTCTCGCATTGTGGTTCCCTTACGAACTTCGCGTCACCCAGCCGATGGTCGATCTACGAACGTCGGCCAAGCGGCCTGTTCTGCTGACCAACGTCGCCTCGATCCTCGTCGGCTTCTCGATGTACGCGAACAACCTCTCCACCACCCAACAACTTCAGATGCCGAAGATCTCCGGCTACGGCTTCGAACTGGGCGTGATGGCGGCCGGACTGTGCATGATTCCGGCAGGCCTCGCGATGGTCTTCTTCGCGCCCGTCTCCGCGAACATCACGAAGCGATTCGGAGCCAAGATCACCCTGATCGTCGGCGGCACGGTGCTCGCGCTCGCCTACATCGCGCGAGTGTTCCTGACCGGTTCGATAGCACTGATCATCATCAGCGCGGCGGTGGTCAGCATCGGAACCGCAATCGCCTACTCCGCGATGCCGATGCTGATCATGCGATCGGTTCCGATTACCGAAACCGCGTCGGCAAACGGCCTCAATTCGCTGCTCCGCTCAGTCGGTACTTCCACGTCCAGCGCGGTGGTTGCCGCCATGCTCACTTCGATGGTCATCCCGTCCGGGCCGGGCGAGGGCCTTCCGTCGATCGACGCCTTCAAGAACATCTTCTGGCTGGCCGCCCTCGCCGCCGTGGCTGCTGCCGCTGCCGCTGCGTTCATTCCTCGCCGCGGCGCAAAACCGGAAGCGGCACTTCGCCCGGTGACCCCGGAAGGGTTCGAGCTTCCCGACGCCGCCGTGTCCGAAACGGAAATTGTGGTTGCCGGTCATGTGGTCCGGGCCGACAGCCGACCGATCCGGCAGGCCGTTGTCACCGTGATGGACATGGAGGGGCGACCGATCGACTGGAGTCGCGCCGACAACGAGGGCAACTTCTCCCTCGCCCTACCCCGGCCCGGCCGGTACCTGGTGGTCACGAGCGCCGACGGTTGGTCCCCGAGATCACAGGTAATCAGCTTCGACAGCGCGCAATCGACGCACACCGTCGAACTCGGTGACCGCCTCACCATCTCCGGCAAGGTCGGAGTCGGCGGCCGAACAACCTCGGGAACCGTCGTCACGCTCACGAAACCGACCGGCGAATTCGTCGCATCCACGGTCACCGACGGAACCGGGCACTACGGAATCGCACTTCCCACATCCGGCCGGTACATCCTGACCGCGCTGACCGAGAGCGGACACGGCACATTGGCTCGTCAGATAGCGGTCATCGCGCAGTCCACCGTCGTCGATTTCGACGTACCCGTCGATGCCGAGCCGTTGACGACAGTATGAACGCCAGTACAAGCAACCGAACGCATGGCGATCGGGTATCGAGGCGGAGGCGAGCGACATGAGCAGCGGCGAAGCCAGCATCCTCACAGCAGCGAAAGCCTTGTTCGCGGAACGAGGTTACGCATCGACGACCATCAAGGACATCGCGGTCGCAGCCGGCTACTCCCCTGCCCTGGTCATGAAGATCTACGGCAGCAAAGCTCGGCTGTACTCGGCTGCGATCCCGTCCGCACCTCCGATGGACGAGGATCCGAATGCCGACGCCACCGGAGACATCGGCTGTCAACTGGTCGAGAAACTTGTCGCTCGTAGAGAATCCGACGAAACCGATCCGTGGGCAATGCTCGCAGTACACGTTCACGAGGCGCCAGATCCGGCCGCCGCTCGGGCCGAGATCAAGCAACGATACGTTCACGGGATCGCGCGCCGCATCGGCGACACGGAGCCCGGTTTGGTACGCAGCCAGATCGTCGTCTCACTGCTGCTCGGACTGGCCACCGGCATGCGGACGCTCGAACTCCTCGGTGAGGATTCACTGTCGTCGGAGGATCTGATCCGGCGCTACGGAAGGCTGATTCAAATAGCCGTCGACGAAATCGAACCGGTATCCGAGCACGAATCGTTCATCAGTGACACGGTGGAGGAATGACTGCTTACCGATACCTCGACGCCGACCGGAATCTCCTCGAAGAGAAAGATTTCGAAACCGAGCAGGACGCACAGGAATACCGACTCTCCGTCCTCGGTGCCGAACACATCGAGCCCGCGGGCGAATGATCCTGTCGAGTCCCCGATCGGTCAGGAAGACTTCGCGGCAGTGGTGAGTTCGTCGATCAGAGCTTGAACGCGCCGCTCGATTTCGTCACGGATCGGGCGAACTGCTTCAAGGCCCTGTCCGGCCGGGTCGTCGAGAACCCAGTCTCGGTAACTCTTGCCGGGGAAGATCGGGCACGTGTCGCCGCAGCCCATGGTGATGACGACATCCGAATCCTGGACGGCGTCGACAGTGAGGATCTTCGGAGACTGCGCTGAGATGTCGATACCGCGCTCTGCCATCGCCTCGACCGCTGCCGAATTGACGGTCTCGGCGGGTGCGGATCCGGCGGAACGGACCTCGATGGCGTCGCCTGCGAGATGGCTCAGGAATCCCGCGGCCATCTGAGATCGACCGGCATTGTGGACGCAGACGAACAACACCGATGGTTTGCTCATGACCTCGCTCTTTCTCGACTGGATGAAACCTCTTCGACTGCAAAGCGTTTGCGTAGAGCAAGGGAGACATAGACCAGCCCGACGAGCACCGGTACCTCGATCAGCGGGCCGACGACACCGGCAAGAGCTTGCCCCGAGGTGGCGCCGTAGGTGGCGATTGCTACCGCGATCGCGAGTTCGAAGTTGTTGCCCGCGGCGGTGAACGCCAGGGTCGTGGTGCGTTCATAGCCCAATCCGATTGCGGCGCCGAGGATGTAGCCTCCGCCCCACATGAGCGCGAAGTACGCGAGCAGGGGCAGCGCGATCCGGACGACATCCCAAGGCTGGGAGGTGATCTGTTCGCCCTGCATCGAGAAGAGCACGACGATGGTGAACAGCAGACCGTAGAGCGCCCAGGGGCTGATCTTGGGGATGAACTTGTTGTCGTACCAGTCGCGGCCTTTGGCGCGTTCGCCGAAGAAGCGGGACAGAAAACCTGCCAGCAGCGGGATACCGAGGAAGATCAGGACCGATTTCGCAATCTGCCAGGGCGAGGTGTCGATGGTGGTCTGTTCGAGGCCGAGCCACCCGGGCAGGACCGAGAGGTAGAACCAACCGAGCACGGCGAACATGATCACCTGGAACACCGAATTGATGGCGACCAGCACCGCGGCGGCTTCGCGGTCTCCGCAGGCCAGGTCGTTCCAGATGATCACCATCGCGATGCAGCGAGCGAGACCGACGATGATCAAACCGGTTCGGTATTCCGGCAGGTCAGGCAGAAACAGCCAGGCGAGGGCGAACATCAGCGCCGGGCCGAGAACCCAGTTCAGGAACAGGGAGCCGGCGAGGAGTTTCTTGTCCCCGGTGACTGTGTCGAGGCGGTCGTAGCGGACCTTCGCCAGGACCGGGTACATCATGATCAGCAGACCGAGGGCGATCGGTAGCGAGATGCCGTCGATCTGCACCTTGTCCAGGGCAGTGTTCACACCGGGGATCCAGCGTCCAACCAGCAGGCCGACGACCATGGCCACGCCGATCCAGACCGCCAGATAGCGGTCGAGGGTGGAGAGTTTTCCGACGACTTCGGGGTGTTCGGTGGTGGCAGCGGTGTTGCTCATGCGGTGACCTCAGCGCAAGTGTCCGCGGCACTCACGCTCGCACCTTCTACCAGCAGAACGGCGGAAAGCTGTTGCAGCGCAGCCGGAATAACCCAGTAGTACACCCAGGTCCCGCGTCGTTCACAATCGAGCAGCCCTGCCTGGCGCAACACCTTCAGGTGATGCGAGATAGTCGGCTGAGACAAGTCGAACGAGTCGGAGATGTCGCAGACGCAGGCTTCACCACCCTCGTGACTTGCCACCAAGCTGAGCAAGCGGAGACGAACCGGATCGCCGAGGGCCTTGAACATCCGAGACAAGTCGCCGGCCCAATCCTCGGTCAACGGTTCACGAACGAGCGGGGTGCAGCAAGCCTCGGAGTCCGGCAGCTCTTGATTCGACATTCTTCGATATTGACAGATATCGAATCAACGCGCAATCGGGCATCCGGTCAGCCGGATCCCGGACTCATCCCTCGGCGATCGCCGTTCGACGCTCGAGCAGAACAGTGTCGCGCCACACGCCGTCGAGTTCGGCGATCTTCTCGCGAAGGCCGACCGTTCGAAACCCGGCCGAATGATGGAGCGAGATGGAGGCACGGTTCTCCGGGAACATCGACGTCTGCAGAGTCCAGAGTCCGTCGGCGTCGGCGGCCATGACTTGCTTGCGCAACAACGCCTTTCCGACGCCACGACCACGCATGCCGTCCGCAACGTACACGGAGTTCTCGGCAACCCCGCGGTAGCAGTCACGCTCGGAAACCGGACTCAACGCAGCCCATCCGACAACAACACCCCCGATAGTCGCCACCCATCGATGCTGCGGCAGCCACCGTTCGTGGAGATGCTCACGCGAGGGGACCTCAGCGGCAAAGGTGGCATTTCGGGTGTCGATACCCTCGCCGTAAATACGGCGAACCGCATCCCAGTCGTCGTCGATCATGGCCCGGACAGAGACATCGTCGGGCAGATCACTCGGGCAGCACGGACGCGGAGCAAGGACTCCCATCACCACATCCGCCGCCTGCGGCAAGGCAACGCAACACGTCGGACTCATCGCGACGACCGTGCTCGTCCCTTCCTTACGCATGGTCACAAAACCCACATCGGCGAGCTTGCGCAGGTGGTGCGACACCGTCGGTTGCCCGATCCCCAACGCCTCGGCGAGCGCTCCGACGGTAATACCACCGACCGCGCTCGCAACCCGGTGAAGCAATCGGACGCGCATCGACTCGGCAAGGCAGGCGAACCACTGCGCGTAGGTATCGGCATCGCCCTGCGCGAGGACGGAAGAACGGATCTGATCCGAGTCCGAATCGCCGACTCGCACCGTCGGAGTCTGCAGCGAAGTCATCTCTCCACTATATCGACAGCTGTCGATGGTTGCCTACATTGATGATCGTCGATACAGTCCCCGTAGATCGATAATCGTCGATGAAAGGCACGAAAATGAACCCCCTACCCGTTGTCGTGATCGGGGCCGGCCCGATCGGCCTGGCAGCCGCAGCAGAACTGCGCGAGCGCGGACTCACACCCCTTGTATTCGAGCGCGGAACCACAGCCGGTGCTGCGATCTCCGAGTGGAATCACGTTCGACTGTTCTCCCGGTGGTCCGAACTCGTCGCCCCCGCCGCGCGGCGACTCCTCGACCAGAATGGATGGAGCTCACCCGACGGGCAGACCTATCCGTCCGGCCGGCAATGGCGCGAGCTCTACCTCGAACCACTCGCCTCGGCCCTCGCCGACCTGGTCCAGTTCGACACCGAGGTGATCGGCGTAGCTCGACGCGGACGTGACCTGGTCGTCGACGCCGGACGCGACAGCGAACCCCTCTCGATTCACCTGCGGCGCCGTGACGGAACCGAGGATCGGATGTTCGCCCAGGCCGTTGTGGATGCGTCCGGCACCTGGGGCACCCCCAACCCGCTCGGTGGTGAAGGTCTTCCTGCACTCGGCGAAGGCGCTGTGGGTACTGCGATCCGGTACCGGGTTCCTGATCTCGACGATCCCGCTGTGCGGGCACAGTTCGCCGGAAAACACACGGTCATCGCAGGTAGTGGCCACTCCGCGCTGACGGCGATCGTTGCGCTGTCAGGGTTGGCGGAGCAGGCTCCGAGCACCCGCATCACCTGGGCGGTCCGCCGAGGAAACATCGGCTCTGCATTCGGAGGCGGCGACGCTGACGAACTGCCCGCGCGCGGCGCCCTGGGATTGCGCGCAAAGAAGGCCGTCGAGGATGGCCTGTTGAGAGTCGTCACCGGCTTCCGCACCGCAGAGGTGACAACTACCCCTTCGGGACAACTCATACTTGCCTCCGATGCGGGTGATCGCATCGAGAACGTGGACAACGTCATAGCGCTGACCGGCTTCCGCCCCGATCTGTCCTGGCTCTCGGAAATTCGACTCGGCCTCGACCCGGTCTTACAAGCACCGGTCGAGCTTGCTCCGCTGATCGATCCGAACGTCCACTCGTGCGGCACCGTTTACCCGCATGGCGCGAAGGAGCTTCGCCATCCGGAGCCGGGGGTGTACTTGGCAGGAATGAAAAGCTACGGCCGAGCACCCACCTTCCTGGCGATGACCGGCTACGAGCAGGTTCGCAGCATCGCAGCCGAGCTCGCCGGCGATCACGAAGCAGCGGCCCGCGTCGAGTTGATCCTTCCGGAGACCGGAGTCTGCGGCGGCGCAGGTATTTTCGACGAACCTGACACAGCAGAAACCGACACAGGGAAAGCCGAGGGCGGATGCTGCAGCGGCCCCGCTCCGAAACTGATCACGCTGTCTGCACCGTCCGGCAACACCTGCGGATAGAAACAGTCCTTGACGACGGAACCAGCCCGCCGGGCTGCCACATCCGGCCGAACAAGGCATGCTGATCGTGTGCATACATTCGAAGTCTGGGCGCCAACACCGGAATCGGTCCGGGTCGAAGTCGACGGCATCACGCACGAGATGGACCGGACCGACGACGGGTGGTGGCGCGCCGAGGTCGACTGCGACAACCGCGCTCGCTACGGCTTTGTCGTCGACGGTGAAACACTCCCGGATCCGCGTTCACCACGCCAGCCCGAAGGCGTGCATCTCCGCTCCCAACTGCACCAACTCGACGAGGCGTCCTGGACCGACTCTCAGTGGACCGGACGACAACTCCCAGGATCATCGGTCTACGAACTGCACATCGGAACGTTCACCCCCGAAGGAACATTCGACGCCGCGATCGAACGTCTCGATCACCTGGTAGACCTCGGCGTCGGCTTCGTGGAAATCATGCCGGTCAACGGCTTCAACGGAACTCACAACTGGGGCTACGACGGTGTGCTCTGGTACACGGTCCACGAGATCTACGGTGGCCCGGACGGATTGCAACGCTTGGTGAATGCGGCCCACGAACGCGGACTCGGCGTGATTCTTGACGTGGTCTACAACCACCTGGGCCCGTCGGGCAACTACCTCGAAAAGTTCGGCCCCTACATTGCCGATGGAGCGAACACCTGGGGCCGAACGATCAACATCGGAGGCCCGCAGTCGGGCGAGGTTCGCGAGTACATCATCGGCAATGCCCTGCGATGGATGCGTGATTTCCACATCGACGGTCTACGCCTCGACGCCGTCCACGCGTTGGTCGATCACACCGGAACGCACATCCTCGAGGAACTCGCCGTCCGAACGGAAACACTGTCGGCTCATCTCGGTCGACCGCTCACGTTGATCGCCGAAAGCGATCTCAACGACGCCACTCTGATCACGCCACGAGCGGCCGGCGGGTTCGGCTTGGACGCGCAGTGGGACGACGACATCCACCACACCATTCACACGGCCGTGTCCGGCGAACGCCAGGGTTATTACGCCGACTTCGGATCCTTGGAATCCCTTGCAAATACATTGCGGCGCGGTTTCTTCCACGCCGGAACGTATTCCTCGTTCCGTGGACGGGTTCACGGCCGGCCGATCGACATCACGCATCAGCCCGCCAGCGCCCTGCTCGCATACACGTGCACCCACGATCAGATCGGCAACCGCGCGATCGGGGACCGCCCGAGCGCCTATCTGACGCCAGGACAATTGGCGATCAAGGCGGCGCTGGTCCTGCTATCGCCGTACACGCCGATGCTGTTCATGGGCGAGGAATGGGGAGCGACCACTCCGTTCCAGTTCTTCACCTCGCATCCGGAACCGGAACTCGGCGAGGCCACTGCCAAAGGCCGCAAAGCGGAGTTCGCGGCGCACGGCTGGAACAGTGACGACATTCCGGATCCGCAAGACCCACAGACATTTCTGCGATCGAAACTGGACTGGGACGAGCGAGACGAAGAGACACGCGCTCGCGTCCTGGCGTGCTATCGCGATCTACTTGCCCTGCGCAGGAAGCGAATCGAGATCACCGACCCTTGGCTGGGGCACCTGCACGTCGACTATGATGAGGACGACCAGTGGATCACCTTGCGCCGCGGCGCATTACAGATCGTGTGCAATCTGGGAACGGACACGGCCTCGGTCCCGGCCGGTGGAACCCCCATCCTCTGGTGGGATCCGCCGACACAGGACGAGACCGCGTCCGCAACAGTGGTGCCGGGGCACTCGTTCGTCGTACTCGAAAGCTGACTAACTCTCGAGATTCCGGTATTAACGCTTCGCGTTCTCTGGTGTACTCCGCAGCATTCGCAACACCAATGCGGCACTGACGAACAGAACCAAAGCTGTTGCACCGGCAGCAACGTGCATACCGTCGACAAAAGCCGACTTCGCGGAATCGGCAAGCACGGAACCGAGTTCACCAGGTAGGTACGTTGCTTCCTGCAGGGCACCGCCGAGCGTGCCCTGTGCAGCGTGCGCCTGATCTGCTTCGAGCATCGAGGTGTCGATTCCCTTGCGGAAGATCGCCATCACCACGCTGCCCAGGATCGCCACGCCGAGCGCGATGCCGAGTTCGTACGCGGTCTCCGACACAGCGGACGCAGCGCCGGCGCGTTCGGGTTCCACCGAACTGACCACGAGATCCGATGTCAACGTCAACGCGACACCGACACCAGCACCGGCCAGACCGAAGCCGAGCACGAACATCAACGGGCCGCTGTCGACGCCGAGCGCGAGCAGCATCGCAGCACCGATACCGGCAACCGCGAGGCCCGCGCTGAGCACGTGAGACACCGACCACCGGCGAATCAACCAGGCTGCCGCAACCGCAGTGAATGCGCTGAGCAACATACCCGGGAGCATCAGCAGGCCGGCGTCGAGCGCCGAGTTACCGAGCACCAACTGCAGGTACTGCGAGCCGAAGAACAGGACACCTGCCAGCGCGAAGATCGAGAGCAGGTTGGTGATGACGGCGGTGGAGAACGACGCGTTGGCAAACAGCTTCAGATCCAACATCGGATCCTTCAGCATCCGCTGACGACGCACGAACACGTAACCCGCCGCGAGACCAACGAGGCCGATCACCAGCAACGTGATGCTGACGCCGTGCACCACGGATTCCTTGACCGCGTACACCAGCGGCAACATGGTCGCCATCGACAGACCAGCGCTGATGAGGTCGAATCGACCCGGATTGGGGTCCTTCGACTCCGGGATCAGGATCGGGCCGAGTACAACCAGCGCGATCATGACCGGAATGTTGATCAAGAAGACCGAACCCCACCAGAAGTGCTCGAGCAACCAACCACCGACCAAAGGGCCTGCCGCGGTACCGCCACCGGCCATCGCGCCCCAGACACCGATCGCCTCGGTGCGCTGACGCGGGTTGACGAAGATCGTGCGGATCAGACCGAGGGTGGCCGGCATCAGCGTTGCACCGGAAATACCCTGCAGCACGCGGGCGGCAATGAGCATCTCGGGACTGACAGCGAGAGCGGCGATGATCGAGGCGAGACCGAAGCCGACTGCGCCGATCAGGAGCAGTTTTCGCCTACCGATCCGGTCGCCGAGCGTACCCATGGTGATGAGCAGACCGGCGAGCACGAACGAATAGACGTCGATGATCCACAGCAACTGCGTGCTGCTCGGTTCGAGGTCGGCGCTGATGAACGGAAGCGCAAGATCGAGCACCGTGCCGTCGACTGCGATGAGCAACACAGCAAAGGCAAGGACTATCAAGCCCGCCCAGTCACGCTTTGTCGCCCGAACCTCGTCGGGATTGATTGCAGACGTATCTGCCGACACTGACATTGCTCCCCTGCGACTTTCTCTGAGTTCTTTCGAAAAGACTTCACTGCACCGTCCAGCCGGTACAGTAGGTCTACGGTAACAGTGAACCGTCCGAGCGGTAAAGTTATTTCCGGGTAGGGTCACATCACATGGCTGCCGACACTCGCGATCGAATTCTCGACGCACTGGAGAAGCTGCTGCTGGTCAGCGGCGTCGCCCAAGTCACGCTCGAAGGCGTTGCCGCCGAAGCCGGGGTTTCCAAGGGCGGACTTCTCTATCACTTCCCCAGCAAGGAAGCACTGCTCGCGGCGATGGTCCGCAGACTCGGAGAACGCTCGGATCAGCAACTCGAAGACGCCGTAGCAGGCGGTACGACGGTCACCGAGTTCTATCTGCAGATCCCCGATGCGAACGAAAGCGAAGAACTCTCACTCTTCCGGTCGATCATCGCGGCACTGAGAACAGTCGACGGACAACACGACGAAATCCAGAAGGCCGTCACACATGTGATGCGGAGCTGGGACAAGGGCCTTCAGACCGAGATCGCCGACCCTGTGCAGGCCGAGATCATCCGACTCGTCGGCGACGGCCTGTATCTGGCGGCCATGCTCGGACTCCCCCAGCCGGATCCCGAACTGCATCGACAGGTAGTCGAGCGACTGCGGCCCTGACCGGGGGGCGTCCCTTACGTCAGATAGCGGTACGCCGGGCTTCCCGGCTCGAGCCTCTCGGACTGCATCGGCGCGCGCTCCATCCGCTCGAGTAACGCCGCCAACCCGTCGGCGGAACCGAGTTCGATACCCACCAACGCGGCACCCGTCTCGCGATTGTTTCGCTTGACGTACTCGAACAGCGCGATGTCGTCGTCCGGCCCGAGCACGTCCGAGAGGAAGCGACGGAGCGCTCCCGGTTCCTGCGGAAAGTCGACCAGGAAGTAGTGCTTGAGCCCGAGGTGAACGAGCGAACGCTCGAGGATTTCGCCGTAACGAGAGACGTCGTTGTTGCCACCGGAGATCAGGCACACGACGGTCGAACCCGGCTCGAACGTCAAATTCTGAAGTGCCGCAACGGAAAGCGCTCCCGCGGGTTCGGCGATGATGCCCTCGCTCTGATACAGCTCGAGCATCGCCGTGCAGATAGCGCCCTCGTCGATCTGATTGACGACAAACGATCCCGAACCGGACCGTGTCTGAAGTTGACGAGCCACGAGCGGCAACGACGCGTGCGACACCACGGCGGCACCCAGACGTGAGACGACCTCGTAGGGAACATCGCCGATCCTCTTGACCGCTGCGCCGTCGACAAATGGATCGACGTCGGGAAGAGTCACCGGGCCCCCGGCAACAAGAGCGGCCGTCATTGACGCCGCACCGGACGGCTCGATCCCGACGATCGACGTCTTGGGCGACCGTTCGTGCAGGTAGGTGGCGATGCCCGCAATGCAACCGCCGCCGCCGACCGGCACGACGATCGTGTCGAGAGGGGCGTCCAATTGCGTGAGAATCTCCGCTGCGATGGTTCCTTGCCCCGCAGCGGTGCGCACGTCGTCGAACGGGGGAACCATGGTTGCGCCGGTTTCGGCTACGTCCTCGGCGGCCGCAGCAGCTGCGGCGTCATAGGTCTCACCGATCATGAACAGTTCGACAAACGCTCCACCGTGCGCGCGGATGCGATCACGCTTCTGCTTGGGGGTATTGGCCGGAACGTAGATCCGACCCTTGATCTGCATCGTTCGGCACGCGAAAGCAACACCCTGCGCATGGTTACCGGCACTGGCAGTCACTACGCCGGCACCGCGTTCGGCCTCGTTGAGCTGAGCGATCAGGTTGTACGCGCCACGAATCTTGTACGAACGAACGCCCTGGAGGTCCTCACGCTTGAGATACACGTGTGCCCCGGTCAACGCCGAAAGACGATCGCTGTACTGCAGGGGCGTCGCCGCAATGACGTGCTGAATTCGCTCGATGGCCGCGTCGATCTCCTGCGCGTCGAGCGCGGGGACGGTGGACTTCGTTACTACGACATCGGGCGAGTTAGACACCCCGCCATTTTCGCACGTCGGAGATCAACCTTCCCACCACCCCGCCCCGCATGGTCTGCGAGGCAGGGTGGCGGTAGGTCAGCCGCGCGGATCCAACTGTGAGGGACGTGGCACGTTCCGCAGATTCGACTTGGCCATCTGTACTGCCTCGCCGACGCCGCCGTTCATCACCATCTTCGACATCGCCAAAGCGAAGCCCTTCATCTGACCACCGGTGATGGTGGGCGGCAACGACAATGCCAGCGGATCGGTCACCAGATCAACCAAGGCCGGACCGTCGTGATCGAGCGCGGCGCGTAGGCCCGCTTCGATATCCGCGGGATTCTCGATTCGGCGCGAAAAGATACCGAGCGCAGCAGCAACCGCCGCGTAGTCGACCGCGGGCACGTCGACCCCGAAATCCGGAAGGCCGTCGACCAGCATCTCGAGCTTGACCATTCCGAGCGTCGAGTTGTTGAACACCACGATCTTGACCGGCAACTTGTACATCGCGACGGTGACCAACTCACCGAGCAGCATCGACAATCCACCGTCGCCCGACACCGAGATGACCTGACGCCCCGGACTCGACCATGCAGCACCCATCGCGTGTGGGAGCGCATTGGACATCGATCCGTGCAGCGCCGAGGAGATGAAGCGTCTCGATCCGTTCGGATTGAGATAGCGCGCCGTCCACACGTTGCACATCCCGGTGTCGGCGGTGAAGATTGCGTCGTCGGCTGCCAGATCGTCCAAGATCGAGGCCGCATACTCGGGGTGAATCGGCGTGCGCTGCTTGACCGGATCCGTGTATGCACCAACCACTTTGGTCATCAGAGTGTTGTGCTTGGCGAGCGTGTCCTCCAGGAACCCGCGGTCGGTCTTTCGATCGAGCTGCGGAATCAGTGCGCTCAAGGTGCTCGCGACGTCGCCGTGCACAGCCAGGTCCAGGCTGGTTCGACGCCCCAACCGCTCGGCCGCGATGTCGATCTGAGCGGTACGAACGTCGTCGGGCAAGAACTGATCGTAGGGAAAGTCCGTACCGATCAGGAGCAGGAGATCGGCGCCGTGGATACCGTCGTGCGCCGCACCGTAACCGAGCAATCCGGTCATCCCGACGTCGTATGGATTGTCGTACTGGATCCATTCCTTGCCACGCAGTGAATGCCCGATGGGAGCGACGACGGTTTCGGCCAACGCCAGAACCTCCGCGCGCGCATCTCGCACGCCCGCGCCGGCGAAGATCGCAACCTTACGCGAGCGGTTGATCACATCTGCCAACGCCTTGACGTCACCGGCATCCGGAACGACTGTCGGCCTTCGGGTTTCGACGAGCGTCGGCGGGGTGCCTTCTGCCGGACAATCGGCGATGTCCCCGGGAAGCACGATCACCGAGACGCCGTTTCGAGCCACCGAATGCTGAATCGCCGACTGCACCACGCGTGGTGATTGGACTGCCGTGCTGACGAGTTCGGTGTAACTCGAACATTCGATGAAGATCCGCTCGGGATGCGTTTCCTGAAAGTAGCCCATTCCGATCTGGGCGCTGGGGATGTGTGAGGCGATCGCGAGGACCGGCGCGCCCGAACGATGAGCGTCGTACAGGCCGTTGATCAGGTGAAGGTTTCCGGGACCGCAGGATCCGGCACACACTGCGAGTTTTCCGGTGATCTGGGCATCCGCTGCGGCCGCAAAGGCGGCTGCTTCCTCATGCCGGACGTGTATCCAATCGATTCCGCCCTTCTCGGAACCACCGGTGCGACGAACCGCATCGACGATGGGATTGAGACTGTCACCGACAATGCCGTAGATCCGACTGACACCCGCGTCAACGAGCTGCTGAACCAATTGATCTGCAACGGTTTTCGGACTCATCAGACCTCCATGACACACTCCCGGGAGTCGGGATCGCCGACCCCCGGGAGTGACGATTTACTTGTGATTGATGCAGCGCTTCTTGTGAAATGCGGGGTTACTTGGGTTCGAGCACGAACACCGGAATCTCACGATCGGTCTTCGTCTGATAATCGGCGTAGTCGGGGTACGCAGCGACAGCGCGCTCCCACCAGACCGCCTTCTCGTCGCCGGTGACTTCCCGAGCAACCAGGTCGAAGACCTGCGTCGCGTCACGCAGCGTGACGTGCGGGTCGGCTTTGACGTTGTAGTACCAGACCGGATTCTTCGGGGCGCCACCGAGCGAAGCCACAACGGCATACGAACCGTCGTGCTCGACCCGCATCAGCGGCGTCTTCCTGACCTTTCCGGACTTTGCCCCGATGGTCGTGAGAACGACGACGGGCATGCCGTTCATGTCGTTTCCCTCGGTGCCACCGGAGTTCTCGATGCGTGCGACCTGATCGGCGGCCCACGACGCTGGACTGGGTTCGTACTCACCTGTGATTGGCATGTATACCAGTGAACACCCACTCGAGCACCTTGGCCACCGAACCACGCCGACCAGGCCTGTCGCCCGCGCACTCCCCTGGTTGATCGATTAAGTGAGCTGCCGATCAATAAAGTTCGCTTGCCCGAACTCTCATCTCTGGCTACTCTGAAACCACAGCTTCGAACAGCCGTATCAGAAGGGGACGAGATGACCACCGCAGATATCTCCACTCGCGAATCACGCCCCTCCCCCGACTATTGCGTCGATCTGGCCGGAACTCGGTGGCCGCTGTACAAGATCGAAGCTCTCGTGGTCGGGTTCGTGCTGTTCGTCGTCGCCGGTGCCGTCACGCAGTCGATGCAGGTGGCCGTACTGACTGCCGCAACGGCCGCTGTAGTCACGTGGTGGGTACGGCGCGTGCACTACTCACGCACCACCTGATCACCGCACTCCCCCGAACTCCCGCGAACCACGAAGGGACCTTGCTGCATCAGCAGCAAGGTCCCTTCGTTCGGTTCAGGTCCGCTCGGCGGTCAGACCGTCAGGCAACTCGGTCCGAGCAATGCCTTCAGGTCGCCCATCAGTGCCGAGGACGGTTCGACCCGAAGGACGTCGTCGACCTTCCACAAGCTGATTTCGGTTCCGCCGATCAGTCGGACATGGACATCGGACGTCCCCGGATGCCTGGTCAACACCTGCTTGAGAGCACTGAGCTTGTCCTTGGTGCATTGCCGAAGCGGCAGCGAGACCGACAGCGGACGCGCAACCCCGATCGCCGAAATATCAGGTACCGCAAGGTCGTTGCCGATCAGTGACATCCGATCGTCTCGGATCGAAACGCGAGCCTTGACCAACACGATGGCATCCTCGGCGATGTCCATTCCGTACACGGCGTACGCCTGCGGGAAGAACAGCACCTCGATTCCACCCACGAGATCTTCGAGCTGCACGATGCACCAGGTCAGACCGTTCTTGTTGACCCGGCGGTCCACCGAGGCGATGATGCCGCCGAGAGTTACCTGGGCACCGTCCTGGACGCCGCCTTCCAAAATCGCGGCGATGGACGTGTCGGACTGCTGGCGAAGAATGTGCTCGACGCCGTTGAGCGGGTGACCGGAGACATACAGCCCCAGCATCTCTCGTTCGAGCGCCAGGCGATGCTTGGAATCCCACTCTTCGTCAGGAATCTTGACGTCGAACACCGAGGTGATCGACTCGTCCGCCTCGGCACCGCCGAAGAGGTCGAACTGTCCGATCGCCTCCGCCTTCTTGGTGCTCATCACGGAATCGATGGCGTCGGCATGGACCAACATCAGGCCCTTGCGCGGATGACCCAACGAGTCGAAAGCACCGGCCTTGATGAGCGATTCGGTGACCTTCTTGTTGCAAGCCATCGCGTCGATCTTGCCGAGATAGTCGGAGAAATCTGTGAACTTCGACTTCTCGGTGCGCGCCTTGATGATCGAGGCGACGACGTTGGCGCCGACGTTGCGCACCGACCCCATACCGAAACGGATGTCGTCGCCGACGGTCGCGAAGTCGACGCGTGACTCGTTGACGTCCGGCGGGAGAACGGTGATGCCCAACTTGCGGCAGTCGGCGAGGTAGATCGCGGACTTGTCCTTGTCGTCACCGACGGAGGTCAGCAGACCCGCCATGTACTCGGCCGGGTAGTTCGCCTTGAGGTACGCAGTCCAGTACGACACGAGTCCGTAGCCGGCGGAGTGCGACTTGTTGAACGCGTAGCCGGCGAAGGGAAGGACCGTGTCCCACAGCGCCTTGATGGCGGCTTCGCTGAAGTTGTTGTCCAACATGCCCTGCCGGAAGCCGGCGTAGGCCTTTTCCAGCTCGGACAGCTTCTTCTTACCCATGGCGCGACGCAGCAAGTCGGCCTGACCCAGGGTGTACCCGGCCACCTTCTGCGCCAGTTGCATGATCTGCTCCTGGTAGATGATCAGGCCGTAGGTCTCGGAGAGGATCTCCGCGAGCGGCTCCTCCAGTTCGGGGTGAATCGGCTTGACGTCTTCCAAGGCGTTCTTGCGCTTGGCGTACGAGATGTGGGCGTCCACACCCATCGGTCCCGGTCGATACAGCGCCAAGGCGGCGACGATATCGCCGAATCCGGTGGGCTGCATCAATTTCAGCAACTCGCGCATACCGCCGCCGTCGAGCTGGAACACACCGAGAGTGTCACCGCGGGCGAGCAGTTCGTATGTTGCCGCATCGTCCATCGGCAAAGTGTCGAGGTCGAGGTCGATGCCGCGGTTGGCTTTGATGTTCTCGAGCGTGTCGCCGATGACCGTGAGGTTTCGCAGACCGAGGAAGTCCATCTTGAGCAGGCCGATGGCTTCACACGAGGGGTAGTCCCACCCGGTGATGATGGCGCCGTCCTGGGCGCGCTTCCAGACCGGGATTGCGTCGGTGAGCGGTTCGGACGACATGATGACCGCGCAGGCGTGCACACCGGCGTTACGGATCAGCCCTTCCAGACCCACCGCGGTCTTGTAGATCTTCGCGACGTCCGGGCTGGAGTCGATGAGTGCTCGAACCTCGACGGCCTCCTTGTACCGCTCGTGCTTCGGATCGGTGATACCGGAGACAGAGATGTCCTTGGCCATGATGGGCGGCGGGAGTGCCTTGGTGATCTGATCGGCGATGGCGAAGCCCGGCTTGCCGAACTGGACGCGAGCCGAGTCCTTGATGGCAGCCTTGGTCTTGATGGTGCCGAAGGTGATGACCTGGGCGACCTTGTCGTTGCCCCACTTGTCCGTCGCGTAGCGAACCATCTCGCCGCGACGGCGATCATCGAAGTCGATATCGATATCGGGCATGGACACACGCTCGGGGTTGAGGAATCGCTCGAACAGCAACCCGTACGGGATGGGGTCGATGTTGGTGATACCCATCGCGTAGGCCACCAACGAACCGGCAGCCGATCCACGGCCGGGCCCGACACGGATCCCGACGTCCTTGGCGTGGTTGATCAGGTCGCCGACCACGAGGAAGTAGGCCGGGAAGCCCATTTCGTTGATGACGCCGATCTCGTAGTCGGCGCGGGCGAGGTACTCCTGCGGCGGTCCGCTCGGGAAGCGGCGATCGAGTCCGCGCATCACCTCGGCGCGCAGGAAGGTCTGCTGCGTGTGTCCCTCCGGGACCGGGAAGATCGGCATGCGGTCGTGGAATGCCCAGACGTCCTCGTACGACTGCACACGCTCGCCGATGGCAACGGTGTTGTCGCATGCCCCCGGTACCTCGTTGTCCCAGATGGCGCGCATCTCGGCAGCGGACTTGAGGTAGTAGCCGTCGCCGTCGAACTTGAAGCGAGTGGGGTCGGAGAGCGTCTTGCCGGTCTGAATGCAGAGCAGCGCCTCGTGATTCTCGGCGGCGTCCTTGGTGACGTAATGGCAGTCGTTGGTGGCAAGTGGCGGAATACCGAGTTGCTTGCCGATGTCGAGCAGACCCTCTCGCACACGGCGCTCGATCGAGAGACCGTGATCCATCAGTTCGAGGAAGAAGTTGTCCGGCCCCCAGATCTCCTGCCACTTCGCGGCAGCTTCGAGAGCCTCGCGATCGTGGCCGAGACGAAGGCGCGTCTGGATCTCACCGGACGGGCAACCCGTGGTCGCGATGATGCCCTCGGCGTGCGCGGCGATGAGCTCCTCGTCCATCCGTGGCCATTTACCGAGCTGGCCCTCGATGGACGCGAGCGACGACAGCTTGAAGAGGTTGCGGAGTCCGGTCGCGTTCTCGGCCACCATCGTCATGTGGGTGTACGCACCGCTACCGGAGACGTCGTCGGACTTCTGGCTGCGATCGCCCCACAGAACTCGCTTGGTGTTGAAGCGAGACTCGGGTGCGATGTAGGCCTCGATGCCGATGATCGGCTTGATGCCGGCGCTCTTTGCCTCGTTGTAGAACTGGCTGGCGCCGTACATGTTTCCGTGGTCGGTCATGCCGACTGCGGTCATTTCGAGACGAGCGGCCTCCTCGAACATGGCGCCGACCTTGGCCGCACCGTCGAGCATCGAGTACTCGGTGTGATTGTGAAGATGTACGAACGAGTCAGCCACGTGCGCCTCTCTGAAGGTCTGGGAGCGAGATCGAGTGTATGCCGCGCTGCCGACACGACCGGCGACCGACGTAGCGGAGTCGCCGTGCGCCGCCTCCGGTCACGTGACCGGAACCTCGGGTTCGGCGCTCGACCTCACCGAACGCCGCGAACGTCGACTGGCGACGAAGGTGTCTGTCGTGAAGATCACCAGTGCAGCCCAGATCAGAACGAAGCCGATCCACCGTGACGCCGGCATGTCCTCGTGCATGACGGCCACACCCCACGCCATCTGGAGCGCCGGGGTGAGGTACTGCAGCATGCCCATCGTCGCCAACGGAACTCTCTGAGCGGCGACGCCGAACAGGAGCAGCGGCAGCGCGGTGACCGGGCCGGCGGCAAGCAGCAACAGGCTGTGACCGGAACCGCTGCTGATGAATGCACCGGCCCCGGTCAGGCCGAGAAACACGAGGTAGCCGACCGCGAACGGTGCGGCAACGACTCCCTCGGCAGTCAAACTGGTTCGAGGATCGAGCGGAACCACCTTCTTGACCAACCCATAGGTGGCAAACGAGCCGGCGAGCAGCAAAGCGACGATCGGAGGTTTCCCGAAGTCGACCGTGATCACGACAACTGCCATGGCAGCGAGAACGAGTGCGGCGATCTGAGCGCGGCGCAATCGTTCGCGGAAGATCACGACGCCGAGCAGAACGGTGACCAGCGGGTTGATGAAGTACCCGAGAGCCGCCTCCACGACGCGGCCTGACACCACGGCATAGATGTACGTCCCCCAGTTCACGGCGATCGCCGCTGACGCCGCGGTCACCAGCAGCCAGGTGCGTGCGCTGATTCCGCGAAGCGATCCGAGGCGGCCGGCAAAGGCCAACACGATCAGCATCAACAGAAGGGTCCACACCACCCGGTGCGCCAGGATCTCGACCGGATCGGCGAAGTCGAGTAATCCGAAGAAGGCCGGGAACGTTCCCCACAACAGGAAAGCCGCCACACCGTAGAAGATCCCCGAGGACGAACGGGACTCAGCGCGTTCGTCCTTGTTCACAGAACCGGAGTTCACGGGACCGGACCATCGTCGGGGCCGGGAGCAACGACGTCCACGTACTCCGGCAGCAAGGGACGGACGGCTGCCAACCACGGCGAGGCGTCGGACGGCAACGCTTCCACTGCACGGACGTTCGAGTCATGTTCGATCGCTTCGAGTCCTTCGGGAGTCGCTCGCACCAGCACGCCCACCGCGCAGGCGCACCCGGCGGACAATTGCTTCGCCGACGCGAGCGCCACCTGTTGCTGACGATCGGTGTCGCCGCCGAGCGAGACCAGTCGCGTGGCTGCAACACCGGGCGATCTGCGTACTGCTTCGTCGTTGTCGGGAACGGGCACCGACATGAGCGGCGTCTGGACGCGCTCGATCGGAACTCGGAACATGACCCTGGACACGCGAACGCCCGAGACCTCAGCGCCCGGCACCTGAACACTGCTGGTCGACGTGATGACCTCGTCGACGGTGAGTGCCTTCGTGAACGAGACCAACGCCCATACCGGCCCATCGACCGACGCGACGGAATCTCGCGCTCGGTCGAGGTAGTCCGGGACAGCTTCCCCACTGTCCGGACCCAGGGTGTCCGTCCGGATCGGCGGGGTCGGCACGGGATTCGCGAACCCCACGCCCACCACCGCCGCCACACCGACCACCACCGCGACGACGGCCGGCGCGGGGGTAAGCCCGCGCGGTGTCATGAGGACCGGAGAACTTCGAGTGCGTGTTCGAGATCCTTCGGGTACTTGCTCTTGATCTCGACCCAGCGACCGTCCGCCGGATGTGCGAATCCAAGAGACACGGCGTGCAACCACTGGCGCTCGAGGCCGAGCCTTTCGGCAAGTCGAGGGTCCGCGCCGTAAGTCAGGTCACCGCAGCACGGATGGCGCAACGCCGAAAAGTGGACACGGATCTGGTGTGTGCGACCGGTTTCGAGGTGCACGTCCAGCAGACTCGCTGCCTGGAACGCCTCGATGGTGTCGTAGTGCGTGACGCTGGGCTTGCCGTCGGCCGTGACCGTGAATCGCCAGTCGTTCCCGTGATGGCGTCCGATGGGCGCGTCGATCGTTCCGCTGCTCGGGTCGGGATGTCCCTGCACGAGAGCGTGGTAGCGCTTGTCGATGGTCCGCTGCTTGAAAGCGCGCTTGAGCAACGTGTACGCGCGCTCGGATGTGGCAACCACCATGACACCCGACGTTCCGACGTCCAGGCGGTGGACGATGCCCTGACGCTCGTGGGCACCGGACGTCGAGATGCGGAAACCGGCCGCGGCAAGTCCGCCGATGACGGTCGGTCCCGTCCACCCGACGCTGGCGTGCGCGGCAACTCCGACGGGCTTGTCGACTGCCACGACGTCGTCGTCGGCGTAGAGGATCTCCATTCCCTCGACCGGTGTCGCTTCGATGGTCAGGGGCCGCGGCGGTTCGGGCAGGACTACCTCGAGCCACGACCCTGCGGTCAGACGATCGGACTTGCCGACGGCCACACCGTCGACGAGTACCGAGCCTTCTTCCGCGAGTGTCGCGACCACGGTGCGCGAGAGTCCGAGAAGGCGCGCGAGGCCGGCATCGACGCGCATGGCATCGAGACCGTCGGGCACTGGCATCGAACGGGATTCCCTCACTTGGTTTCTCCCTCGGCTGCAGCCTTCGATTCGGTGAGCTTCTTGTCGTCCGCCTTGTGATCACGCAGGCGTTCACCGTTGGGTTCGAAGCCGAACAGTGTCAGGACGACGAGCAGAATCGCGCCACAGACGATCGCGGAATCCGCGATGTTGAACACCGGCCACCAGCCGACGGAGACGAAATCCACCACATGTCCGCGCATGATTCCGGGAGAGCGGAAGAATCGGTCGACGAGGTTACCCAGCGCGCCGCCGAGAACGAGGCCGAGACCGAGCGCCCACCACGGTGATCGGAGCGTGCGACCGATCTTGATCACACCGATGACCACACCGATTGCGACGAGAGTGAGGATCCACGTCATCGACGTCGCCATCGAGAACGCTGCCCCCGGATTGCGCACCATCGTGAATGTGACCACGTCACCGATGATTTCGATCGGCTGCCCCGGTTTGACCGCGGCGACTGCCCACACCTTCGTGAGAATGTCCGAGAGCAGGATGACAGCGGCGATGGCAATGAGCATGGTCAGCCGGCGGGGCTTTTCGACCGGCGCAACCGCCAGGTCACCGTCTTCCGATTTCACGGCTTCCGGTTTCACGGTTTCGGACTCGTCGGCCTTCGAGATTTCGGTAATCGGCTGATCCTCCGCGTTGACATCTCGGTCTGGGTGGTCTGTACTCACGCAACCATCATCCCTCATGTTCACCGCACCGGGTCACGCACTCTGCAACTGCGGCTAGCCTGGAGCGCGTGCCACTGCTGTCCACGACCGGCCGACGCGTTCCGTTCGCCCTCGCTGCCCTCGCTCTCACCACCGTTCTCACCGCTTGCGGCGGTTCGGATCAACCTCCGAACACCCCGACCTCCTCGCCGAGTGAGGTGACTGTTCCGGTGACCGCCGCGACGGTCGAAGTTCTCGAGGCGGGAAGCGAGCCGCGCGAGGTTTTGCGTACGAACTTGCCTGTCGGCACCACGCAGACGGCGACGCTCGTCACCCAGGCCGTCGTGAGTCAGCAGATCGATCAACAACCGGCGCAGGATTTCTCTTCGCCGGAGATCACGATCCCGCTCTCGGCAAACGTGACCGCTGACGATCCCACCGCAGTCGTTGACCTCACGCTGTCGTCGATGACCTCGCCCGATGCAACGCTGCAGGCTGCGCTGAGCGGGGCCGACGGGTCTGCGGCCGGATTGTCGGTCACGGATTCGGGCGCCATCACCGCCCTACGGTTGAAGCCCTCCGCCAACTCGGCCAATGCTGCCCGCGCTGCAATCGAACAAGCGCTGGGCCAAGCGGTCTACCGGACCGTCGCACTCCCCGACGCTCCGGTCGGTGTCGGCGCACGTTGGGTGGTTCGGCAGCAAGTCAGCAGCGAAATCCTGCTCGATCAGACAACCACCGTCACGCTCACCGCGCGCGAGGGCAATCGGCTTTCGCTCGCGGTGGACGTATCGCAGACCCCGCAGAGCCCGGTCTGGAACCTGGCCGGTGACGCCGGAACGCTGAACATCGATCAGTACGTCATGGCCGGCTCCGGAAACCTCACCGTCGACCTCTCACTCCCCTTGCCGATCGACGGACAGATGACCGTCGGCGGCGACCAGGCATACGGCGACCCGGACAGCTCCTCGGTGATCCGGCAGACCATCTCCAACAGCATTCGGTGGGAATCGTGACACGCCGGTCGCTTCTCGCACTTGGTCTGACCGCAACGGCGGCACTGTTCGTCGTGACCGGTTGCGGCTCGGACGACTCGCCTGGTGCCGACACGACTACGCAGGTTTCCGCCCCACAGGTCGGCTTGGCGCCGTTCACGGCTGCTCCGGCCGCACCGCTGAGCGGGGCGCCTCTCGACCGTGACGGCCTGCAACGAGCCGCGCTCACCCTGTCCGAGCTACCTGCGGACTTCGACATAGTTCCCGACCCGGTCGACGACCTCGGCCTCGCACCGGCGCCGGAGAGTTCGGAGGCGGACAAGTCGAGCACCGACCCCGCCGTCTGCGCCCAGGTTCTGGCGCCGATAGCCACCCAGGCTCCCGGATCGGTCGCCGACCTCTCCGACATGTTCACCGGCCCCGATTTCACGAGCATCGATCAGGACTCTGCTTCGTACGCCGACGGCACCGCGGCAGCAGCAGCTTTCGAGAAACTTCAGACCACGCTGGCCGGGTGCGCGGAATATTCAGGAACCGATGCCGACGGAACGACAATCACCTATCGCGTGGGCGGAGCGTCGGACCCGAACGTTGGCGACGCGTCTTTCGCTTTCCGAATCATCACGGAGAGTGGCGGTTTCACCTTGGTTGCCGACGCGATCGTGGCCGCAGTCGGGACGACGTTGACTCAGCTGTCCGCGACGGCGCCGAGTCCGATCGCCCCCGATGTTCTCCACTCGATGGCATCGGCCGCCGCCGATCGCCTGCGCGCCCAGTCACCGTAAACAGTTCGGCCGGAAACACTCTCGCGAACCTCCGGACTATGTTCTTGTGAATGGAATTGCCTCGCTGACGCTTCTGTGGTCTGTCAGCGCTCGGAAGATCGCTGTCTTCGGCCTTGGAACACGAAAAGGACGGCGGCGTTCGCAGAGCGCCGACAGCCCTCGATTCCGTTCCGTTCACCGGCACCCTGGCGAGCGTGCGAATGCATCTACGACCGCAGTGAACAGCACCGTCTCGAACATCTACGCCGAGCAGGGAATGTCAATTGGTGACGGCCACCGCGCCCGCGTCGACCGACTGGCCGTTAAGGCTCGCAAAATATCGGCTCGATGTCCGCACGCGCCGGCGTATCGAGATCAGGGTGCCTCATTCGGCAGGCGTCATTATGCACACGTGCTCACGCTCGGCGAATCCGCGGCCGGCGGCGTACAGCTCGCCAACCTGGGTACGGGCCCATGCCTCGGCCTGTTCCGTCTCCGGCTCGTGTACCCAGTAGATCGCAAGGTACGAACCGTCCGCGATCTCGGCCGCGACCGGTCCGCTCGCCGGGAAGCGCAGGTCTTTGAGTCGCATCGGCGCCACCCAACGGCGACCTGCGAACCAGCCTGGACCGATCATGCAGCCCGAGTAGATATGCTCAGTCGGGATGTAACCGGTCTCTTCCAGGTAAGGCAGGTAGACGTACGACTCGACGTCACAGCGCACACCCGGGTACCGATTCCAATACCAGGTGCCGCCGAAGTCCGTTGCGACATCAAGAATCTTGAAGTTGGTGACACCGACTTTCTTCAGTTCGACGCCAGCACTGATACCCATGAAGCCGGCGCCGACGATGAGCACGTCGAGATCGGCGGTCAACGGCGGTGCGGTGCGAGAATCGCTCGCATTCGGATCGCTGTCGAACGATGCGAAAGTACCTTCGAAATCAATCGCCTGAACGGTGTCGGCCCCGGTATTCGGCAGACGTTTGTCGCGCTCGGCCGCGTACTTCTCCCGAAACGATTCGAGATCTTCCACCTTCCGTTGTGATACCCAGAGGTGCGGATCTTCTCGCACAGGTTGCCTTCGACAGTCGCGGAACCGATACGGTCCGGCAGATTTCTACTACTGCCGGACCGCCTCGGCACTGGGTCCGGCTCGCATCATGGATCCGACTCAACTTGTACACCAACTCAATTCATACACAGACAGTCGATGAAAGAGTGGCCATTCGCGCCTACGAAGGCGGGGACCGGAACCCGAGGGTCATGCCCCCGCGCGCACCACCGGGGGCATCGGATAGGTGCCGTCGATCAGCTGCGCCAGGGGGCCGTAGAAGCGAGCCGCAATCTGGAAGCCATCCGTCGCGGAGACAGGAAGCCAATTCCTGGCAAGATCAGAATCAGAGGGTCGCTCAGCCTGGAGGTAGAACGTCAACTTCCCGTCCCGAACGGCGTATTCTCCGGCTCGCGCGAGGTAACTCGTTGCGCTGTAACGGTTCTCAGAGTTTTCGATAAAGTAGCCCTGAGAGTCGTATACCGGGAGCTCCCAGAACTCGGTGACCGGCGGCAAATCCTCCACGTCGAATGTAATGGTGTAGCAGTTCGCACCATCGAGAGGGAAACCCTCGGCGTCGTCGAACAGGTAACCAATTGTGTGGGACTGAAAAGGCACTGGGGTGCCCCACGCCACGTCGTTAGCACCAGCTTTGGCACGGTAGTCGAGATCGTCGTAGAAAAGGCTGGATTGCAACTTCCACCCGCTCATATCCACCTGCGTCTTCTCGAATGCCTGCCTGGCATCGGTCCGCGCCCGCGCGAATCCGCGATCGATCACCTCGCGCTGTTCATCGGTGATCTGCGAGGGGTCGAAGCAAGTCCCCGGACGCAACCCGAGCCGAGCGAGATTCGCGAGGGCTTCCCGCTCCTTTACCGAATCCGACCGGCGAGTCATGGAAGGATCGTTGATTACCAAACTCAGGAGCTGTAGATAGTCGATCGCGGTCATCGACTTTCCGATGTCGGCAATCAGGTCCATCCGCGGAAACGTGGCGTAGTCGGACTTGACAATTGGCTGATCCGCGAGGTCCGGAACGCGGCCACCGCCGGCGTGCCACAGCGAAAGTGGAGCCGCGCGGACGCCCGTCACCGCGGCCCGTGCACCGGCCAGGTCCTGCTCAGTTCGACTCGTCACTGCCACGCGAACAGTGAGCACGAATGCATCGGACGGTGATCGCACGACCTCAGTGCCAGCGAACCCGGCCGGTAGGAGGCCTCTCCACCTCGGACCAACGATCACGTATCGCTGCGGCCCATTTCCGGTGAATTGCGATCCGGCCATGAAGAACCAGTCAATGTTCGGGCCAAGTGCCTGAATACTCCAGTACCGACCGTCAGCTACGCCCGGAGCTTCGATGACGACCGGATCGTTCGACAAGTCGAACATCCCACCGGAATAGAGCGTCGAGGCATTTACTGTCGTGGCGATGCGAACCTTGGCGTCGAACAAATCGAGGATCGGCTGGAGACGATTGAGCCCGCGATATGCCGGCTGCCCCTCCAAACCCGTGTAGACGTGCCGCAATTCGTAAAACCCGGCAAGATGTATGCCCCAGTCGAAGGCATCGGCGATCAGATCGCTGACATCGTCGACACTCAAAGACTGGTCGATCATGGTGGTCATCAAGGAACTCCTCGGGAGTCGTTACGTGTCAGTGAGATTCGCTCGACGCAAAGCCCTACACATCGCCGAAGAGGCGTCGGCGACAGCCTCCTCGCACGGCCGCAGCCTTAGCGTCGATACGCCTCACACAAATTGCGTCCCAGAACTGAACGACCCGGGCAGTGCGGCGACCGCGAGCAATCGGACTCGGGCGCCGCAACTTCCATTGACGGTCTAAATATCGACCAGCACGGTCGGATATGGGAACGGATTGAGGTTACAAGCCAATTCCTGACCAGTCAACGGTCAATTTCCGCGGCCGGCAAAGGGATTGCGGCCACCGACGTCGGATGTCACCGCGTCGGCCACCTGTTTCAGTGCCAACGCTCGGTTGGCGATTTCAAGGTTGCTGATCTCGCCGCCGACGTAGACGGTCAAAACGAGAGACTGGTGACCGTCCGCGTCGAAGGTCGGGGCCGCTACCAGGCTGACTGGGTGTTTTCCAGCGGAAGCGCGAACCGCTTCCCCGAGGAATCTCCGCTCGCCCAGACTCGACACCAGGTCACCGACAAGCTCGAGTACGGCAGGCGGCACGTCGTGCGCAGCAACCCCGGCCATCAGCCGGTGCAACCGCTGAACGGTCGGCGAGAGGTTCTCAACCAGATATCCTTCCGCCCGGCACTCGGCGGCCATCAGCCGGATGTGTTCGAAGTCTGTCCCGACAGCCAGCGCGGACTCACTCCGCAGCCAACGTTCCAGCTCCTCGTCCGGTTCCCACAGCATGAACATGAGCCCCAGCGGCGGCGCGAACGGATACACGTCGCCGACACTGGCCGGCGGCTCGACGCCCGGGGGCGCGACCATCTCGAGAACCATGACATTGTCGCCAACCACGGCCGATGCCATACAGATAGCGCTGAACTGCTCACTCAGGCCCTCGAGACGGTCGCGCACCATCGAGCCCAGCGCAAAATCGCGCTGGGCCGCCCGCCCGGCCGAGACCAATGCTGGCCCAAGCCCGTAAGACTTGGTCTGTGTGTCACGAATGAGATATCCGCACGCGGTCAGTTCGGTCACGATGCCGAGACAGGTCGGTTTGGTGATTTCGCATCGTCGCGCAAGCTCTGAAAGACCGAAACGCTTCCCCTGGTTACGCACCAAAAAGTCGATAACCTGCACTACGCGCGCAGTGGGCGGCGACACGACCTCCCTGCCTGCCGAGCGGTCCGCCACTTCGGAATCAACCATTGACCAATCCTTCCCAAGGCACCTACAGTAACGCGCATCACCTTACCGCATCGGTCGATATTTCGACCAATTGCGACACAACCTTGATACGCGCACTCCGTGCTCCCAAAGTCCCTCACGGCCGACATCGCCGAATGTTCCGGGTCCGCGGACTCATGGATCGACGTTCGAATCGCCACGAAACCACAACTCAAGGAAACGAGACTGTCGTGACTCGACCTACCCCCCTACCGCCGCAACAACGCCGAGCGCCTGAACGATCAACCAAATACTATGTGGGCCTGTTGATCTCGATCGTTCTACTGTTCGAAGTCGCCCCCCTCGAATACAGCATGATGTACCCATCACTGCGATACATGGCGGCCGAATTCAACACTCCTGACATCGGCTGGGTGGTGACCATCCTCGGTCTTGTCGGGGTCGTCAGCTTGCCGATCATCGGCAAGCTCGGAGACATCTACGGCAAGAAGCGCATGCTGATGGTCGTCGCCGGCATATTCAGCATCGGAACGCTGACCTGCGCCCTCGCCCCGACCTTTCCGATTCTGCTGCTCGGGCGCGCCCTCGAGGCCGCGAGCGTCGGCATGACCCCGCTCGCTTACGGCCTCATCCGCGATGTCTTCCCACGACGCATGATCCCCGTGGCCCTGTCGGCAGTGTCCACCGGCATCGGATTCAACGGTATCGCCGGCCCGCTCATCGGCGGCTACCTCTCGACCGAGTTCGGTTACCGCGCAATCTTCTGGTTCCTCCTCGCCTATGTCGCCGTCATCGCCCCGGCGGTCTATTTCACCGCGCCGGAATCGCCGCTGCGCCTGTCCCACCAGCTCGACTGGGTAGGCGCGGGCCTGCTGGGCGGCGGATCATTGCTGCTGATGCTCTCCATCAACCAGGGTCGCTCTTGGGGATGGGACTCACCAAAGACGCTGATTGCGTTCGCGGTCTCTGCGGTCCTGAGCGCGGTGTTCGTCCTCTACGAATTGCACACCACGCAACCTCTGATCGACATGCGGGTGCTGTGGGCGCGTGCCATGCGCAGCACGATGCTCGCAAGCTTACTCGGCTCATTCGCTATCGGTGGATACGCGTTCGCGTTGCCACTGATGCTCATGACGCCACGGGTTGACGGCATCTCTTACGGGTTCGGGCTCACTGCCTTCGCCTTCGCGCTGTGGACTCTCCCACATGGCATCCTCGCCATGGCGAGCGGCCCCCTGGCCGGACTGCTCGCGCGCAGCAGTGGCCCCCGGGCGAGCCTCATCGTCGCCATGACCGCGATCATGATCAGCCTGAGCCTGCTGGCCTTTGTGCACGACCAACAGTGGCAGATCATCACACTGGTCGCCATCTTCGGCGTCGGCCAGGGATTCTTCTACGCAGCCAGCGCCAACCTTGTCGTCGAAGCGGTACCGCCATCTCAGACGGGGGCGAACGCCGGCGTACTCGGCTCCAGCAACAGCCTCGGCGCTGCATTCGGCGTCACCATCCTCAGCGCGATCCTCTCCGCGCACATTTGGTCCTTCGACCAAGGCACACGCCAGATCATTTACACGGATGCGGGATTCACCTACGTCTTCCTACTACTCGGTGCACTCGGCGCCATCGGTCTCATAGTGGCGTTCACGATGAGTCACGGACGCGCCCCCGCCTCCGGCGGAGCAACGATTGGCGCGAATACTGCACGTCCTGCCGCCGCGACAATACCGGTCAAGCAACAGTCCCCCACGGAGGCCACAAGTGACTATCACGCATGACAAGTTCTCCGGCGGCACCGCCGTCATCACCGGCGCGGCATCCGGAATCGGCGAGGGGCTCGCACGACACGCGGCCTCCATCGGAATGAACGTGGTGTTAGCGGACATCGACATGCCCCGGGCCGAACAACTCGCGGCCGAACTGTCAACGGCAGCCACCGAGGCCACTGCGGTCCAGACGGACGTCAGTGACCCGTCGTCGGTGGAGGGGCTGGCCCGGGCCGCGTACGAGCGGTTCGGCTCTGTCCGATTGCTCGTCAACAACGCCGGGATCGAGGCCTCTGGCCTATTTTGGGAGGTTCCGATAGACCGCTGGCAGCGGTTGCTGTCGATAAATGTGGGCGGTGTGCTCAACGGGGTCCACGCATTCCTCCCACGAATGATCGCGTCTGGCGAGGAGGCATACGTGCTCAATCTCAGCTCTATCGGTGGCCTCAGCGCGGGCGCACTGCAATCGCCATATCTCACGAGTAAGCACGCGGTGCTAGCCCTGACCGAGACGCTCTACCTGGACGTGAAGACCGTCGGCGCTCCCATTCAGGTATCGGCAGTGCTCCCGGGCGCGGTACGGACCCAGATCTATTCAGGTGCGTCAGCCAGCGGCCTGGCCGGTGAAGCGCTTCGCGAGCAACTCGACCGGTACCTCGGCCAGGGCCTGACACCCGAGCAGGCTGCAGAGAGCATCTTCGCTCAGCTCGCGAAAGGCGCATTCTGGATCGGCACACAGCCGGAGGTCCTCGAGGCCTTCGCCGCATATCACGCGGATCATCTCACGAAGCTCACCCCGCCGGCCCCCTTCGTCGCCGTCGCCAAATGAGACCGTTCTGGTGCCCCGGTGCGTTCCGGGTCGGCGAAGACCCGGACCCTCGATTCACCCTGGCCAACGAACGCACATTCCTCGCCTGGATCCGGACCGCCCTGGCTTTGGTTGCCGCCGCCGTCGGCTTCGAGGCATTCGGCTCCGAGATGGTTGGCCCCACCGTTCACGCCACCCTGGTAGTTGGCGTGTTGACTGGGTCAACCATGCTGTCTGTCAGTGCATTTCATCGATGGATCGCGGTCGAACGCGCTTTGCGGTTGGGGCGAAGCCTCCCAGTCCCTACGTTCGCAGGCATCGCCGCGGGGCTTGTACTGGGATCCGCGCTGACGTTGTTGATGGTCGAGGTGACGCGGTGACACCCCTTCAACCCACACATGCCGACCGAGGGCTACAGCCAGAACGGACCACGATGGCATGGGTTCGGACTGGTACCTCCTTGGCTACGGCGGCGCTGATCTACCTGCGCTATGTCCCCGGCCCAACAGTCGCAATCGGTATTCTCGGGGGAAGCACGCTGATCGGTGCAGTCGGCATTATTGCAATCAGTCACCGAGGGCACCGCCGCAGATCCGACGATTTCGGGATCGGCCGCAGCTTCCCGGGGCCAACACGAAATTCAGCGCTGGTGTTGCTGGTCGCCACCTTGGCCATCAGCGCCGGGATCTTGGTGCTCGCCAGCCTGTGAATCGATGATGCTCCACGACCAAGCACGGCGCCCTGAACGCAATTTCACCAAAGGAGCCGAGCGCCGAGGCCAGGCGCCCCCGACACCCGAATCACCAAACCTCCAAAGTTCGACGGTTTTCGAAGATGTGGAATCCGCTGGCGGACAGGCTCACCGGCGATCAGGTCGCCGCGGGACAGACATGCGAACTCGCTCGCTGCACTGACGAGCGATGGGCAGGATCCTGTCGGCCGAAGGGTGTTTGCCGACAGGATCCGGCCCGAAGCTTCACTCGCGCTGTCGCAACTCGCGTTCGATCGTGCCTGCGTACCTCCAGCCACGAAATCTCCCGGGTGACGCTACTAAGACCGTCGGAGTCGCGGTGACTCTGCGAATTCATGTCAACCGGCGGATCGCTCCAGGAGGCAAGCCATCTGCGATCCGGCCCTTTCGTCGCAGTTGCGATCAGCGAAACAGAAGTCCGTCCTCGATTGCGGCGCGGCGGGCGCAGGGCCTCTGATTCTCGCCTGTCCTTGCCTCGCATCGTAGGCCCACTCATGATTGTCACCACCGTGTGTTCTTTCGCCGCTTTCTACGATGTGTGCAGACTAGGACTTCAGACCGGATACTTGATTGATCATGGACCCTTTGACAACTGCCCGTCCACACTGAACGGTGAGAGTAGGTACGAAACAGACCAACGCGACACACTGATGTGAGGAGCCAGAGTTCATGCCGGAACCCAGAAGGTCAGATCACACCGATTACGTAGCCGTCAATCCGATCTTCTCGAGGCCTGGCGAGGATTCGGTTGCATCGAAGTACACACTCGAACCCGACGGCATGCTTCCCGAGACCGCGTATCAGATCGTCCACGACGAAACGATGCTCGACGGCAATGCGCGGCTCAATCTCGCGACGTTCGTCAGCACGTGGATGGACGATCACGCCACCAAACTGTATGCCGAGTCGTTCGACAAGAACATGATCGACAAGGACGAGTATCCGCAGACCGCCGCGATCGAAACCTATTGCTGGCGCATCCTTGCCGACCTCTGGCACTCGCCCTCCCCCAAGGACGCAATCGGCACCTCGACGATCGGTTCGTCCGAAGCCTGCATGCTCGGCGGCCTGGCGATGAAACGACGCTGGCAGCACGCACGAAAAGCCGCGGGCAAGTCCACCGAAAAGCCAAATCTCATCATGAGTTCCGCGGTCCAGGTGTGCTGGGAGAAGTTCTGCAACTACTGGGACGTCGAAGCGCGTTACGTGCCGATCAGCGAGGAACACCGCACCCTCGACGGTCACGATCTGGACAAGTATGTCGACGAGAACACCATCGGCGTCGTCGCGATCATGGGCGTCACGTACACCGGGATGTACGAGCCGGTCCTGGAAATCTCGAAGGCACTCGATGCGATCCAGGCGAAGACGGGACTCGACGTCCCCATCCACGTCGACGGCGCTTCCGGTGCGATGATCGCACCGTTCCTTCAGCCCGAACTCGAATGGGATTTCCGGCTCCCGCGCGTCCACTCCATCAACACCTCGGCGCACAAGTACGGGCTCGTCTACCCCGGCCTCGGCTGGGTGGTCTGGCGATCGCAGGATCTACTTCCCGACGACCTCGTCTTCAAGGTGAGCTACCTCGGCGGCAGTATGCCGACCTTCGCACTGAACTTCTCGCGCCCCGGCGCTCAGGTGATCCTGCAGTTCTACTTGTTCCTGCGTCTCGGCCACGACGGCTATCGCGCGATCCAGCAGTCCTCCCAGGACGTGGCGAAATTTCTCGCCGAAGGGATCGGGAAACTCGACGCGTTCGAACTGTGGAACGACGGTTCCGACATCCCGGTCTTCGCGTGGCGCCTCGCCGAGGGGCACACGTCCAACTGGACGCTGTACGACCTCTCGGACCGGTTGCGAGGCAAGGGCTGGTTGGTGCCGGCCTACCCCATGCCGGACGATCTCGCGGATCTGACAGTGCAGCGCATCGTGGTTCGTAACGGACTGAGCATGGACCTGGCGGCCAATCTGCTGCGCATCATCGAAGAGGAAACCGCGTTCCTCGACGAACTGGACAGCCCGATGCCGCGGCCGCGCGTCACCGAGGGATTCCATCACTGACGTCGCTTACCACGTGAAGAGCGGCCGCCCACTCCCCTTCGGGAGTCGGCGGCCGCTCTGGTGTTTCAGGTGTTACCGAGAGATCAAGCAGCGCAAGCCGGCGAGGTCAGACCTGCAACGCCGACGATCTGGCAAGCGGTGGTCTTCGAGAGCTTCCAGACGCCGTCTTCGTAGACGAACGAAGCCTGCAGGCCCTGCTGCAGCGGCTGGCCGTTGACGACGATGTTCAGCGAAGCTGCTGCCGTCTCGCTGCCCGTGTCGGTGACCGGGTCGAGGATCTCGACCTGCGCGCCGGCAGCCTTGGCGGCAGCGGCGACCTGGTTGATCAGCTCGGGATCAGCCTCGGCGCCCTGGACGAGGTTGACCTTGTCTGCGGCCGGAACGGTTTCGTCGAGTGCCTGGGCGACCTTGGCGTTGAGCTCAGGGGCGGTCGGCAACGCGACCGGCGCATCTGTCGAGTCCGAGGCCGTCGTGGTCGTCGTGGTCTTCGACGTCGTGGTGGGCGAGTCGGTCTTGTCATCCGAGCCACAAGCGGTCATCGTCAGGGCTGCTGCGATCGCCACGGCTGCAACGGTCATCTTCTGAAGCTTCAACTTCTCAGTCCTATCCATTCGGGTGTTCACATTCGAGCGTCAGTCGAACATCGTGCTTGCTCGAGGATCGTCGACAACATTACCCAACGGTAAGCGGAAAAAGTCTAAGGACATCCTCAGAGAAGGCTGTCGACCGCATCTGCTACCTCGAGCACCTCATCGGATTCGGCAAAGGTTTTGGCGATTCCCGTTCCGCTGGAACGGGTTTCGAAGCGAACGGTGACCACGCCGTGCCCGGCGCCCTGCACCCAACCGTGTCCGTATTCTGGATGCTTCACGTCCAAACCGGGGTGCCAGTAGCGCTGAGGGACACGTGCTGCCACCGGAACGTCGAGTTCGGCCTCATCGAGGGCGCCCGTGAGAGTCTCGACCGGATAGCCGGGAACATCCTGATCCAACTCGGGAAAAAGTGATCCTTGCCGAACGGTGGACAAACCGGCGAATCCCACACCGACCAGGCGAATCGGCCCCAATTCCTGTGGATCGATGACCTGTTTCTGCGCAGTCGCGATGAGGATTTGGCGGTCGATGGTGGCAAACGGCAGCGTCACGGATCGAGTCAAGATACTCATATCGGACTTCTTGAGCTTCAGTACGACGGTGCGAGCAGCTCTTCCGTCCTTCTCCAGCCTGGAAAATGCTGCACGACCACTACTTTCGACGGCGGCGCGCAGTTGCGCCATCGTGACGATGTCTGCGGCGAAAGTGGATTCCGCGCTGATCTGCTTGGATTCGGCACGCTCGGCGACCGGCCGATCGTCGATCCCCTGCGCAAGCCGATGCAACCCCGGACCGACAGTGGTTCCGAGTATCGACGCCACCTCCGCTATGGGAGTGCGGGCAAACCCACCGATGGTTTCGATGCCGAGACGCTTGAGCTTTTCCTCGGCGACGGGACCGATCCCCCAGAGCTTTCGCACCGGCAGTGGATCGAGCAACTCGTGCTGCATCCCGGGAGGAATCACTGCGACGCCGTCGGGCTTTGCCAGTCCCGACGCGATCTTGGCGACCTGCTTACCTGCGCCGGCCCCGATCGAAGCGACCAACCCGGTCTCGGCTTTGATCAACGCCCGCAGGTCCTCGCAAAACGCGCGGACCTCGTCAGCTCCGACACCGGCCAACTCCACCGGTTCCCCGAAAGCCTCGTCCACCGACAGTTGCTCGAGGATCGGCATACGAAGGCGCAACGCGTCGAAGGTGCGTTTACTCAGAACCGAATACAACGACATCCGCGGTGGCAATACCACCGCTCCACCACCGACCATCCGGCGTGCTTGATGCATCGGCATTGCCGAACGCGCACCGAAAACTCTCGCTTCGTAACTTGCCCCGGCCACCACCCCGCGCCCGCCCAAGCCGCCGACCAGCACCGGGCGACCTCGCAGAGTGGGACGCGTCAACTGCTCGGCGGAAGCGAAAAACGCATCCATGTCGAGATGCAGCACCCACCTACGACTTCGTGTGGGATCACCTTGATTCATCGGGCGTTACGGTTCTCTCAAAAGTAGGTGCAGAATTTACGTCCGCGCCTTCTTCTTCGGCGACTTCTTCTTCGGCAGGGGCAATACGTCGGCAGTCCGTTGAATGAAGGCGTGCAGGTGATCGAGGTCCTGCAACCGTTCCTCCGTCACCCGGTAATAATCCTTCGCTCCCGGGTACGGCGGAGCCAGATCGGCCTCTGATCCGAACTCCGTACTGACCTCGGTGGGTTTGACGAACAGAACGTCTCCGCAGATCAAGCCCACGATCTTCTCGTCGCAATACAGTCCGTACTCGCCGAACATCGCCCTTGCCCGCACGTCGAGCGGTTCCAACTGCTCGAGAATGCGCGCCACGGTTTCCTTGCTCGTGCTCATGAGAGCAAACTACTCCGGCACCCCGACATACAGACATTCATCGGGGAGCCGGAGTAGCTATGGCGGTATTAGACCTTCGTGATCGCGGCGCGGATACCGTCACCGAGATCGACGGCGTCGTCTCCCGCTTCACCCACCGAGAAGGAGGTGGCCAGAACCTCACCGGCGATCAATTCGCGATGACGCTCCGCCCACTCCTTGCAGTCCTGCGGAACCTCGAGCACGACGTTGATCCGGTCCGAGACGTCGAAACCGGCGGCGCGGCGCGCATCCTGCAACTGACGGATACGGTCCTTCGCCCATCCCTCGGCTTCGAGTTCCTCCGTCACCGCGGAATCGAGTACGACCAGTCCCGCACCGTCCGGCAGTGCAGCCGTCGAATCCGGCTCGGCCGCAACCAGTTTCTGCGTGTACTCCTCGGGCAGCAGTTCGATGCCCGCCGCAACCACGACGCCGTCCGCGTTCTCGGTCCAGTCGCCCGCCTTGACCGCCTTGATGACAGTCTGAACGGCCTTGCCCAGACGCGGTCCTGCAGCACGCGCATTGACCGCGATCTCGAAGCGCCCGTGCACGTCGACGTCATCGGTCAGATCAACCTTCTTGACGTTGACCTCGTCGGCGATCAGTCCGAGGAACGGACGCAGACGCTCGGCATCCGGCGCCGCAACCGTGACCTCGGGCAGCGGAAGACGAACACGCAGATTCTGCGCCTTGCGCAGGCTCAGCACCGTGGAGCACACGGTCCGGACGTCGTCCATCGCCGCTACCAGCTCGGGGTTCGCGGGGAGCTCCGACGCCTCGGGCCAATCAGCCAGGTGAACCGAGCGCTCCCCGGTCAGCCCGCGCCAGATCACCTCGGACACCAGCGGCAACAGCGGCGCAGCGAGACGCGTCACGACCTCGAGCACGGTGTGCAGGGTGTCGATCGCGTCGCGATCCTCGTCCCAGAACCGCGAACGAGACCGTCGCACATACCAGTTGGTGAGCGCATCACAGAACAACCGAAGCTCGTCGCACGCGCCGGCGATGTCGTTGACCTCGAGGGCCTCGGTGATCACGTCGCGGGTGGTAGCGAGCTTGGCCAGGATGTACTGATCGAGGATGTTCTCCGAGTCGGTACGCCACACACCGGATTCCGGGGCGTACAACTGCAGGAAGCTCCAGGCGTTCCACAGCGGGAGCAATGCCTGACGCACACCTTCGCGGATGCCCTGCTCGGTCACGATGAGGTTTCCGCCGCGCAAGATCGGCGAAGACATCAGGAACCATCGCATCGCATCGCTGCCGTCGCGGTTGAACACCTCCTTCACGTCCGGGTAGTTGCCCTTGGACTTGCTCATCTTGAGTCCGTCGTCGCCGAGCACGATGCCGTGCGCAGCAACGGTTTTGAACGCCGGACGATCGAAGAGTGCGGTGGCCAGCACGTGCAGCGTGTAGAACCAGCCGCGAGTCTGCCCGTTGTACTCGACGATGAAATCGCCCGGGAAATGACCCTCGAACCATTCACGGTTCTCGAATGGGTAGTGCACCTGCGCGTACGGCATCGAACCGGATTCGAACCAGCAGTCGAGCACCTCGGGAACGCGGCGCATCATCGACTTCCCGGTCGGGTCGTCGGGGTTCGGGCGGACCAGGTCGTCGATCATCGGGCGATGCAGATCGGTCGGACGCACACCGAAGTCTGCCTCCAACTGATCGAGCGATCCGTAGACGTCCGTACGCGGGTACTGCGGATCGTCCGACACCCACACCGGGATCGGGCTGCCCCAGTAGCGGTTTCGGCTGATGTTCCAGTCGCGTGCACCTTCGAGCCACTTGCCGAACTGGCCGTCACGGATGTGCTCGGGCACCCACGTGATGTCCTTGTTCAGCTCGACCATGCGATCGCGGAACTTGGTGACCGCGACGAACCACGAGGGAACCGCCATGTAGATGAGCGGCTGCCCACTGCGCCAACTGTGCGGGTACGAGTGCTCGATCGTCTCGTGCCGCAGCAGCTTTCCAGCGGCCTTGAGGTCCTTGATGATGACCGGGTTGGCGTCGAAGACCATCAAGCCCTCGTACGGCGGAACCATCGAGGTGAACTTTCCACCCGGATCGAGCGGCTGCACGACCTCGATACCGTTGGCCGTGGCGACATCCATATCCTCCTCACCGAAAGCCGGTGCGAGGTGGACGATTCCGGTTCCGGAATCGGTTGTCACGTAGTCGGCCGAAAGCACGACGTGCGCGTTCGGATGTCCGAGGAAGAAGTCGAACGGCGGTGTGTACGACAGTCCGACCAGCTCGGCGCCCTTGTGACGGGAAACGACCTCGGGGTCCTCCCCCAGCTCACGTGCGTAATGAGCAACCCGTGCTTCCGCGAGCACGTACCGCTTTCCGTCCTCGCCGAGCACCTGGACGTAGTCGACCTCGGGATGAACCGCAGTGGCCAAGTTGGACGGCAGTGTCCACGGAGTCGTGGTCCAGATGATCGCGTTTGCGCCGTCCAATGGTGAACCCGGAGCGACCAGCGGCATGTCGACCGTGACTGCAGGATCCTGACGCATCTTGTACGCGTCGTCGAGACGAGTCTCTTGATTGGACAGCGGAGTCTGCTCGTACCAGCTGTAGGGCAGCACGCGGAAGCCCTGATAGATCAGGCCCTTGTCGTGCAGCTCCTTGAAGGCCCACATGACGGACTCCATGAAGTCGACGTCCAGGGTCTTGTAGTCGTTGTCGAAGTCGACCCAACGTGCCTGGCGGGTGACGTAGTCGCGCCACTCGTCGGTGTACTTGAGCACCGAGGCCTTGCAGTACTCGTTGAACTTGGCCAGACCCATGACTTCGATCTCGGCCTTGTCCTTGATGCCGAGTTGCTTCTCCGCTTCGAGTTCTGCGGGCAGGCCATGGCAGTCCCAGCCGAAGCGTCGCTCGACCTTGCGTCCACGCATGGTCTGGAAGCGCGGCACCAGGTCCTTGACGTACCCCGTCAGCAGGTGACCGTAATGCGGCAAGCCGTTTGCGAAAGGCGGTCCGTCGTAGAAAACGAACTCTTCGCTGCCGTCCCGATTGGAAACCGACGCACGGAAGGTGTCGTCGTCGTCCCACTGTTTCAGGACTTTCTGTTCCAGTTCGGGGAACTTGACTCCGGTGTCGGCGGGGACACCGTAGTCGACTTTGGGATACCCGTTACTCGCCATGGCGATCTCCTCGTGCCAGTCGGACTCGGCACGGGGACGACGTGGCGCTTGTGCGCCGACACCGCGGTACCACCCCGTTTGCACCCCGTAGATCCGCGCTTGGATCCCGAGGTGCCACTCGATCGAGCTGTGACGGGCTCACCCGTTCGGTTCTACTGAGTTCTGGGCGCCTGAAGCGACAAGAACCGTTCTTCCGAAAGCTCCCCGGTGATTGCCGGATCACAGCCTGGTATTCGTGTTGGACAGTCTAATACTCGTCCTGGACCTTGTCGGAACTCGCCCTAGGACTTGTCGGGGCCACCCGGCGACTCGCCATCATTTCTCTGATTGTCATCGTTGGCGGTGGCTGCATCGTCGATCGACGAATTCGAGGAACTCTCGACTCGACCGTAAGGCGACGACATTCCGCTGCCCGATGCCGGGTCATCCAACGAAGGAACCGCCTTCCTGCTGGTCAGCGCACTGACCAGCAGGAGGACGGCACCTGCTACACAAATCGCGATACATGCCCACGCCCAGATCAACGACCCTGTGGTCAGGGCGACGATCAGGAGAGCGAAACCAACTCCCGCGAGAACCAACGTCACGACCAGCACGTATCAACCTTTGTCCGGTCCGATAGCTGAGCCGACGGGGCGCTCTCGGTCAGCTGTTTCCCTTGGCGAAGGACGGGCTGTAGGAATCCTGTCCACCGTCGACCGGAACGGCCGAGCCGCGCTGTTCGAGCTCTTCGAGCTGCGATTCCAGGTAGGACTTCAGGCGCACCCGGTACTCGCGTTCGAACGTCTTGAGCTGCTCGATACGGCCCTCGAGGACCGAACGCTGCTGGTTGATGGTCGCCATGATTTCGGTGTGCTTCTTCTCGGCGTCCGCCTTGAGAGCGTCTGCCTTCTCCTGAGCCTGGCGAAGCTGGGTCTCGGAGCGAGTCTGAGCGTCGGTGAGCATCGCCTCCGACTTGTTGCGCGCATCCGCGATCATGCCGTCAGCCTTGCTGCGAGCCTCGCTCATGAGCTGCTCGGAGTTGGTGCGGGCACTGCCGAGCAGCTGCTCGGACTCGGTCTTGGCATCGTTGGTGAGGCGATCCGCCATCTCCTGAGCCAGTCCGAGGACCTTTGCGGCCTGCATGTGGGTGTCGCCGCTCTGCGGCGCTGCAACGGCAGCGGCGGCGGGAACCGGCGCTGCAACAGGTGCAGGCTTGGGCGGTTCGACGACCCGAGCGGGCTCCGGCTTGGGCTGCGCTGCGACGGGTGCTGCCTGCTGAGCAGGTGCCGGCGACTTCTTGGCAGCCGCGAGCTCCTGATCCAGCTCACCTACGCGCTGGCGCAGGTCCGCATTCTCTTCGATGAGCTGCGACAGCGCCTGCTCGACGAGGTCGAGGAATGCGTCGACCTCGTCCTCGTTGTAGCCACGCTTGCCGATAGGCGGCTTGCTGAACGCAACGTTGTGCACGTCAGCTGGAGTCAGTTGCGGCATGGAAGGATCCCTTCACGCGTCATTTGGCGGTCTAGCAAGCATTCAGTTGCAACACAGTCTACGTAGTGGCGAACTACGTAGTGGCGAACCACTGGATGAGTTATGGCATCCATTCTGGCATACCACTCACTCGGACTGCGCTCAGCGAACAACCGACATCAGGATGATGACGATGAAAAGCAAGACCATGATGGATAGATCCAAGCGAACTCCACCGAGGTTGATCGGGGGGATCAACCTGCGGAGCAGTTTCACCGGAGGATCGGTGATCGTAAAAATGGTTTCGAGAATGACTGCGACCAATCCGGTCGGTCGCCAATCTCTGGCAAACGAACGAACGAACTCGACGATCACTCTGCCGATCAGCAACAGCCAGAAGACAACCAGCACCAGATAGATCACAGAGAGAAGCGCGTCCACACCCTCACTCTGCCTGACTTCTGCGGTGTGTCCAAAACAGACACACCGCAGCAATTCCGGAACCGGTCCGCATCGAGTCCGTCTTGTAACGGCCGGCGATGGGTCCGAATGCGGCGTCCGCCGAGGCGGGCCGCCGTTCGAATGTGCTCACGTCACCCCTGCTCAGGGGCCGGACTGCGGTCGAGACCATCATTTCTGGCTGTAGAAACCCGTCTCGGCGATCCGACGGCGCTCCTCGGCGGAAACGTCGATGTCCGCCGGTGAGAGAAGAAACACTTTGGTGGCTACCTTGTCGAAAGAACCACGCAATGCGAATGCCAGGCCGGCCGCGAAATCGACCAGACGCTTCGCGTCGGCGTTGCTCATGTCGACCAGATCCATGATGACGGGAGTGCCGTCCCGGAACCGCTCACCGATGGTGCGGGCCTCTGCGTAGCTCTGCGGACGCAGTGTCGTGATCTTGGCGAGCGGGCCGCCGTCGTCGACAACCGGCGCACGTCGCGCTTCGGGTCGCTCTGCGCGCGCGTCGACCGCGAGGTTGCCACGGCTTGCCGGGCGCGGCGCCATCGCCGGGCGGCTGCTGCGGCTGGGAACGGTGTCGACGCGGGGCCGGGAATCGTAGCGATCGAACTCCGCGTCCTCTTCGTCACGACGACTGGGCGCGTAGCTCGCCTTCGAGAAGGCAGGTTCGACGAACTCGCGGTCGTCGCGCTCGGCATAGCCGTCGTGACTACGACGGGGTGCGCGGCGAGCCTGATCGGGCTCCTCCACGTATTCGTCCTCGTAGTCATCGAGGGGAACCATGCCGAAGTAAGCCTTGAACTTATGCAGGTTGCTCATTGATCGACCTTCCTTGGCGCGGCGGAATCAATCCGACTGCGACCGGTCGCAGCGGTGTGGACGGGTTGGGCGATCACCTGAGCGATCACCTCGAGATTACTGGTCGTGAGCCGAGCAGTGCGGTTCCGACACGCACGCAGGTTGATCCGTGGCGCACTGCAGCCTCCAGATCGCCGGTCATACCGGCCGAGAGTTCGGTTGCCCGGGGATGCGATTCGAGGATCAAAAGATGTGCCCTGCGGAGGATTTCGAACTGCTCGTCCGGATCTGATCCAAGCGGCGGGACGGCCATCAGTCCCGCGAATTCGAGACCTTCGGCTGATTCGATCCGCTCGGCGAGAGGCGTTAGCTCGCCCGTCGGAACTCCGCCACGCGCGGGGTCTCCGTCGAGACTTACCTGGATGAGCGCCCGGAGCGGCTCCGTGCGCTCACCGTCCGACAAAGCACTCAGCGCAGCCCGATCGAGTGCATCGGCCAGTCGCGCACTGCCTACCGAGTGAATTGCATAGGCCCACTTCGCTACCGACCGAGCTTTGTTGCGCTGCAACTGTCCGATCATGTGCCAGCGAACCGGATCATCGATCGCGCCCGTCTGTGCAGCGCCGTCGAAGTCCGCGACCTTCTCCACTGCTTCCTGCTCACGAGACTCACCGAATTCACGGCAACCCAGTTCGTACAGGATTCGAGCGTCGGACGCCGGAAAGAATTTGGTCACCGGCAGCAGTGCTACGTCGGAAACCTCGCGACCGGCGGCAAGGCAGGCGGCCGCCAATCGCGCCCTCACCGAGTCGAGTGCCGTCGATATTTCTGTCAGCCGCATTTCCGTCTCGCGCATTTCTGCCTAGACGGTTTCCTGCGCTGCGGGCGCTTCCATCCAGATCACTGCAGCTTGACGCCCGGTCAGAGATTCTCGGCGATGACTGAACAACGCGCGATCCTCGATCGTGCACCGCGGGTCCTCGGCGACACCGGACACACCCGCGGCGAGCAACTGCTTACGCAGTCCCGCACGCAGATCGAGCCCCGGCGTGCCCTTCTCGGTGCGAGTTGCGCTGCCCGGCAAGTGCTTTTCCACGTCCGCGCGCATCGCAGCGGGAACCTCGTACTGGCGTCCGCTCGCAGCCGGACCGAGGAAGGCGCCGATACGCGAAACGTCCGCGCCCTGACGCACCATCTCCGCGAGGACGCGCGGGACGATACCGATGCGGGCACCGATCCGTCCGGCATGAACGGCCGCGATCACACCGGCCTCCTCGTCGGAGAGCAGAACGGGAACACAATCTGCACTGAGGGTGGCGAGCGCCAGGCCGGGAACAGTGGTGACCAGAGCATCCGTCGCCGGAATCACTTCGTCGGTCGGTTCCGTCACGACAGTGACGTTGCGCGAATGGATTTGTTCCATCCACACGAGATGGTCAGGCTCGACGCCTATTTCGCGTGCCAGACGTCGGCGATTCGCATCGACGGCTGCCGGATCGTCTCCGACGTGATCGCCCAGATTGAACGACTCGTACGGTGACGCGGAAACACCACCGGCTCGGCTGGTCACGACGCGGCGAATGCGGGTGCGGGTGGTCGACTTCTCGGTACTCAAGATAAGTGTGCTCACAAACGTCGAAAGTTGTCGTCCGGCTCAGACGTGACCGGACATCCAGTCAAGAACAGGGTACCCAGAAATTCCGGGCACCCTGTTCTCGAAACTGTTTGTAGCCCTACGTCAGCGACGCATGAAGACCGGCACGTCGACGTCGTCGTCGCCCTCGTCTTCCTGGACCGGCGCATGGCGGGGGCCACCGATCGGAGGCAAGCTGCCCGAACCGGTGGTCTCGCGCGCTGCGGAAATCGGCTGCTCGCCAGCAGGTTCGGCGGCCACCGGCGACCGGCCGACCTCACCCGCGCGCCCGGCGCCGATAGCTCCACGTCCCTGCGCGGTCGACTCCACGGGACGACGAGCCGGAGCTCCTCCGTCGAATCCCGCAGCGATGACCGTCACACGAACCTCGTCACCGAGTGAATCGTCGATGACCGTTCCGAAGATGATGTTGGCGTCGATGTGGGCAGCTTCCTGCACCAGCGAAGCCGCCTCGTTGATCTCGAACAGACCCAGATCGCTACCGCCGGCGATCGACAGGAGCACGCCGCGGGCGCCTTCCATCGAAGCTTCGAGGAGCGGGGAATTGATCGCGGATTCCGCCGCCTTGATCGCGCGTCCCTCACCCCGCGAGGAACCGATTCCCATCAACGCACTACCGGCACCGGACATGACACCCTTGACGTCCGCGAAGTCGACGTTGATCAGACCCGGAGTGGTGATGAGGTCGGTGATGCCCTGGACGCCGTTGAGGAGAACCTCGTCCGCGCTGCGGAACGCGTCCATCAGGCTGACGGCCGCGTCACCGAGCTGGAGCAGGCGATCGTTGGGAATGACGATGAGCGTGTCGCAGGACTCGCGGAGCGCCTGGATTCCGGTATCCGCCTGTCCCCCACGACGCTTGCCCTCGAAAGAGAACGGTCGCGTCACGACACCGACGGTGAGTGCGCCCAGCTTCCGGGCGATGCTTGCCACGACAGGGGCACCACCGGTTCCGGTGCCACCGCCCTCGCCTGCGGTCACGAACACCATGTCGGCGCCCTTGATGACCTCTTCGATCTCGTCCTTGTGATCTTCGGCTGCCTTGCGACCCACTTCCGGGTCGGCACCGGCGCCGAGGCCACGGGTCAATTCACGACCGACGTCGAGCTTGACGTCGGCGTCACTCATCAGAAGGGCTTGCGCGTCCGTGTTGACCGCGATGAACTCGACTCCCTTGAGTCCCTGTTCGATCATGCGGTTGACTGCGTTCACGCCGCCGCCGCCGATGCCGACGACCTTGATTACGGCGAGGTAGTTGTGCGGGGGCGTCATCGGCTCTCGCCTTCCGTGTCGTGTTTCACGCTGCTTGTCAGTGCTGCTGTCTTTGTTACTGCTGTTTTTGTAGCTTCATGCTTTTCGAGAACAACCCTAAACCTCAACCACAGGGTTAGAGTTATGTCAAGTATTCGATCTGAAACGAAACGCTATGCACCGTCGTCGCGTTCCGCCATTAGGCGCGCCGAGACACACCGAAGTATTTGCTGCGCACTGACGCACGGCTGCACCGGGCGCTATCGCACCGTCGGCAGATCAGGACTGGACACGTCGTACGTCTGCCCCGGTTGGGTCAACAGCGGAAGCGTCACAGCAGCCTTACGATCCGAGTGCTCGACACCGCCCCAGTTTACGACGCGACCGTCGAGCAGAGTCAGCGTGACACTCGAAATCGACCGAGCGGCAACCTCTCCCACCTGAAATCTCAGATCCGGCGGCAACACCGACAACACCTCGAGCGCGGCAAGCGTCGGCTCGTCGTTCCACCCGGGCGTCGGTGTCACCAGACGCGGAACCCCGGGCGGCGGGACGCCCATCTCGAAGTCGACGCCCTTCTCGTCCAGCAGGTGTGCACCCTCAGGTGAGTCGACGAAGACGACCGGTACCCGTTCGGTGACGGTGACGCGGATAGTCGACGGATACATCCGCTGCACACGAGCCGAGGCCACCTTCGGAATCGTCGCCACACGTGCGGCGGCGGCGCCGGTGTCTACCCGCATCAACGGCTGACCGGTCGGTACGGCCAGGAGCGAAAGGATCTGTTCCTCACTGACGGTCGTCGCACCGAGAATTTCGGTGCCCCGGACCGAGAGCACCGGAGACAACCAAGCCGTCAACGCAATTCCCACCACCAGCACGATTGCCAGCGGTGCCACGATCAGCGGTCGCTTGAACCACTTACGAGTCGGTGTGGGTTCGGGAGCCGGCTCCGTCGACCGCGTCGAGTATCGCGATTCGGTGCGAGTACTGCGCCGACGCGTACTGGTGGCTTGTCTGGCTCGAGGATCTCGACGCCCGCGCCGACTTCGTGCGTCGGGTGTCATCGCGGCGCGGGATGCGGCGCCGAACGCAAAGCATCGAGGATCTGTTTGCCGAGCATGGTCACGTCACCGGCACCCATCGTGATGACGATGTCGCCGGGGTGAGCCAACGCCGCCACCTGCTTCGGCGCCTGTGACAGATCCGGTTGATAGTGAACAGGTTTCGTGACCGACTGAGCGACCAGCGCACCACTGACGCCCGGCATCGGCGCTTCGCGAGCGCCGTAGACATCGAGAACGACAACCTCGTCGGCCAAGTCCAGCGCCTGCGCGAACTCCTCGGCAAACGCGGCGGTGCGTGAATAGAGATGAGGTTGGAAGACCACGATCACGCGTCCGGCTGCCGAATTGGTCGACGACGAATCGTCCTCCGGTCGAACCAGATCCGCCGCCGCGCCGAGAACCGCACGAACTTCGGTCGGATGGTGGGCGTAGTCGTCGAACACCCGGACACCACGCTCGCGGCCGGTGAACTGGAACCGGCGGTGTACGCCACCGAATCCGGCGAGCCCCTCGACGATCTCCTCCGTCTCGGCGCCGGCGTCACGGGCAGCCAGTAGAGCCGCAAGTGCGTTGAGCGCCATGTGACGACCCGGCACTGCCATCCGCACGGTTCGCGCGGCGCTCTCGCCCGCCAGGTGGAACTGCAGGACTCCCCCGACATCGTGCGCATGGAAGCCCAGTAGTCGGACTCCGACCTCGACACCGTCGACAGGCTCGAAGGCGGTGCCCGCCTCCACTTCCTGCGCGTCTGCCGATCCGTAACCGAGTACCCGGATGTCCGAACGGCCCGAGGCCACGATTCGCTTCGCGAGATCCGCCGATCCCGGGTCGTCGAGGCAAGCAATCAAGAGCCCACCCGGACGCAACTTGTCGACAAAATCGTCGAACACCTTCACATACGCTTCGACACTCCCGAAATAGTCGAGGTGATCGGCCTCGATGTTGGTCACGACGATCACGTTGGGGTCGTACTGCAACAGCGACCCGTCACTCTCGTCCGCCTCCGCGACAAAGACGTCACCGCTGCCGTGATGGGCATTCGTTCCCGCTTCGTTGAGTTCGCCGCCAACGGCGAACGAAGGGTCGAAACCACAGTGCTGCAGGGCGACCACGAGCATCGACGTTGTCGACGTCTTGCCGTGTGTACCCGAAACCAGGAACGTGCGATTGCCCTGCATCAGTGATGCAAGGACAGCCGGACGAAGAATCACCGGGATTCCGCGGCGAGCGGCCTCGACGAGTTCCGGGTTGTCCTTCGGGATAGCCGCGTGCGTCGTGACGACGACGGTCGGACCACCCGGCAGCAGGTCGAGAGCATCGGCGTCGTGGCCGATGCGGACCTGCGCCCCGCGTGCACGGAGCGCCAGGACTCCTCGGCTCTCCTTGGCGTCCGAACCCGAGACGAGGCCCCCGCGGGAAAGCAGAATTCGAGCGATGCCGGACATACCGGCACCGCCGATTCCGACCATGTGTACTCGCTCGAGGTGGGCGGGCAGCGCGGTCATCGGTTTCCCCTTGCGTTTTCCTGGACGGCGTTTTCCTTTGCCGCGATGTCGAGCACGATCCGTGCGATCTCGGTTGCCGCGGTGCGGTGCCCGACGTTGGCAGCGCCACTGCTCATCTTGTCGAGGCGCGCGCTGTCGCTCAGCATCGGGACGACGGTACCGGCGACGAACGTCGGCGTGAGCTCGTTGTCGGAGACGATGATCGCACCGCCCGCTGCGACAACGGGTTTCGCGTTGAGTTCCTGCTCACCATTGCCGTGCGGCAACGGAACGTAGACGGCCGGAAGCCCGACCGCCGAGACCTCGGCGACCGTCATCGCGCCCGAACGACAGATAGTCGCGTCGGCTGCGGCATACGCGAGATCCATCCGCGAAAGATAAGGAACAGCCACATACGGTGCCGTCTCCGAGTACTGCGTGACTTCGAGGGAGTTCTTGGGTCCGTGTGCGTGAAGGACCGAGATCCCGGCCTTCGCCAGTTCTTCCGCTGCTCCGGACACCGCGTCGTTGAGCGACTTCGCGCCTTGCGATCCGCCGAAGACGAGCAGAACGGGACCGTCCTGAGGTAGTCCGAAGTACTCGCGAGCTTGCGAGCGGAGTCCAGCTCGATCGAAATTGGCGATCGACGCGCGAACCGGGATGCCGACGATCTCGGCGTCCTGATCGCCGCGGTTCTTCACTCCGGAACCCGGAACAGCAGCAAGCACCCGCGTCGCCAGGCGAGCACCGATCTTGTTCGCGATGCCGGCACTGGCGTTCGCCTCGTGGATGACGATCGGAATCTTGCGGCGGCGCCGAAGAACACCGCCACGTGCGGCAAGATACGCCGGAAGCGCGACGTAACCACCGAAACCGACGATCACGTCGGCGTCGACGGAATCGAGTACCTCACGGGTCTTGCGCACCGAGGCGAGGATGCGTGTCGGCAGTTTGACGAGATCCATCGTGGGCTTACGAGGAAGCGGAACCGGGGGAATGAGCTCGAGCGTGTACCCGCGAGCCGGCACCAAGGTGGTTTCGAGACCACGCGCCGTCCCGAGCGCAGTGATTCTGGTGTCGGGCGCAGCGGCCTTGACCGCGTCCGCGACAGCAAGTGCGGGTTCGATGTGACCAGCCGTGCCTCCCCCTGCCACCACTACCGACAGAGCCGATTTGTTGCCGCTCACCTACGAATTCCTCGCTCTCGAACTTCTCGTGGATCTTGTGCCCTACGTGTCGGCGCCTGCCGACGCTGACCATTCTGCCCTCCCGCGGTGCGCTTCCGTGACCCAGCGGCCGCACCTCGGTTGGAATCCGAGGAAGGGCGAGCACCTTGATCTGCCCGCTTGCGTCGATCGCCCGTCTCGATCGCGCGCCGGCCGTCGCGTCCGCGTGCCGGTTCGATCTGCCGTGCGGGCTTCGGTCGACGGATCGGCCGGCCCCCTGACGGCGGGTGGTACAGCACGGGCTTCGGCAGTCTGAGCAACTTCGAGATCTTGCCGTCCTGCCCGGAGTTCAGAGCGGCAACTGCTTCGGGCTCGTGGCGCGCTGCATTGGCGATGACACCGAACATGAACAATGTGATCGCCAAGGACGAACCGCCGGCGGAGACCAGGGGCAACTGGAGTCCGGTCACCGGCAGCAGTCCGATGACGTAACCGATGTTGATCATTGCCTGGCCGACGATCCAGGTAGTTGCAGTGGCCGACAGGAGCCGCCAGAACGGATCGATGCTGCGGGCTGCGATCCGCAATCCCGTGTAGACGAATACAGCGAACAAACCGATCACCACTGCGCAGCCGACAAATCCCAACTCTTCGCCGATGATCGCGAAGATGAAGTCGTTGTGCGCGTTGGGTAGGTAGTTCCACTTGGCGACGCTCTGACCGAGTCCGCGTCCGAAAACGCCCCCGTCGGCGAGCGAATACAAAGCCTGCTTGGCCTGATAGTTGTTGCCCTGCAGGTCGTCGCTCTTGTTGAAGAAGGCTTGAACTCGATCGGAACGATAACCGGCCGTCATCGCCAGCACGCCCGCCACGACGACGCCCGTCACCGCGATCGAGCCGAAGAGCTTCAGTGGCAGCCCACCGAACCACAGCAGGGCCCCGACGATGATTCCCAATGCGATGGTCGTACTGAGGTTCGGCTGCGCGACGACCAAGGCGAAGACCAGCATTGCTGCGGGCACGAGCGGAATCAGGATCGACTTCACGGATCGGTCGTCCGGACGCCTCGAGGCCAACAGATGCGCGCCCCAGATCGCCAAGGCGACCTTCATGATTTCCGAGGGCTGCACCGAGAACCCGCCGACGTTGAACCAGCGACGCGCGCCCTGCGCTTCTGTGCCGATTCCCGGAATCAGGACGAGTACCAGCATGATCAGCACGACGACGAACAGCGGAAACGAATACTGCCGGAGCACTCTCGCCGGGATCCGGAGCGCGACGTAGAAGAGCACAGCTCCGAGAATCGCGAAGATCAACTGCTGGGTGAACAACGAATACGCCGAGCCACCGGACACGTACTGCTCGACGCTCGACGCCGACAGAACCATCACGAGCCCCAAGACAGTCAACATCGTGGCAATCGTCACCACCAGGTGGAACGACGCCAACGGCCGCGCCAACCAGGCACCGATTCGGGTCTTGGGACCCTTGGTCATCGCAAGTTCCCGGCTTGGCCAGGCGAATCCGTGAACGGATCGGGTAATGCGGCGACGGCGGCGGCGAAGCTGTCACCACGATGTCCGTAGCTGGCGAACATGTCCAAGGACGCGGCGGCCGGGGCGAGTACAACTGCATCACCGGGGGACGCCAACTCGGCAGCTTCGACTACCACTGCGGCCATGACGGCATCCGCGTCGGCACCCGACGGCAGCCGGATGGTGAGAGTCGAGTTGCTGCTGTTTTCGCTCACCACTGCATCGTCCCCCGACATCACGTGCACCACGGGAACATCGGGTGCGTGTCGCGCGAGCGCGTCCTCGATCACACCAGCGTCACGCCCGAGAAGGACAGCGCCGGAGAGTCGAGGGCCGACTTCGCTCACCAATTGGTCGACGCTGGCTCCCTTGAGCAGACCGCCTGCAACCCAGACGACGCGATCGTGCGCGAGTATCGACGGTCTGGCTGCGTGCGGATTGGTGGCCTTGGAGTCGTCGATGTACACAACGGACCCGACACGGCCGACCAGCGCCCCTCGGTGTGGGCCGACCTTGTGTGCGGCCAGACCGCGTTCGACGACGTCTGCCTCGAATCCGAGTGCCCGCGCCAAGGCGGCGGCGGCCAGCGCGTCCATGACGCCTGCCGGGCCGGCGGGATCTATCGACGCTGCTTCGGCCAAGCGGACGTGATCGCCGAATGCGTTGTCCACGAGGTGTCCCGCTTCGACACCCAGTTCTCCTTCGCCCGGTTCACCCAATCTGAACCCGGTGACAATGTCTGCAGTTGCGCGAGTTCCCAGTTCGGAAGCGATCGCGTCATCGAGGCCGACCACCGCGACCTTTCCGCTCAGCGCCCGTGACTTGGCCTCGGCGTACGCGCTCATTCCGCCGTGCCAGTCGAGGTGATCCTCGGCGACGTTGAGGACCACGCCGGCATCCGGACGCACCGAAGGCGCCCAGTGCAATTGGAAGGACGACAGTTCGACAGCGAGGTACTCCACGCGCGGCGACGTCTCGGCGAGTGCGTCGAGTATCGGTAGCCCGATGTTTCCGCAGGCTCGGCCGACAACTCCAGCGGCGTCGAGAATCGAGGCCAGCATCGACGTCGTCGTGGTCTTTCCGTTCGTCCCCGTCACGACGAGCCATTTACGGGGTGTGCCGAAGTGCCCGCTGTGGTCGACGCGCCAGGAAAACTCGACGTCTCCCCAGATGGGAATCCCGTGACCGGCGGCGGCTGCAAGGATCGGTGCATCCGGCCGAAAGCCCGGACTGGTGACTACGAGCCCGTACTCGGTGATCGAATCCGGGGCATCCTCGATCGAGGTGGTGGTCACCATGTCCGCGCCGAGCTCCGCGCAGCGCTCCGCGAAGTCCAAGGTCGAATCGGCAACCGTCACGACAGCACCGAGGGCGACGAGAGGTTCGATGGTCGCTTGACCGGACACCCGCCCACCGGCGACCAGCACTCGCGTACCGCGGAGCCAGGACAGGTCGTTCTCGGAATCCGCTGAGCTGGTCATGGTTTTCAGCCTCCGAGCGCTGCGAGGTATTCGCTGTAGAAGAGTGCCAATCCGATAGCCGACGCAATAGCCGCCAACAACCAGAATCTGATGATCACCGTGGTTTCAGCCCACCCGGCGAGTTCGAAGTGGTGATGGAACGGCGCCATTCGGAACACCCGCCGTCGGCTGGACCGGAACACCGCTACCTGGATCACCACCGACGCGGCCTCCGCGACGAACAGTGCACCGATGACCACCATCAACAGTTCCGTGCTGGTGGTGATCGACAATCCGGCGAGCATGCCGCCGAGGGCAAGTGAACCGGTGTCGCCCATGAAGATCTTGGCGGGTGCGGCATTCCACCAGAGGAAACCGATGCACGCGCCGGCGCCTGCCGCGCAGAGCACCGCGAGGTCGAGCGGGTCTCGGACGTCGTAGCAACCCTTACCGGGATTCGTCTCGCACGAGTAGCGGAACTGCCAGAACGTGATGATGACGTAGGCGCCGAGAACGAAACTCATCGCTCCGGCGGCCAATCCGTCGAGGCCGTCGGTCAGGTTGACGGCATTGGACCAGGCGCTTACCAGTAGGTAGCAGAAGGCGATGAAGACCACGGAACCGAGTGAGACGGTGGCGATGTCGCGGACGTACGACAGATGAACACTGCCCGGAGTCAGCCCGTCGTCACCGCGGAACTGAAGGGCCAAAATTCCGAAGGCAATGGCAGCGACGAACTGGCCGACCAGCTTCGCTGTCTTGTTCAGTCCCAGATTGCGCTGCTTGCGGATCTTGATGAAGTCGTCGAGGAAACCGACTCCACCGAGCGCGGTGGTCAGACCGAGAACGAGTAGGCCGGACGCCGACGGTCCCTCCGCGTTGTCCATGCCGAGACCGATGAGGTGTGAGCCGAGATAGCCGGCCCAGATTCCGGTCAGGATCGCGACGCCGCCCATCGTGGGAGTGCCGCGCTTGGCCTGGTGACTGGCTGGACCTTCGGTTCGGATCTCCTGCCCGAAACCTTGTTTCGAGAACGCCTTGATCAGGATCGGCGTGAGCATGATGGAGACCGCCAGCGCGATGCCTGCGGCGAGAAGAATCTGGATCACTGCGAATCCCCGCCGTTCTCGCCATCGGTGTTCTCGCTGTCGGTGTTCTCGCTGTCGGTGTTGGGCGTTGCAGCCAGTATCGCTTCGGCGACCGTCCACAGTTCCACCGACTTGGACGCCTTCACCAGGACGAGATCGCCCGGTTCGAGTTCCGCTTCGAGAATGGCGATTGCCGCAGCTGCGTCGGGCACGACGACGGACTCGTCACCCCACGACCCCTCCATCACTGCTCCTTGATGCATTGCACGCGAGGTGCGGCCCGTCCCGACGACGATCAACTTGCTGACATCGAGTCTGACGGCCAGGCGACCGATCGCGTCGTGCTCGACAACTGATTCCGGTCCGAGCTCACCCATCTCTCCGAGCACAGCCCAGCTACGGCGACCGAAGTGCCGATCCGATCGCGCCATGGACACCAACGCTTTGAGCGCAGCGCGCATGGAATCGGGATTGGCGTTGTAACTGTCGTTGACGACGGTGACGCCGTCGGCGCGCTCGGTGACTTCCATCCGCCTCGCGGACGCTGCCTTCGTGCCCTCGAGGACACGTGCGATGTCTGTAACCGCGAGGCCGTTCTCGAGTGCGACGGCCGCCGCGGCCAGGGCGTTGCTCACGTGGTGTTCGCCGTGAACGGCCAGGCGAATACGTGCAGAACCCTGTGAACAGTTCAGTGTGAAGGAAGCCCTGGCCTGGTCGTCGACAACCACGTCGGTCGCCCGAACGTCGCAGTCTTCCGACTGGCCGACGAATACGATCCGGGCCTTGGTTCGACTCGCCATTGCGGCGACCATGCGGTCGTCGGCGTTGAGGACCGCAACTCCGCCGTCGGCTGCCGACGGGAGTGCTTCCACCAGTTCACCTTTGGCGACCGCGATCGCTTCACGCGAACCGAACTCACCGAGATGGGCAGTGCCCACATTGAGAACTACGCCGATCTTCGGCGGCGCGATCTTCGTCAGTTCGCCGACATGACCGACCCCACGGGCCGACATCTCGAGAACGAGGAAGCGGGTCTTCTCGTCGGCGCGGAGCACTGTCCACGGCAGACCCAATTCGTTGTTGAACGACCCGGGGGGCGCAACCACCTCGCCGCACTCGCGCAGCAGCGCTGCTATCAGATCCTTGGTCGAGGTCTTGCCGGCAGAACCAGTGACACCGACCAGCGTCAGTCCACCATCGGCCGGTGTGCCATCAGTTGCCAGTTCGTCGACGACTGCTCGGGCCAGAAGGCCGAGGGCATGCAGGACCGCGGCTCCGGACCCGTCGGTGTCGTGTTCGAGCAGCATCACTGCACTGGGACCGTCGTTCGGCACCGATGGAACGACAATTGCCGGAACTCCGACCGGCCGCGCCGCGAGCACCGCCACAGCGCCCGCTGCCACCGCCGCTTCCGCGTGATCATGACCGTCGACACGCGCTCCGGGTAGGGCGAGGAAGAGCCCACCTGGAGATACTTTGCGCGAATCGAATTCGACGGTTCCAGTCACCTGCGTCGACGAATCGTCGACGTCGTGCAGGGTTCCTCCGACGATCTCGGCGATCCGAGAGAGCGTCATCGGGATCATTGCTTGCCTCCATGTGCTGTGTTGATCGCGAATCGGCCGATCATTTCGCCCAACACCTCGCGGTCGTCAAACGGGTGTTTGACCCCGTCGATTTCTTGACCTACTTCGTGGCCTTTGCCTGCCACCAGGACGACATCTCCTGGCTGTGCCCACCGGACTGCTTGCTCGATCGCGGCGGCCCGGTCCCCCACTTCGCGAACCTCGCCGCGTTCGGATTCGGGCACGTCCATGGCGCCTTGCATCACCGAAGCGCGAATCTTCGCCGGATCCTCGGTGCGTGGGTTGTCGTCGGTGACGATCAGCAGGTCTGCGCCTCGCGCACCCGCTTCACCCATGAGTGCCCGTTTGCCGGCGTCGCGGTCACCGCCCGCACCGACCACCACGGCCACTCGGCCGGGAACCTGGTTGCGCAGCGTGGCGATCACGGCTTCGAGCGCTGCCGGCTTGTGGGCGTAGTCGACCACGGCGAGAAAGCTCTGCCCCCGGTCGATCCGCTGAACTCGCCCCGGGACGTCCACGGTCCCGAGCGCTCGAACAGCCGCGTCCGGGTCGAGTCCCGCAGCAAAACTGACGGTCAACGCCAGCGCAGCGTTGGCCACGTTGTATCGCCCGGGGAGACGAAGTGAGACTGGCCACGACTGTCCGTCCGGCCCGACCAACTCGAAGGTCTGCGAGCCGTCCTCGGCAACCTCGACTGCGCCGACCGTCCACTCGGCCTCGGCCGTCGAGGTCGAGACCGTGGTCACCGCGTCGCTCTCGTCGGTCGCGGCCAACTCGGCCATCCGTCGACCCCACACGTCGTCGACGCAGACGACGGCATGCTCGGCTCGCACCGTCGACTCAGGATCGAACAACCGAGCCTTGGCCTGGAAGTACTCCTCGAAGTCCCGATGGAAATCCAGGTGGTCCTGCGAAAGATTGGTGAACGCGCCGATGTCGAAGCGGATGCCGTCGACGCGTCCGAGAGCAAGAGCGTGACTGGAGACCTCCATGACGACGGTATCGATCCCCTGCTCTGCCATCACGGCGAACAGAGCATGCAGTTGCGGAGCTTCCGGCGTGGTCAGAGCGCTGGGCACCCGGCGGCCGTCGATTCGAGTCTCGATGGTCCCGACCAGGCCGGGCTTGCGGCCGGCTCCGGCAATCGCAGCTTCGAGCAAGTACGACGTCGTGGTCTTGCCTGATGTACCGGTAATGCCGACGACCTGCATCTTCTCCGAGGGCCGGCCGTAGATTTCCGCGGAGATCTCACCGAGCACATCCCGCGGGTTCGGATGAACGAGAACTGGGACGGACCGGTCAGGCGCCTTGTCCGCGGCCTCGATCAGTTCGAGGCCGGCCTCGTCGGTCAAGATCGCGGTCGCACCGCGCCCCAGAGCGTCGACGGCGAACTGAGCGCCATGGGTCCGTGCACCGGGCAGAGCGGCGAAGAGGTCATCGGTCACGATTCCCTGCGCACGCAGGTCGACGCCCTTGACGACGACCTCCGAGGACTGTGATCCCGGTTGCCCCACCCATTCGAGGCGAGCCCCGGACAGTTCGGAGAGCGCCGTGATCGCGGTAGCAACCGGTTGTGTCGGACGCGTCCCGGGAGCGCCGTCCGAGTTCGACGATTGCAAACGATTCGGCACTGTCACTCGACTCCTGGCAATTGTCGTTGTTCTATCGCGGTCGTTGTCTATGGCGGTCGTTGTCTATGGCGGTCGCAACGCAAGCAAAGTTCGGCGCACTGCGATGAATGAGGTTACTGCGACGTTTGAGATTACCGTGTCCGGGATTCACCCGAAGACCGTGTCGAAACCGACACACCGCAATCAGTCCGCCTGCAACACCAACTTGCGACCGGGGTCCGGCGACATCGGGACACTGTCACGCTGGAGCATCCACGACGCGATGTTGTGGAACAACGGTGCCGCCGACTGACCGCCGCCGCCGTCCACGCCGCGAACCGGTGCGTCGAGCATGATTCCGATCACGAATCGAGGATTGTCCGCAGGCGCGATTCCCGCGAAGGTGATCCAGTAGTTGGAGTTGGAGTAGCACTTGCACGCGGGATCCACCTGCTGCGCGGTCCCGGTCTTTCCACTGACCTGGTATCCCTCGACGCCCGCGGCAACACCGGTTCCTCGTTGGTTGCCGGTGTCTTCCTGAGTGACCGACCGGAACATGTCCCGAACGGTCGCCGCTGTCTGGGCGCTGACCACCTCGACGCCCTCGGGCTGCGGCGTCTCGGTCCGCGTGCCGGAAGAGTCGACAGTCGACTTCACGATCCGCGGAGGAATTCGCACGCCGTCGTTGGCAATGGCCTGGTACATCCCGGTCATCTGCAGGGTTGTCATCGAGAGACCCTGCCCGATCGGCAGGTTCGCGAAGGTTCCGCCGGACCACTGGTCGCGACTCGGAACGCTGCCCGCGCTCTCGCCGGGAAGTCCGACGTCGGTGCGTTGTCCGAGGCCGAACCTGTTCAGCATGTCTGCGTAGCGATCCTCGCCCACTCGCTGAGCGAGCATCAAGGTGCCGACGTTCGAGGACTTTCCGAACACACCGGTAGAGGTGTACGGGGCCACACCGTGATCCCACGCGTCCTTGACTGTGGCACCGGACATCGTGATGCTGCCCGGGACCTGCAGAACTTCGTCCGGAGTTGTCTTACCGTCCTCGATGGCCGCTGCTGCGGTGACGATCTTGTTCACCGATCCGGGCTCGAACGGCGTACTGACCGACGGATTGCCCATTTCGGCTGTCGGCGCGTTCTTGTCGATGCCGATTGCGGGGTTGAAGGTGCTGTCGTTGGACATGGCCAACACCTGTCCTGTCTTGGAGTCCATGACCACAACCGAAGCGTTCTTTGCGCCCGACTTGTCCTTGGCGATCTGGACCTGCTGCTGAACGTAGAACTGGAGGTCCGAATCGATGGTCAGCTCGACACCCGAACCGTTGACTGCCGGTTGCTTGTCACGCCAGCTACCGGGGATCACAGCGCCGTCGGAACCGCGGTCGTACGTTTCGGATCCATCGGTTCCGGCGAGCGTGGAGTCCATCGAATCTTCGAGACCGAGCAAACCGTGCCCGTCCCAGCCGGTCGCGCCGACGAGATTCGCGGCCAGAGAGCCACCGGGGTACTCGCGGATGTCCTGACGCTCGAGGCCGACCTCCCGGAACTTGTCCGAGATCTCGGCAGCAACCGCCGGATCCACGCTGCGCGCGAGGTACGTGAAAGTCTCGTTGCTGTTCATCTTCTGAAGCAGATCTTTTTCCGGAACGGTATCGCCGAGCTTGGCGTGGATTCCGGCGGCGATCTCGGCGAGGCGATCGCTCACTTCCGGCGCCTGCTTGTCACCCTCGGCGCCCTGCTCGATGCTCTTGGCGCGCGCTTCCTCGAGTTCCTTGCGTACCCGCACCGGCTGGAAAGTCAGCGCCTTGGCTTCCATGGTGAAGGCGAGGGGGTTTCCGTTGCGATCGGTTATCGAGCCACGTACAGCCGGATCGACCTGGGTCGTGGTTCGTTGATTGGCAGATTCCGCAGCCAGACTCGGCGCGTCGATTCCCTGAATCCACAAGAGCTGCAATGCCGCAACGGCGAGCGCACCACACATGGTGATACGACCGACTCGCTGACGAAACGGAAATGAGGCGGTGGCCGAGCGGCGCGGACGCCGACCGGGGTTGTTACGGGAGTTCTGACTCACCGACGTTCCTCAGGCGGAGCAGGCACCGCCGTCGTGGTGGCGGGTGCTGTCGTCGTGGGGATCACAGGAACCAATTGTTCACTCTGCGCGAGGTTTCGCGTGTTATTCGGAACGCTCGGCGTGGCTCCGGGAGCAACCGGCGTTGTGGTGCGCGGGGGTGTCGCAGTCGGTGCGGGCACCGATGCGGGCGCATCGAGCGGAGGCATAGCTCCGGCAGTCGCGGGAGTCGGCGTTCCGACGATCTCGACCGAACCGTCCGGATGAACTACCAGTCGTGCAGGGTCCTTGGCGGGGACCATGCCGAGAGCGCTTGCCTGATTTGCCAACTCCGGAGCCGAGTTACGCGACTGGAAGTCACGTTCGAGCGCTGCTTTCTGCTCGACCAAAGACTGGTTGTATGCACGTGCATCACTGAGTTGGTACGAATCCTCGGCAGCGCGAGTGGTCAGCAGCAGAGTCACCGCGAGACCGATGGACAGAAGTCCGATGACGGAGGCCACGAACGGCACTCTCCCCTTGAGCATCGCCCGAGGAGAGATAGACGGGCCGGCAGCAGCGACAGTTCCGGTCCGGCCTGCCGCCCGTGCGGTGCGCTTGTCGTATGCACGTTGCGCTGCACCGGATTTGCCCTGACGACTCATGCCCGCCTCCTGGAAATGCGTTCTGCGGCACGCAAACGCACCGGAGCTGATCGTGGGTTCTCTTCGATTTCCTGCTCTGACGCACGTTCTGCGCCACGGGTGAGAATGCGGAACTCCGGTCCCATACCCGGCAACTCGACCGGTAGTCCTTCAGGACTGGTGGACTTCGAGCGGGGAACCAACTCCGCCTTCACAACTCGATCCTCGAGCGACTGGTAGGACATGAACACCACTCGCCCACCGACTGCCAGTGCGTCGAGCCCGGCAGGAACGGCTGCACGAAGCGAATCCAACTCGGCATTGACTTCGATCCGCAGCGCTTGGAAGGTGCGCTTGGCCGGGTGTCCCCCCGTACGCCGCGTGGCTGCCGGGATTGTTCGGTACAGCAATTCGACCAGAGCTGCACTGGTGGTGAAGGGTTCACGCTCACGCTGCCGAAGGATCTCGGACGCAATCTTTCCCGCGAACCGTTCTTCGCCGTACGTGCTCAGAATGCGAGCAAGGTCGCCGTGACTGTAGGTGTTCAGGACCTCTGCCGCGGTCAGCCCGACCGTCTGATCCATCCGCATGTCGAGAGGAGCGTCGATCGAGTACGCAAAACCTCGGTCGGCTTCGTCCAACTGCATCGACGACACACCCAGATCGAAAAGGATCGCGTGAACCGACTCCGTCGACGGCAGACCTGCCTGTTCGAGCGCGTCCTCGATCCCGTCGTACGTGGTGTGCACGAACGTCGTTCGGTCCGCGAATGGCGCCAGACGCTCGGAAGCGATCCGGAGTGCGTTGGTGTCGCGATCGAGACCGATGAGGTGAAGGCCCGGGTACTTGCCCAGGAAGAATTCGGAGTGGCCACCGAGCCCCAACGTCGCATCGATCATGTATGCGCCCGCTCCACCGTCACCGACGGCGGTGATGGCAGGGCCGAGAAGATCGTCGGCGCGGTGCAGAAGTACAGGGACGTGCGCGAAGCCATCGGCATCCGAGGGTTCGTTCACCTCGTGATCCACCATGATTGCTCCGGCTCCTACTTTCATGATTTCCGATGACTTTTCGAAAAGGTGCTGACTTTCCGAGAAGGCGATGACTGTTCGAGAAGGCGAATGCTTCGAGGTCCCTGCCCGAAGGAGAACCTGGCGCTGGGGAAGTGCGTCAGGGTCTTTCCGGGCAGAGGCCTCGCGGCATTCGCCGGGGGCTCTTCGCCTAGACGATCTCGCTGAGAGATTCGCCTGTTGCCTGCGAATAGTCCTCTTCGTTGTCTCCGAGATACCTCTCCCAGGCTGCTAGATCCCAGATCTCGAGGTAATCGACGGAGCCGGTCACTACGCATTCCTTGGACAGGTTTGCGTAACGCCGATGATCAGCCGAGAGGGTGATTCGCCCCTGGGCATCGGCGTGCTGTTCATCTGTGCCGGCGGCCAGAGCACGGACATACGCCCGAGCTGCCGGATCATTGCGTGGAGCTGCCGCTGCCTTTCGAGCAAGCTTGACGAACTCGTCCCGGGGGTAGATGGCGAGGCTGTGATCCTGACTCTTGGTGATCATCAATCCTCCTGCCAGTTCGTCTCGGAACTTTGCCGGCAACGTGAGCCGACCTTTGTCGTCGAGCTTCGGCGTGAAGGTACCGAGGAACACTCGACACCTCCTGCGAGCTTGCGCTGAAACCCTCCCTATCGAGCGGATCGTGCTTCAGCTCTCCGCCCGAACCCACAGTACCCCACTTTCCCCCACAAACAAGGAGCACATGGTCCCTATTCAGCATCATTTGCTGATAAATAGCAGGTCAGCGTAGGTGGGGAGACGTGGGGGAAATTTGTAACCGTGTCCCGGCCCACACCGCCGTCAGATCGACCCTTTACGCCACGATCTGTTGCTCCCCCACACAAAATCGCAGTACAAGCGCGGTTTTCGAATAGACGTGAGCGGGACGAGGTCTGGTCGTGCGTTGCAGTTCGACCAGGGTGGAGGAAAGTGGAGGGCCGAGTGGAGCGAAGTGGAGGAAGCCCGCGGGCATGCCCTGAGGCAGCAGGGAGTGGCGAGTGATTCGCTCGCACGTCACTGATTCACTCGATGGATTGCCGGCGCACACGTACAACACCCACAGCAACGGCGTGTGGCGGTCGGCAACCTTGGTTGCCGACCGCCACACGTGTGGTCGTCCGTGCCCTGAAGAGGGCGTCACGTCCGAACTGCATCACTCTCGAAGTACGCCCGAAGAAGGGCGGGAGAGCTAGTCCTGCTCGAACCTGCGTTTGAATCGATCTTCCATCCGCGACGAGAATCCACCGCCGGACTTCCGGCCGCGTCCCCGCCCGGATCCGCCGGCACTACCCCTACCCGGCGGACCGGAGGGATGATTGCCACCTTCGGAAGCGGAGTCGGCGGCCGGCGCAGACTTACGTCCACCACCCCAGAGGAACAACACCCCTGCGCCGAACATGAACAAGAAACCGAACAGGCTGATGATCGGAAAACCGCCCGGCTTGAGCGGGAGTGCAACCCCCGCGATCAGCAGGACCAGACCCAGCACGAATAGAGCCGCTGCTTGGAACCGCCGTCTACTCGACGGCGCCCGCATACGGCCGCCCCTCACATTGGAGGCGAACTTGGGGTCTTCGGCATAGAGAGCGCTCTCGATCTGATCGAGCATGCGCTGCTCGTGCTCGGAGAGTGGCACGGTACCTCCCCCGGCACTGGAAGTTTGGCAACCACCCCACGGTGTGAGGCGGCGGGTAATCAAGTTGGACGATTACCTGTTTTCATAATACGAGCAGTTTAGGTCTCGGACCACCAACTCCGGGTACGAGTTCCGCCACAAGCGTACGTATTCGTGCCGAAGGGCCCCGATTCGGCTCCATTTGCCTGTGCGGACCAGGAAATTCCCCGGAAACAACTGCCGACACGGACCATTTGTTCACGACGCTCGCAAATGCTCGGACGCGTCCTGACCGATGAAATCTTCGACCGCCGTGAGAAAACGGCCGACCTCGGCGAAGAATGCGTCGGAATCGGAGTCCGTGATCACGATCGACACGCCGGTTTCCACGGCCGCACGCGTAGAGGACCACCCTGCGAAGAACTTCGACCACGCTCCGAACGCGGGCGCTGCGGCGTCCATCAGAACCCACGCGTTTCCGCTTCGCTTGCGCCTCGAGCCGGCACCGGCAGGAGCTGCGGCCAACACTGCCCCGGCACCACGTAGGGCCGCCAGGTAGGCACACCGGAACCGGTCGGCAGGATCGCCCGCCCCAATCGCTTCCTCGAGAAGCGCATCCGCCTTCCGGAGCAGCCCCCACGCCACACCGGACTTTCCCACTCGAGCAGTGCGGTCGCTGGCGTCCCTCGCGCCGAAGGACCGCCTCGCCGACATCGGCAATCGAGAAATTGCGGCATCCGACGGACTCGACAACTCGGCAGGAAGAGTTCGTTGGCACTTCACACGTTCAGGCTTCACACGCTCGGACATCGGGGCACCTCCTGCACCGTGAGGATCCAAGACCAGGTGGGCCGGAGATGCCCGCTTCCCTTCGGGCATCTCCGGATCACCCACATCGAACATCTGTTCGACCTATTCAATATAACTGCACCCACCGACACGCCGTCAAGAGAAGAGGTGAGACCGGTCGACCCGCAGATCGCCTGGACACCACATACGGTCGACCTCGATCGCGCAGAATTCGCGAGTCGACTCCACGAGGCACTGGCCGTGTACGTCACCGCGATGGACTATCCGCGAGGAACCGAGTTCCATCGCGCACCGATGTGGCAGGAGCACGCGAACCGGCCTGGCTGGAAGGCCGTCGGCGCATTGGCGGTTCCTCAGCAACCGTCACACGAAAATCTGCCGCTGGTGGGGATCGCTTACGGGTATCGCGGGAGCCCGGACCAGTGGTGGCATCAACAGGTACTGCACGGGCTTCGGCGCTCGGGTCGTCCCCAGAGCGAGATCGACGCGATTCTGAGCGACTACTTCGAACTCACCGAACTCCACGTGCATCCGAACGGACAAGGTCACCGGTTGGGCGAATCGCTCTTGCGTCACCTCCTCGTCGATCGACCCGAACGCAGTGTTCTGTTGTCGACACCCGAGGTGTACGACGAGGACAACCGAGCCTGGCGGCTGTACCGTCGCCTCGGCTTTCGTGACGTGCTCCGCAGATTTCGTTTTGCCGGCGACAACCGGCCGTTCGCAGTCCTCGGCCGTGGACTGCCGCTGTGAGCGCGCTTCTCGACGCCGTCGTCGTCGGCTCCGGACACAACGCGCTCGTATCGGCCGCCTACCTCGCACGCGAGGGTTGGTCGGTCGAGGTTCTGGAGAAGGACACGGTTCTCGGCGGCGCCGTCTCGACCGTCGAGCGATTTCCCGGATACAAGGTGGACCGGGGGTCGTCGGCACACCTCATGATCCGACACAGCGGCATCATCGAGGAACTCGGACTCGGCGCGCACGGACTGCGCTACATCGACTGTGACCCGTGGGCGTTCGCGCCGCCCGCCCCGGGCACCGACGGGCCGGGCATCGTGTTTCACCGCGACCTCGACGCAACCTGCTGGTCCATCGAACGAGCATGCGGGACAAAGGACGCCGACTCCTACCGGCGATTCGTCGCGGTCTGGTCGGAGCGCAGTCGACATGTCATGAAAGCGTTTTCCGCACCGCCCACCGGATCGAACCTGATCGGTGCGTTCGGAGGTCTCGCCACCGCACGCGGCAACAGCGAACTGTCTCGGCAGTTCCTCGCGCCTGGCGACGCACTGCTCGACGAGTATTTCGACAGTGAGGCACTCAAAGCAGCGCTTGCGTGGTTCGGCGCCCAGTCCGGGCCTGCGATGTCGGAACCGGGAACCGCTCCGATGGTCGGCTTCGCGGCCCTCATGCACGTCTTGCCGCCAGGGCGAGCAGTCGGTGGAAGCGGCGCACTGAGTGCTGCGTTGGCCTCCCGGATGGCTGTCGACGGCGCCACGGTCGCGCTCGGTGACGGCGTGACGTCGATCCGTCGAAACTCGAGTCACTGGACCGCCACAACCGAGAGCGGTCGAGAAGTTCACGCTCGCAAGGTAATCGCCGGGTGCCACATCCTGACCACGCTCGACCTCCTGGGCCGAGGGGGCTTCGACCGAACCACGCTCGATCACTGGCGGCGGAAAATCAGGGTCGGCCCCGGCATCGGCGCGGTACTTCGACTGGCGACATCCGCGCTTCCGTCGTACCGCGGCGACGCCACGACACGGGAAAGTACCTCGGGATTGCAATTACTCGTCTCCGATCGCGCACACTTGCGCACTGCACACGGCGCAGCACTGGCGGGGGAACTTCCTCCTCGCCCTGCGGTTCTCGGAATGAGTTTCAGCGGAATCGATCCCACGATCGCCCCGGCCGGGCGGCATCAGGTGACACTGTGGTCGCAGTGGCAGCCGTATCGCCTCAGCGGACATCGCGATTGGGCATCGGTCGCCGAGGCGGAGGCCGACCGGATCGTCGGCGAGATGGAGGCTTTCGCACCCGGGTTCGCCGATTCCGTCCTCGACCGATTCATTCAGACTCCCCGGGACATCGAGTCGGAATTGGGGATGATCGGCGGAAATGTCATGCACGTCGAGATGTCACTCGATCAGATGATGTTGTGGCGACCGCTTCCGGAACTGTCCGGCCATCGCGTTCCGGGAGCAGACGGGTTGTATCTGACCGGAGCATCGACTCATCCCGGTGGCGGTGTGTCCGGAGCCAGCGGTCGCAGTGCGGCTCGAATCGCACTGTCGGACAGCCGCCGGGGCGCGACTCGTCGTTGGATGCGTCGTTCGAGCAGGTCGTGAAGGTCACCCGCCGAACTTCACCCGCCGACACGCCCCCGCCTCGATGACTGGCTACGCCACGGCTGGCACGATGACCACTGTGCAACAGTCCACCGATCCCGCCGCCAAGCCGACCAGTCGGAAACGTTTCCTGACGGTTGCCGCGCTCGCCCTCATGCTTGTTCCCTTGCTTGCCGGGTGCATCCGCGTGCAGGTGTCGATGGGAGTGTCCGCGAACGATCGTGTGACCGGACAGGTGGTAGCTGCCGCTATTCCGGCGAACGAGGCGGACAAGGGTCCGCAGCTGACCCCACCTTCGTCGCTGGAGGACAAGATACGGGTTCAGGAGTACAAGAAGGACGGGTACGTCGGCAGCCAGGCGTTCTTCAGCGACTTGTCCTTCGGTGACGTCGCCCAACTGGGCTCCATGTACGCCGAGGGGTCCGGGTCGTTCCAGATCACCCTCAAGCGATCCGGGGACACCGTCACGCTCGACGGCAAGGCAGACCTGAAGACGGTTCCAACTCAGGGCGCCGACGTCCAGGTCAGCATCGCCTTCCCGGCACGGGTCGGCACGACCAACGGAACACGAGACGGCGATTCCCGGGTGTCGTGGACCTTGCCCGCCGGCGAGGTGTCCACGATGCGCGCCGAGGTCAACTACGCGGACCCAAGCACCCGAAGCTTCGCCGGGTGGGCAGGAATCATGGCCGGGCTGGCGCTCGGTGTCGCGATTGTCGTCGGTGCGATGGCCTGGATGGCGCGCAATCGAGCACCGATCAAGCGCGCGCCCGCCGCGAAAGCACCGGTCATGAAGACGCCTGTCACGAAATCACCTGCCAGCAAGCAAGCTGACAACAAGAATCCGAAAAACACCACGAAGTAGCGCCTGGCGATTGCCCCCCTCGATTGGTGTCGAGCGGGGCAACCGGGATCAGACGGCTTGTGCTGTCCCGACAGAGGTGTCGGGGGTGAGACCGAGTCGCTCGAGGACCTCACTGGTGGCGCGCGCGAAGTTCAACGTGATGAAGTGCAGGCACGGAGCGCCTTCGGCGATCAACCGCTCACCCATCTCGGTGGCCAAATCGATGCCGAGTTCGCGGACCGCTGCACGGTTCTCGTCCGGACCGCTTCCGGCCGCGGCGTCGAATCGACGCTCGAGAGCGGGGGGCAATGACGAGCCCGAGAGCTCGAGCATGCGCCGCACCGAGCGTAGCGACGTCACCGGCATGATCTCCGGGATGATCGGCTTGGCGCCCTGTTCTGCGTCGTACGCACTCACCCGGTCACGAAGACGCAGGTAGTCCTCCACGTCGAAGAACATCTGTGTGATCGAGTACTCGGCGCCGGCACGCAACTTCGACACCAGGTACTTCGTGTCGTATGCCAAGTCCGGAGCACGGTAGTGCCCCTCGGGGAACGATGCGACGCCGACGTGGAAGTCGCCCAGGTCACGGACCATCCGCACGAGTTCCTCGGCGTACTCGACGCCTTCGGGATGCTTCTTCCACTCGCCGAGCGGATCGCCGGGCGGATCGCCGCGCAATACGAGGATGTTGCTGATCCCACGATCGGCGTAGGCACCGACCATGGCGCGAAGCTCTTCGGTGCTGTGTGAGACAGCAGTCAGGTGAGCAACCGGCAGCAGGGTCGTCTCTTCGGCAAGTTCGCCGGTGACACGCACCGTACGATCGCGCGTCGAGCCACCTGCGCCGTAGGTCATCGAGACGAACGCCGGTCCGAGCCGCTCGAAGGTACGCACCGCACGCCACAGGCGCGCTTCGGCGTCCGCGTCACGCGGCGGCGAAAACTCGACCGAGAACGGAATACGGCTACCTGTCGAGGAAGCGATCCGATCGACGATCGACGGTGTTCGGGTGGCCCACCCCTCGCTGGAGCGGCCCCTGACTGGATCGAATGTCACCGGTCAAGCATATGTTTTCCAGCTGCAAACAAGCTCATCGCCCAGTACTGCGTATCCCGAATGTCAGGATCGCGCAGTTCACGGCCCGACCCGCCGTTGATTCCAACCCCTACTAAGCTGAGCCCCAAGCTCGCTTCCGTGTAACCATCCGGCGCGAGAACATACCGATCTTGGAGGCCACCCTGTCCGCAGGAACCGCGCGCGTTGGACAGAGTTCGACCAACACCGCACCGCATCCGACCTCACTCGAACTGCCAGGTCTGTTCGAAGCAGCGCTCCGCGACTTCTTCGCTTCACGCCGCGAACTCGTCTCGAACATCGGCGGTGGATACGAGGAGGCCGTCAGCACCCTCGAGGCCTTCGTCCTGCGCGGAGGAAAGCGCGTCCGACCGTCGTTCGCCTGGACGGGATGGCTCGGCGCCGGAGGCGACCCGAACGGTAAGGGCGCAGACGCGGTGATTCGTGCGTGCGCCGCCCTCGAACTGGTGCAGGCCTGCGCGCTCGTCCACGACGACATCATCGACGCATCCACGACCAGGCGCGGCTTCCCGACCGTTCACGTCGAATTCGAGGACCAGCACCGAGGCGAGGAGTGGAGCGGCGACTCCGCGCACTTCGGCGAGGCCGTCGCCATTCTCCTCGGCGACCTGGCCTTGGCCTGGGCGGACGACATGATCCGAGAATCCGGGATCAGCCCCGAGGCGGCCGCACGTGTCAGCCCGGTCTGGTCGGCAATGCGCACCGAGGTGCTCGGTGGCCAATTCCTCGACATCAGCAATGAAGCCCGAGGCGACGAGACCGTCGAGGCAGCCATGCGGGTCAACCGCTACAAGACCGCCGCGTACACGATCGAACGCCCACTGCACCTCGGCGCCGCGCTGTTCGGTGCGGACGCCGAGTTGGTCGATGCCTACCGGACCTTCGGCACGGACATCGGTATCGCCTTCCAACTTCGCGACGACCTGCTCGGTGTCTTCGGAGATCCGTCCGTCACGGGCAAACCGTCGGGCGACGATCTCATCGCCGGTAAGCGAACTGTCCTGTTCGCGATGGCGCTTGCCCGCGCCGACGCCGCAGATCCGGCGGCAGCAGAACTGCTCCGCAACGGAATCGGCACCCAGCTGACCGACACCGAGGTCGACACTCTGCGCCAGGTGATCACCGATCTGGGCGCCGTCACCGACGTCGAAACGCAGATCGACACCCTCGTCGAGGCAGCTGCGAACGCTCTCGACTCGAGCACGGCAACGGCAGAGTCCAAGGCTCGCCTGACCGACATGGCGATCGCGGCCACGAAGCGAAGCTACTGACCGTGGCACACGTGCACCGCACTCGAACCGTCAGCTCACCGACCGATCGAGTCGTGATCGTCGGCGCGGGACTTGCCGGACTGTCTGCGGGGTTGTATCTGCGTGGCGCCGGCCGCGACGTCACGATTCTCGAGAGCAACAGCTCGGTCGGTGGGCGAGTCGGTGTCTACCAGGGCAATGACTACAGCATCGACAACGGCGCAACGGTGCTCACGATGCCCGAACTCGTCGAAGACGCGCTTGCCGCCGTCGGTGCCGACCCAGCCTCGACAAACCCCAAATTCGTTGTGCACAAGCTCGATCCGACGTACCACGCGCGATTCGCAGACGGCACCGCTCTCGATGTCCACGCCGATCCAGAAGACATGGCTGCCGAGGTCTCCCGTGTCTGCGGGCCGGAAGAAGCGCAGCGATACCGTGCGTTGCGGCGATGGCTGAACCGGATCTTCGACGCGGAATTCGACCGCTTCATGGACGCCGACTTCGATTCTCCCCTCGGACTGGTCAATTCGCGTGACGCAGTCAAAGATCTGAGCCGGCTCGTCGCACTGGGAGGATTCGGGAAACTGGGCGGGCAGGTGGATCGCAAGATCCGCGACCCTCGCCTCCGGCGGATCTTCACCTTCCAAGCGCTGTATGCGGGCGTTGCTCCGTCTCGGGCCCTCGCGGTGTACGGGGCGATCGCTCACATGGACACCTCACTCGGCGTCTACTTCCCCGAGGGCGGGATGCGCACGATCGCCGAGTCGATGGCCGACGCCTTCACCGAGGCCGGCGGAATTCTGCATCTCGGCCGCACTGTCGAACGCCTCGAGGTGAGCGGACGGCGCGTGCACACCGTTCACACACGCGACGGCGAGCGCTTCGACTGTGACGCCGCCGTCCTCACTCCCGACATGGCCGTCACGGACTCGCTCTTGCGCCCACATACGCGATTGCGTCCGCGCCCGGTGCGTACATCGCCGTCCGCTGTCGTGATTCACGGCACTGTTTCCTCCGCGGTCGCCGACGAATGGCCCGCGCAGCGACACCACATGATCGACTTCGGCGAGGCGTGGAAGCGTACCTTCGCCGAGATCACGGCACGCCGCGGCCGCGGGCGACTGATGAGTGATCCGTCACTGCTCGTCACCCGACCGGCACAGACCGATCCGAGCCTGGCCTTCTCGCGAGACGGCCGAATCCGTGAACCGCTGTCAGTCCTCGCGCCGTGTCCGAATCTGGACAGTGCAAGTCTCGACTGGTCGACTCTCGGCCCGCCCTACGTGCGCGAAATCATCCTCACGCTGCAAGAACGTGGCTACACGGGACTGGTCGAAGGGTTCGAGATCGATCACGTCGACACCCCGCAGACCTGGCTCGAGAAGGGCATGGCCGCGGGTAGCCCGTTCGCAGCGGCACACACCTTCACCCAGACGGGGCCGTTCCGACGCAAGAACCTCGCCCGCGGCTTCGACAACGTCGTTCTCGCCGGATCGGGAACCGTTCCGGGGGTGGGAGTACCGACCGTTCTGCTGTCCGGACGGCTCGCCGCCGAACGTATTACCGGTACACGCGAGCGAGCCAGCGCGGTGGGCACTCGTGCGAGCAACTAAACTGGCCCCTCGTAACCGACCATTCATCCACGATTCACCGACTCGGGCGCTGCACGCGCCGATCGACACCGATCTCCTCGGGGGAGGAACCTGCACCGATGACGTCCTCTGCCGCAGCCACTGAAAGACCGTGGCACCTAAGGGCCGCCAATTTCCTTCGGACTCCCGAAGGTCACAGTGCACTGCTCGGTTTCTTCGGCGCAGTCATGATCACTTTCGGCGGATTCGGTGCCGGTAGCGTCCGGCGCCAAGATCCGCTGCTCGAGTCGATGCATCTGTCCTGGCTCCGTTTCGGCCACGGATCGATTCTGTCGGCGGCCATCGTCTGGATCGGTGTCCTGTGCATGATCGCCGCCTGGGTTCGACTGGGCCGCTCGACTCTGCGCGGTGACGTCTCGTTGCGCGGATTGCGCTACGTCGTCCCGGTCTGGACGTTTCCGCTGCTGTTCGCGGTGCCCATGTTCAGCCGTGACGCCTACTCCTACCTGGCGCAAGGCGCGTTGTTGCGCAACGGCTTCGACCCGTATGCCGTCGGCCCCGTCGTCAATCCGGGAATCCTGCTCGACAACGTCTCCAACGTGTGGACGACGACAACTACCCCGTACGGTCCGGTTCACCTTCTCCTTGCCGACGCCATCGTTCGGCTGACCGGTGAGAACGTCATCGCCGGCACGATGCTGTTGCGGATCACGATGCTCCCCGGACTCGCCCTGATGATGTGGGCCGTTCCCCATCTCGCGACGAAGCTCGGCGGAAACACCTCGATCGCCCTGTGGCTCGCAGTACTCAATCCCCTCGTCCTGATCCACCTGATCGGCGGCGTTCACAACGAGATGCTCATGGTCGGCCTCATGGCCGCAGGCATTGCGCTCGCTCTCGAACGCAAGCACCTCTTCGGGATCGGGCTGATCGCGCTCGCCGTCGCGATCAAGGCAACCGCGGGCGTCGCACTTCCCTTCATAGTCTGGATCTGGATGATCCACGAGCGGGAGGACGCCGCAGCGGCCGGGCGAGAACCGGCGTCACCGATCCGATCGTTCGTCAAAACGGCCGGCGCAGGTTTCGCGGTGTTCGTGGCGGTACTCGGATCCACCTCACTGATCGCCGGAGTCGGCCTCGGCTGGACGACGGCACTCTCCGGTTCGGCAAAGATCATCAACTGGCTCTCGCTGCCCACGATCGTGGCGCACATCGGAACCATGGCAACCTCCTGGTTCGCCGGCGACCATTTCAACGACATCCTCGAAGTCTCCCGGACCATCTCGGCGGTTGTGTTGATCGCGATCATCGCCGTCGTGTGGTGGCGCTACCGCAAGACCGAGCGCGACGCCGTCATGGGCATCGTGATCGTGATGGTCGCCATCGTCGTTCTGTCCCCCGCAGCACTCCCCTGGTACTACTCCTGGCCACTGGCAGTAGCTGCCGGTTTCGCAATGTCGCCGACGACTCTCGCCGTACTGACCGGGCTGTCCACCTGGCTGATGCTGGTGTTCCAGCCGGACGGATCGATCGGCCTGTACACCTTCCCGCACGTGGCTCTGGCCATCGTCGCTGCCGTGATCGCGGCGATGTCCTTGCAGACGGAAGACCCACTGCGACTTCGTGGACGCAAACACGAGAAACCGATCGAAATGACGTCAGCCGCCTCGGCGCCCTCGACGTCAGGATCTGCGTGATCCGCGTGTCATGAACGCACTGCCTGCGTCCTATGAATTCTGCGAGGACGTGACGAGGGAACACGGCCGAACGTACTTTCTGGCCACCCGGTTGTTGCCCGTACCTCGACGCCGCGCAGTTCACGCGCTCTACGCATTTGCTCGCGTCGTCGACGACATCGTGGACGAACCCTCGGGTCCGCATGAACGAGGCACGGTGCTCGCCGACGTCGAACGTGCAGCCGTCAACGCACTCGACAACCCCACTGCGACAGGTGGCTTCCCGTCGACGGTTCCCCTCGACCTGACACGCGTACTCCCGGCCTTCGCGGATGCTGTGAAGACGTTCGACATCCCGCGCGCATATTTCGACGCCTTCTTCGAGTCCATGCGGATGGACGCCCCCGACACGGCGAAGTTTCGACCCGTTTACAACACGATGGACGAACTCAGCGAGTACATGTACGGCTCTGCCGTCGTCATCGGTTTGCAGATGCTCCCGATTCTCGGAGTGAGCGTTCCGCAGCAGGAAGCGGTAGTGCCCGCGTCGGATCTCGGTGAGGCGTTTCAGCTGACCAACTTCATCCGCGACGTCGGTGAAGACCTCGACCGGGGACGTCTGTATCTACCGGCGGGCGAGTTCGCCGCATTCGGGGTCGACATCGAGATGCTCGAGCACGGGCGCAGAACCGGAACGGTGGACGTTCGGGTCAAGCGCGCGCTGGCGCACTTCATTGCCGTGACGCGGGGGCGGTATCGGTCTGCCGAATCTGGCATCCCGATGCTCGATCGGCGGGTCCAGCCGTCGATCCGCACGGCTTTCGTGTTGTACGGAGCAATTCTCGACCAGGTCGAGCGCGCCGACTTCCGGATACTGCATCGACGTGTGTCCGTTCCCGGACGCACGCGACTTCGAGTCGCTGCGCCGGGTCTGGTCCGGTCGGCAACCTACGCGGCGAAAAACCGCATGCGGTGAGTTGTCAGAAGGCCGGCAGCTCAGAAAGCCATGGCCTGTGCGCGGCGGATGACCTCACGCGCGAGATCACCATGCAGTGCGTCCACCGGGCGCCCCGGCAGGGAATCGTCGGCCAGGAACAACCAGCGGAGGATTTCGACATCGGTGTAGCCGCCGTCGTGCAGCACCGCCAGCAGACCGGGCAGCCACTTGACGATCTGGCCGTCCTCGCCGAAGAACACTTCGGGGACACCGAGAACGCCATGCCGCTTGACTGCGATGATCTTGTGATCGCGAAGCAACTGGTGAACCTTGCTCACCGGCAACCCGACGTTCTTCGCCACATCCACAAGCTGGAACAGGGAAACCGAAGAATCCAGGACATCATCACAATAAGGAATCGCGCTCACCGCGAGAAGTTTATCCGGTCCGGCGAGCCCGCTGTGTACCGCCCGGTGCAGTGCTCGAAACTGCCGCTCCGCTCAGGTCACAGCGCTCTGTGACGTTGTCGAGACTTCCGCGTCGGTATCGCTGGCTACGATGGACGGGATGCGGCGTATCAGTAACCGGGATTTCGCGGTGGATGTAAATGGGTGCCCTCACTGCGGGAGCCAGTACGCGGTAAACAACCACCCACATGCCGACAGCTACCACCTAGACCGCAAGCAGACAGATCACAAGCACGCAGATCGCAAGCACGGAGGAACAGTCATTACGGAGGTCGAGGGTTGATCGGCGAAATGCTCGAGCGCCGCTATCGAGTGGACGCACCGATCGCGCGCGGCGGTATGTCGACCGTGTATCGAGGCCTCGATACACGGTTGGATCGGCCTGTCGCGATCAAGGTGATGGACCCGCAATTCGCCGGCGATCCAGCGTTCCTGACTCGTTTCGAGTTCGAGGCCCGGGCCGTGGCCCGACTCAAGCATCCGGCCCTTGTGGCCGTCTACGACCAAGGCAGCGATCGCAATCACGTGTTCCTCGTGATGGAACTCGTCGACGGTGGAACCTTGCGTGAACTCCTTCGTGAGCGCGGACCGATGCCGCCACACGCAGTCGCTGCAGTCGTGGCACCTGTCCTGGACGCGTTGGCGGTGGCGCATCGAGCGGGACTGGTTCACCGTGATGTCAAACCCGAGAACATCTTGATCTCGGACACCGGCGAAGTGAAGATCGCCGACTTCGGATTGGTGCGTGCAGCTGCGGCAGCAACCACCACCTCCAACAGCGTGATCCTCGGCACCGCGGCCTATCTGTCGCCGGAACAGGTGACGTCAGGAATTGCCGACACTCGAAGCGACGTCTATTCCACCGGCGTGTTGATGTTCGAACTTCTCACCGGTACAACACCGTTCACCGGCGATACGTCACTCTCCATCGCCTACCAACGCATCCACGACGATGTCCCGCGCCCAGGTTCACGTATCCCCGGTGTACCGGCGCAGTTCGATCGTCTGGTTGCCGAAGCCACTCACCGCGAGCCCGCACATCGTTTCGCCGACGCCGGTGAGATGGCAGCTGCACTTCGCAGTGTGAGCGAGCAACTGGAACTTCCGTCATACCGCGTTCCCGCTCCGCGTCGAAGCGCCCAGCACCAGAGCGCGCAAGTTGCCCCGGCCCGGCCACAACCGGCGCCTGCGCCTCCCACGGAGGTACACCCGAACTCTGCTGCGCGCCCGAACCCTGCTGCCACGACGGTATTGGCGTCCGGCGTGGCCCCGGCTGTGGCAGCCACCACGGCGCTCGGCACGGGCTCTCCTCCCCCTGGCGGTATCCAGCACACTCGCGCGGTCACCGCACAAACTGCTCGTCCGGCGACGGTCGACGGCGACTCGGATTTCGACGACGGTTCCGATTTCGGCGACGACCACCCGGGGCACGACGATCCGCATGCTCATTTTGTCGAGGCACGTCGTAAATCGCGACGAGCCACCCTGATCTGGCTGCTCGTCATCGCGGTCCTCGCGCTCGCGTTGGGCTTCGGCGGATGGTGGATGGGCTCGGGCCGCTATACAGCTGTTCCCTCGATCGACGGGCTGACCAAGGACACTGCGGTCACCGCTCTGCAGGACGCCGGGCTCTCCCCCGACGTCCAGGGTCAGTACTCCGACGCCCAACCCATCGACACGGTGATCGGGACGGACCCGGCCTCCGGCTCGAGGGTTACCAAAGGCTCGACCGTCGCGCTGCTGACTTCGCTCGGGCGTCCGACTGTCCCGCCCATTCCGGCCGGCGGCGACGTCTCGGCCCTGGGCGCACAACTCGCCGACCGCACTCTCGTCGCGGTCGACGGCGGGGACACATTCAGCTCCAAGATCCCGATCGGCGGCGTGGCCGCGCTCGACCCGGCACCGGGAACCGAAGTTGCCGTGGGCTCCTCGGTCAAGGTCATCACATCCAAAGGGTCACCGCCCGTGGACATTCCCGATGTGAAGGGCATGTCCGAGAACGCTGCGCGCGCCGCCCTCGACAAGGTAGGCATCTCAGTCAGCACCACCAGAACAACGTTCGACGACGCCGTCGAGGGCGGTAGCGTGATCGGCACCGATCCCGCAGTCGGGTCCTCCGTCAACGCCGGCACCTCCGTGGTTCTGCTCATCTCCGATTCCGTCAAGGTTCCCTCGCTGATCGGCCGCTCCGTCTCTTCAGCACGCGAAGAACTCGGCCGCCTCGGCCTCGAGATCACCGTGCGTCAGCTCACCCAGAACGACAGCTCGGTCATCATCAGCCAGAGCGTCAAGAACGACCTCGTTGCCAAGGGCACCGACATCAGCGTCGTCGCAATTCCCTGACAGTCCGCTTCGGCCTAATCTGAATTCATGGCCACGTGGGAACCCGAGAGCATTGGGATACTCGACTTGCCGTCGGGGAGATCGATTCGGGGTCGAGGACTCCGCAATCCACTTCCTTCGGGACCTCTCCCCACCTTCGGCGTCTATCTGACCGGTAAAGAACCTCCCGACACCGAGTGGGAGTCGGAGTGGGTCCGCTGGCGAGATTTCTGGTTGCCTAGCGATCCCGATGCGCTGCGCAGGGCCTTGCACGAAGTGTGGGTGCGCTCGGAAACCGAAAGAGTCGAGATCGCGTGCGGTGGTGGATACGGCCGCACCGGAACAGCGTTGGCCGCTCTTGCCGTCATGGACGGAGTGCCCAGTAAGGACGCCACCGCGTACGTTCGCGCACGTTACTCACCTCGCGCCGTCGAAATGCCCTGGCAGCGCCGATTCGTCACACGATTCACGCAATAGCGAACGCCCCCACCTGCGCGAGCGGGTGAGGGCGTTTGCCGAAAATCAATGCCGGGCGCGAATCAGCTTCGGCGAAGCAAGGTTTCAGCCTCGCAGCATCTCGGCCACGAGGAACGCGAGCTCCAACGACTGTTGGGTGTTCAATCGGGGGTCGCACGCCGTCTCGTAGCGACCGCCGAGATCGAGGTCGGAGATGTCCTGCGCGCCGCCGAGGCACTCGGTGACGTTCTCACCGGTCAGCTCGACGTGGATGCCACCCGGATGCGTGCCGAGACCGTTGTGGACCTCGAAGAATCCCTGAACCTCGTCGACGATGCGGTCGAAGTGGCGCGTCTTGTACCCGGTGGAGGCTTCGTGGGTGTTGCCGTGCATCGGATCGCACTGCCAGATGACCTGGTGACCGGTGGCTTGAACCTTCTCGATGATCGCCGGCAGCAGGTCGCGGACCTTGCCGTTGCCCATGCGCGAGATCAGAGTCAGACGACCCGGCTTGTTGGTGGGGTCGAGACGCTCGACGTATTCCACCGCCATTTCCGGCGTCGTGCTCGGGCCGATCTTGAGGCCGATCGGGTTGGACACCAACTCGGCGAAGGCGATGTGCGCGCCGTCGAGCTGACGAGTGCGGTCACCGATCCAGAGGAAGTGAGCCGACAGGTCGTAGAGCTTGGGGTGATCGCTGTCGTTGTCGAGACGCAGCATCGCGCGCTCGTAGTCGAGAACCAGGGCCTCGTGGCTGGCAAAGATCTGTGCCTGGTGCAGGCTCGGATCGGTGACGCCACACGCGTTCATGAACTGCAGGCCGCGGTCGATCTCGGCTGCCAGTTGCTCGTAGCGTGCGCCCGCGGGCGACGCTGCGACGAATTCGCGGTTCCAATCGTGCACCTTGTGCAGGTCGGCCATGCCGGCGCCGGTGAGTGCGCGAACCAGGTTCATCGCGGCGCTGGCGTTGGCGTATGCACGCACCAGTCGCGAAGGATCGTGGGCGCGGACTGCCTCGTCGGCGACGAGCGAGTTGATCATGTCGCCGCGGTAGGACTTCAGACCCAACGAGTCGATGTCGGCCGAGCGCGGTTTGGCGTACTGGCCGGCGATGCGAGCGACCTTGACGACCGGCATCGAGGAACCGTAGGTGAGCACGACGGCCATCTGCAGCAACGTGCGGATGTTTCCCTTGATGTGCGGCTCGGTGTTGTCCGCGAAGGTCTCGGCGCAGTCACCGCCCTGGAGCAGAAATGCCTCACCACGCGCGACCTGCGCGAGACGCTCTTGCAGCGCCTCGACTTCGCTGGCCACCGTGATGGGAGGCACGCTCTCGAGCACAGTCCGCATGGCGGCCGCCTGGTCAGCGGGCCACGAGGGCTGCTGAGCAGCGGGCTTCGCGAGCGCCTCGTCGAGCTGCTTACGCAGTCCGGCAGGCAGCGGCGGGAGTTCGGGCAAGCGGTCGATCGGCACGTCGACAGTCCAGTTCACCTCTACAGGATATTCGCTCGCTCGTCGGCGCGTCACACAGGCTCTCGATCGCAGCCCAATCGGAACACTTCCCGCGCACCGAAACCTGGGTCAGCGAAGTGACCGTGCAGCCGAAATGGCGTCGAACTTCACGAGGTTGTGCCTGGCGTCGGCAAGTGCGTCGTGTGCGTCGGCGGGCGCCGACGGGAGGGCAGGACTGCCGTTGTCTTCCCAGAACTGTCGGAGTTCGCGGGTGTACCGCGGCATCGACTGCGGTAGTTCCGTCATGTCGCCCCACAACTGGCACAGCGCGACGTGGTCGTAGGCGGCGACCCACGCCCAGAGCTCCGGAACCACCATCGGCCGCGGAACGAAGAATTTCAGAAGATCGTCGCGGATCTTCTCGCGTGATTTCCACAGCGGCGACGAAGGCTGCGGCAACTTCGGCAGCACGTTCTTGCGCACCCAACTACCTGCACGGGCGGGATCGAACTCCGTCGAAACCGCGTAGTACTCTCGGCCGTCCTCACAGACAACGCCGATGGACACGAGATCGATGGTTCGACCGTCTTCGATGAATTCACAGTCGTAGAAGTAGCGCACGTCCGAAAACTATGCCGCACGCGCAGGCTCTGGAGCCAATGCGCGTGCGGCCGGTGTGGGAAATCTCTAGCTGGCTTGTGCGTCCGGGAGCGAATCCTTGTCGGTCTTCGCGGATTCCTTCGACTCGGCCGAGGCCACGAGATCGACAACCGACTCGCTGCCTTCCGCCGGAACGTCGACGGCAGCTTCGGGTTTCGTGAGCGCCTGGTTCTTGAGGCTCGCCGCGTAGATGTCCACGTACTCCTGGCCGGAGAGTTTCATCAACTTGTACATCACCTCGTCGGTCACAGCGCGCTCGACGAAGCGGTTTCCGCCCATGCCTTCAAAGCGGGAGAAATCGATGGGTTCGCCGACGATCACGGTGACCTTGGCGGGACGCCACATCCGTGAGCCGATCGGATTCATCTTGTCGGTGCCGACCATCGCTACCGGGATCACCTTGACGCCCGATTCAAGTGCGAGGCGCGCCATTCCGGTCTTGCCTTTGTAGAGGCGACCGTCAGGCGAGCGCGTCCCCTCGGGGTAGATACCCAGCAGGCTGCCCGAACCGAGGACCTTGAGACCGGCGTTGAGTGCATCCTGCGCCGCGTCTGCACCGGTTCGGTCGATGGGGACCTGACCGACCGCGGTGAAGAACCACTTCTGGAAAGCGCCCTTCAGACCGGAACCGGTGAAGTACTCACTCTTGGCAAGGAACGTGATGCGGCGGTTGACGCGAAGCGGAAGGTAGAACGAGTCCAGAACCGCCTGGTGATTGCTGGCCAGAATGGCCGCCCCGTCAGTCGGAATGTTCTCGTGACCCTTGACCGTCGGACGCCCGAGCAGCCAGAGAATCGGCCCCAGCAACACATACTTGAAGAGCCAATACCACACGGCGTCCCTCCCATTCACAGCTGAATTTCGCTGAGTACGACCTTACTGCCGACCGGTAACCCCCGCTACACACGCCCCTGCAGGATCGACCCGATCACAGTCCGGCAGACGTGGTTCCAGCGCCGTCGACCCCACCGAGATCCTGAGGCACTACCGATCGGGCCAATGCGGCGGCGCCGACCATGCCCGCAGCTTCGCCCAGCTGAGCGGAACGGATGCGGGCCAGTGGGCGGTGCTTCGCCCCGGTCAACAATGTCGCGTACTGCTCGCGGGCGTCGTCGAGAAACAGTGGGGCAGAACTCGCGACGCCGCCGGCGATCACGACCAGATCGGGATCGTAGACGTCACCGACCATGGCCAGACCCACGGCCAGCCAACGGGTGAACTCGGCGATCGTTGCCAGCGCGAGTGGGTCACCGTCCTGCGCGGCGTTGGCGATCCGGCGACCGGTGAGCGAACCAGGATCCACCGCAACCTCACGCGCCAGGACCGTCGACGCGGCCGGGTCGGCGGCAAGCAGTTCGATTGCCGTGTCGACGAGCGCCGTTCCGCTGCAATAGCGCTCCCAACACCCACGTTTGCCACACGCGCACTGACGCCCGCCCGGAACGACCTGGATGTGGCCCAGTTCGGGGGCGACGCCGTGACTCCCCCGGTACAGCTCACCGTTGATCAGCAGCGCACCACCGATGCCGGTCCCGATTGCCACCATCACGACATTGCGGCCACCTGCGGCCGCGCCGAATCGATGCTCCGCGAAAGCCGCTGCATTGGCGTCGTGTTCGAGAACGACCGGCAAGCCGAGCCGCTTGCTCAAGTCACTTCCGACCGGCGCGTCCACCCACGGCAAGTGCGGAGCGAACCGAACCGAGCTTCGATCGGAGGTGATGAAGCCGGCGACCGCCAACCCCACGGCCGATACCTCGTGCCTGGTGACCAATTCGCGCACGACGCGATCGAGACCGTCTTCGAGTGCCCTGGCCGACTGCGGGGTCGGGGCTTGAATCATCTCGAGCACTTGTCCGTCGACGTCCACGACGGAGGCCCTGATACTCGTCCCGCCGACGTCGATGCCGACCGTCAAGATGTCGTCCATGGTGGAGTCGGAGACCGCTTTCAAGCGGCGCGCGCTCATCGCGACGATTCCCGCGCGAGCGGCGTCCGCTGGAGTGCGCACCCTGAATCGGTGCCTCGTGCGTCGGTGACCATTGTGTCGATTGTGCTCATCTCGGGCCGTTCGCTCTACCCGGGGTACTGAGTCAGTCCTTGACCGTCACGTTGATCGGGACAAATGCCGCCGTCCGAGTTCGCTCCGCACCTGGCGTCGTCGGACCGCCTTCGGGTCCACGATCGGGACCTGACGGCCCCCCGAGAAACTCGTCGAGAATCTCACGAAGCAACGCAAGGAATGCTGCTGCTTGACCCGCGAGGAATGCCAACAGTTCGTGGTGCTCACCGCGAACCAGTGCGGCGAGGGCGCACACCGGGCACCAGCTGCAGCCGGTGAACACCGGCTGCGTGTCCGTGGACGCCGAGTCACTCGCAACGTCGGCCGTCGCTGCTGCGGCCTTCTGCAGCACCGGTTCCAGGCGCGTCAGAACGGTTTCCGCCAGCGCGCGAAACTCCGCGACGAGGCGCTCGTGCTCTTCGCTCATACCGGCCACACCGCGGGATCCGGGCTGAACCGGATGATCAGGTAACTGCCGTCCAACTCCGCCCCGTTCACGACACAACGACGCAGCACCGACGCCAAACGAACTCTGCGTCGTACGCCGTCTGCTCCCACCAGCACATCGTCCTCCACCCGGCCCAACGACAACGACGACGGATCCACGAGCGGAAGGTACATCCGCATCACGTACACCGAATCGACTCCGGTCCCGGACTCCAACGACACCACGATGTTGTCCGCGGTACCGACGGTGCCCGAATCCGTGCCCGTTCCACCCTCGAACGTGGCCGCGATCTCGCCCAGAGCGGCCAACCCTACCGGTTCGGCGCAAGCGCGTTCGACCGTTGTGACGGACATTCCATCGGTTGATCCACGCAGTTCGTCCACGACGAGTGCCTGAGCCGCCCGGATCGACGCGAGCCACTGCGCCGCCGGTGAATCGTCGACACCCTTCCCGGCGGACGAGTTGAACTGCGGGACAAGGTTGTTGACCACAATCCCGTCAACTCGCAACCCGGCCAGAGCCAGCCCGGACAACGTCCGACGAGTCGCCGCGACCGACACGCCGTCGGCCGACGTCACCACACGCACGCCGGTGTTCTCCCGATCCGAGAGGTGAACCGCGATCCGATCCACCGACGCGAGCACGCGTTCGACGACGGACACGAGCAGGAGCAGCCGCATGTCCGTACCTGTCACAGCGACCATCCGCCTGTGCCGCGGCCACAATCGCTCGAGATACTCCGACACCATCGACGGCGAGCCGAGTATCCGCAGCGCTTCGGCGGCGGCCGGACAGTCCACGATCACGAGGTCGTAGTCGCCGCTGTCCGAGAGGTCGACGATCTCGGCGAGCCCGAGCATGTCTTGGATGCCCAGGGATCCCGTCAACTCTTCCGGTTCCAAGCCCTCGAACGACGAACCGTGTTCGTGATCTCCCGCTCCGAAAGTTCCTGCAGCGTCGATCAACCCCGACAATCCTCGGAACTTGTCCTCGAGGAGCGCTGACGTGTCGAGTTGCCGGACGTCGAGACGCTCGGTGAGAGATGTGGTCGTTCGCGGATTCGGCACGGCCAGGACGTCTGCAAGAGAACCTGCCTGATCGATCGACACGAGCAGCACTCTCGCCCCATCGGTCGCAGCCGACACAGCAGTCGCTGCGGCAAGCGTCGTCGTGCCTACTCCGCCTTTACCGACGAACAGTTGGACGCGCGATCGTTGCTCCGGCACTCAGCCCTCGACTCGCTTCTTCAGTTCCTTCAGAGCTGTGTCGGTGATGATCTTCTCGGCCTTGCGCTTGAACAGTCCGATCATCGGAATCGTCAGGTCGACCGTCAACTCGTATGTGACCGACGTGGTGCCGTTCGGGCCGGGCTCGAGTGTGTACGAACCGAATTGGGACTTCTGAATCTCGCCCGAGATCAGCTCCCAACTCACCGCCATACCGTCCGGTGCCCACGAATACTGCAGTTCGTAGGTGTCCTTCACCATCCCCGCGTCGAGGACGAAACGTACTCGGTCCGCGCGGCCGCCCTGTCCCGGCGCCGTCACCTCGACGGACTTCGCCGCGGCCACCCACTCGGGGTACCGCTCGAAATCGGCGATGACGTCCATCACGGCGTCGGCAGGAGCGTCGATGCTGATCAACCCCTTGGTCTTCTCGGCCATACGACTGCGCTACCTTCCTTCGTCAAAAGTCCAGAACCTGCACAACGTGCAGTGCTTCGATTATCAGTCCGGTGCTACTCCGGCGGCACGTCCCGCTTCGAGTTCGCGTTTGAGCTGGAACGACATGACCTTGCCATCGACCCGACGCTTGCGGTTCATCCCGGCGAGGTCGAGGGTCGCCAGATCGGACGGCGATACGCCGACCGGCTCACAGTGCAGGAAGTAGTGCGCGATCGTCCCGTCCATGACCGGTTCGAGCCACACCTCCATGGTGCCGACCAGCTGACCTGACACTCCCCAACGGAATCCTGCGGGACCGCGATCTTCCCGGACTTCGAGCTCGAGATCACTGAACCAGCGACGCCACTGCGCGCGCGAGGACAACAGTTCGGCGACCCGCTCGGGCGGGGCGGCGATGAAAGTCTGGTCTGCGACCTGAATGCTGCTCACCGAAGTAGCTTCACATATCGCGTCCGCGAAGCGTCGAGGGGTGTCGCAACACTACATACCGGACAGACTGTAAGCCTGGCCACAACTGCGTCGGACATGCGACTACAGTAGGAGACGAAAACCCTACTCGTCAGTATTTCGCAGTGTCGGAGGTATTTCGTGCCTGAGTTCAGCGCACCCCAGACGTTCACCATTCCCGAGGATGCCTCCGCGGTCGACTCGGTCTTCGCCTTCGCGAAGACGAAGCCGGCGGCGGTTGTCTACAAGCGCAAAGTCGGAAATGCATGGGTCGATGTCACTGCAGGCGATTTCGCCGCTCAGGTGACTGCCGTCGCCAAGGGCCTCATCGCGATCGGAGTCGAGCAGGGCGACCGCGTCGGCCTCATGTCGGCGACGCGTTTCGAATGGCCGCTCGTCGACTACGCCATCTGGGCAGCCGGTGGCGTGACGGTTCCGATCTACGAAACCTCCGCAGCCGAGCAGGTTCGTTGGATTCTCGAGGACTCCGAAGCAATCGACCTCATCGTCGAGAACGACACTCACGCCGCGACCGTGAAGGACGTCGCTGCAGCCGCACCCGCGCTGCGCACGGTCTACCAGATCGATGCCGCGGCGGGCGGTAAGGGTGTCGTCGAGGAATTGACCGCACTGGGCGCCGACATCTCCGACGACGACGTCCACGCCCGCGTCGCGGCACTGAAGGCATCCGATCCCGCGACCCTGATCTACACGTCGGGCACCACGGGCCGACCCAAGGGCTGCCAGCTGACGCACTCCAACCTGATTGCCGAGTCGAAGGGCATCCTCGACTCCAACCTCGGCACGCTGCTCAAGACTCCTGGCGTCCGCACGCTGATGTTCTTGCCGCTCGCGCACGTTCTCGCTCGCGCAGTCAGCATCGCGTCGTTCGACGCCGGTGCAGCGCTGGGGCACACGAGTGACATCCCGAACCTCGTTCCGACGTTCGGCGAGTTCAAGCCCGACTTCATCCTCTCGGTGCCGCGCGTGTTCGAGAAGGTCTACAACAGCGCACGCGCCAAGGCGCACGGCGACGGCAAGGGAAAGATCTTCGACGCGGCCGCAGACACCGCCGTCGCGTGGAGCGAGGCGCAGGACAAGGGCGGCGCCGGCATCGTTCTCAAGGCCAAGCACGCTCTCTTCGACAAGCTCGTGTACTCGAAGCTGCGCGCAGCGCTCGGCGGGCAGTGCCAGCTGGCCATTTCCGGTGGTGCACCTCTGGGCGCTCGACTCGGCCACTTCTTCCGCGGTATCGGCGTCACGATCTACGAGGGCTACGGACTGACCGAAACCACCGCGGCCTTCGCCGTCAACACCATCGGCGCACAGAAGGTCGGTTCTGTCGGAAAGCCGTTGGCCGGCAACTCCGTTCGTATCGCAGAAGACGGCGAAATCCTCCTCTCGGGACCGGTGGTCTTCACCGGCTACTGGCGCAACGAGAAGGCCACCGCCGAGTCGATCGAGAACGGCTGGTTCCACACCGGCGACCTCGGCACCGTCGACAAGGACGGCTACATCACCATCACCGGCCGCAAGAAGGAAATCATCGTCACGGCAGGCGGCAAGAACGTCTCCCCCGCTCAGCTCGAAGATTCCCTTCGCGCGCACCCGCTGATCAGCCAGGCCATCGTGGTCGGCGACCAGAAGCCTTTCATCGGCGCCCTCATCACCATCGACGCCGAAGCTCTTCCCGCCTGGAACGAGCGCAACAACAAGGCCGCAGGAACCACAGCGGCCGACCTGGTTTCGGACGGCGAACTGGTCGGCGAAATCCAGGACGCCATCGACGAGGCCAACAAGCTCGTCTCACACGCCGAGGCGATCAAGAAGTTCCGCATTCTTCCGGTCGACTTCTCCGAGGACACAGGCGAACTCACGCCCACGATGAAGCTCAAGCGCAACGTCGTGCACGAGAGCTTTGCCGCCGACATCGAAAAGATCTACGCCAAGTAGGTTTTCGGCAAGCAGCTTCTCGCAGCAACGAACGGCCCGCACCGAATTCGGTGCGGGCCGTTTGCGTTCGAGTCCCGGTAGCTCAGCCGAGGAGATTACGCAGCTTCGAAGCGAGCGTGTCCCACTTCCAGTCTTCGGCAACCCATGCCCGGCCGGCTGCTCCCATCGCGGCCGCGCGATCACGATCGGACAGCACCTCGATCACGGATTCGGCGACGTCGCGAACAGAGGTGCCGTCGACCACGAGCCCGGTCTTGTTCTGCTGCACCGTTTCCGGAGCGCCACCACTGCGCCCGGCGATGACCGGCACACCGGTAGCCGAGGCCTCGAGGTAGACGATTCCCAGTCCTTCGACGTCCAATCCGGCGCCTCGGGTACGGCACGGCATGGCGAACACGTCGGCGATCGTGTGGTGCGCCGCCAACTCTGCGGCGGGCACCGTGCCCGTGAAGACGACGTGATCGTCCATCCCGGTCTTACGCGCCAATTGGCGGAGATGGTCCTCGTACGGCCCACCTCCGACGATCACCAGTACCGCCCCGTCAATGCTCTTGCGTACGGTCGGCAGCGCCTTGATGAGCATGTCCTGCCCCTTGCGTGGCACGAGCCGCGACAGGCACAGGATCGTGGGCCGCTCGCCCAGCCCGTATCGCTTACGCAGTTCCGCGCGGGCGACCGAGTCCGGGTGGAACACTGACGTGTCCACTCCGGAAGGAAGGTGCTCGAGCGCCGCTTGCGGGCCGAAGGCCGCCGAGAACCGCCCACGGGTGTATTTGCTGACGAACGTCACCGCATCGGTGTGGTCACCGATCACACGCAACGACTGCCGCGCACCGGGAATCATCGACCATCCGACCTCGTGGCCGTGAGTACTCGCGATCACTCGGCTCGCTCCGGCGCGTCGAACAACCGGTGCCAACAACGCCAACGGCGCTGCCGCACCGAACCAGACCGACTCGCAGTCGTGCTTCTTGACCAACTTCGCGGCTCGACGAGCGACAAAAGGCGACGGCAGCATCAGCGTCGTCGGGTGCCGAACGACCTCGAAAGGCTGTGCCGCATCGAACTTCTTGTGCGAGTCGCCCCGCCACCGCGGTGCGTACACCACCAACTCGTCCGGCGGCAGATGCCCGGCGAACGTGTGGAGATAGGACTGGATACCTCCGGGGCGAGGAGGAAAATCGTTGGTCACCAAGAGGGTCCGGCGCATCCGTCCACCGTAGGGCACTCGGTGCTTCAAACGTGCGAAGGGCACCTCGCCGCTGCAATCGACCCAGCCGCGAACTACTCAGCCCAGATGGCTGTTGGTCCAGTCGACCCATCCGGCTCGCAGTTCCTCGGTTCCGACGCCAACGACCGCTCGGATCCGCGAATCGAGGTCTTCGGCCGTCATCTTTCCGGAGGCGAGAGCGCGAAAGAGGTCGGTCAGCTTTGCTTCTCCGAATCGATCGGCGATATACGCGTTGATCGACCACGCCGATTCGTACGCCAGTGAACTCACGACCGGTACACCGCTGAACTGCGTGTCGTCCGGAAACTCGGTCGGAGTATCGCCGGAGCGTACCGCTGCCGCCAGAGTCGGCGCGATCTCACCCCAGGCCCGCGAGGATCCACGGTTTCCCGCGTATTCGGCAAACCCTTCCAATACCCACATCGGCGACCCGTCACGGGTTTTCGATCGGGCGGCTATGTGCATCAGTTCGTGGCGCAACACCGTTCGCCTGGTGATGTCGGTCAACCTCGAAGCCGCGGCAGGCGAGAAGACCACCCGCTGGCCGCTCACGTCGGAAGACCCGTCCGCCGTCGCATCCGCGACCGACACTGCGGCAATCGAAGCGCCGTCGTGATGGGAGCCGACCAGTGCGGTGAATTCCTCAGCGGACCCCGCCACCATGAGCACCGCGCGCTCGGACCACCACGGCCCCCACAACTGCGTCGTGTTCTCGATGGCTGAGTCCACATCGGCAGCCAAAGCGTCGACGAACGCCTGCTGACCCGGGTGGCCGATCACCAGCGCGTTACCCGCAGAATTCTCGGCGACGGCAAGCGGGCCGAAGTCCCAGGGGCCGTTCCAGGATTCGCCCGCCGTTCGGGCGCCGTCCAGTCCGACGATCGACCCGTCCGCAAGAACCGACCACTGATCGCCGCGTTTGGCCAGCGTCATGGACACTGCCTTGCGCGTGGGCAATGTGTCGACGCCGTCGAGGGCGTACCGCAACAGAACTTGCGCATTCCATACTTCGACGTCTCCGCCCGGCGCACCGGTTCGCGGCGCCGGAGTCAGGCCGCCGCTGGGAATCTCGTATCCCCAGTCGGAGAATTCGAGCGCTCCCGCAGCAGTGGCTCGTCGAACTTCCGCCTCGAGCACACCGGGTGCGGCGGAACTGTCGACGAACTTCGCCAGCCCCGACGGATCGTCGGACATCTGAGCCGCGGCCCATGCATCGAGAAAGCTCTGGACTTGAGCGCTGCGTTGCGCGTCCTGTTCGGCGGCGGCGTTTTCGTCGGAATCGGACCTGTTCGTCAGGAAGATCGTCAGGCCCAGAACGAGCACCACGGCTACACCGAGCGCCACGAGGGCCGGATACTCCCAACGGCGTGGTCGATCTGCGCCGACGTCGGGCGTCGTCATCGGTTCAGTCGGCACGGTGCCGAGTGTAGGAGAACTCGACTCGACGCTTCACGGCGGCTGGCCACACGCCGCTCGGGCGCAGCAAGCCGTCAGTAACGACGCGCAGTGGAGAACTCCATGCCTGCCATCGACTGGACCTTCACCGGTACGCCGAACGTCGACGCATGCAGAATGTTTCCGTCGCCGGCGTAGATGCCGACATGCGAGTTGTCGCTGTAGAACGTCACGACGTCGCCGGGCTGTAGTTGGTCCCTCGACACCGGTACACCGCCCTGCGCCTGCGCTTGGCTCGATCGCGGCAGAGTCTTTCCGATCTGCTTGTAGGCCCATACCACCAGACCTGAGCAGTCGAACTCGTTCGGGCCGGTCGCGCCCCAGACGTACGGGTCACCGATCCGCGTGAGGCCTGCCTGCAGAGCAGCAGCACCCGAGCCAGGGGTCAAGTTAGCCAGAATTTTGCTGAGATCGACGTCCGGTGGGAAAGGCGTACCGCTCAGTTGGTTACGTTCGTCGTCGGTGAGATTCTGGAAGGCTTTGGTCACGTCGGCGATCTGCGTCTGCAGTTCACTCTGCTTGCGCTGCAAATCGTCACTGAGCGCGCGGGCTTGATCGGCGGCGGTTCGCGCTTCTTCGGCCGATCGCTTCGACGCTTCCGAGGCGGCACGCGCATCGGCAGTGGCTTGGTTGAACTGAGAGACCTGTACTGCCGCGTCGTTGGAAATCACGTCGAGCGCAGACATCTGGTCGAGCAACTGCTGCGGCGAGTCGCTCACCATCAACGCAAAGAGGCGATTGGTTCGCGCACCCTGGTAATTCGCTGTGGCAATACGGTTTACCGCCGGAGCGAACTCGGCGACGCGCGCCGAAGCCGCGTCGAGAAGACCCTGATCGGCTGCCGATCGCACGTCCGCATCATTCGCGACTGCCAGCTTCGCGTCGAGGTCGATCTGCGCGTTGTGCAGCGCTTCGTTGGTCTGCTCGGAAACCCGGGAGAGTTCACCGAGCTTGTCGAGCGCCTCGGTGGGGTTGGTGATGACGGGGTCGGCACCGGCCTGCATCGAAGGCCCTGCAACGAGTCCGAACGCCAGCACTCCCACTGTCAATGCGGCCCGTACTCGACTGTTGTTTTTCGATGAAACCACGGAATGCAACTCTCCGTCTCGGTGAAGCGACGCCGACCGGGACCGGTCGACGATCTGTTAGCTGGCTGTCAACTATCCACAGTACCTGTCTCGGCCGCGCAATGTCTCGATAAGGTTACGGAACGGCATACGTTTGTGTCTACTCGCCGGTAGGCGTGTCGGGGTGAAGTACCGGGCGAATTGTCGCGAAACGAAAATGTGGGCCCCGAATCGAAGATTCGAGGCCCACATTCGAAGATCCGGAGCTCCCCCGAGCTCCGCCGCATCACAGCGGCGGATCGTTCCGACTGCCTACCGGAGACAGCCGTCGAGCGTGTTCAGAAATCAGTAACGGCGAGCGCCGTCGTACGGCATCGAGGACACCGGAGCGAGCTTCACGGGCTGACCAGCGGTCGACGCGTGGATGACATTGCCGTTACCGGCGTAGATGCCCGAATGCGATCCGCCGTAGAAGGAGATCACATCGCCGACCTGAAGATCGGACTGTGCGACGGCAACGCCGGCTGCAGCCTGGTCGTAGCTCGTGCGAGGCAGGTTGAGACCGGCCTGCTTGTATGCCCACTGAACGAGACCGGAGCAGTCGAATGCGTCCGGGCCGGCTGCGCCGTACACGTACGGGGAGCCCAGCTTGCTCTCTGCGGCGCGAACTGCCTGCTCACCAACACTGGAGATGGGAGCGGCCGGTGCAGCCGGTGCGATGTCGGTGATGCCCGGAATGACCGGCAACTGAGGAATAGAAACGCCCGGAACCTCGAACGTGCCGACGCCGGGGATGGTGATGGGGTCTGCCGAGGCAGGTGCAGCGGTTGCAGCGAATGCTCCGACTGCGAGCGCGCCGGCTACTGCCAACTGCGCTGAACGCTTGAAACTCTGTGACGCCACTTAAGGGGTGCTCCATTTCTTCCATTCATCCGCCGACCGAGTTAGCTGACGGGTTCGGGCTGGGAAGATCAGCCCTACCCGCGTGGTCTGCAGCGATCCTGCGTGCTGCACCCCAGGCGGGATTCACCCCAGTGGAAACTTGGGTTCCCGGTTCGGGTTCCTCGCGGAGATCCCGATTAGGCGGTTCCTGACGATGCCGGTCCTGTTTGGTCCGGCAAGACTTCGTTAGGTCTCAGGAAGGTTACGAAATGATCGCGACGATGTCGACCGCTTCGTGACAATCGCGCCCGATTCGCCGGAAATCGTGGTGCCGCGCCCGCGATACGCCCGGCGGGTCACGGGGAGATAACAACAGGTCGGTTCGGCGACCCACTCCAGGCCGTCAAACCCGCGCCCGCTACCCACTGCCAAGGCTCACCAAACCCGACAATCCGATCTTCCATGCAGTTCAACGATGATTACTTGAAACTAGAACCTGTTCCGGTCACGGACGCGGTTTCAGCCATCGACAGACGCGCCAACGACCCCTCGACTCGCCCTACTCACAAGTAGGCGCGCGTCCACATTCGCGAGTTCCCACCGCAAGTGTGATCCTCGTCTCTCCTACTTTTGTCGGGCGTTCATCCACCGATTTCGCAATGGAAGTCCGTGCGGGTCGGATTCCGTGTCTGCACTCTCGAATTCGTGTCGGGGGGTACTTCTACTGTCTGCGGTGTGAGTCCCGCCTCGGCCCGAGAATTTCCGTCTCCGCCCCCGTTCTCCGACGGGGAGAAGTTCGACGTCGGGCGGCAACTGAGCTTCGACGAACTGGACACACCGCTGAGCGAGACAACATTTGTCGTCGTCGACCTCGAGACCACAGGGGGCAGCGCCGACCAGGACTCCATCACCGAGATCGGCGCCGTCAAGATCCGCGGCGGCGAGGTACTGGGCGAAATGGCAACACTCGTCGACCCCGGCCGGTCGATTCCGCCCTACATAGTCGAACTGACCGGAATCACCACAGCGATGCTGATCGGCGCACCTCCCATCGAACGTGTCCTGCCTGCATTTCTCGAGTTCGCCGAGGGCGCGGTGCTGGTGGCACACAACGCGCCGTTCGACATCGGTTTCCTCAAAGCAGCGGCGTCACGCAGCGCGCGCCCGTGGCCTGCGTTCCGTGTCCTGTGCACCGTCAAACTCGCCCGGCGCGTACTCACACGCGACGAAGCACCTTCGGTGAAGCTCTCCGCACTCGCCCATCTCTTCCAAGTGACCACCCAGCCGACGCACCGGGCTCTCGACGACGCGCGTGCGACCGTCGACGTCCTCCACGGACTGATCGACAGGGTCGGAAACCAGGGTGTCCACAGTTACAGCGAACTAGTCGACTACCTGCCCAACATTTCCTCGCATCAACGGGCCAAACGGTCCTTCGCCGCAAACCTGCCGCGAAGCCCCGGTGTCTACCTCTTCCGCGGTCCTTCCGACGAAGCCCTCTACATTGGAACTGCTACCGACCTTCGACGCCGCGTCCGCAACTACTTCACCGGTTCGGAGACCCGCGGCCGGATGAAGGAAATGGTCGCGCTGGCCACCCGCGTGGACCATGTCGAGTGCGCGCACGCTCTCGAAGCCGGGGTGCGTGAACTACGACTGCTGAGCGCGCATGCGCCGCCGTACAACCGTCGCTCCAAGTTTCCCAAGCGAGGTTGGTGGATCACCCTCACCGACGAAGCGTTTCCGAGACTGTCCGTGGTTCGCACGCCCACGGCCGATTCGATCGGCCCGTTCACCTCTCGCGGCGACGCAGTCGACGTCGCCGACACCGTCGCAGAGTTCAGTCGTCTGCGCACGTGTACCAAGCGTCTCGGACGCGGCGCCGTTCACGGCCCTGACTGCCCCGCTCGCGAACTGGGGGCGTGTCCAGCCTCCTGGACCCCGGAAATCAACGCAGAGGACTACGCGGCCGCCCCTGAGGCCGTGCGTGGATTCTTCCGAGGAACCAACGACGCTCCCCTCCAACAGATGCAGGCCCGGATCGACGAGCTGTCCGCACACGCGTTGTTCGAGAATGCTGCTCGTCTGCGTGACCGAACGGTCGCAGTCGCCACCGCAGTGCGGCGCACTCAGCGACTCGCTGCAGTCGCGGCGATCGAACAACTCGTTCTCGCCCGCCCCACCGGAGACGGCGGCTGGGAGCTGTCGGTGATCCGGTCCGGGCGTCTCGCGTCCGCCGGGCTCGCCAGACGTGGGACTCACCCGATGCCCGTCGTCGACGCCATCACCGCGGCGGCCGAAACCGTCCTACCGGACGACGCCCCGTTCCGCGGCGCGTCACCCGAAGAACTTGGACTGATCGCAAGGTGGCTCTCGTCGGACGGTGTCCGAATCGTGTCGGCGACATCCGGATACGTCGAACCTGTGAGCGGCGCCGGCAAGTGGGAAGCCTGGTGCCGACTCGCCCGAGCCGGAACCGAATCCGAACATCGATGACGTAACGGCGGGGCGGCACCCCTAAGCTCGATCGAAACCACCGGGTCATCACAACCCGCAGGGAAATCGAGGAGAGAAATGATCAACGCCATCGTCATGATTCACGCCGAGTCCGCTCGGATCCCGGAAACCGCGCAGGCCGTCGCCGACCTGTCCGGAGTGACCGAGGTCTACTCGTGCGCAGGTGACGTCGATTTGATCGCCATCGTGAAAGTGCGTGACCACGCCCAGATCGCCGACGTGGTCACCGGAGGAATCAACAAGGTGCCCGGCGTTCTCCGAACCGCCACACACATTGCGTTCCAGTCATTCTCCAGCGCAGACGTCGAGGCCGGTTTCTCGCTGGGTGAATAGCCCCTCGATCAGGCTTGGTCGGCCAGCTCGGCGGTGAGCGCCGCCCACTTGTGAAGCAGTTCAGCGCCCGCGCCGCTGTCGATCGCGGCAGCGGCTGCAGTCATCCCGGCAGAGATCGCACTCTCGAGATCGTCGCCGACACCGTTGAATGCCGCGATGGCTGCTCCCGCGTTCAGCAGGACCGCGTCCCGGACCGGCCCCTTCTGCCCGGAAAGCAGCGTTCTGGCGACGGTGGCGTTGATTTCGGCGTCGCCTCCACGCAACTCTTCGAGAGGAACGCGGTCGATTCCGAGGTCACGCGGATCCAGCGTGACAGTTCGCACACTTCCACCGCCGACGATGTGAACCGTCGACGTCGTCGATGTGGTCAGTTCGTCCAGTCCGTCGTCTCCCCGTACCACCAACGCCGAATTGCCGCGCTGCGCAAGGACTCCCGCGACGACCGAGATCAGTTTCGGAAATGCGCACCCGATCAGCCCGGCACGCGGACGAGCCGGATTGGTCAGTGGACCGAGCACGTTGAATGCCGTCGGAATGCCGATTTCCTTGCGAGGCACCGCCGCAAAGCGCAGTGCGGGATGGAAGACCGGCGCGAAACAAAAGCCGATGCCGACCTCTTCGACGCACCTCGCAACCTGCTCCGGCCCGAGGTTGATGCGAACGCCGAGCGCCTCGAGCACGTCGGCGCCACCGCTCTTGGACGAAGCAGCGCGGTTGCCGTGCTTGACAACTCGCACACCGGACGCGGCAACCACGATCGAGGCCATCGTCGAGATGTTCACCGTGTTGGAGCGGTCACCACCCGTGCCGACGATGTCGACGACGTCGGAATCGACCGGCACGCGCCTGGAGTGTTCGAGCATCGCGGCGGCGAGCCCTTCCAACTCCGCGGGGGTTTCTCCCTTCATCTTCAGACCGACCCCGAAAGCAGCGATCTGAGCGGAGGTGGCGTTGTCCGACATGATCTCGCCCATAGCCCAGCGACTGTCGGCTTCCGACAAGTCACTGCCGTCCGTGAGCAAACCGAGAATCATCGGCCAGGACCGCACCACTGCACTCGAATCGACGTTCACGGCGTTGGATGCGTCGGTGCCGGCCATAGTGCCTTGGTCCCCTGTCGTTCAAGTGGGCTGGATTTCGAGCTGTCGTTTCGAGCTGTCGTTTCGCGCTGCCATTTTGTGCTGCCGATGACCCTCGCAGCCTAGTCAGTGAGGTAACGAGGAAACCGAATAGGGCCGCTCAGGACTTTCTGCGACCGCGTTTGGGCGGCGCCTCCGCAAGTATCGGGGGGCTGGAGCGCGTCCCACCCGGCGACCGAACCACCGAGTCGCTGCGCCAGACCAGCCATTCGTGACCGCTCCTGGGAGCAATGCAGGGCGTCAAGCACCTGGACACGCTCGAAGACGACGCGAACCAAATTCTCGGCCACCGGAGTCACGTCCTCGGGCCGACTCGAGCCTCGCACATATCCGTCCTGGGCGACGATGCTCTCGGCATCGGCTACCGAGCCCTCCGGGAGGTCGAGATGATGCCGCAGAACCACTTCGGACTCCGCCCTGAACTCCGGCTCGGTGGAGGCGGCACGTTCGAGAGCCGTCGAGCTCGCCTCGGCGTCGTCGAAGCCTTCGGCAACGACGACCAGATCCGACCGCCCTGCATCGAGCGGTGTCGGAATCTTCGTGCCGAAAATTCTCAGGAACCACGGTCTACTCTTGTGTGTAGCTGCCATCGCGCCAGCATATTCCGACCACGCCACCAGCGCGTTCGCCGCCCGATCCCGCGAACTCGAGCCGAGCGACGCGCCGATGGTGGACCCGAGTGGTCGTCTCTTACGACGAAGCGTCATACTTCTGTCTGTGACGAGCGCAGTAGGGACTTCAGGATCGGCAATCACCCAACGCGTGCACTCGCTGAACCGGCCGAATATGGTCAGCGTTGGCACCATCGTGTGGTTGTCAAGTGAGCTCATGTTCTTCGCAGGGCTCTTTGCCATGTACTTCGTGGCACGAGCTCAGGCGAACGGAAATTGGCCGCCGGAGCCAACCGAATTGAACCTTTATCTGGCCGTGCCGGTGACCTTGGTGCTTATCGCATCTTCGTTCACCTGCCAGATGGGTGTCTTCGCGGCTGAGCGTGGCGACGTCTTCGGACTTCGTCGCTGGTACACCATCACCTTGGTCATGGGGGCGTTCTTCGTCGCCGGCCAGGGTTACGAGTACTACCACCTCGTGCACGAGGGCACCACGATTTCGAGCAGCGTGTACGGCTCGGTGTTCTACATGACCACCGGCTTCCACGGTCTGCACGTCATCGGCGGTCTCATCGCCTTCGTCTTCTTGATCGCACGTACCCGGGTCAGCAAGTTCACGCCCGCCCAGGCCACCGCCGCGATCGTTGTTTCGTACTACTGGCACTTTGTCGACATCGTGTGGATCGCGCTGTTTGCCACGATTTATTTCATCCGTTAATCAGCTGTACGCCCCAGGCAGCCCCTGACGTCCAGTTCCGTCCCGACATACCAAAGGGATACAGATGAGTTCATCCCCCCCTCCCGCATCCGATAACTCAGCGAATGCCGCGAAGTCGCGTCGCCAGCGGAAAATCCGCCGGCGCGTCACTGGCGCGCTCGTATTGATGATGGGATTGATCAGCGCAGGTTTCCTCGCTTCGGCGTTGACACCAGCTCCGCAGGTTGCGACCGCCAGTGACGATTCAGCAGCCCTGATTCGTGAAGGCAAGCAGCTGTACGACACGTCATGCATCACGTGCCACGGCGCGAACTTGCAGGGCGTGCAGGACCGCGGTCCCAGCCTCATCGGCGTCGGCGAAGCAGCCGTGTACTTCCAGGTCTCCTCTGGTCGTATGCCGGCAGCTCGCAACGAGGCCCAGGCTGCACGCAAGGACCCCAAGTTCGATGCTGCGCAGACCGACGCCCTCGGCGCTTTCATCCAGGCCAACGGCGGCGGCCCGACGCTCATCCGCGACGAGAACGGCGAAATCGCCCAGTCCTCGCTGCGCGGTGGCGACGTCGGACGCGGCAGTGAGCTCTTCCGGCTCAACTGCGCGTCGTGCCACAACTTCACCGGCCGCGGTGGCGCACTGTCCTCGGGCAAGTACGCCCCGGTCCTGGATCCGGCCAGCGAGCAGCAGATCTACGCTGCCATGGTTACCGGTCCCCAGAACATGCCGAAGTTCTCGGATCGTCAGCTGACGATCGAGGAGAAGAAGGACATCATCGCCTACGTCAAGTCGTCGGGCGAGTCGAAGGACCCCGGTGGGTACGGGCTCGGTGGCCTCGGTCCGGCCTCTGAGGGTCTCGCCATGTGGGCCGTCGGAATCATCGCTGTCGTCGGTGCAGCATTGTGGATCGGAGCAAGGTCATGAGCGACGCTGGCCAGCATGGCGGCGATACGCCTAAGAAGTACACAGATGAAGAGCTCGACGCGATGTCACGCGACGACCTGGTCAAGCTGGGTACCAATCTCGATGGCGTCGATGTCGTCTACCGCCGTGATCGTTGGTCGGTAAAGGGCACCAGGGCGGAAAAGCGCGCCGAGCGCAACGTCGCCTTCTGGTTCGGCCTCGCCGGCGTTTCGGCGATCGCGTTCATCGCGATCTACCTGTTCTGGCCCTGGGAGTACGCAGGCGCCGGTGACGAGAACTACGGCAAGTACAGCCTGTACACCCCGCTGATCGGCTTGACCATGGGTCTGGCGATCCTCGGCGTCGGCATCGGTGCCGTTCAGTTCACGAAGAAGTTCATCCCCGAAGAGGTCTCGATCCAGGACCGCCACGACGGTGGTTCCACCGAGGTCGATCGTCGCACGATCGTCGCCGAGCTCGGCGACACCCTCGAGACGTCCACCCTCCCCCGCCGCAAGGCCATCAAGCGCAGCTTGATGTTCGGCGGCGGCGCACTCGGCGTCATGATGGTCATGCCCCTCGGCGGACTCATCAAGAACCCGTGGGCCAAGGGCGACGACTCACCTCTGTGGGTGTCCGGCTGGACCCCGAACTACCCGGGCGAGACCATCTACCTGCGTCGTGACACCGGCCGTCCCGAGGACATCGTCCTCGTTCGCCCGGAAGATCTCGATGCCGGTTCGATGGAAACGGTCTTCCCGTTCCGCGAGTCCGACCGTGGCGACGAGCACGCTCTGCTCGCAGCACTGCGCGGCATTCGTAACTCGGTGATGCTCATCCGCCTCCGCACGGAAGACACCGCGCGTGTCACCAAGCGTAAGGGCCAGGAAAGCTTCAACTACGGCGATTACTTCGCCTACTCGAAGATCTGCACCCACCTGGGTTGCCCCACCTCGCTCTACGAACAGCAGAGCAACCGTATTCTGTGCCCCTGCCACCAGTCGCAGTTCGACGCACTGACCTACGGCAAGCCGATCTTCGGTCCCGCTGCTCGCGCACTTCCGCAGTTGCCTATTACAGTGAACGAAGAGGGCTTCCTGGTCGCCGACGGTGACTTCATCGAAGCACTCGGCCCGGCATTTTGGGAGCGTCGACCGTGACCACAACAACAACCAAACCGTCCAAGATCAGCGCGGCAGCGGCTGGACAAGCGGAGGCTATGGACTCCCGCTACCACCTCGCCGCAGGCATGCGCCGGCAGATCAACAAGGTCTTCCCGACGCACTGGTCCTTCATGCTCGGCGAGATCGCGCTCTACAGCTTCGTGATCCTGCTGATCTCCGGTGTGTTCCTGACGCTGTTCTTCGATCCGTCGATGGCACACGTCGTCTACCAGGGCGCATACCAGCCGCTTCGCGGTGTCACGATGTCTCGCGCCTACGAGACGACCCTGAACATCTCCTTCGAGGTGCGCGGCGGTCTCTTCGTTCGCCAGATTCACCACTGGGCTGCACTGATGTTCGCGGCGTCGATCATCGTTCACCTCGCTCGCATCTTCTTCACCGGCGCCTTCCGTCGCCCACGTGAAGCGAACTGGGTCATCGGCTGCCTGCTGCTCATCCTGGCGATGTTCGAAGGCTTCTTCGGTTACACCATCCCCGACGACCTGCTCTCGGGCACCGGCCTCCGCGCCGCCTTCGGTGGTATCACGATGAGTATCCCGATCGTCGGTACCTGGATGCACTGGCTGATCTTCGACGGCGACTTCCCCGGCGACCTCATCATCCCGCGTCTCTACGTCGCTCACGTGCTGCTGTTCCCGGGCATCATCCTGGCTCTGATCGCCGGCCACCTCGCGTTGGTCTGGTACCAGAAGCACACGCAGTTCCCCGGCCCCGGCCGTACGGAACAGAACGTCGTCGGCGTGCGCATCCTCCCGGTCTTCGCGATGAAGGGTGGCGCGTTCTTCGCCATGACCTTCGGCGTGCTCGCACTGCTCGGTGGTCTGTTCCAGATCAACCCCGTGTGGAACATCGGTCCGTACAACCCGTCACAGGTCTCGGCAGGTTCCCAGCCCGATATCTACATGATGTGGACGGACGGCCTTGCTCGACTGTGGCCGGCGTGGGAGATCTACCTGTTCAACCGGTACACGATCCCTGCAGTGTTCGCCGTCGCCCTGATCATGGGCCTCGTCTTCGCACTGTTGATCGCGTACCCGTGGATCGAGAAGCGTCTCACCGGAGACGACGCTCACCACAACATCCTGCAGCGCCCGCGCGACGTGCCGGTCCGTACCGCTATCGGTGCGATGTCCATCGCGTTCTACCTGGTGCTCACGATCTCCTGCATCAACGACATCATCGCGTACCACCTGCACATCTCGCTGAACGCAATGACGTGGATCGGCCGTATCGGCATGGTCATCCTTCCGCCCATCGCGTACTTCGTGACGTACCGGTTCTGCATCGGCCTGCAGCGCAGTGACCGTGCAGTCCTCGAACACGGCATCGAGACCGGCATCATCAAGCGGATGCCGAACGGCCAGTACATCGAGATCCACCAGCCGCTCGGCCCCGTCGACGAGCACGGACACCCGATCCCGCTCGAGTACCAGGGTGCTGCTGTCCCGAAGAAGATGAACAAGCTCGGCCTCGCCGGCAAGCCCGGTAGCGGTAGCCTGATCACCGCTGACCCAGTCGAGGAGAGCGAGGCTCTCGAAGCCGCTCATCACGAAGCTGAGCACGAGCAGCTTCAGATCCTTCTGGACTACCAGAACCGAACCAACGGCAAGTCCGATGGTTCCAGTGGAGAACTCCACTAAGAACGTCAGTTGACCAGTGAGGCCCCGAACCGGATTCCGGTTCGGGGCCTCACTCGTTCTCTGAGCGATTCAGTATGGACAACCTCCAAGTGGGCACCACTCCCCCGGTTCGTTGTCCGAGCGCCGACAACAGCGGGCACTACGCCTTACTAGTCCTCGAACAGAGTTGAATAGTGCTCCACCGTCGGGAACGGCTCGTAGAAGTGATGGAGAAGTTCTCGCCACTTCTCGTATCCCGTGGACTGACGGAAGCCGATGGTGTGTGACTCCACGTCTTCCCACTCGACCAGCAGGAGATATCGCTCCGGTGATTCCAGGCAGTGCGAGAGCCGCAGCCTGATGAATCCGGGAACCTCGGAGATGATGGTTCGGGCCACGTCGAATGCGGCCTCGAAACGCGCTGACTGCGACGGATCGACCTGCAGGACGGCATGTTCGAGAATCATCTACGGAGTGTTGCACGTTCTCGGGAGTCCCCTCGAGGCGTTGTCGCTCGGTGAGATACTCGGACCATGACATCCCATGCACGCGGCACCTTCGAGATCGATCTTCGCCCCGCCGATCCTGAGCTCTCCGGACGCGTCGGACGCTTCGAGTTCGACAAGACGTTCATCGGCGGCGTCGAAGGCACGTCGTCCGGCCTGATGCTGTCCGCGGGCGATCCGACAGCCGGTGCAGCGGGCTATGTCGCTTTGGAGTTTGTCACGGGGCAGGTCGACGAAGCTGTGGGATCGTTCGCCCTGCAGCAGTTCGGTCAGATGATCGACGGAACGCAGAAGCTTCTGTACGAGATCGTGCCGGGGTCCGGAACCGGCGAGTTGAAGGGCATCGCAGGCACTCTCGAGCTGGAGGTCGTCGACGGTCTGCACCGCTACGACCTCGAATACTCGCTCCACGATTGACAGAGAGCGGTTGTTGACAGGCACCCTCCTACCACCGAAACGTACATAAACGACAACAGAGGCGCCGTACCCGGGTGGGTGCGGCGCCTCTGTTCGAGTGCGGGTGAAACTAGTGCTTCTCGGGTCCGGTGTAATACTCGAACACCAGGCCTGCGGCTGCGGCGAGCACACAGACAACTGCGACTGCGATGAGCCACGGCTGGAAGTACGCCAGCGACACTGCCGCGAGTGCAGCAGCAGCGGCAAGCAGGATCGGCCAGAAGCTACCCGGGCTGAAGAAGCCCAGTTCTCCTGCACCATCCGAGATTTCAGCGTCGTCGTAGTCCTCGGGACGGGTGTCCAGACGACGGGCGACGAAGCGGAAGTAGGTACCCACGATGAGCGTCAGACCTGCAGACAGGACGATGGCCGTCAGTCCGGCCCACTCGATACCTGTGCGTGACAGAGCGGTGAACACTCCGTAGATGATCGCGACGAGAATGAAGAACATCGTCAGGATCTCGAAGAGCTTGGCTTCGATCTTCATATCAGCACTTGTCCTTGTTCAGTGAAGAGGCTGGCCGGCTCAGTTGCCTGCAGTGGCGACGGTTGCCTGACGGTACTCGCGGTCGGTGTTGAACGGCGTGGTCGACGTAGCCACCGGCGACTGACCGATTGCCTGCAGAGCCTCGGCGGTCGTCAGACCACCCTTGCCCTCCGCGTCACCCTTGCGCAGTTCGATGTACTTGGCGAAGTCCTCGGGCGAAACCGCACGAACCTCGAAGTTCATCATCGCGTGGAACGTGCCACACATTTCTGCACAACGCCCGACGAACGCGCCTTCCTTCTCGATCTCACTGATCTGGAAGATGTTGTCCGAGTGGTTCTCCTTGGGGTTCGGGAGAACGTCGCGCTTGAACAGGAACTCAGGCACCCAGAAAGCGTGAATGACGTCCGAGGAAGCAAGTTCGAACTGGATCCGCTTGCCGGTGGGCAGAACGAGGATCGGGATCTCCTGGCTGGAGCCGACGGTCTCGATCTTGTCGTAGTGCAGGTAGCTCAGGTCCTCGGTGCTGTTGCCGTGGATCGGGCCGGGAACTTCTTCCCCGTGTTCGTTCACGGTGGAGCCCTCGGTCTTGGCAGCCTCTTCGGCCTCGACGTCGATTCCGTTGTACTTGGCGGAACCGTCACCGAACTCGATGGAGCGGTAGCCGAACTTCCAGTTCCACTGGAAGGCCGTGACGTCTACAACGACGTCAGGGTTGTCCGTCTTGTCCAGAACATGGTTCTGAACGATGACGGTGAAGTAGAAGAGAACCGCGATGATGACGAAGGGAACTGCCGTGTAACCGAGTTCGAGCGGCACGTTGTATGCCGTCTGACGCGGGAATTCCGGCGAGTCCTTCTTCTTACGGTGGAAGATGACGGCCCAGAAGACCAACCCCCACACCAGCACACCCATGACAAGGGCGGCTACAACCGACCACGTCCACAGCTCACGCATGCGCGTCGCCTCCGGGGTGATGCCCGAAGGCCACCCGAAACGAAGCACTTCGTTGTCGATGGAGCAACCCGACAGCAGCAAGGCAGCAATGCCCAGAGATACTGCCAGCCCCGCTCGCCGAAGGATCCGACCTTGCGCCACGTTCACGCCTTCCTGATCGCCACAAAATTCAACTAGGGCATGCCCGGAGGGAAGGCCCAATTACTACGCAGCGTAGACCAAAGCCGGGCGCTATCCATCCTCGGGTCCTCGCCCGTGTCGCGGCGGACGTCACACAGCTCTCTCAGGTGCTGCTCAGGAACGGCTCAGGTCGTTTCGGCGACGCACATCACGTCGATTCGTTCCGCCGCGATCGGCAGGGACGTCGATCTGCGGCATACTTTCGTCAAGAGTTCGTTGACCTCTCCCCGACACTCGTGTCCGGGAGCCTTCTGTACAAAAATTCTGAATCGAGGAACCGGACGCTGTGTGTGGACTGCTCGGGCTACTGACATCTGGCGGAACCAGCGAGGACGCCGTCTCGCGGGTCGACCAGGCGATGCATTGCCTTCGTCACCGCGGGCCGGACGAACACGGGACGTGGAACGACGATCACCTCGTCTTCGGGTTCAACCGCCTGGCGATCATCGACATCGCTCATTCCCACCAGCCGCTGCGTTGGGGCCCACCGGAGAACCCGGAGCGTTATGCGCTCACGTTCAACGGCGAGATCTACAACTACTTGGAGATCCGCGCCGAACTGGTCAAGGACCACGACGCCAAGTTCTTCACCGAGGGCGACTCCGAGGCCATCGTCGCTGCATTCCACTACTGGGGTGAGGACGCGGTCCGGCGCCTGCGCGGAATGTTCGCGTTCGCGATCTGGGACACCGACACACGCGAGCTGTTCATCGCGCGCGATCCGTTCGGGATCAAGCCGCTGTTCATCGCGACCGGCGCCGGCGGCACCGCGTTCGGCAGCGAGAAGAAGAGCCTGCTCGAACTCACCGATCTGATCGGCATCGGTACCGAGCTGGATCCGCGTGCCATCGAGCACTACACCGTTCTGCAGTACGTACCGGAGCCGGAAACACTGCACAAGCAGATCCGACGCCTGGAGTCGGGCAGCTTCGCCCGGGTGCGTCCGGGCGAGGAGCCCACGTTCACGCGGTATTTCACGCCGAAGTTCCCGGCCAAGCCTTTTGCACCTGGCACCGAGAAGGCGCGCTACCAGGAAATCGCCGAGGCACTCGAGGATTCGGTCGCCAAGCACATGCGCGCCGACGTCACCGTCGGTTCGTTCTTGTCCGGTGGTATCGACTCCACGGCGATCGCGGCGCTGGCGATGCGCCACAACCCCAACCTGATCACCTTCACGACCGGTTTCGAACGTGAGGGCTATTCCGAGGTCGACGTCGCTGCAGAATCTGCCGCAGCGATCGGCGCGAAGCACGTCGTCAAGGTGGTCTCCCCCGCCGAGTTCGCCGCTGCCATTCCCGAGATCGTCTGGTACCTCGACGACCCGGTAGCCGATCCGGCATTGATTCCGCTGTGGTTCATCGCGAAGGAAGCGCGCAAGCACGTCAAGGTCGTGCTGTCCGGCGAGGGTGCCGACGAGCTGTTCGGCGGCTACACGATCTACCGTGAGCCGTTGTCGCTCAAGCCTTTCGAGTACCTCCCCAATGGACTGCGTCGGGCTGCCGGCAAGTTGTCCGAACGCATCCCGGACGGCACTCGCGGCAAGAGTCTGCTCAACCGCGGTTCCTTGACGCTCGAGGAGCGCTACTACGGAAATGCTCGTAGCTTCAACGACGCTCAGCTCCGCGCCGTCCTGCGCGATTTCCGCCCCGAGTGGACTCACCAGGACGTCACTGCGCCGATCTACGCGCAGTCACGGGACTGGGATCCGGTTGCGCGGATGCAGCATCTCGACCTGTTCACCTGGCTGCGCGGCGACATCCTCGTCAAGGCAGACAAGATGACGATGGCCAACTCGCTGGAACTGCGTGTGCCGTTCCTCGATCCCGAGGTCTTCGACGTCGCGTCACGCGTACCGCTCGATCAGAAGATCACGAAGGACACGACCAAGTACGCACTGCGCCAGGCCCTGGAAGGCATTGTGCCGCACCATGTTCTGCACCGCGCGAAGCTCGGATTCCCGGTTCCCCTGCGCCACTGGCTGCGCGGCACCGAACTCTTCGACTGGGCACATCTGCAGATCGAGGAGTCGGGAACCGACCACATCTTCGACAAGCAGGCCGTCGTGAAGATGCTCAACGATCACCGCGAGGGCGTGTCCGACCACAGCCGACGCCTCTGGACCGTCCTGACCTTCATGGTCTGGCACGGAATCTTCGTGGAGAAGCGCATCGTGCCGCAGATCCAGGAGCCGGTGTACCCGGTCAATATCTAGGCCTTCGGCCCCGTGAGCGGTTAGGGAGTCTCCGAACTCCTCAACCACTCACGGGGCGGAGCCCTACTTCGGCAGGATCGTCGCGATCTCGTCCGCTGCCGCGCTGCCGTATGCGTCGGTAAGGCGCTTGAGTGCCTCGTCGCGATTGAACACCCACTCCTGCGTTCCCACGGTCTCGAGAATCAACACAGCGACCAAAGATCCCAACTGTGCAGCACGCTCGAAGCTCAGACCGGCGCCGTGTGCGAGCAGGAACCCGGCGCGGAAGCCGTCGCCAACGCCCGTCGGATCCACCTTGCCGGTCTCGGGCACTACGTCGACGCGCACCCAATTACCTTCGGCGTCAACAATTTCCACACCCTTGGAGCCGAGGGTGGTGACACGGATGCCGACCTGCGCGCGGATCTCTTCCTCGCTCAGACCAGTCTTCTGCTGAAGCAGACCCCACTCGTACTCGTTGGTGAACAAGTACTTCGCGCCGTGAATGAGCGCCTTGGCCTCGTCACCGGACAGGCGGGCAAGCTGCTGCGACGGATCCGCTGCAAACGGAATCCCGAGCAGACGGCATTCGTCGGTATGGCGAACCATGGCCTCGGGGTCGTTGGCGCCGATCAGCACCAACTCGACTGCGCCTGCAGTCTTGGCCACTGCCGCGAGTTCGATCTCGCGAGCCTCGCTCATCGCACCGGGGTAGAACGACGCGATCTGCGCCATGTCCTCGTCGGTGGTGCACACGAAACGCGCCGTATGTGCCTTGTCCGAGATACGGACCGCGCTGCAGTCGACGCCGTTGTCCTCGAGCCACGTGCGGTACTCGGCGAAGTCGGCACCGACTGCGCCGACGAGTAGCGGGGACCCACCGAGCACGCCCATGGCGTAAGCGATGTTGCCGCCGACACCACCGCGACGAATCACGAGATCGTCGACCAGGAAACTCAGCGAAACGTGGGCGAGCTGATCGGCGAGGAGCTGATCGGCGAAGCGGCCGGGGAAGCGCATCAAGTGGTCGGTGGCGATGGAACCGGTTACCGCAATAGTCACGGATCGTGGCCTTTCAGCGAAGTGAGTACAAGAATGAAAGAGGAGCAAAAGTTCACGTTACCGCCCGTAGCGCCGTCATCGGCGCCCGAGCTGTCGGATCGGAACGGTCTACGTACGAGTCACCACAAACAACTGACGCGAAACCGAATGTCGGTTCCGCGTCAGTTGTTCGTGAATTGAGTTGTGATCGACAGACTCAGTTGAACGAGTCACCGCAGGCGCAGGAGCCTGTTGCATTGGGGTTGTCGATCGAGAAGCCCTGCTGCTCGATGGTGTCGAGGAAGTCGATGGACGCACCTTCGACGTACGGCGCGCTCATCCGGTCGACAACCAGGTTGACGCCGTTGAAGTCGACAGTGAGGTCACCGTCGAGCGTGCGGTCGTCGAAGAACAGCTGGTACTTCAGTCCGGCACAGCCGCCGGGCTGCACTGCAATACGCAGCGCGAGGTCGTCGCGACCCTCCTGATCGAAGAGTGCCTTCGCCTTGGCGGACGCGGCCTCGGTCATCTTGACGCCGTGGGTGGCGGTCTCGTTCTGCACAGTCATGGGCTCTCCCTAATGTTCGTACCAACCCGTGAACGCTTCAACGGTACGCCGCTGCCGACTTATTCCCGCCAGTCCTTTACCGGGTGCGATTCGTCTTCATCCTATCCGGTCTTCCCGACACGGCAACGGCGCGTCGACGCTTGTGGATCCTCAGCTCCGGACGCCGCGCCAGAAGTTCCACTCGCGCGCCGTGTGTTCGGCGAGTCCCTCGAGACACGCCGACGCTTCCTCCATCGCACGTTCCACCGACCCGGCGAAATCCGTCACCGACTTCGCCGCGACTATCGAGGTCGACGCATAGTCCGCCTCGTCGAGCGTCACCTGGCCGGCAAAGACGAGCGTCGGAACGCCGTGCGCTGCCCCCGCCGAAGCGAGCGTTGTGACGAGTTTGCCGCGCAGAGATTGGTGGTCGAACTTGCCTTCGCCTGTGATCACCAGGTCAGCGGAAGCCAGTAGCGCGGCCTGTCCGGTGCGATCCGCGACGACGTCGGCCCCGGATCGCCGCTGTGCACCGAGCGCAAAGAGCGCGGCACCGATACCACCCGCGGCGCCGGCACCCGGAAAATCCGACACTCGTTTTCCGGTGACGGACTCCAACTGTTCGGCCCATCTCGCGTTCCGCGCTTCGAGGACAGCGACGGCTTCGGCGTCGGCGCCCTTTTGCGGGCCGAACACCGCTGCCGCACCGTGCTCGCCGAGAAGTACGTGTTCTACGTCGGTGGCGGCGACCAACTGAATGCCTGCCGTAGCCGCCGCTGCAACCTCCAGGCCGCCCAGCGCCTCCACCAGTCCACGTCCCCCGTCGGTGCAGCAACTCCCACCGAGTCCGACGACAACCGTCTTCACGCCTGCCTCGAGCGCGACAGCGATCAGCTCTCCCACACCGAGACTGTGCGCGGCGAGTGCAGTGTCCCGCGTCGGCGGACCTCCGAGCAGGCCGAGCCCGACGGCCTCGGCGGACTCGATGTATGCCGTGTCCGAATCGAACAGCCACGTGGCGTCGACGGCGGCGGCCAAAGGCCCGGACACCCGTGCAGTCCGGATGTCGCCCCCGGCCGTGGCCAAGACGTCGACGAATCCCGGACCACCGTCGGATTGTGGCGCGGTGACGACGTCGTCGCCGGGTCGACCGCGCCGCCAACCGGCAGAAATGGATTCGGCCGCTTCGACGGCCGTCAACGTCTCACCGAACGAATCTGGAGCAACTATTACCCGCATAGCCGAAGTCTAAGAGTCGCGAATGACCCCGATGTTTCACGATCTCGCGCGTTTCAGTGCCTCGGGCGATCGGGTTTTTCAGAAAGACCGAGGTCGGTTTCCCAGACCGTGCACTTATCCAATAGCCTGGAGGTGTGAAATTGCTACGCCGCGGTGACTCAGACAACTCCGACAAACGTGACGTCGAGGGCACTGAGGCATCCTCGGCCTCCGAAGAGGCGCCCATCGAGCAGGTGGGCAAGGGCCGCCCCACACCCAAGCGTCGTGACGCCGAGGCGAAGAGGCGTGGCCCCGTTGCCCCTGCCCCGCTGACCGCGAAGGAAGCCCGCGCCCGCCGTAAGGCGACCCGCGGCTCCAAGGAGGACCGCAAGGCCGAAGCCGCCGAGCGTCGCGCATCGTCGGCAGACCGCCGCGCCCGCATGCTCGCCGGCGAGGACAAGTACCTGCTCCCCCGCGACAAGGGACCGGTTCGCGCCTACGTCCGTGATTTCATCGACGCTCGCCGCAACCTCGTCGGGCTGTTCATGCCGCTCGCATTGATCCTCATCATGACGATGTTCGTCACGCCCGCGCTCCAGCAGATCGTCACGCTGGCAATGCTCGTGATGATGCTCTTCATGGTCGGTGAAGGCATCTGGCTCGGTCGCATGATCAACAACCGCGTCGCCGAGCGCTTCCCCGACAGCACCGACGGCGGATTCAAGCTCGGCTGGTACGCGTTCGTTCGCGCGTCGCAGATCCGTAAGCTGCGCGCACCGAAGCCTCGTGTGGGGCCGGGCGACGCAATCTGAGCGTGACGAACACGTATAGAACTTTAGTCCTCGGCGGCGCGCGGTCTGGTAAGTCCGCGCACGCCGAGGATTTGGTTTGTGCAGGCCACCTACCCGAAAGTTCGGCACCGATCCGGTACCTGGCGACAGCCAGACGTGATGTCTCCGACGCAGACTGGGAAAGCCGGATCGACCAGCACCGCAACAGACGGCCTTCTCATTGGTCGACTGTCGAAACCGCAGCTGCCGGTGACCTCGCGGCGCAGCTCGAAAGCGATTCACACACAGCGACGTTGGTCGACGATCTGGGAACGTGGCTGACCGCGGAACTCGATCGGCAAGGCGCCTGGGACGCACCGCGCGGCACCGTCACGCCCGCGGCGGACAGCCTGGTCGCCAGTGTCGAGAACTACCGCGGACACCTGGTGCTGGTCAGCCCCGAAGTGGGTTTGGCCGTCATCCCCGAGACGCGGTCCGGACGATTGTTCCGCGACGAGATCGGCACTCTCAACGCTCGTATCGCCGCGGTGTGCGATCGTGTCGTACTAGTGGTTGCAGGGTTACCGCTCATCTTGAAAGATACTGCTGCACAACCGGAAGGCACGATGTGAGTACCGAGGCCAATCCAGGGGCCATTTCAGGGGCGAATCCAGATGCCAACCCTGACGTCGCGCCAGTCAGTAGCGCCGACTTCGAACCCGTCACCCCGCCCGACCGCGAGGTGCGAGCGCAGGCCGATGCGCGTCAGCGTGATCTGACCAAGCCGGCCGGTTCGCTGGGCCGACTGGAGGCTCTCGCCGGCTGGGCATCAGCCTGCCAAGGAGTTTGTCCCCCACACGCTTTCGCTCGGCCTCGCGTCGTCGTGTTCGCGGGTGATCACGGAATCGCCCGCAACGGCGTCTCCGCCTATCCGCCGGAAGTGACCGCACAGATGGTCGCCAACTTCCTCGGGGGCGGCGCGGCGGTCAACGTCCTCGCCGAGGTTGCCGGCGCCACGGTACGCGTCGTCGACATCGCAGTGGACGGCGATACCGATCCGTCCGTCTCGAACCACAAGGTACGCAGGTCTTCCGGGTCCATCGACCGCGAAGACGCCATGTCGAACGAGGAAACCCTTCAGGCCATCGCCGCCGGCCGAGCGATCGCGGACGAGGAAATCGACGGGGGCGCAGATCTTCTCATCGCCGGCGACATGGGCATCGGCAATACGACGCCCGCAACCGTACTCATCGCCGCACTCACGGACAGTGAACCCGTCGCGGTCGTGGGTCGAGGTACCGGTATCGACGACGCCGGATGGATCCGCAAGACCGCAGCGATTCGCGACGCTCTCCGGCGTGCCCGTCCGCACGTTCGCGACACAGTCGCGCTGCTGCGCACGTCTTCGGGTGCCGACCTCGCCGCGATGGCCGGCTTTCTGGCCCAGGCAGCTTCGCGTCGTACGCCGGTGATCCTCGACGGCGTAGTGGTCACCGCAGCCGCCATGGTTGCCGACGAACTGGCTTTCGGCGCACGTGAATGGTGGGTCGCCGGACACCGCTCCACCGAACCTGCCCACACCATCGCATTGACCCGAATGGGTCTCGACCCGATCGTCGAGTTCGACATGCGTCTCGGTGAAGGTTCAGGTGCAGTCACAGCTCTCCCGATTCTTCAGGGCGCAGTGGCAATCCTGGGCAAGATGGCGACATTCTCCGAAGCCGGTGTCAGCACTCAGGGCAGCGCACCTGCCGACGAACCCGAGTCGATCGACCTGACCAAGACCGATACGGCGGAGTGAGCGTGGCGGGCCCGCTGTCCGGAGTGCCACTGGCCTTCTCGTGGCTGACGGTCCTTCCGGTTCGTGGTCCCTCCGACATCGACCGAACTGCCGGCCGTCGCGCCATCGCGGCAGCTCCGCTCACCGGGATCGCTCTCGGCATTGCCGCGACGTTTCTGCTCTGGGGCACAACCAGTGTCGGCCTGAATCCCTATCTCGCAGGCTTGCTGACGGTAGGTGCGCTCGCTCTCGGGACACGCGGGATGCACGTGGACGGACTGGCAGACTCCGTCGACGGACTGGGTTGTTACGGTCCACCGGAGCGCGCCCGCGAGGTCATGCACAGCGGCGGTGCCGGACCGTTCGGGGTCGCGGCGCTGTTCATCTTCCTTGGGCTGCAATCGGTCTCCTTCGGCGTCCTCGCTGTTGCCGACTCCCCCACGCAGTGGATCGCCGTTCTCGTATCTGTCGCTGCGGGTCGTGTGGCCGTCGTTTTTGCCTGCCGCCGAGGTATTCTCGCGTCTGGCCCGAGCGGATTCGGTGCGCTCGTCGCCGATTCACAACCGTTGTGGGCCGCAATCGTGTGGTCGGTTCCGCTGATCGCAGCTTCCGGCTTTGCCACCGACCGGTGGTGGCTCGGCCCTCTCGTGACCGCGTCGGCGCTGGTGATCAGTGTGCTGTGCGTGCGTCACTGCGTCCGTAGATTCGGCGGACTCAACGGAGACGTTCTCGGATTCGCACTCGAACTCACTGTGACGCTTACGGCCGTCGGCCTCACTCTCGGACTGTGATCCGACGTCGTGCGAGTAGGTGTCCTTGCGTACGAAGGTTGCCTCGCGGCCGAGATCTTCGTTTTCACCGACCTTCTCCTGATCGCCAATCGCGTCGCTGATGGAGCGCCCGCCGACCCCTTCGAGGTATCGGTCATCGCAGCGTCCGGCACGCCCGTCGTTGCGGCAGGTGGATTTTCGCTCGGCGTGCAGGAGGGGCATCACGACATCGATCACCTGGTTGTGCCGGGGTTCGAACTCGTGCCGTCCGAAGACCCTGCGACGCGTTTGTCGCTGTGGGACAGAGAAATCGAGTTCATCCGTGCGTGCGAGGCGCGCGGCGTCCGGGTGTCGTCGGTCTGCGTCGGCGCGTATCTGCTGGGCGAGGCGGGACTGCTCGACGGACGCCGATGTACGACGTCGTGGCTGTACGGTGCGGACCTCGCGAGTCGTTACCCCGGTGCGACGGTTCGAACCGACTCGTTGATCGTCCAGGACGACGGCGTCACCACCACTGCTGCGTTCACCGCCGCGCTCGACCTCGCAACAGCACTCGTGCGCGAGCATCTCGGCGACAAGATTGCGCGTACGACCGCAAGAATTACGCTGGCGCCCGAAAACCGAACCAGTCAAGCTCCGTACATCCTCGACTCGATGCTGCCCGCCAAACACACACAGTTTGCCGACGACGTCGGAAGGTGGCTGGTCGAACGGATGGCGGAACCTTACGACTTGGATCTGCGTCGAGTGCTTTTCACCTCAGCACCCGAACCATGCTTCGGAAGTTCAAGGACGAGACCGGGGAATCGCCGCGCAGTTATCTGCAGCGTGCACGGATCCGAAAAGCGAAACGGTTGTTGGAATCGACCGACTGGCCTCTCGGAAAGATCCTGGGGCACATCGGCTATCAGGATCCTGGAACCTTCCGTCGCCTGTTCACCGACCGCGTCGGCATCAGCCCGGCCGACTACCGAAAGCGATTCCGCAACGGCGGCGCCGGATAGGTGCGAGGCGAGCCCGCCCGAAAACATGGCGAACCGCCCTCTTCTGTAGTCGATCCCGCGCCGAAAGACTGTGCAGAGGAATTGTTTCGACTACTGAGAGGGCTCACCGTGCCGAACCGGAGCATGACCGAAGACGATCCGCTCGAAGACTTCGACCGTCGAACGATCACCATCGACGCAGTGGCGAAGTCCGTGTACGTGGTCGGCACCGGTCCCGCAGTAATCGTCATGCCGGAGATGCCGGGCATCAGCCCGCATGTAGCGCGATTCGCCCGCTGGGTGCGCGACGCCGGTTTCACTGTCTTCGTTCCGTCACTGTTCGGGCACGACGGCGCGGTCCCCACAGTGAACGAGGGGCTGACGGTATTCAAGAGAGCCTGCGTCAGTGCAGAATTCCGCGCCCTCGCTGCCGATGAACCGAGTCCGGCGGTCCGTTGGCTGCGTTCACTCGCCGCTTCCGCCCATGAGGAGAGCGGCGGACCTGGCGTCGGCGTGATCGGAATGTGCTTCACCGGTAACTTCGCGTTGTCGATGATGCTCGAACCCTCGGTCATCGCGCCGGTTCTCGCCCAACCGTCGTTACCGCTCGATCGACCGGACGAAACCGACAGCGGGCCCGAAGAACTCGAAGCCGTGCGCTCGAGACTCGAGGCCGAAGACCTCACGGTGCTTGCATACCGCTTTCGAGGTGACTCGTTCTGCCGCGCACAACGATTCGCCGCCTATTCGAAGGCCTTGGGCGAGCGCTTCGTCGGGAAGGTACTACCCGACGAAGCGGCCAACGCGACAACGTCGCCGTTCTTCGAACACGTCATTGCCAATCCACACAGCGTGGTGACGGCTCATCTCGTCGACGAGGCGGGATCGCCCACCACCGTCGCACGAGACGAGATTCTGCAGTTCTTCCGGGAGCGATTGCTCGCGGAACGAACCAGCGATCAGTGAAGTTTCGTCATCCAGCCGTGGGTGTCGGCGAAGGTTCCGCGCTGGATACCCGTGAGGGTGTCGCGCAGTGCCATCGTCACCTCACCCGGCTCGCCGTCGGCGATGGTGAACTCGCCCTCGGCGGACTTGACGCGTCCGACGGGGGTGATGACTGCTGCTGTGCCGCAAGCGAAGACCTCGGTGATTTCACCGCTCTTGCACTTGGTGCGCCATTCGTCGGTGCTGATCTTGCGCTCCTCGACGGCGAAACCGGAATCGGCGGCAAGGGCGAGCAACGAGTTGCGCGTGATGCCTGGCAACAACGAACCGGACAGCGACGGCGTCACGAGGCGAGCGTCGGGGCCCGAGCCGAAGACGAAGAACAGGTTCATTCCACCCATTTCCTCGACGTACGTGCGCTCGATGGCGTCGAGCCAGACCACCTGGTCGCAACCCTCGTCGGCGGCTTGCGCCTGGGCGAGGAGTGAAGCGGCGTAGTTGCCGGCGAACTTGGCCGCGCCGGTACCACCGGGGGCCGCGCGAACGTATTCGGTGGACAGCCACACACTGACCGGCTTGACGCCGCGCGGGAAGTACGCACCGGCAGGCGAGGCGATCAGCAGGTAGCGGTACTCGTCGGCGGGACGGACACCGAGTCCGGCTTCGGTGGAGAACATGAACGGACGGAGGTAGAGCGCGTCCTCGCCACCGGCTGCGGGAACCCAGTCGAGATCGACGTCGATCAGTTCGGTGATGGAATCGATGAACATCTGCGACGGGAGCTCCGGCATGGCCAGACGGCGCGCAGATGCCGCGAAACGCTCGGCGTTGGCCTCGACGCGGAACGAGCTGATCTCGCCACCCGGCTGACGGTATGCCTTGAGGCCCTCGAAGATGGCCTGTCCGTAGTGCAAAACCATTGCGGCCGGATCGAGCTCGATGTTTCCGTACGGCAACACCTGGGCGTCGTGCCAGCCCTTGCCCGCGGTGTAGTCGATCGAGACCATGTGGTCGGTGAAGTGCCGCCCGAAGCCGGGCGCCGCCAAAATGTCACGGCGCTCGGCGTCGGACTTCGGGGACGAGCTCTGAACACGAACGAAATCGGCGGCACCTGTCATGGGCGCAATCCTATCGAACGTGAAAAAGCTCTCTACTTGGTGTTGGTCTCCACGAACGGAGGAGACACCACGACGCACCGAAGAGCACGACCACGGACGTCGACTTCGATCTCGTCGCCGGCCGAGACATTGGCACCGGAATCGAGGAGCGCCAACGCAATTCCCACTTTGAGCGAGGGCGAAAACGTCCCCGAGGTGGTCTCGCCGATTGCCTCGCCGTCACGCAGAACACCGAGGCCGGCACGAAGCACGCCGCGATCGAGAGCCTTGATCCCCCAGAGTTTGCGAGCCGGGCCGGCAGCCTTCTCGTCGGTCAAGGTCTCTTTGCCCCAGAATGTCGGCTTCTTCCAACCGATCGCCCATCCGCAGCGCGCTTCGAGCGGAGAAATCTCGAGCGAAAGCTCATGCCCGTGCAGCGGATACCCCATCTCGGTACGAAGAGTGTCACGGGCGCCGAGTCCGGCGGCCTGCCCACCCTCGGCGCGCACTGCCTCGAGAAGCGCGCGGAACAACGGCTCGCTGTCGTCCCACCGCGGCAGGAGTTCGTAGCCGACCTCACCGGTGTAACCGCTGCGGCACACACGAACAGGCACGCCGTTCCATTCCGCATCTTCGTACGCCATGTACTCGATCTCGGTGGGAAGTCCCAGAGCGGTCAGAACCGCCACCGATTTCGGACCCTGCACAGCCAGCACACCGTAGGCACGATGCTGATCCTCGACGGTGATTCCGTCCGGTGCGAGGGCGACCAGAGCCGCAACGACGTCCGCGGTATTGGCTGCGTTCGGGACGAGGAAGATCTCGTCGTCGCTGACGTAGTACGCAATGAGGTCGTCGATGACACCACCGGACTCGTTGCAGCACAACGTGTACTGAGCCTTACCCGGCCCGATCTTGTTCAAATCGTTGGTCAGTGCGGAGTTCACGAATTCCGCGGCGCCCGCGCCACGCACGACGGCCTTGCCGAGGTGACTGACGTCGAAGAGTCCGACATTCTCACGCACAGAGGTGTGTTCGGCCACGACGCCGGCGTACGAAACCGGCATCTGCCACCCCCCGAACGGCGCGAACGTCGCGCCGAGTTCGACGTGGACGGGGTGGATCGGGCCCTGCAACAGTTGTTCGTCGGTCATGGCCCACAACCTATCGGACTTCGCCGATCGAAACATGTCCGCAGCGAGAGCTCACCCGGCCGTGACGATCGCCCGTCCGCAAACTGCAAAGGGCCTAACATCGACTCAGGCATCCGCCAGAACCGGACGCATCGCACACTCACCTCACAGGAGACACCTTGAGCACTCGCACAGCCCGATCGTTGGGACCCGACCTCGTTCTCGCCGGCACAGTCGCCAAGCGCGCAGAGATACTGGTCGTCGGTCTGACGTCGGGTCCGGACGGCCCCGAAATCGCACTCAGCGAAGGCATCGTCGCCGAAGACGTACTCGCCGAGATCCTCGACAGCCTCATCGCCGTCGGCGCCACCGGCAAGCCCGAGCAGCTCACTCGTGTCCCGGCACCGAGCGAACTGTCGGTCACCAGCGTTCTCGCCGTCGGACTCGGCTCTGCCGACAAGCTCGGCAGCGAGCAGATCCGTAAGTCCGCCGGCGCCGCAGCTCGCTCGTTGTCCGGCATCGACACCGTCGCAACCACGCTCTCGATCCTCGACCTCGGTGCAGCCGCCGAGGGATTTGCGTTGGGCGCGTACAGCTTCACCGAATTCAAGTCGTCCATGACGGCTCCCGGTCCCGATTCGCAGCCACTGGCCCGCGTCGAACTTCTGGTGCCGTCGCCGCGCACGAAGGAGACCAAAGCGACGCTGGCACGGTCGGCTGCCATCGCCGAGGCCGTCGCCACCGCACGCGAGTTCGTCAACACTCCCCCGAGCCACCTCTACCCCGCCGAGTTCGCCGCGCGCGCGAAGGCACTGGGCGTCGAGGCCGGGCTCACCGTCCAGGTTCTCGACGAGAAGGCACTCGAGAAGGGTGGCTACGGCGGAATCATCGGCGTCGGCAAGGGCTCGTCACGCCAGCCGCGTCTCGTCCGCCTCGAATACGCGTCGAAGAAGCGTGGTGCCCGCAAGGTCGCACTGGTGGGTAAGGGCATCACCTTCGACACCGGCGGAATCTCCATCAAGCCCGCCGCCGGTATGGAGAACATGACCTCGGACATGGGCGGCGCCGCAGCCGTCATCTCCACCGTCGTGCTTGCCGCCAAGCTCGGCCTGCCCGTCAACGTCGTCGCATACGTACCGATGGCCGAGAACATGCCGTCCGCGACCGCCCAGCGCCCCGGCGACGTGCTGACCCAGTACGGCGGAATCACCATCGAGGTCGTCAACACCGACGCCGAGGGCCGTTTGATTCTTGCCGACGCGATGGTTCGCGCGGGTGAGGACGATCCCGACTACATGATCGACACCGCCACCCTGACCGGTGCGCAGATGGTCGCGCTCGGCAACCGCACCCCCGGAGTCATGGGCACCGACGAGTTCCGTGACCGCGTCGCCTCCATCTCGCAGAGCGTCGGCGAGAACGGCTGGGCCATGCCGCTGCCGGAGGAATTGCGCGGAGATCTCGACTCCAAGGTCGCCGACATGGCCAATGTCACCCCACACCGCTGGGGCGGCATGCTGGTCGCAGCTCACTACCTCAAGGAATTCGTTCCCGAGGGTGTCCAGTGGGCGCACATCGACGTCGCGGGTCCGGCCTACAACACGTCAGGGCCGTGGGGTTACACCGGCAAGGGCGGTACCGGCGTTCCCGTTCGCACGATGATCTCGGTCCTGGAGGACATCGCGGTCAACGGCTGACCCCTTGCTGTGCGCCTTTATTAACCCCCCGCGGTTAATAAAGGCGCACAGCAGTTCAGGCGCCGTCGCGTAATTCCTGCTCTCGGGCTCGCTTGCGTTCGATTCGCTTACGTTCGTCGTGATCGCGCATACGCTGCGGATATCCCGTCTTGCGGACGTCGTAGACCGGGATCTTCAGGTCTTGTCCCAATTTGCGGGCGCCACGTTCGCCGCCGACACGACGACGAGTCCACTCCCCGTCCTTCGCAACCAGGACGACGGTCACCTCGGTCACCGTCGTCTGCGGTTCCACATAGGCTTCGACGCCTTCGTGCGAGTGCGCCCAATTCGCCAGATGATCCGCATCACTCTGCGCTGCGGCCTGAGCCGCACTCGGCGGACGCTTGAAACGATCGAACAGTCCCACGGTCGTACCCTCCTCGGTACCGACGCCGCGGATGCACCCCGGCGATATGTCAAGTTTGCCAGGCGATGTCCGTTGTGCCTGCGCACGACATACCGTTTGGTCCGCTTACGACGTTACAGCCGGACGCCCGACGCATACCTACTCGCCAGTAGCCGACACACCCGAAACGGACGGCATCCCCCTCATCGGACACGCCCGGCGTATCAATGGAAAGATGAACGACGGTGACGCCGCGCCCGCGCGTCGACATCGGCAAAATAGCTACAAGTAGCCGCACGTCGCGCGCCACTCGAGCACAATGCATTACGACCACAAGTCGACAAAATTCAACAACCCGAACACAACTGTCGAGGAGTCAAAAGACATGGCCTTCTCCGTCCAGATGCCAGCCCTAGGTGAGAGCGTCACCGAGGGAACTGTCACACGGTGGCTCAAGCAGGAAGGAGACACGGTCGAAGTCGACGAACCCTTGCTCGAAGTCTCCACGGACAAGGTCGACACCGAGATTCCGTCTCCCGTCGCCGGCGTCCTGACCAAGATCGTCGCGCAGGAAGACGACACCGTGGAAATCGGTGGCGAGCTCGCCCAGATCGGTGAAGCCGGCGAAGCCGCAGCACCCGCGGCAGAGGCACCCGCCCCCGCCGCCGAGGAAGCTCCCGCCGAGGAAGCGCCGGCTGCCGAAGCTCCCGCTGAAGAAGCTCCCGCTGCCGAGGCACCCGCCGCTTCGAGCGGTTCCGCTGAAGGTACCGCCGTGACGATGCCCGCCCTCGGCGAGTCCGTCACCGAAGGCACCGTCACCCGTTGGCTCAAGGCTGTCGGCGACGAGGTTGCCGTCGACGAGGCGCTGCTCGAAGTCTCGACCGACAAGGTCGACACAGAGATCCCGTCCCCCGTCGCCGGAATCCTGCTCGAGATCAATGCGCAGGAAGACGACACCGTCGAGATCGGTGGCCAGCTGGCCGTCGTCGGATCCGGCGCACCCGCCGCGGCTCCGGCACCCAAGGCCGCTCCCGCAGTACCGGCCGCACCCCCTGCCCCCAAGGCTGAGGCACCGAAGGCTGAGGCACCCAAGGCCGAGGCACCCAAGCCTGCTGCCGCACCGGCCGCACCCGCTCCGAAGCCTGCTGCGGCTCCCGCACCGGCGGCCGCACCCGCAGCGTCCGGCGACAGCAGCCCGTACGTCACCCCGCTCGTGCGCAAGCTCGCAACGGACAACGGCGTCGACCTCGCGACCGTCACCGGCACCGGCGTCGGCGGCCGCATCCGCAAGCAGGATGTGCTCGCCGCTGCGGAGGCCAAGAAGGCTCCCGCCGCCGCTGCTCCTGCTGCAGCACCTGCGGCCGCACCGGCCGCCACCGCAGCCGCAGGCGTCCGACCCGAACTGGCACACCTGCGTGGAACCACGCAGAAGGCCAACCGTATTCGGCAGATCACGGCCACCAAGACACGTGAGTCGCTGCAGAACACCGCTCAGCTCACGCAGACCTTCGAGGTGGACGTCACCAAGATCGTCGCCCTGCGGGCCCGTGCCAAGGCCGGCTTCATCGAGCGCGAAGGCGTCAACCTGACGTTCCTTCCGTTCTTCGCCAAGGCAGTCGTCGAGGCGCTGAAGTCGCACCCGAACATCAACGCAAGCTACGACGAGGCTGCCAAGCAGATCACCTACTACGACGCTGAGCACCTCGGCATCGCAGTGGACACCGATCAGGGCTTGCTCTCCCCCGTCATCCACAACGCCGGCGATCTCGGCCTGGCCGGCTTGGCCCGCGCCATCGCCGACATCGCCAAGCGTGCACGCTCGGGTGGCCTGAAGCCGGACGAGCTCTCGGGTGGCACCTTCACCATCACCAACATCGGCAGCCAGGGCGCGCTGTTCGACACCCCGATCCTGGTACCGCCGCAGGCGGCCATGCTCGGAACCGGCGCGATCGTCAAGCGCCCGATGGTGGTCACCGACGAGAACGGCAACGAGTCCATCGGCGTTCGCTCGATGATCTACTTGCCGCTGACCTACGATCACCGGCTGGTCGACGGCGCCGACGCCGGCCGATTCCTCACCACTGTGAAGCAGCGGTTGGAAGAAGCCTCGTTCGAAGCTGATCTGGGCCTGTAAGCAACTGCTCGGCCGGCCGGGGCGTCATCTCCATCAGGAGGTGGCGCCCCGGCTTTTTCAGTACGGTCGGAGATATACGTTCGGATATCGAAGCACGCTGAATCGAAGGAGGCTTTCCGAATGCGAGTAGTCATCGCCGGCTCGTCCGGTTTGATCGGAACGGCCTTGGTGTCATCGTTGCGCTCCGACAACCACGACGTGGTGCGTCTGGTGCGACGCTCGACCGCCGGCCCCGACGAATCGCGTTGGGACCCGGACCACGACCGTCTGGACCTCTCCGTCCTGCAGGGCGCCGACGCCGTCGTGAACCTCTGCGGCGTCGGCATCGGCGACAAACGGTGGTCGGGTTCCTACAAGCAAGCGATCCGTGACAGCCGCATCGTCGCGACCGACATCTTGGCCGAAGCGGTCGCGAGTGAGAAGGTTCCCGTCCTCGCCAACGCGAGCGCCGTCGGCTATTACGGCGACACCGGCGACAAGATCGTCGACGAGGATTCGCCGGCAGGCACAGACTTTCTCGCCGCGACGTGTCGCGATTGGGAACTTGCCACCGAACCGGCGCGTGCGGCGGGTGCCCGCGTCGTCAATCTGCGGTCCGGCGTCGTGATTTCACCTCATGGGGGCATGCTCGGTCGGCTTCGGCGCCTTTATTCGTTCGGCCTCGGCGGGCGACTGGGCAACGGTCGCCAGTACTTTCCGTGGATCTCACTCGAGGACGAGTGCGACGCGATCAAGTTCGCGCTCACGAATTCCGAACTCTCCGGTCCCGTCAACCTGACCGGTCCGGCCCCTGTCACCAATGCCCAGTTCAATGACGCCATGTCCCGTGCGGTCCACCGACCGGCTCCCTGGATCGTTCCCGGGTTCGCACTCGAAGCGTTGATCGGAGAATTCGCCAAGAGCGGCATCCTCGGTGGCCAGCGCGCCATTCCCGCAGCTTTGGAAAGGGCGGGATTCTCTTTCCGCCACAACACGATCGGCGAAGCGCTGGCGGCCGCACTCGGTTGATTCCGAAGTCGGGCGTAATCTCTACGTCCATGAGCAGCGCTGCCGTTTCCGCCCGGTTCTCGAAACTGCCGATCGCCGTCGAGCAACTCGGTTCGATCGACTACAACGCCGCGTGGGACCGCCAGCGTGAGCTCGCGGCTGCGCGGGCGGACGACATCGGACCGGACACGCTACTGCTCCTCGAACACCCGCCGGTGTACACGGCAGGACGACGCACGGAACCCGAAGATCGTCCCGTCGACGGCACGCCTGTCATCGACGTCGACCGCGGCGGGAAGATCACCTGGCACGGCCCCGGCCAGCTGGTGGGATATCCGATCGTGAAACTGGCCGAGCCCATCGACGTGGTGCGGTATGTCCGACGCATCGAGGAAGCACTGATCACGGTGTGCACGGACCTCGGCCTGAACTGCGGGCGCATCGACGGCCGCTCCGGCGTCTGGCTGCCCGCCGAACTCGCAAACGGGCAATGGAAGCCCGAGCGCAAGGTTTCTGCCATCGGCGTGCGCGTGCAACGGGGCGTGGCACTGCACGGCTTCTCCCTGAACTGCAATTCGGTCCTGGCCGGATTCGACAACATCATTCCCTGCGGCATCCGTGACGCCGGGGTCACGACGCTGTCGCATGAACTCGGTCGCGACGTCACCGTGGACGAAGTCACTCCCGCTGTGACCGAGGCAGTGATCGCTGCTCTCGACGGAACCATGCCCGTCACCGAACGGAACGTAGAGCGCGTCACCTTCGAAAGCGCCTCGCCTACTCCGACTTTAACTACCGTTCAGTACAGCTGACGGGCTCGCCCGAACCCCGTTGCAGTAATCACCGGGCGTAGGATCACTGTCGTGACTATCGCCCCAGAAGGACGTAAGCTGCTCCGTCTCGAGATCCGAAACGCGGAGACGCCCATCGAACGCAAACCCAACTGGATCAAGACCCGAGCAAAGATGGGCCCCGAGTACACGGAGCTCAAGGGCCTGGTCAAGCGTGAAGGTTTGCACACCGTCTGCGAAGAAGCGGGCTGCCCCAACATCTACGAATGCTGGGAAGACCGCGAAGCCACCTTCCTGATCGGCGGCGAGCAGTGCACACGCCGCTGCGACTTCTGCCAGATCGACACCGGCAAGCCCGAAGCCCTCGACCGCGACGAGCCCCGTCGCGTCGCGGAAAGCGTTCAGGCCATGGGCCTTCGGTACTCCACGATCACCGGCGTCGCCCGCGACGACCTCCCCGACGGCGGCGCCTGGCTCTACGCCGAGACCGTCCGCAAGATCCACGAACTCAACCCTGGCACCGGCGTCGAGAACCTGGTTCCGGACTTCAACGGCAAGCCCGAACTGCTCGACGAGGTCTTCGCCTCACGCCCCGAGGTACTCGCACACAACCTCGAGACCGTCCCCCGCATCTTCAAGCGGATCCGTCCCGCATTCCGGTACCAGCGCAGCCTCGACGTCATCACCGCAGCACGCGACTACGGACTGGTCACCAAGTCCAACCTGATCCTCGGCATGGGCGAAACCCCTGAGGAGGTCACCGAGGCGATGGCAGATCTCCACGCCGCCGGTTGCGACATCCTCACCATCACCCAGTACCTGCGCCCCTCGCCCCGGCACCACCCCGTCGAGCGGTGGGTCAAGCCCGAGGAGTTCGTCGCACACTCGAAGGCTGCAGAAGAGATGGGCTTCGCCGGCGTCATGGCCGGTCCGTTGGTTCGCTCGTCGTACCGCGCCGGCCGCCTGTATGCGCAGGCCATGGCACATCATGGCCGTGAACTTCCCGAGGCGCAGCGTCATCTGACCGAGGGCGGCGACGCTTCCCAGGAAGCCAGCTCACTCATGGCGCGCCTGAATCGCTGATCCACTTTTTGCTGTGCGCCTTTATTAACCGCGGGCGGTTAGTAAAGGCGCACAGCAATGGACGTATCCTGGGTACATGGCGAACGGCAGCAAATCCGGTAAGGGCAAACCCACCAAAGAGGCAAAGGCTGCAGCGAAGGCTGCCCGCAAGCAGGCTTCCAAGGAACGTAGAACTCAGCTCTGGCAGGCATTCCAGATGCAGCGCAAGGACGACAAGCTCCTCCTGCCGCTGATGATCGGCACCCTCGTCGGTGCGGCTCTGGTCTTCTTCCTGGTCGGCCTCATCTGGGGCCTTCAGTGGTTCCTGCTGCCGATCGGCATCGTTCTCGGTCTCCTCGGCGCCTTCATCATCTTCGGTCGTCGCGTCCAGAAATCGGTGTACAAGAAGGCTGAAGGTCAGGCCGGTGCCGCTGCGTGGGCGCTCGACAACATGCAGGGTGCGTGGCGCGTCACGAATGCCGTCGCCGGCACTACCCAACTCGATGCCGTTCACCGCGTCGTCGGACGGCCGGGTGTCATCCTCGTCGCCGAGGGTTCGCCGCAACGCGTCAAGGGCCTCCTCGCGCAGGAGAAGAAGAAGACTGCCCGCCTCATCGGCGACACCCCGATCTACGACATCATCATCGGAAACGACGAGGGCCAGGTTCCGCTCTCGCAGCTCCAGCGCTACTTGAACAAGTTGCCCCGCAACATCGACACCAAGCGCATGGACAACATCGAGGGTCGCCTCGCTGCACTGAGCGCACGCGGCGGCGGAGCAGCGCTTCCCAAGGGCCCGATGCCCGGAGGCGCGAAGATGAAGGGAATGCAGCGAACCATTCGTCGTCGCTGACACTCCCCCACAGCAAACGAAAGACCCGGGCCCATACGGACCCGGGTCTTTCTTCGTTCGAGAAGTTTGTGTCAGCGCGATTTCACGAGCAAAGTGCCGGTCGCGCGGTCCTGCATACCGCGACCGTCGATGTCGGTGATGGTCGCGGGAATCACGAACACAAGCAGTGCCTGACGTCCGAGCGCGCGCACGAAGCCCACTCGGATCGGGCCTTCGATACGCGCAACCTGAAGTCCGAGGACGAACTGCCCCGGGGTGAAGTTGAACAGAGCCACGGTGACGACACCGACGGCGAACCACACCATCAGCGTGACAGTCGAGGTCATACCGTCGAAGAAGTCGCCGGTGATGAGCGAGGCCACTCCCACAGCCATCACCCAATCCACCAACAGTGCCGCGATACGACGGCCCGAACCGACCAGCGAACCCGGACCCTCCTGAGGGAAACCGAGGAGCTCGCCACGGTACGACTGCTCACGGCCGTCCGCGCTCTTCGGCAAAGCTGCTTGCGGCCCAGAGAGCCAAGTTCCGGTGATACGTGCCATGCTGTCCAGGATAGGCGTCGCAGCACCGTAGTCCAGATTTGCCGGGTTTTAACTGTGTGGCCGGTCACATGGACTTCGGAAATCCCCAGGATGCTGCGACGCGTAACACTGCCGAAACAAAGGGTTGACGAGCGGGCAACACCAGCTCCCTACCGTCTGCCTCGACGGATTCAACCGACATCACTTGGCTGAAGCGACTTAAGGAGCACAAGCGTGGCGTTCACCACGGCCGAAGAGGTCATCAAGTACATCGCGGACGAGAACATCGAGTACGTCGACATTCGGTTCAGCGACCTGCCCGGCGTCCAGCAGCACTTCTCGATCCCGGCGTCTGCTTTCAACCAGGACGTGTTCGAGGACGGCCTCGCATTCGACGGATCTTCGGTCCGCGGATTCCAGTCGATCCACGAGTCCGACATGATGTTGCTTCCCGACGTCACCACGGCGCAGATCGACCCCTTCCGCAAGGCGAAGACCCTCAACATCAACTTCTTCGTGCACGACCCGTTCACCCGTGAGTCCTACAGCCGCGACCCGCGCAACGTTGCCCGCAAGGCCGAGGAGTACTTGGTCAGCACCGGCATCGCGGACACCGCATTCTTCGGCGCCGAGGCCGAGTTCTACATCTTCGACTCGGTTCGCTACGACTCCGGCATGAACTCCGCGTTCTACGAGCTGGATTCCATCTCCGGTTCCTGGAACACCGGCGCAGAGACCAACGCCGACGGCTCCCCGAACCTCGGCTACAAGGTTCGCGCCAAGGGCGGCTACTTCCCCGTCGCTCCGTACGACCACTACGTGGACCTGCGCGACGAAATCTCCACCAACCTGACCAACGCGGGCTTCGAGCTCGAGCGCGGCCACCACGAGGTCGGTACCGGCGGACAGCAGGAGATCAACTACAAGTTCAACACGCTGCTCGCAGCTGCTGACGACCTGCAGCTGTTCAAGTACATCGTCAAGAACACCTGCTGGCAGCACGGCAAGTCCGCGACCTTCATGCCGAAGCCGCTCTTCGGTGACAACGGCTCGGGCATGCACGTCCACCAGTCCCTGTGGAAGGACGGCAAGCCCCTCTTCCACGACGAGTCCGGCTACGCGGGCCTCTCGGACATGGCTCGCCACTACATCGGCGGCATCCTGCACCACGCTCCGTCGCTGTTGGCCTTCACCAACCCGACGATCAACTCGTACCACCGTCTGGTGCCGGGCTACGAAGCCCCCATCAACCTCGTGTACAGCCAGCGCAACCGCTCGGCAGCTGTCCGTATCCCGATCACGGGCAACAACCCGAAGGCAAAGCGTCTCGAGTTCCGCGCACCCGACTCCTCGGGTAACCCGTACCTCAACTTCGCTGCACAGATGATGGCCGGCCTGGACGGCATCAAGAACAAGATCGAGCCGATGGCTCCGGTCGACAAGGACCTCTACGAGCTTCCCCCGGAGGAGGCTCGCAACATCCCGCAGGCTCCGACCAGCCTCGAGACGGTCATCAACCGCCTCGAAGCCGATCACGAGTACCTGACCGAGGGTGGCGTCTTCACCACCGACCTGATCGAGACCTGGATCTCGCTCAAGCGCGAGCAGGAAATCGCTCCGGTCAACCTGCGTCCGCACCCGTACGAGTTCGAGCTCTACTACGACGTGTGATCCGCATCCTGACGTAAGTCAGACCTGCGAGTACCGAGTCCACCCGTCCCGCTTCTGCGGGGCGGGTGGACTTGTTTCGGTCCGAGGGAAACCCCTCGGACCGATGATGACCGGCCTTCATACCGGACGCGGTCGAATCGCGGATCAGCCGCGGGCACGTTGACCGATGGCCGCATTGTTGACGATATGGGCGATTCGACCTGCCCGTGTTGCGTCTCGAGCGGCACTGACGATCCACCACAGCATCTGTTTGCGGGCGCTGGGCGGAAAACTGTCCCAGTTGCTTCGCGCTTGCGTGTCCAGGTCCAGCGCCGCCTGCAAGTCAGATGGTTCCTCGAGGTCTTCGACTTGGTCGAGAATCGTCCACCAACCAATGGATTTCGCGGCAGCAATGGCACCACGACCAGCAGCGGTCATGAGGCCACGCGCCTCCATATCAGCTGCGCGTTCGCGGTTGAGTCGGGTCCAGGAACTCTTGCGTCTCCGCGGTGTGAACAGTTGCAAATTGCGCTCTTCGTCGAAGACGGTGTTGGTGGAATCGATCCACCCAAAGCAGATCGCTTCCTCAACGGCCTGAGGGTAGGGGCAGCGTGGTCGGCTGGTGGTGGTGCGCCAGGAGCACAACCACACTCCGCGGCCTGACGTGTGATTGTCCGTCAACCAAGTTCGCCACTGTTCGCGAGTCTCGGCGTGGATGATCGGGTAGTCGAACTTCCACGTCTGGGGGTGGACGGAAGCCGGCGGCGATGATTTCGAATCGGTCACTTACTCTCCAAGCCTAGAGGGAATCGGATACGTGTCTCGATAGACGAGGGGCCTGCGCAGGGAACACGTCCCCGCGGCAACTTGGACGTGAATGGTCTTGTCGCGCAATCCTCTTCTGACTGTCATGGTGGCGAGACCCTGAGGTGAAGGGCGAGCCGACTGACGGTGTCGGCAAGCTCGGTTGGTTCGATGACGACCACTGGGGCGGTGAGCGCAATGCGCGCAACCGTCATGGCGAGCCTGCCGAGATCTTCGCTGCGGATCTCGACAAGGCAGCGGTCCGCTGCCACCTCGATCGGTGTGTGGTCAATCCATCTGAGTACGCCCTCGAGGTCGGCGAACGTAGCTTCGATGGCGAGTTTTGCATCGTGGTGACGGGGTGGCGAGCCAACTGATCTCGCGACGAAGCCTGCCGCGTCACCGCCCGGGATCTCGCGTGGCGTGAAATGACTGCCTGCCAGCCAGGGCTCCGAGAGCCGGTCCAGTCGAAATGTTCGCCAATCCGAACGATGGTGGTCCCATGCTACGAGATACCAACGACGCCCCGCCGTGACAAGGCGGTGCGACTCGACGAGTCGTCTGCTGCTCTCGCCATCACCTCGCCGGTAGTCGAAACGAACGTGCTCGTGGTCACGACATGCCGCAGCGAGCACACTGAGCGCTTCGGGATCGACGATGTCGTCATCTGCCCGCCGTATGGAACTGACGCTCGAATGCAATGCCGACACACGTCGGCGAAGTCGATGGGGCAGGAGTGTTTCGATCTTCGTCAGCGCGCGCAGCGCCGTTTCTTCGATGCCTCCGATGGCGGCCTCGGCGGCGTAGCGCAGTCCGACGGCTACCGCCACGGACTCGTCATCGTCGAGGATCAGGGGCGGCACGTGCGCCCCCGTTGCAAGTCGGTAGCCCCCGTATTTTCCGGACGTGGAATCGACCGGATAGCCGAGGTCGCGTAGGCGATCGATGTCGCGGCGCACCGTCCGCTGCGTGACATCGAGTCGTGCGGCAAGTTCGGCACAGTGCCAGAAGCGATGAGTCTGAAGGAGCGAGAGCAGTTGCAGTGCTCGGCCTGTGGGATCGTTCCGCATTTCTTCAGATTGCCAGCGATCTAGGACTTTATGTGTCCACGATGCTCCCTATCGTCGGAGCAACCGGTCGATCCAGACACGAGATCGGTACTCGACTCAAAGGAGCATCCGTGAATCCATCCGACTTCCCCAGGCCCGTCCTCATCCCAGTGAACGGCGTGGAACTCGAAGTCTTCGAAGCAGGGCGACACAATGCCGGGAAACCCATCGTGTTGTGTCACGGATGGCCAGAGCACGCCTATTCCTGGCGATACCAGGTGCCCGCCCTTGTCGAGGCGGGCTACCACGTCATCGTCCCGAACCAACGCGGCTACGGCAATTCGTCACGTCCGACCGAAGTGACGGACTATGACATCGAACATTTGGCGGGTGATCTCATCGCTCTTCTCGATCACTACGGCTACGAAGATGCCACCTTTGTCGGTCACGATTGGGGCGCCTTTGTCGTGTGGGGCCTGACCCTGTTGCACCCGGACCGGGTAAACAAAGTGATCAACCTGAGCCTGCCCTACCAGGATCGCGGAGAGCAGCCGTGGATTGAGTTCATGGAAGCCGTGCTTGGCGGTGATTTCTACTTCGTCCATTTCAATCGACAGCCGGGCGTTGCGGACGCGGTGTTCGAAGACAACACCTTCCGGTTCCTCCGCAACCTGTACCGGAAGAACGAACCCCTCAGGGAACCTCAGCCGGGTATGGCGCTGATCGATCTCGCCAAAGCAGAGACACCACTCGGTGAGCCCCTGATGAGCGATAGAGAATTGGCCGTTTTCGTCTCCGCCTTCGAATCGACAGGATTCACGGGCAGTGTGAACTGGTACAGGAACCTTGACCGCAACTGGCATCTGCTGGCGGAGGTGGACCCGATCATCCAACAGCCCACACTCATGATCTACGGCGACCGTGACGCGATCGCGAGAGCTGAGAACCTGACAGAGTTCGTGCCCAATGTGGAAGTAGTCAATCTCGATTGCGGTCACTGGATCCAACAAGAAAGACCCGAAGAGACCAACCAAGCGATCTTGAACTGGCTGGAACGGCAGGATGCCACATAGTTTCAAGGCTAGGTGCGGTCTCAGTGAAAATGTCAGTCTCATTCAAGTCCAGTAGGGGGCTTGATCCGGACCGACCTTCTTCGAGATTTGGCGAGAGCGTCGGTAAACAAACCATGCACTCAACCCGACGATGGGCACAAGCCAAATCCCGACAGAGAAGGCGACAGCGCGCCACACACCGACTCGCCCGGACACAGAAACCACATCGGCCGTTCCGACAAGACACAGGGAAAGCCAAATCAAGGCGAGAATGAATCCGCCGCCGTACAGAAGAAAGAATGCTTCGAATCCGTCCATGCAGTCCATTCCACTGTCGGCGCAGTCCTGAAGCCCAGCCGCGCCGAGTAGGGAAATGTTCACGGTGGCGATGCTACGGGCCAGGGCGTCCCGAACTGCCGAACAAGCGGGCGGATTCGGCGATGCGAACGCCGCTCAGCCCGAACAGAGTAGAAGCCCCACCCCCGTGGGGAGGGCGGGGCTTCCTCTGGTCCGGCGCTCACGCACAGTGGGAGGGTGGTGGACATGCCGGACCGACGACACGGCAGGGAGTCAAGCTGCCGCGCCCAAGCGCTGACCTGAAGGAATGCGCCTGAGATCGTGGTTACGAGAACCATCAAACCAGACAAACTGGACGCATGTTCAGGAATCGCGAGATTCGACCCCCGCACGTCAGAAAGATCTCACTGCACCCGATAGGTTTCGCTGCGGACAGGATCCACCAACCGCCGCATGACCTCGTACGCGCGGTCCGGATCCGTGTACGGCGGAATCATCATCAAAACGAGTTGACGACCATAGATGTCGTCGAGATACATCAAATCGTGGGGCTGGCCAGGGTACGGACCCCGCACTTCCAGTCCGTCGACCTCGTCGATACGACGCTGCGCGCTGCTGATCGTGTTCCAGTCGAACGCAACCCGCGCGATCGGCCCCAACCTCAGCGAAAGTGCGGATATCAGATCGTGAAGCTCCGCCGTGACGTTCGTGGTCCACGGGAACCACGCGCCGTCAACCGATGCCTTGACGGCACCTTGCCCACGAAGCAGGAATCGCGGAGTCCGCGTCGGCGACGGGAAAGGTTGCCCGACATGGCGCTGCGGCGCTTCCATTGCATAGTCGAGAGTGCTGATGTGCGCCATGACGAGGCTCCTTGACGGAGGATTCGTGGAACCGTCAGGCAGAGGTGCCCGGTCGTGGGTTCCATACCTTCAGACTACTCCGCTACGCAATCCCGACTACGCATCGACGGAAATGATCACGCCGGTGTCGCCGTACGGGAACGGACCATTACCGATGTGACCGAGGGTGTTGAAGAATTTCGAAATAGGCACCATCACACCGTATTTCGCTTTGACTTTGCTGCGGATCTCGTCGAATTCAGCTCCACCGCTCACCAACTGAGCGGTCCCGGTGACCGGCGACGCACCGTCGGCAACCTTTCCGCGGTTGTTGCACGGCACCACGGTGACGCGTGGGTTGTTCCGCAGACGCTTGGCCTTACCCGACTTCGAGGAAGTCCAGAAGCCGATACGTCCGTCAGGCAGAGGCACGACCCACGTCGGCGTGGCTACGCCGTCACCGCTCTTACGGAATGTGGTGACCGAGATCGTCTTCTCTTCGCCCAGGGACATGAAACGAGCGTATGCCTCCACAACCTCCACGACCATGCACGCGAATGAATTTTCTCTACCCCAGGAGTTTCAAAACGGACAATTATCCGGACGAAGGTGAACAACAGGTGCCGAGTGGTGGAAATGTCGCGGAACGACCACGTCTGAGGTCGATTTGAGGCCCGGAGGTGTTGGAACATGACTTCTCGTGAATGCGGAACTCATCGTTCTCCTCGTCGTCGTCGTAACCGCTCTGGGGTTCGACTTCACCAACGGTTTTCATGACACTGGCAACGCTATGGCCACGTCGATTGCAACCGGCGCCCTCAAGCCCAAGGTGGCAGTCGCTCTGTCTGCTTCCTTGAACCTGGTCGGAGCTTTCCTCTCGGTAGAGGTTGCTGCCACCGTGGCCAAGGGCGTGGTGAACCTCGGAAATGTGGGTGGCCAAGCGCTGCTCACCATCGTCTTCGCCGGCCTTGTCGGCGGCATCATCTGGAACCTGGCAACGTGGTTGCTCGGCATCCCCTCGAGTTCCTCACACGCGCTGTTCGGCGGACTGATCGGCGCCGCCATCGCGTCCCTCGGAATGAGCGGTGTCGCCTGGAGCGGCGTCCTCAGCAAGGTTGTCATCCCCGCAGTTCTCGCGCCCGTCGTGGCCGGCTTGGTTGCCGCGGCCGGCACCTGGCTCATCTACCGCATCACCTCCAACGTCGGAGAAGAAACCAAGGACAAAGGTTTCCGACTCGGCCAGATCGGTTCGGCTTCACTCGTTTCCCTCGCCCACGGCACCAACGACGCACAGAAGACCATGGGCGTCATCTTCCTCGCCCTGGTCGCCCACGGAACCATCTCCGCCGACGCGGACATGCCGTTCTGGGTCAAGCTCACCTGTGCGCTCGCGATCGCTGCCGGAACCTACCTCGGCGGTTGGCGAGTCATCCGCACTCTCGGCAAGGGACTTGTCGAGATTGCCGCACCACAAGGCATGGCAGCCGAAGCATCCTCTGCTGCAATCATTCTCACCTCCAGCCACCTCGGCCTTCCGCTCTCCACCACTCATGTGGCGACGGGTTCCATCATGGGAACCGGTCTGGGACGCAAGGGCGCCGAGGTTCGTTGGGGCGTCGCCGGACGTATGGCGGTCGCCTGGTTGATCACTCTCCCGTCCGCTGCGATCGTCGGCGCTCTGTGCTGGGGACTGGCCGACATCGTCGGCGGCCTGCCCGGTGTCCTGGTCGTCTTCGCCGTGCTCATCGCGTTGGCCGGCTGGATGTACCTGCGCTCCCGCAAGGAGCCCATCGATCCGAGCAACGTCAACGCCGAGTGGGACGGCGGCCTGGTACCCGCAGAGGTCCCCGGTCCGGACGCCCGCGTCACCACCGACGTCAAAGCCTGAAAGAGGGAATCGACATGGATATCTTGAAAAACACCGTCGACTCGCTCTGGCAGGTCGTACTGGTCGGCCTCCTGCTGGGCGCCGGACTACCGGCGATCTTCGCAATCGGCCTGAAGTCGCTCGACGCCGGACAACGTGGCAGTGGCGGCGGGAGCACTGCCGTCGCGGCTCGCAGTCCGTTGGCCGTGGCAGGCGCAGTGGTGTGCTTCGCGGTCGTGCTCATCGCGATCGTCACCGGAATCCTCTTCATCATGCAGGGCTTCCTCAGCCACACATTCGGCATCGAGATCTTCTGATCCCGTGCGCCCTCACGAGCGGAAAGACATCACCGTGACTGCACCGACTCCATCCCTTCCTCAATCCATTCTTGACTGGCTTCGCGCCGGCTACCCCGAAGGCATACCGCCCAAGGACCGCATTCCGCTGGTCGCATTGCTACGACGCAAACTCTCGGACGCGCAAATTCGAGACATTGCCATCGGCGCTGCACTCGCAGAACTGAGCGACGTCAACAGCGACCAGGTGATCTCGAGCGACGAGATCAGCGCTCAGATCGCCGATCTGACGAGCCAGACTCCCTCGGACGAGGACATCGCGCGCGTTGCCTCCGTCCTTGCTGCCGCCGGGTGGCCCCTCGCTGATCTCGACAACCACTGAAGCTCGATTCGTTGAGTCTTCCACCACTTCTGGCTTCGGTACTCGGCTGGCTGCGTGCCGGGTATCCGAACGGTGTGCCGGAGCAGGACTACGTCCCTTTGATGGCCCTGCTCCGGCGACAACTGTCCGACGACGAGATCGCCGTTCTTGCTGACGATCTCGTCGCCGGCTTTCCGCTTCCGGTCGATCCGATCGACTTTCCCGGTTCGGTCGATCCGATCGACATCGGCGTCCTCATCACCAAGGTCACCGACGATATTCCGCACGAATCGGACGTCGCTCGGGTGCGTGAACACTTGATTCGTGGAGGTTGGCAAATCGAGGCGCAACCTCCGGTCGACGACGCCTGACGGCATTACGGTAAATCAGACCAGTTTGATAACGAACCGGTAACGGTGCCGTCGAGGTCAATACAGACCACTTAGTGTCATAAGGAATTCCGCGCCTCGGGGGGCTCGGTCGGATTTCGGTGTGCAAGCACCTTTGGGGCGGGAGTGATACATGCACGAGGCTCAAACAGATTTGGCGAAGAACCCAGATATTTCGAACCCGGATCTTTCGAGAAACCGTATTTCGAAACGAATCAAGCGTCGGATCCTGGGCCTCGCAGCGACAGCACTCGCACTCCCCCTGACCGCAGGCCTGATCAGCGGATCGGTAGCGACCGCAGCGCCCGCGCGTACCGCCCCGGCCGGTGGCTACGAGGAAGTGTTCGTAGACTCGTCGATGGGACCGATCAAGGTTCAGATCCAGTGGGCTTCGCGCGGCGGCAACGCGGCACTCTATCTTCTCGATGGCCTACGAGCACGCGACGACCGAAACGCATGGAGTTTCGAGACCAACGCTCTCGAGCAGTATCGCGGCGACAACGTCACCCTGGTCATGCCGGTCGGCGGGCAGTCCAGCTTTTACTCCGACTGGTATGCGAACAGCAATTTGAATCGCCAGCCGGTCACGTACAAATGGGAAACCTTCCTCACCCAGGAACTTCCCGCCTGTCTGGAATCGCGCGGCGTCTCCCGAACCAACAACGGCGTGCTCGGACTGTCCATGGGTGGCAGCGCGGCACTGACGCTAGCCGCCTACCACCGCGATCAGTTCAAGTTCGCCGGTTCGCTCTCGGGATACCTCAACATCTCAGCTCCAGGCATGCGTGAGGCGATCCGGGTGGCCATGGTCAGCGCCGGGTCCTTCAATGTCGATGCAATGTGGGGACCGCCGTGGAACCCCGCTTGGCTCCGCAACGATCCCTTCGTGTTTGCACCCGAACTGGCTGGGCTCTCGCTGTACATATCCGCTGCGAGCGGCCTGCCCGGGCAGTTCGATCAACCGCGTCGGCCCGTCGACTTCGTGAATACCGGAAGTGCCATCGGGCTCGAGGCCCTTGCCTTGATGAACTCACGGGCATTCCAACTGCGCATGAACTCCCTGGGAATTCCGGCAACGTACAGCTTCCCGGCCAACGGCACTCATTCGTGGCCGTACTGGGGTGCAGAACTGTGGAAGGCCCGAGGCCAGATCCTCGACACCCTGAACGCTTGGTGAACTGACAACGACTCGATCACCGACAACCGCAGGCCCCGACCGATATTCGTTCGGGGCCTGCGTCGTTCGAATTCAGAGCGCGGCAAAGAGATCCACGGTATTGCCGTCGGGATCGAGAAGAACGGCGTAACGCTGCCCCCATACGGCGTCGAAGGGCGCCTTGTGCCCGGGGAAGTCGGCTGTCATGCGCTGATACGCCTCGTCTACTGCGGCGGGAGTCCCGAAATCGAAGGCCAAAGCGACGGGGTGTCGACCTTCCCCGACAGCGAAGTCCGGATCGAAGCTCGTGATGGTGGACAGCGCGTCCCAGGCCAGCCGAAGCCCACTGTCGAAAGTGAACTCCACGTGTGGAGCGTCAGCGGGTGTTTCCGGAATGTCGAGCCCGAGGGTTCGGTAGAACGCGAGGGAACGCGCGAGATCGTTGGTGACGATTCCGACGAGATCGAGTCTCGGAGAGACGGACACGGTATTTCTCCTGTTTCGGGTCGAGAAGTGATCGGCGAGTGTGTGACGATGATCTGATGACCGGCACTGACACCCTCGCTCTTGACGGTAGTCGGACGGTAGCGTCGAGTCTTGAACAAAACGGCCACACCTATGTCGAGACTTGGATCACCGGTTCGGCCGGCCTCTTCAGTTGCACGTGGAAAAGCACTACCGACCCCCATGCGCCCACGGAAGCAAAGCGGATTCTTCCCGATCTCTGCGCAGACTTCATCGTCGACAGCACCGGAAAGTCGTGGCTCGTCGGACCTGCCACCGGTGCCGATCTGGTTTCGGTCGCCGCCGGTACAACCATGTGGGGCATCCGGATCAATCCACCGGCTCTGCGGAGCCTGCTCGGCACAGCTGCCGACGCGGTGCAGGATTCGAAGATCGCCATCGACGACATCCTCACTTCCAGACAAGCGCGGGTACTTGCCGACGCCCTGCGCCACGAGGCAGTCGACGCACACCTACTGGGCCAGTTGTGGCGCGGACTGGAACCCGACCACGGAATCGAGCGTGGTTACTCCGCGCTCATCTCCTCCCCTTCCACGCCGATACGAGAGATTGCTGCAGACCTCGGTGTTTCCGAACGTCATTTCAGACGATCGATCACGTCAGCGGTCGGGCTGTCCCCCAAACTGATTCAGAAGGTGCAACGAATGCAGGACGTGTTGACTCTCAGCCGCGGCGCAAAACTCACGCTGTCGTCGCTGGCCGGTCGCGCCGGCTACGCCGACCAAGCCCACCTCGCACGCGATACGCGTGCACTGGCAGGTCTGACACCGACTCAGCTACTGCGCGAGCACCGGTAACGATGAGCGAAGATCTGTTCGCCGCCCTCGATCACCTGGCTGCCACGTCAGCTGTCGTGATCGATCGCCCCCGAGGGTCGGCACACCCGCGGTACCCCGATGCGATCTATCCGCTCGACTACGGCTATCTCGACGGCACGGTCAGCGCGGACGGCGACGGGATCGATCTGTTCCGAGGCTCGGCCGTCGGCAACGGTGTTGTCGCCGTGGCCGTTGTTGCCGACATCGTCAAGAAGGACGTGGAAGTCAAGATCCTTCTCGAATGTACTGCGTCTGAAATCGACACTGCCACAGCATTTCTCCGCGACGTTCTAGGTCTCGGTGCCACTGTCTTGCGGCGCGCCGTCAGCTGAGTTCGTCGAATCGCGGAACAAGATGCTCCGCAACCCACTTCGCTTCCTCGATCAGAGGCCAACCTGCCAGGATCAGTGCAGTCAAACCGGTTCGGCTGCGAAGCGTCCGTACCGAGTCCGTGATCGAATCCGGATCGCCGACGTAGTACACGGCCGATGACCCGGTGCCGAAGATGTCGAGGGGTGACCACGCCGTGATACCCGCGTACAGCCCGTCACCGACGTACAACTCCTCCGGTTCCGGAAGTCGGCCGGAGGCAATCTTGTCCGCCCAACCCTGCCGCTGAGCGTCGCGGGCGGTGAAGGTCTTGAGGTCTTGCTTCCCCTGAGTACGACGACGCACTGCGTTGTCCAAGACATGAGCGATCTGCTCGACGCCCGTCTTCTCGAACAACGAACGGAACCGGTCGTGCGCCTGCGCCTTGGTGGGGCGAACGATCACACCGGTGAGCGCACCGAAGTCGGTGAACTCGCGCCCGGCTGCCTCCGCCGCCGCCCGTGCGGCAGAGAATTTGTCTTCGATGAACGAAGTCTCGCGCAACATCGCCAAGTAGGTGTCGAGCACCTTGCCTGAATTCGCCAGGCCTGCAGGCGAATCACCGGTACCCCACAGCGGAACCTGATGCCCAGCGGGCGCATCGATACGCAGTGGCGTGTTGGGAAAGTTCGACTCCGTGCCTTCGGCGTAGATGCGGCGGAAGTCCGCCCAGTACTGCTCCCCCAACTCGTAACGCTCGTCGTGGGGCACGTTCATGTCGTACTTGGTCAGGATGTTCTCGCGTCCGTTGACCGAGTTGATCAACAGTCGGCCGCCGCTGAAGGCGTCGAAAGTCAATGCCTTCTCCGCCAGCAGTCGCGCCGGCGTCATGTTCGCGTAGACGGCGACGAGGAACTTCATGCGCGTGGTGTGCGCTGCCGCCCACGTCGCCGAGATGAACGGATCGTTCGGCCAGGTGGCAACAAGCGCACCTTCGAATCCGCCGTCGTCGATGGTCTTCGCGAGCTCGATCTGCCTGGCCCCGTCCACGGGGAACAGCCCACCGGGGCTCCACGGGTAGTCCCCGTCGGCCTGGGTGAGATACCAGAATGTCTTGATGCCCATCAGTTCTGAACTCCAGCCGGCAGGTCGAACGATTCGATTCGGGCACGCGAACGGATGGTGTCCGCATTCACGCTGTAGAGCGCGTCGAGGTATGCGACCGCGAAAGAACCGGGGCCCGAGGCATTTTCCTCGGCGATCTCCGATGCCACGGCAACATGCGTATGCGCGGCAACCAATCCGTCCAGCGCGGTCGACGTGACGGCGAGGTAGGCGGCGACGAGACCGCCCAGAGAGCAACCGGTACTGGTCACGCGCGGCAACAGTGCGCTGCCACCGGAGACTCGGATGCCCTGGGTGTCACCGCCCGCATCGCGGCCGACGATGTAGTCGACCGGTCCGGATGCCGACACGGCATCCGCATGCTTCAAGAGTGACAGAGCGGCGGGCACTGCGTCGGCGGAATCGGAGGCACTGTCGACGCCGCGGGTGTCACCGCCGAGTCCGGCCAGAGCGATGATCTCCGATGCGTTCCCGCGGATGGCGCTGGGGTGAAAGCGCAGCAGATCCACAGCGATACCGCTCCGCCAGGGTAGTCCGCCGACACCGACGGGATCCAAAACCCATGGCGTACCGGCAGTTCGGGCCGCTTCTGCTGCTATCAGGAAAGCTTCGGCTGTCCCGTCGTCCGGCGTTCCGAGGTTGACGAGCACTCCCCCGGCGATGGCAGCGAACCCACCCGCTTCGTGGACGTTGTCGATGTGAGCGTTGCTTGCGCCGGCGGCGAGCAGAACATTGGTCAAGAAGTTCGCAGAAACGATGTTGGTCAGCGACTGGACGAGCGGTACCTGATCGCGGAGTGCGTCGATCGCCGACGCGACGGTTTCGACAGAGACAGTGTCAGACATGAGAATTCCTTCAGGACGGGAGGTAATTGAGGACTGCGGCGATTCAGGACCGCGGACATCGAACATCCGCAAGCGCGCCGCCGGGCTCACCGCCGACAACCATCGGCAAAGTCGGATCTGCAGTCCATTCCTCCAACGAACCGTCATAGACCTTGACGTCCTCATAGCCGCCGCGGATCAGTGCGAGTGCTGTCAGGCACGCCGAAACTCCACCGCCGCAATAGATCACGACAGGTTCAGCGACGGCTGGTAGAACGTCAGCAGATTTCGACCGAACATCGTCCGCCGGAAGCATCCGGGCATCGGCGTCGAGAAGACCCTTCGCAGACAGATTCACACTTGACGGAATATGTCCGCGTCGCGAATATCGCGTCTTCTCCGTTCCCTCGTACTGCTCAGGCGCCAGCGCGCACACCAGCGTTCCGGCTTCTCCTCCTGAGGACAGTGAGGCAACGCGAGGTAGATCGACCCACAGGCCAAGGTCCGTCACACTCCAACGCTTCGAAGCCGACGTGTAGGTGACGTCGTCGCCGCTCACGAGGGCGAAGCCGCATCGAGTCCATTCGGCGAGGCCACCGTCGAGGACTCTTGCTTCGATGCCGGCGTTGCGAAACACCCACCAGAGCCGTGATGCCCAGGTGGTCGAACCCTGGTCGTAGATCACGATTGTCGCACCCGGTTCGATACCACTGGATTGGAGATCGGAAATCAACTGCTCCGTTGACGGGCGTGTGAAATGCAGCGCCGCTTCCCTTTCGGAAAAGACGTCCATGAGGTCGACGTGTCGGGAACCCGGGATGTGCGAGGAAACCCAGCCGTCGTACCCGGACTCCGGGCGATAGTCGCCGTCAAATCGCGCGGGAGGAAAATGAACCGTCGCGTCGAGCACGGCGACGCCTCCCTCACGCAGCATCGCGTCGAGTTCAACGGCACTCACCAGCGGCGACGCGGTCTCTCCAGCCACTTCGGACCCTCTCCCTCGGAAACGAACAAGCACGAACCTAAATGAGTACTAGCGTATACGCAAGTACTCACTCGTCGTCGATGGCATAATCGAACGCGCTCTACTTGCATGCACAGGAATGGGGACACATGGATCTCGACGCCGATACGAGCACCACCGATCTGCTGGTGCCGGAGGCTGCGCTCGGCCGGTCCGATCAGACCTCGCGGCAGTACCTGCGCCTGCGAGCCGACATCCTGGCCGGCAAGTTCCCCCAGGGCGCTCCGCTGCACGAGACTCAATTGTGCGAATCGTACGGCGCATCGCGTACCCCGATCCGCGAGGCACTCAACTGGCTCGCGCACGACGGTCTACTCGAACGAGCCGCCCGCGGTTTTCGTGTCCGCTCCGGCACTCCCGAAGACGTCATCGAAATCTACGCAGCGCGGGTTGCCCTCGAATCGGAAGCCGCCGGCGCCGCCGCACTCCGCCACAGCGATCTCGACCTTGCCCGCCTGGACGGATTGCACGAGTTCTGCTGCACTGCAACAGAAGGCACCGAGGTTCGTGCCGGAAACTTCAAGTTTCACGAGGCCCTCTGGCAGGCCGCCCACAATTCCACGATCACCTCATTGCTGATCCGCCTCACCACCCAACTGCGAATCTACGACAGCGGCCCGCCGTCGAACTACGGCGAACCTGACCTGCTCAATTCGGAGCATCAAGAGATCCTGAACGCCATCCGCGCCCGGGACGAATCGTCCGCACGTGGTCACATGCGCAACCATCTCGAGCGCAGCCGCGACCAACGAATAAGGATGTTCGCCAGCCGCTGACTTCAGACAGCCCAGATTTCTGCACGCCGACGCCTGCGCCGCCGTCGCTCAGACGGGGAGCGTGCCGGTCTCGACGTCGTACACGCTCTCGGCCGGGCTCGACATCACTCGATCCGCCATCTCCTGCTTGAGCTCTGTCAGCCGTGACTCGTCTTCGGCCGTCCGGTCGGACTTACGGGACAGAGTGATGAACTCGTCGACGACGAACCCCTCCCGAACAGTCAGCGTGACGCTCGCGCCGCGATAGGTGATCCGAAATACGTACAGCGCGAGCGTGTTTCCACGTTCACGCCTGGCCAAGGAACTGTCAACGGTGTACCGCCCTTCGGTCACCGCGCGCGTGACCAACTCGAACGAATCGCGCACTCCTGGTCCGCCGTGTGCGGTGGTGACGACCAGCTCGCGACGCTCGACGGAGCCTTCCCCGCCGAGCACACCGAGAGCGCGCTCGAGAACCTTGTAGGCATGCGCCACGCCGCCCGGGGCCTGCGGACCGTGATAGCGGAGGGCGTCCTCGTACGTGAAGTCGAGCGTCGTCCCGTGATCGGTCACGGTGAGCGTGGTGGTCATGATGGGCGTCCTTGCCGATCAGTGCTGGCGGTCGATCGGATTGATCCGCGAGACGATGAGCGGATCGATCGGGGTGAAAGGAAAGTGCGGCAGATCCCGTTCCGGAACACCGAACGAGGCCGAGAGAACGCCGCGTGAGAACGCGGAAGCCGTTGCACGGTAGCCTATGTCGCCCGGCGTCGGCTGGTCGAAGAAGATGAGGAAGTTGATGTCCTCGTCACCTAGAACCTCGATGTGATGGGGATAGGCACGCGGAACGAAATACACCTGACCAGGCTCCAGTAGGTAGGTGTCGAGCGAACCGTCCGGATCGAGGACCGTCATCCGCCCGTGACCACGATGCACGTATCCCATTTCGGCAGTGACGGGATGCCATTGTGGCTCACGCATCCCACTCTCGCGAATAGTCAACGAGTACATCGAAAGATCCTCCAGCGCCGCCCAATACTGCTTGCGCGCCACTTTCGCCTGTCCGTACGGATATGCGAGAGGCGCGATCTGGCCTTCGAGATCGAAGAGATGCGCGTTGGGAAGGCCGGCGGTATCGGGAACGACGGCGGCGCCGTCCCGCCGAACTATCTGGGACGCATCGGCTCTACCGAAGACGTCGAAGGCCGATGCGGCGAGATCGTACGTGTTGCCGAGCACCGCGTTCGACATTGCGCTGACGCTACTCTGCAACGAAAAGTGCTGCGGGAGTGAAGTACGCAGGGCAGCGATGATCTCCACCTCCTCCTCTCCGACATTCTCGATGTGATAAATCGCGCCGGATTCGACGTGATACATCTGCCCCGCTCGCACCACGAAGCTGGCGAACTCGTCAGCATTGCCCAGCATCGAGACGAGCACGGTTCCGCTGGTGACGTAGGCGATCTGGTTCGCGTTGACGTTCCATTGTGGTTCACGGATCGCGCCGGGACCGAGAACAATTCGTTTGATCGACAGACCGGACAGGATCGGCAACGAACTCGTGTCGAGTTGCGAGATCGACCCAAGTTCGTTCTCGAAGACACTGGGGCCATTGCATAGTGAGGCAACGTGTGTAGACATGGCAATTTTATCCTTCCCACTCTGGTCCTTTCGACTCCGGTCCTTCCGCCTCGCTGACGTCAGTCCTCGATGAACGCGAGAATGTCCTGGTCCAGTGTCTTCTGATATGAGCCGTAGATGCCGTGAGGTGCGCCCGGATACACCTTCAGCGTGCCCTTCTTCACCAGCTTGATCGCCTTCTCGGCCGCTGCGCCGATCGGCACGATCTGATCGTCGTCGCCCTGAGCGATGAGGAACGGAACGTCGATGGCTTCGAGATCGGAGGTCTGGTCCGTCTCCGAGAATGCCTTGACGCAGTCGTAGGCCGCGGCGAGATTGACCAACATACCTTGCCGCCAGAAGTCGTCCTTCGCCCCTTGCGAGACGTCGGCACCTTCGCGGTTCGCGCCGTAAAAGCTCTCGCTGAGATCCTTGTAGAACTGCGATCGGTCTCGCAGAACTCCCTCACGGATGCCGTCGAAGACCTCGATCGGTGTGCCTTCGGGGTTGCCGTCCGACTTGACCATGATCGGCGGTACGGCGCCGGCGGTGATCACCTTGGCCACGCGCCCTTTGCCGTGCTGCGCCGCGTACCGGACCACTTCCCCGCCGCCGGTCGAATGGCCAACCAGGACCAGGTCTTTCAGGTCGAGTGTGTCGATCAGCTCAGCCAGGTCCTTGGCATATGTATCCATGTCGTTGCCGGTGTACGTCTTCGACGAGCGACCGTGTCCTCGACGATCGTGCGCGATGGTCCGGTATCCGGCGTCGGCGAACAACTTCATCTCGACCTGCCACGCGTCAGAACTCAGCGGCCACCCGTGGCTGAGGACGATCGGCCGGCCGACGCCGTGCTCGGTGTAGTATATCTCGGTTCCGTCGGAGGTGGTGATGTAGGGCATGCTCTGCTCTTCTCTGTCGAGTCGTGGACTGAGATCCGGACACGGTGCCCGGTTTCCTCACTCTGCGAGTGCCCACTACGGGGGCAGTCGACTCATCGATCGACAGAAATGTGCGTGGGGGCAGAAGACTCCGGCCCGACACCACGAAGCGTGGTGCCGGGCCGGAGCCTTCAGTCAAAGGGAAACGATCAGTAATCGTCCTCCGTGTAGACGATCATCCCCCGCAGATTCTTTCCTTCGAGCATGTCGGCGTACCCCTCGTTGATCTCCTCGAGCTTGTAAGTCTTGGTCACCAACTCGTCGAGTTTGAGCGCGCCGCTTCGGTAGTGATCGAGCAACTTGGGAATCTGGGACCGTGGCCCTACCCCGCCGAAGATGGCTCCCTGCAAACGCTTCTGCAGAAGGGTCAGCTCGAAGAGGCTGAGCGTCACCTGCGAATCTGCGTAATGCCCCATTCCGACGACCACGACCTGGCCACCCTTGCCCGTCGCGCTGAGCGCGGGCTGAATGATGTCGCCGTGAATCTCGCCCACGGTGATCACGGTGACGTCGGCCATCTTGCCCCAGGTGATCTCGCCGATCACCGGTAGCGCTTCCTCGAGGGAGGCAAAAGTGTGTGTGGCGCCGAATTCCTTTGCTTTGTCGCGCTTGAACTCGACGGGATCGATCGCGATCACAAATCGTGCTCCGGCGGACGCCGCACCCTGCACCGAGTTGATTCCGACGCCGCCGACGCCGACGACCACCACCGTGTCGCCGACCTTGGCTCCACCGATCGCGGTGGCCGATCCCCAACCGGTGGCAACACCGCAGCCGAGCAAGGCCGCCTTGTCGAGCGGGATGTCCTTCTCGATCTTGATCACCGACGCCTCGTTGACGGTCACGTACGGCGAAAATGTTCCGAGCAGGCACATCTGGATGACCGGCTCGTCGTCGAGGGTGACGCGGTACGTCTTGTCGGAGATCGCCTGCCCGGTCAACAGGCCGGCTCCTTCGTCGCAGATGTTCTGCAGACCCTTCGCACAGGACGGACAACGTCCGCACGCCGGGATGAAGGCGAGAACCACGTGGTCGCCTTCTTCGACGCTCGCGACACCCGGGCCGACCTTCGTCACCACTCCGGCGCCTTCGTGCCCGCCCAGGGCCGGGTAGAAGGGCAGCGGGCTGGCGCCCGTACGCAAATGTTCGTCCGAATGGCACAGCCCCGATGCGGCGAGTCGGACCTGCACCTCACCCGAGACCGGGTCCCCCAGCTCGACCTCTTCGATCTCCCACGCCTGACCCGGCGCCTTGACTACCGCTGCCTTGACCTTCACCTGCACTCCTCGAAATTCTTCGTGATGCACGGACGACGAAAGAACGCGCCGGCATTTGTGTCGCCGATCACACTCCATGTACGAGTGTGCCTGAAGTAGCCCGAGAATACCGTCGGTCCGTGTGCCTTTTTGGTAGCCGCCTCTACCAGAAAGGCACACGGCTAACATGGACACAGTGGCCAAGGGAACTCGCAAGACCAGAACTCGCAGCAGTACTCCCGAGCGAGGCGAGTCCGGTCCCGTCGCCGGCACTTTTCCGATCGATACCGGGACGTGCGAACTAGTCCGCGATCAGTACTCCGATGACAGTTGGATCATCCAGATCAACGGAGTGCCCAGTTCCCACGTGAACGTCGCGGATCCCACGGTGCTCGATTTCGAGTACATGCGGTGGATCGCGCATCTGGTCGATTCCGAACGTGACAAGGCCGAGCGCCTGCGGGTGCTTCATCTCGGCGGTGGCGCCTGCTCCATGGCCAGATACTTCGCCGCCACGTACCCTGACGCGCGTCAAGTGGTGGTCGAAATCGACGGTGCTCTGGCGGAACTCGTACGCGATTGGTTCGACCTCCCGCGCGCGCCTCTTCTGCGCATCCGCGTCGGAGAAGCCCGCGCCGTCACCGAAACTCTCACCGAGTCCACCCGGGACATCGTGATTCGAGATGTCTTCGCCGGCAGCACAACTCCGACACCACTGACGACGGCGCAATTCACCACCCACGTACGACGCGTGCTCGCACCGGGCGGCATCTACATCGTCAACTGCGGCGACACCCCGGATCTCCAGGGCGCGCGCAGCGAGGCCGCAACCATCGGCGCACAGTTCGAACACATGGCGATCATCGCCGATCCCGCGATGCTCAAGGGCCGCCGCTACGGCAACATGATCATCGCCGGCAGCGACGTACCGATCGGCGGGCAACCTGCGCTCGCACGCGAGCTACTCGGCGGCGGCGTTCCCGCCCACGTGTGGCAGAACGCCGAAGTCCGCAGGTTTGCCGCGAACGCGGCGATTCGGCAGGACTGACCGAGAGCGCTACTCGCCGCCGAAGACCCTCTCCACCACAGCTTTTGCCCGACGCGTGATGCGCAGGTAGTTGTCGAGGAACTCCCCTGCGTCGTCGCCGTATCCAGCGACCTGCGCCACCGCCGCGAGAACACGGCCCGGGCCGGGAAGCTGATCGGTCGGCTTCCCCCGCACCAGAACGAGGCAGTTGCGTGCCTTCGTTGCGGTGATCCAGGCGTCACGCAGCAGTTCGACGTCACCTTCGCTGAGCAGTTCCGCGGCGCCGATGGCGTCGAGAGTCTCGAGGGTCGACGTGTTGTGCAGCGACTCGATCTTGTCGGCGTGGCGCAGCTGCAGCAATTGCACAGTCCACTCGATGTCGGCCAAGCCGCCGCGACCCAGTTTCGTGTGCGTCGCCGGATCGGCTCCGCGCGGGAGCCTTTCGGAATCGACTCGCGCCTTGATGCGCCGGATCTCGCGCACCGCCGCATCACTGACGCCGCCTTCGGGGTAGCGGGTCTTGTCGATCATGTGCAGGAACCGCAGTCCCAATTCAGGATCACCGGCAACCGGGTGCGCACGAAGCAGCGCTTGAATCTCCCACGCCTGAGCCCACTTCGCGTAGTACGCGTCGTAAGACTCGAGAGTGCGCACCATCGGACCGTTACGGCCTTCCGGACGTAGTCCGGTATCGACTTCGAGCGGCGGATCGGTACTCGGTGCCCCGAGGAGCTTGCGGACCTTGTCGGCAATGCTGTTGGCCCACTTGACCGCAACGGTCTCATCGGCGCCCTCACGAGGTTCGCACACGAACAGCACGTCCGCATCGGATCCATAGCCGAGTTCGCCGCCGCCGAGTCGGCCCATGCCGATGACGGAGAAACTGGCCGGCGCCTCGGTCCCGAGTTCGGTGACGCTGGCCTTGATCACCGCGGAGAGCGATGCATTGAGCACCGCGGCCCACACCGAGGACAGCGCCTTGCAGACTGCAGGAACATCGAGCATGCCGAGGATGTCGGCCGAAGCGATGCGCGCAAGTTCGTGTCGCCGCAGCGAGCGGGCCGCGGCAACAGCACGATTGGGATCACTGTGTCGGCCGGAGGCGGTGAGTATTCCGCGAGCGACGTCCTCGGGCTTCGGCTCGACCAGGCGCGGTCCACTCGGCGAATCCGCGAACAAGCGAATCACGTCGGGAGCCTTGATGAGCAGGTCGGGTAGGTACGCCGACGAGCCCAGCACGGTCATCAGACGCTCGGCCACCGCAGCCTCGTCGCGGAGCAGGCGCAGGAACCACGTCTGGTCGACGAGCGCGTCCGAGAGCCTGCGGTAGGCGAGCAGACCGGCATCGGGATCCGGTGTGTCCGCGAGTGATTCGAGCAGAGTCGGCAACAGGAGCGCTTGAATGCGACCCTTGCGTGAAGCGCCACTCGTCAGTGCAGTCAGATGCCCGAGAGCATGCTCGGGTGCCGTGTAACCGAGAGCGGCCAACTGGCGAACCGCGGCTTCTGGCCCCAGGACCAGTGCTTCCTTGTCCATCCGCGCCACCGATTCGAGAAGCGGGCGGTAGAACAACTTGGCGTGCAGGCGGCGAATCCGATGCGAATTCCGCTTGATCTCGGCGCGCAGGACTCCCAGGGAATCCAGACGACCGTCGGGTCGCATGTGCGCGGCGCGGGCCAGCCAACGCAGCGCTTCCTCGTCGTCCGGCGGCGGCAGGGTGTGTGTGCGCTTGAGCTTCTGCAACTGCAGACGGTGCTCGAGCAGACGCAGGAATTCGTACGACGCGGTCAGGTTGGCGGCGTCGTCGCGGCCGACGTATCCACCCGCCGCCAATGCAGTCAGTGCGTCGACGGTGCTCTGGACATGCAACGAACTGTCGGCGCGCCCGTGCACCAATTGCAGGAGTTGGACGGCGAATTCGACGTCGCGCAAACTTCCGCGGCCGAGTTTGAGTTCACGCTCACGCAGTTCGGGGGGAACCATTTCCTCGACGCGTCGACGCATGGCCTGGACTTCGGGGACGAAGTCCTCGCGCTCGGAGGCGATCCACACCATCGGGCTCATCGCCTCGGAGTACTGGCGACCGAGCTCCATGTCGCCGGTCATCGGACGAGCCTTGAGCAGTGCCTGGAACTCCCAGGTCTTGGCCCAGCGCTTGTAGTACGTGATGTGGGATTCGAGGGAGCGAACCAGTTCTCCGCGCTTGCCTTCGGGCCGCAGCGCAGCATCGACCTCGAAGAATGCGGAGGTACCGATACGCATCATCTCACCGGCAACGCGACTGGCCGTCGCATCGGCCGGTTCGGCGACGAACACCACGTCGACGTCGGAGACATAGTTCAGCTCGCGCGCACCACATTTGCCCATGGCGATCACGGCGAGCCGGATCGGACAGCTGCCCTCGGGACACACCGTTGCGATGGCCACCGCAAGTGCAGCGGTCAGCGCGGCGTCGGCCAGATCGGAAAGCTGGTGCCCCACAGTCTGATACGGAACTACGGGTTCGTTCTCGACGGTCGCCGCAAGATCAGCCGCAGCCAGCAGCATCAGCTGGTCCTTGTAGCTCTTACGCAGAGCAACAACAGCTTCCGGCCCGGTCACCGTGGCGCGGTAGGTCAGGGAACCTTCGGTGGCACCCTCGTCGACAGTTGCACCCACGACCTCCAGCAAGGCTGCAGTCGCCTCGTCCTTGGTCGGCAGAGCGGTGCCGTCGAGCAGTTTCCAGCCGATCGGATCCGCGGCCAGGTGGTCGCCGAAGGCCGACGACGCACCCACCAGTGCGAACAAACGGCCGCGCAGGCTCTTGTCCTTGCGCAGGACCTGATCGAGTTCGCGCCACCCGTCGCCGAGCCCGTCCTTGATCCGCACAAGGGTGCGCAGAGCGAGGTCGGCGTTCGCGGCACGCGACAGCGACCACAAGAGTTCGATGCTCTCGGCGTCGACCCAACCGAGCTGACGCAACTCGTCGGCAGCGGTGGGCTCGACCAGCCCGAGTCGACCCGGTCCTGGAACTGCTGATCTCGCAGCGGGCGGTTTCACCGTCACAGACCGAGGTAGGTCTTGAGCTCGAACGGCGTCACGTGGCTGCGGTATTCCTCCCACTCACGACGCTTGTTGCGCAGGAAGAAATCGAAGACGTGCTCGCCGAGTGCTTCGGCCACGAGCTCCGACTTCTCCATCTCGCGCAGAGCGCTGTCCAAGTTGCTCGGCAGTTCCTTGTAACCCATGGCGCGGCGCTCGGCGGAGGTCAACGACCACACGTCGTCTTCTGCCTCGGGCGGCAAGGTGTAGCCCTTCTCGATGCCGCGAAGACCGGCAGCAAGCAGGACCGCGAAAGTCAGGTACGGGTTGCAAGCCGAGTCTGGGCTACGGATCTCGACGCGGCGCGAGGACGCCTTGTTGGGCGTGTACATCGGGACGCGAATGAGAGCCGATCGGTTGGACGGGCCCCACGACGCAGCAGTGGGTGCCTCTCCCCCGTGGACGAGTCGCTTGTACGAATTGACCCACTGGTTCGTGACCGCACTGATCTCGTTGGCGTGCTCGAGGATGCCGGCGATGAACGCCTTGCCGGTCTCGGAGAGCTGCATCGGATCGTCCGGATTGTGGAAGGCGTTGGTGTCGCCCTCGAACAGGCTCATGTGGGTGTGCATCGCGGAGCCGGCCTGATCGCTGAACGGCTTGGGCATGAAGCTCGCCCGGACGCCTTCACCGATCGCGACCTCCTTGACGACGTACCGGAACGTCATCACGTTGTCGGCCATCGAGAGTGCGTCGGCGTAGCGCAGATCGATCTCCTGCTGACCCGGCGCGGCCTCGTGGTGGCTGAACTCGACCGAGATGCCCATCGACTCGAGTGCGTCGATGGCGTGGCGGCGGAAATTCGGAGCCGAATCGTGCACAGCCTGGTCGAAGTATCCGCCCGAGTCCGCCGGGATCGGTGGAGTGCCGTCGATCGGGCCGTTCTCCAGAAGGAAGAACTCGATTTCCGGGTGGACGTAGCAGCTGAAGCCCAAGTCGCTGGCCTTGCTCAACTGGCGACGCAGTACGTGGCGCGGATCGGCCCACGACGGCGAACCGTCGGGCATCGTGATGTCACAGAACATGCGAGCGGAATGCTGCGCACCGTCCTTGTGGGCCCACGGCAGGATCTGGAATGTCGAGGCGTCGGGCCGAGCGACGGTGTCGGCTTCGGAGACTCGAGAGAATCCCTCGATGGCGGAACCGTCGAATCCGATTCCCTCCTCGAAGGCGCCTTCGAGTTCGGCGGGGGCGATCGCCACCGATTTGAGGTACCCGAGAACATCGGTGAACCACAAGCGGACAAACCGAATGTCGCGCTCTTCCAGGGTACGAAGCACGAATTCTTTTTGGCGATCCATGCACGCGAGACTAAGCAAGCCACGTTAAATCTGTGTTACATCAGTGGTCCCGGTTAACAGAGTGATTGGTCACCATCGAATAGGCGCAGCGTACGGCGTCGCGCCGGCTAACATGTCAGACCCTCTTCCGGAGCCTTCAAGTAAACGAAGTAGTCGACGACGGCATCGTCGACGCAGGAGTTTCCGTCCAGAACCACCGTGTGTTGGGTTCCGTCGAACGTGATCAGAGCAGCGCCCAACTGCTTCGCGAGATCCACTCCGGCCTGATACGGGGTCGCCGGATCCTGCGTCGTGGACACGACGACCAGCTGCGGCAGACCGGCGTCAGCGAGTGCCTGGGGGTCGAGCGCGTGAGGGCTGCCGGTAGCCGGAACGGGCCAGAACGCGCACAGGTCCAGCGGCGCTTGACCCGTCCCGCGGCCGTCGTCGAGGAACGGCGCCGCCTCGCGGTACCGAGTGTCGGATTCGCCGGCCTCGGCGCGGTCGGTGGTTGCCGGATCGTCCACGCAGCGAATGGCGTTGAACGCGTCGTTGATGTTGGAGTAGCTGCCGTCATCCTCACGGCCTTCGTACATGTCGGCGAGATTGAGCAGCGAGTCGCCGCGTCCGTCGGCCAGACTCGACAGACCCCCACGCAGCGGCGTCCACAACTGTGGCGAGTACAGAGCTTGCTGCACGCCCGTGATCGCGTCGGAATAACTCAGCCCGCGCGGATCGGTGGTCTGTGCCGGCTTCTCGATCAACGGATCGACGAGTGCCTGAAAGCGTGCCTGCGCCTGCGCCGGATCATCACCCAGCGGGCAATCCGTTCGCGAGACACAGTCGGCGACAAAGGCGTCGAACGCGCCTTGGAAGCCCTGCCCCTGCAAGACCACTTCGTCGACCGGATCCTGCTCGGGGTCGAGCGCGCCGTCGAGGACCATCGCTCGGACGTTCTGCGGAAAGGTTTCCGCGTACGTGGATCCGAGCCGGGTCCCGTACGAGAACCCGAGGTAGTTCATCTTCGGATCGCCGAGAACGCCCCGAATGACGTCCATATCTCGCACCACCTCGTAGGTACCGACATGAGCGAGGAACTCCGTACCGGTCCGCTCAGCGCACTTGGCGGCGTAGTCCTTGCTGTCCGCCTCGGCGAGAGCGATGCCCTCCGGCGTCATGTCGACGTTGACCTCCGCACGCTCCGCGTCGGTCTCCTCCGGCGTCAAACACCGAACCTGCGGGGTCGACGCCCCGATCCCCCGCGGATCGAAGCCGATCATGTCGAAACGTTCCTGCAATTCGGTGCCCGAACCCGAGGTCGCCATCGACAGCCCGGACCCACCCGGCCCGCCGGGGTTCAGCAACAGTGAGCCGATGCGGTCGCCGGTTGCCTTCGAACGCGAGATCACCACCTTCGCGGTGTCGCCGTTCGGATTCGCGTAGTCGACGGGAACGCTCACCTCGGCGCAGTCGATCCCACGCCCCAGCGGCGCAGTTCCTTCTTCGACAAATTGGTCGCACGAACCCCAGTCGAGCGTCTGCTCGTAGAATTTCTCGAGGCCGGACGGCACCGCGGACGCGGCAGAACCAGCAGGTTCCACTGATTCGGGCGTGCCTTCCGAACTGGTGCAACCGACAACCAACACGAGCACTGCTGCGCTTCCGGCGAGGGCACCGGAGAGGCGAACGAACTTCGACATGCCATCGATGGTGCCAGGAAACCGCGATAGCCAGCGGTTCGCCTCGTCTCGGCACCTACCTGATACGCGCGCGGTGATGTGACCCATTGCACCCCGTCAACTATTCGTGTCGGCGATGTCCGGTGGCAGACTGAACACGTCATCACCCACACCCGGGGACCCGAAGGCGATCAACGCTCAGGGCCTCGAGGCCAGAAAGGGACAACGATGTCCGAAACACCTCTCTACGGTTCTGTACCCAGTGCAGTTTCTGTACCCACTGCAAGCTCTACCGATGCACCGAAGCGTAAGACGCGCATTCACCACCTCGCCGAGATGAAGCAGAACGGCGAACGCTGGTCGATGCTCACCGCTTACGACTACTCCACGGCACGCATCTTCGAAGACGCAGGCATCCCGGTGCTGCTCGTCGGCGACTCTGCCGCCAACGTCGTCTACGGCTACGACACCACCGTGCCGATCACCGTCGACGAACTGCTCCCGCTCGTGCGTGGCGTGGTTCGCGGCGCGCCGCACGCACTCGTCGTCGCCGACCTCCCCTTCGGCACCTACGAGGGTTCCGCCGAGCAGGCCCTTGCGACTGCGACACGGTTCATGAAGGAAGGCCTCGCGCACGCCGTCAAACTCGAGGGCGGTGAGCGGATGAGTAAGCAGATCGCGGCTATCACCTCGGCCGGCATCCCCGTCATGGCTCACGTCGGATTCACCCCGCAGAGCGTGAACTCGCTCGGCGGATTCCGCGTCCAGGGTCGTGGCGACGCGGCCGAGCAACTTGTGGCGGACGCCATTGCAGTCCAGGAAGCCGGGGCGTTCTCCGTCGTCATGGAAATGGTTCCGGCCGAGATTGCGGGCCAGGTCAGCCGCAAACTCACCATCCCCACCGTCGGCATCGGGGCCGGTTCCGAATGCGACGCTCAGGTACTCGTCTGGCAGGACATGGCGGGTTACACGAGCGGTAAGACAGCCAAGTTCGTCAAGCGTTTCGGTAACGTCGGTGACGAACTGCGTTCCGCAGCCGCAGCCTATGCATCAGAAGTTCGCACTGGCGCTTTCCCGGCCGCAGAACACAGTTTCTGATCCGAGACCGGCGAACGCCGCCTGTCTCTCAACCAGCCAGGGGTGCGTTCAATGATCGGTAACCGTCGAAGTTCTACTGCCGCAGCTGTAGTCGGTGCGGCAGCTCTCGTCACGGTGCTGAGCGGATGCGCGGGAGGGTCCACCAACTCTCCCGCGCCCAGCAGCACTACGCCCGCGAGTTCCACCACGACGGCGCCGGCAACAACCGCGTCCGGTTCGACGTTCACCGACGCTCAGGTCCAGCAGTTGTGCTCGGATATGGAAGGGCAGCTGCAGAACTGGCGGACCGTCACCCCGACGCTCGGCAAGGGCGGACTGAACACGATCGTCATCACGTGGGCGACGCAGAACGGCATCAACCTGCTCGATCTCGCTCAGAACCGCGAAAGCATCGACGCGGCAACCTCAGCCGCGTGCCCCGACGTCCGGAGCGGCGCGATTTCCGCACTCGAGATCCCCGATCTCGCCTCCGGCCTGGTGGGCTTCTGATGACCGACACGTCAGCCACTTCAGGGCAGCCGTCGACTCTCCGGAGTCTGTATCCCCCGATCGAGCCTTTCGTCACCGGCTTCCTCGATGTCGGTGACGGCCAGAGCATGTACTGGGAAGTCAGCGGAAATCCGGACGGCAAGCCGGTGGTGTTCCTGCACGGTGGCCCCGGCGGTGGTGCGCAACCGGCGGTACGCCAGTTCTTCGATCCGGCCGCATACCGCATCGTTCTACTCGACCAGCGCGGCTGCGGGCGGTCCACCCCTCACGTTGCCGACGGCGCCGACCTGTCGGTGAACACGACGGACAAGCTGCTGGCCGACATCGAAGCCCTGCGCGAACATCTTTCGATCGACAAGTGGATGGTTTTCGGCGGGTCCTGGGGTTCCACACTGTCCATCGCCTACGCCGAAACGTTTCCTACGCGCGTCACTGAGCTGGTCCTGCGCGGGATCTTCCTCCTGCGTCGTAGCGAGATCGACTGGTACTACAACGGCGGCGCGGGAAACATCTTCCCGGAGCGCTGGGACAAATTCCTCGAACCGGTACCCGAGGCGCAGCGCGGCGAAGACCTCGTCGCGGTCTATCACCAACTGCTCCATTCCGAAGACCCCGACGTCGCGGCCCGCGCAGCCATCGCCTGGTCGGCTTGGGAAGGATCGACGAGCTACCTGTACCCACAGGCGGACAAGATCGAACAGAACTCCGAGACCCGGTTCGCCTTGGCTTTCGCCCGTATCGAGAACCACTACTTCGTCAACGGCGGGTTCTTCGACGAGAACCAACTCCTACGCAAAAGCTCCGCACTGCACGGCATTCCGGGGACGATCGTCCAGGGCCGCTACGACGTCGTCTGCCCCGCCACCAGCGCGTGGGCGCTGCACAAGGCGTGGCCCGAATCCAAGCTCGTGATCGTCGACGACGCCGGACACTCCGCCATGGAGCCCGGCATCGCACATCACTTGGTGGAAGCCACCGATTCTTACCGGTAGCTCCCTACGCCGGGAACGTGAATTCCACCGTCCGTTCGACGGTGTCGACGGCGGTGAGTCGCACCTTTGCGCGCTCACCGTCGTCGGGCGTTCCGACGCATTTCGCAATCACCGCGACCGACGGGACAAACACTTCCGCCGAGCGCTTTCCGTCCTTGGCGCGCATCACCACTGCGTCGAAGACCTCGCCGACCCGGCCGTCGAGCAGCGTGGACTCGGTCAGATCGATGCACGCACGGTCGACCTTGTTCGCCAGCGAGTCGGACCCACTCATGATGTCGGGCAGCTCGGGAAGTGCAGTGCGCGCCCATTCCGGTACCGGCGTACCAGCTGTGATCGCCAGACACACCTCGGTGCTGAAACGATCGGACAGTCGGCGCAGCGGAGCAGTCACGTGAGCGTAGGGCGCTCCGATCCCCGCATGCACCGTCAACTCCGGTAGTCGGCCGTCGAAGGCCGCGTAGTCTGCGCCGCGCAGCAACGACGGTGCAACCGACATCAGCGCCATCGTCGACGGCTCGTTGGAATCGAGTCCGGCAAGAATCTGCCCGACGCTTTGCCCCTCCGGCCACGTGATACCCAGCGCCACTGCAGTTCTCCGCAAGGTCCGAACCGCGGACTCCTCGGCCGGCGGCAGCGTGCGAAGCAACCCGATACCTGCGTCGATCATCATGCGGCCGGCACACATTCCGGTCAGCAGCGACACTTCCGCGTTCCAGTCGTCCGCTTCGGTGCGTGGCTCCAGTTCGATCCGCCAGCGAGCCGAGGACTCGTCCTCCGGCTGATCCCGAACCACTGACTGCTCGGGCAGTTTCAGCTCGATGGCACCCCTGGCAACCGCCGAGACACTGCGCAATCGTCCGAACTCCGGTAGTGCGGCGATGGACGGATGCAAGGTTCCCGCGTCGGCATCGCGCTGCACGGTCGAATAGTCCAGACGTGCCACCGATTTCACCAGAGCGCGTCTCACCTGCCACGACGTCGGCTCGGCCTGCGCGTCGAGTTCGATCCGCCACAGCGCGGCGGGACGAACCACGTCCGGCAGCAGACTCGCCGATCCCTCCGACAACGCTCGGGGATGCAGCGGGACGGAACCGTCCGGGAGATAGAAGGTTTGGCCCCGCTTGCGGGTTTCGATGTCGAGAGCGCCACCCGGCGTCACCACCGCCGCGACGTCGGCGATCGCGTAGTGCACGACGTACCCGGTCGAGATCTTCTCGATGTGCACTGCCTGGTCGAGGTCCATCGATCCGGGAGGGTCGATGGTCACGAAGGCGATACCCGTTTCGTCGACACGCCCGGCACCGAAACGATCCACGGCATTCTCGGCCTCGGCCTGCGCCGCAGCCGAGAATGCTCCTGGCAAGTCGAACTCCGCCCGAACCACTCCGAAGTCGATTCCCTGCACCATCATTCGACTTGCGGGCACGCATCCTCCATGATCGGTTCGGGCCGGTGTAGCAGCAGTACCGGTCCCAGTTGTTCGAGTCCCGGCTGTTCCAAGTCTCAGTTATTCCAAGTCTCAGTTGTTCCAGTCTTCGTCTGCCCGATCGGCGGCTTTGTTGCGTTCGGCAGCGATCTTCAATGCATGCTCGGCAGAGTCCCGATCAGGGTACGGCCCCATCCTCGTCAGCGAGGACGCACCCTTTCCCTGCGTGACGGAACCGTCGGACACGTCGAAGTACCAGAGTCGATCTTCATCAGTCATATCCACAGTGTGACATCAGAGTGAGATAGAAGCTTGTAGATCGCTGTGAGACTGATATTCTTTCTACTTGGCCTGGCAGGTGAGAACCGGACATTCGAACGGTGAGTTCTGCTTGAATGCCCAACACAAGCTACGAACAGAAAATGGAGTGCGCATGTCCGCAATTCTTTACGATTACCTCCTCCCGCTCATGGGCCATGACGCGGCAACGTACTGGGCTACGCTGCTGGTCATCAAGCCTGTCTGACAGCTTTCGACCATAAAGAAGACCCCCACCGATCCGGTGGGGGTCTTCTTTGTGCTCTCTTGCAGATCGCGGGCGGACGAGTCGGCGTGTAAGCCGGATCCTGTCCTGCGGCACCGAAGTGCCGAGTGGCGACCATCCATCTGGGCACACCGTCGCCGGGTGCCTCGAGCGGTTCACCCGCAGGCTCGGGCGAGCAGCCCTCGAACACCTGCGCAGCCGCACCGCGAGCGATGCGACCTTCAACCTTGCTCCGGGCGGGGTTTACCTAGCCACCCCGGTCACCCGAGGTGCTGGTGCGCTCTTACCGCACCGTTTCACCCTTACCTGCCTCGAAAGGCAGGCGGTCTGTTTTCTGTGGCACTGTCCCGCGAGTTGCCTCGGGTTGCCGTTAACAACCGCCCTGCTCTGTGGAGTCCGGACTTTCCTCGGCCCCAGGCCTGTGCGCGATACGCGCTGGTTCCAGAAGCCGCGGCCGCCCGGCCAACTCGTCCGCCCCCGTATGCTACCGGGCGCCTGTCGGTGGCCGGCACTATGGTCACCGTATGACTCGGTACGTGGCCCTGCTACGCGGTATCAACGTGGGCGGCATCAACATCAAGATGGCGGACCTGGCGAGAGTCTTCGGTGACCTCGGATTCCAAGGGGTGAAAACCGTGTTGGCCTCAGGCAACGTTCTGTTCGACAGTCCGAACACCGACATCCCGACGCTGAAGAAACAGATCGAATCCGCCCTTGTCCGCGAGTTCGGCTACGAGGCTTGGGTGTTCGTCCTCGACCTTCCGACACTGCAGGCGATCGTGGACAACTACCCGTTCGAGCGCGAACGCGAGGGTTGGCATGCTTATGCGATGGTTGCCTCCGAGCCGGAAATCCTGGAGGAATTGAGCACTGCGGCAGCGCAACTCGATGCCTCGGTCGAGCGTGTGGCGGCAGGCGACGGAGTCCTGTACTGGGAGGTCGAGAAGGGGCAGACCGTCAAGAGCGCGTTCGGCAGGAACACCGGAAAACCGAAGTTCAAGGCGTTCACCACAACCCGAAACCTGAACACGCTCTACAAACTGCTCAAATGACGCTCGCCCCGACACGGAGCACCATCGCGTGACTCTTCTACCGATCCTGCTCGTCGCCCTCGTCCTCGTCTTCGCGATAGTGCGTCCACGCGGGCTTCCCGAGATCGTCATCGCCGGGCCGGCAACTGTCGTCGTTCTCCTGACCGGCGTCGTAACTCTCGACGAAGCCCGCGACGAACTGGCGAGCATGGCACCCACCGTCGTCTTCCTGGTTGCCGTGCTGGTTCTCGCTCATGCCGCCGATGCTCTCGGCGTCTTTCGCTGGGTCAGCCAGATCCTGCAGCAAAAATCCCTCGCCGATCCACACCGGTTGCTGATTTACGTATTCGGCGCCGCTGCCCTGACCACGGCGGTCCTGAGCCTCGACGCCACCGTCGTACTTCTGACACCCGCAGTGATCGCGGCCGCACGATCCATCGGAGCAAGTACGCGGCCCCATTCCTATGCCAGTGCGCACCTGTCGAACTCGGCGTCGACGCTCCTGCCGGTGTCGAATCTGACCAACCTCATCGCGTTTGCTGCAACAGGTTTGACGTTCTTGCACTTCACCGCGTTGATGGCGTTGCCGTGGGTTGTGACGATCGCTGTCGAGTACCTGATTTTTCGACTGTTCTTCCGTTCGGAACTCGCGCGGGGCGACAGCGCCGAACCGCCGGTGGCAGCCAGATCTGCGCCTGCGCCGATTCTGCCGCTGACGGTGATCGGAATGACGCTGCTCGGTTTCGCGGTTTCGGGTTTCTTCGGGATCGAGCCCGCCTGGATCGCGGTGGTGGGTGCGAGTGTCCTGGGAGCGATCGCTCTGGCTCGGCACCGTACGACCGCCGCCAAGATGCTCTACGCTGCCGACCTCTGGTTCTGCGCGTTCGTCCTGGTTCTCGGAATCATCGTCGCCGGAGTCGCGAACGGGCCGGTGGGCGAATGGATTGCGCAGATCCTGCCAGGCGACACCAGCTACGGCTCACTGCTCTTTGTCGCCGCGGTAGCGGCGGTTGCGTCCAATCTCGTCAACAACCTGCCGGCAACCTTGCTGATGATCGCAGCGCTCGGAACGGCGGCACCTCCAGCGCTGGTGCTTGCGATGTTGATCGGCGTCAACCTCGGCCCCAACCTCACCTACGTGGGCTCACTGGCAACGATGCTCTGGCGACGAGTCGCCACCAGCGCGGGCGCACCGCCCACGCTGGCGACATTCACTCTGCTCGGGGTCATCACGACGCCACTGACGCTGCTCGCCGCCGTGAGCGCCCTGTGGTTGGTGATCTGATCAGAGGCTGATCAGCCGTCGGGGCTCTTTCAGCGAAGGTGTGACGTGTCGTTGACCAACCGGACCGAGGCTCCCCCGTCGGGATAGAACTCGGTGATACTCAGCGACGCCAGATCCAGATGCAACCGGTACAGCAACGACGGCCCGGCATCGAGGGCCAGCTGCACCAAAGTCTTGATCGGGGTGACGTGAGAGACGACCAACAGCGTCGCGCCGCCGTAGGTCGAGATCAGGTCGTCACGCGCGGCGACGACTCGTTCGCGTACCTCGTCGAAACTCTCGCCGCCCGGTGGACGCACCGAAGTGTCCGAGAGCCATTCGCGATGCAGGTCCGGGTCACGCTCGGCTGCCTCGCGGAACGTGAGTCCGTCCCAGTCGCCGAAATCGGTTTCGATCAAACCCTTGTGCTCGACGACGGGTAAGCCGAGCACGCGGGCCGATGCCTCTGCCGTCTCACGGGTTCTGCCGAGGGGTGAGCAGACGATGGCGTCGATACCGCCTCGGTTCCCGAAGCGTCCGGCTGCGCCGGCAGCCTGCGCGCGGCCCAGTTCCGTGAGCTCCGGATTCCCACGTCCGGAGTACCGGCGATCGACCGACATCGCTGTCTGTCCGTGACGTAGCAACAACATTCGTGTCGGCTTGCCGGTGGTGGCGATCCATCCCGGAGAGCCGGCGATCTGCGGCTCCGACGTCTCTTCGGACGGCGCGGCAGGTGCAGCAGGTGCGGGGGCCGAAGGTGCGACTGGGCCGGTTTCGATGCCGGCAGCCGCGTCCATCGCCTCGTTGGCAAGGCGATCGGCATGAGAGTTCTCGCCGCGAGGAATCCACGTGTAGGTCACTCGCGAGAACTGCGTCGCCAGCTCGGCAGCGCGCCGCTGCAGCGGAATCATGTCCGGGTGCTTGACCTTCCAGCGCCCGGACATCTGCTCGACGACCAACTTGGAATCCATGCGGACGTCGACCGTCGACGCGCCGAGTTCACCGGCAGCGGTCAACCCGGCGATCAGTCCGCGGTACTCGGCGACGTTGTTGGTCGCGATACCGATGCTTTCCTTGCGTTCGGCCAACACCGAGCGCGAGGCGTCGAACACCACCGCTCCGTAGCCGGCCGGACCGGGGTTGCCCCGCGATCCACCGTCGGCCTCGACGATGACTTGCGAGAGAGTCACAGACCGGACTCCTTGGTACGCACCATGATTGCATTGCACTCTGGGCAACGAACTACGACGTCGGCCGGTGTCGCGGCGATTCGGGAGATCTCGCCGCGGTCGATCTCGATCCGGCAAGCGCCGCATCGGCGTGCCTGCAGAAGCGCCGCGCCCGGTCCGCCCAGGCTGCGCTGCTTCTCGTAGACAGCAAGGAAATCGGCGGGAAATTCACCGACGAGTCGTTCACGATCGGCGGCGCAACGCTCCTGCGCCTTGTCCAGATCAGCGACGGCATCGTCGCGGCGACGCTTGGCGTCGATCAGCTCTTCTTCGGCCTGGGACAGCTGGGCACCGGCGTGATCGTGATCGGCCTGCAACGCCTCACGCTGCTCCATCACTTCGAGCAACTCGTCTTCAAGGAGCCCCTGACGCCGGACCAGGCTGCCGAGTTCGTGTTCGAGTTCGGTGAGCTGCTTCGCCCCGACCGACCCGCTCTGCAGGAGTGTGCGGTCACGATCCTCGCGCTGACGAACCGCGTCGACCTCGCCTTCGAGCTTGCGAATGTCGCGATCGATGTCGTCGATCTGGATTTCGACGGCTACGGACGCGTCTTTACGGCTGATTCGCTCGGCCTCGAGACGTTCGACTTCCTGCTGCTCGGGAAGCGCTCCGCGTCGGTGGGTGATCCGAGTGAGCTCAGCATCCACCCCGGCGAGGTCGAGAAGCTTGGATTGCACCTGTGGTTCGACGTTCACGCTGTATAACTCCTGCTGTAAGTCCGATGTCGGCAGTGCTCGCGAAGGACGGCTCTCGAAGAACTGCTCTTGAATTGTTCGTGCAACCGTACCTTGCAGAGCGCTGCACTAATGCGCACTCAAACACCACGGATCGGTGCGAATTGTCGAAACCCGGCTTTCCCACTCCGGATTGTGGGCAAACGCGGCGTCGAGCACCGATTTCGCCTGTGCGCACCACGGGTATTCACTCGCCCAGTGCGCGACGTCGACCAAAGCCGGGCCACCGGCGCGTAGATGCTCGTCCGCGGGATGATGCCGCAGGTCCGCAGTGACGTAGACGTCGGCACCCAGTGCCGCCACCACGTCGAGATACGAGTCGCCGGAACCGCCGCACACCGCCACGGTACGAACGGTCGTGTCTGGATCTCCGGCCGCGCGAACACCCCACTCGGTCGAGGGCAGTGAGCGCGCCACTCGCGCGGTGAATTCCCGCAAGGTTTCGGGGTGGTCGAGCTCACCCAACCGCCCCAGTCCGAGTGAACTGGGGAACGCTGCGAGTTCGAAGACATCGAAGGCCGGTTCCTCGTACGGATGGGAGGCACGCAATGCGCCCAGCACTGCGCTTCGCTTTCCGCGAGGGGCAATCACTTCCACACGATTCTCGCGAACCTGCTCCACAGCGCCGACGGTCCCGATCGTCGGATTCGCTCCGTCGGCGGGCAGGAACTGACCCGTGCCGGTGACGGTCCAACTGCACTGGCGATAGTCACCGATCCGCCCAGCCCCGGCCTCGAAAAGTGCATCCTGCACGGCCGATGCATTCTCCACCGGAACCATGACGACCCACTTGTCGAGCGGCTGCGTCGGCTTGGGTTCGATCGGGCGAAGCACGGTCAGGCCCAGAGCCTGCGCCAACGCGTCGGACACTCCGGGGTCGGCCGAGTCCGCATTGGTGTGCGCCGAGAACAGTGCGCACCCCGCCTTGATGAGCTTGTGAACCAACGCACCTTTGGGTGTGTGAGCACCGACGGTGTCCACCCCACGCAGCAGAAGTGGATGGTGAACGACCAGAAGGTCGGCACCGGAGGTGATGGCGTCGTCGACCACTGCCTCGGTCGGATCCACCGCGAAAACCACTCTCGTCACAGCGTCGGCCGGATCGCCGCAGACCAGGCCGACCGAGTCCCACGATTCCGCCAGGGCCGGCGGATAAGCGGATTCCAGCACGGCTATGACGTCCGCAAGGGTTGGGCCACTCACAAGATCTCCTTCATCGCTTCGATCAGTACCGCAACCTGCTCGGCTGGACGGACGGCCACGCGCAGCCGATCCGGGCCGAGTCCGGGAAAGGTGTCGCACCTGCGGACGGCGATTCCGCGGGCACGCAGGTGCTCTCGCATCGAGGCGCCGTCGCGGACGTCGATGAGCACGAACGGCCCCGCAGCGGGTTGGTGCACGGCAATCCCGATCTCGGTCAGTCGCCGGGACATGTCTCGGCGGTCTGCGGCAATCGCGTCGGCTTTGATCCTCGACTGCTCGACGGCAAACGGTTCGCAGCACGCCGTGATGGCCTCGATCTGCAGACTGCCCAATGGCCAGTGGGCTCGGCCGTGACTGAGTCGAGCCAGAAGATCGGGAGAGCCGATCGCGTATCCACACCGCAATCCGGCGAGCGCCCACGTCTTGGTCAGGCTCCGAAGGACCAGTACATCCGCCGACTCGACACCGGCGATGCTCTCCGTTTCGCCGGGGACCGCGTCGCCGAAGGCCTCGTCCACCACCAGGATCCGGCCCGGCTGACGCAATGCCAACACATCGGCCTTGGGGTGAAGCACGGACGTCGGGTTGGTCGGATTGCCCAGAACGACAAGGTCCGCGGATTCGGGTACCTGCGCGGTCCGAAGCTCGAAAGGCGGCTCCAGAATCACTTGAGTCACCGGCACACCGGCCTCTCGCAGTGCCAGTTCCGGTTCGGTGAACGACGGATGGATCAGCGCTGCCGAACGAGTGCCCAGACGCGGCAGCATCGCGAATCCCTCGGCACCGCCCGAGAGCAACAACACCTCTTCGGGCCGGCGCCCGTGCCGCTGCGCGACCGTTTCGCGTGCCTTCAGTTCCGCTGCGGCCGACGGGTACGAACCGAGCGTCGCCAGCCCTGCGGCCAGCCGATCCCGCAACCACTTCGGCGGGCCGGAGCCTTGAACGTTGACGGCAAAATCGAGTAACCCGGGCTCCGCTTCGACATCGCCGTGATGTCGCAAGCTCTCCAGGTCAACCGTTCCGGTACTCACCCGGTCAGCCTACGGTCGAGCGCCGTGCGCGGACATCACCCCTGCCGTCCGGGACAATGAGTGCCGTGACGACACCACCGCTCGACCGTTTTCCGGTAGTTCTGTTCGATCTGGACGGAACCATCACCGATTCCGCTCCCGGCATTCACGGCGGCTTCCGACATGCGTTGGCAACTGTCGGCCATCCGGAGCCGACGGAAGCGATGTTGGCATCGGTGATCGGCCCGCCGATGGTCGACACCTTCAGGTCACTCGGTATGGCCCCGGCGGACGTGGATCGGGCGATCGCCGCGTACATCGAGCGTTACGACGCGACCGGGTGGCAGGAGAACTCGGTGTACGAAGGCATGGACGTCGTCCTGGGTAAGGCTCGCGCGAGCGGCACCCGACTGGCCGTCGCCACCTCCAAGTCGGAGCGATTCGCCATTCGAATCCTCGAGCATTTCGGCCTGGCCGAGCACTTCGAGTTCATCGGCGGCGCGAGTGACGACGGAACTCGTCGGGCTAAACCCGATGTGATCGCGCATTCGCTGACCTCACTCGGGATCACTCCCGTCCTCGCATCCGACGGCGGAACCCCCGACGTTCTCATGATCGGCGACCGTGATCACGACGTGCTCGGCGCCGCAAAGTACGGCATCCCCACCGTCGTCGTCGAATGGGGCTACGGTTCCGCCGAGGAAGCGCGGCAAGCGTTTCGCTCCGTATCGTCGGCATCCGAACTGGGAGGACTTCTCGATGGCCGCCACTGAACCACTCCACGTGACTGAACCACTTCATGTGACGTTTGTGTGCACCGGCAATATCTGCCGGTCACCGATGGCCGAAAAGATCTTGCTCGCGCATCTGGACCGTGAAGGCCTCGCCGACCGAGTCCGTGTCAGCAGTGCAGGTACCGAGGGGTTTCACACCGGTAGCGAGGCCGACGAGCGGACCAACGTCGTGCTCCGAGCGGCCGGATATCCGACGGGCCACAGTGCCGCGCAGGTCAATGCAGATCATCTCGCGGCCGATCTGGTCGTCGCCCTCGACACCGGCCATGAACGTGAGCTTGCTCATCTCGGCGTGCCCACCGAGCGTCGGCGCCTACTGCGATCGTTCGACCCCGAGGCTGACGGAGAATCGGTTCCGGACCCGTACTACGGGGATCAGGAGGACTTCGAACTGGTGCGAGACCAGATCGAAGCAGCCATTCCCGACATACTCGACTGGATCCGCGAGCGGGCCTGAACCCGGAGCAAAATTCACTCCCGTTCGGGCAACGGATACCGTGGACGTGTGCGAAGACTGAAATTCCTGTTGCGGCCCGGTTGGTTGGTACTGGCAGCTGTGGTCGGGCTCTTCGCCTACCTGTGCTTCACCGTGCTCGCTCCATGGCAACTCGGCAAGAACACCAAGACCGAGCACCGCAATGATCTGATCTCGAACTCGATCAACGCGGAGACCGTGCCGATCGGTGACGTCATCGCCGATTCGACGATCGCACCGGACGACGAATGGCGAAACATCACCGCGGCAGGCACCTATCTGCCGGACGCCGACATCCTCGTTCGACTGCAGTCCATCGAGGGCGCACCGTCGTACGAGATCCTGACGCCTTTCCGCCTGGACGACGGTCGCACGATCCTCGTCAATCGCGGATACGTTCGGCCGATCAACGGCGCCGAGGCACCGCCCATCGCCGCGCCGCCGACCGATCCGGTCACTCTCAACGGTCGCGTGCGTCTGTCGGAAGGCACCGCGCCCGGCCGAGTTCCGATGTTCGAGGACGGCGCGAAACAGGTCTACTCGATCGACGCACAACCTATCGGCGAGTTCATCGGAACGGACCTGATCGACGCGTACATCCAACTCGAACCCGACCAGCCCGGCGGCCTGGGGACGATCCCTCTCCCCCAACTCGATGCAGGTCCCTATCTCTCGTACGGGTTCCAGTGGCTGGCGTTCGGCATCATGGCGCCGCTCGGACTGGCCTACTTCATTCGCGCGGAGTGGCGCGAACGTCGCAAGGAGAAGGCAGCTCAAGCAGCTGTGGACGGTCTCGCAGCCGACGACGCCGCTGCCGAGACGACCCCGGAAGCGGCAGTGTCCGCGCCTGCCGCTTCCCCCGCCGAACCGGCTCGTACCTTCAGCCGTCGCAAGAAGCCGGAGCCGGAATCAGTGCCGCTCACGGCGCAGGAAGCCAAACTTGCCGATCGATACGGCAATACCCGCTGAAATACCCGCTGACACCACAGCTGCACTGATCTGCACCGCCGACGAAAGCCTCGCCGCGAGGCGCAGATCGTTCGGCGTCGGCACAGGCCCGCGGCCGAGGACGGGACGCATCTCCACCCCGTGCGCGTACTCGGTCCGACCACCCAACGAAATGCCCAACGCCCCTGCCGCCGACGCTTCCGCGACGCCCGCATTGGGGCTTGGATGAGCCGCTGCGTCGCGTTTCCACGCTGCCAGTGATTCCTGAACCGAGCCGCCCACCACCGGTGCACACGCAGCCGTCAGCGCACCGGTCAGCCGAGCGGGGACGATGTTGACCAGGTCGTCGAACCTCGCCGCAGCCCACCCGAATCTGCGGTATTTCTCGGAGCGGTAGCCGATCATCGCGTCGAGGGTGTTGGCGGCGCGGTAGACGAACAGACCCGGCACGCCCGCAATTGCACCCCAGAACATTGCACCGACGCTTGCATCCGAGGTGTTTTCGGCGACCGACTCCAGCGCTGCACGCGTGAGGCCCTCCTCGCTCAGTACCGATGGATCGCGTCCACACAGTGAAGGGAGAAGCTCGCGCGCTTTCGTCAGGTCGCGATCGACCTGTGACGCCTCCAATCGAGCGGCCATGTCGATGCCGGTGCGTGCAAGCGACGTCCCGCCGAGCACAGCCCAGGTAGCCATCGCTGTCGTACCCGTGACGGCCACCCAACCGGCCCGGCGCGACACTTTTTCGGCTGCGAGCCCAAGTCCTGCGGTGCCGGCCAAGAGCACGGCAACATGAAGTGTTCCGGCCGCGCGCGAGTCCCGGTAGGACATCTTCTGCAGCGCGATAGCCGCGGTTCCGAAGCCGGCAACCGGATGGAACCGCCCCGGATCGGCGAAGACCCGATCCGCGACGAAGCCGAGGAGAAGCCCGGCAGCTCGCGCATTGAATCGAGACTGGGACGAACGAACCGAAATCTGCACGAGCGTAGTTGTAGCAGCGACGCTCGTTCTCTGGCCAACCGTCACGTGTCTGCACGAGCCGATCTCTACCCGTCCCAGTCGATCGTCAGGTAGATCAAGCGGTGCATTCGGTTGATTTCCCAGACACGGGCAATCCCGGTCGCCAGTGCGTCGCTTTGGGAACGAACCCGGATCGTCTGCCCCGGGAACAACGCAACACTGAGACTGGGCATCTCGGCGATGTGTATGTGCGGACGGGTGGGATGCACGCGCGTCGGGTCGACGGCTACTTCGATCACAGAACTGGACATGCGTCCAGAATGGCGTATTGCGGACAATTCGTTGCCGAAAATGAAAAAACCCCGATCTGCGTCGACGCAGATCGGGGCTTGAATTCTTCGGTGGGCGCGGAGGGTTTCGAACCCCCGACCGCTGGTGTGTAAAACCAGAGCTCTACCACTGAGCTACACGCCCGAACTCCCGGTGAGACCCTCACCGGGAGTGCTCTAAGACTCTAGCGCGGCAAGCGCGTTTGCCCAAAGTCCGTGGTCACGGGCTTCTCCGGGGCCGTTCATCTCGGCAAAACGAATGATTCCGTCTTTGTCGATGACAAAGGTGCCACGATTCGCGAAGCCCAACTTGTCGTTGAACACCTCGTACTTCTGAGCGACCTCACCGTGCGGCCAGAAGTCCGACAGCAAGGGAAATGTGTATCCCTGCTCAGCTGACCAGATCTTGTGAGTCGGCGAAGCACCGACAGAAATCGCGAGAATGGCGGTGTCGTCGTTCTCGAACTTCGGAAGCTCGTCACGGACCTTGCAGAGTTCCCCCTGACAAGTCCCGGTGAAGGCCAACGGATAGAAGACCAGCAGAACGTTCTTCTTACCGCGGAAATCTGCTAGCGAGACTTCCTGGTTGTTCTGGTCCTTCAAGGTGAAATCCGGTGCCTGGGCACCAACTTCGAGAGGCATGTGCGATTCCTTGGGAAAGTGCGGAAAGGACCGGGTCAGCGCTTGTTGGCCGGACGAGCCTTCGGCTGAACCAGTCGACTTCCCGACCAGTCACCGAGGTTGGCTGCCGATGTCTGCGTCAGGCCGGCAGTCGGCGCCGATTCGGCGATCTCGCTGGGCTCGACGTGTCCGTCGAGACCGGTCTTGGGAGTGAGAACCCACACGAAGCCTTCGTCGGCGAGGGGCCCGATGGCATCCATCAAGGCATCTACCAGGTCACCGTCCTCGTCGCGCCACCACAGCAGCACGACGTCGATGACCTCGTCGGAATCCTCGTCGAGCATTTCCCCGCCGATGGTTTCCTCAACCGCGGCACGAATGCCGTCGTCGGTATCCTCATCCCAGCCCAGTTCCTGCACCACCATGTCAGTGGTAATCCCGAGTTTCTGAGCGTAGTTCTGGGCATCCGCCGCGGCGACCACGGTGGGGTCCTCCTTTTGTTGATGGTGTGTGGCGACCCCGCACACCTACCGTTTGACGATCAATTAGGGAAAGCGAACATGGTCTGAGGCGTTAGCGCAAGCCGACCACGCCGAAAACTTTCACCAAAGATCGTCTTCTGACACACGGCGAACCTTACGCCTGCGGATTACCGCAGGTCACAGGGATCCACATTCATCGAAGATCGACTTGCGAATCGAATTGCTCGTATCGCTGATCGAATTGATTTCATCGGCCGAATGATCACTCTCGATCACGACAGCAGATGAACGTAGGTTCGCGGCCAATTCGGCGAACAGTCCGGAAAGTTGCGTCGGAAGTTCACTCGAGACCGAGTCGAACCACGAGGCCGTCTCCCTTGCCGAGGAAGCAGCAGCGCTTGCTTCGGCTCTCAGGTCGGTCTCACCATGATTTCCGGCGTCGACGTAGGCATTGAACGCAACCACGTCGTTTTTCGATCGAGAGACCGCTTCCTCACAGATCGCGAACGCCGCATCTGCCGCATCTGCCGCCGCTTTCGACGAGGACGCGGCGGCCATCGAAATACTCACCTCGGATTGGTATGCAGCCACGTGCGCTTCATTGGGTACTGCCGATCCGGTCACCGCCGCCGAACATCCCACGATCACCGACAGTCCCACTGCGATCGATCCGACCGAGACCCACGCCCCGACCCTGCCGTAATTGATTTCTTTGTTTATTTTTTCCCACCCCTTCATACGTTCCGATCGATCCCCCAAGCCTGTGACTACGGGGAACCATCACACCCCTGCGTCACGCCGAAAAACGCTACCCGAGAGTAACCAGAGGCGAGGTGTGCCGGACCGACCGGGATGGTGAAAGATGAGGTACGCGCCATATTCACGATGGAAGTGCGTCGGACCTAACAAGGCCTCGATCACCTATGTAAGGACGCCCCACCACGCGTCCCCAAACCAATGAGGAGCACACGTTGTCTGACCTGATCCAGGGTCCCGCGTCCGGGCAGAACGCCGATTCCGGCGCCGCCGGCGAGTCGGGTTCGCCCGCGTCGAATACGCCGGGGGGAACCGACGGTCGCGTTCGCGTCATTCGCGAAGGTGTTGCGTCGTACCTGCCGGACATCGATCCGGACGAGACCACCGAATGGCTCGAATCATTCGACGGACTTCTGGATCGATCCGGACCCACGCGTGCCCGCTACCTCATGCTCCGCATGCTCGAACGCGCCGGCGAGAAGCACGTCGCACTCCCCGCGCTCACTTCGACCGACTACGTCAACACGATTCCGACCGAAAACGAGCCGTGGTTCCCCGGTGACGAAGAGGTCGAGCGCCGCTATCGCGCCTGGATCCGTTGGAACGCCGCGATCATGGTCCACCGCGCTCAGCGACCGGGCGTCGGCGTCGGCGGTCACATCTCCACCTACGCATCCTCGGCAGCGTTGTACGAGGTCGGCTTCAACCACTTCTTCCGCGGCAAGGACCACCCGGGCGGTGGCGACCACATCTTCATCCAGGGTCACGCCTCCCCCGGCATCTACGCACGCGCCTTCCTCGAGGGCCGCATCCCCGCGGAACAGCTCGACGGATTCCGCCAGGAGAAGTCCCACGCCGACTTCGGCGGCGCACTGCCGTCCTACCCGCACCCGCGGCTGCTTCCCGACTTCTGGGAGTTCCCGACGGTCTCGATGGGCCTCGGCCCGATGAACGCCATCTACCAGGCCCGGTTCAACCACTACCTCAACGACCGCGGCATCAAGGACACCACCGATCAGCACGTGTGGGCGTTCCTCGGCGACGGCGAAATGGACGAGCCCGAGTCACGCGGCCTCGCTCACGTCGCGGCAACCGAAGGCCTCGACAACCTCACGTTCGTGGTGAACTGCAACCTCCAACGCCTCGACGGCCCGGTCCGCGGCAACGGAAAGATCATCCAGGAACTGGAATCGTTCTTCCGCGGTGCCGGCTGGAACGTCATCAAGGTCGTCTGGGGTCGCGAGTGGGATGCGCTGCTGCACGCCGATCGCGACGGCGCACTGGTCAACCTGATGAACGTGACGCCGGACGGTGACTACCAGACGTACAAGGCCAACGACGGCGCGTTCGTACGCGATCACTTCTTCGGACGTGACCCCCGCACCAAGGAACTGGTCAAGGACCTCACAGACCAGGAAATCTGGAACCTCAAGCGCGGTGGCCACGACTACCGCAAGGTCCACGCCGCCTACGCAGCGGCCATGGCACACAAGGGCCAGCCGACGGTCATCCTGGCGCACACCATCAAGGGCTACACCCTCGGTAAGCACTTCGAGGGCCGCAACGCCACGCACCAGATGAAGAAGCTGACGCTGGACGATCTCAAGGCGTTCCGCGACATGCAGCACATCCCGATCTCGGACGCCGAGCTCGAGAAGGATCCGTACCTGCCTCCGTACTACCACCCGGGCGCCGACGCACCCGAGATCAAGTACATGCTCGACCGTCGTAAAGCACTGGGCGGGTTCCTGCCTTCCCGCAACACCGACGCTGCTCCGCTCAAGCTCCCCGAGGACAAGACGTACGACGTCATCCGCAAGGGTTCGGGCAAGCAGGAAGTCGCCACCACCATGGCGATCGTGCGCATCCTCAAGGAACTGTTGCGCGACAAGGAAATCGGCAAGCGCATCGTGCCGATCATCCCGGACGAGGCTCGCACGTTCGGTATGGACTCGTGGTTCCCGTCGCTGAAGATCTACAACCGCAACGGGCAGCTCTACACGTCCGTCGACGCCGAACTCATGCTCGCCTACAAGGAGAGCCCGATCGGCCAGATCCTGCACGAGGGCATCAACGAGGCCGGTTCGACGGCTTCGTTCACCGCAGTCGGCACGTCGTACGCCACCCACGGTGAACCGATGATTCCGCTGTACATCTTCTACTCGATGTTCGGTTTCCAGCGCACCGGCGACGGCCTGTGGGCGGCTGCCGACCAGATGGCTCGGGGATTCGTTCTCGGCGCCACCGCCGGTCGTACAACTCTGACCGGTGAAGGTCTTCAGCACGCCGACGGACACTCGCTGCTCCTGGCATCCACCAACCCCGCAGCTGTCACGTACGACGCCGCGTTCTCGTACGAGTTGGCGCACATCGTCAAGGACGGCTTGCGCCGCATGTACGGCGGCACCGAGGGCGTCGACGGTTTCGGTGGCGAGAACATCTTCTACTACCTGACCATCTACAACGAGCCGTACGTTCAGCCGGCCGAGCCCGAAGGTCTCGACGTCGAGGGCTTGCTCAAGGGCATCTACCTCTACAAGACGTCCGAAGCATCGGGCCCGAAGGCACAGATCCTCGTCTCCGGTGTCGCTATGCCCGAGGGGCTGCGCGCGCAGAAGCTGCTCGCCGACGAATGGGGCGTCTCGGCCGACGTCTGGTCGGTCACGTCCTGGGGTGAGCTGCGCCGCGAAGGCGTCGAATGCGAACGTCAGGCGCTGCTCAATCCGTCCGAGGATGCTCCGGTTCCCTTCGTCACCACGGCGTTGTCGTCGGCCCAAGGCCCTGTCGTCGCGGCTTCGGACTGGATGCGGGCGGTCTCGGACCAGATCCGTCAGTGGGTTCCCGGCGACTACACCACGCTCGGTACGGACGGGTTCGGGTTCTCCGACACACGCACTGCAGCGCGTCGCTACTTCAACGTCGATGCCGAGTCCATCGTCGTTGCCGTGTTGATCGGTTTGGCGAAGGAAGGATCGATCGAGCGGTCGAAGGCCGTCGAAGCAGCGAGCCGATACCGCATCGACGACGTGAATGCTGCTCCCGAGCAGACCGGGGACACCGGTAGCGCCTAAGTCGTAGGGCAACAGTCCCAGCGATCGAAAACAGACCTACGCCCATCGCCGCGGGTGTCATCTCGACATCCGCTGCGGTGATGGGCGTAGGTTTTTCTCATGCCCGAACCTGATCCCGAGAAACCCGAAGAGGGCGTACGCCGCACTCGACCTCAGTCGTCCGGGTTGCAGGCTGTACTCGCCCGCCGTCGTCAGGTTCGCGATCCACTTCCAGAAGCCTTGCTCCGCCGCGTCAAACAGTTCTCCGGCCGGCTCTCCACCGAGGCCGTGACCGTGATGGAGGAGCAGCTTCCGTTCTTCGACAGTCTCGACGCTTCGCAACGCGCCGACGTTCAACTGTTGGTGCAGACGTCGGTGGTGAATTTCCTGGAATGGCTGCGGCAACTCGACTCGGAGATCAGCTTCGGATACGAGTCGTTTCCGGTCATCCCTCAGGATCTTGCTCGACAGCTCACGCTGCGCCAGACCGTCGACATGGTCCGGGTGGCGATGGAGTTCTTCGAGAAATGGCTGCCGGCTCTCGCCCGCAACGATCAGCAGCTGATCGCGCTGACAGAAGCCGTCCTGCGCTACGGGCGTGAACTCGGTTTCGCAGCAGCGACGGTGTACGCAAGCGCTGCCGAGTCGCGGGGTGCCCTGGACACGCGACTGGAAGCGCTCGTCGTCGACGCCGTCGTGCAGGGAGACACCGGCTCGGACATGCTCTCTCGCGCCGCCACCTTGAACTGGGATGCCACGGCTCCGGCCACCGTCATCGTCGGGTCTCCCCCGCCGGACGAGCGGGTCTCGGTTGCCGGCACCGTCCACGCGACTGCCGCCGCGCACGGGCGCGCTGTTCTCGCCGTGGTGCAGGGTCCGCGACTGGTGATGATCGTCAGCGGGGAACTGAGTAGCAAGACGGAAGGCAGCCAATTCCTTCAAGACCTGCTCATGAGTTTCGCCGACGAGCCGGTGGTGATCGGCCCGACGACACCCTCGTTGAGCGCAGCGCACTTCAGTGCGTCCGAAGCGCTGGCGGGAATCAAGGCTGTTGCCGGGTGGCGCGGCGCACCTCGTCCCGTTTTCGCGACTGAACTGCTCCCGGAACGGGCACTACTGGGAGACGCCGCTGCCGTGAAGGCTCTTCGCGATTTCCTCGTCGCACCTTTAGCTGAATCCGGCACAGTCTTGACCGATACTTTAGACAGTTATCTCGACTGTGGAGGTGCGGTTGAGACTTGTGCACGTCTTCTGTTTGTTCATCCAAATACCGTTCGGTACCGCTTGAAGCGAATCGCCGAAGTTACCGGCCGGGATCCAACGAATCCACGCGACGCGTATGTACTACGGATCGCCGCTACCGTGGGCCGATTGACACAAATCGATCTCAAATCGAACAATTCGGTTACTTCAGTCACATCTTTAACATCCGGACAAACAAACCTGTAACCCCTGAGCGTCCAATTTCGATGGCCGGGCGCGACGTGGGATTTTGTGGGAACCCTACAAAACACTTCGCCAGAGTTCATCGCGACCGACATCTCGCAGGTCGCTCGCGGCGGTGTTCTCTTAATAAGTGATTTCGTTGCTCGCCCCGGGACAGGGCTCTCAGACACCCGGCATGCTCAGCCCCTGGCTGGCACTGCCCGGAGCACAAGACCGCCTCGAAGTGTGGTCGAAGGCAGCCGGCCTGGACCTCGTCCGACTCGGCACGACCGCGACCGCCGAAGAAATCACCGACACCTCGGTAACCCAGCCCCTCGTCGTTGCCGCTGCTCTGCTGGCATACGAGGAAATCGAATCACGTGGGCTCCTCGGCGCCGACGTCATCGCTGCCGGCCATTCGGTGGGTGAACTTGCCGCTGCTGCGGTCGCCGGTGTTATCTCCGCTGACGACGCGGTCGCGCTTGCCGCCCTCCGTGGCGCCGAGATGGCCAAGGCTTGTGCGCTCGAGCCCACGGGCATGTCAGCCGTTCTCGGTGGAGACGAAGCCGAAGTGCTCGCACGAATCGAAGAACTCGGGCTGGAAGCAGCCAACCGCAATGCGGCCGGCCAGATCGTGGCGGCCGGACTGCTCACCGCGCTCGAAGAACTCGCAGCAAACGCACCCGAAAAGGCCCGAGTCCGCGCACTACCCGTCGCCGGAGCTTTCCACACCCGCTTCATGGCGCCGGCGCAGGACGCCGTCGCAGCTGCTGCCGCCAAGATCACCCCTTCCGATCCGACGCGCACGCTGCTTTCCAACTCGGATGGCGCACCCGTCTCCTCGGGCGCCGACGCCCTCACCAAGCTTGCCGCGCAGGTAACCCGCCCCGTTCGTTGGGACCTCTGCTCCGCGTCGTTGCGGACAGCAGAAGTCAGCGCGATCGTGGAACTCCCGCCGGCCGGAACCCTCGTCGGAATTGCCAAGCGTGAAATGCGTGGCACACCGACGGTGGCCCTCAAGAACCCGGAGGATATCTCCGCACTGTCCGAGCTGACCTAGCTCGGACGCCCACCCGGCCGATCAGCCCGAACGGCGGCCGGACGTTTCACCCCACCTCAATCGATCAAGAAGGGAGCCACACCAGTGGCCCACACTCAGGAAGAAATCATCGCGGAACTCGGCCAGATCGTGGAGGAGGTCACCGGTATCGAGCCTTCCGAGGTCACCGTTGACAAGTCCTTCGTGGACGACCTCGATATCGACTCCCTGTCCATGGTCGAGATCGCCGTTCAGACCGAAGACAAGTACGGCGTGAAGGTCCCCGACGAGGATCTCGCAGGCCTGCGCACCGTCGGCGACATCGTCGCGTACATCCAGAAGCTCGAAGCCGAAGGCGCCGAAGCCAAGAACGCAGAGTGAGCCGACCGTGACTTCCGCTTCTACCCGCAAAGGGAAATTCCCCGACATCGTCGTCACGAGCCTCGCGACGTCGACCTCGGTGGCTGGTGATGTGGATGGCACGTGGAAGGCGCTACTCGCCGGCGAAAGCGGCATCGGAATCCTCGATGACCCGTTCATCGACGAGTTCGACCTTCCCATTCGCATCGGCGGGCACCTGAAGGTTTCACCGGACGAGGGCTTGTCCCGCGTCGAAATTCGACGGATGAGCTGGGTGGAACGCCTTGCCCTCACGTTGAGTCGCACGGTCTGGAGCAACGCCGGCAGCCCTGAAGTCGATCAGGACCGCCTGGCCGTTGTCATCGGCACCGGACTCGGCGGCGGCGACACGCTCATCGACGCCGTCGACAAGCTCCGTGGCGGCGGATACCGCAAGGTGTCCCCGTTCTCGGTGCAGATGGTCATGCCCAACGGACCGGCCGCAACGGTCGGACTCGAACTCGGGGCCCGCGGTGGCGTCATCACTCCGGTGTCGGCATGTTCATCAGGTTCCGAGGCAATTGCTCACGCTCACCGCATGCTTGTCATGGGTGACGCGGACATGGTTGTGGCTGGTGGAGTCGAGAGCTTCATCGACGCCGTTCCGATCGCGAGCTTCGCCATGATGCGTGCGATGAGCACCAACAACGACAATCCGGCCGCAGCTTCACGTCCTTTCGACAAGGACCGCGACGGATTTGTCTTCGGCGAAGCCGGCGCCTTGATGATCCTCGAAACCGAGGAGCACGCAAAGGCACGCGGGGCAACGATTCACGCCCGCCTGCTTGGTTCCGGAATCACTTCGGACGGGTACCACATCGTGGCACCGCATCCGGAAGGCCTGGGCGCGGCGCGAGCCATGACCCGAGCAATCGAGATGGCCGGACTGACGAAGTCCGACATCAAGCACATCAACGCCCACGCCACTGCGACGCCGATCGGTGACATCGCAGAGGCAAAGGCAATCAACGCAGCGGTCGGCAATCACGCTGCGGTGTACGGCCCGAAATCCGCGCTGGGACACTCGATCGGCGCTGTCGGCGCCCTCGAATCAGTCCTCACGGTTCTGGCAGTGCGTGACGGGATCATCCCGCCCACGCTCAACGTTGACAGCCAGGATCCAGAAATCGATCTCGATGTCGTCAAGGGTGAACCCCGAACCGGCTCTTTCGATTTCGCACTGAACAACTCGTTCGGTTTCGGTGGGCACAATGTCGCGCTCGCCTTCGGTCGGGCCTAGCCCGAACCGCGGTTTGCACCTGTCCGCGGGTGTCGTTGCAACACAACGTCACCCGCGGACAACACCGACCTTTCGTTCCACCCAAGGCTCGTACTGAAGGAGGACGCGATGACCATCCTGGCCCCCGTGACAAAGTCCGAATCATCGACAGACCCGCGCGATCCTCTTGCGCGCCTGGAAAATCTGTTCGACCCCGGCACAACAGTGCCGCTCCACGCCCGTGACAAGTCCGGTGTGCTCGCCGCGTCCGGAAACATCGACGGCGTCCGCACCATCGCATACTGCTCCGACGCCACTGTCATGGGTGGCGCCATGGGCGTCGACGGTTGCAAACACCTCGTCAAAGCCATCGATACCGCTATCGAGGAAGAGTCCCCCATCGTGGGCCTCTGGCACTCCGGTGGCGCGCGTCTGGCTGAAGGCGTCGAGGCGCTCCACGCCGTCGGACTGGTCTTCGAGGCCATGGTCCGCGCGTCGGGTCTCATACCTCAAATTTCCGTCGTGCTCGGCTTTGCCGCTGGCGGAGCCGCGTATGGTCCAGCCCTCACCGATGTCGTGATCATGGCGCCGGAAGGCCGAGTGTTCGTCACCGGGCCAGACGTAGTTCGTAGTGTCACCGGCGAACAGGTCGACATGGTGTCACTCGGCGGTCCGGACACACACACCAAGAAGTCGGGTGTCGCGCACATCGCCGCACACGACGAGGCCGACGCATTGCACCGCGCGCGCCGCCTGGTCTCGATGATGTGCGAGCAGGGCGAATTCGATCAGCGGGCAGCGGAACTCGGCGACAGCGATCTGCGCGCCATGATGCCTGCCTCCGCGAAACGCGCGTACGACGTTCGTCCGATCGTTCACGAAATGCTCGACAACGTCGAAGGCGAGTCGAGTTTCGAAGAACTGCAAGGCAATTACGCTCGGAGCATCGTCACCGGTTTCGGCCGGATGGCCGGACGCACCGTTGGAGTCATCGCGAACAACCCACTGCGACTCGGGGGGTGCCTGAACTCCGAAAGTGCAGAGAAGGCCGCTCGATTCGTGCGACTGTGCAACGCATTCGGCGTGCCGCTCGTGGTCGTCGTCGATGTTCCCGGGTATCTGCCTGGGGTGTCGATGGAGTGGGAAGGCGTTGTCCGGCGCGGCGCGAAGTTACTTCACGCCTTCGCCGAGGCAACGGTCCCCCGCGTCACCGTCGTCACTCGAAAGATCTACGGCGGCGCATACATCGCGATGAACTCGCGAGCACTGGGAGCCACGGCCGTATTCGCTTGGCCCAACTCCGAAGTAGCCGTGATGGGTGCGAAGGCTGCTGTCGGCATCCTGCACAAGCGGGCCCTCGCAGCTGCACCGGACGACGAGCGTGAAGCATTGCACGACCGACTCGCTGCCGAGCACGAGGCAATCGCGGGCGGCGTCGACCGCGCGGTCGAAATCGGCGTCGTCGACGAGGAAATCGACCCGGCGAAGACTCGCAGCATCGTGACCGCTGCCCTCGCGTCTGCACCATCTGTCCGCGCGCGGCACAAGAACATTCCGCTCTGACAACCCTGGACAGCAAGGTGGGCCTCGCCGATACGGCGGGGCCCACCTTTGTCATTCAAGTCTTTGTCGTTCAAGCCGCGAGAGCACTCCGGGTTCAGGATGGACCTCGGTCAGCTGACACGCCTTCGCAGCCATGTCACTTCGGCACCTTCGCCTGAACTCCGGAAGGGTTCGAGTTCCTCGTCCCACGGTGTACCTATCGCCCGATCGATTTCCGCGGCGATGTCTCCACCGGAATTCATGATGGACCGCAGTTTCATCTCCCCTACGACGACATCACCGTTCGCACTGGTGGATCCGCGCCACAGGCCCAGACCGGGCACATGGCTGTACCGTTCGCCGTCGACGCCGTGACTCGGGTCCTCGGTGACCTCGAACCGCAACATCGGCCACGCGCGTAGCGAGTCGACCAGGCGGGCACAGGTTCCGACGGGACCCGTCCAGTCCGTCGTCGCACGCAGAAGCCCGTCGTAGGCAGGCTGTGAGGTCCATCTGAGCTTGGCAGGGCTGTCCAACGTGGCGGACAAAGCCCAATCCACGTGCGGGCACAGCGCCGCGGGCGACGAGTGGATGTAAACCACACCAGTCGTCACGTCCGCGAATTGATTCATTTCGCGCACTCGAGCCTCCTGCTTCGACGAGGGACGTCTTCCCCAACGACCTCTGTCGAGTTCGTGCAGCACGCTCGATTGAACAGTGTGCCTTGTGTTACCCGTGTTGCGCCAGTGGAAGGAGAGAAATTTGTGCTCTACCGCGAAACTTCACCGACCACGCCATCCGACAATTCGGTCCACAAAGGCTTGGCCCAATCACCGAAATCGCGATCGGTAAGCACGACGCACGCAGTACCGATCGTGGGATCGACCCACAGAAACGTCCCGGACTGGCCGAAATGACCGAAGGTAGCGGCCGAGTTCTCGAGACCCGTCCAATGCGGACGCTTGTCGCCCCGAATTTCGAATCCGAGGCCCCAGTCGTTGGGGCGCTGAGAGCCATAGCCCGGAAGAATTCCGTTGAGCCCCGGGAACTGCACAGTTGTCGCCTCTGCGAACGTCTGCGCCGAGACCAGAGTCGGCGAGAGCAGTTCAGCCGCGAACTTGGCCAAGTCGTCTGCCGATGCCTGCGCACCGTGACCGGCCGGACCGACAAGAGCCGCGCTGGTCATCGCCAATGGCGCGAACACCGCCTCGGCCAGATAGTCGGCAAATTCGATCTCGGTCTCCCGGGAAACCAACTCGGCAAGCACCTCGAACCCCGCACTCGAGTAGATCCGCTTCGACGCCACCGGAGCCTGAACAACACGTTCGGCGAATGCCAATCCCGAAGCATGTGCGAGGAGATGACGAACGGTCGACCCCTCAGGCCCGGCCGGCCCATCCAACTCGACCGCCCCCTCCTCCACTGCCACGAGAATCGCGTAGGCGCACAACAGTTTTGTCACCGAAGCCAGGGGGAAAACATGCGCCTGGTCGCCACTGAAACCACGAATGCGGTCGCCCTCACCGGGATTCTTTCCGGAGAGGACGACCGCTGCCGCATTGTCGACCGGCCACTGCTGGATTACGTCGAGACTGTGAGTACTGGGCACCCGATCAGACTACTGGCACAAGGGTTGCGCTTCCGATCACCAGTCAGCTTCGGTGTAGCGGATGACGCCGCGGATGTTCTTGCCATCCAACATGTCCTGGTAGCCGTCGTTCACGCCTTCGAGCGTGTAGGTCCGAGTGACCATGTCGTCGAGGTTCAGCTTGCCTGCCTTGTACATCGCGAGGAGGTTCGGCACGTCCTGGCGAGCGTTGCCACCGCCGAAAATGTTGCCCTGAAGGTCCTTCTGAAGCATCGCCATCAGGAACAGGTTCAGCTTCACATCCATGTCCGTCAGGTGCCCCATTGCGGTGACGACACAACGGCCGGCCTTTGCCGTCAGAATCATCGCTTCTTCGACGTACTCACCCTTCATTTCGCCGACGGTGATGATCGTCTTCTGCGCCATGCGGCCATACGTAGCGTCGATGATCGGCTGAATGGCAGCGGCAGCGCTTTCGAAAGCGTGCGTTGCGCCGAACTTCAGAGCCTGCTCACGCTTCCACGGCACGGGGTCGATGGCAAAGATGTACCGGGCGCCCGATGCAACTGCACCCTGTAGCGCACTGATACCGACGCCGCCGACACCCATGATCACAACGTCTTCGCCGGGCTTCACATCGGCGATGTGGGTTGCCGATCCCCAACCGGTCGGAACGCCGCAACCGACGAGTGCGGCAACCTCGAACGGAATGTCCTTGTCGATCTTCACCACTGACGACTGGTTCACGACCATGTAGGGCGAGAACGTCCCTAGCAGGCACATCGGGATCACGTTTTCGCCGCGAGCCTGGATCCGGTAAGTGCCGTCACTGATGGCCTGGCCGCTGAGGAGGCCCATCCCGAGGTCACACAGGTTCTGATGACCGGCCGAACACGCCGGACAGGTTCCACAAGCCGGAATGAAGGACAGAACGACGTGGTCGCCGACCTCCAGACCCTTGACCTCCGGGCCGAGCTTGGTGATGACGCCCGAACCCTCGTGCCCACCCATGACGGGGAACGACGGCATCGGGGTCGCGCCGGTGACGATGTGGTGATCGGAGTGGCACATTCCGGCCGCTTCCATGCGAATCTGAACTTCGCCGGCTACCGGCTCACCGATCTCGATCTCCTCGACGGACCACTTTTCATTGAGGCCCCACAGGATTGCACCCTTGGTCTTCACGTCACTTCACCCTTTCATTCGCACACCCGCATCTATCTCTGTGACCATAGCCACAAATCTGCGAAATTGGAACGTGTTCTAACGAAAGATTTTGCACTGCAGGTCAGACGTCCAAATGACCTGGCACAACCGGCGCGGCAACGACGGAATAATGACCCACTGAATGGGACAGGCCACACGGGCACCCGAAAGTAGAGCCGCCCCGAAAGCACGCAACCATTCGACTCCACCTCCCACCAATCGATCGGACACAGAGCAGCGGGTCTGAAACAGACCTGGGCATGTTCTGGTGCATCTGAGGTTCGTCCTCAGGTTTTGAATGTGCTGTTCGCCGGCCTGGGGTGCTGCCCGGGGTCGATCGAGGGCGGCGGGATGAACCACGGTTTGTTGTCGACGCCGATCCGGATTTCCCATTTTCCGACGAACCCGGATTTACGGTGCATCAACCGGTGATGCGAGCGGCACAGCAGGACAAGGTTGTTCATCACCGTCGGGCCGCCGTTCGCCCAGTGCTTAATGTGGTGCGCATCGGTCCACGCCGGTACGCATGTGCAGCCGGGGAAGGCGCAGCCTTTGTCTCGGGCGTCAGGGCCACTCTCTGTTCGGCGTTGACCAGACGTTTTCCGGGTCTCGCATCGAGCGGTGCGCCGTGAGCGTCGAGTAGGACGGTGGACAGGAAGCAGTCGCACCCGAGAAGCCTCGTCTGCGACACCGACAGCGGTCCGAGCCATGGCATGTGCCCGACATCGAGATCCGACGGGGACTCTTCACCATTCGAGGGCGCGGCGGCGCAGTCCCGATGCTCAGCGAGATCGCGCGCGTTGATGTGCACGTTCACGTGTGGGCGTTGGCCGCCGTCGGTTCCGGTTTTTGCGCAGTCGAGGTAGCGGCGGATCAGTTCGGTGAACCCGTCCGCGGTCCGCTTTGCCGCCGACCGTGCGTCGGGGGTTCCGTCGGGTGCCGGGGTGGGCATCGTCAAATTCGACAGGGCCGAGAGCAGCATTTCGCCGGTGAGGGCGTCGAATTCCCCACGAACCACCACCCGACCGTTCAAGGTCGAGGCGATCCGCAGTTCGTTCCGATCGACATCTTCGGCGGGCGGAATCTCATCGGATTCGAAAACGCGCTCCAAGGTCGCGATAACGTGCCGCACCTTAGTCGTCGTCGCCTCCACCCCCGAGGCTGCCGCAAGCAGCAGGTCGATACAGCGAGGTAACGCCTCGTCCGGCATCCCCTTCGGCGGGGATTCGCAGAACGCCACGATCAACACTGCGTGATCGAACGAGCAATCCCCACAATCGAATCTCGCTGCTACCGCGGGAAACGGCCGCAGCGCTGCGCCCAGGGCGGCGATCTTCTTCCCGTCCCGAACCTGCAGCATCGTGTTCGCCGCCAACCATGACCAGACTCCACGGCTGGCAATCACCTGATCATCCGGACGCATCGACAGTTCGTCCACCACCGCCACCCGCACCGCTTCCAGGCGCAGAATCTCCGCACTCGACGACACCGCAGCCTCACGCAACTCGGCAGAAGACAACCGCCACAGGCGTCCGCGTAACCCCACCGCAGAACCAGACACCACATCCGACGACAAGACACTCATTGAATCCCCCGATCCCCTCCCCAAATCATACTCGAACTCCCGTTCGAGTCAAGAGTTTCTCGAGTAAATCCACCGAGCGTCCCGGAATCACCACACCGCATTGATAGGCGAGAACCACCAGTTGCGCGCGGTCGCGGACATCCAGTTTTGTCATCGCCCGGTTCACGTGCGTTTTTGCCGTGACCGCGCTGATCACCAATTCCGCAGCGATTTCGTCGTTGGACATCCCGAGGGCAACGAGGGTTACCACTTCGAGTTCGCGTGGGGTCAACTGACCGAAAATCCCAGAAGTCGAGTCGGCCCGCGACGGAGTGGAAAGGAACCGAGAAATCAACGCGCTGGTCGCAATCGGCGACAGCAAAGAGTTCCCACCTGCGACCGTCCGAACAGCATCGAGTAGATCCTCGGCTCGGATTCCTTTGCCGATGAAGCCGCTGGCTCCCGCCCGGATCGCCTGTGCCACATGCTCATCCACTTCGAAGGTGGTAAGAATCATCACGTGCACGTCGGTCAAATCCGGATGATCGGCAATCATGGCGGTCGCTTCGACTCCGCTGGTGCCTGGCATTCGAATGTCCATCAATACAACGTCGGGTCGGTGCTCGAGCGCCGCCTGGAATGCCTGCTCTCCGTCTGCCGCCTCGGCGACCACCTCCATGTCCTCTTCCGAACCTATCAGCAGCGCAAGCGTTTGACGGAAGAGCGCCTGATCGTCTGCCACTACTACCCGAATACTCACGACTCCTCACGCTCCGAACCCCTGGACACCGAGACAAGCGGTAGTTGGGCGTCCACACGAAATCCCCCGTCGGCGCGGAATCCTGCTGAGACCTCGCCTCCCATCGCCTGTGCCCTCTCCTTCATTCCCAGCAGTCCGTACCCGGGTGGTGACGTCGAAGGCACTGCCGTTCCGGAGTTTTCGACCGACAGCATCAGAACCTCGGCTTCGTATGACAACGACACGGTGACGGCTCCTGGCAGCGCATGCTTGCTCGCATTCACGAGTGCCTCCTGGATAATTCGGTACGCTGTGAGATCTACTGCGGGCCCGAGTGGGCGCAGCGAACCCACAGCGCGCACATCGATTTCCATTCCTGCACTGACGAATTGATCCACCAGTGCCGGTAGATCCGAAAGCCCCGGAGCCGGCTTCATCGAGCGATCACCGTCCTGAGCATCACGGAGAACTCCGACCGTGGCCCGAATTTCATCGAGTGCCGCCTTGGACGTTTCCTCCACTCCGCGTAGTGCAGTCGTCGCCTTCTCCGGGTCTTTCCCGATCAAGTGCGACGCGACCCCGACTTGCAGGTTGACCAAGGCAATGTGGTGCGCGACAACGTCGTGCAGGTCTCGCGCAATCCGCATCCTTTCTTCGACGACGCGGTGTCGGGCCTCGTCCTCGCGCATTCTTTCCGCTTGCACCGCACGCTCTTCGACGGACTCCAGATATGCACGGCGAGAACGGACCTCAGCGCCGGCGAAGCTCGCCATCAGCAACCAAGACAACAACCCCAGCGCTTCCTGTAGGAGGTTGTTTCCTACTCCGAGGAAAATCGTGACAAGCATCAGCGATCCGACTGTGATTGCCGCTGCGAAAAAGGTCTTCCGGCGGTCACTCGTGCTGGCAATGTAATAGAGGCATACCATCGCCGCCGAACCTGTGCCGGCATTCGGCGGCGCCGACAGCGCAATCATCAAAACGCCGAGAAATACTGCCACCGCGAGTGCCAAGAACGGATAGCGCCTTCGGAACACGATGGTTGCGGCTGCAATAGCTGTCACGACAACTCCCACAACCGTGACCTCGCGGGTCTCATTGCCGTCGAGCGCGATGCGGTGCGCCGTCCACGTGGCAAGGAGCACGAGGATGGTCAGTGCCAGGTCGATGGTGCGCGGGTGTTCCGCACACCATCGACCCCACGTCGATGTCGAGGTCATCGATCTACCGTATCCGGGTCACACCGACAACTTGTCGCTCGTGGGTTCACTGGATTCCTTCGAATCTGCGAGCAGCGCAGTCAACTGCTCCCCCTCGACATCGACGTTCGGGACCAACCGGTCCAGCCATGAGGGGAACCACCATGCCTTCGAGCCCAACAGGGACATGACGGCCGGTACGACGGTCATACGAATCACGAAGGCGTCGAACAGAACCGCGAACGAGAGTCCGAGTCCGATCTGCATGATGAAGGCGTCGCCGCCGAAGATGAAGCCCGCGAAAACGGCGATCATGATCAGCGCCGCGGCCGTGACGACTCGCGCGCCCTGGTCGAAGCCCTTCACGACTGCTTCATCCGGTCCGTCACCGTGGACGAACGCTTCACGCATTCTGGTCACCAGGAACACCTGGTAGTCCATCGCCAACCCGAAGACGATGCCGATCATGAAGATGGGCAACATCGCCACAACTGATCCGGTTTGGCCTTCGATTCCGAGAATGCCTGCGAACCAACCCCACTGGAAGATCGCGACCAGCACACCGAACGTCGCGCCGATCGAGAGCAGAAATCCGAGAGTTGCCTTGAGCGGTACCAAGATCGAGCGGAACACCAGCATCAAAAGGATGAAGGCGAGGCCGACGACCAATGCGAGGTAGGGAACCAGGGCGTCGGCCAGGCGATCCGAAACGTCGATCGTCAACGCTGTCTGACCGGTGACCGACATCGTGGCTCCGGTCTCGTCGGTCAGTGATCCGGCGACCTCACGTATATCTGCGACGAGCGCCTTTGTTGCCTCGGTTTCCGGGCCACTCGAGGGAACCACCGTGATGACTGCTGTATCGCCGGCCTGATTGAGTGCTGGCGGCGTCACTGCCGCTACGTCGGGCAGAGCACCGAGCTTTTCCTGGGCGCCGCTCAATGCCGCTGCCGGATCTGCGGCGTCGGCAACGTCGACGACCACCATGAGCGGACCGCTGAACCCGGCACCGAACCCCTCGGATAGTCGGTCGGTAGCCCTGGCGGCAGTTGTGTCGGGCACTGCTGGGCTCGCCAAACTCAGGTTGATTCCGAATGTGGGGATCGCCAGCAATCCCAGCCCGAGGACTGACGCGAGCAAAACCGGAACTCGACGCCGGATCACGAACTTGGCCCATCGCGAGCCCGCCCCCTCCGACTGTTTCCGGTGTGTCAGTTCACCGCCGGACGCCAGCAGTCGACGATCAGACCGACTCATGACGCGCGACCCTGCAAATCCGAGTGTGGCGGGCAGCAGCGTCAGTGAAATCACCACTGCAACAGCAACTGCGAATGCTGCAGCCAGACCCATGCTCGTCAGGAACGGGATGTTCACGACGAACAGTCCTGCCAATGCGATGAGCACCGTCAACCCCGCGAACACTACGGCCGAACCCGCAGTCCCCGCTGCGCGGCCCGCAGCAATTTCTGGATCATGTCCGTCACGTAGTTCGGAGCGGTAGCGCGAGACGATGAAGAGCGAATAGTCGATCGCCACGGCGAGCCCCAGCATCATTGCCAGGACGGTTGTGCTCGAACCTAATTCGATGAAACCAGTTGCGATTGTGATCGTGCAGATCGCGATGCCGATGCCGATCAACGCGCTGATCAAGGGAAGCCCCGCCGCAACCAAGGAACCGAAGGTGACGGTCAGCACCACCGCGGCGATCGCGACTCCGATCACCTCTCCCATCGATTCGGCGCTGCTTTCCATCAGCACGTTGCCGGCAACATCGACTGCCAGCCCTGAATCCGCGGCGTCGTGGACGGCGGACTCGAGCAGTTCTTTCGAACTGTCCGGTAAGTCCATCGAGTCGGCGGTATAGGAGACCTGCATGTATCCGATCGTCCCAGTCGGCGACACTCCGCCGGAGGCATACGGATCCGATACCGCTGCAATCTCAGGATCCTTCCCGAGCGCAGAGACCAAGTCACTGACGGATTGTCGAATCGCCGGATCGGTGAGCGTCGTGCCCGCCGGAGATTCGAAGACGATGCGAGCACTGGCTCCGTCGGTGGACGATTGCGGAAATCTTTCAGCCAGAAGATCTTGCGCCGCTTGTGATTCGGTGCCCGGAATCGACAACGTATTGACGGTCGGACCGGACAGCGTTGCTGCGCCTACTCCGCCCGCCACCAGCAGGACGACCCAGAAGCCCACCATTGCCCAACGGCGCCGAAACGCGAGTCGCGAGAGTTTGTACAGGAATATCGACATGCGTGTCACTGTGCCGATACACGACCCCGTCGCACATCGTGCACAGGTAGGCAGTTCGACGTACTGCGCTCGCAGTAGGGCGGTGGTCCCCAGTGCTAGACGGGCAGGCCCAACTCCCTTGACCACGGCGGATCCGCCCCGGGACGTGACACGGTGACGGCTGCCGCGCGTGCGGCAAAGGTCAACGCGGCCGACCAATCTGCCTCGGTGAACGCACGCACAACAGCGACGTCGAGTGCGTCGTGACGATCAAGGTAGGCCAACAGGGCTCCGTGAACGGTATCGCCCGCACCGATCGTGTCCGCGACGTCGACCGCGGGCGCCGGCACCGAAACATCGAGTTCCTCGGTGATCAACCGCAACCCGTCACCACCACGGGTGAGCAGGACGGCGCCGACGCCTTCGTGGAGCCACTCGGCGCCGTCGACCGAACCCAACCACTTCGCGTCGTCGTCGCTCACTTTGAGAATATCGATGGCGGGCAACCACGAACGAAACCGTCGTCGATACGCGTCCGGGTCGGAGATCACCGCCGGACGAATGTTGGGGTCGACCATGGTGAGTCGACCGCGGGCGTGTGCTTCGTGCAGCAAAGCTTCGTAGGCCGAGGCCCCGGGCTCGAGCACCAGCGACAGCGTTCCGAACGAGAATGCCCGGGCAGAGGGAAGTTTCGGCAGCGCGAACTGTCGATCTGCCGTTCCCTCGAGGTAGAAGGAATACCGCGCACCTCCGTCCGCTGCAAGGTTCACGACGGCCAGAGTTGTCGGCTCGGGCCCACGTTCGACCCCAGTTGTGTCGACATTGGACGCGGCCAGCGAGTCGATCATCCGATCTCCGAAGGCGTCGGTGGACAAGCGAGAGACGAATCCCACGTCGGATCCGAGTCGACCCAGTGCAACCGCAACGTTGAACGGTCCACCGCCCAACTTGGGTGAGAAGTTCTCCCCCACCGGAACCAGATCAACCAGTCCCTCACCACACACCACGACGGATCGTTCGCGTGTATCACTCATCGGTAGACCCTAACCTTCTCACCGGTCGAAGATGGATGTGACCTGCTCGGCACGAACGTGTTCGGGTGCCGAGCAGGTCACGATTATGGTGGGATTCAGCTACCCACGCGCTCACCCGTAGTCGGGTCGAAGAGGTGAACGAGGCCGTCCACCCGCTCGAAGCCCAGCGTCTGGCCGTACTGCAGCTTCGATCGACCGCCGGTGCGTGCAACGAGCGAGATCGGGTCGGCTTCGGTACCAGGCACGTGTGCGTAGATGTACGACTCGTTGCCCAGTTCCTCTACCAGGTCGATCTGAGCTGCGATTCCGTCTCCGGCAGCAACCACCTGGAATTGCTCGGGCCGAATTCCCACTGTGACCGAAGCCAGACCGGCCGCGGCGATTGCCGCCATCTGCTCGCGGTCCAGCGGAACCTCGACGTCACCGAAACGCACCCCACCCGAACTGACCGGCGCCGTTACCAAGTTCATACCTGGAGATCCGATGAAACCGGCAACAAACGCATTGGCCGGCCGATCGTAAAGTTCGGTCGGAGAAGCGAATTGTTGCAACTTGCCGCCCTTGAGCACTGCCACGCGATCACCCATCGTCATCGCTTCCACCTGATCGTGCGTGACGTAGACGGTGGTGGTTCCGAGACGACGCTGCAACGCCGCGATCTGCGTGCGGGTCTGGACGCGTAGCTTTGCGTCGAGGTTGGAGAGCGGCTCGTCCATGCAGAACACTTGCGGTTCACGAACGATAGCTCGGCCCATGGCAACTCGCTGCCGTTGACCACCGGAAAGCTTGGCCGGTTTGCGGTCGAGATAGTCAGTCAGGTCAAGCAGTTTGGCCGCTTCGGCCACTTTCTTCTTACGCTCCTCGACGGGCACACCGCGCATCTTCAACGCGAACCCCATATTTTCGCCGACGGTTTTATTGGGGTACAGCGCGTAATTCTGGAAGACCATTGCGATGTCGCGATCCTTCGACGGGACATCGGTCATGTCCTTGCCGTTGATGGTGATCGCACCGGAATCGATGTCCTCGAGCCCTGCCAACATGCGCAGGGCCGTGGACTTTCCGGAACCTGACGGACCGACGAGCACGATGAACTCCCCGTCCTTGATGTCAAGATCGAGTGAATCTACAGCGAGGGTCCCAGCACCTTCGTAGATGCAAGACGCTTTCTGGTAAGAGATTTCAGCCATGACGAACTCCTGAGAGGGTGAGGAGAATTATTTGATTGCACCGAAGGACAGGCCGCGCACCAGTTTGTTCTGGGCGAACCAACCGGCCAGGATGACGGGCAATGCCGCCATGGTCGCTGCCGCGGAGAGCCGAGCCCAGTACAGTCCCTCGCCGGTGATGAACCCGACCAGAAAGACCGGAATCGTCTGCGCTTGAACAGCTGTCAGGTTGACTGCGAAGAAGAATTCGTTCCACGAGAAGATCACGCAGATCAGCGCAGTCGCAGCAATTCCGGGCGAGATCAGCGGGAGGATCACCTCGCGAACCGAGGTCCACAAACTCGCGCCGTCCATGCTGGCAGCTTCGAGAAGTTCGCCGGGGACTTCGAGAAAGAACGAACGCATCATCCACACTGCGATCGGCAGATTCATCGATGTGTACAAGATGACCAGCGCCCAGATATTGTCGAGCAATCCGATGTCGTTGACGATCACGTACAGCGGCACGATTGCAGCGACGACTGGGAGCATCTTGGTACTGATGAAGAAGAACAGCACATCCTGAGTCTTCTTCACCGGGCGAAGCGAGAGCGCAAAAGCCGCCGGAACACCCAGTAGCAGAACAAGAATCGTCGACATTCCTGTGGCAAATGCCGAGTTCGCCAGCGTCGTGCCGAGACCGGAATCGAGAACGGCACGAAACTGCTCGAGCGTCGGGGTGAAGAACAACTTCGGCGGATCCGTGTAGGCGTCTGCCTCGGTCTTGAATGCGGTCAGGACCATCCAGAAGACCGGGAAGAAGAATCCCAGAGCGGCGATCCACGCCACGACCGACCACGGACTGAACTTACTGCTCTTCTTTTTCTTGACGACGGGTTTGTCGGTCGTCACGCTTGTCGTCTCTACGGCAGTCATCACGCCGCCTCCTCGTTGCCGGTGAAGCTCTTGAAGATCAATCGGAGCGCAAGTGTCGACACGATGATGGTCGCGATCACTGTCACGACACCCATCGCCGCAGCTTGACCTACGTCGAAGCCGAGGAACGCGCGCTGGTAGATGTAGAACGGCAGGTTCGAACTGGCCACGCCTGGCCCGCCCGACGTCATCATGTACACCGCGTCAAAGGTGTTCACGAGGTAGATCGCACCCAGAACTGCACCGAGTTCGATGAAACGGCGCAGGTGCGGCAGTGTCAGTTCGCGGAACATCGCAAACGGCTTGGCTCCGTCCACCCGTGCGGCTTCGAGGATGTCTCGGGGCATGGACTGCAAGCCGGCCAGAATGAGCAGCATCATGAAAGGCGTCCATTGCCAGATCAGATTGATCATGACGGCGGCGAGCGGAAACTTGCTGACCCAGTCGACCTGGCCGACACCGAAAGGCTGGAGGACGAAGTTCACGATACCGAACACCGGGTCGAACATTGTTGTCTTCCAGAGCAATGCGCCAGCGACGGGGGTGATGAGAAACGGCGTGATCAGCAGTGTCCGCACGATCCCGCGACCGAGGAAGGCTCTGTCGAGTAGCAGTGCCAACGCGAGTCCGAGGATCACCGAAACGATGACCGTCCCCACGATCATGATGACCGTGTTGACCGCGACTTCCCGAAACTGACTGTCCTTGAAAACCTCGATGTAGTTGTCGAACCCGTTGAAGTGCCGCGATCCCGGCCGGACAAGGTTCCACGACTGCGTCGAGTAGTAGAGGGTGAACAGAAACGGAATCTGGGTGACGACGATCGAAAAGATCAACGCCGGCAACAGGGGACCTCTACGACGCCAACCCTCGGCGCGGGAGATCTTCTTTTCGACACGGACCGGTGGCGCGTCGTCCACCGTAGTTCTGGGCTCGGCAACCGTAGTCATCGGTTCTCCTGATAGGTCTTGCCGACCACCTCGGCATACTGCTGGGATTGTTCGAGTGCTTCTTTCACGCTCTTCTGACCCGCGATGGCCGCACTGATCTGCTGGCTGACGCGAGTGCCCAGGTCCTGAAACTCAGGGATGGTGAGGAACTGGACGCCGGTGTACGGAACCGGTTGCACTGTAGGGTTTTTCGGATCTGCATTGTTGATCGATTCGAGGGTGATCGGACCGAATGCCTGTGCGGCCTCTTGATATTCCGGAATCTCGTAGGTCGATAGGCGACTTCCCGGAGGAACTCTCGACCAGCCGAGTTCGGTTCCGACCTTCTGGATGTAGTCCTTGTTCGTCATCCAGGAAATGAACTTCCAGGCATCATCTTTGTTCTTTGCCGACTCCGGGATTCCGAGCGCCCACGTGTAGAGCCAACCAGGATCGGACTTCTCGACCTTCGGGGCCTTCGCATATCCGATGTTGCCGACTACCTTCGACGACGCAGGGTCCTCGAGAACCGACACAGCCGACGTCGCGTCGTACCACATCGCCGTGTTGCCTTGCGCGAATTGTGTTGCACATTCACCGAATCCGCTTGTGGCAGGACCCGGCTGACCGTGCTCCTTGACCGTGTCCACGTAGAACTGAACCGCATCCTCGACCTGCGGACTGGTCAGCTGCGCATTCCAATTCTCGTCGTACCAGCGTCCACCGAAGGTGTTGATCACTGTGTTCAGCGGTGCGAGTACCTCACCCCAGCCAGGCTTTCCGCGCAAGCAGATTCCCGCCATCTTGGCATCCGGGTTGTCGAACTGCGCTGCCCAACCTGCGACTTCTTGCCACGTCGGGTCTTCGGGAACTGTTATCCCCGCCTGATCGAACAGATCCTTGCGGTACATCAGGAACGACGACTCCCCGTAGAACGGAACCGCGTACATACTGTCCTCGTATGACAGAGAAGTCTTGATCGACGGTACGAAGTCGTCCTCGTCATAACCGGGCGTCTTGTCTGCATACTCGGACAGGTTCGTGAGCCAACCGTTGGCGGCCCACTGAGGTGTCTCGTAGTTGCTGATCATCACGACGTCGAACTCACCGCCGCCGGTTGCCGTCGAGGCCGTGATCTTGGCGCGCGCCTGGTTCTCGGAAAGGCTGACGAATTTGAGGTCGATGCCAGGGTTCTCGGCTTCGAAAGCCGGCGCCAGTTTGATGGCGTCCTGCATCTGCGAGTTCGACACCATCGCGATGGTGACTGTTCGTTCGCCGGAACCACCGAGCGCACCAGCGCCCGCACATCCCGACACCAGGAGGCAGAGCGCCGCCGCGGCAGCGCCCCACACTCGTCTTCCTGTTTTCACGGATTACCTTCCTTCACACTTGCGTGTCAGTCGCGCGCTCGGACCGCGAAACTCGTGAGATCGCTAGCCTTCGAGCAGCCACTGGGCGCACTCGACGTCGGTGACGAGTACGTTTGCCAAACCTCCGCGCAATGCGCCCAGAACGGCCTGGCGTTTGTGTGTTCCCCCCGAAATCAGAATCGTCTGATCGCAGGATTTCACTGCGTCGAGCGATACGGAGACCGTTCGCTCAGGCAGTGGCCCCTCCACTGGATTGCCGTCGATCGTGTAGAAACGGCCGCCGATTTCACCGACAGCGCCTCGACTTTCCAACTCGTCCAGCATGGTCGAGTCGACGAAGCTACCGGCAAACAAGGTCGTGGCAGTCGAGACGGCACCAACTCCGAAAACCATGATGTCGGAATCAGTTCCGGCATGCAGCGCCTTCGAGATCACCGAGTCGTTTCGCATCGACTCCACAGTCGCCGGGTCGGCATACAGCGGAGCGTTGAGACGAATAGGATTGGCCTGCAACTGTTGTGCACATCGGCCGATGGTGAAGTCGACACCGGTTTGGTAGTCGGTCACCGTCATGGAGCCGTCAAGTTGTACCACAGCCGAGCACTTCGCGGCCTTGTCTGGCAAAGATCCTGCTACCGCAACGGTTTCCGGACCCCAGGTAAACCCGAGAACGCTCGACGGCTGCAGACGACGAACCAGAACTTCGGCTGCTCTTCGACCGAGTGCGTCGAAGTCCGGGTCGTCCGCATCCGAAATCGCTTCGGGGACGATCAACACTTCGGCCAACCCGAAGTGCTTCTCCAGCTTCGATTCCAACTCCGTGTTCACCGAACCTTCGAGCTCCGGCGGTACCAAAATCTCGACCCTGACCAAACCTTGCGTCCGCGCCCTGGCCAACAGTCGCCCGGCTGTCGGCCGCGAGACGCCCAACTTCGCTGCAATCTCCGCCTGAGTGGCACCTTCGAGGTGATACATGGTCGCTGCCCGCAAGGCGAGCCGCACATCTTCGGAAGCGGGCAACTTCGACGTCTTGAGTCCTGTGGGCTGAGCCGACTGGTTCACGCGGTCTCCTTGTGCATCAGGTTCAAAGTTTCTTGATCGTGAGCAAATGCTCACTAGATGTTCTTATGCTCATTAAGCTAACATCTACGTTGTGACCCACACAACAGTTTCCGGAGAATCCGTCGATCTACCTGCGACAATTCGGGCAAATGTCCTCGTCGAGACCGGAAAGATGCAGATGGTCGAGAGACCACGACCGTCCCCGAAGGCGGGTGAAGTCCTCGTTCGCATCCATGCCGTGGGCGTGTGCGGGTCGGACGCGCACTACTTTCACGAAGGTCGCATCGGCCCTTACGTAGTCAACTCACCGCTCGTTCTCGGACACGAAGCATCGGGACGCATCGCTGCGGTCGGTGACGGCGTCGACCCAAGACGCATCGGGCAGCGTGTCTCCATCGAGCCTCAGAAGCCCGATCCGACAAGTCCCGAATCCAAGGCAGGCAGATACAACCTCTGCCCTCATATGGAGTTCTTCGCGACGCCGCCGATCGACGGTGCGCTGACCGACTACGTCACGATCGGTGCCGACTTCGCCCATCCCATCGCAGATTCCGTGTCCTACGAGGCAGCTGCGCTGTTCGAGCCACTTTCCGTAGGGATCGCCTCAGCCCAGAAGGCGGGGATCACTGCCGGCTCTCGGGTGTTGATCGCCGGCGCCGGCCCGGTAGGAATCGTGACGACGCAGGTGGCCAAGGCATTCGGCGCGACGGAAGTCATCGTCTCGGACATCGACGCGGCCCGGCGTGATGTGGCACTGAAATTCGGCGCAACAACCGTCGTTGATCCCCATGTAAGCGACGCACGCTCGCTGGCCGTCGACGCATTCATCGACGCGTCGGGTGCCACGGCCGCAGTGATCGACGGGATTCACGCAGTTCGGCCCGCTGGGACCGTCGTTCTGGTCGGAATGGGTGCCGACGAGATACCGTTGCCGGTCCCGATCATTCAGAATCGCGAACTGATGCTCACCGGAGTGTTCCGATACGCCAACACGTGGCCGATCGCCGCCGCACTGGTCGCTGCCGGGCGCGTCGATCTGGACTCGATGGTCACAGCACGCTTTTCACTCGAACAGTCGCAAGAGGCCCTGGTGGCCGATCGCATTCCCGGCAGCATCAAAGCCGTAGTCATTGTCGCCGAAGGAGACTAGTACTTTCATGGAACTCAATACGAAGACCCTGCTCGACTTCGATGCTGCACTCGAAGTGCCGACCTACGACCGGAGCAAAGTTACTACCGGCATAGTGCATTTCGGTGTCGGAGGCTTTCACCGTGCACACCAGGCCATGTACATCGATGCTCTCCTGCGACGCGGTGAGGGTTTCGACTGGGGAATCTGCGGAGTGGGAGTGATGCCGTCGGACAAGCGAATGAAAGACGCTCTCCGCGCGCAGGACTGCCTCTACACGCTGGCGCTCAAGCATTCTGACGGAACCCTTGAGGCCCGGGTCATCGGGTCGATCGTCGAGTACCTGTTCGCTCCGGAGGATCCGGAGGCGGTGATCGAAAAGATGGCATCCGAATCGACGAAAATCGTATCTCTCACCATCACCGAGGGCGGATACAACATCTCGCACACTACGGGTGAGTTCGACGCGTCCGATCCCGATGTAATGCACGATCTCGAGCCGGGAACACTCCCCCGCACCACCTTCGGTCTGATTTGTGCGGCACTCGCACTCCGTCGCGACCGGGGCCTCGCCCCGTTCACGATCATGAGTTGCGACAACATCGAAGGCAACGGATCGGTCGCCAAGACGGCTGTCGGAGCCTTCGCCGCTCTGAAGGATCCCGAACTTGCGGAATGGATCGACGAGAACGGCGCCTTCCCCAACTCCATGGTCGACCGGATCACACCCGTCACGACAGCCGAGGTGACCACCGAGATCGCCGAGACGTTTGGCGTGGAAGATCAGTGGCCGGTCGCGGCTGAGCCGTTCACCGCGTGGTTCCTCGAGGACGAGTTCACCTCAGGCAGGCCACCTCTGGAGAATGCCGGCGTCAATCTCGTGCCGGATGTTCGCCCGTACGAACTGATGAAACTGCGCCTTCTCAATGCCGGCCATCAAGGCATCGCGTACTTCGGCTACCTTGCCGGATACCGCCTGGTCCACGAGGCATGCCAGGACGAACTCTTGTCGGGGTTCCTGCTCGACTACATGAATCTCGAAGCGACGCCGACCCTTGACCCGGTACCCGGCGTCGACCTCGATCAGTACAAGAAGACCCTCATCGAAAGATTCTCGAACCCCCAGATCCGCGACACGATTGCACGTCTGTGTGCCGAGTCGTCCGATCGAATTCCCAAGTGGCTGTTGCCCGTCATCCGGAACCAACTCGACACCGGTGGGTCGATCAACCTGTCCACCGCAATTGTCGCTAGCTGGGCCCGCTACGCCGAGGGCACAGACGAGAACGGAGATCCCATCACCGTCGTCGATCAGCTGTCGGACACTCTGGTGCCGCTCGCCCAGAAACAGTCGAGCGACCCGTTGGCCTTCATCGGGTACCGCCAAGTGTTCGGCGATCTCGTGGACGATCGCCGATTTGTCGCTAGCTTCCGAAAGACCCTCGACTCATTGCACTCCGTCGGAGCCAGAAGAACCCTCGAGGAGGTGCGCGGGCTCTGACTACACCGAGACGTCGTGCAGGTGATGGATCGGATCGTGAATGAAGTAGGCCGCCAACGATTCGACGGTGAACGCCGATCCGTCACTGCGGAGACCCCGTCGTTGGCGGCTACCCTCTGGCACGGTTTCGAAGGCATTCGCGACCTCCGCCGCGGCGTCGGACAATTCCGATGCCACCTTTGCCGGATCTTGGTCGTTGTACCGCTCGGCCTCGGCTGTTGCGTCCTGATCCCAGTTCTCGAATCGCGGATCGTCGAATTCGAGCATCTGTTCCAACCGCACCTTGAAGATCCGGAACACGTCGCGTACGTGGGCGGAATACTCCAGCGCTGACCATGTTTCGCTGTCCGGTCGCTCCGTCACATTCTCGCGCTCCAGTACCTCGGCCCACGAGACGGCATTGCTACGCACAAGATCTGGAACATCCGCGAACGCCACAGCGGACGAATCAAACCCGCACTCGCCGCATGGGCGTTCGAGGACCCAGGTCCAGTTCTTTGTATCCGGGGTGATCGGCATGGATCGAGAATAGTCCGCCAGGGCGGGGTCAGTCTGCTTCGATCGGCCGATGAAGCGAATCGTGCTCGGTATTGCGATTCCATTCGTGCTGACGCTCTCCGTGTGACGGGGACGTGGGCGACGCCGAACCCCACGAACTCGCCTTCACATGCGACGACGCACATGCGTACCTCGAAGTTTTCGGGACGGTCGAGGCGGCGTTGGCCCGGCTACAGAGCCCTGGATGGAACGATGTCCTTGAACTCGTGGGTTCCGCCAGCGCCTGGGCAACGTTCACACCACAACAGCAGACTGCGATAGTCAATTCACTTCATGCGGCTTCCCGAGGTGAATGTTGATCCGTATTTCGGTGCCGGCATCTGACTCCGTCGACAAGATTTGCCGGTCGCTACTCGGATCGGCCGAAGAACTGGACATACTCCGACTGATTCCACGTAGCCGATCGATCGAGTCCGCGATGACATGAGCGGACCGCACGACGACTGGAGAGGATTCGACGCTGAGGCGCGTGAGCGCACCAAGAAGCCTTCGAAGCAGCGGAATCGGGATCGTGCGACCGAGCAACGCCGGAGGCCTGATTCGCCGGTCGCACAACAGAATTACAAACGACGACGTAACTACGTCATTCCGTTCGTGACAAAATACTCGTTCGTCGGCGACGGACCGATCACTTCGATTTCCTCGACGGGTCTCGTCGCCCCTCACGTGAAGGGCGTCGAGTCGACATGTACCCCTTCCGAACGCAGTAAATGCTCGGCCGCACAAATCAACAGGGAAAGGGATTCGTACGAGAGTCCCTCGATCGCATGCATCAGCCTGTCAGGCGCCGGAATCGACCGGTCGCCCGGCGAACCCTCGGATCTCCGCACAGAAAGCACGGTCGAGAGTTCTCGTTGATTCACCACCTGACCTGCGCTGTTCGCTCGCTCGAACATGGCATTCAGCCGCTGGACCAGTTCCTCACCTTCAGCTGATCGAATAGTGTTGCCGAACAGCCTGTTTCCATGATCGGCTTCGACACCAGGCCCGATCGAGTTCTTGATTGTCACAGTATGTTCTCCGTTACGTTGGTCTGTCAGGTTGATCAGGGGTGCGACCCGGCGCAATTCGCAGAGCCTTTATCCGTGCCGCCCAACGGGGTCGCGTCCATCGACAGCAGACGAATCTCCCCCGGTGCCCATCGGCTTCCGGTAGCGAGACCTTGAAGTTGCTGTTCACTTGCAGTTCGTCGTTACACTTTAACAATAGTTGTAACGCATCAACAAGTGTTTTGTTCCGATTGCCCGGTTTTGCACCCGATCGAGGCAACTACTGAGCTCTCGCGGGCTGCGGATTCTGCAATTCACGAAGCTCGGCAAAATGGATCCGACGCAGACAAGGACGGCGAGACAGCCCTCGTTGGCTCTCATTTCCAGTGATCGAGGTCGAAGTCCTCAATGGTGATGACCCAAGTCCGACAGCGCTTTTCAGACAGGGAAAGGGCCCCGCAGTTGCGGGGCCCACTATCGTTGCCGTTCCTTGCGTAGAGTCGTTTCCGACAGTCGGCTGCCGGTCAGCGCGTCAACATTTGGGTGCAGCCGAGCCGCGGGGGGGACGGCTCGACTGCCTTGTACCTACACCGGTAGGCACGTCTAAAGCGTGACACTTCTGTACGTCGAGCACATACGCTGAAATACCCGGATAGGTACCTACTTTTCCTTCACGTCCGGCACGTCGCTCGCTCGGTTGCGCCCAATTGCACTGCGCTCCCGATACTTGTCGAGGATTGGGTATCCGGATCCGAGACTTTCACCTCGTCCGAGATCGACGATCGCGGTACGACATTTACTTGTGTAGCCACGAAGGATCAACTCAGCCGTACCCGCATGCGCGTTGCGTGCGATTCAATACCAACTACGTGTGGGCAACTGCACCAACTACCTGTGGGCAACTGCCCTGTTGATTGCACTCTGCGCACTTGTCGCCGTTGCGATCGTCGGCAGCATGACTTTCGACAAAAGGCATTGGGTCTGACCTGCGGGCTCACGGCAACTGAACGTGGGGCGGGCGGGGCTCGAACCCGCGACCAATGGATTATGAGTCCACGGCTCTAACCGACTGAGCTACCGCCCCATCCGGATGCGATGCATCGCGGCGAATCCGAATGTTACCGGCACATCCGACGCGGATCACAATCGGGCAGGCGGTGACGCGTTGCACTCTTTCGAGTCGAGTCTTCCAAGGTTGGTCGGCACAGGCGCGATGAGCCGATACCGTGGGAGTGCACACCCCACGGAACAGGATCACCACATGAAGCTTGCACTGACCGAATTCAAGAACTCGAAGGCCACGATCCGGATCATCATGTCCGACGGCGCGAAGCTGAACGGCACCGTCACCGATTTCACCGAAGACACTCTCGTTCTCAATTCTCCGAATGGTGTCTACTACATCAACCCCAGCCACATCGTCCGACTGTTCGAGCCTTCGGATCGCGCAGCGAAGTAAGCGCACCGGCCGAACAGTTCGACGGTTCCGCCGAAAGCCCGACGCAGAGTATTGCGTCGGGCTTTTCGCATCTCCGCCGCCATCATCTTCGCTTCGCGTTCACTGATGCTGATGCCGCCTATCCTCTGCGACATGGCGGACGACAGCGGACCACCTGAACTCGTGTTGTTCGACTTGGGTGGCGTGCTGTGTCGATTCGAGCCTGACCGTCGCGCCGCAGAACTGGCTGCGGCCATCGGCGTCACGAAAGACGAGATTCATGCCCTCGTGTTCGCGTCCGGGTTCGACCAGGAATGCGATCTCGGCATTCACTCCGAAACAGCGATCCTGGAACGCTTTCGACGACTCGGGTTTCCTGGTGACCGCGACGAGCTACGCCGAGCCTGGGCCAAGGCCTTCATCCCGGACCGCGCGGTCATCGATCTCGCAATCGCGCTTCGAAGCGAGGGGGTCGTGGTCGCCACACTCTCCGACAACGGACCTGTTCTCTTGGCCGCCATCGAGAGTGTCGTAACTCCATCGGCAATCGACGAGCATGTTTTCTCCTGCATGCTCGGAGCTACCAAACCCGAACCTGCGGCCTTCCTGGCTGCGCTGGAGTTGCTCGATGCGCGTCCACAGCAGACCTTCTTCGTCGACGACAACCCGGTGAACGTCCTCAGCGCTCGACGGCTGGGAATTCGCGGCGAACAAGCAAACAAGGCGGCAGACGTCGAATCGGCACTTCGATCGGTGGGTCTGCTGCGAGCGCACTAGGTCAGACAAAAACAAGGTCAGACCACAACAAGAAAGCCCCCCACCCGATTTCTCAGGTGAGGGGCTTTGCTGCTCCCCCGGCTGGACTCGAACCAGCAACCGTCCGATTAACAGTCGGAAGCTCTGCCAATTGAGCTACAGGGGATTGTCTTGCTCGCTTCGCCCGTTCCGGCGTTGCCTGAGAAACTGTAGCGAATCCTTCACCGAAGTACCAAATCGCCTGCCCAGCGAGTCATCAGGCAGGATGGAGTCAGGACGATCGGTGCTGGAGGGAAGCAGGAATGATGCGTTTGTTGATCGGTGTTGCAGCTGGGTACGTCCTGGGAACCAAAGCGGGCCGCGCACGATACGAGCAGATCAGCCGGGCCGCGAAGGCGGTGGCCACCAGTCCGGCCACCAAGAAGGTGTTGGACGCGTCACGGCAGAAGCTGGCCGACTCACTGAGTACTCAGCCCAAGCTCGAGCCGATGAAGCCGATCAACGAGGAGACTACGATTCTGGTCCCCCACGACCAGTTGAAGAAAAACCGTTAGGTCAGACGCTTTGGTCGCCGACAGCCTGCTCACGCAGCTGTCGGCGATACTGCTCCAGCGCCACGAGGTCGCCGAACAGTGAGTTGTACTCCTCGGGGGCTGCAGCAGGTGAAACGCGCTGAAGCTTGGATTTGAGGTCGGCAACCTGCTCGCCCACCCACGCTTCCTGCAGTCGTGCGAGCACTCCGTTGATGTAGCGCGGAACCGTGTCTTCGTCACACGGCATCGGTTCGACGGCCAGCTCAGATACAACCGAGGCCACCGTCATGTCTTCGACGCCCTTGGTGACGACTTCGATCCACTCGGCGCCGCCGAGTCCCTTGCTCGTTCCACCGGCGTCAGCCATTGCCTGTCTGATGACAACGTAGGCGGGGTGGGTGAATGTCTCGGGCGGCAACGAGTCGAAGACACTGCCGGCGATGCCAGGGTGCTGCAATGCGGCCTTGAGGACAGCTCGCTGCGTCGAGAGCGCGGGATCGTTGGGCCGGGGCCTGGAGATTCCGATCGGCAGCGCAAGCGCATCGGCAGCAGGTTGGTCGACAACCTGACGACGCTTGGGCGCCGGTGACGATCCGCGCGTCGACGCCCGTTTGCGAGCTTCGTCACGCACGCGTCGTCGAACCGACGGAAGATCGTCCCAACCGACCCATCCGCACAACAGATTCGCGTAGCTGTCGCGCAGAGTTGATTCCTTGATCTGCGCAACGACGGGCACGGTACGACGCAGTGCCTCGACACGACCTTCAGCGGTCTCCAGATCGTGTTCGGTGAGGATGGACTTCACCACGAACTCGAACATCGGAGTGCGCCGTGCCACGAGGTCGCGAACGGCGGCGTCACCAGACTTCAGTCGCAGATCGCACGGGTCCATTCCGTCGGGCGCGACGGCGACGAACGTCTGCCCGGCCATCTTTTGATCACCCTCGAACGCCTTCATCGCAGCGGCCTGCCCCGCGGCATCACCGTCGAAGGTGTAGATGATCTCACCGCGAAAGTAGCTGTCGTCCATCAGGAGTCGACGGAGCATCGCAAGGTGCTCCTCACCGAAGGCGGTTCCGCACGAAGCGACGGCGGTCTTGACGCCGGCCAAATGCATCGCCATGACGTCGGTGTAACCCTCTACGACTACCGCCTGGTGCCCCTTGGCGATGTCGCGCTTGGCGAGGTCCAAGCCGAACAAGACCTGAGACTTCTTGTAGAGAATCGTTTCCGGCGTGTTGACGTACTTACCCGGCATGGTGTCGTCGTCGAAGAGCTTGCGGGCACCGAAGCCGATGACGTCACCGGCGACGCTGCGGATCGGCCACAGAAGTCGGCGATGGAACCGGTCGATCGGACCTCGCCGGCCCTCTTTGGACAGCCCGGCTGCTTCTAGTTCTTTGAACTCGAAACCTTTGGACATCAAGTGTTTTGTGAGAGTGTCCCAACCTTCTGGCGCGTATCCACACCCGAACTGCAGGGCCGCTGCACCGTCGAAGTTTCGCTCGGTGAGGTAGTCGCGAGCCGCCTGGGCATCGGGTTCGCGCAGACGAGCGGCGTAGAACTCCTGAGCCGCCGCGTTTGCTGCGATCAAGCGTGCACGGGTGCCGCGATCGCGCTGAACGGACGGTCCGCCGCCCTCGTACGAAATCGTGTAGCTGAGTCGATCCGCCAACTGCTCGACGGCCTCGACGAAGCTGATGTGATCCATCTTCTGCAGGAACGAGTACACGTCACCACCCTCACCGCAGCCGAAGCAGTGGTAGAGGCCGTGGTTGGGTCGCACGTGGAACGACGGCGACTTCTCGTCGTGAAAGGGACACAGACCTTTGATCGAATCGCCACCGGCACGCTTGAGTGAAACGTATTCACCGACGATGTCCTCGATGCGAGTGCGTTCGCGAATGGCCGCGATGTCTCTGTCAGAAATTCGGCCCGCCACGTACATCAGTCTAGGCGGTCCCCCGGCACCTCCTGACAACGATATGTTGATGGCCGACTCTGCACCGCAGCGATGGGACCGACGATGACTGAAAACGCCTCGAGCTCGCACGAAGGGCGATCAGGAACCCGATTCGGCGTGTACGAGTTGCGTAGCCTCCTCGGCCGAGGCGGAATGGGTGAAGTGTACGAGGCGTACGACACCTCGAAGGATCGCCTGGTCGCTCTCAAGTTGCTCCATCGAGAGCTTGCGGCCGACCCGTCATTCCAAGCTCGTTTCCGCCGAGAATCTCGCACCACCGCCGCCCTGAACGAACCGCACGTGATCCCGGTGCACGACTGGGGCGAGATCGACGGAGTTCTCTTCATCGACATGCGATTGGTCGAAGGTCATACGTTGCGAGCCGAGTTGACCGAATTCGGCCGACTCACGCCTGTACGAGCCGTCGACATCGTCTCGCAAATCGCGTCGGCGTTGGACGCCGCCCATGCCCGCGGGCTCATCCATCGTGACGTCAAACCAGACAACATCATTCTCACGAACAACGGCTTCGCCTACCTCGTCGACTTCGGAATCGCATACTCACAGACGGACACGAAGATCACCACCGAGGGAAGCGCAGTCGGTTCGTATGCATACATGGCGCCGGAGCGGTTCGGAATCGAAACGCCGACGGCCGCAGCGGATGTCTATTCCCTGGCTTGTGTCCTCTACCAATCACTCACCGGAACAACACCTTTCAACACCACAAGCATCGAGCATCTGGTCAATTCGCACCTGAACGCTCCGCCGCCACGCCCCACACTGGCGGTTCCGTCGCTCCCGCAAGGCCTTGACGCCATCGTGGCTCGCGGCATGGCAAAGGATCCCGCACACCGCTATCCGACTACGGGAGCGCTCGCACTCCAAGCGCGGCAGGCCCTCTCGACGACCCACACCCCCGGTGCCGCCGGCGGATTGCAACCCACGATCGTCGGGCAGCCCACCTACACCACGGCGAATCCCGCTCACGGGAACTACACGCACATCGTGACAAAGACCAAGCGAAACCGAGCACCGATCGCGATCGGTGCGGCTGGAGTTGCACTCGTTCTGGCCGCAGGAGGCACGGCGGCCTGGGTGACGCTGGGGAATTCGGGCCCCGAATCACCAACCGCTGTAGCAGCTTCCACCGCCACGTCGGCACTGGCACCCATTCAGGATCCGGTCAGAACGCCGAAGCTCGAGGCGCTACCCACCGCCGGACAGCAGGCAACCACCACCACGCGGGCGCCGAACCCCGCCACGAAGAACGGCGATCTCGGGGTGAGCAAGCCGATCACCGTCCCCTCATGCAAAGGAACCGGAATCGTGGTGTTGGCCAATGCCACCGATCCGGCAACGTACGCCAGCGAGATCCAGAACTACCTCGACGCGTTCCCCGGCTCGAAATACCTACGCACAGACCAGTCCTGCCCGTCACTGCGTCAAGTCTCGGATTCCGGGACGGCGATCTACACGGTGTATCGCGAATCCGGGAACACCGAGTCGAAGATCTGCAAGGACGTTCGCGCAGCAGGTGGCGACGCTTACGGCAAGTGGCTCGATACCACTACCGACCCGTCGACGCGGATGACTTGCTGAGGGCGTAAGTGGCTCAGCCCCAGCTGGCCTGCGCGCCCAGGCTCGCTTTGTCCACCCGTTCGAGCCGACTCTCCGTGTACGACGCGATCTGATCCACCACCACCCGGACCCGAGCACCGTCGTCTGCGGCGCGTTCCCACGCGGGCAGCAGGATCGGATCGAGCCCGGCCGGCGCAGTTGCCAGCAGCCATTCCGCGACGCGATGAACACGATCACGCTGCCGATCCTGACGCGCTTTGTGTCCGGCGTCGGACATCACGTAGTAGAGCGCCACGGTCTTGAGCAACGCGACCTCGGATGCGACGGCCTCAGGTATGTCGAGGTCGGCTTGATAGCGCGAGAGGGGTCGGTTGCCGTTTGTGAGCCGAGTGCTGGCGATCGCGGCCGTGGCGAAGCGTCCCACCAATTCACTTGTCAGGTTCTTCAACGCGACGGAACTTCCCAGCGTCCCGTCGAAACTTCCGACTCCGCGTACGACGGGGAGTTCGGACAACCGCTGAGCGGCTTCGATCAGATCGTCGACTACCAAGCCGCGGAACTCGGAGGCCCCCAGTTCTGCCAGTGCGCGCTGCTCGGACGGATCAGCAAGCGAGCGAAGGTCGATCCGGCCTGCGATCACCCCGTCCTCCACGTCGTGCACGGAATAGGCGATGTCGTCGGCCCAGTCCATGACCTGAGCTTCCAGGCATTGCCGTCGCTCGGGCGCTCCCTCGCGAACCCAGGCGAGCACCTCTGCGTCGTCGTCGTATGCCCCGAACTTCGCGCCGGGCTGCGGCCGGGTCCAGGGATACTTGATGGCTGCGTCGAGTGACGCCCTGGTGAGATTGAGGCCTGCGCTCAGACCGTCGGGGCGCAGGATCTTGGGTTCGAGGCTGGTCAAGATCCGCAGATTCTGCGCATTGCCCTCGAAACCTCCGCAGTCCTTGGCGACTTCGTCGAGGGCCTTCTCGCCGTTGTGACCGTACGGTGGGTGCCCGATGTCGTGCGCGAGACCGGCGAGGTCCACCAGGTCCGGATCGCAACCGAGTCCGTCGGCGATCCCTCGCCCGATCTGTGCGACCTCCATCGAGTGCGTCAACCGCGTGCGAGGTGTGTCACCGTCGCGCGGGCCGACAACCTGGGTCTTGTCGGCCAAGCGCCGCAAAGCCGCGGAGTGTTGGACACGCGCCCGATCTCGCGAGAAGTCCGAACGATGCTGCGCCGCTGCGATCTGCGAACCCGGCAACCCCGCTCGCTTCGGCGCCTCGACGACACGACGTTCGAGGTCGTGTTCGGAGTAGGTGCCGCCTCCGTAGGTGGTGTGAGCTGTCATGGTCTCTATTGCCCTGCCGTGTAGGGGAAGTCTGCCGAGAAGTGCGTGAGCTGATACCAGAGCAGCGCGCCGGTTTCGCGAGCGATTCCGTGCAACTGGGATTCGCGGGTGAAGACAGCCGGGCCCTGACGAGTAGGTGCGGTCCACGCCTGGAGTCCTGTGTCGCGGGCCATCGTCCGCGTTCGCAAGGAGTGCCACGGGTCACTGACCAGGACAGCGGAATTGATTCCCTGCGAGGACATCTCGGCGCTCACCGCGTCGATACTGAGCAGTGTGTCCGAACCGGTCTCCACCGCGGTGATCGCACTCGAAGGAATTCCGCGATCGGTCAGATACATCTTTCCCGACGCCGCTTCGGTGTACTCGTCACCTTCTTGTTTGCCGCCGACAGTGATGATCTGCGGCGCCACTCCGCGCTTGTACAGCTTGTACGCCTGCTCGAGTCGGGCCTCGAAGACGGACGACGGAGTGCCGGAATACTGAGCCGCGCCCAGAACGACTATCGCGTCGGCCGGCCGCGTGTCGTCGATGCGCGCCACCTGCCACACCCGGAACGCAGTACCCCCGACCAGAACCACGGCCATCAACACGGCACCGGCGATCAGTCGGCGCGTCCAGCGAGCCAATCCTGCCCCGAAGCCGCCCGCCCGTGAGGGTGATGGGTCGTGGGGGCGGTTACCGAAAGCAGGTTTCACTCCCGCAATTCTGCCAGTTCGCGGCGATCACCTCCGATGCCGACGCGCCACAACGGATAGATTTGCGTCATGGCCCTCGCACCACACTTCGCGCAGTTGTCCTCGGTAGAGCAGAGTCGGACAACCACCCGACCCGTTCGGCGTCGGGGAAGCGCCGCCGCCGTCGCTGCGATTTTCGCTTTGCTGGCGCTCGTCTTCAGTCCTGCGCTCGCCTCGGCGGACGCACCGATGGTGTTGCCGAATCACATCACCGACACCTCCGGGGTCCTCGATTCCGGGCAACGCAGCGATATACAAGCCGCGATCGATCAACTCGGCGAGGACCACCAGATCGATCTGTGGGTCGCGTTCGTCCCCGATTTCAACAACCTGGGTGGCCAGGCGTGGGCACAGCAGACAGCCACGAAGTCGACGCTGAGCACGAAGTCCGTCCTGCTTGCAGTTGCCACGGCGGAGCGTGCTTACTACCTCGATGTGCCCGCTGAGCTGAGCAACATCACGGATTCCGACATCGAATCGATCAATACCGACGCGGTGGAACCGGCTCTTGCCGAGGATGATTGGACCGGCGCGGCAATTGCCGCAGCCGGCGCACTCGGCGACGCGAACAACACGAGCGGCGGAATGGGAGTCGGAACACTCCTCATCGCGGGCGGCGCTGTGGTGGTCGGGACGGGCGGTGTGGTCCTGTACTCACGTAAGCGCAAGAACGACAAGAACAAGGCAAGCGTCGAAGCCGCGAAGAACATCTCCCCCGACGACATCGCCAGCCTCAACGCACTCCCGCTGCCGACGCTCGACGAACGCGCGAAGGAGATCCTCGTCGAGACGGACAATGCGATCGCCGGCAGCCAGGAGGAGCTCGATCTGGCCCGCAGCGAGTTCGGAGATTCCGCCGTCGCACCCTTCTCGGCAGCATTCGACAAGGCCAAGGCCACCCTCGCCGAAGCCTTCGCGATCAGGCAGCGACTCGACGACGCCATCCCGGAAACTCCCGATCAACGCCGACAGATGCTGATCGACATCATTTCCTCGTGCGGTCGAGCCGACCAAGAACTCGAAGCTCGCGTCGAGGAGTTCGACGGGCTTCGCGACCTTCTCATCAACGCCCCCGCACGTCTCGATGCGTTGACGCAGAGTGTTGTTTCTCTCAGCGTGCGCTTGCCCGAATCCGAGGCGATTCTGACCAAATTGAAGGATCAATTCCCCGCGCCGACGCTGGCATCTGTCGTGAACAACGTCACGATGGCCAGTGAACGCCTGACGCTCGCCGAGAAGTCGATCGAGGAAGGCCGCGATGCCACCGCGCTGCCGGCCGGTAAGCAAGGCGCTGCCGTCACTGCGATTCGCACGGCCGAAGCCGCCCTCGATCAGGCACGCAAGCTACTCGACGGCGTCGATCACGCCGCCGACGACATCCGAAACGCCATCGCGACACTTCCGTCCGCGATGGACGACGTCCAGCAGGGCATCACCGCTGCGGACGCTTACCTGGCGCAAGGCGGGCAGAAGTTGGCGGACGCGAAGGCCGCAGCCCAGGCAGCGTTGGCGAATGCTCAGACGTCGAAGGACAGCGATCCGCTGACAGCCTTCAACCAGATCGTCGCAGCCGACGCCCAACTCGACGCGCTTCTTGCCGACGCTCAGGAGCAGAAGCAGCAGCTCGAACGTGCACAGCAGCGCCTCGCCCAGGACATTCTGGCCGCACAGGCTCAGGTGACCGCTGCAGGCGACTTCCTCGGAACCAGGCGCGGCGCGATCGGAGCGGAGGCGCGCACTCGCTACGCCGAGGCTCAGCGGCACCTGCAGGCGGCCCAGCAATTGCAGGCCTCGGATCCGTCGAAGGCGCTGCAACACGCCCAGGCCGCGACCACCTTGGCGACGCACTCACTTCGCGCCGCGCAAAACGACGTCAACACCTGGGAAGCAAACCAACGACCCCGTGGCGGCGGTGGCGATGCGACAGGAGCGATCCTCGGCGGCATCCTGATCAACAGCATTCTGCGAGGTGGCGGCGGGCCCCGTTCGTACGGCGGACCGAGCAGCAGCGGACGCTCCGGTCGCGGTGGCGGCGGCGGTGGTTTCGGCGGCGGGGGCGGCGGCCGAACCAGTCGAGGCGGCGGCGGCCGGTTCTGACGGATCCCGTCGAGGTAGTAAAATCCCTACTTTGTTCACGACCGCACTCGTCGTACGCTTCATCCGGCAAGTCGGGATCACAGATCATACGAAGGTGTTATGGAAAGCGTCGCCCCGCAGATAACCGTCGTTGTACCTACATACAACGAGCGTGAGAACCTGCCAAAGCTCGTCGATCGCCTCGCCGCGTTGAAGATCCCGAACCTGCACGTCCTCGTGGTGGATGACAACTCCCCCGACGGAACGGGCGAGGTTGCGGACAAGTTGGGTATCGATGGTCCCATCCCGGTCGGAGTGCTTCACCGCACGGTCAAGGACGGACTCGGCCGTGCTTACGTCGCGGGCATGAGCCGGGCTCTGGCGGAGAACGCAGACATCGTCATTCAGATGGACGCTGATCTCTCGCACCCGTCCGAAGCGATCCCCGCCATGATCGAGATCCTCACCACTACCGATGCGGCAGTCGTTCTCGGCTCCCGCTATGTCGAAGGCGGCGCAGTCGCCGGCGACTGGCCGTGGCACCGCAAGGCTTTGTCCGCCTGGGCGAACTTTTATGTCAACGCCATTCTGCGACTGCACGTCAAGGATGCGACCGCCGGCTTCAAGGCGTGGCATGCAAAGACCTTGCGCGACATCGACGTCGAATCGGTGCAGAGCAACGGCTACGCGTTCCAGGTCGAGATGAACTACCGAGTTGTTCAGCGCGGCATGAAGATCGCCGAAACGCCCATCCGCTTCGAGGAGCGCACCGAAGGCGTCTCCAAGATGAGTCTCTCGGTTCAGTTGGAGTCTGCACTGGTGCCGTGGAAGCTCAAGTTCGGCAAGAAGTCCCTGTGACCTCGGCGGCCGATCGAAAGTAGTCGGCCGTCTGGGTGTCCGACGGGTAGAACGATTCGATCGCAATCTCTGCGAGCGTGACGTCGCGCGGCGTACCGAACACGGTGGTGGTGCTGAACATCGCCAGTTCGGTATCGCCGACGCGTACACGCAACGGAACCAGCAGGGAATTCGCGCGGTCGTCGTGCCAGTCTCCGCCGCTCGGATAGGCGCGCAGCTCGTCGAGCAACGACGACAGCTGCGCATCCGCACTGACCTCCACTTCCCGAGCCAGCCTTGTGAGCAGGTGGGCCCGCCACTGCGCGAGGTTCACGATCCGCGGCGCCATGCCCTCGGGATGCAAGCTCAGACGCAATACGTTCACCGGTGGTTCCAGGAGGAAATCAGCGGCGCCCGCGGTCAAAATTCCCACGGCCTGGTTCCCGGCGACCATCTCCCACTGCTGATCGACCACCACGGCCGGATACGGGTCATGCGCGTCGATGATGCGATCGATAGCCTCACTCACCGCTGACATCGGCGCTTCTGCCAACGACTTCTGCGAGTACTCCGGCGCGTGGCCACTTGCCAGCAGAAGCGTGTTCTGTTGTCGTAGAGGAACATCCAGACATTCGGACAGGTGAAGGATCATGTCCCGGCTTGGTTTGGAGCGGCCGGTTTCGATGAAGCTCAGATGCCTGGTCGACACTCCTGCCGCCGCCGAGAGTCCCAACTGAGTGAGCCTTCGCCGCTCCCGCCACCGCTTGAGTTCGGAGCCCACGTCCATCGTCTCGAAGGTCATTCTTTCAAGTTAGCGACCCGAGGTAGCCGAGGCCATGACCTCAGAGGTAATCGACCCGACGCAGTTTCGGAGGAACAGTGGTCTCAGCCGGCGAGGCCGCCGGACATTCACCACCGGAAACTGATCAAGGGAGCGACCATGAGCGACTTCGACGCAATCGCCGACGCCTACATCGACATGTGGAACGAAACCGATACCACCGCCCGTAAAGCACGGGTCGAGCAATTGTTCGCACCCGGCGGTCGCTACACCGATCCGCTCGCGGACGTCACAGGACACGATCAGATCGACGCGATGATCAACGCTGTGCAGCAACAATTTCCGGGCATGCACTTCACCCTCGTCGGACCTGTGGACGCGCATCACCGACAGGCCCGATTCGGTTGGGCTCTCGGCCCGTCGGGGGCCGAGTCACTGATCGACGGATTCGACGTACTCGAACGCGACGACGGCCGGGTGACGCTTGTCCTCGGGTTTCTCGACAAGGTGCCTTCGGCCTGAATCGGGACTACCACCGACAGCGTTCGTCACGAAGGTTGTCGGTGGTTCGTGGCATCATCGGTGCCGATGAACGCCGACGGATTTACCTGGTCCACACCGATTCCCGAGTCCGAGGGTGCTGAGTACGACGCTCACACGCTGACCGTCAACGGCCTTCCCACCGTCTATCGAACCGCCAAGACGACGCCGACCAAGCTCGGTCAGTTCGTCACACTGTGGCGCCGTTCAGAGGCCGGGCCCATCCGCCCATTCGACGCCAGCGACCGCGTGATGCTGTTCGTGGTGAAGGTATACGACGAAGAGCATTCGGGGCACTTCGTCTTTCCCGTCGAAACCCTCGTCGAACACGACATCGTCTCGACGAACTTCTCCGGCGGTAAGCGCGCTGTCCGGGTCTATGCACCCTGGGTTACGCCGACCAGCGCGCAAGCAGTCAGAACTCAGCGCTGGCAGATCCGGCATTTCGGCGAGTTCCCTGATGTACTCAGCTCGACTGTGTTCAGCTCAACTGTGTTCAGCTCAACTGATACGTCGCGATGATGACGCCTGTTGTCGTGGGGACGCTGTCGGTGAGGGTGAACTGAGCGAGCGCAGCTCCGTCGGGGAACAATCTGCGCCCGGTTCCGAGAACCAGCGGATGTATCAGCAGAGTGTAGGTGTCGACGAGACGTCGCTCGGCCAAGGACGTGATCAAGTCGCCGCTGCCCAGAATCACCAGATCCGGGCCCTCACTTTCCTTGAGCGTGGCGACCGCGTCGGCGGCATCACCTTTCAACAAGGTCGAGTTCTTCCACGGCAGCGGTTCACCCAAAGTCCTTGACGCTACGTACTTCTGCGTGTTGTCGAGCACCTCGGTGAACGGATTGTCGGTCTGAAACGGCCAGTACGAGGCGAAGTTTTCGTAAGTTCTGCGACCGAACAGCAACGCCGATTTCTTCGCCATCCCCTCCCCCATCTTCTGCGCCATGACGGAATCGTTGAAGGGTGCTGCCCACCCACCGTGCTCGAATCCGCCACGACGGTCCTCGTCCGGCCCACCAGGTGCCTGCATGACACCGTCGAGAGTCACGCTGTTGGTCACGCTGAGTTTTCTCATAACTTCGATCCTGCGCCTGAAGGACCATCGGGAAAAGAGAAAACGGGCGGTCCTTCTCGATTGAGAAGGACCGCCCGTCAGCTTCGAACGAGAATCAGGAGCCGATCAGCCGTGCGGCCAGGTAGCTTTCCACCTGATCGAGGGCGACGCGTTCCTGCGCCATGGAGTCACGCTCACGCACCGTCACAGCCTGGTCTTCGAGAGTGTCGAAGTCGACCGTGATGCAGAACGGTGTGCCGATCTCGTCCTGGCGACGGTAACGACGACCGATGGCGCCGGCGTCGTCGAACTCGACGTTCCAATTCTGACGCAGCTGCGCTGCAAGATCTTTGGCCTTCGGCGTCAGGTCCGCGTTACGCGAGAGCGGCAGAACGGCAGCCTTGACGGGAGCGAGTCGACGATCCAGGCGGAGCACTGTGCGCTTGTCGACGCCGCCCTTGGAGTTGGGCGCCTCGTCCTCGGTGTAGGCGTCGACCAGGAAGGCCATCAGCGAACGCGTGAGACCGGCCGCCGGCTCGATGACGTACGGCGTGTACCGCTCGCCCGTCGTCTGGTCGTAGTAGTTCAGCTCGGTGCCCGAATGCTTGGAGTGCGTCGAGAGATCGAAGTCGGTACGGTTCGCGATGCCCTCGAGCTCGCCCCATTCGCTGCCCTGGAAGTGGAAGCGGTACTCGATGTCGGTCGTGCCCTTCGAGTAGTGCGAAAGCTTTTCCGGCGCATGCTCGTACAGACGCAGGTTGTCCTTGTTGATACCGAGGCCGGTGTACCAGTCAAGGCGGTAGTCGATCCAGTACTGATGCCACTGCTCGTCCTCGCCCGGCTTGACGAAGAATTCCATCTCCATCTGCTCGAACTCACGGGTGCGGAAGATGAAGTTGCCGGGGGTGATCTCGTTGCGGAAGCTCTTGCCGATCTGGCCGATGCCGAACGGCGGCTTCTTACGCGAGGTGGTCAGCACGTTGGCGAAGTTCACGAAGATGCCCTGAGCGGTCTCGGGGCGAAGGTAGTGCATACCCTCTTCGCTCTCGACGGGGCCGAGGTACGTCTTGAGCATCATGTTGAAGTCGCGCGGCTCGGTCCACTGGCCGACGGTGCCGCAGTCGGGGCAACCGATGACATCCATCGAGACGTCGTCCGGGTTGTCGAGCTTCTTCTTCTCCGCGTACGCCTCCTGCAGGTGATCCTGACGGTGACGCTTGTGACAGTTGAGGCACTCGACGAGCGGGTCGTTGAAGACACCGACGTGACCGGACGCGACCCACACCTCGCGGGGCAGGATCACCGACGAGTCGAGGCCGACGACGTCCTCGCGGCTGGTGACCATGTTGCGCCACCACTGGCGCTTGATGTTCTCCTTGAGCTCGACACCCAATGGGCCGTAGTCCCATGCGGACTTGGTACCGCCGTAGATCTCACCGCACGGGTAGACCAGGCCTCGCCGCTTGGCGAGATTGACAACGGCTTCGATCTTGGACTTGGGTGCCACTCGATTGCTCTCCATCTGGGTAATAGATGCATGATTTTCGTGCGCTTTTCGCACCATCAGCCTATCTGGCGGCTGCCACGCACTTCCGTCCAAGGTTGACATGCATACTTGTGCATATCAAAATGAAAGTGATTTGCAATAATGTGGTGAGATGGCTATGCCCGGACATCATGATCTACCCCTCGAAGGAGCCTCGCTGTGAGCATTGCGGATACCGGCGATCTCCACAAAAGCCATGATCATTCCGACCTCGGACACACGCACGACCCGTTCGAAGCCGCACCGCCCGCGCCCGTGCCGCCCAAGGAGACCCTGGCGGCCGCCGGCGAAATTCTGCGGGCGCTCGCTGCACCCGTTCGGATCGCGATCGTGCTTCAGTTGCACGAGTCGGAGCGTTGCGTTCACGAACTCGTCGGAGCTCTCGGTGTCACTCAGCCACTCATCAGCCAGCATCTGCGCGTACTCAAAGCAGCGGGCGTCGTCCGCGGCGAGCGCAACGGACGAGAAGTTCTCTATCGACTCGTCGACGATCACCTTGCACACATCGTCGTCGACGCTGTCGCCCACGCCGAAGAAGGATGAGATTCCACCGCATGAACACCCCGGGCAGTACGACCTCGAAACGTGGACCGGCCACAGTCGGCGTTCGTTCCACGAAACAGCGCAGCGCCATCTCCGCCCTGCTCGACGACATCGACGAATTCAAGTCGGCACAGGAATTGCACGACGAACTGCGCAAGCGAGGTGAAGGCATCGGCCTGACCACCGTCTACCGCACGCTGCAGGCACTCTCCGACGCCGGAACCATCGACGTCCTACGCACCGACACAGGTGAGTCCGTCTACCGACGCTGCTCCTCCGGGCACCACCATCACCTGGTGTGCCGCAACTGCGGATTCACCGTCGAGGTCGAGGGCCCGACGGTCGAGCAGTGGTCACAGACCATCGCCGAGGACAACGGTTTCACCGAAGTGAGTCACACCGTCGAGATCTTCGGCACCTGCCGCGACTGCGCCGCCGCCTGAGAGCGTCAGGGAATCAAACCCTGCCGGGCGGTATCGGCACCGGTGAGCGCCAGTAGCAACATCGTGGTCAGTGCCTCGTCGTCCAGTCCGGCGGCAGGGAACGTGTAACGCAGGATGACGTCCGCCAGACTGCCGTGGCCGAACACCGCGATGGAGCCGAATTGGATGGTGCGATTTCGCTCGGCCACCTTGCGATGCAGTGCCGCGCTGACCGGTCGGTCCCATGCGAGAACGCACGTCATGGACAGCACGTCCAGACCCTCGGACAGATTCATCGCCTGGATGGAACACAGCGCGCCGGAGTACTGGAAACCCAGTGATCCGTCGGCAGCCACATCGACCGTCACGAAATGCGCCAGCGAGGCGGCCGCGCGTTCTTGTAGGCGGGCTGCTTCGTCGGTGGTGTCGGTCATGTTCTCCCCTGTCATTTGACGCCACCGAATCTACGGTCGCGTGAGGCGTACTCGACGCAGGCGGCCCAAAGGTCGCGGCGGTCGAAATCGGGAAACAGCTTCTCCTGGTACACCATTTCGGCGTAGGCGGATTGCCAGATCAAGAAATTGGACGTCCGCTGTTCCCCCGACGGACGCAGGAAGAGGTCGACGTCGGGCATGTCGGGTTCGTCGAGGTACTTGGCAACCGTCGCCTCGGTGATCTTGTCCGGATTGATCTCACCGGCCGCGACACGCTTCGCGATTTCCTTTACCGCATCGGCAATTTCGGCCCGGCCGCCGTAGTTCACACACATGGTCAAGTTCATGACGGTGTTGTTCTTGGTCAGTTCTTCGGCGATCTCGAGTTCCTTGATCACGCTGGCCCACAGGCGCGGCTTACGACCGGCCCAGCGAACACGCACACCCATTTCGTTCATCTCGTCGCGTCGGCGGCGGATGACATCACGGTTGAAGCCCATCAGGAATCGAACCTCGTCGGGACTGCGCTTCCAGTTCTCGGTGGAGAAGGCGTAAGCGGAGAGCCACTCGACACCCATCTCGATGCACCCGCAGACGGTGTCCATCAGGACAGCTTCGCCGCGTTCGTGCCCGGCGGTTCGGGGCAGACCGCGCTCCTGCGCCCATCGTCCGTTGCCGTCCATCACCAAAGCGACGTGGCGCGGGATCAGTTCGGTTTGCAGAATCGGCGGGGTCGCCCCGGACGGATGTGGGTCCGGTGGTCGGATCACCCGGTCAGCAGCAGAATCAAGCGGAGTTCGCGGTTCGCGTCGTCGAATCACGTGTTCCATCCTGCCTCACGGGCAAGTCGACCTCGACGGCTGCATGCGGCCTCGAACGCTCGATCAGCGGCAACGTCCGCAATTGGCGCTCGAGATGCCACTGCAGGTGTGCCGCGACCAGTCCGCTGGCTTGCGTCCGCAGCGTCGCGGGCGCCGAATCGGTACCCTCCCACTCCCCTCGGAGCAGGGCTTCCATCAAGTCGAGCACTCCGGGCGATGGCGTCGCAGCACCCGCCGGGCGGCAATAGGTACACACGGCTCCGCCTGCGGCGACATGAAAGGCCCGGTGCGGTCCAGGAGCACTGCAGCGGGCGCACTCTTCGAGGGCAGGCGCCCAACCCGCATAGCCCATGGCTCTCAACAAGAACGCGTCGAGCACGAACTCGACCGGTCGTGCCTGCTCGGCGATCGCACGCAGTGCTCCCACCGTCAATCGCTGAAGCTGCGGGGCCGGCGCGCGTTCCTCGCCGGCCAACCGCTCGGCAGTTTCGAGTACGGCGCAGGCCGTGGTGTACCGGCTGTAGTCGTCGACGATGTCGGTGGCGAATGCGTCGACCGTCTGCACCTGAGTGATGATGTCGAGATTCTTGCCCGGAAGTAGTTGCACGTCGATGTGAGCAAACGGTTCGAGTCTGGCACCGAATTTGGAGGTGGTTCGGCGGACACCTTTGGCCACGGCACGTACCAACCCGAACTGACGGGTGAGCAACGTGACGATGTGGTCGGCTTCGCCCAGTTTGTGCAGGCGCAGCACCACCGCCGTGTCTCGATACAACCTCACTCGACCAGTGTCCCACGTTGTACCGACGACCGATCCCGATGCCGCGCCCGATGACAAGTCGGAAACACGGCAGGTCCGTCCGGATAGACTGGCGCGATGCCGAGCGACGCAATTGTGCAACCTGTCACTGCAGAGTTGACCGGTCGCGAAGCGCGGTGGGAGCGACACAACTCCGAGCGTCAGAAACGGATACTCACCTCGGCGGTCGAACTGATCGAAGAGCGTGCGGCAGGTGCCGAGGTGTCCGTCCAGCAGATCGCCGATCGTGCCGGCCTCGCCAAGTCGGTGGTGTACCGCCAATTCAGCGGCCGAGACGACCTCGATCGACGAGTGCGAGCGTTTGTGCTCGGCCAATTTGCGGCGGCCCTGGATGCTTCGATGAGCATTTCGGTAGGCACTCTCGACCAGATCCTGACCCGAACCATCAGCGCCGTCGCCGAGTGGATCACCGAGCATCCGCGGATTCACGAGTTCATGGGTACCGGCCCCACCGACTACGACGACGAGAGCATCGACGCGATCAGCAGTCTGAAGGCCACAATCGCCGACTCCGCCCGCACCACTATCACCGAAGTCGGTCGATCCGTGGGGATCGACTCCTCACCCTTCGATTCACTACCGTTCGCAGTGGTGACAATGGTCGAGGGCACGCTCACCCACTGGGTCCGAAGCACCGATCCGAAACCGAGCCGCGAAGAGATCGTCGCCGACCTCGCGAAATACACCTGGTACATGTTCGACGGCGTTGCCCGCTCGAGCGGACTACAGATCGATCCCCATGTCGAATTGTCCACGCTCATAGCCGAGCTGGTGTCCTCCGACGGAGGAACTTCGCGGCCGGACTAGATCCGGGTCTTGTCGGAACGCTTCGGCTCGCCGCGGTAGCGGGCGTAGTCGCCGTCGATGCGCAGCTTTCGCCACGCACGCTTCGACACCGGATTCATCAATCCGAGTTCGTCTGCCAGGGCTCGCATTTCGCCGAAGTAGTTACCCAGGATGCGGCGTGAATGCGGGCTCCCCCAGAAGGCGCTCTTCATCACCTCGTCCGGGATTCCGAATTCTTCGGCGAATTCCTTTGGCGGTGACATGATTTCACCCGCAAGCCAACGCATCGCGCCGGGGAAGGCGACCGATGTGATGGCTCGACTCGTACGACTGAGTCTGGGGACGTGATTGCGCAGGAACTCGTGAGCAAACGAGATGTGTCTCGCTTCTTCGGCGATGTGGATCTCCATGGTGCGGAGCATCGCCGGCGGCGTGTCCTTACCCTCACGGATGAGATCCTTCTGGAAGTGGTCGATCGGTTCTTCACCAGCCAGAATGCCGATGAAGAAGATGACCGGGAACTTTGCTCCCAGCACTCCGATGATCGGCGACAGTCGCCGGAACATCGGACGCATACCCGGCACGTCGATGTCCATGCGATTGACGAGTTCCTGGAACATCTGGATGTGATTGCACTCTTCGGTCATCTCGTGCAGGCAGTACCGGAACTCAGGCGACTGGTTGGGTAGCGCCATGATGTATTGCAGCATTCCCCGGATCAAGATGCTCTCGAAGGCCGAACCCACCTTGGTCACGTTCGCCTGACGCCACATTCCCATGGCGATTCGACGCTCCAACGACTGATCCTGGTACCACTGCGTCGCCCCGAGGGGGTCCGACACGGACGAGAGCACCCATCTCGGATCATGCGGATCGATCGCGAACTCTGGTGAATCCCAGTCGATGTCGAGATAGGGATCGAAACTGCGGGCAACTGAGCCCTCGGACAAAGTCTGCAGTACCTGGTGGTACGGCTTTTCCACTTCGATCGACGCTGACCGAGCCATCGGTGTCTCCTCACGGCCAGTCCGTCGATTGCAGTCGACGGACTTGAATGAGGTCAAACATAATGGGACACCGCGTCCCACGCAACCCCCTCGGGGGCCTATTTCAGGCCCGACGCAGCGGGATGATCTCGCGAACCTTCTCGTCCCGGAGATACAGTCCCGCCCACATGACGATTCCGGTGTAAACGGCAAACAGGGTCGTGCTCAGCAGAGGCTGTTCAGCTCGAAGGTTGGTCAACACCGCTCCCCCCAGGTAACCGGTGAGCAGAATCGCGCCGAGTATCGACGTTCGCGGAATTACGTACAGCGCAAGGCAGATCAGTTGCACCACCCCAGCCGTCAATGCCAGCGAGTCCGGCAACCCAAGTTCAGCCGACGCATCCTTGACTGTCTGAAGGTTGAGAATGTGGATGATGCCGTCGAAGAGCATGAAAACGACGAACAGCCCACTCAGGACGTATCCGAGCTTGCGAGCCGTGGCCGAAGGTGTCGTCGTCGTGGCGTTACCGGAAACAGTTTCGTTGTGGACGGGCTGGGTGGTCATCGGAATCTCCTGGGGCGAAGGCGAGCGGCCGGTTGCCACTTCGCTTGCAATTACGACTCCCGCGCGATCGAAAACTCATCGCGCCGGCCGTTACAACGCACCCGGCGTTCAGGACGATTCACCTCACGTGGTCTGATGGACGGTGACACGGGGTGCCGAAAAAGTCGGCTGAGATCAGACCCGATGAACCTGACCAGTTAGCACTGGCGGAGGGATGTCGACGTGACCGAACAGCAATTTCAGCGCGCATTGAACCTCGACGAGCAGATCGTTCTGATCACCGGTGGCGCCCGCGGGCTAGGCGCCGCACTGAGCCGAGCATTCTCCCGCTCGGGCGCCCGCGTAATCGTGAACTACAACAAGAGCCGCGATGCCGCCGAGGCCCTGGTCGCCGAACTGGGTGAGGATCGCACCTTCGCAGTCCAGGCGGACGTGACGGACCGCAGTTCCGTCGACCAGTTGTTCTCCGCTGCACGCGAGAGATTCGACGCACCGATCTCGACCGTGGTCGACAATGCACTGGTCGACTTCTCGTTCAACGGCGATGCACGGCCGAACGCGGACACGATCACCTGGGCCGACTTCGAGTCTCAACTACGCGGAGCTGTTGCCGGAACACTCAATACCACCCAGGCAGCGCTACCAGGCATGCGCGAACTCGGCTTCGGCCGAATCATCACTGTCGGAACCAATCTGGTCCAGAATCCGGTAGTTCCGTACCACGACTACACCGCTGCCAAGGCCGCACTGTTGGCACTGACACGGACGCTGTCCGCCGACCTCGGTCCGGACGGGATCACAGTCAACATGGTCTCCGGCGGCTTGCTCCGCACCACCGATGCGAGTGCCGCGACACCGGAAGCCGTGTTCGACATGATCGCGGCAAGCACTCCCCTGCGCCGAGTCACGACGCCGGACGAATTTGCCGACGCTGCACTCTTTTTCGCCTCACCATGGTCACGGGCCGTGACCGGCCAGAACCTGGTTGTCGACGGCGGACTCGTCAAGAACTGATGGGCGCACAGCTGCGGATAGGTGCGTTCCTGCTCGGTTGCGGACATCACAGTGCGGCATGGCGTCATCGCGACTCACCGGTCGAAAGTCTCGGCGACATCACGTATTACGAGTCGCTCGCCCAGATCGCCGAACGCGGCAAGCTGGACGCCGTCTTCTTCGCTGACGGTCACAGTGTTCGCGAACCCGAGTCGGGTGCGTCGTGGTTTCTCGAGCCGATCACCGCATTGACTGCCATGGCACGAGCGACAGCGGACATCGGCCTGGTGACCACCATTTCCACCACTTTCTACACGCCGTTTCACGCGGCGCGACTGTTGGCCTCGCTCGACCACATCAGCGGCGGACGGGCCGGCTGGAACGTCGTGACCTCGATGTTCGACCAGGAGGCGCGCAACCACGGACTCGAGGCGATGCCCGATCACGCATCCCGATACGAACGAGCCGACGAATTTGTCGAAGTGGCCCTCGCATTGTGGGATTCATGGTCGGAAGACGCGCTGATTCTCGACCGGTCGGGGCGTTTTGCCGACGCAAACAGGATTTCTCGAATCGATCACGACGGCAAACATTTTCGGGTGGACGGGCCGTTGACGGTTCCGCGCTCCCCGCAAGGCCGGCCGGTGTTGTTCCAGGCCGGGGCGTCCGAGCAGGGCCGCGATCTGGCGGCGCGTCGCGCCGAGGCAATCTATTCGGTTGCCTACGACTTACCCAGCGCACAGGCCTACTACGCGGACGTGAAATCGAGAATCGAGCGAGCCGGCCGGGATTCGAACTCTGTCGCCGTGATGCCGGGACTGGTCACCTACGTCGGCAGCACCGTCGCCGAGGCCAGGGCGAAGAAGGCCGAACTCGATCTCCTGCTGCCCACCGAACAGTCGATACGCCAACTCTCGTTGTTCACCGGACAGGATTGCGAGAACTGGGATCTCGACGGGCCCGTGCCCCCGTTGCCTCCACTCGAAGCGTTCACCGGGCCGCAGGGACGCTACGCCACTATTTTGCGGATCGTCGAGAAGGACGCACCGACTGTGCGGGAGCTCCTCGGGACGCTCGCTGCGGGTGGTGGTCACGCAACGATGATCGGAACACCGGAGTCGATTGCCGACGAGATGGGATCCTGGTTGAACGGCCGCGGTGCCGACGGTTTCAATCTGATGCCGCCGACCTATCCGCAGGGTCTGGAAGATTTTGTCGATCACGTGATTCCGGTGCTGCAGGCGCGTGGGTTGTTCCGTCGCGAATACGAGGGAGCGACTCTGCGAGAAAACCTCACCTAGTCCGGCAGTAGCGGCACCGACAGGTCCGGATCGCGTCCCAGGAGCACTCCCCTCGTGAGGGCCGCGGAGCCGAACTTCTTCCGGACACTGTCCATTGCCGAGTCGAGGGCGGCAGTGTCCGGACCCGCGAATCCTCGACCGTCGAAGGGCAATTCGAGTTGTTCGGCGCCGTCCCGATCCAGGTTGGAGACAGCGACACCGATCAACGTGATGCCCTTGTCCGCGATCATCGGTATCGCTTCGTCCAGCAGCACCATCGAGGCGCTCAGCAATTCCGCTGTGTCGGCGGTGGACCGGCGCAGCGTGTGAGATCGAGTTGCCCGCGTGAAATCCGCGAAGCGGAGCCGGAGCGTGACCGTGCGCCCCGTCCGCTGCGCCGAACGCATGCGTCGACTGACACGGTCGACAAGGGACATCAACGACGCATCGAGTTCTGCGCGGGGATGGGATCCGCGACCCAGCGCATGCTGAGCACCCATCGAACTGCGGCCACGATAGGCGCGGACGGGGCGCGGATCTCGATTGTGTGAGAGTGCGTAGAGATGGCGACCGGCGCCGCCCCCGAGAATCGAGACGATCGAGGATTCGTCGTGCCGAGCGATGTCACCCACCGTCACGATGTCGAAGTTTCGCAGCTTCTGGGCCGTGATCTTGCCGACGCCCCACAGCTTCTCGACCGGCAAGGGATGCAGGAACTCGGTCTCGCCCTCCGGCGGCACTCGCAGCAATCCGTCGGGTTTCGCGAATGCACTGGCGACCTTGGCCAGGAACTTGGTGCGTGCGATTCCGACCGTGATCGGTAGTCCGACCTGCTCGGCCACATCGCGTCTGAGGTTGGCTCCGATCTGCAGCGGGTTTCCCACGATCTTGGCGAGCCCGCCGACCTCGAGAAAGGCCTCGTCTATGGAGATTCCTTCGACCAGCGGCGACGTGTCGTGAAAGACGTCGAACACGTCTTTGCTCGCCTGCGAGTACGCCGACATTCGCGGAGGGACAACTATCGCCTGAGGACACAGTGATCGAGCCTGACCACCGCTCATGGCTGTGCGAACCCCGAACGCCTTGGCCTCGTAGCTTGCCGCCAAAACCACCCCACCGCCGACGATGACCGGCCTGCCGGCCAGAGTCGGGTCGTCGCGTTGCTCGACTGATGCGTAGAACGAATCGAGGTCCGCATGCAGGATCGTTGCGTCACCCGTGGGCCGACTACTGCCAGAACAGTTCCCGCCAGAACGAGTATCGCCGGGGTGCTCACCTGGCGTTTCTTGGTCCAGCGGTTCATATGACACGAACATATGTTCCCATGCCCCACCGACACTGCGTAAGGTTCGGAAATAGATTCCATGGAATTAATCACGAATCGGGCGTACGGTGAGAAAATGATTCCACGGAATGCATATCGGTTCGGAGTCTGCTCGTGACCAGATCAGCCCTGAGCAGGCACTTCGACAACCTCATCCGCTTCGAAACCGAACTGTGGACGGCCGTCGACCAGCGACTCCGAATCGAGCACGACCTGCCACTGAGTCGATTCGAGCCGATGCAGATCATCGACAGGCTCGGCTCCTGCCGGGTCTTCGACATCGCCGAGGCCCTCGCGATCACCGTCGGTGGCACGAGCAAGCTGGTGGATCGAATCGAAGCGGCTGGGCACTGCCGTCGAAAATCCAATCCCACCGACAAACGATCCTCACTCATCGAGTTGACACCCGAGGGCAATGAGCTGTTGCGGCGGGCGAAGGCAACGTTCGACGACGAATTGGAGCGCCGTCTCGGTTCCGTGCTGACGCCCGACGCTCTCGATCGGTTCGGCGCCACACTGGCCACGCTGCGTGAAGCCAACCGAATCCTGACACCGACCACGAAGGAAAAAGCATGACCGACACAATGCGCGCAATCGTGCTCGACGCCCCCGGCCCGCCAGAAGCATTGACTATCAGAGTGATTCCGATACCCGTGCCGATTGCGGGCTGGGTACTGGTCCGGGTGAAGGCTTTCGGCCTCAATCGATCCGAACTTCACACCCGCCTCGGCCTCGCCGAAGGCGTGACATTCCCGAGGGTGCTGGGCATCGAGGCCGTCGGCGAAGTGGTGAACTGCCCCGGCGGGGAGCTCACCGAAGGCCGGCAAGTCGCCGCCATGATGGGTGGGATGGGGAGGACGTTCGACGGCGGTTATGCCGAGTACACGTGCGTTCCCGTCAGTCAGGTCGTTCCCTTCTCGAGCGAACTGGACTGGTCGACAGTGGGAGCTGTTCCCGAGATGCTGCAGACGTCCTACGGCTCGCTGACGGTAGGACTGGACGCGAAATCCGGTCAATCCCTGTTGATCCGGGGAGGAACCTCCTCGGTCGGGATGGCAACCGCAGTCCTGGCGAAGCAGTGGGGACTCACTGTCCTTGCGACCACCCGAGATGCGAACAAAGCGTCGTCGTTGACCGCGATCGGGGTTGACCACGTTATCGTCGACGACGGTGCTGTGGCCGGCCAGGTTCGAGACATCCTCCCGGGCGGTGTTGATCTGGCCCTCGAATTGGTCGGAACACCAACACTTCCCGACACGTTGCGCGCGACCCGCGTTCACGGCACCGTGTGTTTCACGGGAATGCTGTCCAACGAGTGGACAGTCAAAGACTTTTATCCGATCGACTACATTCCACGCGGAGTGCGATTGACCTCGTACGGTGGGGACGCGTCCGACCTGCCTGCCGACGTACTGCAAGACTTCCTCTCCGCTGTGGCGTCAGGCGAGGCGGTGGTACCGATCGACGAGGTGTTCGCGTTCGAGGACATCGCGCGAGCACATGCCAAGATGGAAGCCGGTACGGCACGTGGCAAATTGGTAGTTGTGCTCTGACCTGGCTTCTCACACCACGAATCGATAACCCATTCCTGCCTCGGTGATCAGATGTTTGGGGTTCGCCGGGTCATCCTCGAGCTTCCGACGAAGTTGAGCCAGGTAGACACGTAGATAGTGGGTCTCGGTGTCGTACGCCGGTCCCCACACTTCCCGAAGCAACTCCTTCTGCCCGACCAGCTTTCCGCGGTTGCGCACAAGCATCTCGAGCATGCCCCACTCGGTCGGAGTCAGATGCACCTGTTCACCGCGCCGACTCACTGTTTTCGCAGCCAAGTCCACCGTGAAGGACGCGGTCTCGACCGACGGTTCCGAAGTGTCCGCCGCGGAGGTTCCCCGCCTCGCCGCAGCGCGCACGCGGGCCAGAAACTCGTCCATCCCGAAGGGCTTGGTGACGTAGTCGTCCGCACCGGCGTCGAGAGCCTCGACCTTGTCCGCGGAATCCGTGCGCGCCGACAGCACGATGACCGGCGCCGTGCACCAGCCACGCAGGCCGGCAAGCACTTCGGTGCCGTCCATGTCGGGCAGTCCGAGATCGAGTACCACGACGTCCGGTGGACGCTCGGCAGCAGCCCGCAAGGCACCGGCGCCCGTCGACGCGGTCACCACCTCGTACCCGCGCACCGAAAGATTGATACGCAGAGCTCGCAGAATCTGCGGTTCGTCGTCCACTACCAGGATTCGACTCATGATCCATTCCCATTCGTACCGGCCGCAGCCAACTCCACGATCATCGTCAATCCCCCACCAGGTGTGTCTGTGGCGCTGACCGTTCCGCCCATCGCATCGACAAATCCGCGCACCACGGAAAGTCCGAGGCCCACTCCGCCGGTGTTGTCGCGATCTCCCATCCGTTGGAACGGCTGGAACATCGTTTCGGCCTCACCTCGCGGAACACCTGGGCCCGTATCGGCAACACTGATCACCACACGATCACCGAGTTGCGCCGCCCCGACGCGCACCGGGGTTTCTCCCCCGTAGCGCAGAGCGTTGTCGACGATGTTCGCAATCACCCGCTCGAGCAGACCTTGATCTGCTTGCACTGCAACGGTACCCACGTCGACGACTACACTTCGAGCCCGCGAATCCGAGCGTCCACCGATGCCGAGGCCCAGCAACGCGCGGTGAACCACCTCGTCCAGATACACCGGCCGCAGCGTGGGTTTCACCACCCCGGCGGCAAGTCGGGACGAGTCGAGCAAGTTCCCGACCAGCGCCGTCAACTGATCCGCCGACTCCTCGATGGTTGCCAACAATTCAGCGGTGTCTTCGGCCGAGAACTCGATGTCGTCGCTGCGCAGACTCGACACCGCCGCCTTCACTCCGGCGAGAGGCGTTCGCAGGTCATGGCTTACCGCTGACAGCAGGGCTCGACGCAGTTGATCAGCCTCGGTGAGCGCGGCAGCCTTGCTCGCCTCGACTGTCAGTTTCTCCTGGCGGATCATCCCAACTGCTTGGTGAGCCACCACCGTCAGCACTCGTCGATCCCGCGCACTCAGGTCGGGCCCAGCCAACAACAGCGCGTATTCCCCGTCGTTGACCTCACAGACCGTATCCGCTTCGTCGTCCGTGGTCGGCGGCTGCGTACCCACGGCGGCGATGACTCCGTCGTCGTGATGAATGACGGAAACCCCTCGCTGGCGATAGATTTCGAGTGCCTTCGCCAGAAGTGTCGACAGATCCGCTCCGCGGAGAACTGATCCCGCGAACAGTGTGAGCAGTTCGGCTTCCTCGGATGCGCGCTTCGCCTCGCGGGCGCGCTTTGCTGCGGCGTCGACCAGAACGGCAACTGCCACAGCCACGATCAACAGCACGACAGTGGTGATGAAGTTGTCAGGTTCGGCGATGGTGAAGCTGTACCGCGGATCGGTGAAGAAGTAATTGAGCAGCAGTCCCGAGATCAGGGCCGACAATATCGCCGGGCCGACGCCGCCGAGGAGGGCGACCAGAACGACCACGACGAAGAACAGCGCGTTCTCGCCGTTGACCCCGGAGATTCGGTCGACGAGACCCATGATCGCGGCCGCGAGCGAAGGCACGACGATCGCCGCAATCCACGACAGGACCCGGCGCTCCGAGCGCCCCAGCACCGAAATGCGTCGTCGCGCCGTCGCTTCCTCGTGCGTGACCATGTGAACGTCGATACCACCGGACTGCTGAACCACCGCAGCGCCGATCCCCTCGTCGAGGATGCGAGCCAGGCGGGAACGCCGCGACGTTCCCAGCACCAACTGTGTGGCGTTCTCCTCACGCGCGAACTCGAGGAGCGCCGACGGTACGTCGTCACCGACAACAGTGTGAAGCGTGGCGCCGACTCCGACAGCCAACGCGCGCACCTTGCCCATCTCGGGGGCCGAGACACCGGTGAGTCCGTCACCGCGTACGACGTGGACCACCATCAGCTCGGCGCTCGACTTCGACGCGATTCGAGATGCGCGTCGTACCAGGGTTTCCGACTCCGGTCCCCCGGTCACGGCAACGACGACACGCTCGCGCGCTTCCCAGGTATCGGTGATCTTGTTCTCGGCCCGGTATTTCGCCAGTGCGGCGTCCACCTGATCGGCCACCCACAGCAGAGCCAGTTCGCGTAGCGCCGTGAGGTTTCCGCGTCTGAAGTAATTGCCCAAGGCCGCATCGACCCGTTCCGGTGAATACACGTTTCCGTGAGAAAGTCTGCGGCGCAGCGCCTCCGGGGTGATGTCGACCAGCTCGACCTGCGCCGCACTACGCACTACCGCATCCGGAACCGTCTCCTGCTGAACCACGCCGGTGATGTGCGCGACAACGTCGTTGAGGCTTTCGAGGTGTTGCACGTTGACCGTGGACAGAACGTCGATCCCGGCTTCGAGCAGTTCCTGTACGTCCTGCCAGCGCTTGTGATTCTTGCTCCCTGGCGTGTTGGTATGTGCCAACTCGTCCACCAGGACAAGGGCCGGACGCCGAGCCAACACGGCCTCGACGTCCAGTTCCGGCATCCGTGTTCCGCGATAATCCACCAGCTTGGGCGGCACTATTTCGAGGTCTCCGATCTGCGCCGCGGTGCGGGCGCGGCCGTGTGTCTCCACGACGGCCGCGACCACGTCACAGCCACGATCTCGACGCCGATGAGCCTCACCGAGCATCGCGAAGGTCTTTCCGACGCCGGGCGCAGCGCCGAGGTAGATACGCAATTCACCACGTTTGCGTGCCCTACCGAAAGATTGACCGACCTTCTCCGAAGAACTCACGTGACAATCATCCACCAGTCGTCGGCGCAGCACACGTAGGTGCCGTCAATCCGAGTGCCAGGTTCAATTCCAGTACGTTGACTCGCTCGGCTCCGAGAAATCCGAGTTGCCGACCGTCGGTGTGCTCGGCCACCAAGTCCCGCACCTGGTCTTCCGAGATGCCGTTGTTGGCCGCCACCCTCGCGACCTGCAGTTCGGCGTACGCCGGACTGATGTGGGGATCGATACCCGAGCCCGAACCGGTGACTGCGTCGACGGGAACCGATGCCGGGTCGACGCCCTCACGTGCCGCGATGGCTGCCCGGCGCTCGATGACGAATCCGGCCAGAATCTCGCTGCTCGGCCCCTGGTTGGACGGCAGTGCCGCCGCGGGATCACCGGTGGCAAACGGATCCTCGTCCGAAACGGATCCGACAACACGATTGTGGAAGAACGGGTCCTGCTGCCCTTCGGCGACCTGCGGATCGACACCCACCCAGGCACTGCCGACCACGCAACCGGCGGCATCGGTGACCGGTGAGCCTTCGGCAGATCCGGAACTGATCCGGCTGACACCCCACACCGCGGCGGGATAGACCACACCGAGAACGACGGTGAGCGCGAGCAATACGAGCAAACCCGCCCACACCTGTTTGGCAAAACCGATAGTGAAACGCATGTCAGGTCACCCAATTCCAGGAATCAAACGTACGACGAGATCGATCAACCAGATACCGACGAACGGTGTGATCACACCGCCGAGACCGTAGACGAGCAGGTTGCGTCCGAGCAACTGCGATGCCGTCGACGGTCGGTATCGAACACCCTTGAGTGCCAACGGAATCAAACCGATGATCACCAAGGCGTTGAAGATCACGGCCGAGACGATCGCCGATTCGGGGGTGGCGAGACGCATGATGTTCAACGCGTCCAGCTGCGGGTAGATGCCGCTGAACAAGGCCGGCAGGATTGCGAAATACTTCGCCAGGTCGTTCGCCAACGAGAATGTGGTCAACGCGCCGCGGGTGATCAGCAATTGCTTGCCGATTTCCACCACCTCGATCAGCTTGGTGGGATCGGAATCGAGATCGACCATGTTGCCGGCCTCTTTGGCTGCCGAGGTTCCCGTGTTCATCGCGACCCCGACATCCGCCTGGGCAAGGGCGGGAGCATCATTGGTCCCGTCACCTGTCATCGCGACGAGACGTCCGCCTTCCTGTTCCTTCCGGATCAGGGCCAGTTTGTCTTCCGGGGTGGCCTCCGCCATGAAGTCGTCGACGCCCGCCTCGTCGGCAATCGCCTTCGCGGTCAACGGATTGTCGCCGGTGATCATGATCGTGCGAATACCCATCGCCCGGAGTTCGGCGAACCTGTCAGCCATTCCCGGCTTGACGACGTCGGACAACGCGATCACGCCGAGGATCGAGGTACTCTCACCTTGCTTGACGGCAACTACCAGCGGCGTTCCGCCGGCTTGGGCGATGTCGCCCACGGTGTCGGTCACCGCGGTCTCCGCGTGTCCACCACCACTGACGACCCAGTTCATCACCGCATCCGCTGCACCCTTTCGGATTTGGCGTCCGGAGTGGTCGAGTCCGCTCATCCGGGTTTGTGCCGTGAACGGAACGAACTCGGCGCGTTCCTCGTCCAGCGTCGGCTCGGCAGCGAGACCGAAATCCGCTGCGCACAGCTCGACGATGCTCCGTCCCTCGGGAGTTCCGTCGGCCAGGCTCGACAAGCGAGCTGCCGCAGCAAGATCGTCGGCGGATACACCGGGCGCCGGATGGAGTGCGGTGGCCCGGCGGTTACCGAAAGTGATGGTTCCGGTCTTGTCCATCAACAGGGTGTCGATGTCGCCCGCAGCTTCCACCGCGCGTCCCGACATCGCGAGAACATTGCGCTGGACGAGGCGGTCCATGCCCGCGATACCGATCGCCGAGAGCAGCGCTCCGATGGTCGTCGGGATCAGGCAGACGAGAAGTGCGATCAGCTTGATCGGATCCTGCTCGTGCCCCGCGTACAAGCCCATCGGGCCGATGGCTACGACGGCGAGGAGGAAGATGACGGTCAACGACGCGAGCAGGATGTTGAGCGCAATCTCGTTGGGTGTCTTCTGACGTGAAGCACCCTCGACGAGCGCGATCATCCGGTCCACGAACGAACTGCCCGGTGCTGCGGTGATTTCCACGACGATGCGGTCCGAGAGAACCGTCGTACCACCGGTGACGGCGCACCGGTCACCACCGGATTCACGGACCACCGGCGCGGATTCACCGGTGATCGCCGATTCGTCTACGGAGGCAATACCTTCGACCACGTCGCCGTCGCCGGGGATGACCTCGCCGGCAACCACTATCACCCGATCGCCGACCACCAGTTCGGTGCCGGAAACCGATTCGATCGCACCGCTCATCGTGATCCGATGTGCTGTGGTGTCCTGCTTCACCTTTCGCAGGCTCGCCGCCTGCGCCTTGCCGCGCCCTTCGGCCACGGATTCGGCGAGGTTCGCGAAGATCACCGTGAACCAGAGCCACAGGGTGATCACCCAGGAGAACACCGAGGGATCGGCGATCGCCATGACAGTGGTGATGACGGAACCGACGAACACCACGAACATGACCGGGTTTCGGGCGAGGTGGCGTGGGTCGAGTTTGCGCACGGCCCCCGGCAACGCGGTGATCATCTGCCGCGGGTTGAAAACGCCTGCGTGTACTTGACGGGACTGCCCTGGATCAACCTTGTCGGCAGCGTCTTGCGCTACCACGGGTTTCTCACTGATACGCACGGTCATTGAAGAGCCTCCGCTAGCGGGCCCAGCGCGAGGGCCGGGAAGAATGTAAGTGCAGCAACAAGAACGACGGTGCCGGTCAACAAACCGGTGAACATCGGTCCGGACGTCGGGAGGGTGCCGGCCGTCGGCGACACCTTCTTCTGCGAGGCAAGAGCACCGGCCAAAGCGAGAACGAAGATGATCGGCAGGAAACGGCCGAGAAGCATGCAGATTCCGAGAGACGACTGGAACCAGTCGCTGGTGACCGTCAGACCGCCGAAGGCGCTGCCGTTGTTGTTGGAGGCGGAGGCGAAGGCGTAAAGCACCTCACTGAACCCGTGGATCGATCCCGGCGTGCCCGGATCTCCCCCGTTGCCTTGATAACCGGTGGTCGAACCGAGGATGACGGTGATGGCGGTACCGATCAAGACCAGCGCGGGCATGACCAGAATCGACAGCGCCGCAAGGGTGATCTCGCGTCGACCCAACTTCTTGCCGAGATATTCGGGCGTGCGACCGACCAGCAGTCCGCCGACGAACACTGCGATCAATGCCAGCACAAGAATCCCGTAGAGGCCGGTTCCGACTCCACCTGGCGCAATTTCGCCGAGCAACATGTTGAGCAGGACCGCGCCGCCGCCGAGGGGTGACATGCTGTCGTGGGCCGAGTTCACCGCGCCCGTCGACGTTCCCGTGGTCGCCACCGCGAACAACGCCGATCCGGGGATTCCGAAGCGAACTTCCTTGCCCTCCATCATCGAACCAGCTGCTGTGGCGGCAACACCGCGTGCGCCGGATTCGGCAGCGAGCGTGACTGCGAGCAGCCCGCTCCACAGGATTCCCATCACTGCCAGCAGGGTGAGGCCTTGCCTACGATCCCCGACGAGAGTTCCGAACGTTCGGGTGAGGCAGACCGGAATCAACAGAATCGCCAGGATCTCGACGACATTGCTCAACGGGGTGGGGTTCTCGAACGGGTGCGCCGAGTTGGCAGCCAAGATCCCGCCACCGTTGGTGCCGAGTTCCTTGATCGCTTCCTGGGACGCGACGGGGGCCAGTGCATTGGTGACCGCATTGCCGTCGAGGCCGGTGGAGGCGAAACCGCTGTGGAACGACTGGATCACTCCCTGGCTCAACAGGATCAGGGCGATCACGAAGGAGAACGGGAGGAGGATGCGCAGAGAACCACGCGTCAGATCGACCCAGAAGTTGCCGATCTCGCCGCCCCTGGCCACCCGAATGAAGCCGCGAACCAATGCGATGGCCACCGCCATGCCGACCGCTGCCGAGACGAAGTTCTGCACCGCCAGACCGACGGGCTGAACGAAGTTGCTCATCGTCGTTTCCGGCGTGTACGACTGCCAGTTGGTGTTCGCCACAAACGAAATCGCGGTGTTGAACGCAACGGCAGGACTGACCCCGGACAGACCGTCACTCAGCGGCAGTACTCCCTGAATCCGTTGCAGGAAGTACAGGAACAATGCGCTGGCCAGCGAGAATCCGAGAACGCTTGCGGCGTAGCCGTACCACGTCTGCTCGGCCCTGGAGTCGATCCGACCGACGCGGTAGATCACACTCTCGACCCGAAGATCTCGCGTCGACGAGTAAACACGCGCCATGTAGTCGCCCACCGGGACGTAGGCGATTGCCAGAACGACGAGGACAAAAGCGATCTGCAGGCCGGCTGCAAGAGCGGGCGACATCAGAACCTCTCAGGATCTACGAGTGCAACGAGCAGGTAAATGACCAATGCCGCGGCGACGGCGATCAGAACCACGCTGACCACACCGGCAACCGTCATTTGGGAGCGCTCGCCTGTAGGGCGCGCAGTACCAGCGCGCACACGAGAAAACCGCCGAGAATCAGAGCAACGTAGGCCAGATCGGCCATGAGCTTCCCTCTTCGAAATCTTTTGCCGTGCTGCTGTGCATCGCAGCCATGACGCGCGGTCGCCCTCGACCGGATGCGCTCTCTCAGCTTCGACCTCCGGAAAGGCCGATTCCGCGTCTCTGACGATCCGCTTACGCACTGACCTGGCGTCTTGACGCGATCTTGACGCGAAACCGAAGTTCACTAATACTGAAACAAGTTACTGTTCGTTCGAACGAACAGTTTTGCGAAGGGAACCTGATGACTTCTCGAACCGACCACGATCTCGCCCCCGGTCTTGTCGACCAGGTTGCGAGTCTGGCCTCGGGCGCCACCTCGTCCGTCGCGGCCACCGAGGCAACGCTGAGCCGGATCGAGGCCACTCAGCCTCACCTCAATGCGTTCAAGATCGTGCGGGGAGAGAAGGCACTCGAGGAAGCTGCCGAGGCCGACAGACGTCTCGCACGCGGCGAGCGTCTGCCGCTGCTCGGTGTGCCGATCGCAGTGAAGGACGACGTCGACATCACCGGCGAACCCACGGCCTTCGGTTGCCCTGGCGATTTCCCGGCCAAGACCGAGGACTCGGAGATGATTCGACGCCTCCGCGACGCCGGCGCAGTGATCGTGGGCAAGACCAACAGTCCGGAATTGGGCCAGTGGCCGCTCACGAGCGGTTCAGCCTTCGGTTACACGCGCAATCCGTGGTCGCGTCACCACACTCCAGGCGGATCGTCGGGCGGCACCGCCGCGGCCGTCGCCGCCGGATTGGTCAGCGCCGGAATCGGTTCCGACGGTGCCGGTTCCATCCGAATCCCTGCGGCCTGGACCAACCTCGTCGGAATCAAACCGCAGCGCGGGCGCATCTCAACCTGGCCCGACGCCGAAGCGTTCTACGGCCTGACGGTCAACGGACCGCTCGCTCGCACCGTCGCCGACGCGGCACTGCTGCTCGACGTCGCTGCCGGCAACCATGACGGCGACCTCCACAAGCCGACACCGGTCACCGTCAGCGACGCGGTGGGACGCGACCCCGGAAAACTGAAAATCGCGCTTTCCCTTCGCAATCCGTTCACCGCCACTCCCGTGAAGCTGGACCCGGAAGTGCGCCTGGCCGTGCATTCGATCGCCGACACGCTGCGGGAACTCGGACACCACGTCGTCGTCGACGATCCCGCATACGGCCTGATCTTCGGCCTGAACTTTCTGCCCCGCTCACTCGTCGGGGTCCACGACTGGCTCGGACGCGTTCCCGACCCGAAACTGGTCGATGCCAGAACACGCGGAAATGCCCAGAACGGCAAGCTACTTCGCGGCGCACCTCTGCGCGCGGCCCGCGCGGCCGAGCCACGGATGCGAAAGCGGATCGGAGCGATCTTCGACACCTACGACGTCGTCCTGGCACCCACGACTGCAACTCCACCGATCATGGCGACCGCGATCGACGGCATCGGTGGCTGGGACACAGACAAGGTCATGACCGGCGCCTGCCCGTACGCGTGGCCGTGGAACGTCCTCGGCTGGCCCTCGGTCAACGTACCGGCCGGATTCAGCAACACCGGCCTTCCCATCGGTGCGCAGTTGATGGGCAACGAGAACACCGAACCTCTGTTGGTCTCCCTCGCTTCACAATTGGAATCGGTCCTGCGTTGGGATCAGGTCCGCCCCGAGCCGTGGTGGTGACTCGATGAGTAACCGGGACGTCCGCGCGCGAATACTCGACGCCGTTCTGCACGTCGTCGGTACCGACGGCATCCCGGGTGTGAGCAACCGGCGCATCGCCGCGCAGGCCGGCGTCTCACTCGGATCGATCACGTATCACTTCGCCAGCCAGTCGGACATGCTGCGGGCCGCGCTGTCTCGTTTCGTGACCGACGAGACGACGCGCCTGCGCGCCTTGGCCGAGGAGTACCGCGACAAAGGTCTGAGCGTCGAGGACGCCGCGGCAATAGCCGAAAAGGTGACGCGAGATCTTTCGTTCTCGGCCGAGCGGATCGCGCCGTTCGAGATGTACATCGCCGCCGGGCGCGACCACGAACTCCACGAAGTCGCCGTCGAATGCTTCGCCGCCTACGACGATTTGACCGTCACGATTCTGACGGCACTCGGTGTACCTGATCCGGAGTCGATTGCATCGACGCTCGTCGCCGTCATCACCGGCCTCCAACTCCGACGCCTGGCCACCGGCGTCGACGAGCAGGACATCGGCGCGGCGATCCTCAGGGTCCTCCGGCCCTAGAAGCCCAGCCGGCCGAGCTGCTTCGGGTCGCGCTGCCAGTCCTTGGCGACCTTGACGTGCAGCTCCAGGAAGATCCGCACACCGAGCAGCTTCTCGATCTGCAGGCGCGCACTGGTACCGACTTCCCGCAGACGCGCTCCGCCCTTACCGATGACGATGCCCTTCTGACTGGGCCGCTCGACGTAGAGCAGTGCATGCACGTCGAGCATCTCGCCCTGCTTCTCGGTGCGTCCCTCGCGCGGGATGACCTCCTCGATCACCACAGCCAGGGAGTGCGGCAATTCTTCGCCGAGCCCCTCGAGCGCAGCCTCACGGATCAGTTCGGCCATGAGCACCTCTTCGGGCTCGTCCGTCAGTTCCCCGTCCGGGTAGAAGGCCGGGCCCTCGTCCATCAGACCGGCGAGGACGTCGACCAGGATCTCGACCTGTTCACCCGACTTCGCGGACACCGGAACGACCTCGGATTCGGGGCCGAGCAGGGTGGACAGCGCGAGCAACTGCTTTCCGACGGCGTCGCGGCTGACCTTGTCGATCTTGGTCACGATGCCGACAAGCTTGGTCTTGGGCGCCATCTGACGGACCTGCTGCACGATCCAGCGGTCTCCGGGCCCGATGGCCTCGTCGGCCGGGATGCACAGGCAGATGACGTCGACCTCGGAGTACGTGTCGCGAACCAGGTCATTGAGGCGCTGCCCGAGCAAAGTGCGGGGCTTGTGCAGTCCAGGGGTGTCCACCAGGATCAGCTGCGCATGCTCGCGGTGAACGATGCCGCGAATCGTGTGGCGCGTCGTCTGCGGGCGCGAGGACGTGATCGCGATCTTGCTGCCGACCAACGCGTTGGTCAGCGTGGACTTGCCCGTATTGGGTCGACCCACGAAACACACGAAGCCTGACCGGAATTCGTTCTTGCTCATAACTGCTCCTCGCTGAACTCTCGCTCAGTCATCGGTGTCTTCTGTCTCTTCGTCTTCGGACGGCGGGATGCGCTGCACGAACACCGTGCTGATGCGTACCCGGCCTCGGCCCGTATTGGTTCCCTCGCCGCGCAGGATCAAACCGTCGTACTCCACTTCGGAACCGGGAAGTGGCACTCGGCCGAGTACGTATCCGATCAGCCCGCCGACGGTCTCCACCTCGTCGAGTTCGAGTTCGAGATCGAACAATTCACCGAGGTCTTCGATGGGAAGTCTCGCGGATACGCGGAACATTCCGTCACCGAGATCCTCGATGGGCGGCGTCTCGTCCTCGTCGTACTCGTCGGCGATCTCACCGACGATCTCTTCGATGACGTCCTCGATCGTGACGAGCCCGGCGATTCCGCCGTACTCGTCGACGAGTATCGCCATGTGGTTGCGGTCGCGCTGCATCTCGGCCAGCAAGCTGTCGAGCGGCTTCGAGTCGGGAACGAAGACGGCGGGCCGCATGACGTCGCAGACGTTGACGTTCCGGCCGCCGTCGGGCAGGTGGTAGGTCTGCTTGACCAGATCCTTCAGGTAGACGACACCGAGCACGTCGTCGACGTTCTCCCCGATGACCGGCAGGCGCGAGTGACCACTGCGGACGGCCAACGACGTTGCCTGCCCGGCATTCTTGTCGTTCTCGATCCACACCATGTCGGTGCGGGGCACCATCACCTCGCGCGCCGACGTGTCTCCGAGTTCGAAGACGGACTGGATCATTCGGCGTTCTTCGTCGGCCACGACGCCACGTTCCTGCGCCATGTCCACGAGTTCACGCAACTCGATTTCCGACGCGAACGGGCCGTTGCGGAAGCCCTTACCCGGGGTCAATGCGTTACCCACGAGGATCAGGACGCGACTGATCGGCCCGAGCAGAACCCCGATCCACAGCAGTGGCAGCGACGCGGCCATCGCGATGGAGTACGCATGTTGGCGCCCAAGCGTTCTCGGTCCGACGCCGATGACCACGTACGAGACGAGAACCATGATCACCGCGGTGACGGTCAGTGCCCAGCCCAGCGAGAGGACGTCGATCAGGCCGCCCACGAGTACGACGGTGGCCGTGATCTCGCACAAAATGCGAAGCAGGACCATCAGATTCACGTATCGCGGACGATCGGTCAGGATGCGTTGCACTCGCGCGGCGCCGGCTCGCTCTTCCTTTGCCATCTCGTCGATCCGCGCCGACGAAATGGTGTTGAGCGCCGAGTCGACGGCCGCGAGCACACCACCGACCGGGACAAGAGCAATCGCCAGAACAAAGAGCGCTATGGCGCTACTCACTACAGAACCCCCGGATAACTGTTATTGGTCCACTCCGTCGACGAAACCGGTCTTGCCGAGCAGCTTCTGATCGCGTTCGGCCAGTGCTGCTTCGCGGTCGATACGGCGAAGGTCTTCGTACCACTCTTCGAGGAGGCTGTTCTGCAAGCCGAACATCTCCTTCTCCTCTTCCGGCTCCGCGTGGTCGTAGCCGAGAAGGTGCAACACACCGTGGACGGTCAGGAGGGCAAGTTCGTGAGCCAGTGAATGCCCGGCCTTGTCAGCCTGATCCGCGGCAAAAGACGGACACAGCACGATGTCGCCGAGCATCGACGGCCCCGGCTCGGGGGAATCGGGACGGCCACCCGGCTCGAGTTCGTCCATCGGGAACGACATGACGTCGGTCGGACCCGGCAGGTCCATCCAGCGAACGTGCAGATCCGCCATCGTCGCAGAGTCGACGAGAACCATCGACAGCTCGGCCGCCGGATGGACATCCATCCGAGCGATCACGAAACGGGCAACGCTGATCAACTCCGGTTCGGAGATGTCCATGCCCGATTCGTTCGAGACCTCGATGCTCATGTGCGACGCTCTTTCCTGGGAAAAGTAGGGGTTGATGCGTCGCTCAGCCTACCGTCGCGGTGAATGAGCATGTGCAGCGCGGCGCTGCGCCCGGTTTCCGACCGCCAACTCGCCGGACCGATCCGATTCGTGACGCTCGTAAGCGTCGACGATGTGAGAGACCAGCCGATGACGTACGACGTCGCTGCTGTCGAGAGTGGCGAAATGAATATCGTCGATCCCGGTGAGGATTTCGGATGCCGCGCGCAGACCCGAACGGGCCCCGCCCGGCAGATCGACCTGGGTCACGTCTCCGGTGACCACGATTTTGGAACCGAACCCGAGGCGGGTCAGGAACATCTTCATCTGCTCGGCCGTGGTGTTCTGCGCTTCGTCCAAGATGATGAAGGCGTCGTTGAGCGTCCGGCCACGCATGTAGGCGAGCGGAGCGACCTCGATGACTCCGGCCTGCATCAACTTCGGAATCGCCTCGGGATCCATCATGTCGTGCAATGCGTCGTGCAGCGGGCGGAGATACGGATCGATCTTCTCGTGCAGCGTGCCGGGCAGAAAGCCCAGTCGCTCCCCGGCCTCGACTGCCGGCCTGGTCAAGATGATCCGAGAGACCTGCTTGGCCTGCAACGCCTGAACGGCCTTGGCCATGGCGAGGTAGGTCTTGCCGGTACCGGCCGGGCCGACTCCGAACACGATGGTGTTCTCGTCGATGGCGTCGACGTAGCGTTTCTGGTTGAGGGTCTTCGGCCGAATCGTCTTGCCCCGACGCGAAAGAATGTCGAGGGAGAGCACCTCGGCCGGAGACTCGCCGACCTCGTTGGTGAGCATGCCGATGGTTCGTCGAACAGCGTCCGGGGCAATGGGCTGCCCCCGACCGGCCAGCGACGCCAATTCACTGAACACACGTTCTGCCAGCGCCACGTCTGCAGCCGTCCCCGACAAGGAGATGGTTCCGCCACGTACATGAATGTCGGCACGAAGCTCACGTTCGATCGCGGTGAGATTCTCGTCCGTCGCCCCCAGGATTTGACGCACGGTCTCCGGCGCCAGATCCATACTCGAACGGACGGTGCGCTCTGCGGGCAGAGCGCGCTCGGTGATGGTGGTTACACGGTTCCCGTCGAGTTCACTGTGTTCACTCACGTGGTGAATATGGCCTGCTTTCTGGTCCGATCAGCCCACTCGACTCGTGAGCCTCGATACTTCGAAGTCTAGCGCCAGAGTCGGACACAGCCCACTTGTTAAACCTGCGAGTCACGGATCGCGCCGCCCTCAAGCCCGACCCGGAAGATAGTCCGCGGAGTCCGATTCACCCCGCAGACGAGCACTACCCAGGTCAGACGATCAACACTCAGCGCCGCCGAAGTGCGCGTACACCCGGTTCGAGACGTATGCTTTTCCACAATTTGATATTGCAAACCGGATGTACCTACATGACATGAAGGTTCACAAGATGACAAAACCATTCGCCAAAACCGAAAATCGACTAGACCATTGCGATAAGCGAGCCTAAGTTGCGCCACTGAAATCACTTGACATCAAGATTCGAATCGTTTACTTGAGCAAAAATCAACTCCTCGAAAAACGGTATTTAATATAGTCGGCGGTTTCCCTCGCATTAAGCGCCTGCGTATTAGCGCTTTGCCGGACAAACAATACGTCATTCTTGCCAGCAATACTAGTCATGGGCCAGACTGGGTCACTTGCGGCGGGGACCACGCAACGAATTATAAAAACCCCATTCACCTGAGGGAAACTGATCGAAACCCTCGATCCCAAACTCGACCCAATCGCCGAATTCAACTTACTTTGAATAGCAAGAGTCAGGCGGTCCAGCGATTGCCCATGGGCGGCTAGGTCCGGACCGATACCTAAAATAATGCCATCGTCATCAACTCCGCCTAGTATTGTCCCACCATTTGAATTGAAGAATGAGATAATAACTTTAATAAAGGAATCCACAACATCTCTTACATTCCCGCTAGACCCAATGACCGCCGAGAATGATGATTTGAATTCCAAGTTTATCGATTCACCTAGCGAGACCAGAGCTACGATTTCTCGCGATTCGTCATTCTTCGTCTTTGCTTCCAGTAATTTCGCCGGACCAGTATTCCAGCCAAGTTTCAACAATTGAGTGGCGTGCCACTCACCACTCGACAGTTCTAAAATTCCAAGGTTCTCCAACCTGTTAACCTCAGCCGGGTAGCATTCAACATATTCGAAAAAGGGTTGGTCGGCATTGTCCATCAACAACTCAATCAACGACCATTCAGTATTGTAGTATTTCTTGATATGCTGCAATATCTGCTCGATCTGTGCTGCAACTACACGCCGATATTTGGGTAGACAATCAATTACATCCGATTCCAAGATCCTTACGATGTCGAGATTTTCACCGGAAGATCGATTTACCGTGAGGGACGCAAGCTCTCGGACAAGCACCACATGCCCCCCGGTCTCGGCCTGAACCATATCCACCGCGCGATTATCCCACTCTACACCTTGACGTCGACCAAGAACCCGCAACAAATCGTCAGTTTCTCCTTTGTCAAACGGGCTGACGTAGTACGGTTTTGCAAAATTGAATAGAGGATTTTCGCGTCCGTATAACTCGCGAGACTCGACCGACGCGCTTGCCAACCCGGCAAGAACCAAGCTGAGCGCCCCTGTTGACTGCACATTCTCTGTGGGACGAGTTTCTTGCACTAATTTTCTGAGCACACCGAAAAATTGTGGAATCAGCGTCGATGTGCTTGTTGCGCCTGCCGTATCTGCACCTGGTGGACAAAGGTGCTCAATTTCATCGAGAATTAAAACCAAGTGCAAATCTCGACTCGACGGATGGGACAGTATTTTTTGCAATGCACGTTTAAAATCAAGAAGATCACAAGAATCATTTAATTCGGCGAGTTCTTGCGTGCGAAATCCATTCTCGTGAAGTCTCGATCGAATCTTCTCCGCGAAATCCGGAAGCAATGACGTAACTGGATTGCCGAACTCGATCTCTGGCACATCCTCTAAGTCCTGATATACATAGACAAATCGAGTCGCCCCCTCTCTCGACCGTTTTTTATTTTGGCGCTCCAGTTCTTTTAATATGGATGTCTTTCCGGTTTTTCGCATACCGAACAATGCGGGTATTTGTTGCATCCTAATATTGGATTCAATCGAGTTTAGCAACATCTTCCTGCCGAAAAATTGATCGCCAGTCACAGATCCATGCTGGGCATACAAGTCCTTGGAATGAATCCTCTTCGCGATATCTTTAATCAAATTCTCGTCAGCTCCAGGCGAATCCAACTTTGAGAGCGGGAGGTAGATCATCGCGGTGGAACTGAAGTCCTCCAGTTTCGTATCGAGCCTCACATCGGGGGCCCATAGATATCGAATCCATTTCGTTACGTTCTTTCGATCTTCGGGCAGATATGTGAGTATATCGTCACATAAAGCAGGTGTGCGGATCTGCAAATCATGATGCGGAGTGTAAACAATTAGCACTTCGGCGCTAATTCCAAATCTATCTTCAATACTACGCGAAAATCGAAGCAGTACAATCCACGTCTTTCTATAAACCTCTTCACCCATCAACTGACGTGCATAGACGTATTCCGACCCCAGCTTTTGAAAAGCCTTTCGGTGATCGAGACTAACAGGGTATTCCCTCGCTAGTATTTCCAGCTTGTTTAAGATATCCGGATGCCGCTGAGGAGAGACCGCGCCGTCTGCGTAACGAGGATGTGGGGCTGATGTGGACATCAGCACAATCTACTACATCACCGTTCTCTCCACCCTAAAACGCTGGTCCGACTTGGCAGATGTTTTCGAGTTGCCGCCAGTTCCTCGACGGCCGACAAGCAGATGCCATCACCGCGCTTGGTCATCATCGATTCAGCAGTCGCGACACGTGACAGCGAGCCATTAAAGAATGATACGGGCCGTCCGACGTCAATACGATAACGTCGACCGAAAGCTTGATATCAACAAGAATCAACCTGATCGGAAGGTCTAGATGTTGCGGGTACGGACGTTGCTGACGCGGGACTGAAGTAGACGGGCTGGTCCTCGGCGCGAGAATGGGAATTGCGAAATAGCCGTTCTCGACCAAGAAGGACCAACCCTGTGACACACCGTAATG